>JAFWFS010000026.1 GCA_017515475.1 Erysipelotrichaceae bacterium | reverse complement strand
GACTGCGGCAGATAGTCGATGTTCTGCAGAAGAAGAAAACCGTTGGTGCACATCTCCATGATGCCTTTTCTGGAATTCTCTCTGCTGTTTTCGTCCTGATAGCCGAACAGTCTTTCTTCAAACTGCTGGATATTGGCATTTGCTCTGCGGCAGTCGATATCGTAATAAGGACATCTCTTGTTTTTAATGCCGTTTTTGATCGCGTATTCAACCATGGAATCGGCCAGAGTCGATTTTTCGGTTCCCGAATTTCCGGTTATCAGAGTATGAAGACCGTAGGGAGGATAATAGATTGCCGCCTTGGCCTTGGCGATGACTGAAGAGAGCGATCCGTCCGCTCCGATCATTTTCTCCAGATCCAGTTCGTTGTCATAAGGAGAAGTATAGGTGTTGGAAGCGTTGAGATAGTCGCTCAAATGGCTTTCCTTCGGAATAAAGGTCGGTACGTAGACATCGGGGTAATGCTGGCTGATGACTGACGTGTCAAGATAAAAGACAGGTCTGCCGGCGATCTTGATCAGAAAACCGTTTTTCCATAAGTTGTTGAGTTCTCTGGATACGTTGGCACGGTCGAACTTCAGCTCATAGGATATGTCTTCCGCAATCACGCCGTTGTCGTCGATCTTTTCGGATTTGATGATCTCTTCTGTTTTTCTGCGGATATATTCCTGGATCTTCTCTCTGCGGTTTATCATTTTTCTCCTCCAAATTTGTGTCGTATTCAGCTGTTTTTATTCAAAACACGTCTATGATTGTGTCGATTATATGTAAGAACTGTGTTGATAAATCAACATTATTATTGCACAGTCAACTTAAGAATGCCACAGGATCGGAAAGAAAAGCCTGCCGACAGATTCTTAAAGAAGGCACAGATTAATCTGTGTTGAATTCTTGCCTTCATTTACAAGCCGTTTATACGATGGTAAAAGTATGATTGAGGAAGAATGGTTTTTGAGACCTGCGGTGTTTATGATAAAAGGAATTATCTTTGATTTCGACGGCGTGATTACCGACAGCGAGCCTCCTTACATTGAAGCTCTGATAAAGTACCTGCACGGTTTTGGTATCGATGCGACTTTTGAGGAGCTTCAGCACGTGATTGGAAAAACCGTCGATGCAATCGCCACGGAAGTGATTGAAAAATACGGTCTGCAGGTAACGATAGAAGAGTTCAATACCGAGTCGATGCGGATCTACGAAGAGGATAACGACATCAGGAAATTCAGACCGATGAAGGGTCTCTACGAATTTCTGGACAGGTGCAGGAAAAAAGGGATCCGGATGTGCATCGCTTCTTCGTCAGAACTCAATTATCTTTATACCATCATGGACAGTCTGGAGATCAGGGACTATTTTGAACATGTCATCTCGGGACACGGTCTGCCAAGAAGCAAGCCGGATCCGCTGATCTATGATCTGGCAGCCGAGAAAATGAAACTGGATAAAAAGGATCTGATGATTATCGAGGATTCCTATAACGGCATCAGGGCAGGAAAAGCCAGCAGGATCTATACGGTAGGCCTTAAGGCTTCCAGAGTGATACAGGATACATCAATGGCAGATAAGAAAGTATATTCCTTTCAGGAAATAGAACTATGAATACAGGAGGAAAGAATTATGTGGATGAAAGAACTGTTTGGCACGGATAAGCCGGTCATCGGCATGCTGCACCTGAAGGCGCTGCCTACCGACCCCAAGTATGATCCGGAAGGAGGTGTTGAGGCTGTCCTGGAAAGAGCGAGAGAGGATCTTCATGCCCTGCAGGACGGCGGGATAGATGGCGTCCTGTTCTGCAACGAATTCTCTATACCATATGTCGAGAATGTCAGGGTTGTCACGATCGCCTGCATGGCCAGGATTATCGGTGAACTGAAGAGTGAGATCAAGGTTCCGTTTGGCGTAGATGTAGCCATGGACCCGTATAAAGCATTTGACCTTGCGGCAGCAGTGGGCGCATCTTTTGTCAGAGAGACCTTCTTCGGCGCCTATGCAGGAGACTACGGCATCAGCAACTATCCGCAGGGCGAGATCGAACGCCACCGCATCGATGTCGGCTGCAGAAACGTCCATACGCTCGCCACTCTGGTTCCGGAAGGAGCAAAACAGGTTGCGGAACGGCCGATCGAAGACGTGGCAAAGTCGGTAACATTTTCCATTGCTCCTAGCGCCTTTATGGTATTCGGCAACAATGCCGGTGCCGAGATCGATACCAGCAATATCACCAGAGCCAAGGCCGCAACTGATACTCCGGTCTTCGCTTCCAACGGCGTAAAGGCTCATACCGTTGCGGATATGTTGAAGATATCCGACGGCTGTATCGTTGGAACCTGGCTCAAGGTCGACGGTAAGTTCTTCAACAAGGTAGACAAAGCGCGTGTAGAAGAACTGATGGCCAATGCCAAGGCATTCAGAGGAGATCTGTAGAATGTGGATGAGGGATCTGTTTGGCACGGATAAGCCGGTCATCGGCATGATGCATTTGATGGCCATGCCTACCGATCCGAAATACGACCCGGAAGGCGGAATGGAGAAAATCATGGAACGGGCAAGACACGACATACATGCCCTGCAGGATGGCGGGATCGATGCCGTTCTGTTTACCAATGAGTTTTCTATTCCATATACGGACAATGTCAGACCGGTCACCATTGCCTGCATGGCCAGGATCATCGGGGAACTGAAAAAGGAAATCAGAGTCCCTTACGGCGTCAACGTTGCTGTCGATCCGCTTAAGGCTTTCGATCTGGCTTGTGCGGTGGATGCAAAGTTTATTCGGGGAACTTTCTTCGGTGCCTATGCTTCCGATGATGGGGTCTCTTCTGTACCGATGGGTGAAATGATGCGTCATAAGGCGGAACTGCATCTGGACGATCTGAAACTTTTGGCAACTATCGTTCCGGAAGGGGCGAAACAGATTGCGGAACGGCCGATCGAGGATGTTGTGAAGAGCGTCGATTTTGCGATGAATCCGGATGCAATGCTGGTATTCGGACTGACGGCAGGAAGACCGATCGACGATTCACTGATCTCCCGAAGCAAGAAAGTAACGGATAAGCCGGTCTTCGCTTCCAATGGCGTGAAAGCGGCAACGATAGAAAAGACGCTGAGTATTGCGGATGGCTGTGTTGTTGGAACTTCTTTAAAGTATAACGGTTCCTTCTACGATGCTGTTGACAAGGACCGAGTCAAAGAACTGATGGATCTCGCAAAAGCTTTCCGGGGTGAGAGATGATGCTGATTTCGCCTTCGATTGCTTCGGCGGATGTCTTGCATATTGCGGATGAAGTGAAATTCATCGATACGTATTTTGACAACATTCACATCGATATCGAAGATGGCGTTGCTGTCGGAGGGATTTCTTTCGGGATGAAGATGGCGAAGGGGATCTGCAGGATCTCTTCAAGCCGGGAAAAAACGATGCATCTGGAGGTACTGAATCCTCTGGATTATTTGGATGAGGTTCTGGCCTGCAACTGCGATGTGACGTTCATTCAGGTATCGCATCTGAAAGATCCTCTAGCCGTTATTGATCAGTTCAGGAAGGCCGGTGTCAGAACCGGTGTCAACCTCTGCGATGAGGATCTTCTTCGTCCGGAACTGGATGAACTGATAAGTGTTTGTGATAGTATATTGGTAAATACGACCGCACATTGGGATGCAGAACAGAATTATATGCCGGAGATGGAAGAGTTTGCGCTGAAACTGGCCGAGAATGAAAAAAAGAGAATCTGGATCGACGGATGCGTTACTTATGAAACCTATCAGAGGATAAAGGATTCAAAACTCTACTGTGCGGTAGTAGGAAGAGGAGTTTTTGCAGATAAGCAATTGGCAGTAGAACGTTACTGCCGTCAGAAATGAGGTTAAAGATGTTAGATAGAGGTTTTACAACAAAAACGATTGAAGAGCTTGTAGAAGCCTGCAGGATTGATCCTGATTTTGAGGTCGATCATTGGGAGTACAATGAGAAGGCCAAGGCGTTATGGATCTATAATGCGAAGAATCAGCAGACCGTGATTATGCTGAAAGTGGATGACAACGGATTTATGGTTAAAAGCGTGTGGTAGGAGGTAAAAAAGATGAAATTCACACAAGACACTTCCAACTGGCTTGAGGAACTGTTCCACGTTAAAAAGCCTATCATCGCCATGTGCCACCTGCAGCCTTTGCCGGGTGACCCGTACTATGACGAGGAAGGCGGAATGGAAAAGGTCGTCGAATGCGCCAGACACGACGTTGCCGCCCTGCAGAACGGCGGAGTCGACGGCATCATGTTCTCGAACGAATACTCCCTGCCGTATCTGACGAAGATGGAGCCGATCACCCTGGCCGCCATGGCCTTCGTCATCGGACAGGTAAAGGAT
>JAFWFS010000025.1 GCA_017515475.1 Erysipelotrichaceae bacterium | reverse complement strand
CTCAGCGTATTACGGATCTCGCCAAGGTCTTCAAGGCAAAGAAACGTCTAGGCAGTTTCCGTTTTGCCAGAGTCGGAAAGCCTTCCGACTGGCTGATTTCGTCCGACGTGGATGCAAAGCTTTCAAAAGAAAGAAACGGCATTGAAATCGTCGATGTAACGATGGAAGAATTCTTTGAAGAAATAAAACGCAGAGAATATACAGACAACAAGTATACGGAAATGATCAAGGCCAAGGGCTATGATTCAAAGGAGATCGAAGAAGCGATGTACATCTACGGTGCTTTAAGAAGGATCACCGACAAATATCGTCTTGACGGTCTGACCGTAAGATGTTTCGATCTGCTGGATACCGTTCATTCTACCGGCTGCGCCGCTTTGGCAATACTGAATTCCGACGGAATCTATGCGTCCTGTGAAGGCGATGTTCCTGCCTTGATCTCAATGGCTGTTCTGGGAGAACTGACCGGCGAACCTGTCTTCATGGCCAACCCGAGTCGTATCGATACCGATCATAATCAGATCGTATTCGCGCACTGCACGCTGCCTATCACGATGCCGAACGACTTCGAGATCATGACGCATTTCGAGTCGCAGCTTGGCGTTGCTTTCAGAGGACATATTGCCGAAGGCCCGGTCACCGTCTTCAAGTGCAACGGCATGATGGATGAATACTTCGTAACGGGCGGAGAACTATTGAAGAATCTTACGGAATACAATCTTTGCCGGACCCAGATCTTGCTGAAGCTGGAAAAATCTGTCGATTACTTCCTGAAGGATTCGATCGGCAATCATCATCTGATCGTGAAAGGCAATCATACGAGACTGATTGAAGAGTTCTTTAAGTGGAACAGGAAACAGGAGAAATAAATGAGCAATGAAGAACTGATCAGACTGGCGTTCGAAGCCAGAGAGAAGGCGTATGCGCCTTATTCGCACTGGAAAGTCGGAGCCGCCTTGCTGACGGATGATGGAAAGGTGTATAAAGGCTGCAACATCGAAAACGGCGGTTTTACCGCTACGGTATGTGCCGAGAGAACAGCTTTCTTTAAGGCGATTTCCGAAGGCGTCTACAGTTTCAAGAAGATTGCCGTTGTTAGCGGAGATGAAGTCAGAGGGTCCGAAGGCTACTGCACCCCGTGCGGCGTCTGCCGTCAGGTCATGTCCGAATTCTGCAAACCGGATGAATTCATCATCATTTGCGCGAAATCAGAAACGGAGTATAAAGAGTTTACACTAAGACAGATGCTGCCGGAATGCACATATATTGTGGATGACAATGACGGCTACGGATTTAGAGGATAAATCAGCCTTTGAACAAAAAAGACTGAAATCAGAATACCGGTTAAAAAAAGATTCAAAAGAGAAAAAGACAGCCTAGGCTGTCTTTTATATCTGTCTAAGTTTTTCCGGCAGTTCTCTGTAAAGACTTTCAGCATCCATCTGATAGACGATTTCAACAGTGAACCACAACTATAAGCGGAAACGGTCGATCATTCAGCAAAAACTGAAGGATCGATCACTGATCCATCAATTCATTAATAAACAGGAGACTTATTTCTCAGAGACAAGTCTTTTTTATGTTTTTGATTTAGGAATCGGCCCTTTTTCCGGGAATAATGATTAGGAGGTTAAAGGATGATAAAGAGAATTCTGATGTTCATGATTCCGACTGCCGTTGCCGGGATATGCCTGTATCTGTCCGTAAGCGCCTATCTGAAGTATACAGAGAATTATACCAAAACATATGTGGCTTCCCATCAAATCGCTCAAAGAACCCTGATCAGTGAAAAAGATCTGAAAGAAGTTGAAGTTTCAAAGGAGTTTCTCAGCGATGACGTATATCTGAAGAAAGAGGATGTTCTTGGCAAGTATGTCCGTCTTTCATATTCTATTCCCAAGGGTTCGCTATTCTATAAGAGTGCATTGGAAACTGATATCAAGGATCTTGCTTATACGCTTCTGCTGAAAGGACAGGTAGCCTACGACATCTATGTCAGTGAAGTAAAGGTCAATACCGGAAATCTGAATGCCGGCATGTACGTGGATCTGTATCTGACGATCAATACGAACGATAAGCCGATCAGCGATCTTTTGCTGGAATACTGCCGGATCATCGGGCTTTATGACACAAACGGGAAACAGATCCTGAATTACGACAGCGACAGCAGAGTCGGAATCATCTCTCTGGCGGTTGGCCGTGATGATGTCAGCATTATCAATAAAGCCTTAACGGTGGGCGAGATCAGAATCGTTGCCGGATCCGGCACCTACAGCAGGGATCTGTTAAGCAGGCTGAATGAAGGATCGGAACTGTTTGAATATCTGCAGTAGTGATAAAATGGTCGTGTGAAAAAGACTGCTAAAATGATTCTTCTGTTGCTGTGGATGACGCTGATTTTCTACTTGTCCAGCCAGCCTGCCGATCTGTCTACAGAAGTATCGGATATCGGTGTCGGCTATACTACCGAATTTCTGTCGCTTGTCTTTTACAAGACCAACAGCGAATCGATCGCTTCTTTTCTGATTGAGCATATCGCTTATGTCAGAAAGGCGGCACATGTTTTTGAATACTTTGTTCTAGGCATCATGGCATCCATGAATGCCAGAGAACTACTAAAAAACAGGACCTTTTCAGCGTCGTTGATTTTCTGTTTCTTCTTTGCGGTTGGCGATGAGTTTCATCAGCTGTTTGTCCCGGGACGTTCCGGAAGCGCGGTAGATGTTCTGATCGATATGTGCGGTGCTTTCATCTGCGTTTTTCTTTATCATCAGTTTATTCGAAGATGGAAAAGAAACTGATTATTCTACTGATTTTACTGAGCGGATGCCGAAATGACCGGACATATGCCTGCAGCCGTTATTCCAATGATGATTCCATAACAATCAATCTGAATGCTGTGAATGATACGATTCTTGCCTTTCATGTCAGAGAGGCTTTTAAATTGCCTCACAAGCTTCTTTATGATGAAGAAAAAAGATCTTTTCTTGAAAGCCAGCTGGATGATTCCTATCACTATGAAAACGGCTATCTGGTCAGGGAATACGATCTGTTCCCGGATGAGGACTGCAGTCTGCAGATGACGCTTAAGGATTTGAACAACAGGAGGTATTTCTGTGAGTGAAAGAATGATGCCCAGGGAAAAGGCTTTGATGTACGGCATTTCTTCACTTAATAACAGCGAGCTGATCGCTTTGGTGGTGAAAACAGGAAACAAGGACAAGAACGTCCTTGAATTGGCCGAGGAGATCCTGGATACGGCAAACGGCTTTTCCAATCTGATGACGCTGTCTTATGAAGAACTTGTTTCGATCAAAGGAATCAAGAAAGCCAAGGCTCTGGAACTGATGGCTATTCTGGAGATTGCAAAAAGGCTTACAAGGCTGGAAACGATATCCGAACCTCAGCTGAATGAACCGAAGAAAGTCGTAGAATGGCTCAGGGCCAGCCTGGGTTATTCCCCGCAGGAAGAATTTTTTGTCGTATATCTGAATGGGAAAGGCGGAATCATCAAATCGGAAGTTCTGTATAAGGGAAACAGGAACAGCGCTGCCGTAGGCGTAGATGAGATATTAAGAAAAGCGATCCTTCTTAAGTCTTCCTGCCTGCTTGTTGCGCATAATCATCCAAGCGACAACGTCAGTCCTTCGGATGCCGACATTCAGTTGACAAGAAAACTGTCTTCTTCCGGAAAAATGATGGGAATCCCTCTTCTGGACCACATCATCATTGGCAAAACCGGGTATTTCAGTTTTAAAAACCATAATATGTTAGAATAAAAATATGAAAAGAGTTTTTCTTGTTTTTATGTGTCTGATGCTGTGTTCCTGCGCAAATCACGGCGATTTGAAAAAAGAACTGGACGCCGTATTCGGCGGTGCCGAATCAGCAGAAAAGATAAGACATAACAACTTTACGGAATATGTGGATTATTATCTTCCAAGCGACATCAGCGAAGAATCGGCAGATAAACTTTCCTGCGTTCTGACGTATAACCGTTCCAGGGTCATCCTGGACATCAACATTTCCGGCATCATAAACGAGAGATACTATGACGAACTTCCTTTGGAAACAGAAGGCTTCTTTGATGAAAGCAGACTCTTCTACAAAAAAGAAGGAACATACAAGGATGATGAAGGAAACGATAAAGAGTATATCTTCCGCATCTATGAGCATGGCGAAGAATACCTGCTGCATTTTCTGACAAAAGATCTGATCTTCTACGGTTACGGAGAAAAAAACGATCTGATTCCTCTGGCTTCAAGGATTTTTCTGATTGCCAGAGGCGCTGAAGTCAGAACCTCTGCAGTACTCGCCGATTTTTCAACAATCGATGTAATCGACTACCAAAAGAAACAGGTAAATCTGTTTGAAACGATCATGCCGGTCAACGGTTCGATCAACGATTTCGTGCAGGAAACGGATGAAACGGAATCGGGAGAATAATCATTGTATCACCGCTGAAATGGTGTAAAATGAGGGAAAGAGATCGCTATGAAAGAAGAAATAAAAAAGAAGTTTATCGATATTCTGTTTGAACCGGAAGACGACGAGGACGATGATTCTTCTTCGCTGGTAGAAGACAGGCCGAACAAGAAAAAAGAAGACAATACGATTAAGGCTGCAGATATCCTTTATCACAAGTCCGAGAAGTCGGCTTTTATTGATCTGGATGAACCGAAAACCATAAAGCCGGAGTCCAGGACAGGTGAACCTTATGAATTCTCTACCCAGATTTCACCGATTTTTGGTGTCCTGAAAGGTGGAGAGAAGCCGCATGAAAGCAAGAAGGATATAGACGAATCGCAGATCAATAAACCCGAAGACTCTCATCTGGAGATCATCACTTCCCCGATTTACGGCTACGCTTCAAGGGAAAGTGTATTGAAGAACGAAAAGGGTGAAGAAACGGAACCGGAACCATACGACGAGGAAGAACTGCATCGTCTTCTTCTGAATGAAGACGAACGTTACAGCCGCTATGACGATGACATGGATCTCTTTGATGACGCTTTTGGAGAAGATGAGTGATGTATTATTTTATCGGAATTAAAGGCACGGGAATGGCCTCTTTGGCTGTTATGCTTCATGATCTGGGCTATGAAGTCTGCGGTTCTGATCTTGAGAAGCATTTTTTTACGGAAGATGAGCTGGTAAAGAGAGGGATTCGGATCCTTCCTTTTGATGAGAACAATATTCAGGAAGGTTACACGGTAATCATCGGCAACGCCTTCCTGGAGGATTTCCCGGAAGTGATCCGGGCCAGAAAACTGTGCAAGTGCTACCGTTATCACGAGTTCCTTGGCGAACTGATGAAAAACTACAAGAGCATCAGTATCTGCGGTTCTCATGGCAAGACTACGACGACGACTCTGGCAAAAACCGTCTTTTCGGCATTCAGGAAGACCGGTTATCTGATCGGAGATGGAGAAGGGTATCTGACGAAAGACAGCGAATACCTCTGTGTCGAGTCGGATGAATTCAGAAGACATTTTCTTGCCTACTATCCGGAGTATGCCGTTATCACCAATATCGAAATCGACCATGTTGATTATTTCAAGGATGAGATCGATTATTTCAATTCCTATCAGGAATTTGTGGACCACGTTAAGGAAGCTGTATTCTATTACGGCGATGATGAATGGTGTCGTAAGCTGAATTTCAGTGTTCCTGCCTATTCTTTTGGATTGACATCGAATAATGACTATTATCCGGAAAATGTCGTCAGCGACAGCACCGAGACATCATTCGATCTGATGTATCATGGCAGAAAGCTGCATCATTACGCTGTTCCTTTTGTCGGTGATCATCTGCTGATTGATCTGCTGGGCATTCTTTCATTGGGAAACTACATGCATTTTGATCACGATAAGATCGAAGAAGCCCTGCAGTTGTTTGTAGGACCTAAGAGAAGATATGTCATAGAAGAGTACAAGGATACGGTTTTCGTTGACGACTATGCGCATCATCCGACGGAAGTAAAGGTTACCATCGAGGCTTCAAGAAAGAGATATCCGGACCGGAAGATCATCGCCATCTTTAAACCGCACCGGGCTTCGAGAGTAAAGTATTTCGCGGAGCAGTTCAAGGATGCTCTGACGCTGGCCGACGAGATCTATCTTCTGGACTTCACTTCCATCGACGACAAGCAGGACGGAACGAATATCGACATCACATATCTGGCGGACATGATCCCCGGAAGCCATGTCTTAAGCGAAGACGAAAAAGGAGCAAGACAGCTGGCCGAATACAGGGGAGAATGCCTGGTATTCATGTCCAGCAAAGATATCTACAATATTGCAGAAAAGGTTAAAGAATTGCTTTAATCTTTTTTTGTAAAGGCATACAATTCCGTTGAAAATATTTTCATTTTAGATTAGAATACAAGAGTAAGGATGGTGAGAATATGGACGCTTTTATACTGGCTTTAAGAGATTTATGCAAGGATCTGCTGCCGAGCCTTGGTGCAGCAAGTCTTGTCTGTCTGATCGTTCTGCTGATTAAGCTGATCAGAGTCATGGATAGTGTAGATGCTACGCTTTTAAAAACGCACGGTACGATCGATCTGGTTGACAAATCGATCGAAAAAGTACAGGCTCCTCTGGATACGGCTGTTAAGGTATCCGGCACAGTCGACAGGGCGCATGACGCCACGCTGGAAGCGGTGAAAGACGCAAAGGAATTCGTCGCGAAGAGTGCCGGAGAAGTAAAAGAGAGGATTTCTGAGATTATGAAGGAATCTTCCAAAGAAACTGATGAACTGAAAGAACCGAGCCCTGAAGATATCATAGGAGGATAAGATGAACAATAACGTTGAGAATACTGTTAGAGCGGTTATCGATGATCTAAAGCATAAAATCGAAGAGATAAGCGTTGCTGCCGATCAGTGCGATGTTTCAGCGAGACAGGAAGCTTTTCAAGTCAGAGACAAGGCCGTGAGCGCCTTGAACGGCGTGATTACGAAAGTCGGTAAATCGATTTCAAAACAGAACGACCCCGAAGAAGTCTATAAGAGTCTGACCACAGTAATAGAAAAATCAAAAACGCTTTACAACAATGCCATTGGTAAGATTGGGAAACTGAGCAGTCAGAATAAGAAAACGTCATTTACGGATGATATTGAATCCGGCATGGAAAGTATTTTCGACCATGCGGAAGGCTTCGGCGGTTATGCGGAAGGAACGGAAAAGAAGAGTTCTTTCGACAATACGGGATTTGCTCCCGATTCTATGGACAGTAAGGCTGTTGAAATATTAAAAAGCTGGCTGTCGCCGCGTGGAGAAAAGAAATGAAAAAGGTAACGATCTACGAAGTGGCAAAAGAAGCGCATGTTTCGCTTGCTACCGTATCAAGAGTCATTAATGGATCTAATGTCGTAAAAGAAGATACAAAAAAAAGAGTCGAAGAAGCCATCACGAAACTCGGATATCGTCCAAACGCGATCGCCCAGGGACTGGCTCTGTCGAGAACGACTACAGTCGGGCTGATCCTTCCTTCCACTTCCGTATCCTTTTTTAGCAGGGCAATCAACGGATTATGCGATGTTGCCAAGATCTACGAGTACAATGTCTTTCTTCATACCATTACGGAAGGGGTAACCGATATCAAAGAGATCATCGATGAAGTGATCAAGTCGCGCGTTGATGGCGTCATCATCTATGCGGATAAGGATCTTGACGATTCCGTGAAACTCCTTGAAGAATACAGTATCCCGATGGTAGTGATCGGGAACAAGATCTCATCTGATAACATATGTTCAGTCTATGTGGATTACGAGAGAGCCGTCTTTGAACTGTGCGACAGCTACCTGGAGAAAGGCATAACCGATATTGCGATCCTGCAGGATTACCGCAACGATCTTGTATCATCTTTTATGCGTAAGGGTGCAGAAGAGGCATTCAGGAAACACGATTTGGAATACAAGGGATTTGTTGAAGTATCCAGAGACAACCGTTCCACCTACAAGTTCCTGAAATCCTATTTCAAGAATCACAAGCATCAGGTATTCGTCGCCAACAGAGACTCTCAGGCCCTGGCAGCGCTCAATGCCGCAACAGGACACGGAATCAGCATTCCGGAAGACATGGAGCTTGTCTGCATGAACGAAAGCAAGTATACATCGTCCGTACGCCCGGAAATCAGTTCTTTTGTCGTGCCGTCCTATGATCTGGGAGCCATCTCCATGCGGCTGATGACAAAGATGCTGAAAGACGAAAACGTTGAAGAAAAAGAAAAGTGTCTGGACATCCTGTATTCTCCGAAGGATACGACCAGACAATAGAGGTAGGTATATATGGGTATTTATGAAGAACTGGTGTGGAGAGGTCTGATCAAAGATGAATCCTCACCTGAAATAAGAGATCTGCTGAATAAAGGCGGACTGACTTTCTACATCGGAACCGATCCGACTGGAGATTCTCTCCATATCGGTCATTTTTCTTCGTTCCTCATCTCCAAGAGATTGAAGGATGCCGGGCATAATCCGATCCTTCTGGTAGGAGGGGGGACAGGCCTGATCGGCGATCCGAAACCGGATGCCGAAAGACCGATGATCACGGTAGAAGAAGTCGAGCACAACTACGAATGTCTCAAGAAACAGGCATCCGATATTTTCGGTTTTGAAGTTGTGAACAACTACGACTGGCTGAAAGACTTCAGCTATATCGACTGGCTCAGAGATGTCGGCAAGTTTTTTAATATCGGTTACATGCTGAACAAGGACATCGTCAGAAGAAGGCTGGATGAAGGCATTACCTATACGGAATTCTCCTACATGACCATGCAGGCATACGACTTTCTGCACCTCTACCAGACACGCAACGTAACGCTGCAGGTAGCCGGACAGGATCAATGGGGCAACATCACCGCCGGTATTGAACTGATCAGAAAGAAACTGGGCAAGGAAGCGTACGGCTTTACGATGCCTTTACTGACCAAAGCCGACGGGCAGAAGTTCGGCAAGACCAACGGCAAGGCGATCTGGCTGGACATCAACAAGACATCGGCATACGAAATGTATCAGTTCTTTATCAATTCCGAGGACAGCAAAGTCATCGATTATCTGAAATTCCTGACATTCCTGTCAAAGGAAGAGATCGAAAGACTGGAAGTCTCCAACAATGAGCATCCGGAATTAAGAGAAGCCCATAAAGCTCTGGCAAGAGAAGTCATCACTTTCCTGCATGGCTCTGAAGCATACGAATCAGCCGTAAGAATTGCCGAGACTTTCTTTAGGGGCAATCTGAAAGACCTGACTTATGAAGAACTGAAGCAGGGAACTGCCGATCTGGAAAAAGTGCACATCGAAGACGGTTCACCTCTGATCAATACGCTGGTAAGCATCGGTGCCTGCCGTTCCAACAGGGAAGCAAGAGATCTGATCAGCGGATCTTCCATCTCCGTCAACGGAGAGAAAACAACGGATCTCAATTTCGTCCTGAAAAAAGAAGATGCGTTCAACCAGGAACTGACAATCATAAAAAAGGGCAAGAAATTCTATTATGCAGTTGAATTCTAAGAAAATCATTACGGTCCTGTCCGCATTGATCCTGCTTTGTTCCTGCGGGGAAATCGGCAGAAAAAAAGCCGATCCGAATGAACGTTACGTTCTCATGGTCGAAACGCTTCAGGAACACGAACTGTTTGCGGAGGAATCCGGCTATTTTGACATCGGTGCCGACATGGCGAAAATCGATGGGGGATACCGATATTACATTACGATCGACAATCCCCGTTTGGCGATGTATGATGTTGAACTGCTGGCAATCGAAAAAGGCGTAAACTATTTCAGCAACATGGCTGCCAATGTCGGTATTTTTGAAGATACCAAATACAACATGATCCCGAACCAGTCCAACCCGGAAAAGGGATATGTCAAGGGTATCGTGGCTTCCGGCGTCAGCAGTTCTCCTGAGACGACACTTTATATCTTTGTACAGTTCAAGAACGCCGATCATACGACGGCTCATTCCGAGTATATTAAACTTGATGTCAGCTACGAGGGAAGATAAATGAATAAAGAAAAAATGAAACAGTCGCTGCTGATGGGAGCTTTAACAAGCTCTTTTGGCATTTTTGTTTCAAAGCTTCTGGGACTTCTTTATTACTCTCCACTGTCGCAGCTGGCAGGGGAAGCCAACATGGCTTTCTATTCCATCGTCTATACCTATTACGATCTGCTGCTGCAGATCTCTCAGGCAGGCATACCTTTTGCGATTGCTTCCCTGGTGGCGAAATACAGTTCCAAGAACGACTACAAGACCGTACTGACGGTACGCAAAACCGGTACAGGCATTGTCGCCGGTCTATCGGTCGCAGTAGCTCTGGTGCTGCTTCTGATTGCCGATCCGCTGTCCAGACAGTCTCTGGGTTTTTCTGCTCCGATCGAAGACATCCGCAGTCTCAGGATCATGTTCAATATCCTGGCGATTGCAGTGATCATCGTACCGCTGTTAAGCGCAGTCAGAGCCTATGTACAGGGACTGAAACGTCTGGATCTTTATGCCTCGTCTCAAGTGCTGGAACAGTTCGTCAGAGTATTCTCTATCCTTCTGCTTGCATACGTCTTCGTCAGACTGCTTTCCTTTAAGGCCATATGGGCAATCTATGTAGCAATCGCGGCAGCATCTCTTGGAGCGATTGCCGCTTATGTATATACCGTATCCTTGAGCAAGAAGGACGTCTCGCAGGTACAGGAGCTGGCAAAGCAGCAGGAAAGCGAAGCGGAGTGCTCGGAGAAAGACATTCTGAAAGAGATCCTGACGCTGGGCATTCCTTATGTCATCATTTCGTTCCTGGGAACAGCAGGGCCTCTGGTCAATACGACATTCTTCCTGGATTACATGAGCAAGGTCAACGGGCCGTCGATCTACGAGAACGCCAAACTGGCATCCGGAATCCTGCAGGCCAATGTCGCAAAGATCGCCAACATACCTTCGGTACTGGCACTTGGCTTCGGGTCGGGTATGGTCCCGTATCTGGCGGAATCTCTGGAAAAACACGATGACCAAAGGATCACAAAACAGATCAACCAGATTCTGGATACCGTATCCTTTATTCTGATCCCGATGATCGCCATCTTCGTTTTCTTTGCCAAAGACATCTACTACATCATGTACGGAAACTACAACCTGCAGCTGGGAACCAGACTGTTTGCCATAAGCTGCATTCAGATATTCCTGGGAACGATCGCTCCGATCTTCTCATCGGTCATGATGTCCCTGAAACTTAGAAAAGACGCGATCATTACCCTGATCATCAGTTTTGTGATCAAGTTTGTTTCGTTCTTCCCGATGGTTAGGCTGTTTGGCGCCTATGGGATGATCTATTCTTCGGGTCTGTATTATCTGTCTCAGATCGTTCTGTATTTCTATTCGTTACGGAAGAATTTCCATATCAACGTAAAAGAGGCTTCCCGCCGCTTCGTCTTCATCGTTCTGTCTTCACTGTTTATGGTTGTTCCTGCGGTGGCAATACACGGGATCATTCCGTTTGAATTCGTCAACGGAATCACCGGCAGATTAATAGATATCCTCATCATGGGAGGTCTGGGAATTGTGATGCTGGTAGTGTATTATTTCGCTTCTGTAGGCTTCGGTATCCCGCAGAAGATCTTCGACATGGAAGATATTTCAGTCCGCAAGCTGATCAGCAGACTGAGAAGATAGAAAGGAGATCACCTCATCGATCAGTTTCGGCGGGGTAGATGCTCCGGCTGTCACATAGATCTTATCGACATCCTTCAGATCCCCAATATCGATATCTTTATAGCTTTGAATCAGAAAAACCTTTCTGATTCCTTTTTTTCTGCCGATATCCGCCAGTTTTCCCGTATTGTTCGACTTGACATCGCCTACGACATACAGAAGATCGCAGTCTTCAAGACTGCTTACCGCAAGCTGTCTGGATGAAGTTGCGTTGCAGATCTCACCCTCTGTGACAATATCGGGATACTTTTCTTTTGCGGCTTTCATCAGATTGGATAGTTCCAGATAGGACATTGTCGTCTGATTGGTCAGAAAAACCTTATCGTTGTCGATCTGTAGATGATCAAGATCTTCTTCATCGGTCACGAGGTGGATCCTTTCCGATATCGACAGTACGGCTTCGGCTTCCGGATGCTTTCTTTTGCCGAAGTAGATGACATCGTAATCCTTGCCCAAATAATCTTTAATGATATTCTGGGTTTTTAAGACGTCCACGCAGGTCGCATCCACGTAGCGCAGACCCTTAGCCCTGGCTTTTTCCTTGATTGAATCGGCGATCCCGTGTGCGGTAAAAATAACGATACCGTCGTTTATTTCATCAAGCAGATCATACTTGCTCTTGAACGTATCATCCAGTGTAATGATTCCCAGATCGGCCAGTTCTTTTGAGACATAGGAATTGTGTACCAGCATTCCCAGTACGTAAATCTTCTCGTTCGGATTCTCTTCCCTGGTCTTTTTTGCCAGACGAATGGCATTCACCACACCCTTGCAATAGCCGCTTGGAACCACTTTCCTTATTTCCATAAACTCATTATACACAATATGGTAGAATATATGAGGATGAACACAAAGCTCAAGGAAAGCACGCAGAAATTCATTGAACTGAACGGTTTCAAAGAACTGACGGCCGTTCAGAACGAGGTTTTAAAATACACTTCCGGACGCAAGGACATCATTGCTCTATCCAAGACGGGAACGGGGAAGACACATGCCTATCTGATCCCGGTCATGGAGATGATCAATCCGCAGTCGGACAAGACGCAGGTACTGATTTCACTGCCTACCAGGGAACTGGCTTATCAGGTCTATCGGAATTCTCTGCTGATGAAGGAAGTCTTTCCTGATCTGAGGATTCAGCTTGCTGCGGGAGGGACCGATAAAAGCAGGTCTATCAGCAAACTTGAAAAGACTCCGCACATTGTCATCGGTACTCCGGGCAGAATCAAGGATCTGTTTGTATCCAATGCCCTGAGAGTCGATTTCGTTCAGATGTTCATCATCGATGAAGCGGACATGACTCTGGAATTCGGCTTCCTGGAAGACATCGATGCGGTATTCTCTCACATGGTGAAAGATCCGCAGGTCTTGTGTTTTTCTGCGACATTCCCGGAAGAACTGCACGCTTTCGTCAGGAAATACCTGAACAATCCGAAAACCGTTGTCGTTACCGATAAGAAAAGGGATCCAAGGATCAGACATGTTCTGATCAACTGCAAGCACAAAGAATACAGGGAAACGCTCTATGACATTCTGGGCGGCTTTCAGCCTTATGTATGTCTGATATTCGCCAATACAAAAGACGAAGCGAACGAAACCTATCAGTACTTAAGCGACAGAGGGATCAAGGCTCTGCTGATCCACGGCGGTCTGGAATCCAGAGAACGCCAAAAAGCCATCAAGGATCTTCAGGCCAAGAAATATACGTACGTCATCGCATCGGATGTTGCATCCAGAGGCATCGACATCGACGGAATCTCCCATGTCGTATCGCTTGGTCTGCCGAAGCAGCTGCAGTTTTACATGCACAGAGCCGGCAGAACGGGCAGAAACGAGAAAGATGGAACCTGTTATCTGCTTTATAAGGAAAGCGATATTCCTCAAATCAAGATCCTGGCATCAAAAGGAATCAGTTTCACTGCCAGGGAATACAAGAGAGGACAGTGGAAAGAAGCCGGCAATCCGACAAAAAAGAAACAGTTCAAGACCGATCTGAACGAAAAAGAGATCGTCAAGACACTCTACAGAAAGAACGAAAAAGTAAAACCGAACTACAAAAAGAAAAAGAACCAGGAAGTAGAGAGAATCAAACGTAAAAAAAGAAGAGAGTTCATCCAATCCAAGATTAAGGAAGAAAGGATTGAACGCTACAAACAAAATCAGAGAAACAGGGATAAATAGCCCTGTTTCTTTTGTATAATTGGTATATGGAATTCAGGAAATACATCGGGGATCAGGATTTCTACAAGAAGGTATTAAGAATAGCTCTTCCTTGTGCCCTGTCGCAGCTTATGCTGAGCTGCCGTTCCATCCTAAGTTCCATCATGGTATCCTCGATCGGAATGGTTACGGCTGTCGGGAATGCCGTAAACGTCCTGAACCTTCACGATTATCTCCTGTGGGGGATCGAAGCGGGAGCCGCATTATTCGGTGCTCAGTTCTTCGGCGCAAAACAGTACAGAAACATGGCCAGGACTCAAGGGCTGTTTCTGATGCTGTCCATGCTGAATGCCGCCGTCTGGATCTTTGTTACCTTCGTTTTCGGCGACAGACTGCTGCTGTTCTATCTCAACGATACCCATATACTGCCGTATTCCTGGACCTATCTAAAATACGTTATGGTATCGGTCATCTTCATGTGTTTCTCATTATCCTTTAAATGCATGTATCAGGCCATGCACAGAACCAGAGTCACCTTTATCATGTCTCTGAGTTATGTCGTCTGCAACATCATCTGCAACTATCTGTTTATCTTTGTATTCAAACAGGGCGTAGCGGGTGCCGGCATGGCCATCCTGGCCAGCGAATTCATCTGTGCCGCCGGTGCAGTCATCTATACGGTAAAAACCGGTCCTGTATTCTTTCTGGGATTAAAAGAAATGTTCTCGTTTGACCTCGGTTTCATTAAGCCGTTTATTCAGAAAATCCTGCCGATCGCATTCAACGAAATGCTGTTCGGATTCGGGCAGTCGCTGTTCAATAAAGCCTACGGCATGCTGGGAAGTTCTTCCATGGAAGTGATCTATATCGGATCCGAAATACTCTCGCTGGCTCTGTTTATCGTTTGGGGTTATGGAGAAGCGGTATCCATTCTTACCGGCACATTATTGGGAAGGGGGCGCATTGAAGAAGCCAAGGAGGAATCCCGTTATCATCTTGGCCTGTCATTTCTTGCGGGTATGCTGCTATGGCTGTTCATGGTCTTGCTAAGCCCTTTAGTCCTGCATCTTTACCATATCAGTGATCCTGTTACCTATAACGCCTGTAAAGGACTTCTGGCCGTCTATGGGTTCAAGGCTTTCCTGAGAGTCTTCACCTATGTCATGTTCTGTACATTGAAAGCGGGAGGCGATTCAAGGATCTACAATCTTCTCGATTCCGGTATCATGTATGCGATAGGGATACCGATCGCCTTCGGCGGAGTTTATCTGGGCATTGAGAATATCGTAGTACTCGTATTGCTGTGCCAGATCGAACAGGTGGTAAGATTCGTTTTGACTTTAAAAAGATATAACAGTTATAAATGGGCAAATAATCTGACAAGGCTGGTGAATTAACATGAAAGTTGGTTTTATCTCATTAGGTTGTGCAAAGAATCTGGTCGACAGCGAAAACATCATCGCTCTTTTCGATGACCCGTTCTTTGAGTACGAGTATGATCTGAAACAATGCGAGGCGATCCTGATCAATACCTGCGGCTTTATTCTAAGCGCAAAAGAAGAAGCGATCGATACGATACTGGAGATCGCATCATACAAGCAGGACAGACTGAAGAAACTGATCGTTACCGGCTGCTTCGTACAGCGATATTATGAGGAGTGCCTGAAAGAATTCCCGGAAGTCGATCTGTTTATACCGATCAGGGACTATGACCGTCTTCCCGAACTTCTCTCAAAGCTGTTCGGCCATCGCTTCATCAATACCTACGGCAAGAACCGCAAGCTGGTAAACAGCAGCTATACGGCTTATCTGCGTATTTCCGACGGCTGTGACAACCGCTGCGCATACTGCGCGATTCCTCTAATCAGAGGCAACTGCCGTTCTTTCTCTATCGAAGAGAATGTAGAAGAGGCAAAACGACTTCTTCAGATGGGTGTAAAGGAACTGAATGTGGTAGCTCAGGATACGACCTATTACGGACACGATCTCTACGGCAGATTTGCTTTGAAGGATCTGATCAAAGAACTGGATCAGCTGGATTTCAAGTGGATCCGCATTCTCTACATGTATCCGGATGAGATCGAAGAAGATCTTCTGATCGAAATGAGCAGATGCAGACGTGTTCTTCCGTATTTCGATATCCCGATTCAGTACGGCAATGACCGGATCCTGAAACTGATGAACAGGAGGGGAAGCGTGCAGCTGATCAAGGAAAAGATCGCCTTGATCCGAAAGTACTTCCCGGACGCCGTGATCAGAACGACGCTGATCGTCGGTTTTCCGCATGAAACACCGGAAACTTTCAACGATACCCTGAAACTTGTCAAGGAGATCCGTTTTGATTCTTTAGGCGCGTTTACTTTCTCGCCGGAAGAAGATACCAAAGCCTGCGAGATGGATGAACAGGTCGATGAAGAAACAAAGAATCAGAGATATCAGGAACTGATGCTTCGGCAGCGGCAGATCATTGAAGAAAAGAACCGGGAGAAGATCGGAAAGACCTATGTCACCCTGATTGAAAGATATGAATCTCTGTTTGACCGTTACATCGGCAGGACCTACATGTCTGCACCGGACGGCATCGACGGAGTTGTGTATATCAGAACGGACCAGGAACTGCAGATCGGATCGTTCTATCCGATCACGATAACGGGTTACAAAGACTACGATCTGATTGGATCAGTATCCGCAAACGAAGAAACAGTATTGTGACGATACTGTTTTTCTTCGTCAAATAAACGGGCAATGCATTATATAATATATGCAGAAGAGGTAAACAGATAATGAATTACTATATCGGTATTGATTTAGGCGGTACAAACGTGCGTATCGCGCAGGTTGACGAAGAAGGAAAAATCGTCAAGGATGTCATCGCACCTTCCCATGGCCTTGAGGGACCTGAAAAAATCGAAGCGAACATCTTAGAACTGCTAAGCCGGTTTGATCTGACGGATGTCAAATCAATCGGTCTAGCCATTCCTGGTCCGGTCGATGGAGAAAGAAACGTCATCACCCAGGCTACGAATATTCCGGGATGCGAGAACTATCCTTTCGCCGACAACATGCACAAGGTAACGGGTCTTCCGGTCTTTCTGGATAATGACGCAAACGCTGCCGGTCTGGCGGAAGCTGTATTGGGTGCGGGAAAAGGCTACCATGAAGTCTACTATCTGACGCATTCAACAGGTATCGGCGGTGCTTTGGTCGTAGAAGGAAAAATCATTTCAGGTCATAAAGGATATGCCGGCGAAGTGGCAAACGTCATCGTTGATCCGGAAGCGAAACAGTATCCCGTCTATGCCCACCTGAACCGCGGAGGCGTGGAGAGTGTCGCATCAGGAACGGCAATCGGGCTGAAAGGAAAAGAACTGATTGGAGAAGAAGCGGACTCCTCCAGAAAAGTGTTCGCTTTGGCGGCAGAAGGAAACGAGATTGCCTTAGGCATTATCGACAAGATGTCCAAAGACTTCGCGACCTGTCTGGCGAATATTGCGGCGATCTGTGCACCTGACTGTTTCGTAATCGGCGGTGGCTGTTCACATTCTTCCGATCAGTACTTCGATCTGGTAAGAGCCTACTACAAGTCCATGGCGCATCCGGCAATGGGTGAAGTACCGATCCTTAAGGCGGAGCTTGCGGAACCCGGCGTACTCGGAGCGGCGATGATAGGTAAATCACATCTGGGGTAGAAATATGGAATACAGACAATTAAAAGACTATATCTGTTCGGATCGGATAAATGAACTGCTGGAGAAGATCATCTGCAGCAAGAATCTGGAAGCGGAAAAGAAACGTTATCTGGCATTGCTGGAAGATGCCTATGCGATGTACGGAGAAGGGGATTATCATTTCGTATCATCTCCGGGAAGGTCGGAAATCGGCGGTAACCATACCGATCATCAGCATGGCCATGTCGTGGCGGCCAGCCTGAATATCGACAATCTGGCTGTCATCAAGAAAAACGGTACGGATATCGTTAACTACGCAGATCGTGCTTTTAAGGTAAAACCGGTCGATCTGAACGATCTGGAGAAGAATCCGGAAGAAGTTAACACTTCCGAATCTCTGATCAGAGGAATTGCCGCAAGACTGAAAGAACTGGGCTATTCCATCGGAGGATTCGACGCATTGTGTGAATCCAGGGTTCTGGTAGGATCGGGCATTTCATCATCCGCATGCTTTGAAGTCCTGCTTGCCGAAGCGTTCAATGCTTTGTTTAACGAAGAAAAGATCACGCCGGTAGAAAGAGCTCTGGTAGGCCAGTATGCGGAAAACGTTTATTTCGGGAAGCCTAGCGGTCTACTAGATCAGACTGCGATCTCCGTGGGCGGTTTCGTCACGATCGACTTCAAGGATCCGAAAAAGCCGGTCATCGAGAATTACGACTTCTCTTTCTCCGATTACGGTTATGAGCTGATTCTGATCAACACTAAAGGCGATCATTCCGATCTGTCTCATGAATATGCTGCCGTTCCTGGAGAAATAAAAGAAGTGGCCAATGAACTGGGAGTGGAATATCTGGCAGATTCTTCTTTGCAAAAGCTTCTATCTGATCTAAAAGAAATCAGAGAAAAGGTTAAGAACGACAGAGGAGTACTTAGAGCCATCCATTTCTACAATGAAGATAGACGCGCCATCGAGGAGAAGGAAGCCATTATCAACAAGGACATCGACAGACTCCTGAAACTGATGAAAGAATCCGGAAGATCCTCTTTTGAATATCTGCAGAACGTTTATCCGGCATCCCGTCCGTCATCTCAGTCTCTGGCAGTAGGTCTGGCTTTAGCGGACATGTGTCTTGGTGAAGAAGGATCCTACAGAGTCCATGGAGGCGGTTTTGAGGGAACGATACAGGCGATCGTACCGGTAGGAAAACTGGAAGAATTCAGAAAAGCCATGACCTCTGTATTCGGAGATGACTGCCTGCTGGAAGTCAGGGTAAGGCCATTTGGAACAAGACTGGTTGTTTAAATCAAATTGTGAAAGAATTGTGAAAGTTTTATCGTTGAAATCGTTTACATAATAAGATACAATTTAATTACGGGCTTTTGCCCAGGGAGGAAACAAATGAAAAAGCTTTTAAGTGTATTATTAGCTGTCCTGATGGTTTTCGCTCTTGCCGGATGCAAGAATGGCGGAAATGAAGGCGGCGAACCTACTACAGGTGCTGAAGATGTAGCTGTATTCTGGTACACATACTCTGATGTTTATCTTTCAAGCGTACGTGCTGCTATGAATGAAGCTATGGACAAGGCTGGCCTGAACTACAAGGACTATGATGCCAATGGATCACAGGCTGACCAGACAAACCAGATCGACACTGCTTTAGCAGCTGGCGCAAAGGTTCTGGTTGTTAACCAGGTCGACTCAGGTTCAGATGATGTTACCAAGACAATTTTAGACAAGGCTGCTGCTGCAGGCGCTAAGGTCGTATTCTTCAACAGAGGCGTTTCTGAGGACGTATTAACTGCTGCCGGTGCTACATTCGTTGGTACTGACTACGAACAGGCTGGACATATGGAAGGCAAGATGATTGGTGAATACCTGATTGCCAACTACGAAGCTACCGACTTAAACGGCGATGGCGTTATCCAGTATGTTATGTTCAAGGGTGACGAAGCTAACCCAGAAGCTATCTGCAGAACTCAGTTCGGTCAGGAAGATGCTGATGCTGTCTTAACAGCTAACGGCAAGCCTGCTCTGGCTTACTTCGATGCTGCCGCAACTACTAAGTATCTGTTAGATGCTAACGGCACTTGGTCTGCAGCTGCTGCAAACGAGCACATGGAAACCGTTCTTTCTCAGTACAACGCTGATAACGGCAACATGATCGAGCTGGTTATCGCCAACAACGACGACATGGCTCTTGGCGCTATCGAATCACTGAAGAACCATGGCTACAACAAGGAAGGCGAAACTGTTATTCCAGTATTCGGTGTTGATGCTACTGATGCTGCAAAAGCCGCTATCAAAGAAGGTTCTATGACCGGTACAGTAAAACAGGATGCTGTTGGTATGGCTGATGCTGTTACTACAATCGCTAAGAACTATGCTGAAGGCGCTGATGCATTCGCAGGCATGAATGCTGCTTACGAGCTGGTTGGTACTTGGAGAGTCAATATCCCTTATTCAGCTTACAACGGCGAATAATTCCAACTACAGTCAAACAAATGATATGCAGTCACATTTATTTGTGACTGCATATTTGTTAATGAACTCTATTTAGGGGGTTATCTATGAGTGAAAAGAATGTTCTGTTGAAAATGGAACACATATCGAAATCATTCCCGGGCGTTAAGGCTCTGGATGATGTTCAGCTTGAACTGAAAGCGGGTACGGTCCATGCCCTGATGGGTGAAAACGGAGCCGGCAAGTCAACACTAATGAAGTGTCTTTTCGGTATCTATCATAAAGATGAAGGAAAGATTTTTTTGGATGGCAAAGAGGTGAATTTCAAGGACTCGAAAGATGCCCTTGAACATGGCGTTGCCATGGTGCATCAGGAACTGAACCAGGCCTTAAAGAGAAATGTCATGGACAACATGTGGCTTGGACGTTTTCCGATGATGGATAAGCTTCCGGTCGTTTCAGAAAAGAAAATGTATGAACAGACAATGGAAGTATTCAAGGATTTAGGAATCAACGTAAATCCTAAAACAATTATGTCAGAGATGCCTGTATCTCAGCGTCAGATGGTTGAGATCGCCAAGGCAGTATCATATAACGCAAAGGTCATTGTATTTGATGAACCTACTTCCTCCCTGACGGAAGTAGAAGTAGAACATCTGTTTAAGATCATCAATGACTTAAGAAACAGAGGATGCGGAATCATCTACATCTCCCATAAGATGGATGAGATCCTGCGTATTTCCGATGAAGTGACGATCATGAGAGACGGCAAGTACATCGCTACAAAAGACTCAAAGAACGTCACGATGAATGAGATCATCAAGCTGATGGTTGGCAGAGAGATCACCAATGTCTATCCGCCGAAAGACAATGTCGTAGGCGACAAATATCTGGAAGTGAAGAATCTGTCAGCCGAGTATTCCAAGCTGGAAGATGTAAGCTTTACCGGATATCGCGGCGAGGTTCTCGGCGTAGCCGGTCTTGACGGAGCCGGACGTACGGAACTGCTGGAAAATATTTTCGGCATCGCCACCAGAAGATCCGGAGAAATCTATGTCGACGGAAAGAGAGTACTGAACCGTAACTCGCGTGAATCAATCAAGAATGGATTTGCAATGCTTACGGAAGAAAGAAGAGCGACCGGCATTTTCGGTGTCAGAGACATTCAGGCAAACTCCACGGTATCATCATTGGAAAGATATCTTAAAGGAAAATTCATGCTGGATGACAAGAAGATGTCAGAAGCCACACAGTGGGGCATTGACACGCT
This sequence comes from Erysipelotrichaceae bacterium, assembly GCA_017515475.1. Lineage (GTDB taxonomy): Bacteria > Bacillota_I > Bacilli_A > Erysipelotrichales > Erysipelotrichaceae > Colivicinus. The sequence goes on along the minus strand of JAFWFS010000025.1, from coordinate 38,438 downwards.
AAAGACAAAAACGCCAAACCAGAAAACGCAGATCAAGAATCTGTCCGGAGGCAATCAGCAGAAGGTCATCATTACCAGATGGCTGCTTACGAACCCTAGCATCCTGCTTCTGGATGAACCAACCAGAGGTATCGATGTCGGCGCCAAGTACGAGATCTATGAACTGATCCTGAAGCTGGCAAAGGAAGGGAAACTGGTGATCGTTGTTTCTTCGGAGATGCCTGAACTGCTGGGAATCTGCGACCGTATTCTGGTCATGTCGGGAGGAAAATTGGCAGGAGAAGTCGATGCCAGAAAGACTTCACAGGAAGAGATCATGACTCTTGCTGCGAAATATGTCTAATAAGGGGGTTTCCATGAATAAGAAAATAGACAGAAAAAAAATACTAGACCTGATTCTGAACAATGCGATGTATATCATTATCGCATTGGTTGTCATTTATGTTGCGATAAAAAGGCCTAAGTTCCTTGGTGTCGCTTCAATCATAAACATCCTTTCACTGACTGCAGCAAAACTGCCGATCGCCTTAGGTATCGCCGGATGTATCGTTCTTGCAGGAACGGATATCTCCGCCGGCAGAATCGTCGGTCTTTCGTCAGTCATTACCGCATCTCTGCTGACTAACGTATCCAAGATCTGGCCGCAGCTGACTCAGGCTTTGCCTATTCCTTTGGTACTGCTGATCGTCATCGCGGTAGGTGCCCTGATCGGTTTCGTCAACGGATTCTCCGTAGCGGAATTCTCTCTGCATCCATATATCGTAACGCTTTCTACACAGCTGATAACCTACGGTATCATCCTGCTGTACATGCAGGGAGGAACCAACAACGGTATGTCTCTTTCCGGCATGATCGAGCCTTACAAGGAATTGATTACCGGAACTCTGTTCAAAATCGGGACCGTATCCGTCCCAATGTATGTCCTGTATGCCCTGATCTTCACGGTCATCATCTGGTTTATCTGGAACAAGACCGTTTTTGGAAAAAACATGTTTGCCGTTGGTTCCAACCCGACTGCAGCCGAAGTATCCGGTGTTAATGTCAAGAAGACCATCATCATGGTATTCATGCTGGCGGGCGTCATGTATGCGATTACCGGTTTCTTTGATGCAGCTCGTATCGGTTCCGCGACAGCCGCAACCGGCCAGAACTATGAATCTGATGCGATCTCAGCCTGCGTCATCGGTGGCGTATCGTTTGTCGGCGGTACCGGCAAGATCTCCGGCGTTCTTGTCGGCGTTCTGCTGCTGCAGGTCATCTTTACGGGTCTGAACTTCCTTTCTGTTTCAGCCAACATGCTGTATATCATTAAGGGTCTGATCATTCTGATTGCCTGTGCGATAGACATGCGTAAGTATCTTACCAAGAAATAATGGAAGAGAAAGAGAAAACAGCAAAAAACGAAAACAAAGAGGGCGAAACTGCGGTTTCGCCTCTTAGTTTGCATAACATTTACAAAGACATTCATATCTCCGTTAAAACTCTGGACCGTATCATCGCTGTTCTTGCAGCACTTCTGATCCTGGCTCTGGTGATCGGATTAAACAACCGCGGTTTTCTTATCGAATATGACGCCAGAGGCGGAACGCCTGTAGAAGCGCAGAAGAAGATGTATGGCGAGAAAATCGACATGCAGATTCCGGAAAGAGAAGGGTATGTATTTGAAGGATGGTCGGCATATCCCGACTGTACGGTTTTATGGGATGAGAATACGGAGATCAGCGGTTCCATGAAGCTTTATGCCTGCTGGATAGAAGATTAGTCTTTAGAACTAAAACAGAGTCGGTTTTACTTAAAAGGATCTAGCGATCCTTTTTGCCCTTTCAGGGAATCTTGTGAAAAAGAGATTAAGTGATTATAATATTTTCCATGAAAGCATCGTTTCAGATGCTTGTCATTTTTTAACGGGTGATGACAAAAAACCGCATTAAAGCATATGGTAAAACAGTCACCGGGATCTGGGGGATGAATTATGAGCAGCAATGTTAATACGATCGTTGTTGGAGCAGGACGGATTGGAAGCAATATTGCCAAAAAACTGCAGAAAGAGAACAGAAACGTTCTTTTGATCGATAAGAATAAAGAAAAAATCGCTAAAGTCGATGATTTCAGCGGTTTTGTTGAAACAGGCGATGCAACGGATCTTTCATTTCTGGAAGAAAATGGGATCAAAGATGTCGATAGAGCCGTTTTTGTTACCGATGATGATAATACGAATATCTTTCTTTCCGATATCTGCATCAAACGGTACGGATTGAAAGAGATCTACATCCGTCTCACCGATTCCAGAAAAATCAAGATCGTAAACGAGAACGTCCGTTGTATCTGTCCTTTTGATCTGTCTCTGAACGAGTTTTCAGATCTGATGAAAGGAGAAAAGAAATGAAGATTGTGATTGCCAACGGCATGCACAGCGCAGATTACATCATTCATAAATACCACAACCGATATAACGATCTGATCGTAATCAACAACCGGGAAGAAGCCTGCCGCTATCTAAGCATGAACAACGACATCCCTGTCATGTATGGACAGGCAACCAGAGAAAGCGATCTGCGGGAAGTCGGAGCTGAAAATGCAGACCTCTTCATTGCTCTATCCAAGAACGACATGGAAAACTACGTTGCCTGTCAAACGGCAAAGAAGCTTTTGAATGTGAAACGCTGTATTTCTACGGTAACCAATCCTAAAAACGTAGACATATTCAAGGAACTGGGTATCGACAGCGTACTCAGTTCAACTTACATTCTCGGTGAACAGATCAGAAACGCCGCATCTATCGAAAATCTGATCAATTCACTCAGTCTGGAAGATGAGAAGATTATCATTGTTGAACTTAAAATATCGGATAGGCTGCGAGTCGAAGGAATGTGCCTGAAGGACATCGGCATATCAGATATCGGAAGTATCAGTGTCATTATCCGCGGACAGAAATCCATCATTCCAAACGGCAATACGCAGCTGATGGCTGATGATAAAGTTCTGCTGGTAACCAACGAAGAGAACAGAGAGGCGGTTCTTAAGGTATTCAAAAGGAAGAAATAATGAATAAACATTACCGCCTTGTTTTCTTTTATCTAAGCATTTTCATCGTTGTTACGGGATTTATCCAGCTTCTGCCGCTGGTGATCCTGCCTTTTTATCCAGAAGAGATCTCTTATGCGTCATGTTTTCTGATACCGGGATTCTGCGCAATTCTTTTTGGCGGCATGGTTCATCATTCGCTTAGAAAAACTGAGATCATCCGTCTGGAAAGACATTATGATGCCTTATTGGTCGTACTGATCTGGCTATGCGCCATTCTGATCAGTACAGTACCTTGGATGCTTAAGGGAGACTACAGCTTTACGCAGGCCGCATTCGAAATGACCAGCGGCTTCTCGACGACAGGTCTTTCAGTTGTCGACGTCGAGAATACGCCTCATGTATTTCTGCTTTTCAGAAGCATTACTCTGTTTGTCGGCGGAGTAGGTCTGGTTCTGATCCTGACCTGCGCTTTTTCTGACAAATACGGTCTGAATCTGTACAATGCCGAAGGACACAACGACAGACTGATGCCGAATCTGGCCAAATCCGCCAGACTGATCCTGACCTTCTATTCCGCATATATCCTGTTCGGGATCGTTGCCTATACTCTTCTGGGAATGCCTCTGTTCGATGCGGTGAATACATCGATCGCAGCTCTGTCTACAGGAGGCTTCTCCGTACGCAACGAAAGCATCTATGCCTATCATTCCATCGGAATAGAGATCGTTACGATTCTGCTGATGCTGCTGGGGCAGACCAATTTCCTGCTGCATCTCAGCCTGGTGAGAAGAAAATTCAGAAACATCTGGCATCATTGCGAAAGCAAGTTCTTTATCGTTGTCTTTATTACCGTTTTTCCGCTTATGGCTTTGAATCTGCTGCAATATCATTTTACCGATAATGCACCTGAAGCGATCCGCGTTGCTCTGTTTCAGTTTGTAACCAGTATCACAACGACCGGCTTTATTTCCGTGAAAGACATGTCGCTGCTTCCAAGCGGATTCATCACTTTCATGATCCTGCTTATGCTGTTTGGAGGGAATCTGGAGTCTACCGGCGGCGGTATCAAGCAGTATCGAATCATTGTCACATTGAAAGGAATCTACTATTCTCTAAAAGATACCGTTTCAAACAGACGCATGATCAAAACACATTATATCGAAAGAATAGGCAAGAAACAGGAACTGTCCGATTCGGAGATTTCTTCCATGACAAGCTATATTCTGTTTTATCTGATCCTGTTTTTTGTTGGATCGCTGATATTCACCCTGTACGGTTATTCGCTTCAGGATTCCATGTTTGAATTCGCATCGGCCATCTCGACAGTCGGTCTATCCCTGGGCATTACCAACTACAGCGCCAGCCCGGTAATTCTTTGGACGGCAATCATCGGCATGTTCCTGGGCAGACTGGAGATCATGGTCGTGTTTGAATCCATATTCAGGGTGTTCAAAGACATCAAAAGAAAAGAGAATATTTAAGCAAAAGGTCGTAAGACCTTTTTTCGTATGTTATAATCAAATTAGAGGTGGATATGTATCATATAAGTGATATCAAAAAGTTCATACGTTGTCCGCGTTATTACTTTTATAGCATAAACTCCAGCAATCCATACCGTCCTTATTTAAGGTCAGATGAAAACATTGTCGATCTGATCAAGCAGTTTTTGGGTATAGAAGAATGCTTCATTGGTGAAAGGAACGATCCTCCCGAAAAGTTCCTTGAAGCGAAAAAAGACTACGACTGGTTCGTCCATCCGCGTTTCGTTGAAGATGAACTGAGAATTAACGTTCCTTTTATCCATAAGACATACAGAGGTTTTGATCTGTATTTTGTCTATTACGGGACCCAGATCAAGGATCTGGATCTGATCAATTACCGGATCTGCACCCAGCTTCTGAAGAAGCAGGGGATTCCGGTCAGTGACATTTTCGTCATTTACATGAACGGAGATTATGTCAACAGGGGCAGACTGAATCCAAAGAAACTCTTCCTTTGTACGGATACCTTTAAAGGCCGCAGCATTTTCGCCCAGGTGATTCAGAGTGAATTCGACTATGAATCCGTGATCCAGAAAATGAAACAGGCTGAATCTGAGGTAATCGTTTCGCAAAAGAGCCGCGCCTGTCATCAGAACGGACTGTGCGAGTTCTATGACGAGTGTTTCCCGGACGAACAGTTGCTGGAAGACGACAGTATTCTGACGCTGGTTTCCAGCCAAAACAAGAACAGGATGTACGAAGAGGGAATCAGACTGTTGAAGGATGCCGACCCTGGACAGGTTGAGGGAAACAAGGTCCAGTATGCCCAGATCATGGCTTCCAGGGATGGAGGATTGTTCTGTGACCGTCTGGCATTAAGACAGTGGCTCAAAAAGCTCAACGACAGGCCGATCTCTTTCATCGACTTCGAATGGGACAGGTACCTGATCCCTGCCTATCGGGAAATGAGACCTTTGGATGTGCTGTGCTTTGAATTCGCCCTGTACTACATCGATGAAAACGGACACATGGAGCATCGCACCTTCGTATCTACAGGAGACTGCCGCAGGGAATTCGTTGAAGCCCTGATTGAGTTTCTGCCAGAGAAAGGGCCGATCCTGGCCTACAACGCCACGGGAGCGGAATGCCTGAGACTTCAGGAACTTGGCGACATCTTTCCGATGTATAAAGAAAAACTGGATCGGATCATTGCCCGCTTTACCGATCTTGCCGTTCCGTTTGTGGAAGGCTACGTCTATGACGTAAGGATGCAGGGTAACTATACGCTAAAGAAACTGGTCGATATCTGTTCCAACTATTCCTATGATTCTCTGGATATCTATGATGGCATGGAAGCGGTATACAACTGGCGCAATATCGATAAGAACACGGCAGAAAACGGGAATGAGATCATAGAAAACCTGAAGGAATACTGTTCCCTGGATGCCTATGGACTGTTTCTGGTTTATAAATGGCTGATAAAACTCGTCGTAGAGTCTGAATAAAATAGAGGAGGTAGACTTATGAAATTCGCGATTTATGGTGAAAATGTGACTGTCAATGACAAGATGAGAGAAAAGATCGAAGGTCGTCTCTCCGCCTTGAACAAGTATGTCGTCATTGATGAGAGTCAGAGCGCAAGAGTAACGGTTAAGGTTTATAACGGTGGCCTCAAAGTAGAAGTAAATGTTCCTACGAAAGTAGGATTGATGAGATCAGAAGTCGTTCATGAGGATTTTTCGACAGCGGTCGATCTGGCGATCGATAAGCTGGAGGATCAGATCAGAAGGCAGAAGGGACGTCTGTCCAGAAGGCACAAGGATTCTCTGGCGGAGAACTTTGTGACGGAAAACGATACTGATGAAGATACGCCGGTCAGGACCAAGACGGTCTATGCGGAAGAAATGGTACTGGATGAGGCCATTATGCATATGGAAATGCTGTCTCATTCCTTCTTTGTATACAAGGACACGGACAGCGAAAGACTGGCTGTCGTCTACAAGAGAAACGATGGAGGGTATGGGCTTTTGGAAGTTACGGAATAGTTTATTTATCGGATACGGTGTCTTTGATCCTTTGAAAAAAAAGGATAAAACATGAATAAAGAGAAATTCAAAATCGAATTACTGTCAAGAAACTATTTAAACAGCAAGCGTATCATCAAAGAGACGGAAGAAGACATCATTCATACCAGCTATGAAAGGCTGAAAGCCTATCGTCGTATCGTCTCGCATATTGAGAACGTAGCAGAAGGGTTAGGTGAAAAAGAAAGACTGATCATTCAGAAGGAAGTGATTGAAGGAAGAAGCGGCAAATGGTATCTGGAATACTTCTCCGCTCCTTCCTACTACCGTCATCGCAGAAAAGCTTATTCCGAGTTTCTGCGTTGTCTGTGAATATTAAAAAAAGTATAATGATGTTAGAAAACGAGGGGGTTAATCTATGTTAAAAGGAATAGCGACTTCAAGCGGAATAGCGATCGGTAAGGTCTATAAGCTTGAACAGCCGAAGATCGTGATCAATGAAGCACAGGGAGATCCGGAAAAGGAACTTAAGATTTTCGAGGATGCTCTGAGTAAAACCATCAGCGATATTGAAGCGATCAAGGAAAGAGCCAGCGCTACACTGGCGGAAGAAGAACTTGCGATCTTTGATGCCCATCTGATGATGGCTCAGGATCCGGAGTATTCCAATCAGATCGCCGACATGATCAAAGGCGGCGCAACGGCAGATCATGCGACAAAACAGGTTTCCGATACGATGATCGGCATGTTTGAGGCAATGGACAACGAGTATTTCAAGGAAAGAGCCGCAGACATCAAAGACGTATCATTCAGACTATTATGCAACATTCTGGGTCAGACTATTCCTGATCTTACGGCTATCGATGAAGAAGTCGTTATCGTAGCTGAAGAGATGACCCCGTCTGACACGGCGCAGCTCAACAAGAAGTACGCCCTGGGTTTCGTTACGGAGATCGGCGGAAAGACTTCTCATGCCGCGATCATGGCTGTATCTCTGGGCATTCCGGCGGTTGTCGGATGTACAGGTATCATGGCCGGATGCAAGCACGGCGACAAGATCATTCTGGATGCCAAGGAAGGCACCGTGATCATCAATCCGACCGAAGAAGAACTGAAGGAATACACAGAAAGAAGAGACGCTTTCCTGAAAGAGAAGGAAGCGCTTCAGGTGCTGAAGGATAAACCATCCATTACTCTGGACGGTCATCAGGTTGAACTGGTATCCAATATCGGTTCTCCGAAAGACATGGACGGTGTTCTGGAGAACGGCGCGGAAGGTGTAGGTCTTTACCGTACGGAATTCCTGTACATGGAATCCACGGATGACTTCCCAAGCGAAGATGCGCAGTTTGAAGCATACAAGGTCGTTCTGGAAAGAGCGCAGGGTCACCGTGTCGTAGTCAGAACACTTGATATCGGCGGCGACAAAAAGCTTCCGTACTTCGAATTCGATCCGGAAATGAACCCGTTCCTGGGATACCGCGCAATCAGGCTCTGCCTTGATAGAAAGGATATCTTCAAGACGCAGGTCAGGGCGCTGCTAAGAGCTTCCATCTACGGAAAACTGGCGATCATGTTCCCGATGATCGCTACGATCAATGAATTCAGGAATGCAAAGCAGTTTGTTCTTGAAACCAAGGAAGAACTCAAGAAAGAAGGCGTTGCCGTATCAGATGAAATCGAGATCGGCATGATGGTCGAAATCCCGGCTTCTGCCGTACTGGCGGACGAGTTCGCAAAATATGCGGATTTCTTCTCCATCGGAACCAACGACCTGATCCAGTATTCCATGGCTGCAGACAGAATGTCTGAGAAAGTTGCCTATCTGTATCAGCCGCTGAATCCTTCGATCCTGAGACTGATCAAGATGACCATCGACGGTGCGCATTCGCAAGGCAGATGGTGCGGCATGTGCGGCGAAATGGGCGGAGATCCGATGGCTGCTCCGGTACTGCTGGGACTTGGACTTGACGAATTCTCCATGTCGTCTTCAAGGATCCTGCCGACAAGAAGAATCATCACTTCGTTAAACAAGAAAGAGATGGAGGAACTTGCCGCCAAAGCGCTGAAGTGCCAGACGGAAGAAGAAGTCACCGGACTGGTCAACGAAGCATTAAAAGCATGATAAACAGGGATGCAGAGTCATCCCTGTTTTTTTGTAGAAAAATGAAAAAAATCGTATTAAAATAATAACAGAAAAAAAGAGGTACGATTTATGGGAAGAGCGCATGAAGTTAGAGCTGCGGCAATGGCTAAGACTGCCGCAATGAAATCAAAAGTTTATTCTAGATATGGCAAGGAGATCTACATCGCTGCCAAATCCGGCGTTCCTGACCCGGATATGAACCTTACATTAAGATCCAAGATCAAAGAAGCGAAAGCCAACCAGGTTCCTGCCGACGTTATCAAAAGAGCGATTGAAAAAGCCAAGGGCGGAGGCAACGAATCCTACGATGCATTAAGATATGAAGGAATCGGTCCTAACGGGGCTACCGTTATCATCGACTGTCTGACGGACAATTCCAACAGAACGGTTGCAGCCATGAACCAGTGTTTCAACAAGGCTCACTGCAAGCTGGGTGTCAAGGGTTCCGTATCGTTCAACTACGACAATCTGGGTGTCCTCTCATTTAAATATGATGATGAAGATACGATGCTGGATACGCTGATCGAAGCGGATGTCGATGTGAACGATATCGAAGTAGAGGATGGTGAAATGACCGTCTATACGGCTCCTGCCGATCTGCATAAGGCACAGGAAGCGATCGATGCGTTGATTCCGGATTGCGAGTATTCGGTCTGTGCGATCAAGATGCTTCCGCAGGAATATGTCACACTGACAGACGAACACGACAAGGAAATGTGGCAGAGACTGCTGAACCTTCTGGATGAAGTAGATGACGTTCAGGAAGTCTACCACAACGTCGAGATGTAAGATTTACTATTGCTGATAATCATTACAAAAAGCTCCTTTATGGAGCTTTTTTAACGGTTATTTAGGATTCTTCCTTTTTTCCGGTAATTATTGATAGGAAGTAAAGAAAGATGAGAAAAGAAAAAAAAGATACAGGAAACCTACACTCCAAGACATTTAAAAAAAGAAACCGTTACGGTTGAAGAAACAAGAAAGCATTCCGGAATAAATATGCCGTTGTGTATTCTGCTGATGATTCTGGGCATTGTTGCTGTGCACTTTGGCGGCCGGCCTATAAAGACTATCCATAAGGAAACATCAGAGAAATCGGACCCGATGCTTTCGGAATACCGGAATGTCTGGCTGGAAAACAAATCGATCAATTCCGATTATGCGGGTCAGATCATATTCAATTCCGGTCTGATTGATCTTCCTTTCGTACAGGCAAAAGATGTTTACGATCAAAACGGGAACGCCTATGTATTCTATACGGCAGAAGGAGAAACTGTTGTCGATATAGATGAATATACAGGCAATGACGTATACATCTGGAAGAACTGGAAGACCGGAGCATACGACAGATATGAGGAAGGCGGTTCCGTATTCATGGATTATCGCAACACTCTGGAAGATCGTAATCTGATCCTCTACGGGCATCACTTCGCCAGAGACTATGATCCATCCGGTTCAAAACAGTTCACTCCTCTGGATCTGCTGCTTAAGGAAGAAAACTATGACAGAAACAGCTCGTTAAAACTGGTTCTGGATAACCAGATATGGACTTATGAAATCTGTGCGGTGCTGATCCTTGATGTGAGAGAAGAAGAACAGCTGGAGATCGTTAATACGGATGCGAATCACGATTCTGAGTCCTTTAAAGACTATGTCGCATTAATTGAAAGGCTATCTGTCTACGATACCGGAAAAAGGGTCCGGGAGAAAGACAGTCTTTTGACTTTGATCACCTGTATTGAACATCGGCCGGAATTAAGACAGGCAGTTATCTGCAGCGAAGTATCCAGAAAGTTTTATGCAGATTAAAAACAAGAAAAGGCGATTCACTGCACACGAAACAGTAATCGCCTCTGTTTTGTATTTCGGTGAAAACAAGACAGAATATAAAAAAACAAAAGGCACCTTAAGTGCCTGTATGTTTTTCTTAACCCAATGTTGCTACAGCTTTAGCTAAACGTGCTTTATGTCTTGCAACATAGTTTTTATGTTTTAAATGGCTTGTTGCAGCTTTGTCCAGAAGTGCATTAGCGTCATTGAATGCTTTGACAGCGGCTTCCTTGTCGTTGGCAGCTACGGCAGCGTTGACTTTCTTGATCGCAGTCTTCAGTCTTGACTTTTCAGAACTGTTCTTTAAGTTCGCTTTTGCATTTGTCAGAGCTCTCTTCTTTTGAGACTTAATATTTGCCATATAACCTCCTTTTCGATTTGCTTATTTATTATAAGCAAATAAGCTGAAAAATGCAATAAATAGCGTAAATCTTTAACAAACAAAGCGGCAGAGGCTTTCTCATTCGTACAAACATCTCATGAAAGGCATTATAATTGGAGAAGAAAGGTAATTCTCCAATAAAAAAGAGAAGAATGCGATTATGAAAAGAAGAGGGTTAGTCATAATGCTGCTGATATCAACGTTAACAATGATCTGCGGATGTGCTGCCGAAAACGGGGAAAGAAAAGAATTTCAGGAAGACGGTGAAATCAAGTACTCGGATGATGCGTCCGGTTTTGTTCTTCTGTCGGAAGCCGTTCCTGATGTGATTCTTGAGATTCGTTACTACTCGACATACAACTTCGTAGGAGAAAGGATAGACGGATACGAAGAACCGGTGGCTATCCTGAGCAAAGAAGCTGCAGAAGCCTTAAAACAAGTCAGTGACGAACTTGTTGCAAAGGGATACCGTCTGAAGATTTTCGATGCCTACAGACCCCAGAAAGCCGTAACCCGCTTCATGAACTGGGCACTGGACATAGACGATATACGCATGAAAGATTACTTCTATCCGGAATTGGAAAAAGATGTCCTGTTTCCGCAGGGGTACATCGCGGAATATTCCGGTCACAGCAGGGGCAGCACGGTAGATCTGACGCTTTTTGACATGGCGACAGGGAAAGAAGTAGACATGGGCGGAACCTTCGACTATTTCGGAGAACTGAGTCACACCGACTATACGGATCTTACCGAAGAACAATACAGAAGCAGGATGCTGCTGCGGGAAGTAATGATGAAGCACGGATTCATGCCGCTTCCAGAAGAGTGGTGGCACTTCACCCTGAAAAACGAACCGTATCCGGACACCTACTTTACTTTCCCGGTCAGCTCGGATTCCATCAGATAAAACAGGAAACATCCTCATTCCGGGATGTTTTTTCTTCAATGACACTTATTGTATAATAGTAATGTTATGAACTACAGACAAAGGATCGTATTCATGGGAACGCCGCAGTTTGCCGCAGATATTCTAAAGGGTCTTCTAGATGCCGGTTTTAACGTCGTAGGAGTCGTTTCGCAGCCCGATAAGGTATTCGGCAGAAAACACGTGTTAAAGCCCTCAGAAGTAAAGGAAACGGCCTTAGAATACAATCTGCCGGTCATTACGCCTGCAAAGATCAGAAATGAATATGAAGAGATCCTGAAACTGGATCCGGAACTGATCATCACGGCTGCCTATGGGCAGATCATACCTAAAGCGCTGCTGGATTATCCGAAATACCGCTGCATCAATACTCATGGTTCGTTGCTTCCGAAATACCGCGGAGCATCTCCGATCCAGACGGCCATCATGAACGGAGAAAGCAGAACCGGCATGACCATCATGTACATGAACGAAAAGATGGATGAAGGGGATATCCTGTATCAGGAAACGGTGGATATCGGCATTCACGATACCGCTTCAACGATGTTCGACAAGATGAGCAGACTCGCTTTGGAAATGCTGATAAAGATACTGCCGGATATCTTTGAAGAGAAAGTAAATCCCGTCTCACAGGACCACTTCCAGGCGACCTACGCCCATCTTCTGGATAAAGAGACGGAACATATCGATTTTAAAAACGACGCAAAAACCGTATATGATCACATCCGTGGACTGCTGGAGCAGCCGGGATGCTACTTCATCATGAAAGACAGGAAATACAAGATCGAAGAAGCTTTCTTTGAACTGAACGATCATACAGATCCAGGCGTATTCAGGGGACTGGAAGACGACTATTTGCGTCTGGATTGTAATGACGGTTTCATAAAAGTATACCGGATCAGACCGGAAGGAAAGGGTTCCATGGATGCCAGGTCATTCTATAATGGCGCAGGCAGGACACTAACGGGTGAGCATCTTGGATAAGAACAGAATCAGGAATTTCTCCATCATCGCACATATCGACCACGGCAAGTCTACGCTTGCGGACAGGATCCTGGAACTGACGGAAACAGTATCCAAGAGAGAGATGCAGGATCAGATCCTGGATTCTCTTGATCTGGAACGGGAAAGAGGAATCACGATAAAGTTGAATGTCGTACAGCTAAAGTATCATGCCAAGGACGGTCAGGATTATGTTTTTCATCTGATCGATACTCCGGGACATGTGGACTTTACTTATGAAGTTTCAAGGTCTCTGGCAGCCTGCGACGGAGCCATTCTTGTCGTCGACGCATCCCAGGGCATAGAAGCCCAGACTCTGGCGAACACTTATCTGGCTCTGGATAACGATCTGGAGATATTGCCTGTCATCAACAAAATAGATCTGCCAAGCGCGGATATCGAAAGAACAAAGAAGGAAATCGAAGAGGTGATCGGCCTGGACTGCACCGATGCGCCATGCATCTCGGCAAAAACGGGACAGAATGTGGAGGATGTTCTGGAAGGTATAGTAAAGTATCTTCCGTGTCCGAAAGGGGAGGCAGAAAAGCCTTTAAAAGCCCTGGTATTTGATTCATACTATGATTCCTACCGCGGAGTCGTCGTTTTCATCTGTGTCAAAGACGGCAATGTCAAGGTAGGGGACAAGATAAGATTCATGCAGACGGGAACGGTCTATGAAGTAACGGAAGTCGGCGTCAAGACGCCGAATGAAGTCAAAAAGGGTTCTCTTTCTGCCGGAGAAGTCGGTTATCTGTGTGCTTCGATCAAATCAATTCAGGATATTCATATCGGAGATACGATCACTCTGAACGATAATCCTTGCGCTGAAGCTCTGCCGGGATACAGGAAGATGAATCCGATGGTCTACTGCGGCATGTATCCGACAGACAACAACAAATACAACGATCTGAGAGATGCCTTGCAGAAACTGCAGCTTAACGATTCCAGCCTGACTTTTGAAGCGGAATCCTCCAAGGCACTGGGATTCGGATTCCGTCTGGGATTCCTGGGCCTGCTGCACATGGAAGTGGTTCAGGAAAGGCTGGAAAGGGAATACAATCTGAATCTGATCGCCACGGCTCCTTCGGTCATCTATAAAGTAACGATGACGGACGGCAGCGTCAAATACATCGATAACCCGAGTCTGATGCCTGACAGCAATCTAATCGAATTCATTGAAGAACCGTATGTGGAAGCTTCGATCATGGTTCCGAATGAATACATGGGATCCGTCATGCAGCTGTCTCAGGACAAACGGGGCATATACAAGGACATGATCTATATCGATACCAACCGCAACCAGCTGGTCTATGATATGCCTTTGAGTGAGATCATATTCGAATACTTCGATAAGCTGAAATCCGTATCCAGAGGCTATGCTTCTCTTGACTATACATTGACCGGTTATCGTAAATCCAACCTTGTCAAGATGGATATTCTGATCAACGGGGAAGTGATTGATGCCCTGAGTATCATCGTTCACCGCGACTTTGCCTACAAGCGCGGTCAGGCGATCACCGTCAAGCTGAAAGAGATACTGCCGAAACAGCAGTTCGAGATTCCGATTCAGGCTGCCATCGGCAATAAAGTACTTGCCCGTACCAATATCAAGTCGCTCAGAAAAGATGTTCTGGCAAAGTGCTACGGCGGCGATATTTCGCGTAAGAAGAAACTTCTCGAGAAACAAAGAGAAGGCAAGAAACGCATGAAGGCGGTAGGAAGCGTTGAGATTCCGCAGGAAGCTTTCATGGCTGTACTGGCATTAGACGACGATGGGAATTAACCATCTCTATATTCATGTTCCGTTCTGCAAGGCAATATGCTACTATTGCGATTTTTGTCATCGCATTTATGATGAGAAACTGGCTGACAAGTGGCTCGACAGATTAAGCAGAGAAACAGAAGAAAATTGTCGGGATCAGTATGAAACGATCTATATTGGAGGGGGTACGCCTACCTCTTTAAGCGATAAACAGCTGGACCGGTTGCTTTGCATGGCAGATCCTTTTACCGAAAAAGTCATAGAATACACGATAGAAGTCAATCCGGAATCTTTGGATCAGCACAAGATCGGTATTATGAAGAAACACGGCATCAACAGGATCTCCATGGGCCTGCAGACTGCTGATGATGATCTATTAAGAATCATAGGTAGAAATCATAGCTTTACTGATGTTAAGGAAAAAGTTAATCTTCTGAAAGACAACGGTGTTTTTAATATCAGCATCGATCTGATGTATTCGCTTCCCGGTCAGAGCATGGAAATGCTTCAAGATACGCTGAATAAAGTTCTGGAGCTTAAAGTGCCGCATATATCTCTGTATTCTCTAACGATTGAAGAGAATTCCGTTTTCGGAAAAAAGGGGTTCTCTAATCTTGATGAAGACATGGAAGCGGATATGTATGAACTGATTGAGAAAACGTTATGTGAGAGGGGATATATACATTACGAAGTATCAAACTACTGTCTGGAAGGATATGAATCAAAACATAATCTGGGATACTGGAACTATGATGATTTTCTGGGAATATCTTTAGGAGCATCCGGTAAGATCGGGAATAACCGTTATACCAATACTAGATCTTTTGAGAAGTACATTAATGAAAACAGTATTCGTGAAGAAGATCTTCATCTAAACAGGGAAGAAATGATGTTTGAGAATGTCATGATGTCCTTTAGAACAATTTATGGTCTTAACATGAATGAATTCAATGGACGCTACGATGCCGATTTTCTTTCTGAATACAGCAAAGCCATCAAAAAACATCGTGATAATCTAATTATCGAAGACGGCCAAGTACGGGTAAGAAACATGGCCCTTCTTCATCCATTACTGGTGGATTTTATGGATTGCGTACTTGCTGATAGCGATAAATAAATTATGTGTTTATTATGTGAAAACAGTGTTAGAATATAATTTAGAGAAAATCTGCATATGCAGATAAGAATAATGGTGAGATACATGTATCTGAAAAAAGGGGGAGTATCATGGCCACAATTAGTCTACAACACATACAGAAAATCTATCCAAATGCTGCTGTAAAGGAGAGAAGGAAAAAGAAAGGCGACGATCCTGAAAAGAAGAAGAATAATCTCAAGATTACGGATGAAGGCGTAGTTGCCGTTGACGATTTCAATCTGGAGATTGCCGACAAGGAATTCATCGTTTTCGTTGGTCCTTCCGGATGTGGCAAGTCTACGACTTTGAGGATGGTCGCGGGTCTTGAGGATATCACCAGAGGCGATCTGTACATCGATGGCGTCAGAATGAACGACATCGAACCGAAGGACAGGGATATTGCCATGGTCTTCCAGAACTATGCGCTTTATCCGCACATGACAGTCAGACAGAATCTGGAATTCCCGCTGACACTTCGCAAGGTTCCTAAGGAGCAGATGAATAAACAGGTTAACGAAGCTGCAGAGATTCTGGGTATTACTGAATATCTGGACAGAAAACCTAAAGCTCTTTCCGGCGGTCAAAGACAGCGTGTCGCAATCGGACGTGCCATTGTCCGTGAGCCGAAGGTGCTGCTGATGGATGAACCTCTGTCCAACTTGGATGCTAAGTTGCGTAACCAGATGAGAGCCGAGATCATCAAACTCAGGCAGAGGATTGATTCGACTTTCATTTATGTCACACATGACCAGACCGAAGCCATGACTCTGGGTGACCGCATCGTAATCATGAAGGATGGAGAGATCCAGCAGATCGGAACACCTCAGGAAGTCTTTGACAATCCTGTCAATACATTTGTAGCAGGCTTCATCGGCATGCCGCAGATGAACTTCTATGACGGTAAACTCGTCAAGAACGGCGATAAGTATGTTATAGAGGTTTTAGGCGCAAAAATCGTTCCGACGGAGGATAAGCAGAAGCATCTGAAGGAACGGAATACGCCGGAGATGGATATTATTGTCGGTGCCAGACCTGAACACATTTCCCTCAAGAATGTTGATGGCGCGATGATGGAAGGATCCGTTGATGTTTCAGAAATGATGGGCAGTTCCGTACATATTCACCTCAACGCCGGCGGACACGACAGTATCATCATCGTTCCGACTCTGGAATTGGGCGGACAGGATCTGTCATACGGTTCGAAAGTCCGTTTCACCTTTGCTCCGAACGTCGTACATATGTTCGACAAGGCAACAGGTGAGAATCTGGAATATAAATAATGGTGTTGACTGATTTTAATCAGTGAACATAGATTTGTTAAGGAGGAAATGAATTACAATGAGTATCAAAAAGCTTTTTACTCTGAGCTTAGCCGTACTGATGACTTTAGCATTAGTTGGCTGTTCAGCTAAACCAAGCGAGACTCCTGCTGACGACAAAGTCGCAGTAACAGTCACCGTTTGGGGACCACAGGAAGACCAGTCAGATGACAATGGCAGATGGCTGCAGACAATGTGCGAGAACTTCGCAGCTGCACACCCTGAATGGGAAATCACATTCAATTACGGTGTCTGCTCTGAAGGTGATGCTAAGACGAACGTTACAACTGACCCGGCTGCCGCAGCTGACGTTTATATGTTCGCTAATGACCAGATTCCTGATCTTCTGAAGGCTGGTGCAATCGCTGAATTAGGTGGCAGCACTGTTGAGGCAATCAAGAAAAACAATTCAGGCACGACTGTAAATACTGTTACGTATGATGGTTCTGTCTATGGTGTTCCTTTCACAGCAAACACCTGGTTCATGTACTATGACAAGAGTGTTTTCACTGAAGAAGATATTAAGTCTCTGGACACCATGCTCGAAAAGGGCAAGGTAGCATTCCCACTGAACAACTCCTGGTATCTGGCATCATTCTACGTAGCTAACGGTTGTACACTGTTTGGACCTGATGGTGGCGACGCTGCTGCTGGATTAGACTTCTCAGGTGACAAGGCTGTCGCAGTTACAGACTACCTCGTTGATTTGGTTGCTAATCCTAACTTCGTAAATGGTGATGTTTCTACCGGTACTGACATCAGTGCATTCTTCTCAGGAACCTGGGATGCCCAGAAAGCTCTGGATGCATATGGCGACAATCTGGGTATCGCTGCATCTCCGGCTTACGCGCTTGGTCAGCTGAAGTCATTCGCTGGTTCAAAGGCTATCGGTGTTAACCCACAGACAGCTCTTTATGCTGAACATCCTGAGATTGCTGTTGCTTTAGCAGCATATCTGGGAAGCACTGAAGCCCAGCAGGCTCACTATGAATACAGAAAGGGTGAAGTTATCCCTACTGATTCAAACATTAATGTTGGAGACGATGCTCTGGCAAAGGCACAGATGGATACGATGGATTATGCTTCAATTGTCCAGCCATTACAGGCAGACATGGGCAACTACTGGGGCCCAGCTCAGTCAATGGGTGATGAACTCGTTGCCGGTACTGTAACTCATGAAAACGCAGCAGAAAAGACGGAAGCCATGAATGCTGCAATGAATTCTTCAGTAGTTCAGTAATCTATACTTTTATACTGAAACCGCGGTCAGGTCTTTGATCTGACTGCGGTTTTCCTCTATTGACTTATCAGGAGGTTATTTATGGAAAATAATCGTTCAAATGTGAAAAATGCATTATTACATGGCGATTTGTACACGAGACTTTCAGCCATCATAATGGGAATAGGTCTGATCGGACACAAGCAGATTGTGAAAGGCATTATTATCCTGATTCTTCAGGTAGCTTTCATTTTCTATATGGTTACGACCGGTATTGGTTCCTTGCAGATGATGCCGTCTCTGGGTACAAGAGCACAGGAAAAAGTCTGGAATGAAGCTAAACAGATCTATGAATACACGGCCGGTGACAATTCCCAGCAGATTCTGCTGGCAGGTGTGATAACATGTTTTGTCATCGCGGCAATCATCGTTCTATGGGCCATTCAGCTCAAACATTCCTACAAACTTCAGGTTGAATTGAAGGAAAAGGGACATGTACCGACATTCAAGGAAGATATCAAGAATCTTTTTGACAAGAATCTGCACATTACTTTAATGAGCTTGCCTTGTCTAGGCATTCTCGTATTCAATATCGTCCCTCTGGTTTATATGATCTCTATGGCCTTCACTACCTATTCCAAGGAAGGCGAACATCTGATGCTGTTTGACTGGGATGGACTTCATCAGTTTTCCCGTGTTCTGAATCTGAACGGCAATATCGGCCGTCAGTTTGCGCAGGTACTGAAATGGACGATTGTATGGGCGATTTTTGCCACATTCCTCAATTACATCCTGGGTATGATTCTTGCTATGGTTATCAACAGAAAGGATACGAAAGGAAAGGCTTTCTGGCGTTTTTGCTTCATCCTTTCGATTGCGGTACCGCAGTTTGTTACCCTGATGATCATGAACATCATGCTGCAGCCTTCAGGTGCCATCAATATCCTGTTGCAGAACCTGGGACTGATAAGTTCACCGCTGCCGTTCTGGCAGAATGCAACTTGGGCCAAGATCACGATTATCGTAATTAACATCTGGATCGGTATCCCTTATACGAT
The DNA here is from genome assembly GCA_017515475.1 of Erysipelotrichaceae bacterium. Taxonomy (GTDB): domain Bacteria; phylum Bacillota_I; class Bacilli_A; order Erysipelotrichales; family Erysipelotrichaceae; genus Colivicinus. The sequence goes on along the minus strand of JAFWFS010000025.1, from coordinate 19,125 downwards.
GCTTCAGATCACAGGCATTCTCCAGAACATTCCTGCTGAACTTTACGAAGCCGCAAAGATGGATGGTGCCGGTGCTGTAACGATTTTCTTCAAGATTACGCTGCCATACATGCTGTTCGTTACGACACCTTATCTGATTTCCAGCTTCGTTGGCAACATCAACAACTTTGGCGTCATCTATCTGCTGTCAGGAGGCGGACCGACCTATGTCGGCGATACCGCCGGCCAGACCGACCTTCTGGTTACCTGGCTGTACAAGCTGACTGTTGACCAGCAGTACTACAACCTTGGCGCCGTTATCGGTATCATGACATTCGTAATCCTGACGGTCGTTACGTTAATAACCTACAGGAATTCCGGATCCTACAAGAATGAGGAGGCGTTCATGTAATGAATAACACTGCTGAGAAAAACAAACTGAGTCCTCGTAGAAGGATTGTCAATTTCCTTGTTCATCTGTTACTTGCCGTACTTGCTATTATATGGGTACTTCCAATCTTCTGGATTGTTTTGACCAGTTTCAGAGCTGAACCGGGTGCTTATACCAACACTTTCTTGCCACAGGGCTATACCCTGAATAATTACATCAAGCTGTTCACCGACAGAAACGTCTTGAACTTCCCGAAGATGTTCCTGAATACACTGATTATCGCGATCTTCTGTTGCATCTTTTCGACTTTCTTTGTTCTGTCCGTCGCATATTCGCTCTCCAGGATGCGTTTCGGCTTCCGTAAGACTTATATGAACATTGCCATGATTCTTGGTCTGTTCCCTGGCTTTATGGCCATGGTTGCCCAGTATTTCATCCTGAAAGCAATGGGTCTTACAGAAGGATCTATGATAAGGATAGGTCTGATTATCGTTTACTCCGCCTGTACAGGCTTGGGCTTCCAGATCGCCAAGGGTTTCTTCGATACGATCCCTCGTTCGATTGATGAGGCCGCCATTATCGACGGAGCAACCAAGTGGCAGGTCTTCACCAGAATAACGATGCCTCTGGCCAAACCAATCGTAATCTATACAGTCATGACTTCGTTCATCGCTCCATGGGTCGACTTTGTCTTTGCGAAAGTCATATGCAGAGCCAATGCTGATCAGTTCACGGTCGCCATCGGTCTGTGGAACATGCTGCAAAAGGAATACATCTACCGTTGGTACACCTGCTTTGCAGCCGGTGCGGTAGTTATTTCCATTCCTATCGCCATCCTGTTCATCTACATGCAGAGATTCTACGTTGAAGGCATGTCAGGTGCGGTAAAGGGCTAAAAAGAAATACAAGAATTCAAATAAACGGCAGGTCTCAGGACATGCCGTTTTTTTATTTAGTCCAAATGATTTAATCTCTAATTTTTATTAATATTAATGAATACTTTAATTTATGATTAAAGACATCTTTCGATGCCTTTTTATAATTTTATATAATCGTTTATTTCAGGATCACGGAAGTATATGGACCGATCTTCAGTTCTCCCTTGGTGTAGCTAGATTCGTTCAGACCGGCCTGTTCCAGAATCTCTTTAAACATATCAGTCTTGATTATAAGCTCCGTATTGGAAACATTATGAATCAGATAGGTAGTTTCTTCTTCATATTCAATCGCAAATCCACAGGCATTCTTATTCTCCAGATTGAGTTGCGTATATGTTCCTCTGGCAATCTGCGGATAGTTCTTTCTGATCCTGATCAGATGCATGTAGTGCTGCAGAAGACTGTTTTTATCCTGCAACTGATCCGAAACTGTACCGTTTATCTGATTGGCAGTATCATACGTAGTTCCTTCAGGATCTTTGACGCTGTCTCCGTCGCCCCAAAGCATTGCAAGTCTTCTGTTGGCATCCGTATTTGCTGACCCTCTGGCGCCTTTCATACCGATCTCTTCGCCATAGTAAACAAATGGAGAACCCGGAGCCAGAAGATACAGATTCGCACCGATATAGGCACGTCCATTAATTACCGCCAGATAACCTGCAGCCCTATCCATGTCGTGATTCGCAATGAAATAGATCGGCATCGCATCAGGATTCAGCTTTCTGATCTTATCCTGATAGGTTACAACATATTTTGCATACGTATCGGCATTTCCACCTGCAACCGCTTTGGCAATCAGACCGTCCGCTCCGGAAACCGTGAAGTTGAAACAGTTCATTTCTTTTACGTAAAGATCCGTTTCACCATCTCCACTCCATACTTCTCCGACAAGATAGATGTCTTTCTTTATTTTTCTTAATTCGTTCGAATACCATTTCCAAAAATCGGTAGAAGCAGGATTATTGTTCAGATAAACGTACTTTGCCGCATCGAAGCGGAATCCGTCAACACCTTTGGCCAGATAATATGCAGCTATATCCAGAACTTCGTTTCTGACGTCCTGATTGTCGAAATTCAGCTCCGGCATCGTATAGGAGAAGTTACATTCATATGTTTCTGCAGTTCCGTTTAGATCACAGAAACTGCGGTTTACCGGCTTTTCATCCTTTAACGCATATACATAGTAGTCATAGTATTTATTCTCCGTATCGTTGTTCTGATGAGCCATGGTGAACTGTTTGAACCATTCATGATCTCCGGCTGTATGATTGATGGCAAGGTCAAGAATAACCAGCATATTTCTTTCATGGCAGAGTCTGATCAGTTCATCGAGATCATCCTGCGTTCCAAATGCCGGATCGATTACGTAGTAGTCGCTCGCATCGTACTTATGATAGGAAGGAGACTTGAAAATCGGCGTAAGCCAGATGCCCTGTACGCCCAGAGAACTCTTGGAATCGACGTTGCCGTCATTAAGATAGTCAATACGGTTGATGATGCCTCTAAGATCTCCGATTCCGTCGCCGTTGCTGTCGGAAAAAGATCCGACAAAGATCTGATAGAATACACGGTAGTTGTCATCTGTTGTATCCGGCGTCTTTTTGCTTGAACAGGATACGCAAATCAGCAGAATCAGCAGTAAAGCACATAGTTTCTTTTTCATGATTAATCCTCCAGCAGAATTCAGCGGGGTATCATCCGTCTTGTCCCAGGCTCCGTTAACTTCTCCTTCGGTGAAGATAATCAAGCCTTTCACATTTTTTCATATCAATACCTCACTTTTATTCTAATATTTAAGTTAGAATAAAAGATAGAGAAATCGAGGATTATTATATGAGCATTACTAGAAGTGCAGGCATCCTGCTGCCGATCTCATCCTTGCCGTCGAACTACGGCATCGGAACACTGGGGAAAGAAGCCTACCGTTTTGTGGACTTCCTGGTAAAGGCCAACCAGTCCTACTGGCAGGTGCTTCCTGTGGGTCATACCAGCTACGGAGATTCGCCGTATCAGTCATTCTCGTCATTCGCCGGAAATCCGTATTTCATCGATCTGGATCTGCTGGAAGAAGACGGACTGGTAAGCAGAAAAGACTTAAAAAAGATCAGAGTCAGTGATCCTTCCTACGTCGATTACGGGGATTTGTATGCAAACCGATATCCGCTTCTATACAAAGCCTATCTCAATGGAATAGACAAATACCGGAAAGAATTCGATCAGTTTCTCAGGGAGAACGAAAACTGGCTGCCGGACTACGGCTTGTTCATGGCGGCAAAGAAACACTTCGGCATGAAATCCTGGCTGGAATGGGAAGACGAAGAAATCCGGATAAGGAAAAAAGAAGCGCTGGAGCACTATACGGCAATGCTGGAAGAGGATATCCGTTTCTATGAATTCCTGCAGTTTCTCTTCTACCGGCAGTTCATGGATCTCAAGGAATATGCCAACAGGAACGGGATCAGAATCATCGGCGATCTGCCGATCTATATTGCGATGGATTCTTGCGAAGTATGGGCAGACAGCAGGCAGTTTCAGCTGAACGAGAAAACGAAACAGCCGAAAGAGGTTGCGGGCGTACCGCCTGACTACTTCTCCAAGAACGGACAGCTCTGGGGCAACCCGCTCTATGACTGGAAATACATGAAAACGACCGGATACAAATGGTGGCTGGAAAGAGTAGAAGGCGCTAGCAAGTATTTTGACGTGATCCGTATCGATCATTTCCGCGGTTTTGAAGATTACTGGGCCGTTCCTTATGGCGAAAAGACCGCAAGGAACGGACGCTGGGTCAATGGGCCTTCTGTTGACTTCATAACCGTATTGAGAGACTGGTTCAGCAATATCCAGTTCATTGCGGAAGATCTTGGAATCATCTCGGAAGAAGTCGTAAAACTGCTTCAGGTATCCGGCTTTCCGGGAATGAAAGTCCTGGAATTCGGTATGGCTGATGACGGGTCGAGTTCCCATGCTCCGCATAATCATACGGAAAACAGCGTCTGCTACATTTCAACGCACGACAATGTTCCGATCATGGGCTGGCTGAATAAGGCGAAGAAGAAAGACCTGAAGTATGCAAAACAATACTACGGGCTGAATGAAGAAGAAGGCTACAACTACGGATTCATCAGGGGAGGCATGTCTTCGGTAGCGTCCCTGTTTGTCGCACAGATGCAGGACTATCTGGGCCTGGGAGAAGAATCCACGATGAATGTTCCGGGTACTTTGAACAACTGGAGATGGCGTTTAAGGAAAGGCCAGATAAACGGCAGTCTGGCAAAAAAGATTGCCGGTATTACCCATGCCTACAACAGAGGAAGGGCGGCTTAAAAAACGCTTGAAATAGGCATGAAATCATGTTATATTGATTAGGCATTGTTGCTGAGTTGGAAAGCTTCTCCGGCTTCCGGCACGGTTACAATCATAAAGAAGAAAAAGGAGAAAAACATGCTTACAAAAGAAGAAAAGGCAAAGATCGTCAAGGATTATGCCAGATTTGAAGGCGATACCGGTTCTGTAGAAGTTCAGGTTGCGCTGCTTACCGCTACGATCAACAAGCTGACTGTGCACATGCAGCAGAACAAGAAAGACTTCCATTCAAACAGAGGTCTGCTGATGATGGTAGGTAAGAGAAAGAACTTACTGGAATATCTGAAAAACAACGATGTCAACAGATACAGAGATCTGGTTGCCAAGTTAGGATTAAGAAAATAAGCATAAAAAGAAGCAGGGAAACCTGCTTTTCTTTTTCCAATTGAGTGAACCACTGTTTATTATATTGTGTTACAATAAATATAGTAAACGGAGGTTCATTTATTATGGCTCAGAAACTGAAGGATGAATCAAGACAGGCAATAATCAATTCGGCCAAGGAAGAATTTCTGGAAAAAGGCTATAAAAACGCATCTATGCGCAATATCGCCAAGAAAGCGAATATGACGGTTGGAAACCTTTACCGTTATTTTCCAAGCAAGGAAGACATCAACAGGCTGATCGTCGGGGATACTCTGAAAGAGATAAACGACATTATCCGCAGCATTACGGCCGACAGCGTATCGATGGAGACAAGGGTCTTTAACATCAAAGCCGACGTGAATGAACTGAGCGATGTAATGAATCAGCTGGCCGATCGGCTGGTAGACGTCTATCATAAGCATAAAATAGAATTCAATATCCTTATGATGAACTCGGGAGTCAACAAAGAACTGATCGAATGGTTTTCGAGAGCCATCAATTCCCTGATCGATCAGCACTTTCCGATCGAAGGCTTCTCCAATGAAAAGACCATCCTTTCCCGGAGCTATGCAATATCCATTTTTGCCGGCATGCGTGAGATATTCAGAAGAACTACCATAGAAAAGGATCAGCTGAAAATGCTGGTTAAGACCTATCTCAATTCCTATATTGTGATGCTGGACAGCGACATCAGAAAGCTGGTGAAGTAGATGAGTTTTATTTCGTTTCGTAATGTATCAAAGATCTATCAGATGGGAGAGGTAGAGATCAAGGCTCTTGACGATATGTCTTTTGATATCGAAAAAGGAGAATTCGTAACCATACTTGGCGCTTCCGGAGCAGGAAAGACAACGGTTCTAAACATTCTTGGCGGTATGGATACCGTTACCGGGGGACACGTCATCGTCGATGAAGAAGACATTGCCGGATACAATCAGAAAAAGCTGTGCGAATACCGCCGTAACGATATCGGTTTTGTATTTCAGTTCTATAACCTGGTACAGAATCTGACGGCCAAGGAGAATGTTGAACTGGCTTTGCAGATCTGCAGATTCCCTCTGGATCCTGTAAAGATGCTAAAACTGGTCGGCCTGGAAGACAGGATGAACAACTTCCCGTCGCAGCTTTCCGGAGGAGAACAGCAGCGTGTGGCGATCGCCCGCGCGGTAGCAAAAAACCCAAAGCTTCTGCTTTGCGACGAGCCGACCGGAGCCCTGGACTACAAGACCGGAAAACAGGTTCTGAAGGTTCTTCAGGACATGTGCTTTGAAGAGAGAATGACCGTCGTGATCGTTACCCACAACAGCGCATTGGCGGATATGGGGAATAAAGTGATCCATATTCGTTCCGGTAAAGTGGAATCCGTTAAGATCAACGATCATCCTAAAAACATTGAGGAAATAGAATACTGATGTTTCAGATTGACACTTTCAGACTTATCAGAAAAACCGTAAAGCGCTTTTTGTCTCTGACACTGATCGTTTTGATCGGCGTCGCTTTCATGATGGGTCTGATGTCGAACCCTTATATCATGCGCAGCAGCGTCGATCGTTTTGACGATAAGTATCATCTACAGGATCTGCAGCTGTATTCAGCCTACGGTTTCTGTATCGAAGATCTTCAGGCGTTAAGAGAATCGGAAAAGATCGACCGGCTTTTTGCCTCCAAAACGGTAGATGTCTACTGTACCAGACAGGATGGAGATGAACTTGTCGCCAGAGTCACGGAACTGGGAAGAAGCGTAAATCAGATCGAATTAAGTGCAGGAAGAATGCCGAAAAAAGCGGATGAATGCGTACTTCTGGTCAACTATATCGGTGAAAGCGACTATTATCTTGGTGAAGAGTTTTCTCTCTGGCTGGATGAAGATATCCATGAATATCTGAAAAACGATCGTTATACCGTTGTCGGATTTGTGAAATCCCCGGAATACATCTGCAATGTTTTCGGAACCTCCAATCTGAAGAATCAGGAACTGAACATGGTTCTTTATGTTCCAAATACGAATTTCATATTCAAGTACTATACGACCCTGTACATGACTCTGAAAGATGCGGATACTTATCTTTCTTATACCAGAGAATATGAGGATTTTGTGGATGACAGGAGTACGGATATCGCCGATATCGCTTTTGTTCAGCAGAACTATCTGAAGGATCAGATCAAGGAAGAGGCGGAAGAAGAACTGCGGAAGGCGACTGAAGAATTTGAAGAGAAGAAGGCGGAAGGACAGGCCGAGCTGGATGAAGCCGCCCAGAAACTGAACGATGCCAATATCATGATCGTAAACTATGAGGCCGAGCTGGACATGCTCAATACGCTGATCGGCAGGCTGAAGGCTACGGTCGGGGAAGATGATGTGAGTGATTTTTCTTCACAGGCTCAGGATTTTGCCATATCGCACGGAATAGATCCTTCCGTTCTCTACAGTGCGGATGTCAGAGAATACGCCAAGGCGGCTCTGGATGAAGCCCAGAATACCTACGACAGTCTGAATTACCAGATCAGGAAAGCCCGTCAGGAATACGAAGCAGGAATGGAAGAGTACAAGGAAGGCGTTCTGACGTTTAATGATGAAATCGCCAAGGCGGAAGCGGAACTGAGAAAAGCCAGGCAGGATATCGATGACCTGCCGAAAGCCAGCTGGACGCTGCTGGATCGGGAAGGCCACTATTCCAGCTATATGTACGACAGTACCTGCAAACAGATGGCAGCCATAGGCTACGCCATGCCGATGCTGTTTTTCCTGGTTGCCGCTCTGGTATGTCTGACGACCATGACCCGGCTTGTCGATGAACAAAGAGGGCAGATCGGCATTTATTCCGCTTTAGGTTTCACTAAGAAACAGATTATCGGGAAATACGTTTCCTATGCCTTTCTGGCTGCCATGATCGGCGGAATACTGGGTATCCTGCTTGGCCAGGCGATCTTCCCGACCGTCATCTACAAGACCTGGCGTCTGATGTATGATCTGCCTCAAATGGTACTGTCGTTTCCTGTTCCTTACGTAGCGATCTGTCTGCTGTCTTTTTTAGGCCTCATGTGCGGCGTAACGGCTTACGTTGTAGCAAATACTCTGAAAGACGTCCCGGCTTCCCTGATGCGTCCTAAGGCTCCTAAGAATGCCAGAGAGATCCTGCTGGAAAAGGTCTCCTTCATCTGGGAAAAACTCTCATTTACATCCAAGATCACCGCCAGAAACCTTTTCAGATACAAGTCACGTTTCCTGATGACCGTTATCGGCGTAGCCGGATGCACGGCACTGCTGGTTCTGGGCTGGGGAATCAAGGACTCCATCTCGGATGTCATCGATATTCAGTTTGGAGAGATATTTGCCTACGACTATCAGATCTCTCTGGAAAACGATCATCATCTGGAAGAAAACCTGAGTATTCTGGAGAAAGACCTGAACAACGAGACGGTTGTTCCGTTCATGTCCTATACCGGGAAACTCTATTTCAACAGCAGGAACGATACCGCATCCGTCATTGTAATGGAGCCGAGAAATGCCTTTGTGACCATGGATCTAAGAAGCGCAGACAAGAAACTGCCGATAAAACTGAATAATGAAGGAATCGTCGTTTCCCAGAAGTTCGCCAGAAACAACGGCATCAAGAAAGGGGATATGGTCATTCTGGAATCAAGGAACGGATTGAAAGCCGAAGTACAGGTCAGTGAGATCTGCGAAATGTATTTCCAGCACTATATCTTCATGTCCGAGGCCATGTACCAGTCTCTGTTCGAAGAAGAAATCAAGGATACATTCATTGCCGTTAAGACAGATGATTCTGAAAGTCTGATGAAAGACTGCGGCGAACTGAAAGACTTTATCTCCGTCATTGACTTTTCCGGCATGATCGACCAGTTCCAGACGATGATCAATGCCTTGGATCTGATTATTGCGGTCATTATCATAACCTCGGGTTCTCTGGCGTTTGTCGTTCTTGTCAATCTGACTCAGGTCAACATCTCGGAAAGAGTCAGAGAGATCGCCACCTTAAAGGTTCTCGGTTTCAATGAACACGAAGTGAATCTGTATATCTTCAAGGAGATCCTGCTGCTGACGCTGATCGGCGGTACTCTGGGACTTCCGTTGGGTGTGCTGGAACATCATTTCATCATGAATGTCATAAACATGGAAATGGTCATGTTCGGAATGAATATATCCGTTCTGTCCTTTACCTATGCTTTCCTGATTACTTTTATATTCACGGCTATTGTTCTTTTCTTCATGCGAAGACCGCTGGAACAGATCGATATGGTAGAATCATTAAAGAGTGTAGAATAATGCTGCAGATCAACGGAATAAAACTTGGAATCGATGAAGATGAAGCGGTTCTGAAAGACAGGATCGAGAAAAAACTGCATGGAAAAGTGAAGTCTTTTTCAATCCGCAGAAAATCCCTTGATGCCCGTAGGGAACCGGTCTATGTCTACAGCGTTCTGGCAGAGATCGAGCATGAAGAGAAATATCTTTGCAAGGATGTTGTCAGATATGTTCCTGCCGATCTGAAAGCGAAGTACCGGCCAAGAAGTCAGGTCTGCATCATCGCCGGATATGGACCGAGCGGGATTTTTGCGGCTTACAGGCTGATGGAAGCGGGATTCAGAGTCATCGTATTCGAGAAAGGCAAAAGAATATCAGAAAGGCAGAAGGATGTAGAACGTTTCTTTAAAGAAGGAATCCTTGATGAGGATTCCAATGTGCAGTTCGGCGAAGGCGGAGCGGGAACCTTTTCCGATGCCAAGCTGACTACCAGGATCAAAGATCCGTACATCGATTATATTCTGGATGTTTTCGTTGAACACGGAGCCGATCCTAGAATCCGCTACGAACCGCATGCCCATATCGGTACGGACGAGATCAGGAAGATCATTGAAAGAATTACCGATAAACTGATGGAAAAAGGATGCGAATTCCATTTTTCAGAACCGGTCAGGAATCTGATTCTGGATGATTCCCGCAAAATAACGGGAATCATTACGGATAAAGGCATTTATTCATGCGACTGTTTCCTTTCCGGCATCGGTCACAGTGCCTATGAAACGGTAAGGATGTTTAAAGAAAAGGGCGTTCATATTGAAAAAAAGGACATAGCCTTAGGGTTCAGAGTCGAACATCCTCAGAGTCTGATCGATGCAAGACAGACCGGAGGAATCATCAAGGAAGCAAACGAATACTTCCTGCGCTACAAAGGAGAAAAGGGAGTCTATTCCTTCTGCATGTGTCCGGGTGGAATCGTCATACCTGCGATGTCGGAAAAACAGACCATCGTCACCAACGGCATGTCTTACGCCGCCAGAGATTCGCTCATCGCCAACAGCGCCATCCTGATTCAGATCCGAAAGGAAGAGTTTACCGACGGCTATGAGTATCTGCACGGGATAGAAAGAAAAGCCTACGATCATTCCGGATCCTATAAGGCTTTGTCGCAGAACATATCCGATTTCATGAACGGCGAGCTTAAACCGCTTATCAGAGAATCGACTTATCCTTTGGGAACCGTTCTGTATGACTTCAATCAGTTCTTCAGGAAGGATGATCTTCAGATCGTTAAGCAGGCATTGAGAGATTTCGACCGCAAGATCCCCGGATTCATTGAACAAGGAATCATGATCGGTCCGGAAACGAGATCCTCATGTCCGATCAGGATCAATAGAAACGAAACATACGAGTCGGTCAATACGCCCGGTCTTTATCCGATGGGCGAAGGAGCCGGTTACGGCGGCGGAATCATGTCCTGCGCGCTGGATGGCATACGGATCGCAAATGCGATACTATTGAAATATGAACAGATATCAGGAAAGTGATAGAACTTCCTATTCGCTGGGAATGTCGTTGACGATCGAACTGCTGAAACAGCATCCTGAAAAAGTCAGGAAGCTTTTATTATCCGGAAAGACAGTCAGAAACAGCCAGCTGGATCTGCTTCTGGATCTGTGCAGGAAGAACAGAATCGTGCCTGAATATGATGATCAGCTGATCGAGAAGCTTTCCGTAAAAGAGAACTGTTACTGTATCGGCGTTTTTGACAAGTATTCTCAAGAAGCAGAAGAAGGCAATCACGTGGTACTCTACGGATTCGGCGATTTCGGCGAACTGGGGACGGTGCTTAGAACTTCTGTTTCTTTTGATTTCAAGGACATCATCCTAATCGGAAGCGGTCTGGATTATTTTGATCCCCGCTGCATCCGGGCTTCCATGGGTTCATTCTTCCATTGCCGGATCAGTTCCTATCGGGATCTGGATGCCTATCTGAAAGACCATCCTAAACAGAATCTTCTGCCTTTTGTATCGGAAGGCAGCAAAGAGCTGTCGGATCTGGTTCTGAATGAACCGTATGCTTTGATGATCTCTCAGGATTACAACGGCCTGGATCAGATGAAGGACATCGGCTATTGCATCGAACATAAAGAAAAGAAAGAGATCTCTCTTTCCGTTCGTTCTTCCATTATTCTGGCCCATGCCTATTACCTGAATCTTAAACGGTAGCTACACCTTTTGCACAGCGGCGAACTGATGACATGTGCCTTGAATTCCTGCACATGTTTTTTATATGCAGGGGAACTGATGATATCCGCAAAACTGCTTTCTTCAAGTGAACCGATCGCATTATGGGCCTTAGGATCAAGACAGCAGAGCGTAACTCTGGAATCGACCGTGATTCCCAGCATGTCTACTCCGCCGTGGCACGTTCCTGTGTCGTTTATCACAGGATCGCCGATCTTCGGCCATTCAAAGAGTTCTTCGTAATATACATATACATTGTCCTTAAGCCGCCAGGAATTCTTTTTTGAGGTAATCTCAAAAGGATATCTCTCTTTGAGTCTGTTCAGATAGTCTTTCAGTTTTCCTTTCAGGCTGTCAGAATCATAGAAGCGAAGTTCGATTACGGTATTTCTTTCTTTTTCCAGCAGATGGTCTATCGTTGTGAAATAGTCGTCGGAGACATCCAGATTGTTGGTGCTGTGTAGAGAGATGGACAGTTTTCTTAAGCAGGGATGCAGCAGCAGATCAGGATGCTTATTCAGAAGTGTCCCGTTGGTAACAAGCTGCAGATTCATTTCGTTCACATCAAGAAGATCCAGGATCCTGTCGAAATCCGGATGTAGCAAAGGCTCGCCGAGAATATGCAGATAAACATAGTTGCAGAAAGGTCTGATCTGTCTGATACAGTCTTCGATCTTATCGAAAGGCATAAAATCATGTCCCTTCTCATAGGTACAGAACGGACAGTTCAGATTACAGGCATCCGTAATTTCCAGATAGATCCTCTTCATGACTCAATTTTACTATGAATGAGATTGTAAAAAAGCCCGATTTACGCTAAAATTGATTCGAATGAGGGAGTAGCTTGCGTAGTATTACGTGTCAAGCCAACAATCTCGGCTTAATGCCTGGTTTGCCTTAAAAAGCGAGACTCATGTATGGCTTAGTGTTGTGCATGGGATTATTCGATTCAATGTCTCATGCAATGCATGAGTTTTTGTTTTTTAAAGAAAGGATCTATATGGAAAAACATTATTTGGAAGATGTTGCTGAAGTGTTGAAACAGGTGAATTCTTCGTCAGACGGTCTAAGTTCTGCAGAAGCGGCGAGAAGACTGGCGGAAAACGGCAAGAACAAGCTTCAGGAAGCAGAAAAAACTCCGCTGTTTAAACGGTTTATCAATTCGATCTCTGACCCGATGATCATCATGCTGCTGGCGGCAGCCGCCATTCAGGCCGTTGTCAACGTCCTGCAGATGGAAAACGGCTTCCGTTTCTCCGAATTTGCGGATGTCATCGTTATTATGGCTGTCGTAACCATCAATACGATCATGTCTCTGATTCAGGAATCCAAGGCAGAAGGCGCCATGGAAGCGCTGATGCAGATGACGGCTTCGACCTCTAAGGTATTAAGGGACGGCAAGATCGAGATCGTAAAATCGGAAGATGTCGTACTGGGCGATGTAATCGTGTTCGAAGCGGGCGATACCGTTCCTGCGGACTGCCGTATCCTGGAATCGCATTCCCTGAAGGCGGAAGAAGCTGCCTTAACGGGTGAATCTGTTCCTGTCAATAAGATCATCGACGTTCTGATGTGCGTAGACGGCAAGGAAGACATTACGTTAGGCGACAGAAAGAACATGCTGTACAACGGTTCTACCGTCGTATATGGCCGAGGCAAGGCTGTAGTCGTAGCCTGCGGTATGGATACGGAAATGGGAAAGATCGCCGATGCTTTGAACAAGTCGGAAAAGGAACTTACCCCATTACAGAAAAAAATGGGAGAACTGTCCGCTTTCCTGACCAAGCTGGTCATCTGGATCTGCGTCATCGTCTTTATCGTAGGTGTCGTTGAAACGGTTCTTGTTTCTAAAGAAAAGTTCTCATTGGCAATGCTGGGCAATGCTACGCTGGATACCTTCATTGCTGCGATCGCCCTGGCGGTTGCCGCAATTCCGGAAGGACTGCCTGCAGTTGTTACGATCATTCTTTCCATCGGTGTTTCTGCCATGGCAAAACGTCAGGCTCTGATCAGAAAACTGACGGCTGTAGAAACGCTGGGCTGTACCAATATTATCTGTTCCGACAAGACAGGAACCTTGACCCAGAACAAGATGACGGTCGTAGATGAGTTTACCGCTGACAAGAAGCTTCTGGCAAAGGCTATGGCCTTATGCTCTGATGCCGAGATCGGAATCGGTGAAACATCCGCAACCGGTGAACCGACCGAATGTGCACTGGTAAACTACGCAAACAGTCTGGGCATGCCGAAGTATGAACTGGAAGACAAACAGCCAAGAAAAGGCGAAGCTCCGTTTGATTCCAACCGCAAGATGATGTCTACGATCCATCCTGATACATACGGCTATGTGCAATATACCAAAGGTGCTCTGGATGTCATGCTTCACAGATGCACGGGATATCTTTCTGAAACAGGCGAGATTCCGATCACCAGCAAACTGAAAGAAGAAATCCTGTATAAGAATAAGGAATTTGCTTCAAAGGCGCTTAGAGTGCTTTGCGCCGCTTACAGAAGATATGACAATCTGCCGAAATCCGATGATCCTGAAGATCTGGAACACGATCTGGTATTTATCGGTATCGTCGGCATGATCGACCCTTGCCGTCCGGAAGTCTACGATGCGATCAAGGAATGCCGTTCGGCAGGAATCAGACCGATCATGATTACCGGAGACCACAAAGATACGGCGATTGCCATCGGTAAGGACCTGGGTATCATCACCGATGAAGATCAGGCCATCGAAGGACATGAACTGGATCAGTATTCCGAAGAAGACATGCTGGATGTCGTTACGAGATATTCTGTCTATGCCAGAGTTCAGCCGGAACACAAGACCAAGATCGTCAATGCCTGGAAAGGCAGAGGCATGGTTACGGCCATGACCGGAGACGGCGTAAACGATGCGCCATCCATCAAGTCCGCGGATATCGGCATCGGTATGGGTATTACCGGAACGGATGTTACGAAATCCGTTGCGGACATGGTTCTGGCTGACGACAACTTCGCGACGATCGTCAATGCGGTAGAAGAAGGAAGAAAGATCTACGACAATGTCTGCAAGGTCATTCAGTTCCAGCTGTCCACAAACCTGTGTGAAGTCATTATCATGTTTGTGGCGTCACTGCTGAACTTTACGATTCTGACGCCTGTTCATCTGCTCTGGATCAACATGGTTACAGATTCGCTTCCTGGACTGGCTCTGGGCATGGAAAAGGCGGAAGGCGACGTCATGCAGAGAAAACCGCGTAATTCGTCCGATGGCATCTTTGCGAACGGCGCGGGCATAGACATGGTATGGCAGGGTATCTACCTTGCAATCATCGAACTGGCTGCCTACTTTATCGGACTTTACATGGAAAGAGGAACGATCAAAGGATTCTTCGGTTCTCCGGACTGTGTCAACGCAATCGCCATGGCCTTCCTGACGGTCAACTTCGCCGAAATCGCCTGTGCCATCAACATGCGTTCACAGACGAAGTCCATCTTCTCCGGCTCAATGATGAAGAACTTCAACTGGTGGCTGTTCGGTGCGGTTATCGTAACCGTTCTGATCACTTTGGCTGCAATCTATGTTCCGGGTCTTTGCACCGTATTCGGCTTGCATCCGGGTACGTTTGAACTGAAAGAACTGCTGATCTGCGTCGGTTTGGCTCTGTCTACCTTCCCGGTATTCGAGCTGGGCAAGGCAATCCGCAGATCTGCCAAGAAATAAAAAAAACAAGCCATGCATCGCATGGCTTTTATTTTTCTTCTTTTTTATTGAAATAAAGATTCAGATGTTCCTCGTTGTAGAGACTCAGCAGGAAGTTTTCTTTTGCCTGGGGATACTTGCGGTATATGGAATGCAGGAGTTCCTTGATTTCCTGCCTTTGCGTATATCCGTCGTTTGGACATCCAGATTTTATAATAGGGATTTCCAGCTGCCTGCAGGTCTTGGCGATTTCCGATTCGAAAGAAAGACAGAATGGCCGGATAAAGGTCGTTTCTGAATGATCCAGATACATCTTAGGATCGAAAGTGGCGACTCTTCCGCCGTAAATCATGTTCATCAGAAGCGTTTCAATCGCGTCATCCGCATGATGGGCAAACGCCACCTTGTTGCATCCGAATTCCTTTGCCTTACGGATCACGGCGCCTTTCTTCAGCGTGGAGCACAGGGAACAGTCTATTCTCTCTTTATGCAGATTCAGTTTCAGAATGTCCGCGATCTTCGATTCCTCGCACTCTATCCTGATATCGTACTGTCTGAACCATTCCAGCAGCGGTTTTATCTCATCCTCGCCGAAATTCAGATCGATGTGGATCCCGATGAGTTCAAAATCCTTCTGATAGGTATTCCTTGAAAGAAAACGGTACAGATACAGCGTATAGAGCAGTAAAGAAGAGTCTTTTCCTCCGGAAAGTCCCACGGCGATCCTATCTCCGTTTTCTATCATCTGATACATCTGATCCGCTTTCCTGACCTGTGCCAGTATCTTTTTCATTGACATGCATTCATTATAACTCATGTTATAATTTTCCTGTATGAACAACGTTCTGTTTGTCGATAAACCCGCAGGTATTTCATCTTTCGATGTCTGTTTCAAGCTAAGAAAAGTACTCCATACGAAGAAGATCGGACATACCGGCACGCTGGATCCCGGCGCCACCGGCGTCATGGTCGTTCTTTACGACAAAGCGACGAAAGCAAATCAGTTTCTGGTTTCCGACTGCAAGGAATATCGGACCAGAGTTCTTTTAGGCATCAGCACCGATACTCTGGATACGGATGGAAAGATCATCGAAGAAAGAGAATGCGTATTACCTGAAAAAAAGACTCTGGAAGCTGTTTTAAGCCGTTTTACAGGCGATCTGAAGCAGGAAGTCCCGATCACCAGTGCAGTTAAGGTCAACGGAGAACGGCTCTACAGGTATCAGCAGAAGAATCTGGAAGTAGAACTTCCGGTAAGAGATATTCACGTTTATTCCATCAGTTTGAACGATATCTACCAGGATGGCTTTTCCTTTACCTGCAAAGTTTCTTCCGGCACCTACATCAGAGCTCTGGTCAGGGACATCCTGAAAGAGCTGAATGTGATCGGAACGGTTTCGCAGTTAAGAAGAACCGCAATCGACAACGTCAGGGTGGAAGACTGCGATACTTTGGAAAACATCCTGCAGGGCAGCTACAGAAGTCATGATCTTCTGGAACTGCTCTCATCAAGATATGAGACAGTGATCCTAGATGATCTGGACGATGTGAAAAACGGAAAACCGATAAAGCTCGATTCCGGTTCAGACCGGATATTGGTCAGCGACGGAAAGGAGGCGGTAGCGATCTATCAAAAACAGGACGGACTTTACCGCTGTGTCAGAGGCTTATGGTAATAGAGATAGACATTCATCAGACATTGCCTGCATTCAATGATACCGTAGCCTGCATCGGCTATTTCGACGGTATCCATCTGGGACATCGCTCTCTTCTGGAAAAGGCTCTGAAAGAAAGTGCGATCTCGCATGCCGACTCAGCCGTGATCTGTTTTGAACCCGATCCGTTGCAGGTGATTACCGGGAAAAGACCTTCGCACATTCTGAACTACAGACAAAGGATTGAAAAAATGCAGGAATACGGCATCAGGAATATCATCGTCTTCCGTTTTGATGAAGATCTGATGAAACTGGACGGAAAAGACTTCATCTGTGGCTATCTGAACAGAATGAATCTTCTAAAACTCGTCTGCGGCTATGACTTTTCCTTTGGAAGCATGGGTAAGGGCGATCCGGAACTATTAAAAGAATATGGAAACTTTGAAACGATCGTGATCCCTGAATACACTTATACAGGTGAAAAGGTGTCTTCTACCAGAATAAAAGAGGCCTTGTCCAGAGGCGATTTCAGCCTCGTTGAAACGCTTTTGGGCTATGCATACTATACGGATATCAAAGTCGTGAAATGCAGCAGAATTGGCTCAAACTGGCTGATAGAAGCTATCCCGTCAGACCCTGATGTCATTATCCCGGAAGAAGGCTCTTATAAAGGTCTGGATATAAAAGACAATCTGTTTGTTTTCAGAAGCAACACTCCATATGAATCAGGAGATTTGATCCGTATCCGATACAAAGACTATGAAAGAACTGTTTGAAGAAAGAGTCAAAGAGTACTTTGGTGAAGACGGTTCCAGATTCATGGAACTGTTGAAACAGCCTTGTACACAGGGCTTTTTTCTCAATACCAGAAAAATGGATAGACATCGGATTCTGGATCTGATCGATTTTCCTTATCAGAAAAACCCTTATTCTTCAGACAGCTTCTATCATAATGAAGAGAACATCGGAAGAACGAAAGCCTATGAACTGGGTCTGATCTATCCGCAAGAGATTGCAGCTTCTCTTACGACAGAAAGCATTGATGCAGAAAATGTATCGCTGATCGTAGATCTATGCGCCGCACCGGGAGGAAAGACGGTCAATATCCTAAACAGGCTTCCGGATGATGTGCTGTGCATTTCCAACGACATGAACCATTCCCGCTGCCTGGCTCTGGCACAGAATCTGGAAAGACTGGGACTTGACAATACGATCATAACGAACATGAAGTGCAATCAGCTTGGGGAGCAGCTGGAAGGGACTGCGGATATTGTCATACTGGATGCGCCGTGTTCCGGCGAAGGGATGATCAGAAAATATCCGGAAATAGTGGAGACTTATTCGCTTGAGAATATCAGAAAGCTGTCTGAACTGCAGAAAGAACTTCTGGAAGATGCCTTCAAGATCCTGAAGAAGGGCGGCCGACTGGTTTATTCGACCTGTACATACGCTTTTGAAGAAGATGAGCGGCAGATCGCGGACTTCTTAGCCGCTCATCCTGACATGTCTTTGCTTCCGATGAAACAAAGAGGAAGTTCAAGACTGGAAGGAACAGTCAAGCTTTCGCCTCTGGACGGCACGGAAGGGCAGTTCTTCTGTCTTATGAAGAAAGACGGTAAACTGGATACAAAACATATTAAGGAGCTTAAAACGGTCCAGAACAGGCTTGTAGAGGGCTTTATCAGGGACAATCTGGATCTGGATGAATACTTTCTTTATTCCTTGCGCGATCAATTCTATCTTTCATTAAGACCAATGCCCGATTTGAAAAAGAACGTCATCCGTTACGGAATCTGTCTTGGGGAAATTAAAGGGAAAAGATTTGAACCGAACCATTCTCTGTATCGGGCCAACAGTCTGAAAGAGAAATGCCGTTATTCCTATGAACTGAATGATGAGGAATATGAAAGATTTGTCTCCGGACAGGAGATCTTCAATAAACTGGAAAATCATTACTACCTGCTGACGTATCGCGGCGCATCGGTCGGTTTCGGCAAGTGCAGCAACGGTGTCATTAAAAATAAGTATCCTAAAGGATTGAGAAGAATGATATAATCATTTTTGAGGAAAAAGATATGGAACTGAAGAAAAACGATATTGGAAACTATGTAATCAGCGAGAAAGCATTCAAGGATATCGCGAATATTGTCTGTTCGAATATAAAGAACATTTATCCGGTAAAGAAAGAAAAGGAGTTTGTCGAGTGCAAACTGAGCAAAAACAACGAT
>JAFWFS010000024.1 GCA_017515475.1 Erysipelotrichaceae bacterium | reverse complement strand
GATTAGGTGAGTCTGTCTATCTATACGAAGTTTGTTATGGTAATAGGTATCGACATACGTTCCTCCTCGCATGACTGTCGACTAACCGTCGACTAGCCGTCGACTTAATTACAAGTCGTAAGTTAATTCGATACAACAGTATCAGTGGAAAGAATAATGGGTTTCAACCACAAATGACATTATCATCGATATCGCATTATGCTGATAGTAAGAAAAGAACCATTATGAATGTTACAAACAGAAACCATCTAATCTAAAAACTTCTTGTATTTCAATACATATAAAAGACCATCGGCGCTGATGGTCTTTTGTTCTGTTTTATAAACTGTCGCTTTGACTCTGAACTGTGCTGTCAGGATTGACGGTCTGCCAGCACGTGATCGAAATCAGTAAGGATGATCTGGTTTTTCTGTATCCATTCCTTTACGGAAGGATCGCATAGCGTTTCCAGGTCATAACATCTCGGAGTCGTCAGTGATGAATGCTCCAGAATATACTTATCGACATATCCCGGATGAAAATGCAGAACATTGATCGGGTGCGGGCACTCCAACAGACCCGCGCTGTCGTTCAGCCAGTCTTCCGGACGCGCCCCCCGCGACAGTATGCTGCTGCCGTCCCTGTCGCGCATGGGAAGCTCATATACCATCACAAATCGATCGGGCTGTTTCTCCTGTGAGACGGGGTTGTGTATCCCGGTCTGTTTTCCCACTCTTTCAAATGCGCGGGCCATCGCTTTTGTCATGACGCTGTGCGCATCGAAATGTGCCGGTCGGACCCCCGTCAGCGATTCAAATCTGTTCAGCTGTGCCATGCATTCCCGATACAGATCTTCCTCATCAGGATAAATGTTTCCTTTGCACTTGTCGGAATCATTCAGGTCGCTTTTCCAGCAGCGGCTGCGGTAGAAGTTCCCGTTTTCATCCACCAGTGACCTGATGTCTTCCGGCGCACTGACGGGTCTTCCCTGCACGAAGTTGATATGTGCTGTCAGCTGAATGTGCGGACACTCTTTTTTCCATATTTCGATCGCGTTTTCCGTCGCCGGCATATTGCACAGCAGGTTCAATACGGTTGCAACACCTTTTCTGCACGCCTTAACGGCTCCGATGTTAAATGCTTCACTGAATCCAAAGTCATCGGCAGCAATGATTATCTGCCTTTTCATTTCCTGCCTCTTTTCTTTTCTGATTGGTTTGTTGTCTTTAGAAGATTCCCAGGAAAGCTCCTATCAAACCTAAGAGAAGGATGCAGAACACCAGGAACGAAGGACGTTTCCCCTTCTTAATCAGATACATCATCAGCAGAACCAGAACGACGCTCATGATGCCCGGATATACCGCATCAAGCAGATCCAGGAACACAACAGACGTATCGCCGACGTTGATCGTCCAGTTTAACGGGAAGGAGACGGTTGTTGCCGTCATGGCACCGACCATCAGAAGACCCAGAATGGAAACGCATCTTGTTGCGATTGACATCAGTCCGCTGTTATAGACTTTGTCGATGAATTCAGTACCTGACGTATAGCCTAGAACGGTCAGATAGTACTTGCAGACAGACTGCGTGACACCATAGATCAGAATAAACAGGATAGAGCCGATAATGTTACCCGATGCGCAAAGGCCGATACCGACGCCGGCAGCGATGACTCTGAGACAGTTGAAGAACAGGGAGTCAAACATGCCTGCTGTCGGACCCATCAGAGATGCCTTGACGGCGTTGATCGTCGACTCAGGAATTTTGCCTGCGTAGTAATCCTTTTCCAGCGCATATGCCATTCCTGCAATATAGTTCATGGCGACGGCATGCGTATTAAAGAATGCCTGGTGACGTACATATGCCTCTTTCTTTGCTTCGGGATCATCTTTGTAGATGCTCTCGATGGCAGGAGACATTGTCATCGTGAAGCCGTTCGCTTCCATTTTTGTCATATTGAAGTTGTGGAATACCTTGTGGCTGTTCCAGAACATTTTTGTCAGAACCGACTTTTCTTCGGCTTGAAGTTCATTGATTTTTTTCATCAGAAGAATTCCTCCTCGTCGTTGTTTTCTTTCACATCTGCCTCAGAAGCACCTTCTTTCTGCCTTTGCCCGTATTCAAGGGCGTGTTTTTCAACAAAGAAGATCGTAATGGCAACACAGGCTCCGATTACCGCGATGCCGAGGCTGCTTAAGCCCAGACTCTTTGAAAGAATAAAGCCTACGAAATAGAATACGGCGATTTCTTTTGACCAGATCATGGACAGAAGGATTCCGAATCCTACGGCCGTCATCATCGATCCGGCTGCGCGCAAACCTGTCATGACCCAACCCGGACAGACATTCAGGAAAGTCTGAAGTCCGGATACGCCGTATGCAACACCCAGGAAAATGACAACCGTCTGCGGCAGTCCTCTGACACCTTCCATGATCCAGTTCAGAGCCGAGAACTTAACAGGATTGCATTCAGCCGCTTCTTTTTCCCACCACGGCGCAAGACCTGCCCACAAAGGCGTGAACAAGCTGCTGATTGAAGACATCAGTGTACCGATGGACATTGCCAGGGCAAGACCGGTTTCCATCGCGCCTTCGGAACCGGCGCCGATTGCATACGCAACAGCTATGACTGTTCCGGAAAGAGCGTCAGCAGGGATCGCTCCGCCGATTGCGCTGATTCCCATAAAGATCGCTTCCAGAGAAGCTCCCATGATAATGCCTGTTTTGAAATCACCCAAAACAAGACCCACTACCGGCGCAACAACGATTGGACGTGCCATAGCATCCCATCCGGTCGTATTGTCCAGATAACGCATTAGCCAATAAACGAAAGCACACACAAGTGCCGATGATAATGTCATATTATCCCCTTTCTTTTTCCTGTAATACTGCGCTCAGATCCCTGGAAGTCTCGTCCGGTATTGTCTGGACGACGCAGTCCGTTCCGGTCATGATCACCTGTTTCAGAATTTCCGCTTCTTCGCTGTACAGATACAGATTCTTTGTATACGTGTCTCGAATCTGTCCGTTGATTTTTGAAGCGATCCTTCCGTAGTTGCCGATATTGACCTTTTCAATTCCCTTGACTTCCTTTGTGACCTTCAGCAGATTTTCCGGTGTACTGACGATCAGCAGGATCTTCAGCTGCTGTGCGCGCGGATCGTTGCACAGTCTGATTGCGCTGTCAACCGATACGACCGTTGTCTTGCAGTCCGACGGCGCCGCCATCATCAGCGATTTCTTAACGATCTCGTTTTCTGCCGCTTCGTCATCCGCCACAAGGATACGATCCACATCCAGGAGTCTGCTCCATTTGGTTGCGACCTGTCCGTGGATGAGCCTTTCATCGAGTCTGATCATTTTAATCATTTCCGTACACCTCACTCCGAAAAGAAATCGTCTGATCCGTTTTCTTCAGGTACCTCGTCTTTTACCTCGCACAGGTACTTTCTGCTTTCTTCGATCATTCTTTCAAGGGCCCCGTCTTTCAGCGTTTCCGCACAGGCCAGCTGTAAAAAGAACGCCAGGTTGACGCCTGTTACAAGTCTGGTGTTTTTTCGTCCAAGACAGCGGAACATGACCTGATTGACGCTGCCGCCGTAAACGTCGCTGCAAAGCAGGACCTCGTCATCCGGATTGACTTCTTCCTCATAGAAGCGATCGATTTCCTGCAGCAGGTCTCTTTCATCCATGTATGCCGAAAACACCTTAAGATTCGGACAGGTTCCAAAGATTATCTGAAGCGAGCCCATCATGCCGTCAGCCAGCGGGCCGTGTGATGAGAAGAAAACTTTTATCATTTCTTCCGATTTCCTCCTAACTGAATCATATAAAAAAAGAAAGCGCTTGCTCTGCGCTTTTCTTCATTTAATTAGTGAAATATGCGGTTTCTGTTATTTTATAAGTGAAATCATGTCACGGAAACAGATTCTCTAAGCGCTTTTTTCATCGCCTGTTCCGGATCTGCAGAGAAATCTTCTGCCATATTCGGGTCTGACGCAAAGCGGTTCAATACAGCCGCCTCCGTCTTTAATCTGATCATAGATGCGTCATCCGGCCAGGAAACAAACAGGATCCTTCTGATTGAAGAACCGTACCACTTGCCTGGTTTTGTCAGATAATACAGATCCAGATAGCCGTCTTTGCAGCATTCGCTGCAGCCAAAAACAAACGCCGTTTCGTTGCTGATGAGGAGGTTTTCGTTTTTCTGTTCCGACATAAAGCGATACAGCCGCTTCTTTTTGTCGGGCTTCGAGCCGTATCTTTCCGCAAACAACTGATATGTCTGTTTTTCTGAAAAATACTCGTATTCATGATAGATGTGAACCGATGAAAGTTCCGGTATCAGCGTATCCGTCTGATACGCGAGAGAAAGGACTTCGTTATAAATGGTTCTGAAATCCGTTCCGTTATCGACCATCTTTATTCTGCAGGCAGGATAGTCGTAGTTGTATCCGAAAAGGCCTTTTCCGTATTTTCCCGGTTCAACGTTTTCCGCCAGGACGACATCATAATAGTTTTCCGGAAGATCTCTGATCTCATACAGTTCTACGGGACTGATCGTTTCTATAAACGATGAGTACAGTTCTTTCAGCGCTTCTGTCTGCGTTTTTGCAAAAGCGCCGGCGACAGAGTGCGTCGTAAGTATGCGAAGCTTTTTGATCGGATACCTTTCTTCCGTCAGGACACCCATAAACCAGCAGGCAAGCGCCGTATTGTCAAACAGCGAAAAGCGGCAGTCAAGGGTCTTCGCCACAGCGCGGCACACGATCCAGGAGACGTGCATGCACAGCGGATCTTTCTGATAGGTCCTGTCGGATGAAAAGTCATAATGTTCGTATCCGTCCAGTTCATATCTCTTCCCTGCAGCGATCGGTAGCAGCATCTGCTTCAGCGTGCGATCTGCCCTGCTTTCGGGTTCAATTGTGATCCTCGCATATTCATACAATGCTTTTCTTGCTTCGTCTGCTGCTCTTGTGATTTCTTCATTCAGATATGGCGCAGCTTTCTGATAATTCTCGTCAAGCGTCACGTCCAGGTTTGACAGGATCAGCGCCTCAATAAAAAGAATCTCTGTCTGGTCCAGATCAAATCCTGAAAACCGTTTCCTTAATTCGGATACGATCTCTTCTGCAAGCCTGTAAACGCCGGTATCCTCCAGCTGTCCGTCGTTGTTGCATAGGTGCTCAATTCTGTACCCTGCCTGATATCGGTTCCTTGCGATAATCAGATACATTGCGATCCTGTGCGATGCGCTGTCTCTTACCGCATATCCGCTTCTTCTCAGAATCCTGAGAAAACAGTGCCTGATGTCCTGTCTTTCCTGAAAGGAACAGCCCGTCCACATTTCAAACTGTTCGTCCTGAGCGGCGTTTCCGCTGTCTGCCGAACGCAGTTCTGTCAGTTCTGTCATGGCGACTCTTATCATCTGCTCACTTCCTGAGATCTTCACTCCCTTTGTGCTGCTTAAAAGATTCAGACGGAAGCTTTCAAAAAACAAGGATATCTTTTTCATTAACGAATTCAGCTGGAACGGAGAGATATAGAATTCGTTGCAAAGTCTGGTCTCAGTGATCCACTGGCTTCCGGCAACCAGTTTTCTGGTCAGATAAAGAAACAGCTCCCCTTCTTTTGAGTTCATCAGATTGATGTGTGCGCTTTTAGACCGCAGCTGTTCTCTCAGGTCGGCAAATCTTTCTTCGCTGGCGACCTCGATAGAGTAACCGCTGTTTCTCTTGGCTATCAGCCTTGCCCCGTTCTGCTTCAGTACATCTTCGATCTGAATCATCTCGCTTTTTACGGTTCTGCTGCTTACAGATAGGCGGTTCGCAATCGAAAGCGACGTCTGAGGTCTGTCGGCGGAAATCAGTATCAACAGGATCATCTGTTGTCTGTTGGTCAGATTATTCAAATTCATCGCTTTTC
>JAFWFS010000023.1 GCA_017515475.1 Erysipelotrichaceae bacterium | reverse complement strand
AATTGTTGAAGACGCGCACGAAAAAGGTTGTATAATAGTGGATGGTTCACAGGAGTTTTCCAATGCCAGAAAAACGGAACTGATTGGAGAATATACCTTGAATTTCTGATGCCAACTTAGCTCATCAGGTAGAGCAACGCACTCGTAACGCGTAGGTGGTAGGTTCAAGTCCTATAGTTGGCACCATTGAATATTAAAAGCATCCCCCTTCGGGATGCTTTTTTATTTCTCTTTCTTATCTCTTCGATACAGCAGGACGCAGGGAATGAAGACCAGTCCCATGACGATCATCAGGATTCCCATGTTCTGCATCATCAGGCTTTTTCCTTTGAAATACAGGGTCAGAACTCCTGCCAGGATCTCCAGCACTCCAACAAAGGATAACAGTCCCCTAGTCGAAAAAACAATGCCAAAGAAGGCACAGATGATGTTGATGCCCGGAATGATATAGATGGACAGACGCAGCAGCGTAGCCGTAAAGTCCGTACCAGGCAGTATCTTCATGATCATCGCGTCATGTTCAAAATGATATGCCACAGTAAAGTACATGACAACCGCAACGATCAGTTCAACAATGGTGATGAATTTGGCGATCTTTTTCATCATAAGTACATTTTAATAGAAAATCTTCTTCAAATAAAGGCCGTTTGGATCGGCGTTGTATCTTCTGGTATTCTTCTGCGGATGTTCCAGCATATCCCTGATATCATCCAAAGTCTTCAATCCCCTGCCCAGATCGATCAGTGTTCCAACCATGATCCTGACCATGTTTCTGTAAAATCCGTCGCTTGATACCGTTATGATCAGAATGTCCTTTTTTCTGCTGATACGGAATTCCGTAATGTTTCTTGTCTGATCAGGATATTCTTTCAGACTGTTCGTATTGAACGAAGAGAAATCGTGTTCTCCCAGCAGAAGCGCAGCACCCTGCTTCATCAGGTCGATATCCAGATCATAGAAACACTGATAGGCATATCCGTTGAGAAACACATCATATTCCCCGATATTGATCAGGTACTCATAGGTCTTTCTCTTTACCGAGTAACGGGCATGGAAGCGATCCGATACCTCTTCTACCTTTAATACGTGAATGTCTTTCGGCAGCAAAGAATTGATCGAAAACTTCAGTTTTCCCGGCTCTTTCTGCTTGTCTGTATCAAAATGGAACACCTGCCCTCTGGCATGTACTCCGGCATCCGTTCTGGAGGACATGACAATGCGGATCTTCTTTGAGAAGATCTGATACAGCGCTTTTTCTATGACATCCTGTATCGCTACGGCGTTGATCTGCGACTGAAAGCCGGCATAACGACTGCCGTCGTATGCAACCGTAACCTTATATCTCATAAGTAGATCCTGGAAAGAATGCTGCCCGCAAGCACTGCGGCGCAGATCAGGATAAACAGATAATCCGTAATGCGGAACTTCAGAATATGATATCTGGTTCTTTCTGCGCCAGGCACATAACCTCTGGCTTCCATCGCATCGGCAAGTTCATAGGCTCTTTCAAAAGCGACAGAAAACAGCGGCACGATCAAAGAAAGAATCGAAGTGACCTTCTGGGCCAATGAACCGTTCTCGAAGTCGACACCGCGGGATTTCTGGGCATTCATGATCCTGATCGTTTCTTCGATGATCGTTGGAATGAAACGCAGGGCAATGGATACCATCATGGCGATTTCATGGGTCGGGAAACGGAATGCTTCCAGAGGTTTCAGGATCCATTCGATACCTAAAGTAAGATCCAGCGGTTTTGTCGTGGCGGTCAGAAGTGTCGTAATTGAGATCATCAGCAGCAGTCTGGCTACCACAAACAATGTATTGAATACCGCATCATGATGAACAGGGATCGATCCGATCATAAACAGAACATCCCCTGTTCTTAGAGTCAGCACGTTGATTACCAGCAGGAAGATCATCATCATGATCATCGGCTTAAAGGACTGGGCGATCATCTTGATGCCGATCTTGGCCAGAAGCAAGGCAATCGCCTCAATAACGGCAATCGCCAGAAAAGCCCACCAGCTCTTCGGAATAAAGACGGCGGCGATCATCAGGAAAAGACCGATCAGTTTGGCACGCGGGTCCAGTCTGTGCATAAAGGAATCGATAGGAATGTATTTACCGAAAACCATGTTGTTCATTTTCTTACCTGCCCGGCGATTTCTTCACTTAAAAGATCCAAAGTACGCGCCTTCTTGGAAAGTCTGAATCCTTTTTCCGTCAGTCTGTTTCTGAACGTGACGATCTGCGGTTCCAGCAGATCGAATTCTTTCAGTTTATCCGGATCATTGAACAGATCCAGCGTATCTCCGACATAAACGATCTTTCCATGCGATAGGACGACTGTTTCATCACAGACGTTATAAACCATCTCGTTGTCGTGAGAAACGATGATGATCGTCTTGTTCATCTTTCTGTTCAAAGAGACGAACAGATCCGTCATCTCCTTGGCGCCTTTCGGATCCAGACCGGCCGTCGGTTCATCCAGAACGATGATCTTCGGATCGCAGGCTATGATACCGGCAATCGCCACTCTTCTTTTCTGTCCTCCGGATAATTCCAGAGGTGAAGACTGATAGGCGTTTTCCGATATTCCTACCAGTTTTAAGGCTTCTCTTGCCCTTTCTTCCGCCTCTTTCGCAGGATAGCCGAAATTCAGAGGCCCGAATGCCACATCCTTCAGTACCGTCTCCTCAAACAGCTGATATTCCGAGAACTGGAAAACAAGACCGACATCTTTTCTCAGCGGCTTCAGAAATCTGATCTTCTGATTGGCGACCAGATTGTAATCCAGGATCTCCAGGCTTCCTTCGCTAGGCAGAAGCAGGGCGTTGAGATGTTCGACCAGTGTGGATTTGCCTGAACCGGTCTCGCCGATGATGGCGGTAATGATGCCTTCCTTCAGTTCCAGATTGATATTGTCCAAAGCCTTATGCGCATAAGGCATGTCCTTGTCGTAGATATAACTCAGTGATTTGAACGATATCGCCATAATTCTTCAGCCATCCCTTCCAAATCTCTTGCCTTAAGCTTGATTCTCTTATTCATAAACGTATCTCTGATCTGTTCAATAAACGGAACATCCAGGTCGATCTTCCTTAGCAGATCCGCCTTCGCAAAAACCTTCTCAGGCCTGTCATGCATGAACAGTTTTCCTTTATTCAGCACCACACAGTCGTCCGACTGCAGGACTTCTTCTATGTCATGGGTGATCGAAATGACGGTAATGTCATCTCCTCCCGCCAGATCGTACATCAGTTTCTTGATTTCTTTTTTTCCTTTCGGATCCAGCATCGATGTGGCTTCGTCAAAGATGATGATCTCCGGCTTCATTGCCAGAATGCCCGCGATAGCGACTCTCTGCTTCTGCCCACCTGAAAGATTCTGCGGTTCATAATCCAGAAAACTGCTTAATCCTACCTTCTGCGCATATTCATCTATGATCGCTTCCATGTCGGCGGATTCAATGCGTCTGTTTTCCAGACCGAAAGCGATATCGTCTCTGACCGTTGATCCGATAAACTGATTATCCGGGTTCTGGAAGACGATACCCATTCTTTCTCTGATCTTAGGCATGTTTTCTTCAGATACCGGAAGGGAATCGATACGGATGGAACCTTCCTGAACGGGAAGCAGACCGGCCATCAGCTTGGCCAGCGTGGACTTTCCGGAACCGTTATGACCGATAATCGTCGTATAGCTGCCCTTTTCAATCGAAAAGCTGATGCCGTCTACGGCTTTCTGTTCCCCATTGTAGGAATATCCTACATCTTTTAATTCAATCAGACTCATACTACTTGATTATACTCTATCTTTCATTAAAAACACCGCTAAAGCAGTGTCGTTTTCTTCTTAAGAGCTTCGTAGGCTTCTCTTAGATCGTCAATATCCTTGACCGTCATCTCCATCGGACACATGCCGTCTCCCCTGCGGTTGACGATATAATCGGTCAGTTCATCACAGCTGTACTCTACGCCGTTTTTCTCGAAGATGTCTTTTCCGGCCTGTGACAGAACAATCGCATGGACCTTCTTAACACCCGATAAGCTCAGAAGCATTGCGCTTGCTTTTCCGATGATCTTATCGGCAACCTCCAGGCCCTTGAAAAAGTCTTCTTTTTCGTTGATCCTGTCGATGACCGGACGTATTCCGCTGTCATAAGAAAAATAACCGTTAGAAGCTACAATCGAATAGTTTTTTTCCAGTAATGTATCTCTTAATTCCATTATTGATTATTATATAACACTTTTTTTGAGTATAATAAATAGTAGAAAAAGGAGAATTCATTTATGCCATTAGTTACATCAAAAGAAATGTTTAAAAAAGCGTACGAAGGCGGTTATGCCATCGGTGCTTTCAATGTCAACAACATGGAAATCATTCAGGGTATTACTGAAGCGGCAAAAGAATGCAATGCCCCTGTCATTTTACAGGTTTCCAAAGGCGCAAGAGCTTATGCCAACAGAACCTATCTGGTAAAGCTGGTAGAAGCCGCCGTCATCGAAACAGGACTTCCTATCGTTCTGCATCTGGATCATGGCGATTCCTTTGAAACCTGCAAGTCATGCATCGACGACGGTTTCACTTCCGTCATGATCGACGCTTCTTCAAAACCGTTCGAAGAGAATATCGCCATCACCAAGCAGGTCGTTGAATATGCCCATGCCCACGGCGTTGTCGTTGAAGCAGAACTCGGTACGCTCGCAGGCGTTGAAGACGACGTCAAGGTTGCTGCCGAAGATTCATCCTACACAAAACCGGAAGACGTTGAAGAATTCGTCAAGAGAACAGGCTGCGATTCACTGGCCATCGCCATCGGTACTTCCCATGGCGCATACAAGTTCAAACCGGAACAGTGCACCAGAAACGAAGAAGGCATTCTGGTACCGCCTCCTCTAAGATTCGACATTCTCAAAGAAGTACAGAGAAGACTCCCTGGCTTCCCGATCGTTCTGCACGGTTCGTCTTCCGTTCCGCAGGAATATGTCAAGATGATCAACGAGAACGGCGGCAACATGCCTGATGCCGTAGGCGTTCCTGAAGATCAGCTCAGAGAAGCTTCCAAGCTTGCCGTCTGCAAGATCAACATCGACTCCGACCTGCGTCTGGTCATGACCGGTACAATCCGTAAATTCTTCAACGAACACCCTGAAAAGTTCGACCCTAGAGAATATCTCAAGCCGGCAAGAGCCAATATCAAAGAAATGGTAAAACACAAGATCATCGATGTACTAGGCTGCGATAACAAGATCTAAATCATAAAAAGAAAACGGTGTATCACTTCGATACGCCGTCTTTTTTTATTCTCTTGAAGAGTCTTGCGCTGTGGAATGTCATATCCGTTTCATCGATATAGAAATGCAGGATGGCCTTCCAGTTCTTGGTTGCCGTACTCAGGGTGATGTATGCATCATCGATATGGTCTTCCGCATAGCTGAACAGTTTTTTTCCAATGCCTTGATTCCGGTATTCTTTCCGTACATAGATTTTCATGATTTCGAAGCATTTCGTTCCATCCGGTATTATCGAAGTCTGATTTTTGGATTCTTCGCTGTGACCAAACAGATACGCTGCGATTCTTCCATCCTCTTGGGCGAGAAAGATCCTGTTCCCCCTGATGTCTTCCTCCCGGTTGGAACGGTAGCCGTAGCAGCTGTCTTCTTTCTCCCACTCGACGGAAAGATCTATCAGTTCTTTCAGGATCTCTTCATTCAGTTCTGCTTCCGATATCTTCATTTCTTTTCATCGATCAGGCAGACTGCCTCCGCCATTGCACCTTCACCGTTTCCGATAAAACCCAGACCTTCTCCACAGGTCGCCTTGACATTGATCCGATCGATATCGCAATGCAGATGATTTGCTATGTTGCTTCTCATTTCATCGATGTACGGGGCCATTTTAGGCTTCTCAATGATGATCAGAGAATCGATGTTGACTACCTCATATCCATGTTCGAGAAGTATCTCATAGGTCGCATCCAGCAGTTTCAGGGAAGAGATGCCTTCGTATTTTGGATCCCTATCCGAGAAATGCGTACCTATATCCTTAAGCCCCATCGCACCGATCAAAGATTCGATGACGGCATGCAGCAGGACATCCGCATCGGAATGGCCCAATAACCCTTTTTCGTATGGAATCTTCACTCCTCCGATCACCAGATCTCTGCCTTCTGAGAGTCTATGAATATCCTTGGACTGACCAATTCTCATATGAGTTCCACCTCCCTGATATCATCCACTACTTTATCGTAGTTTTCCAGCAGGACATCTTTGGCCTGATGACCTTTCGCTACCAGCACGCAGTCTATTCCCATGGCTCTGGCGGTATCCAGATCATGCAGAGAATCGCCGATCATCATACAGTCGTTTGGATCCTTGTCCTTGATCCAGTTCCTGGCTACATCGATCTTGGAATAGGCATATATGTCGCCTAAACCCAGCACTTCATCGAAGTATTCCTCGATTTCCAGTTCCTTCAGCTGTTTCTTCAGCTCTACGAGGCTTGAAGCGCTCAGAAGGATATTCCTGTTGCCTTTCGCATGATTCTTTTCCAGAACCTCTATGACACCGTCGTAGACCCTGTATTCATCCCTTAAAGCCCGATACCAGCTGAACCAGTAGGCTCCCACTTCTTCATAGGAATTCCTGTTCCAGTCGAAGCCGACCTGCTCATAGTAGCTCTTTACCGGAAAAGTAAAGATATGCAGATATTCGTCCATTGTCAAAGGTCCTCGGTTCAGACCGAAATGCTCGATCGTATGATTCTCGGCCTTGAGACATACCTCTATGTCATCAAGAACCGTACCGTTAAAATCAAAAACGACATACTTCATACGTTCATTATACAAAAAAAGACTCCTTCGAGTCTTTAATAATTCTCCTTCTCAGAGACGATGTCAGGATCTTCTTCGCCCTCTTCCGGTTCATCTTCGTCCAGTTCGATCTGCGAGATGTCCACATGCGATTCCTCGAATTTGTGACGGTTGATCAGGTCCCATCTGTTTCCCTTCAGCGATACAAATCTTGAATCCAGAGTCATGTCCGCATAGAACTGCGCAACCTGATCGTTTCTAACGCCGTATACCTTGGAAACCTCTTCCCACAGCTTCTTGAACTGAATCGCACGTTTCTTCTTGGACATGATTTCAAAAGCAACATCCGTCATTGATTTAGCACAAGCCATTATTCGTAAACTCCTAATAATACTTAATCTCTATTGTTCTGTTTTCATCATTAATGATGTAACGTACTATCAATATATCACTATTCATTTTAAAATCAACCACTTTTACATCAAATCTTAGAATTCCTTCTTCGGTGATGATTTTCGCGTATGCATCCTCCTTCAGATGCAGTTCCAGCATATGGTCATCCGCCTGCCTGAAAAAGCTGAGACCGTCTTCATAGATGCAGAACTCGCACTGCGCGCCTTCCTGATCGGCATACATAAAACAGCGCCTGTCGGAAACATCTTCCACAAGCGTTTTCTCCAGATAACCGGTATCGGGATGGCTGAGTACTACTTTTACCATAACTGCATATATTAAAACCTAATCGTTTTATTAAGTCAATAATAATGTTAAAATAACTAGGATGGAATACAAGAACAAGAAAGTACTGGTAGTCGGTCTGGCAAGATCAGGCATGGCTGCAATCAAGATACTGCATAAACTGGGTGCGCAGATCACTCTCTCGGAGAAAAAAGAACCGAATCAGAAAGAAAAAGAATACCTGGAGTCTATCGGCGTAGAGATTCTCAATCAGGACATGTCCGTTTTTGAACGGGACTTTGACCTTGTAATCAAGAATCCGGGCGTTCCTCCGGTATCTCCTATCGTAAGAAAGCTGGAAGAAAGAAAGATTCCGATCATTACGGAAATCGAACTGGCATATCAGGTATCCAAGCCTCAGCATTACATCGCCATTACCGGAACAAACGGAAAGACGACAACGACCGCACTGATGTATGAACTGCTGAAAACGGCATTTAAAGAGAAAGCTCATGTCGGAGGCAATATCGGTACGCCTCTATGTGAACTTGTTCTGGAACACGATCTTATGGAAGAAGAAGGTCATTATATCTCTTTGGAGATCTCCAATCATCAGCTGGTCGATATCGACGTTTTCAGGCCGGAAATCGCAGTCATCATCAATCTGACGCCAGATCATCTGGAGACCATGGGTTCTCTGGATGCCTACTATAAATCCAAAACGGAAGTCTATCGGAACATGAAAGACGATGATGTTTTCCTGTGCAATGCCGATGACGCAGTCCTGAAAGAATACACGGAGAAATATCCGGTCCACTGTCAGATCAGGTCTTTTTCTCTGGAATCGCAGAACACTTTCTCATTCCTGAAAGACGGATACATCTTCATCGACGATGAAGCCGTGCTGCCGTTGAACAGCATATCCCTGGTAGGGAAACACAATATCCAGAATGTCATGATCGCGGTAACGGCTGCAAAACTGTTGGGCATATCCAACGAAGACATCGTCAAGACGATAGAAGCATTTAAAGGCGTAGAACACCGCATCGAGTTCGTTCGGGAAAGAAACGGAGTCAGATACTACAACGACTCCAAGGGAACCAATACCGATGCGACGATTACGGCTCTGAATTCTTTTGAGAAAGGCGTCATTCTGCTTGTTGGGGGCTACGAGAAAGGTCTGGACATGACAGAAATGAGAAAACACCTCGGCTGCGTAAAAAAGATCATCGGTTTCGGTCAGTCCGGCAGAAGGATAGCGTTCGATCTTTGTGAAGATCCGATCATCGTCACAACACTGGACGAAGCCGTTCGTGAAGCGGAAAATCTGGCGGTCGCAGGCGACACCGTTCTTCTTTCCCCTACCACTTCCAGTTTCGACCAGTATTCCGGATATGAAGAAAGAGGAAGACATTTCAAGGAAATCGTAAACGCATTATGAAAAGAGAATACATAGGTGTCTTCGACTCCGGAATCGGAGGACTGACTGCCGTAAAACATCTGATTGAAGAACTGCCGAACGAAAATGTCGTTTTTCTTGCGGATACCTTGAACATGCCGTACGGTTCCAAGTCGAAGGAACAGATCATAGAATGCTCACTGAATGATTTTGACATCCTTAACAGATATGATTTAAAGGCTCTCCTCATTGCCTGCAATACGGCGGATTCCGCTGCCAGAAAAACCTTGCAGAAACAGACATCGGTTCCTGTACTGGGGGTGATCGAAGCGGCAGCAAGAGAAGCCTGCAGAGAGACAAAAAACAGAAAGATCGGCGTTCTGGCGACTCCAGCTACGGTAAGATCAGGAAAATATGAAAAAGCCGTTCATGCAATTGATACGGATATTGAAGTTTATTCAATTGCCTGTCCTGAACTCGCTCCGATGATCGAATCAGGAAGGACCGCCGATGATCCTGAAATGGCAGAGATCCTTAAGGCTTATCTGAAGCAATTGAAAGACAGACAGATCGATACAGTCATCCTCGGCTGTACCCACTATGACGTTCTGCAAAAGAAAGTGAAAGACCTGCTTCCGGATATTCATGTGATATCTTCCTCTGCGTGTGCCATCGGTGATCTGAAGGAACTCTTGATGAAGCGTGATCTTTTGAATAAAGACTGTGAACCAGAGAGGATCTATCTGGTGACGGCCGATCCAGAGAGATTTAAAAAAACTGCCTCTGCGATCCTGAAAAACATAGAAATCGACAAAGCATAATCTGGATACATCGAAAAGATGCACTGTTTTTCATTAATGAAAGGAAATACGATATGTTGGAATTCAGATTTGATACCCAGCTGCTGATTGCAGGACATGGTCTTTCGGAAGATGAAATCTTCGATTACATCGCTCAGAACTTTGAAGGCGACAGCCTGCTGGTAATAGGCGACGAAGACCTTATCAAGATCCACTTTCATACCAACCGGCCATGGGAGATTCTGGAATACTGTTCTTCATTAGGCGATATTCACGATATCGTCGTTGAAAACATGCAGCGTCAGGCCGACGGTCTGAAAGGATAGTGCATCATAAGCCGATTCCTCCTGTTTAGAGTTTATCACTTGGAAAGAAGATGAAAAGACCGTCAGACGGTCTTAACCGGTTCAGAAATGATTACATAAAAATCAGATGTCCATAGACATCTGATTTTTTTTAGTAGTTCTCGGCGTTGACTTCGAAGTATGACTTCGGATGTGCGCATACCGGACACATTTCCGGAGCCTTAGGTCCTACAACGATATGACCGCAGTTGCGGCATTCCCATACCTTGACCTCGGATTTGGCGAATACTTCCTGCGCTTCAACGTTGTGCAATAACGCTCTGTATCTTTCTTCGTGGTGTTTCTCGATCGCTCCTACCATTCTGAACTTGATAGCCAGAGCCTTGAAACCCTCTTCTTCTGCCGTCTTTGCGAAGTCCTCGTACATGTCTGTCCATTCGTAGTTTTCACCATCTGCAGCGGCAGCCAGATTCTCGGCGGTCGTTCCGATGCCTTCCAGTTCCTTGAACCACATCTTGGCGTGTTCTTTTTCGTTGTCTGCGGTTTTCAGGAAAAGTGCGGCAATCTGTTCATATCCTTCTTTTTTTGCCGTAGAAGCAAAATAAGTGTACTTGTTTCTAGCCTGCGATTCACCCGCAAAAGCAGCCTGCAGGTTCTTTTCTGTCTGTGTACCAGCGTATTTGTTTGCCATAACTGTCTCCTTTTTTGTTTGCTACCTTAAGTATAGAATCTAAGCGGAAATAACTCAAGCGATCAGCTCTGTTTTGTGTTTAGACGCACTTTCAGTTCGTACAGGATGTCTTTCCGGTTGATGATAACCATCACAAGGAAGAGAACAAAAGAAGCCGTAGAGAAAGCAAATGCGACCCAGTTGGTGATCGGCCAGCTGTGAATGGAATACGGGATGCTTGCCAGACACAGTATTCCCAGAAGCATGATGGAACTTAAATGCCGCGCCTTTCTGTCGTAGGTCACGTAGAAAATGATGATCATCAGCAGCAGGAAGGTAAACAGAACGATCGGGATGACGGTCTGAGCCCATCCTCTTGCCAGAAAATGTTCAATCAGAAGCAGCAGAACAGCCAGGTAGAAAGAAATCCTGATCGTATGGGAAAAGATGGAGAATTCTACCATTCTTAAGGAGAATACCAGTTTCCAGATACTGAACAGGGACCAGATGACGATCAGACTCCACATCTTTCCTTTTACCAGAAGATTTACCAGCAGGCATACAGCGGATGCGCACAGGAAAACGATCCTGACGATATTGCGCAAAGTACGGTAGAAGGAACTCTGCCTCTCCGGTATCGGATAAATGATCCTAGGATTCATATTCGACGCTCCCTTCCGTTTCTATGGCGAGTCCGTCTTCTTCTAAAAGACGGTAGACTTCTTCTTCAAATACCGTTTCATGACAGTTTTTGATCACGGTAAAGACGGCTTTTTTCCTATAAGTGACCATGGAACTTGTCACCCTGTTTGGAATACCCGGCATCAGAATAAACTGGAATCTGTCTAATTCATCCTGAAGTTCCTGAGGCATTTCGATGACGCCAAGGTTGGACAGGGTACAGCCGATGATGCTGTTGCTCAGATAGCCATAGACCGTCTGAACGATCGGTACTTTTATAAACAAAGGAACAAAATTCAACGAAGCAATCAGTTTTCCGGTGATCTTCATCATCTGATTCATATGAGTTTCATCGCCTTTGTCTTTGATCTGGGCAGCGATATCTTCTATCAGTTCTTTCTTGTCTTCGATCTGCGAGAGATTCTCGGTCGCATTGAAATACATCGAGTAGTTGCGTAATGTAACGGAATGATTGAACTTGCGCATGTTGACAGGAATCTGGATGTTGAAGATACCGTCGTTCCTGACGATCGACTTCTTTGCCGCCAGCATGAGTATTGCGCACAGATAAGCCGTAACGGTACCGTTGTAGGATCTGCTTACCTTCTTCAACTCATCGCTGTCCATGATGAAATGGATGATCCTGGTAACGCCGGTCTTTGAGAGCTTTCCATCAAGCTGAATCGATTTCTTATCGACGAATTTCGAGAAATCCCCTTTGCCCTGGGCGTTCTTGAATTCATTGACCAGTTCCGCCTCGTCAGGCAGTTCATCCGGATTCTTTACACAGCAACCGTAAGTGAAGATCTTCCCATGCAGCCTGAAGTACTCACCCAGCAGAGTCTTCAGGAAGACCATCCCGCCGCTTCCGTCGGTAATGGAATGAAAGAACTCTACGCTGATGCGTTTTTTATAATATAGGACACGCAGAGAACGGTAGCTTCTCAACAGTATCGATATCGGCTTGCACGGAACGTCTTTCTCTTCTTCTGCCTGCAGGATATGATTTGTCGTTTCCAGATAGTGCCAGAAAAAACCGTTCTTGATGACAGCGGAGAAAGTCGGAAAACGCTTCATGGTGAAATCCAGAGCCAGCTGCAGCAGTATCGGTTCAATGTCTTCTTTCAGTTCAACGGATAGTCTGAACATCGGCATCTGTCCGAATTTCATGCCTAACGGATAAATGATGGCGGCATTGTCCAGCGGGTAGGATCTGCGCTGATTCGATGCAAAGAAATCTCCCAGATGATTCGGATCTATTCTTTCGCAGATCTCATTTACATCGCACCCTTGATCCTGATAATACTCAAAAGCACGGATAAAGTGCTGAAAGATCAGATTCTTTCCATATAGAGGAAGATCCAGTTTCTGATCCAGGGCATTAAAAAAATCATCGATCCTTACGCTTTCAGCTTCAGACCGACCGCTCTTCAGTTTCTGCAGATGAAGATTCTGTTTCTGTTTCATTTTGATTTATCTCATCTTTATTAAAAGATCAGTAAACAAGGATGGCGGCCCCAACAGGAATCGAACCTGTAACTATCCCTTAGGAGGGGATTATTTGATCCATTAGACTATGGGGCCACACAACTATTATACATAAATAAAAGAAAATAGGTCTACTAACCTATTTTCGATTTACAAGGAATTTAAATGAAAAAACTTTTTACACTATTAATATATATCAGTAATGTGAAAATACTGTGAAACTTTACAGCATTTATGTAAATATTTACTGAAAATTGTTTTCATACAATAAAAAAGAGAGGAATAGTTCTTTTATTCCTCTCCCTACGTCGTGTTAAGATGCGTTATGCTTTAGTACATTCCGCCCATTCCGCCGGCAGGCATTGCTTTCCGGTTCTTTTACAGTACCTACGGCTGCTTCAGTCGTAATCAGAAGTCCGGCAATAGATGCGGCATTCAGAAGTGCGGATCTCGTGACCTTGCACGGATCGACGATTCCGGCTTTGAACATGTCTACCCATTCTCCGCTCTTGGCGTTGAAACCGACATTGCTCTTCTGTTCCAGCTGTCTGTCGACTATATCCTTGCCGTTATGTCCGGCATTCTCGGCAATCTGGTACAGCGGTTTCGTCAGAGATTCAAAGACAATGGAAATGCCCTTCTGGACATCCGGATCTTCTGCCGTTACCTTGCTCTTCATATCCTTGTAGATGGACATCAGTGCACATCCGCCTCCGGTTACGATACCTTCCTCGATCGCGGCTCTTGTAGCGTTCAAAGCATCTTCGATTCTCAGTTTCTTTTCCTTCAGTTCCGTTTCCGTTGTAGCACCTACTTTAATCACAGCTACGCCGTTGGTCAGCTTTGCCAGACGTTCCTTCAGATTCTTCTTGTCGTACTCTGAAGTCGTTCTCTCGATCATGTTCTGGATCTCGGTGATTCTTTCCTTGAACGCTTTCTTGGAACCTGTTCCGTCGATGATGGTCGTATTGTCTTTTTCAACTACGACTTTCTTGGCGCTTCCCAGATCCTTCATGCTTAAATCCTTCAGCTGCATGCCCAGATCCTTGGAAACGAATGTGGAGCCGGTAAGGATGGCGATATCCTGCAGGTTGGCTTTCTGATTGTCACCGAAGCCAGGAGCCTTGGTTGCGACAACATTGAACGTGCCTCTCAGTTTATTCACGATCAGTGTAGATACAACCTCGTTCTCGATATCGTCCGCGATGATCAGCAGCGGCTTGTTGGCCTGAACGATCTGTTCCAGAACAGGCAGAACATCCTGAATGGTGGAGATCTTCTGATCCGTTACCAGAATGGCAGGATTCTCCATGACTACATTCATCTTTTCTCTGTCCGTAACCATGTATGGTGAAATATAACCTTTGTCGTATCTTAAACCTTCAGTAACCTCTAAGGAAGTATCAAACCCCTTGGATTCATCGACATTGATAACGCCGTTCTTTCCGACCTTCTCCATGGCTTCAGAAACGATATTACCGATCTCCTGCGATCCGCTTGATACGGCCGCTACATTGGCGATCTCGGCAGATGAATCGATCTTTCTTGCAGAACTGAGCAGTCTCTCGGCAACCTTCTTTGAAGCGATCTCAATGCCTTCTCTTAACAGAACAGGATTGGATCCTTTTTCAACAGCATCCAGCCCGGAATGAATCATGGCCTGCGCCAGCAGTGTTGCGGTTGTCGTACCGTCTCCTGCGGAGTCGTTGGTATGGTTTGCGACTTCATAAATCATCTTCGCACCCATGTTTTCAAAGGTATCTTCCAGTTCGATCTCCTTGGCGATGGTAACACCGTCATTGACGATCAGCGGTGAACCGTAGCCTTTGTCCAGAACAACATTTCTTCCCTTAGGACCTAAGGTGATTCTAACGGCATCCGCCAGCGTATCAACACCCTTCAATACAGAATCTCTTGCATCTTTTGAATACTTTACTATCTTTGCCATAATATGCCTCCTATTTCACGATAGCCAGGATATCTTCTGCCTTAATCAGAATATAGTCTTCCTCGCCGTCCTTTATATCCGTTCCGGAATACTTCTTGTACATGACCTTGTCGCCCTTCTTCAAAGGCATCTCATAGGTATGATCGTTGATCTTCACTTCCTTGCAATCGCTGACTTCCGCTACGATCGCATACTCTTCGCTCTCCTCTTTCTGAGAGATGATAATTCCGCTTTCCGTCTTTTTGGAAGCTTCAACTTTTTTCAGTAAAACATTGTTATATAATGGTTTAATCATATAAAAACCTCCTGTTCACACATTCATTATAACCCTTTATAGCACTCTGTCAATAAGAGTGCTAAACATTGGCACATCATTATCACTCGATAAAAAAGAGACGTTTCCGTCTCTAGTTGTAACCGAGTATTTTAATCAGCGTTATATTGGTGTAAGTATAGGCTTCCAGCGGATAGTCCTTCATGTCGATGCTGTTGGAATCGACCAGGATGTGACCGTCAACGACCTTTGATACCATGACGGTATGGGACAGCCCCCCGTTTCCTACCATTATGATGTCTCCGGGCTGTGCATAGAAAAGATTAACATCGGTTTCCGCAGCAAGACCTTTTCCTTCGTTGTACTTGGCATAGTTGTAGAAGTATCCGACATTGACCCAGGATCTGGTTCTGCCCGATGCCGTTTCATCTTCGTTGATCCCGGGATCATAGTCTGGATCTTCAACATAGCACTTCCACTGTTCCTCGCCTTCATGATCCATCGGAATGCCTCCCGCCAGCAGTGCCTGAGAAGCGTAGTTCTGACAGTTTCCGCCTTCATCCGTAAAGTTATACCACTGAGGATTGCGGGAATGGCTGTACTGATCCAGATAGGCAACGGCAGCGCTGCGGTCGTATGTCCCGGAAGCATATCTGTCGGAACTGTATGCATTCTGCGAGGCTTTTCTTCGTAGGACTTCATTGTGATATGTCAGCATATCCTTGAACTCGGAATAATAGTAGTCATAGACATCCTGCGGATCTCTTTCGTCATCATAGAAAGCCATGTAGTAGCCCTGGATCTTTTCCAGATCTTCTATCTTGTACTTTTTGTCTTCTTCCCTGATTACAAAACTGTTTTCGATCTCAAAAGCCTGTGATTCCAGACCGTTCAGGAAGGCATAGGACATGTAGTCGTCCTCCAGCAGATCGACATAGTACAGGCCGTTTTCCTGCCTGTAGTCGGTAATCTTCAGGTCATAATGAGCTTTTGTCAGGGAGAAATCGAAATCATAGAGCTTTCTGACATCAATCATCAGCCCGATGGATTTCTCAGATATCTCTTCCATTCTTTCATTAGAGAACATATCCTTCATATCCTGCATTTCCAGTTTGAAAACAGAAAGATAATAGGCATCCATGTAATCGGTGATAAGCTGAACGACTTCCTTCGGTACGCCGTATTCATCGTCGATTTTTCCAAGAAAAACGTTGGGAACCGTTACCGGTTCATCGATGTCCGGGTCAGGATCGGGAACCTTCTCTTTTCTGCTACCGGTCATGATCAAAGCACCGAAAAGCGTGCATAGCAGCATGCTTGAGAGAATCAGAATCATCACAACGCGGTCTTTCAGTTTCATCATTAATCATTATATAATGATTCAGCTGAAATATCCTGTATTCAAAGCGGAAAAAGACAGGCCTTGCAGCCTGTCTTTTCGTTTTTTGTTCAGTTAATGATTATGCTTCTGTTTCTTCTTTAGCAGCTTCTACGACTTCTTCAGCGGCTTCCTCTGCCTTGCCGTCGAACAGATCGACAACACCGTCTTTCAGGTTCATGGCTGTCTCTTTCGCATTCTCTGCTAC
This sequence comes from Erysipelotrichaceae bacterium, assembly GCA_017515475.1. Classification (GTDB taxonomy): domain Bacteria; phylum Bacillota_I; class Bacilli_A; order Erysipelotrichales; family Erysipelotrichaceae; genus Colivicinus. The sequence continues at coordinate 15,420 of JAFWFS010000023.1, read as the reverse complement.
TTCCTTGGCCTTCTCGGCGAATTCACCCGACTTGACGCTTTCAACCGTCTCGTTCAGTTTTTCTTTTGCCTTGTCGGCAAGTTCACCGGATTTTGCAGATTCAACTGTCTTGTTTACAGTATCCATTGTCTTGTTGGCGAATTCCGTAACTTTTTCTTTTGCTTCACCCGACTTGACGCTTTCGACTGTCTTCTCCAGTTTCTCTTTGGCAACATCGAGAATGTCCTTGCCTTCTTCTTTTGCCTGTTTTTCCAGTTTAGAAACAGCTGCGGCAGCGCCTGCAACAGCAGCAGCACCAAATAACTTACCTAAAAAACCACCTTTTCTTCTTGCCATATTATCAATCCTCCTTTTTGATTTCTATATTAATAATAACAAAAATCGCTACGGTTTTTATAAAAAAACGAATTAAGATTTCTTTTTCAGTTCATTGAAAGCCGCCAGGTTTTCCTGATCGTAGCCAAGACGTACGGATTCGTTCTTTTCCCGGATGAATCCAAGGATCTCGTCGTGATCCTGACCTGTAGCAGCTGAACGTTTCTTGCCGAAAGTATTGCCGTTTCCGCACATGATCCTGGCACCGTCCTTGGTAACGATGTTCAGATAGTTGTAGTCGGAAATGCCGTTGGTACGGTGCTTTGTCACATATGCCCAGAAGATATCGGAATATCTGACTGCCGATATGCCGTTTCTGACGCTTACCAGATAGTCGTCGGTCAGATAGAGCTTCAGGTTCTCATAATACTTTGTGGTGTCTGCTTCGATCTGAGAAAGGATCTGATTGTTTCCGATTCCGGATGTATCTTCCAGAACTTTGAAGCTCTTCTTTTCGGAAAGTCCCGTCAGAAGAAGGATCAGGCCGAAGAGCCCTGTCAGGAACGCCCCCATCAGATACATGGAAGAAGTCTTGAAGAAACCGCCGATGCCTGTGACCTTCGGTTCTTTCTCTACTGCCAGATAGACATCCCCAAAGACATCATAGAAATTGTTGTAGTTGACATATTCCTGCTCCAGTTCGTCATTCAGTGTTTTGATCGCATAAGACTTCGCCTCTTCCGGAATCTCTTCCGTAAAGCCCCAGAAACGGTATGAAACCGTATCGTCGGTAAATCTCTTTTCGAAGTAGTCGTAGTCCTTTTCCTTGATCGACATGATATAGAACAGATCTTCATCCCAGGCGATGTAGTATCCCAGATCATCCCCATAGGTCGCAAACTGCATGTATCCCTGAATATCGGCATAGGCGATCTGCCCTGTTTTCTCCGTATCGCGGATGATGACGTCATTCAGATGAACGGCATTCTTCTTCAGATCGGAATAATGGATCGCTCCCGCAAGCAACAGACATGCCGTCAGCACGCAAAGAATGAATCCGGCAATGATCTTGGCCTTGCATTTCCTGTATTCGCTGTTAATGATCTTGTTATTGGAAAACATAAAAGTACCCCCTAATAAAAATTCTATCATTTATGAGATGAATAAACATCATATTCCGCGTTTTCCATACAACCTGTAAAGCAGGCGGAAAAACGAGGACAATCTGTCTTTTAATCCGACATTCTTCATGTATTCTTCATCGAACTGTTTCGGCAGAGTAACGGTTTTCCCTTCCGCGCCGTATTTAATCAGTGTATTTTCGATGTCCTCAATGCTGTTTTTATAACGTCTGTTCGGCAGCGAGAAAGAAAGGATCTCCAGGACTTCCGCAACAAAACTCATGCAGTTGTAGGCGTTTTCTCTTCTGTGTCCATGAATCAGCGGCATCAGGATCATATCCATGACATCGAAAGGACAGTCCTTGACCTTATCCATGAATGCCTCGATCTTCGCCTTTTCATCATCCGTGATTTTCAGTGTGTAAATCCTGACTTCGACTTCTTCATATGCGAAGTAAGCAAGTTTTTCATCCGTGAATCCGGCATCAAAAGGGTCGTGCAGCTTCCTTCTGGAAAAAGAATGATAGGTTTCTCCGTCAAAGCTGATCGTTACATGCGTATAGGGATAAGGCATCACAAGCCTGCCGATCTTTCCAATCGCGCTGTTCGATTTTTCAAACAGGATATACAAGTCAGGCATTTTCTTTTCTCCTTCTAAAGATATTGCCGATAAAGGAACGAATATAGGCGCCATAATCGATGAAGTCGTAAACCCCTTCTCTTCTTCCTTTCAGAAACAAACGGATCAGCAGAATATAATAATTGAGATACCACATTCTGACGCTTAAGTATTTCGGTTTGCATACCAGATGCAGATAATCGAAATCGGAAGGATCGTCGCTAATATACTCTTCTTCTGTATCTAAACCGAGCTCAGGCGTGTAGATCGATACGGCAACGTGTCTCAAATGGTGTTTTTCAATGTAAGCATAAAGATCACGGAAGTCTTTGCCGCGAAAATCAAGTCCCAGAATGAACATCGCCATAAGTCTTACCTGATGTTTCTGACATATCTCGATACACTTCTCGTTGTTTTCTACAGTGTTGCGTTTATTGTAGGAGAGCAGTTTTTCGTTTCTGATGTCCTCCAGACCGACCAGGAGATAGACCAGCCCGATCTGTTTAAATTCAGAAATGATATCCTCGTGTTCCGCAATGAAATCGGCGCGTCCGTAACAGATGTATTTTCTTCTGATATTCCTTTTCTTGATCTCATCAATAAACCGTCTTAGATAATTCTCATCATAAAGAAAATCATCATCCACGAGATAGACGTTTTCATTATCGTTCTGTTCTATTTCATCTACCAGATCCATTACATCTCTTCGGGAATAGATTCCTTGATTCATACGGTTCCGCAGACAGAAACGGCAGCGGTACGGGCAGGAGAAACTGCTGCGTATCCACATGGCATGTTTCATGTCAAGATACTGGTAACGGTCCGGATGTACATAGAAATATTCTCTGTTTGGCCATGGCAGCGAATTGATATCGGTAGGTGCAGTTCCGTTTCTGACCCATTCGCCGTTTTCCCTGTAAGAAAGATTCGGAACGCTTCTGTCTCCTTCAATGATCGCCGGAAGATCCGTGTAGTTGTATCCGCTCAGCACCAGATCCGTTTCATCGATAAACAGCCTCTCCCCGCACATCTGGGCATGGATACCGCCGACTATGGTCAGTGCGTTGAATCTCTGTTTAAAAGCTCTGACATATTCCAGCAGAAAGCTTTCCTGAAAGCACCTGCACTCTCCATAAAAGACGTCAAAGTCTTTTCCAGAGATGAATTCCTGAAAAGACATACTCTCGACCTGCTTATCAAAAACGATTACGTTATAACCGTCATCTTCCAGAATTCTCCGGATCCATTCCAGTTCCAGACATTCATTCTCAATGACGCCCTGAAAATCGTATCTGCTTCGTGATTCTTCAGGACGGACAAGCAGCACGCTAGACATTTCCATTTTCCTTTAAAAGCTTCTCTATGTTCCGATAAAGACGATTGTTGGCGGCCGGAACATCGGTTTCATCGATCTTTATCAGTTCACCGAATACGATCTTGAGATCTTTTGACCGAAATCCGTATTCTCCAACGATACAGTAAGGAAGTATCCTGCTTCCTGTTTCCATTGCCAGACGTACAGCACCCGTTTTAAACGGCAGCAGTATCTTCCCGGTATAGTTTCTTTCCGCTTCCGGTGAGATGTTGATGATCTCGCCGTTCAGCAGCGTTTCCTTGGCTTTGGCATAGGCATCAGGATTCTTTGGCGCATCCAGATAGACGGGTATTGCTCCGATCCCGTAAAAGAAAAAGCCGAAAAGACCTTCAAACAGTTCGCTTTTCGCCAATGTGTGAACCGTTCGCTTCGTACAGATGTCTACCATCAGTGGGTCAAAGGCATGCTTATGATTTCCGGCAAGAATAACGGGTCCATCCTTCGGTATTCTATCGGCATTGACGGTCCGCGGATGAAAGTACAGTTTAAAAAGCGGTGTAAATACGAATCTAAAGAACTGATATATGCCGTTTCCAAACATCATTCTTATTTTATATAAATCGTTCCCGTTCAGCAATAAACAAAAAGCGGTCCTGTAGCGCAGGATCGCTTTGTTTCATGTCTTTTTAATTCTGTTTGTTTAACGACTGTTCGTTTTTATCATCTATCATTCTTCAATGTTTCATAAAGTGATTTTTCACGTAGTTGGCGTTCTTGTCATAACCGCGTTCCGGGTACTTTTCATGCAGTCTACGATAAAGATCATAAGCCTTGGATGCGGCTTCAGAATTCCCTTTTTCGCCGTCCCGATAATATTTCAGAGCCACCAGCGAATCGACATACCGAATATTGTCGGCATAAAAGGCAGCGGCTTTTTCGTCGCCTCTTTTTTCTGCATAATTCATCAGATTCTGATAATAGGTTTTCAGCTGTTTTTCTACATTCAGAATACCGATCTTTTCTTTCAGCGAGTTCTCGATTTCTGCAGCAGAGCGAATCTCCTTCTCTGCTGTAGCATAATCTTGTTTCTTTTCGGCCACCGAAGCAAGAAGATCATGGGCAAAAGCCAGGATCCGGGCCGAATTGATGCTACCCTGTTCACGGTATTCCTTTTCGGCTATAGTCAAAAATTCATTGGCAGCCTTGCCGGCGGCATAAGCATTGTTTAATCCGAGATAGGCCTGTATCAGAGTCTTGTATATCTTGAATGTGTAAGAACCGCGGACAAATTCCCCGTGCTGCTTCGCAACTCCTTCCACAAAGAGCAAGCCTTCCCGGCACTTTCTTTCAGTCATTCTGAGATTTTCTTCCGAAGTCTCATCATTCATCAGAAACGCCTCACTGCAATCCCCGTAAAGTCTAACTAAAGTTCTGGCAAAGTTCGGGTATTTTACCGGATCGCTTGAAAAGACTCTCCTGATCAACGGTACTGCTTTTTCATAAGAATTGATTGCTTCGCTCCAGTTTTTTTCCTTGACCGCGATATCCCCCCGGATGATAAGACCCGTGCCTTCCCAGATATATCTGAGCAAATCGGTCTGATAGGTATTCTGCCTCTCTTCTTTTTCGATTTCACTTAAGCCAATGATGAAATCGTCTGCTGTTTCAAGCATCCTGTCAAGAAAAGCCCTGGCAAGAGACAGTTCATTCTGCCGCACGGAGATTTCAGCAGCATACTGGAAAGTTTCAGTCAAAGCGATCTTTTCGCGATTTGTCTTGCCATTTATATTCGAAGCCATCATATCTTTTAACAGTTTCCAGCAGCGTTCATACTTCAGAAGATCAGCCCAGCTTAGAGCGGCCGCATTGACAGCCCTGATATAACGATACTGAAGATCTTCATCATCAGTGCCCTCTGTCAGTTTTCTTTCCAGTAAAACGGCGTATTTCTCCTGATAGAGTGCACTTTGTTCATAATCTCGGTCAACGCCTTGCCCTTTTTCATACATGGACACAAGTTTTTTATAAGCTTCTTCGACTCCGCCTTCAGCGGCAGCTGTGATCAGATTTTTTGCTTTTTCATGGTCGGTCTCCATATCGATACCGGAAAGGTATGCAAGCCCGATAAAAAACATATGTTGAGGATCGTCGTTGTCTTTTACATCCAGAGCTTCCTTGATCAGCCTTCCGATCAGATCCGTTTCTTTCTCGATTCTGATAGGTTCAGGTATCCCCGGATAATTCTCTGTCAAGGATTTTCTATCTGTTTCTGCAGCTTCTATCGGAAGGATTTTTTTCTCTGACTTGATTGCCATCGGATATTCCGTGGTCATGACATAGTTCGGTTTTTCCAGTAAACTCGGTGTTACGACCATCGTAAACAAATCACTTTTATCAAAAGCATCTCTGATCGATTCGTTGAAATCCTCTCCTGGAGTCAGAAATTCATCGTACCAGATGGCGATATCGCGGGTGAGAGGATCTCTATGGATAAGCCGCATTACTTCCTGGGCATAACGTCTATCCTTTTTCCGGTAACTCAGGAAGATGTAGGCTGCAAAAGCCTTTCTGATCTTTTCCAGCATTTCATCTTTCAGTAAAACGGCATCCAGGAAGAGTTTCAGCTTATCCTTAAACGGTAGAGCTGTCGGATCCGGATCATGTTTATTCAGGATCTGCAGATTTCCGCAGACCTCATTAAAAAGAAACTCCAGTCCCTGTTCTTCCAGTACGGGCAGAACCGGTATATTCTCTTTGATCGCAAAATCCAGCTCCATACGGGCATCATTTTCCGCCTTTAGAAAACCGCTCGTAACAGGCACCACAAACAAAGCCATTCCGGAAAGATCCGCAAGATAGTCCTTCTTTTCCTCGACATCCAGACCCGCAATACTTTCTTCCCGGTACCAGACGGAAATACTGTCCTGCAATTCAAAAAGATCAGAACATATCTCTTCAAAATACTTTTCTCTGTCGTTTTCTGTCGAACAGAAGAAAACCTTCTGAAGATCCTTCAGTACTGCCGGACTTCTTTTTGTGTACTTCAAACTCGGTTTCATCTTATCTTGTATTTTATCGTATCTTTAATACTGTTATTTAACACTATCATATCAGCCAAACCTCAACAAGTTTCGATCAATGCATCGCTCTGCGTGAAAAATCTATCTGACTTATGGGTTTTGCGGATTAAACGCAGGTAAATAAAAAAAGACAGATATCCGCATAATGAACATCTGTCTTGTTTTAACTTGTGTGAATCGCTTTGCAGATTAACCCAGTTCAGCGAAGTACTTGATCGTTCTTACCATCTGAGATGTGTAAGAGTTCTCATTGTCGTACCAGGAAACAACCTGTACCAGGAACTTGCCGTCTTCAACCTTGGAAACCATTGTCTGGTTTGCATCGAACAGAGAACCGAATCTCATGCCGATGATGTCGGAAGAAACCAGCTTTTCAGTCGTATAACCGAATGATTCGTTAGACTGAGCTTTCATTGCTTCGTTGATGCCTTCGACAGTTACATCTTCACCCTTGACAACTGCGTGGAGAATGGTTGTAGAACCTGTAACGGTAGGAACTCTCTGTGCAGCGCCGATCAGCTTGCCGTTGAGTTCAGGGATAACCAGACCGATTGCCTTTGCAGCGCCCGTTGAGTTAGGAACGATGTTGGCAGCGCCGGCTCTTGCTCTCTGGAGGTCGCCTTTTCTGTGCGGTCCGTCAAGGATCATCTGGTCGCCTGTGTAGGCATGAACAGTCGTCATGATACCGGACTGAATCGGATATGCATCGTTTAAGGCCTTTGTCATTGGAGCCAGACAGTTGGTCGTGCAGGATGCGGCAGAGATGATCTTGTCATCCTTTGTCAGCGTCTTGTGGTTTACATTGTAAACGATGGTTGGAAGATCGTTGCCTGCAGGAGCAGAAATAACGACTTTCTTGGCACCGGCATCGATATGAGCCTGAGCCTTTGCCTTAGAAGTATAGAAACCTGTGCATTCCAGAACAACATCAACATCCAGTTCGCCCCAAGGCAGATCAGCTGCATTTGGTTTTGCATAGATCGTGATTTCCTTGCCGTCAACTGTGATAGAGCCAGGAACTTTAACCGTCTTGCCATCTTCTTCCAGTTCAGGTTCCTTAGAAGAAACAGTGTGCAGGTTTTCACCGAATACACCGCAGTAACCGCCCTGAGCGGAGTCATACTTTAATAAATTAGCTAACATCTTAGGGCTTGTTAAGTCGTTGATCGCAACAACTTCGTAACCCTCGGCACCGAACATCTGACGGAAAGCAAGTCTTCCGATACGTCCGAAACCATTAATCGCAACTTTTACGGCCATAATAATTTTTTCCTCCTATTTATGACTACATATTCATTATACTGAAAATTATGAAAATATTCACAAAAATGCAAATAAAAAAGGAAGAACCAGGGTTCTTCCTTTAATCATGTTTTGCTTATCTGACTGTGACAGAAGTGATATGCGGATTCGCACCGTTGTACCAGTACAGGAAGCCTTCCAGATCGACAGTATCGCCAACATTCAGAGCCTTGACGGCTTCATATACTTCAGATCCTTCGTAGCACAGATACGATTCAACTACAAACGTAAATGGAGCTTCGCCGTTTGTTACATTGAAGTACAGGTCGTTGTTGCTTCCTTCGGCACCTGAGCCATCCCAATTGTACAGGAATGCAACATCATTGCCTTCTGCATCTTTGCTTGCCGCAACAGTAAGACCTGAGAATTTGACTTTCTTGTTCATGTGATCAGCCAGTTCATCACTTCCCAGCAGCGCTGTGACATCTTCGGCTTCTGCGACCCACTTCTCTCCTTCAAGGATCGTAACAGTCGCTTCTGCGATTTCAACTTCGCCGGACCATTCTGATTTGACACCTTCGACACGGACCTTTGTACCGTCGCACAGACCGGTCCAACCTGCAGAATAATCAACAGAAGGAACCAGTTTTCCATAGTCTTCTTCAGAAAGGTTGATATCCTCGCCTTTACCGTCGCAATATACGAAGTAAGCGCCGTCCTTATCCTGAAGATACAGTTTCGCACCATTCCAGTATGACTGTGCAGCCTGCACATAAGCTTCAATTACGACCTTTGAGCCGAGTTCAGCGGCCGCATATTCGCCATAGTTCATGACGACTACATCATCTGTCGGAGCCGGTTCGGGATCGACCTGAGGTTCTTCCTGTTTCTTGCATGCGCTGAGAGACAGGATCATCATCAGACCTAATAATACAGTTAACAGTTTTTTCATTTTTTCTCCTCCTAAAGCAATTCTTTAGAACAACATTATCATAACACATCAGTAAAACAAAGGCACTATTTTATGCCTTTGTCTTTTCTGTAACTGATGATCGTATATGCTCCTATCAGCAGCCATGCCGCACCCAGAGAACCAAGCAGGGCGACAGATGTCGGCGGGAGCGGACCCAAGTCTTTTTTTGTCCTCTGCGCGCTGATCTGATCCAGATGATACAGTGAGGTCAGCTTTTCAAACAGAGCGTCAAAATAAGCGTCATCGATTGTTTCCTTGCGGTTAACCGACTTGCAGGTATTCTCGATCAGGCTTCCTGCCGCATCACGCAGAGAAGCGGAACCGTTGAAGACCGGAGTAACAAAAGTATGTTCCGTATTCTCCAGAAGCAGTCTGGATGCTTCAATCTTGATGTTGTAATAGATATTGTCATCTTCCCCTTCTCTATTTAGATAATTCTGATATTCTGCCGATTCGTGCGCCTTTTGCGTAACAGGAATATAGCCTTCCGTCATGCCGTAGGCGATCTGTACATCGTTAGTAAGCAGATACTGGGCAAACAGCCATGACGCGAGCACTTCCTGCGGATCTGTCTTGTTAAAGATGCATAGAGAAGGACCCTGAGAGATCATCTTTATGTCAGATATATCATACTGCGGTATCGGTCTGACTATAGTTTCGAAATCAACGATTTGATCTTTAGGAATATCCAGCAGAGGCGCCTTGCTTCCCATCCAGGTAGCTCCGGCTGTCGAGTCAATCGCAAAGATGCACTGTCCGGCATTCAGGAAGTTGGCAGGATAGCTGGAAATCTTGAAAGTAGAAAAAGCGCCTTTTGCCGTGTGTTTGGCAATATCATAAAGGATTTCCTTTGTTGTATCATTGAAAATCAGAACGGTTCCGTCTTCTTCAGAATACGGAGCATTCAGTTGCTTCAGCATGCTGATCATCATATTGTCCGTAGACTTGTAGATGAACGGTATCATGATCTTCTGTCCGTTTACGACATAGTTTCCATCCGGATCCTTTTCCGTTGCGGCTTCCGATACTTCAAAAATCCATTCCCAGGTGACGACATCCGGGATCTCATAGCCAAGTTTATCTACATATGTTTTATTGATATACAGAGCTTCTGTAGAACGCATGAAAGGTAAAGCATAATACTTCCCCTTGATGATACATTCATTCAGGAATTCATCGACTACTTCATCTTTTTCAGGACTGTCGAATCTAACCTGCGATCCCCCTAGACCGTAGTCTTCATCCGTCAGCAGTTCATCCAGACAGACGACTGTGTCGTTTCCGGTCATATAAGTCGCGATATGGTCCGGATAAGTGATGCAGACATTCGGTGTCGTATTGGTCGAGATGTTGGTGATGACGTCATTATAGATGCGTGAATAGTCAGTATAAAGCTTCAGACTGACAGTAATGTTCGGATATATTTCTTCGAAATCTTTTATGGCTTTCTTATAGACGTTGACCTGATTGATGTTCGTATCGTTCTTGGCCCAGAAGGTAATCTCATACTGTTTTGTTTCATCGAAACTCTCAGGCAACACAAAAGAACTTGATTCTTTCGAACCGTGGCATCCGCACAGAGAGATGCAGATCAGGATCAGGGAAATGATACAGTACAGTTTCTTTTTCATCCCTTTGTACCTCCTCTGGAAACACCTTCCATGATCTTCTTGTGAAAGACCAGGAAGAGAATGATCAAAGGAACGGATATGACGACGACAGCCGCCATCATGGCCGGAATGTTCTCTCTGCCGAATCCCGATTCCCGGATCGTCTGAATACCATTGGAAACGAGGAAGTAATTCTCGTCATCTGTGATCAGCCTTGGCCAGACATAGGAGTTCCAGCATTCGATGACTTTCAGGATAACGACCGTGACGATGGTAGGCCTGCAGATCGGTATCATCACCTTCCAGAGATACTTGAAATCGCTGGTTCCGTCCACTTTTGCGGCTTTATACAGTTCGTCCGGGATCTGTTCGAAGTTTTCCTTTAACAGATAGATATAGAATACGCTGGTCACGCTTGGAAGGATCAGTCCGGCAAAGGAGTTCCTCAGACCGGCGTTGGTGATAGTAACAAAGTTGGTAATGATTACCAGCTCGTTCGGTATCATCATCAACGAAAGAAACAGCGTAAAGACCAGATTCTTTCCTTTGAATTCCAGCCTGCTGAAAGCGAAAGCCGATAAGACGACGATGATCAGCATCAGCCCGGTTGTAACAACGGTAAAAATGATCGTGTTTACGAAATACTTGGCCAAAGGAACGGCGGTAAAGGCCTGAACATAGTTCTCTATTGTAGGTGACAGCGTAAAGAATTTCGGAACGTATTCGGCATTGTAGGAAGCATAGGATTTTACGGATGTCAGAAGCATCCAGTAGAACGGGAACAGAACGATGACTGCCCATAGTACAAGCAATGCGAAAACGGCGACTGTCCAGGCGGTATTGCGTGCTCTGCTTTTTCTTTCTAATTCTTTGATCTTATCCATGTTACTGATAGTGTACGTTCTTTCTGGAAACCAGTAGATTGATTACCGTAATAGTCAAGACGATGGCGAACAGCACCAGTGCCGCAGCCGAAGCAAAGGATGGATAGCCTCCCGAATTCCCGTACAGCATGTCATAGACATAGCCGACGATCGTATTCATGCCTGCGGCATTGAGATCCGTTCCAAACAGCGCGACGACATCGGAATAGGCCTTGAATGCACCGATGAAACCCGTAATGATCAGATAGAACAAAGACGGAGATATCATCGGAAGAGTGATTCTGGTAAACATGCGAAGTCTGCTGGTGCCGTCGATTCTGGCAACATTGTAGTAATCCTTGTTTACGGATGCCAGCGCACTGGTCAGGATCAGGATCTTGAAAGGCAGCACGACCCAGACCGTATAGAAACACAGAACAAACATCTTGGCCCAGTAAGGTCCTTCGATGAAGTCTACGGATGAAATGCCTACGCTGTTCAGCAGCAGGTTGATCAATCCTTCCGTATAAGCCGTCTTCTTAAACAGGATCATGAATACCAGACCGACTGCCAGGGTATTGGTGACATACGGCAGAAAGAAAACGGTCTGAAAGAGATCTTTCAGTTTCTTGATTGAATTGAGTGCCAAAGAGATCAGCAGTGCGATCCCTGTCGACAAAGGAACCGTAATGATGACCAGAATGAAGGTATTCCTGATTGCCTGAAGAAAATATGGATCGTGCAGGATATAGGAATAGTTGTACAGACCGACACCGGTATAGGTCTGCGATGCGAAGTTATAGCCTTCTTCAAATGAGTAGACGAAAACATCGATCAGAGGATAGACCATGAAGACGGTAATAAACAGCAAGGCAGGCAGCAGATACAGCCACCCTTTCGGATTATTGCGATTATACATCAGATCACCGTTTCATCTTTCCTGGAAAACAGATGGGTCTTGTTCGGTTTGAGATTAAAACGGATAATGCCGTTTTCATTGTTCAGTTCATCATCGGAATCTACGATAACTCTGATATCGGTATCGGAGATGCATCTGTCGTTGTGACAGACGATGCTGGTATCTCTGCCGGTTGTTTCGATACGATCGAAATGACAGCTGAACTCTCCCTTTTTGTCAGGGATGAATCCTTCCGGACGGATACCGACATAAATATCCTGATCTTCCGCATCGCTTTCCATGATCGCATCTTCGCCGATGTAGGCTTTATGATTCAGGATCTTTCCTTCAAATACGTTGATTGCAGGCGTTCCTAGGAATTTCGCTACAAACAGGTTGGCAGGATGATTGTATACTTCCTGCGGCTTGCCCATCTGCTGCATCATTCCTTCTTTCATGACAATGATCAGATCGGAAATAGACATCGCTTCTTCCTGGTCATGAGTGACAAAGATCGTAGTAATGCCCGTTTCTTTCTGTATTCTTCTGATCTGTTCTCTGGTCTGCAGTCTTAAACGCGCATCCAGATTGCTTAGAGGTTCATCCAGAAGCAGAACACCCGGAGTCTTGACAAGAGCCCTGGCGATCGCAACACGCTGCTGCTGTCCGCCTGAAAGCTCTGAAGGCTTTCTTTCCATCAAGGTATCGATCTGGACCAGCCTGGCCGCTTCCAGTGCTTTTTCGTTCATGACTTCCTTGCTGAGCTTCTGCTCCCCTTTCAGGTTCTCTAAAGGAAACAGAATGTTCTGTCTGACCGTCAGATGCGGATAAAGAGCGTAGTTCTGGAAAACCATTCCGACTCCTCTATTCTCCGGAGGAAGATCCGTCACATCCAGCTCACCGAAGTAGATCTTGCCCTGAGTAGGAACTTCCAGACCGCAGATCAGATTCAGAGTCGTAGACTTTCCGCAGCCTGAAGGACCTAGCAGACCTACAAGCTTCCCATCCGGAATCTCGAAGTTAAAATCATTGACAGCGGTAACGATCTCCGAACTGTTATGACGGCTGATAAACTGTTTTGTAAGGTGTTCCAGAACGATTTTCATAAGTAGAGCTCCATTCTTATCCTCATTATATTACAGTTGCGATCCTATACTTCCTATTATTGTTTTTCGGGAATGTCGAAATAGAACCGGGAATACTTTTTCGGTTCAGATTCCACGCCGTAGTTCAGTCCGTGAGCATTCAGCAGATCCCTGGACAAAGAGAGTCCGATTCCTGAACCGATGTGATGACGCCTGTGTTCCTTGTCGACTTTATAGTAACGGTCCCAGATGTTCTGAATGTCTTTTGCTTCGATTCCTTCGCCATTGTCATAGACATAGACGCGGTAGACATCATCCATCTTCTCTGTTCCCAGAATGATCTTCTGCTTCTTCTTGCTGTTGTAGTTTAAGGAATTGTTGATAAAGTTGTACAGGATCTGTTTGATCCTCTTGATATCGATATTGACCAGCGGGTCATCCTCGCTCAGTTTCAGACTGAAGTCGATATTCTGGGATTCGCAGTACTTCTGATACTGATGATATACGTCTTCAAGAAGAGCGTTCAGTCTGATGTCTTCTTTGTTCAGTTCAACCCCTGCCGTATCGATCTTGGAAATGTCGATCAGGTCATCGACCAGCGTTGAAAGACGTTTCGCTTCTTCAATAATGACATTCAGGTTCTCTTCTGTGTTCTCTTCCGGAAGATCTCTGATCATCTCTCCGTATCCTACGATCATGGTCAACGGTGTTCTTAAGTCATGCGAAACATTGCCTAACAGTTCCTTTTTGGCCTTATCGGCTTTCTGAATGTCTTCATTCGCACGAATAAGGGTTTCATTCAGGTCGGACATCTCTCTGGAGTCTGTTCTGACCCTGGTTCCGTCATATTCTCCTCTGGAAAGATTCCTTGACTCTTCACTGATCTGTTTTACCGGTCTCAAGATGATGCGGGATATGATCAAGGCCAGAACGACAGTCATGACGATCAGCGCGATGCTGATAAGGAAATACTGGGATTTCAGTGTAGAGATCGTCGCCGATAACGGAGTGATTGCGGTAGATACCAGAACCATGACCGGCTCATTGTTGTAGGTGATGAACTTGGAATAAATAAAAACCTTTTCCGGATTCTCATCCGGTCTTCTTTGATAACGGAAGTCATCAAAAAGTTTTTCCCCATCAGCGCTTTCCATCGTTTCCTGAGCAATCAGATTAATGATGCTGTTGTCGAGACCTCTCAATGTACAGGCTCCGGTATAGGAATAGGCAGAGTTGTTGGAAACGACGCGGATACAGACCTCATTGGTCATGCCGGCCCGTTCCACGATGTCTTCAAAGTCAGAATCCCCGATCTGTTCGGCAACGCTCTTCCCTACGCTTTCAATCGACTTGATCTTGTTGATCCTGTAGAAATCATCAAGAAAGGTGGTCTGTACGAAATATACAGTTCCCATCAGCAGTACCACGAATCCCAGCAGGATCCCGATCAGCTGCAGCCTTAAACTAGTCTTCTTTTTCAAAACGGTATCCTACTCCTCTTATTGTCGTGATGTACTTTCCGTATTCTTTCAGATCTTTTCTCAAGAGTTTCATATGCGTATCCAGTGTGCGGTCATCGGAATCGTATTCATAGCCCCATACCTTGGATATGATAGCCTGTCTGGTCAGGGCATTCCCTCTGTTCTTCAGCAGATAAAGAAGCAACTCGTATTCCTTGTTTGCGAGTTCGGCTCTTTCTCCGTTGATCGTCACCGTATGGGCATCCTCATCCAGGATCAGATCCTTTACGATGATCCTGCCGCTTCCTTTGTTCTCTCTTTTCAGGATGACCTTGATGCGCATCATCAGTTCCTTTAAAGAGAACGGCTTGGTTACGTAGTCTTCCGCTCCGATATCAAAACCGTAGATACGGTCATATTCCTGCCCCAGTGCCGTCAGGAAGATGCATGGCACATCCCTGATCTCTTTCATCTTCTTTAACGTCTCGTAGCCGTCCATTTCCGGCATCATGATATCCAGTATGACCAGATCAAAATCGCTGTTCTCGAACAGCTTTAAAGCTTCCCTGCCGTTACTTGCAAGAGTGACATCATGTCCTTCATGAGACGCATATTTCCCCAGCATCTCTCTGATTTTCTCTTCATCATCCGCAATCAAAAGTCTTGCCATAACTTCATCCTAACCTTTATTTGTGAAATTAAACTGAATTTTATTTACTAATTTTACTATTTCTATTATATAATAGTTATTGTCCTTGCGGATTAGCCAAGCGGTAAGGCAGTGGACTCTGAATCCACCATTGCGAAGGTTCGAATCCTTCATCCGCAGCCATTGACTT
>JAFWFS010000022.1 GCA_017515475.1 Erysipelotrichaceae bacterium | reverse complement strand
ATCGAGTGGGAATAACGATAAACATTCAAAAAGCCTTTGTCAAAAGGCTTTTTTGTTGGTCAGATCCTGTTGTGAGAAAGAATTGAGTCTCTACAGGATCTTTTTGGGAACCCAGTTGAGATAATCTCCGGAAACCAGGGAATACTGCCTTCCCCGGTATTTGCCTTCAATGGAGTCATGGAAGCGTTTTTTGCCATGGCAATGGGCATAGAGGACCTGGGATACATTGTATCTGGAGGCGAGTCTGGTAAAGGCAGAGTCTTTTTCCAGAACGTCGGTAGGCGGATAGTGCAGGAACAGGACGAAACGTTCATAGCCGTCGGCCTTTGCCTTTTCGAAGTTTCTGATCAGACGCTGTTCCTCCCGTTTGACGAGTTTTTCGGCATGCCGCTTCTCGTTCTGATCGTAGCCGATGATCCTGCCCTTGCGGTCGGTATAGAAAGGACCTTCAAAGCAATAGCCTTTGGAAGCGATCAGGGCGATGTCGCCATAGGTCTCATAGCCGTCCTGAAGAAAGGTCAGACGTCCCTGATAGACCTCGTTGAGACTTGCTGTCTTTGAACTGTCCCAGAACATGTCGTGATTGCCTCTGGTCAGGATCTTTCTTCCCGGCAGGGACATGATGTATTCAAAGTCCTTTTCGCATTCGCTGAGGTTTTTGCCCCAGGAGTGATCTCCAAGCAGCACTAAAACATCGTCCTGACCGATCAGTCTTCTGCAGTTGTCCATCAGTGTTTCTTCGTGACCGATCCACAAAGGATCCGAGAGCTGCGTCTTCGCCTTGCATAGGGATCCGTAGTGCAGATGGAGGTCACCGATCGCAAACAGGCTCATCTGTTTCCATTCTAGCAGATGATTCGATACCAAATCGATCCGGAGATGCCGCTCCTGTCAGATCCTGACATCGTAATAGAATGTGAAACTGTCTCCTTCCAGAGAATAGTCTTCCACCTCTTCAGGGGAAAGTTCCTCTCCGTTTACGATCAGATCGACAGGATCGTGGAACATATAGCCCGGAGCTGCCTTGATCTTTCCGAAGACCGTATAGGACTTGCCTGCTTCGAATCTGACATCCGAATAGAAAACGAGCGTGTTGTATGTCTTCCAGTAGGCTTCCGGTCTTACCGTTCCGTTGACACAGACCGTGTCGATGAAATAGCGATCGCTGTCTGCAATGATCTCGGGTATGGGAGTCTGATCGAAACCGGACGGATCTCCGCAGGTGATGAGGGTCCCTGCATCGGGAGGGATGACGGTCAGTTCGACGGTTTCCAGAACTTCTTTTTCCTGCAATTCTTCTTTCATGGATCTTCCTCCTGATCTACCTGTATTTTGTCAGTAATTCTGTTTTCCTGCAATATATGCATAAATGCCGGAGGACCTGCGGTTTGCCTTCGCAAAACAGTTGATGGATTCAGACGATAAAACGGATATATGCTAGAATGAAAACAGAGATCAAGATAACAAAGTCAGTACAATCGTATCACAATCGTTTTATTCTGTTTCGTCCTCTTCAAAGAGATAGCGGTACATGGATTCCGGACGGTCCAGGAAGGCTTTCGTGATCCGATAGCTCTCGGTCTCCCGATAGTCCGTTTTATGCATCCCCTTTTCATCCAGCAGGAAGAGATCCGCTCCGGGATAGGACATCAGGATCGGGGAATGCGTCACGATGAGGAACTGGGAATCCTTTTCCAGGTCGTGGATCCTTGCCAGCAGCTGCATCAGCCGATTTGGTGACAGAGCGGCTTCCGGTTCATCCAGGATATAGAGCCCGTGACCGCGGAAACGCTGTTTCACCAGAGTCAGGAAACTTTCCCCGTGAGATTGGCCGTGCAGCGATACTCCGCCGTAACTCTTGTTGACACCGAGTTCGTCGATCGATGTAGCTACATTGTAGAAGCTTTCAGCCCGCAAGAAGAATCCGTCCCTCGGGTGTGCACTGCGGATGATCGTCAGCTGCCGATAAAGATCGGAATGGGAATCGTTGGTAGAGAAGTTGAAGTTCTTCGATCCGCCTTCCGGGTTGAATCCACAGGCGACCGCGATCGCTTCGATCAATGTCGATTTTCCCGTCCCGTTCTCGCCGATGAAAAAAGTCACCTTTTTCTTTAATTCCAGATCCTCTCTTTCCAGCTGAGCGATGGCCGGGATCTGAATCAGGTAGCTGTCTTCCGGAAGCTGTCCTTCCAGATGTACTCTGTCAACATAGAGACCGTTCATCGTCTCCATCATACCATTAGATCGTTCTCTCGCATTTAAAAAGCCATCTCAGTGACGGCTTTCCTCTCATTCGTTTTCTTCCGGTGTCAGTTCTCCGCGGATATCTTCTTCCATGCGCTGTTTGATCGTATCCGCATCGTCACAGACATTGAAGAGATAATAGAGTTTTGCGACGGCCGCTTCCGATGTCATATCTCTTCCGGAAACGACACCGGCCTTGCGTAAGGCACTTCCCGCTTCATAGGTCGACATGGTCAGCGGTCAGCACAATCGAGTGGGAATAACAAATCATAAACAGTTATTAAAAATTCAAAGGCCTTGCAGTAGTTTGGTCAGCACAATCGAGTGGGAATAAGTAACGACAGAGAAAAAGCATTGAAAAATAAGGCTTTTTCGCGCATATAGACAAGATTTGATAACAATTTGATAACGTCCATTATTCTGGATTTATTCTGAAAGGTAGATTGCGGTTAACGATTACCATCAGATAAAAAGAAAAAAAAGCAGGATCTATTTGAACAAAACAATGTTCGATAGGTCCTGCTTTTTTTGGCTTTGAATAAAGCTATGACTAATCTGTGTTTAGTCGATTTTGTACGTTCGTTATCCTGTATAATAATCTATATAAAAGATTATGAAAAAAACAATTCGCATCTTATTGGTGTTTTTTATCCTGACATCATGTTCAACAAGTAACAATAATAACAACGTCAGCGAAAACAGTCCGAAAGATAACACTGAAGACATTACAGACCTCTCGTTGGCAGAAGAAGTTTTTAACGAATTTTCCATTCTTGTTGCAGCTGATGCCATAAATATCAGACGTGATCCTAGTACCACAAGCAAGGAAAACATAATCGATCAGGCATATATGGGCGAAACATACACCGTTTATGAACAGATCGAAGATAGCGAATATACATGGTATAGGATAGGGGAAGACAGATGGATAGCCAACGATGGAACATGGTGCATAGAATATGACAAAACAGGAAATGAAGAATATCCTCATGTAATGAATGATGAGGAGGTACAAGATTTTTTATCAAGACTTGACACGGGAACCAAATGTCTGAGTAGCGATTATGGCGACAATAGTAATCTATTTATTGTACTCAATGAAATAAAAGGAATTAGTGAATTACTCTCTGGGTGCGACATGGTATTGGCGATCTATACACCGAATATGGCAGGACCATACAAATACGATGTAAGCAATATCGTGCAAATGGACAGCAACACTTGTGACATATATGTCGTTCCGGTTGAATACAATGGATATAAAGACTATTCCACCGGCTGTTTCAGGATTTCTAATATCGGGCCTTATACCGGTGAAGGATATGTATATGACCCAAGGGTCTGTTTATATATGACCCTTATAAAAAACGGAAACAATGCCACAGACAAAGCTTTAGAAGAAATCTACGGAGTAGAGTTGTTTTATAGAGTTACCGGAGCAGTATATTAATGGTTAACACAAAAAAAGAAAAAGGGATCGCAATTACAAGCAATATGAAACTGTTTAAGAAAAAAGGAAAAACTGAAAGATAATAACAAATAGCCCTCTTAGTACAGACGGTTTTTGTTTGTACAGGAATGATCCCTGTCGTATTTTATGTACCAAAATGAATGCTATCATTATGATAAGAAAGTAATGATAAGTCATGTATTCCGCATATGATAATGAATTCAAAAAGATCTCAATCAATGATGCTGTAGCAGGACAGACATATTTTTGCCCTACATGCAAGAAAAAACTGTTTGTAAGAGTGGGAGAAAGAAAAAGACCGCATTTCTGTCACTACCGGAACGAATCCTGTATCGACTACTGGAAGTATGATGAGTCGGAATGGTCAGACAAATGGAAGAGCAGCTTCTCAAACGATGAAGTCGAGATCGTTCATTATGAGCACCATATCGACATTGAAGTGAAAAACAATCTGGGAATCATGTTTTCCAGTACAAGCATGCATAGGGATACCTTCATAGAGAAGACCAACTACATGCTCAGTAATATCAACAACGCCATGTGGTTGTTCAATCTTACTGATCTTTACAAAAAGGGAATAATAGACCCGAAACGCGACCGTGTTATCTGGAGAAACATCTGGAAGATGTTCTCCGATTATCCGTATGTAGATCGCAATGTCTGGATAGTAATAGAGATTGCTGTTAAAGGAATCAGCTGGTTCGGAATACTTAAAGATATTGACAGATCATACGATGAGAAAACCCTGTATATTCGAAGATGGCATAAAGAGGAACAATTCAGGCAATACTTCAATGACATCGCAGACAAGAAAGATCCTGAAGAGCCTTATGTGGAAGAAGAGGAAAGACAGAGAAAGCTGAAGGAAGAAGCAGACGAAAAGGCAAGGGTCGAAAGAGAAAAGCAGGAAACTGCAGAAAAGAGAAGACTAGAGGAACTGGAAAGGCAGCGCAAGGAAGAACGTGAAGCTCTCCTTAAAAAACAGCAGGAAGATAAAGAGAAAGAAGCCGCTTTGCTTCAGAAACAGAAAGAAGATGCTGAAAAGGAAGCAATCAAGCAGGAAGAGGCAAAGAGAAATTATGTGCTTCAATGCTATGCGAATGATCCGGGGATGAAACAGATGAGTGATAAACTTAGCAAATTGGAAAAACTTGGAAGGATCTGGGAATTCTCCCATTTGGCCGATGAATGGAATAAGAAATACGGATTCCCGTGGTTGTATTCTGAATTCTATCACTAAACAAAAATGGCAATTGTAGCATGTTGCTACAATTGTCGCCTGCGAAACGACCGCAAACACAAACTTGCAGTTCATGATATAGATAGGAGAGAAAAAAAATGAGACTTGATAAAGAAAAAATAGTAGCATATCTTGAACAAAATACAAGGGAAAGAATATCTTCCTATCAGCTGGTACAAAAAACAGATGCCAGCGATGTTAACTTGAATCAGCTCAGCACAGAAGATCTGTTCAGGCTTGATGAAGAGATATTCGAGATAGGAAAGAAAAACGGTTTCCTGCTGAGCAAAAGACATCACTATTTTGATGTTCTGGGAATGCCCTGGAACATCGATTTTGAGATCGTTCCGAATGATGACAACTATTTTGAAGACGAACTGCAATGGGGATCGTATGTGAAATATCAGGGCAAGATCATGATCGCCCATGATTTCTGGAAATACGAAGAGGAAGGCCTGATCGGGCTGGTGGAGGAAGGAGCCAAGCTTGTCTACGATGATGAAGAGGATTCCGCTCAGCTGAAATGCACATATGTAAAAGAGGATGAGATCGAGTTGCTGAAACCCTATTGTGCAGATGCGGAAACGGTCAAAAAGCTGTTCCGGCTGGATGTCACATCCTGGGAACTGGCAAGACAGGGCAAATATCCTTTTGCGGTTGATTCCGAAAGCATCATGATCGACGAAAACGATCTTAAGTGTTTCTGCGAGAGAGTGGAAAAGTCCGAGACCTGGACACAGGATGCGTGGAGCAAGATCTTTGCTGAAGAAAAATACGTCTACAGCCAGAAAAACGTTGAACCGTATATGACTGTCGATACGATATGGGATATTATTGAACAAGATCTCGTATGGTTTGACTTTGAAGAAGACGAGCTGGATTACTTCCCTGGCTGCTACAGGATCTACGAAAACAACAAAGGCAAACTGCTGAGTGAAATGGATCTGGATGATAAACAGAAGATTTACTTCTGCGAATACCTGGACAGCATTTCGGATGAAAGATATCTTTCCGGCGAACAGATCAAGGCATACAGAAAGTATCTCGATGAATTGATTGGTTCAGGAAATGAATGGGCAATCAAAACAAAAGCTTGGGGATCATATGGAGGTAATAAACTTCTGGAATGTGACTGGAAGGAAGCAGAGAAGAATCTTTTGAAGATGTATAAACTTGATATCGACAAATATGCTGCGGCAAATGCTTTGGGATACATCTATTACAGCAACCGTCTGGGCGAACCGGATTATGACAGGGCATTCAGATTCTTTTCTGAAGCAGCGGCCAAAAAGGTTACGCAGGCTATGTATAAAATGGCGGATATGTACAGAAAAGGACACGGAACTGAGAAAGACGTCAAGAAAGCTTTCAAAATCTATAAGAAACTGTATAAAAAAGAAATCAATGATTATGAAGTATATGGCTTTGGTGAAAATATCGCTGACATAGCATTAAGACTGGGATACTGCTATGAAAACGGAGAGGGTGTCAAAAAGGACCTCAGCAAAGCCAGAGAATTCTTCCTGAAAGCCGAAGAAGCCATAAAAAGAAGAATAGAGTTAGGTGGAGCATATGGTGATGAAGTTGTCTACAGCAATATTCAAAAGGCTCTTGAAAGAACAAAAGAATAATTGTTTGTAGCAACTTGCTACAATTCTTTTTTATGAAAGAAAGGACATATAATATGCTGCTGATCTTTGCTGTGATCTCGATCGTGATCATACCTTTATTGTGCCTGTTTCTGGGCCTTCAGGTGATATCCTTGGGTGATTATGTAAAGGAAGGTTTCACTGAACCGTTCAGGATCTTAACGGATATTTCCAGATACAGAGAAAATCCTGAATTCTTTTACCTGATCCTGTTCCTGTCGCTGATGACGGTAGTTTCATTTCTCTGGAATGCTCTGTTCTCGTACAGCGCCAGACAGAAGCACAAACGTAGATTCATGACACTACCTCAACATACACAAACATAGAAGAAGCATTAGTTCTAGAGATGCACCGTCAGGGGCTGGGTTTTCAGCTTATATTAATAGTTATGTCGGCACTGGAAACGGAAGACCAGCTTCTTCAGTTTGGTCGGTATTTGGTATGTATCCAAGAAAAGACGGTTCCAGCAAAGGAAGTGGTGCTGGAAGTCTACAAGATAGCGAGGGGAATAACGGTAGATTAACCAGTGTGGAGAACGGCAGAGGAAGGAGAATAAATGATATGGTTTACCAACGAGGTCTTCGCCAACCGGTACGATTCGTATTACATCTATGAATTTCTAGAAGGCTGCGAGGTATGGAACTGGTCCAAAAAGAAAAGAGATTTCAGAGTGACCGACGGTCCTATCTTTGACGTCGCCTTCTTCACGAAAGACAGCGAGGGAAGGGACAGGATCTGTAGATACTATTTCGAGAAATCGCCGATCGACGAGTGGATAATGAACCAGTTTGATTCCTTTTTTGAAACGATGCCTTCCGAGACGGTTGAGCCTGTAGTCCTCAATACGGAAATGATTGAAAGATCATCAAAACTTCAGCCGGGAAACCATGATGACGATTCATCCGTCAGCGAAAAATGGGTAAGCAACGAGTAATGAACAAGATGGGCATTTAAAGCCACATTCAAGGAAAAAAGCAAAATGATCACTTTAGCAATTCTATTCCTTTTCTGCAAGATCCTCATAGAGATTGCAGGCGAAATCGATACAAAGAACAGAGAGTTACACAGGGAACAGGAGTTTCAGAGACATCTTCAGGAGAGCATACGTAAGGGGCAGAGAAGGAACTAATATAGAGATTACATGTGTATGAAGAATACAGAGTATTGATAATGGCCAAGTCCTATGATGAAAGGAATTATGAGATATGGATAAGAACAACAAGACCGTAGAAATTGTATTTAATGAATACATTGAATCCTCAACTCTTAGTTTAAGTACCAAGAAGAGATATCGGAAGCTGTTCAACAGATACATCCAAGACAAGGATGCACTCATTCAGGACGTCACCAAGGCTGACATTTTTCGTGACATCAGCTGGATGATTTACATTGCATCAGAGGACACCATGCGCAGAGTGTACTTAATTTGGAAACACATAATCCACTATGCTCTTTACAAGGAATACATATCAAAGGATTTGATAGCTGGACTGGTACTTCCTATCAGCCGCACGATCTACAACAAGAAAGAAACCACAACAGATTGGCCCAACACCTGATACTGCTAGATGTTTTTTATACCGGGTCAGTACAATCTGAATGGGAATAGACGCAAGTATTCAAAAAGCCTTTATTTAAAGGCTTTTTTGATGGTTTTAGATTTTCTTGAGTAAAATTTGAGTAAAATTTGACAACAAATCACTGTTTTTTTACTGTTGTAATCAAAACATGTATACGCCTTTTTCAAAAAGAAACAGCAAAATCATGGCAGCGCTATCATTTACAATCTAAAAATGGATAAAAAATATAAAAAAATGAGGTAAAACATACTTATTTTGAAAATTTTTCATATAATAATATTTATTTTTATTTTTTAGAAATGTTATTATAAAAATAACAACGGAAAAGATTTCCGTGTTTTTGTGGCTTATAAAATCATATAGGCATGGAGATGAAGAAGATATGAAGAAAAAATGGTTGTCAATCGCATTAGTCACATTGATGTTCACCAGCAATATGCCAAGGAATATCACTGTCTACGCAGAAGAAGATCCGGTCGTAGAAACCGTAGAAGAATCCGGGGATAGCTCGGAAACAACGGATAATACACCGCCGAAGGAAGACGCGGGTGGACAGGAAACGCCACCGGAAAACGGCGGAGGGAACGAAGATGCTCCCGAGATAGAAGAAGCAGTCTATATCGTTTATGAAGAACTGGAAGCGGTTCAGATTTTTGGTGCTGCCGCGACGTCTCCGGAACTGGCAACCGAATCCCTTCAGCAAACCACTTCGCTGGATAACGACAAGATCAATGAAGCAGTCGGAGAACTGTTCCGCGACGGTGATGCCGATGCTCCGGAAGACGACCCTCTTGTTCCAAGCATGGACGGCACGCAGATCGAAGACAATTTCGCTGCCAAGTGGATCACGGCCGATACGGTCGACAATGGCGATTCCGATCTGCTTTATCTCAGACCCGGAAGCAATGGCGCTCAATCCATGCGTCTGCAGATCAACTATGCCCTTTCCGGCGAACACAACTACAATGCGGGCGATATCACGATCACCATCCCGGCCTATCTGTTTACCGATCGCAACGGAAACAAGATAGGAACCGTTACCGTTCCTTATCCGGAAGATCCTTCCACGAAACAGGATTTCAACTGGAAACGGATCGGCGATCAGATCTTCATCACCAACACCAAGAAAATGTCTGCAGCCACCAAAGGCTACATGCAGTTTGAATACAGCGGCATCACGCCATCCCAGGTTCAGGATATGAAAGTATCCAACGACTTTGCCGCAACCATCGAAGTCGTTACCTGGAGAGGCAACCTCATCGGCAGGACATCCAATGCTCTCAATGCCCAGATCGATACAGAAGCGCGTATCACCAGCGCCAACAAGCGCATCACTAGCAACGGCGTCAACAGAGTTCCGGCGTCTTCCATTCCGGCAAACCAGAGAATCGAGGGCGAAGAAGAATATATCGTAGTCGACTGGTATGTCTATGGCAACGTTTCCGCAAACACGCAATACACGTTATCGTTTACGGATTCGATCCCGATAGTCGACGGACAACCGGAATACAACGGTTTCATCATCGATACCAGTGCGGCAAGGGATTATCTTGATGAAGACGGAACGTATCATTCAGGCACGATCTATACCGGTTCCGCAGGCGGACAGACTTCTTATTACAATGTCAGAACGGCATATCCTGCTTCACAGTTTGTGAAGGATACTGTATATGAATTCCATAACAATGCTGTCATGACGGTGACCGAGACCGACCCGGAAATGGCAAAGAATACCAATCCTAACGTTCAGGCAGTCGACCCCAAGCTGGTAACGACAGCTCCTTGTTCCGCCATGACGAGATGGAGTTTCCGCGATCCGGTCTGGATCGATCCACAGGGACACTTCTGGGCGAACAAGATCGGTAACGACGACAAGCCGAAAGGAAACCAGACACACACCTCATCTAACACCTATAGCGATACGCACAAATATAGCGGAGGATACTATGGCATCTATCCTTCCGCTTTGAACGAGATCAGAGAAGGAAAAGAAAGCATCCAGCTGTCCTATACGGTCAATAGCCGCGGCTATCTGATGCCTTGGACCTATGATTTTGACAACCTGCCATGGGAAGAACCGTATATCCGTTCCGTAAACAACTATTTCAAGCGGTATCTGACTCTGACGACGACCGATACGGGCCTTAAGATCAACGGAGCGGCTTTGACGATCTTCGATGATTATACTTTCGTTTCTGTCGAGATCCTGGATCCGTACATCTATGACGGCGTACCGCAGAACGTCACGGCAGACGGCGATTATATCGCCAAATACGCCGAAGACGGCACGTTCAAGTATACGCGTAGCAGCGATCTGAGCAAAGCACCGGATATCAAGCTTCAGATTTTCCGCAACGGCGAGTGGGAAGACTATGCGACAGTCTCTTATGCGACCGGTTCGCATGTCGTGATGCTGGCAAGCGGCTCGACTACGACGAATACCGTCATTGCGGTCCCTGCCGATACGGAAAATATCAGGACGATCACGACGACGAATGTCGCGGCGATTGATTACGATATCCGTCCGGTCGTCAAACTGAAGAACAACGCCAAGATCAAGAATCTTGTGGAACTTGCGTTCAACAAATCCAATACGCCAAGCATTTCCGTATATAACGGAGCATCGATGAACGTGGTATGCGAGGATGAAGATCTGGTTACGATTTCGGCGTCCGGATACGACTCTCTGCGCGGCTATACGACCGATACTTATGTCATTCCGAGCAAGACGGCGAAACAGACCAGAACGGATTATGAGAACCGTCTGGTAACGATCCACTATACTGCGAAAGTGGAAGAACGTTCCTACATTCCGGAAAGAAGCGTCTATATGGAAGCGGTCTCCACGAACCGTCTGCAGCATGAGACCAAAGGCATCTGGTATGACCTTCTGCCGGTCGGCGTGACTCCTTTGACCAGCACCGTCAGACTGAGAAACACCGATACCAAGACCTATGTCTATACGGAAGAAAACTACAACGGTTCCGGCAGGACTCTGCTGATCGTGGAATGCGATCTCGGGGTTTCTCCTACGACGTACCGCAGCGGCGACAACTTCTATTTCGAAGATGTTCCTACGATCGAATTCGATGCGATCTATACGTTCGATTCCATCAAAGACTATGGCGCTAACGTGCATAACGTCATTGCGTTCGAATCAGGAAACAGCACTCTGGGTTCTGTAAAGAACTATACCGGAGAGCCGGATGATCCATATTCCAACAACAACTCTTATACCTCCAGCGCTTTTGCGAATAAAAACGAAAAAGACTGGATGAAGAACCTGGACAAGCAGAAAGACGATCCGAATTTCGTTTATGCCGGCGCATATCTCACGGTCGATATTCTTGCGTCTGCACGTACTTCGCTGCAGAAAGATGTCGATGTCAACAACGAAGGTTACTTCACGACAGGCGTTTACTGGGAATTTGAGGACCAGAACAAGCGTGATGTCTATGAAGGCGGCCAGTACAATTACCGTCTGGCGATGACTTCGGATACAGGTACCGTATCGAAAGACCTGATCCTTTATGATTTCCTGGAAGAATTCTATGCCAAGACCGATGAACACGATCCGATCGATATCAATGCGCCTAGATGGCAGGGATACTATAGAGATATCGACGTTTCGCAGATCGTCGAGGAAGGCTGTGCGCCTGTCGTTTATTTCAGCATCGAACCGAATCTGCAGATCACGACGACACCGACATCTTCCCAGGTGATTCCGGAAGTTGCCAACCTGGCAAACGAAGAGATCTGGGTCAAGGCATCGGATTATCTGGACGGACTAAGCGGTGAAGAGAAGATAGCTGCATTGAACAAAATACGCGCAATCGCGGTCGACTGCAGAAAAACGGCAAATGGTCAGGATTTCGTTCTTCAAGCGGAACATACGATCGCTGCCATCGTAAGAATGCAGGCTCCTTCGGAGGAGATCGCCGCTCAGGCGATCGAAGCCAATGCGCATGCTTATAACAACGCCTATCTGCTTTCTACTTCGCTGGATGAACAGACGCAGGAGCAGATGGATTCCGGCCTCGTCAGAAAGGACTATACGAAAGTCGGTCTGATCGGATTGCAGCTGGATGTGAAAAAAGCATGGAACGATGACAACAACCGCGACGGTATCCGTACGGAAGAAGTGGTAGTCCATCTGATCGCGGATGGCGTCGATACGGGCAGGACCGTGACGCTGTCTGCCGACAACAGCTGGAAGAATTCGTTCATGCATATTCCGTATGCGGATGAAAACGGCAAGAAGATCCGTTACACCATCGCGGAAGATGTACCGGCAGGTTACCGCGTCACTTACGGCAGCAACGATACCTATGATATGACCGTCACCAACAAGCACGATCCTGAACTGATTGACATCGATGGCGTCAAGACCTGGGAAGGCGGTAAGGAAGAAAATCTGCCAGAAACGATCACGGTCCGTCTGCTGGCGAATGGTAAAGAAGTCAGAAGACAGGTCATCAAGCCTGAACAGGACGGCACCTGGAAATACGCTTTTGCGAATCTGTTCAAATACGAGAACGGAAAAGAGATCGCTTACACCATTGAAGAAGTCTATGAAGAAGGCAGCGCCGGATCATCCTATGAGCCGACGGTCAATGGCTTCGACATCGTAAATACTTACCATCCGTATGGCGAGATCTATGTCGACAAGGATGTAAAGAATGTAACGGATGTATCCAAGAATACGGTCTTTGACTTTACTTTTGTCTTCACAAAGAAGGTCGACGGTCAGGATGTTCCTGTCTTTGATGAATATCCTTACGAGATCCTGGACGAAGAAGGAAACAAGACCGGAGAAGGCATGATCTCCAGCAACGGTATGATCAGCATCGATGCCGCTCACAAGATCCATGTCTACGATATCGAAGAATATATCAACTACACGGTGACCGAAGCAGAGAAAGCCGGATTCACGCAGGAATCCGCAACGGATGCTTCCGGAACCGCTTATCCGAACAAACCGGCGGAAGTGCTGTTTGTGAACACCTATTCCGCTTCGGTACAGTACTATCCGACCGTCAAGAAGACGCTCGAGAACCGTAAGCTGACCAGATATCAGTTCCAGTTCAAACTGTTCGAAGTCGATGAACAGGGCAATGAAACGCTGCTGAAGACGACGTCGAACGGCAATCCGGAAGTCGTAGAATATGACGACGATACTAATACGACCGTCACTTCTTCGACTGCTACGGTCACGTTCGGTTCATTTACCTATACAGTTGAAGACGTAGGCAAGACCTATCATTACCGCGTCAAAGAAACCAATACCGAGAAACCGGGTATCACTTATACGGATACCGTTTATGACGTGTTCGTGACGGTCACGGATAATGGCGATGGCACGCTGACTGCGACCCCGGTTTATAAATCAAAAGATGAAACGATCAATGATCCGGTATTCATCAATAAATACGATGCGGAAGGCGAGATCACGCTGAAAGCCTGGAAAGAGCTCAAGGGCGGAGATCTTGCGAAAGACACGTTTACGTTCGAGCTGTTCGATGACAAAGGGAATCCGGTCTACAAGACGGATCCTGAAACAGGCGAACCGACTCAGGAACAGGTCACTGCCAAGAATACCGTGGACGGCACGGTCGTTTTCGAAGGCTTGAAGTTCGATGAAACGGATATCGGCAAGACTTATACCTATGTCATAAAAGAAAAGAACGAAGGAAGCAACGATGTCACTTATGATATTTCCGAAAAGAGATATATCGTCGCGGTAGTCGATAATGGCGACGGCACGCTGTCGTTCGATACGATCATCAGAAACTATGAATTGAACGAAGAAACAGGAGAATACGAACAGGTTGGAGAAGACAACGATGTACCGCTCTTTACCAATACCATGAAGCCTGGTTCTTTGTCTGTCACCAAGAAAGTTTCCAGCGATTCTACCGGTTACGATCCGAAGACGGAATTCAAGTTCAAGGTCAAACTGATCGGCGAAGATATCGAGGATCAGAAAATCCATTATCATATCACTAAAGCAGGTGCTTCAACGTCCGGAGGAACTTTCGATGGCGGAAATGACGTTCCTGCAGATGATAGCGATGCGGTTCCTGCACAGGCAGAACAGATGGATGTTCCGGCTGAAACAGACACTGTACCTGCAACGAATGAAACGGAAGATGCGGAGAACGAGGATACGGCTGCGAATATTTTCGATAGATTCGGAAACATGCTGTTCAGAAAAGTATACGCAGAGGGAACAGTCGTTCATTCAGGAACATATGATGGCATCAGTTGGAAGATTACTTCGGAAGGCGAGCTGATTCTTGGCAATGGCGGAACCCAGACGATGACGAATCGGAGTAGCAGATATTACGGAAATTATCCTTGGTATTCGTATAGAAGTGAAGTCAAATCTTTACGAATTGATGGAAAAGTAATAGCAAAAGGATCATTGCAAGGAATGTTCTATGAGCTAGAAAAAATGGAATCAGCTGATTTCACTGGCTTTGATACATCAGGCGTAACAAACATGATGGAACTGTTTTATGCCTGTAGGAGTTTGAGAAGTCTGGATATTATTTCGTGGGATATTGGCAATGTAACCAACTTATGGAGCACGTTTGATTCTTGCCGTTCGCTTACAAATCTGGATTTATCAAAATGGAACACATCTAGCGTGACCACGATGAGAGGCACTTTCCATCTGTGTCCAAATCTGCAACATGTAAATTTGAAAGACTGGAACACATCAAATGTAACAACAATGTTACATATGTTCTCAGGATGTAATAGTTTACAGGAACTGGATCTGTCTTCGTTCAATACGAGAAAAGTAACAAATATGGAAGGAATGTTCGCCAGCTGCAGATCGTTACGAGTTCTGGATACTTCCGAAAATCCTGATTTTGTTACCCCTCTATTGACCTCGACATACGCAGAAGGTACCGGATGGAAAACAGGTCTGTTCTCAAATTGCACAAACCTGGAAGAAATCAATATGCCGGGATTGGATACGCGTAATGTATCCAATATGAAAATGACTTTCGACTCTTGTCCGAATCTGAAAACGGTAACGATCGGCAGCAACTTCAGGTTCAAAGGAAACGGTATCACGTCAACTGAAAAGCAGGCAATTCTGCCGACTCCTCCGGAGGATTGGACATCCGGCAAATGGATTCGTGAAGACAGGACATATGGTCCTTACACTCCAGAAGAACTGAGAACAGCATACGACAGCAATACCGCATTGGCTGGAACCTGGGTATGGGAAACGGTAGATTCTCCATTTACTCTCAGTTTCAATCCTGGCAACGTAGGCGCGGTTGGCGATATGGCTTCTCAGACACTGGATTCGCGCTTAGCTAACACCATTCCTGCGAACGCTTATGTAAGCCACGGTTATACATTCGATCACTGGGATGACGGCAACGGCCATACTTACAGCGATAAAGGAACTATCCCCGCAAAGACATATGGAAAAGACGCCCAAGTCGTTTTGACGGCGGTCTGGGCAGAGAAAGATCTATCTGCCGATATGAAAGATGGCGAGTTCGAATTCACTCTGTATGAAGGCGAAACGGCATCATTCGACGATATCCCTGCCGGAACAGCATATCAGGTGTGGGAAGAAACGCCGGATGGCTGGGTCCTTATAGATCAGCATAATGTTTCAGGTACGATCGAACCGTTAACGACAGCGGAAGCCGATTTCACGAACAAGTATGAACCGGGTACGACTTCCGTACAGTTCTTCGGCACGAAGAAACTGGACGGTTTCGCTGCCAATAAGGATAAGTTCAGTTTTGAACTGATCGATGATGCGACAGGTGAAGTGATTGAAACGGTCAAGACTATGGATGGCGGATTCATCCAGTTCAAGTCCATTACCTACGAAGCAGCAGGCGAACATCATTACACGATCAAGGAAGTCGTTGACAGCAGCGATGAAAAGATCATGTATGATACGCATGAAGAGAAGGTGACCGTTGTCGTTACAGAAAACGATAATGGCACATTGTCTTCGACGGTTACATATGATGATGATGGCGTTAGTTTCGAGAATACATCGAATCCGGGCAACCTGAGGATCACAAAGACGGTCGTCAATCCTACGGAAGAGAATGTCAAGGAAGAATTCACTTTCAAGGTGACGTTCACGAATGAAAAAGGTCTGCCTCTGGATGGTGAAAACATCTATTGGTATATCGAGGGTCAGGAAGGAAATCAGCCTGAACCGCAGCCGGATCCTGATCAGGGAAACACCGGAGCGATCGATCTTTCGGACCTGTTCAGTAACCTCTTTTTCAGGAAAGTATATGCGGAAGATGGTGATATTGCATCGGGTACGTATAGTGGAATCAGCTGGCGAATAACAGCTGATGGTGTGCTGATTCTTGGTAATGGCGGTCATCAGACCATGAACAACGTTACCAGAGGTATAAACAGTTATCCATGGAGAAACTATGGCAGCAGTATCAAAGAAGTCAAACTCAATGGAACGATCAAAGCGCAAGGTACCCTGGATTATATGTTTGGCTATGACAGCTGGAGCGAATTCAGGTATCCTAATTTGGTTAAAGTTGATCTTACGGGCTTGGATACCAGCAGCGTAACAAGCATGAACCAGATGTTCTCTCACAATATCAAGCTTTCATCCATTGATGTCAGCGGCTTCGATACGTCGAATGTGACCAGCATGTCATACATGTTCGCGAATACCGCCGTGAAAGAGCTGGACATTTCAAATTTCTATACGCCAAAAGTCACAAATATGGGATATATGTTTGGTGACAACCACAATTTAAAGACCCTTAAAATAAATACTTCGAAGTTTATTACTTCAAAAGTAACCAACATGTATGCCATGTTCTGGGCCACAGGACTGTCAACGGTTGATGTCAGCGGATTCAATACATCAAGTGTCACTGTAATGCGTTGCATGTTTGGCAATATGACCAGCCTGGAATCTATCGATGTTTCCAATTTCAATACGTCCAACGTTTATGATATGGGCGGCATGTTCCATGGATGCACCAAACTTGAATCATTGGATCTGAGCAATTTCAACACTTCCAAGGTAACAAACTTCCGTCACTCCAATGGCAGCGATAATTATCAGGGAATGTTTGATGGATGCACCAACCTGCGTTATCTGAACATTTCCGGTTTTGATACCACTCATGTAAATGGAACATACGTTAATAACCTTCCATCAACAATGGATAATATGTTCAGGAACTGCAAGAACCTTAGAGAAGTCGTGCTTGGGCCGAATTTCAGGTTCAATGTTCGGTATTCATCAACTACTCATCGCGCATATCTGCCGACTCCGCCTGCAAGCGAATCAACAGGCGAGTGGATTGAAGTATCGGGAGTTGCCGGACCATATACGCCAGCGCAGTTGTTTAACAACTATAATGCAAACATGGCTGGTATCTGGGTATGGAATGTTGATGAATCGAAGGCTCGCGTATTGTTTAATGGCAATGGCGGAGCTGTAACGATCGATTCTGTTACATTGACCGATGGCGAAACTTCGGTTACGACGCCTACGATCAATCAGTGCAGAAGAAACGGCTACATTCTGACCGGATGGAATACCAAAGCCGACGGTTCTGGCACAAGCTATGAACCAGGCGTTACAAGGGATGAGATCGCACAGTATGGTAAGACCGTGATCCTGTATGCGCAGTGGCAAACAACGAATGACCGTTACTATGAAGTCCGCCACTACCGTGAGAATATCGGTACAGGCAAATACGAGCTCTATGAGACGGACTATCTTTGGGCTGAAAAGAACAGCAGCCAGACTCCTGAAACAAAGGAATATGATGGCTATAAGTCTCCTGAGCCAGTTACGATCACGATCAGTGAAGATGGCGATACCGTGCTTGATTACAAGTATGATCTGGCCCGTTATTCCATTATATATAATGGCAACGGTTCTACCGCAGGCTCCATGGCTACGGAAAACAACGTCATTGCTATGACGAACCATGAACTGAAGAGAAACAGCTTCGTCAAAGACAAGTCGATGTTTATCGGCTGGAACACCGAACCTGACGGTTCAGGAGAAAGCTATGCCGATTGCGCCATCCTGAAAGATCCGACAGCGAAAGACGATTATGTCGTAACTCTGTATGCACAGTGGCTGGAGAACCCGAACCCGGTACTGGAACCGAGTCAGGGATCAATCATCGTTAAGTGCAAGGCAGGTGAAACGATCGTCATTCCGAATCTGCCAGCCGGTACGCATTATGTGGTCGAAGAGATCAGCACTACGGATCACTGGGAGTATGTCGATGGCGTCAATGAGAATGGCAATATCGTTTCTGCAGAATCTGCAAACGCGACTGTCAACAACAAGTACCATGCGGAAGGTTCGTTCTATATCGTCG
Source organism: Erysipelotrichaceae bacterium (assembly GCA_017515475.1). Lineage (GTDB taxonomy): Bacteria > Bacillota_I > Bacilli_A > Erysipelotrichales > Erysipelotrichaceae > Colivicinus. The sequence goes on along the minus strand of JAFWFS010000022.1, from coordinate 5,095 downwards.
CTCACAAGAAACTGGAAGGCGGCGATCTGTTAGGCGATGCCTTTACGTTTGAACTGTTAGAAATACCGGAAGGCGGAACGGAAGAGGATGCTGTCAAACTTCAGACGGCAACCAATGATCCGATCGATACCACGGAAACGATCATCGATGACAATGGCAACGAGATCGAAAATCCTTGGATCGGAACCGGCGCCGTGCAGTTTGAACCGATCACGGTCAATGAGGAAATGAATGGCAAACGTCTGCAATACATCATCAGGGAAATTCCGAACGAAAGCGACAGCACGATCAGTTACGATGACAATGTCGAACATGTTTCCGTGACGATCAATGATATCGGCGGAGGCATTCTGCAGGCGGAAGTCGTATACGACAATGACGGACCGCTGTTCGTGAACGAACAGAACCCTGGTTCTTTGAGGATCAAGAAGATCACGGAGAACGTTCCGGCTGTTCTGCCTGATGGTGTTGAGACGACATTCACGTTCACCGTGGAACTGAAAGATGTGGAAGGAGAAACTCTGACGGGCGAATATGATGCAGTCAGATACGATGCCGCAGACAAGGTCGTTGAAGAAGGTATTAAAGTAAGTTCGGGCTCGACGGTCAATCTGAAGGGCGGCGAATATGTCGTGATCAGCGGTTTGCCTGATGGAGCGACCTATGCCGTTACCGAAGCAGACCTGAATCACTGGATACCGGAATCCAACGAAAATGCGACCGGCACGATCCATTCTTCTACCGAGATCGTAGCTGTGTTTACCAACAGCTTTACGCGTAAGGATATCGAAGCGGAAGGCAATATCCAGCTCTTCGCCAAGAAGACGTTTAAGGGCGATGTCATCAAGGAAGAAGATGAACTGCAGTTCGAACTGATCGATGAAAACGGTGAAGTCGTTGAAACGATCGGTCCGGATGAGACGGGCGTCGAATCTTCGCTGATCAGTTTCACCGAGATCTACTTTGACAGCACGGCTGCAGGCAAGACGTTCACTTACTATATCAGAGAGGTCAATGGCGAACATGAGGATATCGTATATTCTACGGTAAGATACATGGTCGAAGTCGATGTCAAATTCAATGGCACGAGAGTCTATGATTTCGATGTCAGATACTATAAGCTCGGCGAAGAGACGCCGTTAGGCGAAGGAGAGGTTCCTGAGTTCATCAACAGCAGGAACGGTTCCTTGAAGATCTTCAAGCTGTTCGAGAGCTATGAAGACCACAGCCCTGTAAACTGTGTCTTCAGAGTGACGGCAGTGCTGGATGACGAAACCATTTATGATGATACGCTTTCGCTGCAGATCGATGCAGCGGGCATGTATGAGCTGCCGATCGAGAATATTCCGGTAGGAGCCAAGGTGACAGTCACCGAGGTCTATGCCGGCGGATCCTACAAGCTTAATGAGGGCAGTGAAACCAGTCAGACGATCGTCCTTTCGGATGATATCGAAGAGAATGTGGTGACATTCGCCAACGGCTACACCGGCGGCGGAATCAACGGATACGGCATAGTCAACACGTACACGCAAGGCTTCAATGGCTGGACGTGGACAGGCGGTGATACCGGCGGAACGTTCGGTGGTAACGATGAGGCGCCGGGCGGCGATGCCGGCGGAGATAGCGACGGACCTGGAGGAGGGTCTGAGGAAGGAGGTGCAGGACAATGAGAAGGAAACTGATAGTTGCGGCGATCGCTGCGTTGATGATTCTTGTCGTTTCTGTACCGAATGCCCTAGCATACTTCTCCACCTATGTCAGGATCAAGGGTACGGCTCCGCTTCATCTGGGAGAAAAGGTGACGTTTGAAGAAGGACCTTCCGAAGACGGAAACAAGCTGATCACCCTGACGGTCGATGAAGACAGCGATGATGTCTTTGTCAGAGTCAAAGCGTTTGCGGTCAAGGAGGTTCTAGATAATCTGACTTATAAAGATACCAGCAAATGGACGGAAAGTGCCGAAGATGACAGCAGGATCTATACTTACAACACGGTCCTGTCGGCAGGCGATACAGTCACGCTCGAACTTATCGTGGATGCAGAAAAGACCGGCCTGAAGGAATTCAACCTGGTCGTCGTCTACGAGTACTGTCCGGTGATCGACGGTGCGCCTGACTGGACCGGCGAAAACATCCACATCATAGAAGATGCGGATCAGAATGGAGGTAACTGATGATGAAGAAAATGCGTAAAGATATCATCGTTGCCTATGCCGTGCTGATCATCTCGGCTCTGGTATTTGTTTGGACGACTCTTTCGCTGATCACGAACGCCAATGCAGAACCGTCCTATCGTTCCGATGAGTTCCAGCCTGATTTCGATATGTATCATATCGGCGTCACGCTGAACGAAAACGGCGAACAGAAGGCCTGGAGAAACTATCTTCAGGAAGGCGGAGACGGCGATACGACTCAGGGCAACTGGCACGTGAACGGAGAGACTTCGCTGTTGGAAGATCTGGAATACAAGATCGGCAGCGTACATAAAGAAGAGCTTACCGTTTCCAACTCCGGTACGATCGACGAGTATGTCAGAGTCACGATCTATAAGTACTGGACGGATGAAAGCGGCAGCAAGGACAGGACGCTGAAACCTGAGCTGATCAAGCTTCGTCTGGTGAATCTTGACGAGGACCACTGGATCCTCGATGAGACAGCGACGACAGTGGAAAGGACCGTACTGTATTATGCCTATCCTCTGACAAAGAGCGATGGCCAGTATTTCGATAAGGAAAACGGTACGACGGTTCCTTTCGCTGATCAATTCTCGATCGATTCCGCGGTCAAGACCTATATCCGTCAGGAGAAAAAGACGGAAACGGTGGATGACAGGGAACTGACGACGATTACGAGTTACTACCAGTATGACGGCAAGTATTTCTGTGTCGACATACAGGTCGATGGCGTTCAGATCAATAACGCCAAGGATGCGATCAGAAGCGCCTGGGGCCGCGATGTTACGATTGCGGATGATGGCAGGCTGTCTTTGAACTGAAAGGAGAACGGCGCATGAAAAAGAGATACATATTGATTTCTGCATTGGTATTGATGCTTTCTGCTTTGTTTCCTTTCACGGTAAAAGCGGAAACGATCTCATTCAATGTGACATTCGAAAGTGCCGGAGGCGGTTACAGGATCTCCGGTAACGATGACGATACTTCGGTCTATGACGTGCTCAAGGGCATGCAGCCCGGGGACACGGCGGACATCGAGTTCGTTCTGAGAAACAGCACGGACAAAACGATCGTCTGGTGGATGAAAAACAACGCCCTGACCTCATTCGAGGATGAAGGCGTTGCCAAGCACGGCGCATATACCTACGATCTGTCTCTGGTGAATTCTTCCGGGACATCCTCCGTCCTCTACTCCAACAGCGAAGTCGGCGGTCAGGACAGCACGGATGGTCTGCATGAAGCCACGGAATCTCTGAAAGACGACTTCATCTTCCTGGAGGAAGTCGGCGGCGGCTCGACGATCCGGGTGAAGCTGCATCTGGAACTGGAAGGCGAGACCCAGTCCAACCTCTATCAGGAAGTTCTGGGCCAGCTGGAATTCATCTTTGCGACCGAAATCATCGAGAGCGGCAAGAAGATCATCTATGTGATCCCGAAGACCGGTATCGAAGGCGGACAGGCGCTTAAGACACAGAACAGGTTCGTTTTGCTGGTTTCTCTGGCGTTTATGCTGCTGGCGATCATTTACCTGCTTTTCAGGAAAAAGTCGCTGAAAAAGGCCAGAAATGCCGCTGTGGCGATCCTGCTTGCGCTGGCGCTCATGGTTCCAATGTTTACGGAACGGGTCGACGCCTACAGTTCCTACAAGGTGACCCTTCTGGCCGGAAGCCACGGAAAGATCATCGATCCAAAGGACGGCCAGGAGAAGGATATGGTGGAAATCGAGTTCTTCCCTGACAACGAAAACGAGAACGAGAGGGTATGGACTCCTGGCGACTACGATGTCATAGTCAAGGACGACCGCTACTACTGCAACAACGAGTATCATATTTCCGGAATCGAAGGCGCCGTCGAAGCGCAGGAGATCAAGGAAGACATGATCTTCGTGGCGACCTACAGGATCAAGGGAGATCTGGTAGGATATACCGTACACTATGTCGACGAAAGCGGCGCGATGCTGCTTCCGGATTCGACGTTCCATGGCAATATCGGCGAAGAAGCCGTACTTGCCTACAAATATGTCGATGGCTACATCCCGAACACCTATTCGCAGGCGCATGTGCTGTCTGATGATCTGGGAAAGAATGTCTTCACCTTTACCTACCGCAGAGCGGAAGCAGGCGAAGGGGGAACGACTATCGTCTATGAGGAAGGAGAAGCTCCTGCCAGACCTTCGACTTCCGGAGGAGGGCTTCCGGGAGGCAATCCTGCAGGAACCGAGGAACCGGTGAATCCTGCCGAACCGACGGAACCTGGCACTTCAGGCGAACTGGTCGACATCGACGATCCGACGACCCCGACGTCCCCTGTGGTCGATCCGCAGCCGACGGTCGTACCAGAACCGGACAAACCGGAACAGTTCTTCGTTCCGATGGCGATCCTGGTAGGCAGCGTATCGCTTCTGTTCCTGTTCCTGCTACTGCTTCTGCTTCGAAAGAGAAGAAAGGATCAGAAAGAACAATAATATGACAAACGTCTTCTTAGGACGGTCAGCACAATCGAATGGGAATAGACGCAAGTATTCAAAAAGCCTTTATTTAAAGGCTTTTTTGATGGTTTTAGATTTTCTTGAGTAAAATTGAGTAAAGCATAGTAGAAAGGAAGATTCTAAAAAGAATGAATAAGACAGCAAAGGTATAATACAGCATAATTAACTAAGATAAAACGTAAAAACAAATTGTACGATAACGAAAACTCTTACACATCTCAGATGGCAAGAACGATCAAGTACTTCGCAGAATTAGGTTAATCGTTCCTTTCATAAAAGAGCGAAGCGGGCCGAAAAGCCCGCTTTTCTTTTTTGCATCATAAAGACATATAATAAGAATGTTGGTGAAAAATGAAGTGGATCGGAAAACTGGATAAGAGATTCGAAGGAAATACGATCTGGCAGTTCGTCAAATTTAACCTGACAGGTATGCT
>JAFWFS010000003.1 GCA_017515475.1 Erysipelotrichaceae bacterium | reverse complement strand
TTTCGATCCGAAACACGTCGTATACGTCTGGATCGATGCGCTGTCCAACTACATCACCGGTTTAGGCTACGATGTGGATGGCAATCATGGCGAGCTTTACAAGAAATACTGGCCGGCAGACCTGCATCTGATCGGCAAGGATATCGTCAGATTCCATACCATCTACTGGCCGATCATGCTGATGGCGATCGGCGAACCGCTGCCGAAACAGGTGTTCGGTCATCCGTGGATGCTGGTAGGAGAAGACAAGATCTCCAAGTCCAAGGGCAATGCGATCTATGCCGACGATCTGGTGAAATTCTTTGGCGTCGATGCGGTCAGATACTATGTCCTGCACGAGATGCCTTTCGCTCAGGACGGTACCATAACCTGGGAACTGATGGTGGAAAGGATCAATTCAGATCTGGCCAACGTTTTTGGCAATCTGGTCAATAGGACTGTCGCCATGACCAACAAGTATTTCGGCGGTCAGCTGAACAAAGAATTCGTGAACGATCCGCTCGATGACGGACTCAAAGAGTTCGCTTTACATACCGTAAAGACCGTCGACGGAAAGATGGACGAACTCAAGGTCGGAGATTCTCTGGAAGCGATACTAGAACTGTTCAGAAGATGCAACAAGTACATCGATGAGACCGCTCCTTGGCTGCTTGCCAAGGACGAAACAAACAAAGCAAGGCTCAACACCGTTCTTTATAATCTGCTGGAAGGCATCAGGATCGGTACGGTACTGCTTTCTTCTTTCATGCCTGAAACGGCCGCCAAGGTCTACGAACAGATCAATACAGAACAGACTTCATATGACTCACTGATGGAATTCGGTGCCTATGAATGCAACAGAGTTACCGATAAGCCTGAACCGCTTTTCGCCAGACTCGATCCGGAGAAGATCATGGAAGAAGTACATGCACTGCTCGGTTCTCCTGAACCTAAAGTCGAACACAAGGCAGAGATCGAGTTCTCTGACTTCGAAAAAGTCGAGATGGTTGTGGGTAAAGTCCTTGAATGCAAGAAACATCCGGATGCCGACAAGATCCTTGTCTTTAATGTCGATTTCGGCTATGAACAGCGGCAGATCCTGTCCGGCGTTGCCGAATACTACAAGCCTGAAGAACTCGTCGGAAGGAAAGTCATCGCCGTGATGAACCTGAAACCAAGGAAGATTAGAGGTCTGGATTCCAATGGCATGCTTCTATCAGCCGTAAAGGAAGAAAACGGAAAAGAAAAACTGGAACTGCTGACATCTGAAATGGAAGTCGGATCCGTTGTCTGTTAATAAAAGAACAACATTCGTTATTCTGTTGGTATAATAAAAATATGAGAAAAGTACTGGCAATTCTGATCTGTAAACTGGCCAAAGCCGTTGGCAAGCGTTTTGGTCATGGTTCCAGTCTTCCGGGTAAGATCGCCCTGAAGATCTGCCCGGATGTTTTAAGCAGGATCCAGATGCCGGAATGCATCATCGCCGTTACGGGATCGAACGGAAAGACTTCGACGGTTGAAATGATCCGCGGCATTCTGGAAAAGTCCGGAAAGACCGTTGCCTGCAACAGCGAGGGTTCAAATCAGATCGAAGGAGCAGCTACCCTGATTCTCTCCAATTCTACCAATGCCGGTGTATTCCGCAAGGATGTTTTATTGCTGGAAACCGATGAAAGGTATGCCAAGTATATTTTTAAGTATTTCGCTCCGACATACTATGTCATAAACAATCTGTACCGTGACCAGATGACCCGCAACGGCCATCCGGAGTATGTTCTGGAAGACATACGCAAATCGTTAAGGGATGAGACGAAACTGATCCTGAATGCCGATGACCCTCTGGTATCGTCGCTGGCAGTCGAAAAGAGTGCCGTCTATTTCGGCATGAACGACAACCAGTACGTTACCGAAGAATGCGGAAGTCTGTATGACGACGGTTACTACTGTCCGGTATGCCATTCCAGGATGGATTATGAATACCGTCATTTTGCCCATGTCGGAAACTACAAATGTCTGAACTGCGGATTCAAAAGAAACGATCCCGACTTTGCCATTACATCGATTTCTCTGGAAAAGGGGAAGCTTACGATAAACAACCGCTATCATCTGGACATGGCTTTCCGTTCCGTCTACAATGCCTACAATGTTCTGGCCGCATTCGCCGTCGCTTCTCTGGCGGGTGTTAAAGAAGAAGTGATCTGCGATGCCCTGAACAACTATCTGATTCAGAATGGAAGGATCAGAGAATTTAAACTGGGAGACAAGAAAGGAACCCTGCTGATCTCGAAACACGAGAATACGATTTCCTATAACCGCAATCTGGATTATGTGGCCAACTACAGCAACGCCGTGACCCTGCTTCTGATCATTGACGACATCAGCCGGAAGTACTTTACTTCCGATACATCCTGGCTCTGGGACATCAGTTTTGAGCTTCTGCAGAGCGAGAATGTCAAGAAGATCATCGTTGCCGGGAAATACATCAGCGATGTTGCAGTTAGACTGGAAAATGCCGGGATCGACATGGAAAAGGTCATTCTGCGCAGAAGCATCGAGACAGCCGTCTCCTGCCTGCGTTTCAAATCAGAGGGCGATCTGTTTGTGATGACCTGTTTCTCTGATGAGGCGAAATTCCTGAAAGAGGTTGAAACGGAGTAATATGAAAATCCTGCATCTTTATCCGAATCTGATGAATCTGTACGGCGATTACGCAAACGTCACTCTTTTGTGTCGTCATCTGAAAGATCAGGGAATCCCTGTCGTCATCGACAGGAAAGAAGTGGAAGATACAATCAATCTGATGCAGTACGATTTCATCTACATGGGATCCGGTACGGAAGAAAAGCAGCTTGTTGCCTTGAAGGATCTGATCCGTTATCAGCAGTATCTTTCTTTATATATTGAAAGCGGCAAGTCGGCTCTGTTTACCGGAAATGCGATGGAACTTCTTGGAGCATCCATTGACGGAAACAAGGCTCTTGGCATTCTCGATTTTACCGTGGAGACGCAGGAAAAACGCTATACCGGAGACGTGATCGTCAAGAATCCCGACATCGGTGAAGTTGTCGGTTTCATCAACAAGTCCACGCTGATTCACGGAGGAGAAGAATACAGGCTCTTCGACTACGAATTCAAGGAAACTTCTCTTGCGGATAACAGCTACGAAGGCTATCACTACAAGAACCTTTACGGAACACATATCATCGGTCCGGTACTGGTAAAAAATCCGGAATTCATGAAAGAGATCGTCAGGATGTTCTGCACCGAGGTATATAAGGACATTCCTTATCCTTATGAAGAAGAAGCCTACCGGACAACACTTCGGGAACTGAAGAAAAGAAAGTAAAACAGGACCATATACGGTCCTGTTCGTATAATAATCGGAAGGGAGGTACTTATGCAGATCAGACTGGATGAAGTCGTTAATGCGATCGACGAAACCGACGTCGATACGCAGTTCTATTACTATATTCCGGAGGAAAGGATCATCACGAAAGATGATGATTCCCTGAACGAGAAGCAGCTCATTCCGCTTCCGTCCCACAAACAGATCGACGACTACGGCACGATGAAACGGTTCATCGAAGATCTGACGGACGAAGAGGCACAGGGCTGGCTTTCAGAAAGCATCAAGGGCAGCGGTGCATTCAGAAGATTCCGGATGACACTGGATAGATTCGGCCTGACGGAGAGATGGTACGACTATCTGGATGCGGCGCATGAAAGCATTGCGATCGACTGGTGCGAATACTACGGCATCGAATACCTCGAAGGAAATGAACCTTATGACAATCAGCAGCCGTTCCAGCCGAAGCAGAAAGAAATTGTCTCTGCAAAGCACAATTACCGTTTTATCGATATCGATGAAGACAACGTTTACGGTCTGGTCTATCTATGTTCCGATTTCAGAAAGACTCTGGCGAAGCTGAAAGGAAATACCGTAACGGCGGATGTCGACGACATGCTGGAAGAACTGCGGTATTATCTGAAACGTTCCTATCCGATCTTTGCGATAGCGGATAACGGGAAGTACGTTGCCTACGGGGTATGCAGGATCGAGGACGATGTCGTATGGCTGGAATCCATCTATGTACGTCCGGAATACCGAAGAAAGGGTATCGGAAAGATGCTTCTGGATAAAGCGCAGAACATAGCTACGGAGCACGGCAATGATACACTATATCTCTATGTCCATCCAAACAACGATACGATGCTGAATTTCCTGAAGACCAACGGTTACGATGTGCTCAATCTCATCGAAGTCAGAAAAGCCTATCCGGAGGAACAGCCGGATACATCCTATACGATAGGGGATCATGAATACCGGTATTAAAAAGAGCCTTGAGGCTCTTTTTTATCGATTGGAATTGATTGGATGCGGAATGTAGAGTTCTTCCAGATAAGCGATGTCTTCCTGAGAGAGTTTTACGTTGAAACAGTTCATTGCGTCATCCAGATATTTCTCCTTGGTGATGCCGATGATCGGTGCATCGACGTCCTTTGCGTATTGCCATGCCAGACAGATATTGGTCATGGAACAACTGTATTTGATAGATAGATCATAGACTCTCAAGGCGACCGCCTTGTCCATTTCTTCGGTCTTGTCATACCTGGTGCCTTCTCTGCTGTCAAGCTGATATCTGACAGAATCGGATGCCCAGTCTTTTCTTGCCAGTCTCCCGGCAGCGAACGGCGCAAAGGAGGTTCTTGACACATGGAACTGCTTGGCCACAGGAATCAGATCTCTTTCATCCTCGCGATAGATCAGCGAATAATGATTCTGAAGTGTTGTGAATGGCTGATAACCGAGTTCTTTTGCCTTGTAGCAGTATTCCGCAAACTGATAACCGTACATGGCGCTTGCGCCATAGTAATGGATATGACCCGCTTTGACCTCTTCGTTTAAAGCTTTCAGCGTATCTTCTACCGGCGTATCGTAGTCGAAACGGTGCAGGACCAGAATATCGATATAGTCCGTATCCAGGCGCTTCAAAGAGTTCGCTACCTCTCTGTGGATCGCTTCCGGTGAAAGCTTTCCTTCATTGAAGTAGCACTTTGTGGCAATGACGATCTCATCCCGTTTGAAGTGTTTAATGGCTCTTCCCAGATATTCTTCCGAAGAACCGCCGGAATAGTTGTTGGAAGTATCGAAGAAATTGATCCCGTATTCATGCGCCTTGAGAATGATCTTTTCTGAATCCTCATAGTTTAAAGTCCACTGATACTGCCCTTGATCGGGTTCGCCGAACGACATGCATCCCAGGCACAGTCTGGAAACAGTCAGATCCGAATTCTTTAATTTAATGTATTCCATGCTTTCATTATAAGATAATTTGATAGAATTAAGTTATGATACTGAGATACGATCCGGATGATCTGAGTAGCAGAAAGAAAACGGAACTGAGGGATGAAAATGATCATACAGTCTTCTGGGGCATCTATGATTTCGCTTTCAAGTACCGTACCAGGATCTTCGATGGGAAAGACAATGAGCTGGGGTATGTGCAGCTGGACGTCGGAAAGGCGGTTCCTGAAGTTGTTTTTTGTAACGCCATGGATGAAATAACGGGTCATATGGCAAGAGAAGAAGATCATTACCGGATACTGCCTGAAGGAATGATATTTCATGGAAACAGCTCTAAAGGAGAGATTCCGGGTATCATGAAAATCAGAAACGGTGAACTTGAAATAGATAAAACGGAGGATTCGCTGCGGTGCGTAATGATTCTATATGCGTCGGTAGAGATTGCAAGAGGAGAAGAGAAATGAAAAAAACCGAATTCACATTCCAGTCATCGGGAAAGCTGGCAGACATCAGAGCCGTGAAGTACGAACCGGAGAAGTCGGTCCGCGCAGTATTGCAGATCGCGCATGGAATGGACGAGTTTATCGACCGTTACGACGGATTTGCGGAATACCTCTGTGACAAGGGTTTTCTGGTGGTCGGAAACGATCATCTTGGGCATGGCGGATCCGTCAAGTCAAAGGATGACTGGGGCTATTTCGGAGAAAACGGAAACCAGGTCCTGCTGGATGACATGTATAAGCTGACAGAAGCAGTCAAGAAAGAGTATGCCGATGTTCCGTATTTCCTCTTGGGCCACTCCATGGGCTCTTTCTATGCCAGACAGTACATAGCGGAACATGGGGATGCACTGGATGGAGCTATCATTATGGGTACGGGATTTGAACCGGAATACAAGCTGAAAGCGGCGATGCTGATGTGCAGGGCCATTGCTATGTTTAAAGGTTGGAGACACCGCAGCAATCTGGTAAACAGTCTCGCTTTTGGTGCCTACAACAAGCGTTTTGAACCTGCCAGAACGCTTTCCGACTGGCTGACCAAAGACGAAAAGATCGTCGACTGGTACCGCAACGAACCTAGATGCACCTTCGTTTTTACTCTGAACGGATACTACAACATGTTTACGGGCATCCTAAGACTGCACGACAAAGAACTGATGAACAGGGTCCCGAAAGATCTTCCGCTCCTATTCGTATCGGGGCAGGAGGACCCTGTAGGATCCTTCGGCAAGGAAGTAGAGGCTTCCGTAGAATACATGAAGGATCTGGGAATCAGGGATGTCAGACTGAAACTGTATCAGAATGACCGTCATGAGATTTTGAATGAAACGGACAAAGAAACCGTATATGAAGATCTCTACGGCTGGCTGAATGAAATGATCAACAAAAAATAAAACCTGCCTGGGCAGGTTTTATTCTTCTACGTGTTCGATTCCCTGAGAGATGATGTTGTAGACATGATCATCAGCAAGAGAGTAGTAGACGGTTTTTCCTTCTCTGCGGTTTTTGATCAGTTTGCTGTTTTTCAGTATTCTTAACTGATGGGATATAGCCGACTGATTCATGTTCAGCAGATCGGCGATTTCCGTAACGCTTCTCTCGTTTTCGATCAGGCAGTAGAGTATTCTGATCCTTGTTGAATCGGAGAAGTTTTTGAACAGTTCCGCTACGTCGTACAAGGTATTGTCATCTGTATGTTTCATGAAAGTTTCCTCACTCTCAGAGCTCTGATCGCATTGATTACGGCAATCACCATGACACCGACATCCGCAAAGACGGCCAGCCACATGTTGGTAATGCCGAAGGCGCTCAGAATCAGACAGATGATCTTTACGCCGATTGCGAACCAGATGTTTTCATAGACGATGCGCATGCATTTGGAAGCGATACGGATGGCCTGGGCGATCTTCAGCGGATCATCGTTCATCAGTACGATATCCGCGGCTTCAATGGCTGCATCGGATCCCAGAGATCCCATCGCAATGCCGACATCGGCCAAAGCGATGACCGGTGCATCGTTGATTCCGTCTCCGACAAAGGCAAGGGTTTCCTCGGCCTGTTTTTCTTTTAACAGCTTTTCAACGGCCGAAACCTTGTCCTGCGGCAGCAGTCTGGCATAGATCTGATCGATATTCAGTTTCTCGGCAATGCTTGTGGCGACTTTTTCTTCGTCTCCCGTCAGCATCACCGTCTTCCTGACGCCAAGCTTTTTCAGTTCTTTGATTGCCTGATAAGATGTTTCCTTGATCCGATCGCCGATGTGGATATGTCCTTTATACTCTCCGTCGATGGCAAGATGAACAATCGTTCCTTCATCATGACATTCATCCACCTTGATCTGATGATCGGCCATCAGTTTCTCGTTTCCGACCAGAACGTTTTTGTGGTCAATGATGGAGCTGATTCCTTTCCCCGCAATTTCTTTGACCGATTCAATACGTTCCTTGTCGATTTCTTTCTTATATTCTCTGACGATCGACTTTCCGATCGGATGATTGGAGTATGCTTCGGAAAGAGCGGCATATTCCAGCAGTTCCTCTTTGGTAAAGTTGCTGTTGTGGATCGTGGTAACCTCAAAGACACCCAATGTTACCGTTCCCGTCTTGTCGAAGGCGACATACTTTGTTTTGGATAAAGCTTCAATATAATTGGAACCCTTTACCAGGATTCCCGCTCTGCTTGCTCCGCCGATTCCGGCAAAGAAGGTCAGAGGAATGGAAATAACCAGAGCACAGGGGCACGAAATGACCAGAAAAGTCAATGCCCTGAAGATCCAGGTTGACCAGGTCCACGGACCGTTCTGGAAAAAACGGATATACAGTACCGGAAGTATTGCCAGGGCAAGAGCGCTGTAGCAGACTGCCGGAGTATAGTAACGGGCGAACTTGGAAATGAAGTCTTCAGAACGGGATTTATTGCTGGTGGCGTTTTCAATGAGATCAAGGACTTTCGATACGGTCGATTCTCCGAAGTTCTTTGTCGTTTTGACCCTGATCAGAGAAGTCATGTTGATGCATCCGCTGATGACTTCGTCTCCTTCTTTGACGTCTTTAGGCAGGGATTCACCGGTTAAGGCACTGGTATTTAAAGAGGTTTCGCCTTCACAGACGATGCCGTCCAGAGGGATCTTGTCTCCGACTTTAACGGTAATGATTTCGCCGATGCCGACTTTGTTCGGATCAACCTGAACAAGATCTCCGTCTCTCTCTATCCAGGCATAGTCCGGACGGATATCCATCAGCTTTGCGATGTTCTTCCTTGACCTGCCTACGGCATAGGACTGGAACCATTCACCGATCTGATAGAACAGCATGACGGCGACGCCTTCCTGGTATTCTCCCAAGGCGATGGCTCCTACCGTAGCGATCGCCATCAGGAAGTTCTCGTCAAAAGCTTCACGGTTTCTGATACTCTTGAGCGCTTTCTTGAGAATGTCGTAGCCTACGATGAAGTAGGGGATCATGTACAGGACAAATTCCAGACGCCGATCCTGTATTTTTATGAATCTGAGAACAGCCAGCAGTACAACGCAGATCAGGATCCGGGTCAGATTCCTTTTCTGTTTCTTGCTCATAAGTAGATCTCGCAGTCGTCTTCAACTTTTTTGCAGTTCTTTAATACTTCTTTCATGACTTTCTTTTCATCGGTGCCGTCTTCAAATTCAACGGTCATCTTTAAAGTCATGAAATTCACGACAGCGTCCTTGACACCTTCGGTCTTCTTCGCTGCCTCTTCCATCTTGTTGGCGCAATTTGCGCAATCTACTTCGATATCATATGTTTTCTTCATCATCTTATCTCCTTAATGAATATATGAACATTTGTTCATATGTATTATACAATTGTATTATCAGGAATGCAATACTGTGCTAGAATATTCTTTGTTATGAATATGCTGGATTATTTAGATGTATATGGCGATCGTTCCTTTAAAGAGGAACCTTTTAGTGATGTAGACAATCTGCTGATCTCGCAGGTCGTCTATGTTGACTTTGATTCAGTAATTACTGAAGGCAAGAAGATCCGGCCGAAAGAAGCCTATGAGCAGCTGGAGCACCGTTATTCCGATCTTGACTCCGACTTTTACCGGAATGTCGAATCGTTAAGCCATGAGGTACTGAAACGGATGGCTTTCAGCCGCCGATATGAAGAGTGTACGATACACCACTACGTATCCCGTCTGAATAAAGAAACCAGTGAACAGTTTGCGGCCTTGATGATGGACCTGCCTGATGGAACAACGGCTGTCTCTTTTAGAGGCACGGATGATACACTGATCGGCTGGAAAGAAGATCTGATGCTTTCCTACACCGATATACAGAGTCAGCTGGATGCCGTAGATTACGTCAACAGGAACTGTTCCCTGTTCCGTAAATACCGCTTTATCGGTCATTCTAAAGGAGGAAATCTGGCAATCTATGCAGCCGTGCACTGCGGTTTCCTGTTTAGAAGAAACATCATACAGGTCATTTCCAACGATGGCCCGGGGCTTAGGCCGGATTCTTATAAACGGAATAGATTTCAGAAGATTGCGGAACGTTACCGTCTGATCGTTCCGGAAAAGGACGGCGTCGGTACGATTTACGAGATCGCTCCAAGCAAGACTGTCGTTTCAACCTCTACAGGGAACATCATACAGTCTCATAACATGGCTACCTGGGATATCGATGGAAACAGACTGGTCCCGGCCAACAGGGCAAGATATGAAACGGATCTCAACCGGAAATCGATCCTGCAGTTTCTGAATGAAACGAACGCAAAA
Source organism: Erysipelotrichaceae bacterium (assembly GCA_017515475.1). Taxonomy (GTDB): domain Bacteria; phylum Bacillota_I; class Bacilli_A; order Erysipelotrichales; family Erysipelotrichaceae; genus Colivicinus. The sequence continues at coordinate 24,190 of JAFWFS010000003.1, read as the reverse complement.
CAAAGAGAGGTCTTTGTCCGAGAACTGTTTGAATGCTTCGATGATGCCAAGATCAGGACGGTCTCCCAAATGTCTTCCGGAGGATTGCCGCTGTTTTTACGGGTTATGAAGGAAATGTCGGAAATGGATTCCGAAGCCAAAGAAATCGCAGTCAAGATGTTCAAGTCCTATTCATCGAACTTCAACCGCGACTTTTCCAGTCAGATCATCAAGAAAAAGGAAGATATTCGCTTAAAGGCGTCGGCTGCAGGGGCGAGCATATCCGAGATCGTAAATGAACGGAATCCTTTTCATAAGAAAAAGAAACGGATTCCTGCAGCGGATGAAAAAAAAGAAGAACTATAGTAGAATAGATTCGTTATATTAGGGGGCTATTATGAGAGACAGATTTGATGCGACATATCTGAAAGATCTTGATTCGATGCATTTTATTATGCCGTTCATGTTTCCAAACAGATGTGACAATCAGGCATATTTTACTTTTCAGGTCGATCTGACCAATCTGGAAAAATATCTGAAAAAGAAGAACAAGGGCAATCCGGATTACAAATACAACATGTATCAGTGCATTGTCACGGCTGTTCTGAAGACCATTACGCTTCGCAGCAAGCTTTCTTTATTCATTCATAACCGTAAGATGTACAGAAGAAACGAAGTATCGGCTGCCTTTACGGTAAAGCAGGAATTCAAGGATGACGGGGGCGAAGTTCTGGCTTTCGTCCATTCCAAACCGGAATGGACGATCGATGATGTACACAACGAACTGAAAAGACAGCTTCTGAAGCTTAAAAACAAGAGTTATGTAGACGAATCTACCAGCTTTATGGACAAGTTCAACAAACTGCCGAAATTCATTTCCCGTCCTGCCTTAAGCTTTGTCTGCTGGCTGGAAAAGAAGGGAATGATCCCTAAGGCACTGGTTGAAACCGATCCGTATCATTCTTCCTGCGTGCTGGCGAATCTGGGATCTATCGGTCTTCCTGACGGCTACCATCATCTGACCAACTGGGGAACTACTTCAATGTTTGTAGTCGTAGGTCAGAGCGGCAGAATGCCGTTCTACAAGAACGACAAGATAGAATTCAGGGACGGTGTCAGACTGGGCTTTACGATCGATGAAAGGATAGCCGACGGCTACTACTTCTCCAAGTCCATCAAGATCATGCAGCTGCTGCTGGAAGAACCGGAACTGCTGGAAAAACCGTTAAATGAAAAACTCTCTGATGAAATGTGGCAGAGAATCAACATGAAATAAAACACCCTTAAGGGTGTTTTTCTTATACGTCTCTGATCGAATAGATGCAGCCACAGTAGTTCTGATGATACAGATTCAGTCCGGTGTTCATCTGATCATTCATCGTGATCCCGTCGCCTTTTTTAAAGTCGGCATGCAGATAAATGACACCGGGATACTCCAGTTCCAGCTGTTCGCCGATCTCGTTAAGCCAGTCGGCGTTCTTCCTGTTGGATATCGACATGACGGTGGTACAGTATTCATAGCCGTGCTTTTTTGCATATCTGAAAGTCTCTCCCATCCTCATCCGGTAGCAGAGCCTGCATCTTCTTCCGCCCTCCGGCTCATCCTTCAAGGCAGAAAGCTTTTCCGTATAGTTCACGTTATCGTATTTATCGACGATCAGTCTGATCGAATCATCATTCAGATAATCCAGATAGGTCTTTAAGGCGTTCAGCCTTTTTTCATACTCCTCATATGGATAGATGTTGGAGTTGGAGAAAAAGACGGTGATTCTGAAATGCTTCCGGAGATATTCCAAAGGATACACGGAACACACCCCGCAGCAGATGTGGATCAGGAGTTCCGGTTTTCCTTTTAATGCATTGATCTGGGCAATCTGTTTCTGATAGTTGTTCATTGTTTTCTGGATTTTCCGACATGCAGTTTCTTGAACTGCATCGACAGTTCGGTAATATCGTCAAATTGTTCATTGCCTTCATAGAAAGCATCCACTTCTTCCTTGATCTTGTCGCACAGATTTCTGGCATTCAGGCCGATGTACCTGTTGGCACAGTCTTTCAGCCGGTTATCGCCGAAGAGCTCGCTGTCTGTGCTTGTGGCTTCGGTAACACCGTCGGTATATAGAAAAAGCTCGTCACCCGGTTCAAGCGTGGTTGTCTGTTCCTTGTAGACAATTCCTTCCATGCCTCCCAGAACGAATCCCGCAGGACCCTGAAGATATTCGAACTGTCCGTCTTTTCTTCTGATCAGCGGTCTGTTGTGTCCGGCATTTACGTACTTCATTACTCCGGTATTCAGATCAAGGAAAGCCATCCAGGCAGTTACAAACATGTCGGCATCGTTTCCTTCGCATAGCTGGTAGTTGGCGTTGGTAAAGATATCGGAAAGCGAGATGTTGTTTTCGGCATAGGTCTTCAGAATGGTCTTGGCGCGCATCATGAACAGCGAAGCCGGAATTCCTTTCCCTGCAACATCGGCAACCATAAAGACAAGAACATGATGTCTGATCTCATAGAAGTCGTAGAAGTCGCCACCTACTTCCTTTGCCGGATCCATCAGCGCATAGATCTCGTATTCTTCTCTTTCCGGGAAAAGAGAAGGAAGGGCGGAAGACTGTATCTGTGCGGCATATTTCAGCTCATTGTCGATTCTCTGGTTCGCTTCGGCGATGAAGTGTTTCAAGGACGCGACCGTCGTATTGATGCCGTCAGAAAGAGAACTGAATTCTTTGTTGATGCGGATATTGACCTCATTATCCAGATTTCCTTCCGTAATCTCTGCCAGAGAATCGTTGATCTTCTGAATGTTGTTGACGATCAGCAGCTTGATAATGAAATAGATCGCAACAAAAAGTGCACCGAAAATAATGGATTCAAGGAACAGATTCAGATAGACGGAAAGCTTTTTGGAGAAGTCCGCCTCTATGCATGGAAGAATCGCGTAGATCTGGAATCCTTCCGTATTGGTAAACATGTAGTAGTAATCGGCATCGTTGATCTTGGCCTGATATACGGTATATTCCTCGGTCCCGTCCGGATCAAGTTCGACCCGGTATTCCGTATTGTCTATATCGGCATCGTTCAGAGAAATGGAAACGATGTTTCCTTCATTGTCGATTATCAGTATGCTTCCGCTTTCGCCGATATGACGGTAAGTCGCTACGTTTCTCAGCCGTACGCTCAGGTCTTCACGGAATTCTTTTTCGCCATAGGCGACCTGAATAAATCCTTTGTCGATCGCAATGCCGGAATACTTGTGCATGATGCTGCTGTCTTTTGCCATCGGCTGGTATTCCTGAACGAAGTATTCCGTTCCTTCCAGCAGGCAGAGGAACTCTCTCGACTGTTCTCCGGAAGCCATGTCGAAGCCGACATTTTCTTCTTCGCTGGAAGCGGTAATGATCCCGCTGTCATCGATAATATCGATCTCCGAGACGTTAAAACGCTTCTTCATCTCTTTCAGGTCGGAATCAGGGAAAAGGGTGATTTCATCCACAACGACCCTGTTGATGCTCAGCAGCGCCTCATCGGACTGGGATTTGACATCCGCTACCACATCCAGGATATTCATCCGCAGCAGTTCATCCGTTTCCGTCTCCGAAATCTCGTTCTGAAGCACCTGAGAAAAAACGGTACTGGTAATAAAGCCGATCAGAACAATGTAGATCAGGATCTTCTGGAACTGTACGGATAGACTCTGTTTCTTTTCTGAAGAGTGAAACTCGGGACTGACGCTGTCGATCAGGAACGCGGTGAAAGAAACGGCGATCGCATTCAGGAAAATCATCGGAACGGAACAGGCTTCTACATACTGGAAGGCTGTTTTGACATCAGTCATGTTCGTAAAGAAGATCATCAGCATGTGGATGACTTCACAGATGACGCCGATGATAAAGGCATGACTCCAGTCGGGAATCTTGTCGTCGAAGAGATTCCTTTTCAGGAATGCGCCGATGACACCGGTCAGACAGGTAGAAATGCTGCAGGCCAGTCTGGTATAGTAGCCTCCGCCCCAATAGACGCAGAACCATCTTTCAATGCCGCCGATAAACCCGGCAATCAGACCGGCGGGAGAACCGAAGATCAGAGCGGCGCACAAAGGAGCCGAATCTCTGACATTAATGATCGCACCGTTGAAAGGAACGCCGAATTCGGTAGAACAGATGGCAATAATGCCGAAAACAACGCCGGCAATTATCTGCTTTTTCATATAGGATAGAGACTGCATCTTTCCGGTATGAAAAAGAATATGCAGAATCAGACTTGTGACGACGGGTATGATTGCAATGATGGCAAGTGATCTCATATCTGTTACCTTGTGTTTTATTCGTTATCGATAAACATGGAATCTCCAAAGGAGAAGAAACGGTATTTGTTTTCTATGGCGACCCGATAGGCATTCAGGATCATTTCCCTGGAACATTCTGCCGCAATCATCATGATCAGCGTGGATTTCGGCAGATGGAAATTGGTGATCTGGGCATCTATTGCCTTGAATTCATACGGCGGATAGATAAAGATGGCAGTATCGCCGGAACATTCCCTGAATTCACCGAAACGGTTCATGACCGTTTCCAGGGTTCTGGTTGAAGTCGTGCCGACCGCGATGATCCTCCTGCCTTCCTTCTTGGCCAGATTCAGTCTTTCAGCCGTCTCGGCGGACATGCTGTAGTGTTCCGAATGCATCACATGGTCTTCGATGTTGTCTTCCTTGACCGGCTTGAATGTTCCCAGTCCGACATGCAGAGTAAGATCCAGGACTTCAATGCCCTTCTCCTTGATCTTTTCTGTCAGTTCTTCCGTGAAATGCAGACCGGCGGTAGGACAGGCGGCGGAGCCGTTGATCCTGGCATAGACGTTGTTGTAACGGTCCTTGTCCTGCAGTTTCTCATGGATGTAGGGAGGCGTAGGCATCAGCCCGATCTCGTTGAGTACTTCCAGGAATATTCCCTGACAGTGCATCCGGAAGATCCGGATCCCTTCTTCTTTTCTTTCGACGCATTCACCATAGAGTTTATCGGAAAATTCAATGACCGTCCCGGTCTTGATCGCCTTGGCGTTGCCGCACAGACATTCGCAGATGTCGCCCTGCATCTTCAGGATCAGGACTTCGACCTTAGCCCCCGTATCCTTCTTGGTTCCGTAGAGACGGGCAGGAATGACTTTGGAATTGTTTCTGACAAGAACATCTCCCGGTTTCAGATAGTCGATGATGTCGTAGAAATGTCTGTGTTCGATCTCTCCGGTATTCTTGTGCAGAATAAGGAGCCTGGAATTGTCTCTTTTCTCCGTCGGATGCTGGGCAATCAGTTCTTCAGGAAGTTCAAAATCAAAATCGCTGAGTCTCATCAGAAACCCCTCTCATCAAAGCCGTAACGGCCGAGTATCTCTTCCTTGTATTCCATGAACCTGTCTTCCGCAATCGCTTTCCGTATGCCTTCCATCAGGCGAAGCAGGAAACGCAGATTGTGGATGGACATCAGTCTGTTGCCCAGTCCTTCTTCGTTTCTGAACAGATGATTCAGATAGGCTTTGGTATAGTTTCTGCAGCATTCGCAGTCGCATTCCGGATCCAGCGGTGTAAAGTCTTCCTTGTAGATGTTTTTCTTGATGTTGATCCTGCCCTGGGAAGTCATCAGTGTTCCATGTCTGGCGATCCTGGTAGGAAGTACACAGTCGAACATGTCTACGCCTCTTTCCACGGCTTCCAGAATGTCGTTGATCGCACCTATGCCCATTTCATAACGCGGCTTGTCTTCCGGAAGATACGGCAGGGTATAGTCCAGCATTCTGTAGTGCGTTTCCTTGGATTCGCCAACCGAAGTACCGCCGATCGAATATCCGTCGAAATCCATCTCTACCAGTTTCTCGGTACAGTACTTTCTTAAGTCGGGATACTCCGAACCCTGTACCACTCCAAACAGAGCCTGATTCTTTCTGGTATGGGCATCCTGACCGCGTTTGGCCCATCTGAGTGTTCTATCTACCGATTCCCTGGCATATTCGTAGGTGCTGGGGTACGGAATGCATTCATCGAATGAAATTGCGATATCCGAACCGATGGCTTCCTGGATGCGGATGGAATCCTCAGGAGACATGAAAAGCCTGCTTCCGTCAAGATGAGACTTGAAGGAAACGCCTTCCTCTTTGATCTTCCTGGAATCGGCCAGAGAAAAAACCTGGAAACCGCCGCTGTCGGTCAGGATCGGACCGTCATAGTTCATGAAAGAGTGTATTCCCCCGGCCTTGATCAGGGTCTCAGGACCCGGTCTTAGCCATAAATGATATGTATTTCCCAGAATGATCGAAGCACCGATCGCCTTGATGTCGTCGGATGAAAGAAACTTCACCGTAGCCTGCGTTCCGACCGGCATAAAAACCGGCGTATCTACCGTCTTGCCAAAAACGTGAAGCTTTCCCAAACGCGCCTTGGAGCCCTTATCCTGATGGATCAGTTCATAGGAAAATCCCGGGTTTTTCATATCTATTATCATAACATATACATGCTATACTAAAGTTATGAAATCAAAAGAACTGAAAACCTATAATCTTCCTGCGGACGATCTGCTGATCAGCCGTATCGATGCCAAACCCAACATCGTTTTTCTGTTTCTGATGCTGCTCGGTTTTCTTTCTTTTCTGTTTAAGATACCAAGCCTCTACGGTACCATGATGATCGTCACATCCGTCATGGCCATGGCCTACATGCCTAGAGTCGTACTGATCGAATTCTATCAGGATTATCTTGTTTTATATAACCGTGCAGACAAGAAGAACTGTTTCCTGATCTACTATGAAGATGTCGTTTCCTGGCATTACAGGTGGGGAACAAACAGGGACTATCTGTACATTGATCTGAAGGACGGTACAACGGAAAGACTGGAAGCTTTTTCCAAGACTCTGTTCGAGAGTTCCATGAACCGTTTTCTGAAAGAGAAGCATCTGAAAGGGAACGGATGAGGATAACGGCCATCGATTTTGAAACAGCCAATGCCAGCAGCGCTTCTGCCTGTTCTTTAGGCATCGCCGTTTATGAAGACGGTGAAATACTGGACAACTTCGAATGGTATTTCAAGCCGCATTACCGCTACAATTATTTTACCAATACCCACATCCACGGCATCTATCCGGAAGATGTAGAGAATGAGCAGGAATTTGCCTATTACTACGATGAGCTTTGCGAGATCCTGAAGGGGAGTGTCGTCGTTGCGCATAACACCTTATTCGATGTAGGCGTACTCAATGCGGTATGCGATGTCTACGGTCTGGACCGCATCCGTTTCGATTTTCTCGACACCGTCTCCATATCCAGAAGAGTATATCCCGAACTGTACAATCACCGTCTGAACACGGTAGCAGAATACCTCAATATCGATCTGTCCCATCACAACGCCAAGTCGGATTCTTTTGCCTGTCTGATGATTCTTCTGAAGGCCATGGAAGCTTACCGGTGCTATGAGGTGGAAGATTTCCTGCAGAAAACCAGAATCTGTCTCAAAACAAACTTGTAAAAATTTTCAAAACTGAAAAGATTTACAATAATGTTTTATTATGTTATATTGTTTATGTTTTGAGGTAGTTAAGTTATGAAAGAGTTTGAAAACAATGCTTATTTCTGGCAGAAGGTAGATACGCTGTATTCTTCCGGTGATTTTAAGTTGACAAACAAAAAGGGCAGTGCGCACAAGATGTATCCTTCTTTGAACTATCCCTGCGATTTCGGTTATGTTAAGACGTTAAACAGCGACAACGAAACGCCGATGGAAGTATTCAGGACGCCGCAGGGCAAGAGAGTCGATGCGATCGTTCTTTGCGCCGATATCATCAACAAGCGTTTCGAAGTGAAAGCGCTGGTAGGTGTAAACGATGAGGAATGCGAGGAGATACTCCGTTTCCTGAACTGTACCGACTATCAGAAATCGGTCCTGCTGAAAAGGGGCAAGATCATTCCTGCGTGGGGTGAAACAGAGTAGCGACAGCTACTTTTTTTGGGACTTTTGGCTTAAAATGGAGTTATGAACAGTATGGAGAAAAAGAAAGAACTGATTATCAACGTTTTGTATATTGCCGTCATCTTCGGCATCGTTTATTTCAGCGTGAACTATCTTCTGGGACTGCTGTTTCCTTTCATCATGGGCTTTCTTTTTGCCTATGCAGCCGTCAAGGCTAACAAAAGGTTTTTTAAAAACGACAGGAAACTGTACAGAGGCATTACTCTGACGCTCATCTACCTGCTGGTCCTGCTGATCATCATCCTGATCGTATCTCTGGGCATCAGCAAGCTCGCCGACTTCATCAAGACGCTTCCTGACTTCTACACCGGCACGGTAGAGCCTTATATCTCTTCCATGGAAGACAGCATATACGCTGCAGCCTATCAGCTTCCTAGAAACATCAGGGAACTGCTGAAAAACTTCACCGACGGCATCTTCGATTCCATCAAGTCCATTCTGTCTTCCGTCGTATCGGGAATGGCCAAGACGACAACATCAATCATCACCAATGTTCCGCAGGTTCTGGTATCGATCCTGGTAGCCATCACGACTTCTTTCTATATGGTTTTCGATTACGAAAACATCTCCGAGCGTTTTATCGCTTCTCTGCCTGAAAAGGCTCTGAATGTCTTCTGTGAGATCAAGGATTTCTTTGAGAATGTCCTGCTGAAGATCTTCGGTTCCTACGCTTCGATCATGGGAATAACTTTTGTGGAACTGCTCATCGGTATGACGGTCTTTGGCATCTCCAACAGCGGCATGTGGTCCTTCATGATTGCCTTCCTGGATATTCTTCCGGTATTGGGTGTCGGAACGGTTCTGATCCCCTGGGGACTGAGCTGTCTGATCACGGGCAGAGCGCTTCTTGGCATCGAACTGCTGGTCCTGTATATCATCATTACGATTATCCGGAATATCATAGAGCCGAAAATGGTCGGAACCAGTCTTGATCTGCACCCTCTGGCTACGCTGATCACCATGATCGTCGGCGCCAGGATGTTCTCGGCTGTCGGCATGTTCGGATTCCCGCTGGCATTGTCTTTCTTCCAGATGAGAAAGAAAAAACAGGCGCAGTAATGGAATATCATCAGATAGAACCCGTTTATGACAAAGATTCAAAGATCCTGATCCTGGGATCTTTTCCTTCTGTCAGGTCAAGAAAGGCCGGTTTCTTCTACGGTCATCCGCAGAATCGTTTCTGGAAGACTGTTGCGGCAGTATTTGAAGAAGACGTTCCCGCAACGATAGAAGAAAAGAAGAAAATGCTGCTAAGAAATGGAATTGCCCTGTGGGATGTCGTGGCATCCTGCGAGATCGAGGGTTCCTCGGACAGCTCGATCCGAAATGTCAAGCCCAATGACATAAAAAAACTGATCGGCAAGACATCGATCAGCAGGATTTACGTCAACGGCAGAACAGCCCTGAAGCTGTATCGGAAATATCTGGAAGAACAGCTTGACATGGAAGCCGCCGTTCTTCCTTCCACCAGTCCGGCAAATGCGGTTTATTCTTTAGACAGGCTGGTAGAAGAATGGCGTATCATCAAAGAGAGTTGATCTTCCCGATCAGTTCTATCGCTTCACTCAGATCATTCAGTATGGCGAAGCATTTCCGTCTGCTTTCTTCTTCTACCGAAGCCAGATCGGGGATGTGCACGACTTTCAGCCCTGCGTTGCATGCCGATAGAATGCCGCTGTTAGAATCTTCGAAAGCCAGAATGTTCTCTTTCGGTATGTCAAACGCCGATATCGTTTTCAGATAGATCTCCGGTCTTGGTTTCGATTCCTTTAGATCATCCCCGAAGGTGATATGGTCGAAACTGTTTTCCAGTCCGACTCTTTTTAAAGAGAGCTCTGCGGAACTCCTGTTTGTTGAAGTGGCGACGGCCTTACGGATATTGTTTCGATCCAGATAGGCAAAAAGCTCATCCAGACCTTTCTTCTTGTTCAATGAATGGGAATTCAGATACTCTTTCTTCAGTTCCACCGTGCGACTGATAAACTCATAATACGGAAAATCATCTCCCAGAACCGCCAGAAAACGTCTTCTGGTTTCCTCGCCGTTAATTCCCATCGTATCGAGAACCAGTCCGTCAGGAACTCCGTAGTCGTACTTTTTGCTGCAGGCTAGGGCACAGGTATACCAGATCGTTTCGCTGTCGATCAGCAGACCGTCCATGTCGAAGATGCAGAGCCGTATTCTTTCCATATGACTCCATTATACAGGAGGCCTGCGGAACAGTCATTTCTCTTTTCTTCGATATGCCTATGATGTATGATGAAAGAAGAAAATGATCTGTTTATTCAGAAAAAAAGTTATAGAATGGAATTGAAGAATGAATCACGAAAATACAACACAAAGAAAGGAAGGATTGAAATGAAGAAAAAGATTACGTTTTTATTTGTGCTTGTTTTAGTACTGTCATTATTTACCGGTTGTACCAAGAAGGAAGAAACACCTGCCGGTGAACCAGAAGTCAATGATCAGCTGGCGGCTATCCAGAATGCCGGAAAACTTGTTGTAGGCATCGAAGGAACATACAAGCCGTTCAACTTCGTCGATGACGACGGAAACTACGCCGGTTACGACGTAGATGTTGCCAGAGCCGTCGCCGAACATCTGGGTGTAGAAGTCGAATTCGTCATGGCGGAATGGGATGCCTTGCTGGTAGGTATCGATGCCGGCAGATGGGACACGGTCATTGCCGACGTTACAGCTACCGATGAAAGAAGAGAAAAATACGATTTCTCTGATCCTTACTGCTTTACTGCAAGACAGGTTGTCGTTACAAAGGGCAATCCGCTTAACCTGCATTCGCTGGAAGATCTGAACGGCTTGAAGATTGCGACGAACGCCACCAACAGCTGGGTTCCGCGTCTGGAAGAACTGGGTGTAACGATTGTGCCAATCGATGATCCGACTCAGTGTGCACAGGCCGTTTTAAGCGGCAATGCCGATTTCTGCATGTTCAACGATGTCATTCTTTCCGAATACAGAGAGAACCATCCGGAATCAGAACTGGAAGTAGCCTTTAAGATCGAATCCGATATCAATGAAGTATCCATTCCTTGCCGTAAGGGCGAAGAAAGACTGCTTGCCGAATTCAATGCCGCGATTGCGGAATTAAGAGAAAACGGCAAACTGCTTGAATTCTCCAACAAGTGGTTCCACCAGGATCTGACTTTTAATCCTTTTGCGGAATAAGAGAATTATCTGACGTTGTTTTAATCAGCGATAGTTGAACAATTATCGCTGATTTTCTTTAAGGAGTTTATTAATGAACGATTTTGGTATTTGGATTACAGAGACATTGGGAACCAGAGTCTGGAGAATCATTCGGATTCTGGTCGAGTCATTCCCTAAACTTCTGAAACCATGTCTGCAGATCACGATCACGCTGACGCTGCTGTCGTTTTTCTTTGGTCTGATCCTGGCTCTGATCCTGGCACTTGTGCAGGTCGCCAACATCAGGGGTCTGAAACAGTTTGCCCGATTCTACGTCTGGATCTTTAGAGGAACGCCTCTGATGCTGCAGCTGTTTATCATTTTCTACGGTCTGCCTTCTTTCGGTATCAATTTCAATGGCTATATTGCCGCCATCGTTGCTTTTTCACTGAATCTGGCTGCGTATAATTCCGAGATTATCCGTTCAGCGATACAGTCCGTTCCAATCGGGCAGAGCGAAGCGGGATACATGATCGGATTGAACTACTTCCAGGTCATGACCCGTATCGTACTGCCGCAGGCCGCCAGAGTCGCGTTCCCGCCTCTGTTCAGTTCTTTGATCGGACTGACCAAGGATACTTCTCTGGCTTCTTCCATTACGGTCATCGAGATGATGTCGATCGCCAAGAGAGTCGCAGCCGTCTACTACGAGCCGTTCTGGATGTACATGGAAGCCGGTTTCATCTATCTGATGATCTGCACGATCCTGACGAAACTGCAGTCATACATGGAAAAGAAACTGGAATGGAAACAGCCTGACGATACAAAGACGGAACTGGAAACCGTCAAAGAAGAGAGATCGAGGTAAGAACATGTTAGGAGTCAAGAACATACATAAATCCTTCGGATCGAATCAGGTGCTGAAAGGGATCGACTTTGAAGTCAACGAAGGTGAAGTAATCGCCGTGATCGGATCTTCCGGTTCCGGCAAGACAACTCTGCTTAGATGCATGGCTTTCCTGGAACAGGCGGATGACGGCATCTTTACGTTTGATGAACTGTCAAAGGATATCCGCAAGATCACCAAGAAAGAAATCAAGGAACTGCGGATGAAGATGGGATTCGTCTTCCAGAGTTTTAATCTGTTCAGGAACATGACGGCATTGCAGAACGTCATGGAGGGTCTCACTACCGCAAGGAAGATTCCGGCAGCCGAAGCGAAAGAAACGGCCATGGAAATGCTGCAGAAAGTCGGCATGGTTGACCGTGCGGACTACTATCCGGATCAGCTGTCAGGCGGTCAGCAGCAGCGCGTTGCCATCGCCAGAGCACTGGCTACAAAACCGGAAGTCATTCTCTTTGACGAACCGACTTCGGCTCTTGACCCGGAACTGACGGGAGAAGTCCTGGAAGTCATGGTCAAACTGGCAAGAGAGGGAACGACCATGGTCGTCGTCACTCATGAGATGGAGTTTGCCAGAAATGTAGCGAACAGAGTCATCTTCATGGAAGATGGTGTGGTCGTTGAGGAAGGCAGCGCTGAAGAAGTCCTTTCCAATCCGAAGGAAGAAGCGACAAAACGATTCCTTAGAAGGATCCTGAGAAAAGAGGAAGAATAACTGAAAGGAGCTTATTATGAGAATCAGTAATATAGGCCTGATGGTGAAAGACCTGGAAGGCGCAAGAAGGTTTTTTGAAGAGTATTTCGGTGCAACGGTGCATGCGGAGTATTCGGAAGACAACGGATACAGATCCTACATCATGAAATTCGACGAGAATCCGAAGATCGAACTGATGACAAAACCGGAAGTGATCGATGCCGTAAAGGACAGAAACAACGCCGGCTATATTCATATCTGCATCAAGGTAGACAGCAGGGAAAAGTTTGAAGAGATTCTTGCCAGAACGAAAGCCGACGGCTATGAGATCCTTTATGAACCGGCTACGGTCGGCGGGCAGGAATTCAGAGCGATCACTTTTGAAGACAACATCATCGAGGTCTGCTATTAAAGAGGCTTACCTTTTCCGGATATGATTGAAAATAAAGTCTGTATCGTGACAGGAGCTTCCGGCGGGATCGGTTCCAGGATCGTCGAGAAGTTTCTGGCGGAGAATTATGATGTCGTAATGGTGGATCTGAACTCAGAGAAAATCGAAGAAGCGGTAGAGAAAAACCGTTTTGATCGAAACAGAGTAATAGTCTGCGCAATGGACATTACCAATGAGAATGCTGTCGAATCGGGAATTCACGATATTGTTTCCCGTTATGGAAGAATCGATGCGCTGGTGAACGCCGCAGGAATCTGCGGAAGCTATGACCAGATCGTTGAATATTCTTTTGAAAACTTCAAGAAAGTCTATGAGGTAAACGTTTTCGGAACTTTTCTGATGATTCAGAACGTCATTCCTGTAATGATCAGAACAGCAAAAGGATGCATCGTCAACTTCGGTTCTGTTTCGGGAATGCGGGGTTATTCTTTTGAGGTAGGCTACGGTTCCAGCAAGTGGGCTGTTATCGGCATGAGTGAAACGGTGGCGAACGAATACGGCTCGGAAGGAATACGCTGCAATTGCGTTTCTCCTGGCTGGGTCAATACCTGCATGATGGAGAAGACGATCGAGAACTACCGGAAGCTGGGCATTGAAGATCCGGAAAATTGGATCACCTACGGTTCGATCAGGCGTCCTGCAGAACCGGAGGAGATCGCAAACGCCGTTTATTTCCTGTGCTGCGATCAGTCGTCGTATATTAACGGCGCAAATATCGTGGTAGACGGCGGTATGACGATTAAATAGAAGGAGTTTATAATGAAAAAGTTTTTTGACGGTAAGAAAAAAGTAATAGGCATGGTGCATCTGCTTCCTTTGCCGGCGAATGCCGCATATAGGGGAGACAAGGACGAAATCGTCCGCTTTGCCCTGGAAGATGCCAGAACGCTGATCGACTGCGGAGTCGATGCGATCATGCTGGAAAACTTCAACGACTGGCCGCAGTATGCCGATGAGATCCCTTGGGAATCCTATACGCTGATGACGGCGATCGCTTCCAAGATCAGGGATATCTGTCCTCTGCCTTTCGGGGTCAATGTTGAAATGAACGCCTGGTATCAGGAATGGATGATGGCCTGGGCGGTAAATGCCGATTTTATCCGGCTGGAAGCTTTTGTCGACAACCGTGCAGGATCCTTCGGTTATATCCCTGCCTGTTCAACGCCGTTATCCAAGGTCATGAAAGATTATCCTGCTGAAGTTATGCTGTTTACCGATGTACATACGGCTGAAACCTACGGAAATCCTGATGTTCCAATCAACGAACTTGCCCATAATGCGATCGGCCACGATGCCCATGCGATCATCGTTACCGAGAACGACAGCTGCAAGCGTATTACGGTCGAAGATGTCAAATCGATGAGAGAAGAGATCGGCGATTTCCCGATCATCGTCGGATCCGGCGTCAAGACTTCCAATGTTCTGGATTACTTCGAATATGCCGATGCCGTAATCGTGGGAAGAGGATTCAAGACAGGAGATAGAGTCGATGAAAAACTGGTCCGTGAGTTCATGGACGTAGTGAGAACCAGATATTAGACAGAAAGCCGCAGAAGCGGCTTTTTTTATTCTTTACACAAAATATAAACAATATTAAAAGCGGCAGCGTTATAATGGAATCAAAATATAGGAGTTATCATCATGTTTACATGGCGTCACTTTGTCTGGCTCGCAATCTGTGCGATCGTAATTGTACTATTGGTTCTGGCATATAAAAAGAAAAAACCCACTCTGCAGCAGGTTCTGACATCTGCCTGCGTAGTCTGCGTTCTCTCGGAACTGACCAAAGTCTTTAGTGTCATAACGCTGGTCCCGTCCGCAGACGGCTCAATCATCTATCCGTATATTCCAACCAACCATCTGCCTCTGCACATGTGTTCCATTCAGATCCTGCTGATCTTCTATGTCCGTTTTACGGAGAACAGGAAATTCAGAGAAACGCTCCTGGCATTCATGTATCCGACCTGTCTGATCGGAGCCCTGCTGGCTCTGGCCATGCCTTCGATCTTCACGACCAGCATCCCGGTAGAAAGAGCTTTCATTCATCCGATGGCTTATCAGTTCTTTCTGTTTCATTCGATGCTGATCGCGCTGGCGTTGATGATCGTAATGTCAAAAGAGATCAAATGGGAAAAGAGACATTACTATTCATCAGTAATTACGATTCTGGTGCTGGGCTTTGTTTCCCTGTATGTCAACTCTATTCTTGCTTCACCGACCTATCTGAACGGGGAGCTGCTGCATGTCGATTTCTGGCCGAACTTCTTCTTTACCTACCAGAATCCGATCGGTCTGCATCTTACGGAACTGTGGCAGTGGCATCTCTATCTGGCGATAATCGTCGTCCTGGCATTCGTTCTGCTGGGAATCTGTTACTTACCGTTGTTAAGAAAAAAGAAATAACAGCCAGGCTGTTATTTCTTTTTTGTTCTGATCAGCTTCAGAATGCTGTCTACGGCCGTTTTAACGTTATCCGGTGAGGTTGCCAGATTGAGACGGACCCAGTTTTCGTATCCCTTGCCGAAGCTTTCGCCCGGGTTTGCCAGGATATGACATTCTTCAACAAGACAGTCGGCAGCCGATTTGCAGGTATTGTAGCTGCCTAGATTCAGAAACAGCAGGTAGGATCCTTCCAGATTGGTCATTTCCATGTAGTCTCCCAGTTTCTGTTTCAGATAGTGGTAGTTGTCGAAAATGACGTTGTTTACGGCATCCAGCCATTCCTCTCCATAGATATAGTTGTAGTAGGTAGGAAGAGCGTTGAAGGCGTTTGCGGATGCGGTGTTGTTTTCCTGCTGGTAGCGGATAAAACGGTCTCTGAGTTTTTTGCCTGGAATAACGACGTGACAATGAGAGAACACGGCCAGTGAGAAGCTCTTGGATGCGGCGATGATGGAAACGGTCTGTTTCTGATACTTTTTCAGAGAAAGCGCAGAGACGAAGTCCTGGTCAGGCATGATGATATCGGAATGAACTTCATCGGACAAAACCAGAACGCTGTATCTGCTGCACAGTTCGAACAGTTCTTCCAGTTCGCCTTTTTTCCATACCCGGCCAAGCGGATTGTGCGGAGAACAAAGCATCAGCATCTTAACATTCTTCGTTTTGAACTTCTTTTCGATGTCCTTGTAGTCGAAGGTAAAATAACCGTTTTCGTATTTCAGAGGCGATTCAACCACCTTTCTTCCACATCGCTCTATCGTCGCCTTGAACGGAGGATACAGCGGCGTATTGATCATGATCGCATCTTTTTCTTCAGTTAGAGAATGAACGGCCTGATACATAGCGTTGACGGCACCTCTGGTGAAGCGGATCCAGTCCTGCTGATAATGGACATGGTTTCTCTTTTCATGCCAGCTGATAAATACCTGATAGTAGTCTTCCGGAAGATTGGTATAGCCGTAGTCTCCTGCCGCGATAAAGTCTTTCAGCGCTTTCGACACTCTTTCATCGCATCTGAAATCCATGTCGGCGACCCACATCGGAAGACAGTTCATTTTTCTGCCTCTTGCCCATTTCGTCGACTGGGCATTGGAACGGTCAATGTAGTATTTCTTAAGGAATGCTGAAGTTTTCATATAATACCTGCCTTTCCTACATTATAGAATAGAAGTATGGATATTACCTACAACTGCTGGCACGGATGTCATAAAAAGTCGGAAGGATGTCTGCACTGTTACGTCTACCGCCGGGATGAATCGATCGGGAAGGACAGCAATGTCGTATACAAGACAAGATCTTTTGATCTTCCTGTCAGAAGAAACAGGAAAGGAGAGTACCGTTATCCCTCGGGGAGCGTTTTCGCTTTGTGTTTTTCTTCCGATTTCTTTATCGAAGAAGCGGATCGGTGGCGTCAGGATGTGCTTGACATGATCAAAGAAAGATGCGACTGCCGTTTCTTCTGCATCACCAAAAGACCGGAAAGGATCTGCGAATGCATACCCGATTTGCGAAAGTATCCGAATCTGGAGATCGCCTGTACGATGGAGAATCAGAAACGTTTTGATGAAAGAGCGCCGATCTATTTATCCCTGGAACTGATCAAAAAGACGGTTGTCATCGAACCGATGCTGGAGAGAGTAGACTTAAGCAGATACATCGGTCAGATCGACGAAGTCGTCGTTGGAGGTGAATCCGGAGATGAAGCCAGGATCATCGACTTCGAATGGGTCAAGGATGTCCGTGAACAGTGCAAAAAAGCTCAGGTCGGATTTGTGTTTCATCAGACCGGAGCTAATATACTTGTGAACGGTAAACTGTATCAAATACCCCGGAACCGCCAGCATCAGCAGGCCAGGGCTGCTTTTAAAGACTAGTATTGGATCTTCTGCAGTATTTCGTCGGCTTTTTCTTTACTGATCAGATTCGTAATGATCAGATGGGCAAATTCGATTGCTGCACCCATGCCTTTACCGGTAATGATCCTGCCGTCCTGAACGGCTTTTTCTTTTGCCGGGATCAGCCCGTTTTCAAAGCCCGGGAAGCAGATGAAATGATGATCTCTTAACAGGTTTCTGTGGATCAGGATGGACGGTGCGGCACAGATCGCTGCGATGTACTTGTCTTTCTTCAATGATTCGGATATCAGATTCTGTACTCTTTCATCCCGTTCCAGATTCAATGTGCCAGGCATTCCTCCCGGCAGGACCAGACAGTCGTAGTCGTCCATATTTACATCGTCAATAAGCCTGTGCGCCTTTACGGTGACATTATGGGAAGACGTGACTTCGGACTGTAAACCCACCAGATCCGTTTCGATCCCCGCACGATATAACAGATCATAGGTGACAAGAGCTTCGCATTCTTCCATTCCGTTACTGATTATGATCAATGCTTTCATTTTGTACCTCTTCGTACTTAATTATAGTTTAATTTGTAGTAAAATGTACTTATGAAACGTCTGATGAACCTTTATGACAGCTGCAAGACACCGATCCGTATTGCATACTTCGGATTCGCCCTGATTGCCGTAGGTTTTCTGATTCAGAACGAAAACGTCAATCTGTTTTATACATTCCGCAACAACGTTGTTCTGTTTATAGCCGAACTGCTGTTAAAGATCGGCGAATTTACGATCATGAATCTGCCTCTCATCTTCATGCTGAATATTGTCTGCAAGAAGGCGAACAACGCTTCTCCGGTAGTCATGGCTCTAGTAGGCTATTTCACCTATGAAGTAACGACCATGCTATTCTCTCCGCAGAACCTGAATTCTCTGGCCTACTCCGGAAGCTATGGCATCAATTCGGTATTCAATCTGACCTCGGGAACGCGCGCTCCTCTGGAAACGGGAATGATCGGGTCTTTACTGGTGGCCTACGCAACCAGAACAGCCTTTATTTTTTCCAGACACAGAGGGAACTACTCTTTGACAAATCTCTTCTCCAGAGATACTTCAGGAATCGTCTACAATTTCGTTTTCTGCTTCATCCTGGGTATTCTGGTTTCCTATACCTATCCATACCTGTATCTGTATATTCAGAAAGCCGTAGACTTTATCAGCGAAGATCTGCAGGACCCGATGCGTATGGGCATGTATACGGTGATCGATAGAGTATTGTCCATTCTGGGTATCGGCAACGTCATCCGTTATCCGTTCTGGTATACCGCGGCAGGCGGTTCCTATTCGAATGCCATGACCGGTCAGAGCATTCTCGGCGATGTCAATATCTGGGCCTATGTCAAGGATACCAATCTTTCCTATCTGGGAGCCGGAAGATTCATTACCCCGTATTATGTCATAAACATGTTCATGATCCCGGGATTCTATCTGGGAACGCTGCTTTCAATGACGGACAAGAATGACCGTCGCAGTCTGATCATGACTTTTCTGGTGGCAATCGGTTTGTCGGTAATTGCCGGCAATCCTCTGCCTGCGGAACTGCTGATGCTGTTTACCTCTCCGTCTTTACTGCTAATCTATCTGGCGCTGACCGCCGTCGTATCGGCATCTCTGATCAGATTCGATGCTTTCCTTGGCTTTACTTCCCATACCATGAATACGGCAGTCGCCATGCCGGGAAGCTTTGCCGACTATATCATCAACGTCAGAAACATCAATCTGATTCATTCTCTGCAGATGATCGCCATCATCGGTGCGATCGCCTTTGTTCTGTGCCTGCTGCTGACGATCTTCTACTACCGTTTCATGGCTTTCGACTTTTTCTATACCGGAAGCGGAAACGAGCTGGTAAACGACATCATCGATTCAGTAGGAGGCATCGGCAATATCCGTTCTGCCGGTTCGGGTCTGTTCAAACTGAACGTCAGTATTGCCGATCCGGAAAAGATCTCCATCGAGAGGATTCAGGATCTGGGAATCAGGAGAGTCGCAGAGACCCGTAACGGTCTGAGCTTCGAAATAGGAACACCCGCCAGCGAGATTTCCCGCAGGATCCAAAGAGCTCTGAAGAAACGTTCTTAGTGGTTGACATTTATTCCGCTTTTGCCGTAAAATTGAATAGTATTTGAGGAAAGGTGGCTTATATGGCAGCAAAAAGAACGTATCAACCAAGCAAAAGAAAACGCCAGAATGTCCATGGTTTTAGAGCCAGAATGAAGACAGTAGGCGGACGTAAGGTATTAGCCAGACGTCGTGCTAAGGGTAGAAAGGTATTATCCGATTAAAGTCACTTAGGTGGCTTTTAATTTAGATATGAAAAAAGAATACCGGGTCAGAAAGAACGAAGAGTTCGCCCAGATCATTTCCGAAAAGCATTCTGTTTCCAACAGCTCTTTTGTCGTGTATTATTCCAATCGGAAACAGGAACACGCCAGAGTGGGGATATCGGTCTCCAAGAAGCTGGGAGATGCGGTAGACAGAAACAGGATCAAGAGACAGGTCAGGGAAATGATCAGAAGTCTGATCGGCTTTGAACAGTGCCCGAAAGATCTGATCGTTATAGTCCGCAAAGGATATCTGGAGAAAGCTTTTACCGATAATAAAAATGATTTGGAAAAGGCGATTAAAAAGGCTATAATAGAAAAGTATGAATAAGGAGAGTTCCATGAGTAAAAAACGCATATTATCAGCATTATCCGTGATCGCATTGGCCTTGCTCCTGACAGGCTGCAGCGCATCGGCTGATCTGATCACTCTAGATACCACTTTTAAGGATGTTATGAACGAAGGCTTCTTCTCGGCCCTGATCGTCTATCCGCTGTCTCAGGCGATCAACTGGCTTTCGGCAAGAACCGGAATCTTCATGGCCATCGCCCTGGTAACGATCATCATCAACCTGATCGTACTGCTGTTTACGTTCCGTTCCAGCGTTGCCATGCAGAAGATGCAGGAGATACAGCCTGAACTGCAGAAGGTACAGGCCAAGTACGAGGGAAGAACGGACGAGGCTTCCCAGCAGCGCATGGCTATGGAAATGCAGCAGATCTACAACAAGTACAACGTCAATCCGATCGGTGCTTTACTGACGACTTTCATTCAGTTCCCGCTATTGATCGGTATGTATAATGCAGTAAGAAAATCCGAAGCTGTCGCCAACGGCAGGTTCATGAATGTCAGCCTTTCCATCACACCGCGTGAAGCGATCGGCCAGAAGGCCTGGATCTGTCTGGTGATCTTCGCGCTGATGGTCATCTGTCAGTTCATCTCGGTCAAAGTACCGCAGTGGGTAGCGGAATACCGCGGCAGACAGGAAGCGGACAGACATCACAAAGTATACAAGAAACCGGAGAACCAGAATGTCATGATGACTTACGGCATGCTGGGAATGGTAGCGATCGCAATGTTCTCGATCCCTACGGCCGTTTCTCTTTACTACTGCATTTCTTCCATCGTCAACATATTAAAGACACTGGCCATCGATAAGATGACGCACAAGGAGAGCAACTAATGAAACAGTATACAGGAAGAACGCTTGATGAAGTTCTTAACAGCATCTCAACCGAACAGGGATGCAGAATAGACGACATCACATACAACATTCTGGAAGAAGAAAAGGGCGGTATCTTCGGTCTTCACAAGTCTATCACGATCGAAGCTTTCACCTCCAAGGATGTCAAGGAGTTCATCTTCGATTATCTGGGCGCATATTTTACGGAGCTCAACCAGGGCGTTTCCATCGAGATCATCGTCGACAAGGAAAACGAAGAAGACGCACTGTACAGAGTCATCCTGGATGCCGAGAACAATGCGATCATCATCGGCAAGAACGGCCAGACCTTAAGAGCCATCTCGACAGTGCTGAAGGCCGCAGTCAATGCGACATTCAAGAAGAGAATCAACGTGATCGTCGATGTCAACCACTACAAGGAAGACAGATACAAGAAAGTCAAGGCGATCGCCAGAAGAGAAGCGATCAACGTCGCCAAGACGCATGTCGACTGTGAACTGGATCCGATGCCTAACGATGAAAGAAAAGTGATACATCAGTATCTGCAGGATTTCAAGAACGTTTCCACGGTCTCCATCGGAGAAGGAAACAAGAGACATCTGTGTATCAAGTACACACCGGAAAAGAAAGAAGAAAAAGAAGCCTAGGCTTCTTTTTGTTTTGTCAGAATATCGACGACATGACTGCTTGCGCCGATCAGGTCTTTTCTTTCGCAGGTCGCATAATGGAAGTTCAGATAGGCTTGAAATGTTTCATCATCCATTTTGTTGATGGTATCGCGCATATAGTCGCTTGGACCGTCTGAAGCGAAACGTCTGATCAGCTTCAGCCCCGCAAGTCTGTTGAGCTCATCGATATCTTCGATTCTGGCCTGGAAAAACAGAGCATCCGGATCATTGATACGGAAATCATCATCCAGCCTGTCTTTTACCTTTGCGTACTGATTGTCCTTAAAGGCGTATTCGATGACGCTGTATTCGTTCATGATATAGGTAACGAACAGATATTTTCTTGTGATCCTTTTGGCTTCCGTTAAGGCCTTGAGTCTGTCTTCTTTCGAGTAAAGATGATACATCGGTCCAAACATGATGCCGATATCGAATTCGTCGTCTTTCAGCATAGGCAGATCCACAGCACTGGCTTCGATGATTCTGATGTCTTTGCCCTTCGCCCGAAGAATCCCGATATTGGGTCTGACGTATTCAACGGCTGTGACTGAGTGGCCTTCTTCTTTTAAAGCCAAGGCATAGCGTCCGGGACCTGAACCGATATCGACGATGCTGTCTGAATCTTCCAGATACTCATGGATGTATTTCATGGATGTCAGGAATTCCACCTGCCCATGACGGTGATCCAGCCTCTTGTTCTCGTTGAACTTGTTGTAGAAATCCGTCAGTCTCTGCTTGAACTCGTCCATTTTCTAGTCCTTCCGGATAAACATGATATTGAGGTCCGTTTTTTCGTCTATGCCTTCAATGACTCCCTGACTGGAATATTGCCAGATGCCGATAGGTAGATCCAGCTCCGGAATGTCGCTGTCATACTGGGCATACCAGATCGGATAACCGCTTAACTGTTCCATGTCGTAGTAGCATTCGGACCAGTATAAAGACGTATACAGCATTCCTGCGTGATGGTTTTTTTCTATTGTTTCCAGAAAAGCCAACGCATTTTTAGTGGCTGCTTCTCCGGTGATACTATCGGTCCTTGGCGTCTCATCTTCCAGATAGACTTCTTCCAGATCATAGACGACAGGAAGATCTATTTCCTTGCCTTTGAGCTTTTTCACGACCCATTCCGCTTCTTCTTTGGCTTCTTTTTCTGTGATTGCCTGCGAAAAGAAGTACACGCCTATTCTGATGCCGCTTTCCTTGGCGCCTTTATAGTTCTTCTCGAACTCGTCATCCTCGTAGATCAGCCCGGTTGTTGCGCCTCTTCTGCCAATCCTGATGAATACAAACTCGACACCGTCTTCCTTAACCTTCTTCCAGTCGATATCTCCCTGAAAAGTCGAAACATCGATCCCGAAACAGCTGCTGTAGTTTTCATCCTC
This sequence comes from Erysipelotrichaceae bacterium, assembly GCA_017515475.1. Classification (GTDB taxonomy): domain Bacteria; phylum Bacillota_I; class Bacilli_A; order Erysipelotrichales; family Erysipelotrichaceae; genus Colivicinus. Next base: position 1,103 of record JAFWFS010000003.1, on the reverse strand, counting down.
ATAACGGTATCTTCCGTTTTCATTCGACAGCTGCGCATAGTCGACCCGGATGTTTTCGATGATTTCAGGTTCACTGACGCTGTTTCCTGTGCATTTCTTCAGGATCGTGATCATCAGCATCACCAGCAGGATCATGAACAGAACAGGGATGATAAGAAGTATCTTTTTCTTCGTCATATTTCAATTATATAATAATCGTATGAAAGAATTCCTCGAAAACACCGTGCTGGAAGCAGACCGTCTGATTCTTAGACCTTTGCGTGCAGAGGATAAGACGGCCATCTTCAGAAACATCAACCACGACAGGGAAGTTCTGAACTTTTTCATCGATACTTATGCCGAGAAAGAAGAAGATTTCGCTTTTGAGAACATGCTGGAGAGATTCAGAAAGAATCAGATGTACGCCTTTGCAGTCGTTCTGAAAGAAAACGATGAAGTAATCGGAGAGATCTTTCAGTGCAGCAAGCCAAGCGCCATCGAGCATACTGTCGAAATCGGCTATGCGATAGGCAGGCCTTACTGGAACAGGGGTTATACAAGCGAAGCGATGAAACTGATGATCGGTTTCATGTTTGAGATCGGGATCCATAAGGTCGTTGCCTGCCATCTGGAAGGAAATGAAGCGTCAGGAAAAGTCATGCAGAAATGCGGAATGATCTTTGAAGGAATCAGAAAAGATGCCGTCTATTACCGCGGCCGTTACTGGGATACCTACAACTACTATATCTTGAGTAAATAAAAACAGTTCTCTAGAACTGCGTGTGATCTATGGAGCAGATGATGGGAATCGAACCCACGTAGTCAGCTTGGAAGGCTGAAGTTCTACCATTGAACTACATCTGCGTTTCAGTGGTGACTCGACCGGGAATCGAACCCGGGACCCTCTGATTAAAAGTCAGATGCTCTACCGCCTGAGCTACCGAGTCATAATCTGGCTGGGATGGCTGGGATCGAACCAGCGGAATGACAGAGTCAAAGTCTGTTGCCTTACCACTTGGCTACATCCCAAAGTGGTGGAGAGGGGCAGATTCGAACTGTCGAACTCGTAGAGAGCTGATTTACAGTCAGCCGCGTTTAGCCACTTCGCTACCTCTCCACAGGCT
>JAFWFS010000021.1 GCA_017515475.1 Erysipelotrichaceae bacterium | reverse complement strand
TGAAGAGTCTGGTCGAGAAACTGATGGAAAAGTTCGGACTCGCTGATTACGAAGTATTAAGAACATTCAAAGGCAAACAGCTGGAATCCGTCGTCTGTCAACACGTTCTCTATGACGACAAGGAATCCGTCATCTGTCTAGCCGACTATGTCACCGATGAAGACGGTACAGGATGCGTCCATACGGCCGGCGGTCACGGTCTGGATGACTTTTATACGACACAAAGATACGGTCTGCCTACGGTATGCCCGGTCGACGAGAAGGGCTGCTTCACGGCGGAGGCCGGTGAACAGCTGCAGGGAAAGTTCGTTCTAGATGCCAACGAGGATGTCATCGAGATCCTGAAGAACAAGGGTTCCCTGATGAACATCGAATGGGTCACCCACTCCTATCCGCATGACGACAGACTGAAGAAGCCGGTCATCTTCCGTGCCACAACCCAGTGGTTCGCTTCGATCGAGAAGATCAAGCCGCAGCTGCTGGAGGCGATCAAGGAAGTCAAGTGGATCAACTCCTTTGGTGAGCTGAGACTCACCAACATGGTTAAGGACCGTAAGGACTGGTGCATCTCCCGTCAGAGATTATGGGGAGTTCCTATTCCTATCATTTATAACGAAGACAGAACACCGATCATCGATGCGGATGTTTTTGAACATATAGCAAAGCTCTTTGACCAGTACGGTTCCAACGTCTGGTTTGAATCCGAAGCAAAAGATCTGCTTCCTCAAGGCTACAGCAATCCGGCTTCGCCAAACGGGAATTTCACGAAAGAGACCGATATCATGGATGTCTGGTTCGATTCCGGTTCCTCCTGGAACGAACTGATCGCCAGAGGATATTCCTATCCTTGCGATCTGTATTTTGAAGGGTCCGACCAGTACAGAGGCTGGTTCAACTCCTCGCTGATCGTATCTGTTGCGACACATGGCGTTGCGCCATACAAGTCCGTGCTTTCCCACGGCTATGTCTGCGACTCCAAAGGCGAGGCGATGCACAAGTCGGTCGGAAACGTCGTCGATCCGCTGGATATCATCAAGCGCTACGGTGCCGATATTCTGAGACTGTGGGCCTCTTCGGAAGACTTCAAGGCCGACATGAGGATCGGCGATTCCAACCTGAAACAGGTATCCGACCAGTATCGCAAGATCAGAAATACCTTCCGTTTCATGCTTGGAAACATCAACAAGGAAGATTTCACCAAGGCCGATCTAGTCGATTATAAGCAGCTGGAGCCGGTCGATCAGTATATGATGGTCGCCTTGAACGACATGGCCAGAAAGACGAAAGAAGCCTATGACAGTTACGACTTCGTTTTGGCGACATCCGTCATGACCAACTTCATGACCAATGAACTTTCGAGCTATTACTGCGACTTTGCGAAAGACATCCTGTATTGCGATGAACTGGATTCTCCGCGCAGAAGAAAGGTTCAGACCGTTTTATATACGGCCGTGGATTATCTGGTAAAACTGTGGTCTCCTGTTCTGGCATACACCAGTGAAGAAGTATGGAAACACTTCGCATCCGGCGAAGCAGAGAGCGTCCATTACGTTCACTTCCCTGAAACAAGAGATTTTGAAGGTCAGGATGCGATCAGGTCTTCATTCGACAGGCTGCATCAGATCAGAACGGATATCTTTAAGGCCAGAGAAGATGCAATCAACGAAAAGATCATCGAAAAGCCGATGCAGGCACATGCGATCCTTCATGTTTCTGAGGAAGACAGAAAGCTTCTGGAAGACGCCTTCGGAAACAAGATCGCCCAGTGGCTGATCATCGCCAAGGTGTCGTTCACCGATGAGACATTGCCTAAATACGATCAGGTCGAAGTAAAGATCGAAAAGGCTCCAGGTCATGTCTGTCCGCGCTGCTGGAACATCGTAGAAGAAGAAAACGAAGACGGTCTGTGCGACAGATGTGCCGCTGCCGTTAAGAAGTAGACAATAAAAAAAGGAAGCTCAGGCTTCCTTTTCATGTGCCATCTTAAACAAGAAGTACGTTTTCAGAGTATAATGAAAAAGATGATTACTGTCAGACTAAAGAAAAACGAGGGACGGACGATATCAGCCGGAGGATTGTGGGTTTTCGACAACGAGATCGACGACATTGATGGAAAATATCTAAACGGCGATCTGGTTAGAGTCGTTTCTTTTAAGGACGACTTCCTGGGCTACGGTTATATCAATGATCATTCCAAGATCCGGATCAGGCTTTTAGGCAGGAACGAGAAGGAAACGATAGACAGGGATTTCTTTATCCGCCGATTTCAGGATGCCTGGGAATACAGGAAGAGCGTAACCGATACGAAGTGCTGCCGGGTCGTATTCTCCGACTCCGATAGACTTCCGGGACTGATCGTCGACAAGTTCAACGATATCCTGGTATTCGAGATCGATACGCTGGGTATGGATGTTCGAAAAGAGACGCTGAAAGAAGCGATCCTGGAGATGTTCAGACGGAACGATGTATCCATCAGAGGCATCTATGAAAGAAGCGATGCCAGAGTCAGAACACTGGAAGGACTGGAGAGGGTGAAAGGGTTTTTAAGCGATCCTTTTGATACCTTGATCGAAATCGACGAGAATGGCGTCAAATTGGAAGTCGATATCGCCGAAGGACAGAAGACCGGATACTTTCTGGATCAGAAATACAATCATCTGGCAATCAGAAAACTCTGCAAAGGCAAGAGAGTACTGGACTGTTGCACCCATACGGGCGGATTTGCCTTAAGTGCGGCTTTGACAGCCGATCATGTCATCGGTATCGACGCTTCCCAGACGGCCATCGATCAGGCTGTCAGAAACAGTCGTCTGAACGGTTTTACCAATACGGAATTCATCGTAGCGGATGTTTTCGATTATCTCATCCGGATGCAGCAGGAGAAACAGAAATTCGATGTGATCGTTCTTGATCCTCCTGCCTTCACCAAGTCCAGGAATTCCTTAAAGAATGCGTCCAAAGGATACAAGGAAATCAACTACCGGGCGATGAAACTGCTGAATCCCGGAGGTTTTCTGGTAACCTGCTCCTGCAGTGAATACATGACCAGGGATCTGTTTATGAAGATCATTCTTTCTTCAGCCAACGATGCCCATAAACGTCTTAGACTGGTCGAAAACAGAGCCCAGTCTCCGGATCATCCAATCATTCTGGGAAACAACGTTTCTGAATATCTGAAATGCATTATTGTACAGGTAAACGACAGATAAGAAAAATGGGCCGATGCCCATTTTAATTTGCCAGTCTGACTTCCTTGATCCCTTCAACTTCATCCAGGATCAGGGCTTCCACGCCTTCTTTCAAAGTAAAATCCAAAGCCATGCAGCCGACACAGGCTCCATGTACACTCACATAAACGATGTCGTCTTCCAGTCTTTCGAATCTGACATCTCCTCCTTCGCTTTGAATGTATGGTCTGACTTTTTCGATCGTCTTTTCGATCTGTCTGATTTTCTCTTCTGTATCCATAATCTTCTCTCCATATCAAATATATCACTCTATTTCAGAAAATGCTTGTAAAACGATTCTGACAGAATCGTTCTTAGACCATGTTATAATGATACAGGTGAGTTCGATAAACGATTACAAAGTAGGAATGACGGTATATGGAAAAGTAACGGGGATCAAGCCTTACGGCGCTTTCGTACGCTTTGATGACGGAGTTACGGGACTGATCCATATTTCCGAGATCTCCAACGGTTTTGTCAGAAACATCGACAGTTTCGTGAAAATCGACGAGTATGTCATGGTTAAGGTGATCGATATCGACAAGGAACACCGGCAGCTGAGACTGTCCTTCAAGGCGCTCTCACAGAATACGCGCAGATACGCCAAGAGAGTGAAGTTTCTGGGTATGCCGGAAAGCGTAAAAGGTTTTGGAACGATTAAGGACAAGATGCCCGAATGGGTCAAAGGAGAATACCATGATTAGACTGGATCTAAGAAACGCCAAATTGAATGAGGATCTCTCATTATGGCAGGATAGAGTGAATAAGGCACATGATGATCTGCATAACAGGACAGGAAAAGGCAGCGATTTTCTGGGCTGGGTAAAATGGCCCGAGAATTACGATAAAGATGAGTTTGCCCGTATTCTTGCTTTAAGAGACAGGATGAAAGGAAAATACGATACGGTGCTAGTCTGCGGTATCGGAGGTTCCTATCTGGGAGCAAGAGCCGCCCTGGAGATGATCAAGGGTCTTTACCCGGATGACGGGATCGAAGTGATTTTTATCGGCAATACTTTCTCGCATACCTATCTTTCACAGGTACTGAATCATATAAAAGACAAAGAAGTCGTACTGAATGTCATTTCCAAGTCCGGTACAACAACGGAAACTTCCGTTTCCTTCCGTATCTTTAAACAGTTCATGGAAAAGAAATACGGGAATGAAGTCAGTTCAAGGATCTATGCGACGACCGATAAGGCAAGAGGCACGTTAAAAGAGCTGGCAGACAAGGAAGGATATGAGACATTCGTGATTCCTGACGACATCGGAGGAAGGTATTCGGTATTCACGGCCGTGGGACTGCTTCCTCTGGCTCTGGCCGGTGTTGACATCGAAGCGATGATGAAGGGTTCTCTGGATGCCAGCAAAGATCTGAATACGGCTGATCTGGAAAAGAACCCGGCTTATCAGTATGCGGTAGCAAGAAGGATTCTGGGTGACATGGGATATACAGAAGAATACTTCATTACCTATCATCTGCAGCTGACAATGATCGCGGAATGGTGGAAACAGCTGTTCGGCGAATCCGAGGGCAAGGAAGGAAAGGGCATTCTTCCAACCAGCGCCTGCTTCACGACCGACCTGCATTCTCTTGGACAGTACATTCAGGAAGGCAGAAAAGGG
>JAFWFS010000002.1 GCA_017515475.1 Erysipelotrichaceae bacterium | reverse complement strand
GATAATGCGAAAGAACTTTACTACGAAGGCGCTGTAAGAATGTTCAAGTTTGTTAAGACCGGAATGGACATGCGTAAATAAGACCTCTTTAAACCCAGGGTGTAAGGCTCTGGGTTTTATAATGGAAAAGTAAATGGTATAAAGTAAAAGAAATTAGTGGCAAAAACTATTATTAGTCCTATGAAAAATCAATTTCTAACAAACTACTCGCAAGAATCCTTTCTAAATAGGATTAAATCGAATCTGAAAGATTGCAAAGCTTTCTATTTTTTTATTATTGCCTTAACCATACGGACTGATGTCTACCACTCTAAATTCTTCGCGGAAACAGGATTTGGATTTTCTGTTGTTTCAATAATTCCGCCATTGCGCATCCGGACCACCCGGTCAGCCATCCGTCCGATTTCCTTGGTATGAGTAACAATGACAACGGTTTTATGATGACCGCGGCAGAGATCTTCCAGTACATTGAGAATCTGCTTGCCGGTTCCATAATCTAGAGCACCGGTCGGTTCATCGCACAGCATGATTCTCGCGTCCTTGGCAAGGGCCCGGGCAATGGATACCCGCTGCTGCTGACCGCCGGAAAACTGTGAAGGATAACTGTTGAGACGCTGTTCAAGTCCAACCAGTTCCAACGCCTTGCGCGCACGTTCTTCATTCACCGCCGTCAGCCGCACATTTTCCAGAGCCGTCAGTTCCTGAATCAGATTGAACGACTGAAAAACAAATCCGACCGTATTCCGACGGTATCTGGTCATTGAACTGTCGCCGCCGGAGAAGAAGATCGACTTGCCGTCAAAAAACACCGTTCCTTCATCCGGCGCATCCATACCGCCCAGCATATTCAGCAGCGTACTTTCCCACACCCGCTGCTGCCAAGAATGACAAGAAGTTCCCCATCATAGATATCAAGACTGACATGATTCAGAGCGGTTACCGCTCCTTCTCCATGTCCATAGGTTTTATACAGGCCTTCCGCCTGAATCAGAAGATTCGAATTCATGTAATCCTATTATATGTTTTGTGATTCTGCTTGATAAGTGCATTTTCCAGGGAGCTAACAGAATTGATTCCATCCCTGAAAGCAGCTGTTACTGCCTGAAGACGGAAGAGGAAAAGCGCAGACAGGTAAAATAGTATTCGTGTACGAGAGAAGAAATGACAGAAGAATTCCGGAATATGAATCTTGCGGGCAATGCGGCACGAAGGCCCTTTCCGTAAGTCAGAAACCAAAGAGAGAACGGATGGTTCAGAAGGTACTGTCTGTTTCATGCCGCGTAAGAAACAAACTCATGGACGCGATCCCTTCGAAGAGACGCGTCTCATCAGGAAGAACCGGAAAAGAGGAAGCAGAGAGATAAAAGAAAGAAGGCAGGCAGTATTACACCCAAAAAAACGACAGTATCGACTGCCGTTTAAATACGATCAAAAATGATCCGATAATTCATCCGGCTCGTTTTCCGGAAGTGGTTCGGCAAGATCTGTATCACATCCGGTTGTACCGACTTCTGTGGTGTCATTGAAGAGACGGTTTACAAGCTGTACAAAGTAGCGGTTGACCTGATAGGTAAGCATTTCCCT
>JAFWFS010000001.1 GCA_017515475.1 Erysipelotrichaceae bacterium | reverse complement strand
GGTCTGCGGTAAACCTGCAAGAAGAGAGACAAATACCATGCCGCAGTGGGCAGGGTCTTCCTGGTATTTCCTGCGTTATGTAGATCCGCATAATAAAGAAAAACTAGTGGATAGAGAAAAGGCAGACAAGTATCTTCCTGTCGATATGTATATCGGCGGTGTAGAACATGCAGTCCTTCATCTTCTGTATTCCAGGTTCTATACCAAGTTCCTGAAGGATATCAATGTATTGGATTTCGATGAGCCGTTTACCAAATTGTTCAATCAGGGCATGATCACCGGCAAGAATGGTATCAAAATGAGCAAATCCAAGGGAAATGTTGTGTCGCCGGACGATCTGGTCAGAGACTATGGCTGTGATTCCCTTAGGATGTATGAGCTCTTTGTAGGTCCGCCTGAATTAGACAGCGAATGGGATGAGAGAGGCATCGACGGTGTTTACCGGTTCTTAAGCCGTTTCTATAACCTGGCAAATACCAGCCTGGAAGCAAATGTTGCCCCGACTCCTGAGATGATCAAGTTACGCCATAAACTGATCCGTGATATTACGCGCAGACTGGAAAGCTTCAGCCTGAATACTGTCATCAGCGGCTTCATGGAATACAATAATAAACTGAATGATATGGCCAAGACGACAGGCGGTATAGACCGGGAGACTATGGAAAGTTTCATCCGTCTTCTGGCTCCGTTTGCTCCGCATGTTGCGGAAGAAATGTGGCAGGCATATGGCCATGAAGAGAGCGTCTTTGATCCGAAATTCGGCTGGCCTGAATATGACGAGGCACTCTGTAAAGATGATGAAATTGAAATCGGTGTACAGGTGAATGGAAAAGTCCGTGCAACCATCCTGGTGCCGGTAGATGCTGATCAGGAAAGCGCCATTGCAAAAGCAAAAGAAGCACTGGGCGATAAACTGAGCGGCAGCATCGTAAAAGAAATCTATGTTCCTGGAAGGATCGTTAATATCGTAGTAAAATGATACCCATACAGATCGCTATCATTGTTATCCTGATCGTATTATCTGCGCTTTTTTCTTCGTCGGAAACAGCATTGACGACAATCACCCCTCATCGACTCAGAAGTCTGGTCGATGAGGAGGTTTCGCATGCGAAAGTTTTGGAAAAGATACTGGGGCAGAAAGACAAAATGCTCAGTGTCATTCTGATCTGCAATAACATCGTGAACCTGACGGCTTCTGCTATGGCAACAGTTGTTGTCCAGAAACTGTTTGGCAACAGAGCAGTCAGTATCGGGACTGGGGTGTTAACCCTTCTGGTTCTGATATTCGGAGAGATCGTTCCGAAGACCATGGCAACCAAAAGAGCTGAAAAAATGGGATTGGCAGTTGCACCTGTGATTCATGTGCTGATGATCGTTTTTACTCCGCTTACAGTCGCCATCAATTTTCTCGCCAAGGGTGTTCTTTTCCTTTTTGGCATCAAATCTGATAAGAAAACGGAGTCGTATACGGAAAATGAGATCCGTTCTATTGTGGAAGTCAGCCATGAGGAAGGTGTGACGACCAGCGATGAGAAAGAGATTATTAACAACGTATTCGATTTTACAGATACGACAGTAAAAGAAATCATGGTGCCGCGCATCAATGTTGTCTCTATTCACATCAACAGTACCTATGAAGAGATCATGGAAATCTTCCGGGAGGAAATGTTTACCAGATATCCGGTCTATGATGAGGATGGAGAACATTTTGCAGGTCTTATCAATGTCAAGGATCTGATCCTGCTGGAAGACAGAGAAAAACAGGACTTTCACGTAAAAGATATTTTAAGAGATATTTCCTATACCTATGAAGGAAAACATCTTTCGGAACTGTTCCGTGAGATGAAAAAGAAAAGTGAAAGCTTTATGGCTGTTTTGGATGAATATGGTGATCTAAGCGGTATTGTGACCATCGAAGATATCCTGGAAGAGCTGGTTGGAGATATCAGGGACGAGTATGACGAAGATGAAGAACTGGAGATCATTCAACTCTCGGATCATCAGTACGAAGTACAAGGTTATTTAAGCCTGGATGATGTCAACGAAAAAATCGGAACAGATTTTGAATCGGAAGATTATGATTCGATCGGCGGCCTTTTAATCGAGCATTTGGAACGACTTCCGGAAATTGGTGATTCTGTACAGGTTGGAAACTGTACGTTGACAGCAAAAGATGTTGATAAAAATGTGATCAAATTAGTGGATATTACACTTCATGAATCAGGACTTAACTAAAAAACTTCAAATTGGTCTTACCTCCGAGGAAGTCCGCTCTTTAACGGAGCAGGGACTTGTCAACGGAGATCTGAATGTCAAAACAAAGACATATAAACAGATTAT
>JAFWFS010000020.1 GCA_017515475.1 Erysipelotrichaceae bacterium | reverse complement strand
TTCCGAAAAACTCATGAACGCAGTCGGAATCAGAACTGTCGCTAATTCCGACACTTTAAGGGATTATGGCAAAGGTCTGATGGCAATGGGCAGGCTGTGGAGAGAAACCGGCGGTATGCTGACTATGAGCCTTGGAAGAGAATACGGCCGCAAGGCTGGCCAGGAGATGACCCACAACTTCTCGATGGCCATGCAGAGAAAATACGGTGAAAACAGCAGAATAGGGCAGATGTCAAAATCCATGGATCTTAAAAGATCACCGGACGTGGCTGACAGCGGCCATTCGGCAAGGATCAAAGACGGCAAGTATACAACCGACGGCATCCCTGGAAGAAGCATAACAAACCAGAACGGTGTAGGCAAAAACGAGCAGAGCAGGATCGCCCAATCGGCCATCAGTGTCAATAAGGCAATGGACAGCGGTGTAGGTACACCTGTGAAGATGTCTGATGTCTCAAGAGCAAACGGCCTTGGGGAACTGTCTCATTTAAAGACCGGTTCGATGGGCTACATCGGTTCTGCCGAAAAACCGGTCTTGAACGATAAAGGCGAAATCGTATCTGCTCCGATCAATGGTCAGATCTTCAGAGGAACATGGACAAACCAGGGCAAGGAGAGCAATCCTTCAACCTATGCCATCTTCCCTGATCAGACGCCGCTTAATGTCGGCACACCTGTATCGATCGGCAAGAACAGCGTCGGTGATGATATCACTTACCGCGTCGGCAGAAACGATCCGATCTCGCTCCAGAACGGTCAGGCTTATATGTATGAACTTGAACCGGATCAGCTGATGAGCAGAGCCGCCTTTGAAGCAAACAAGGAAATCAGCGAAAAATACGGCAATTCCTATTCCACTTACCTTGAAGTCAACAGATCCGGCGAAGAAACCTACAACGTCAGAATGCAGGCGGACGGTTTCGATTATGTCTGGAAATATACGGCAAGCGAAAAAGTAAGCAACAAAATGTTCCATCAGGAAAATTACAAGGAAACGCAGAAAAGAACTTACAGCAGACTTGAAGAACTCTTCAAAGACGAAGAGGAAGTCAGAGGCGCGATCGAAGAGGAAAGAAGTAACATATATGGTCAGCCAGAGGACGAAGACGATGATTATGATCAGGACATGGATGCCCTGATGGACGAGGAAAGTGACGAGGAAGATGCCTGATCTCTATGACAACCAGGATTCCCTGGACCAGCTGGAAGAAGGCTCGAATCTAACCGATCAGGCGTCATCTGTCGGATCTTCATTTGTCACCGGCAAACAAAGAGAAAAGGCTGCACAGCTGGCAAAACAATGGATCCATCAGTTTATTGATGCAGCAATAGAAGGCGGGATAAAAGGAGTCATTTCAACATTTGCGGCTCCTGTAGCGATCTTTGCGATTCTGGTTACGGCCGTTCCGCTATGTCTTGTTTCGGTCAAATATCTGCTCAATATGAGCGCCGATCCTGTCACGGATGCGGTCAGGGACGCCGTACACGAGGCATATGATGATGTTAAAAAAGACTCTGTCATAATGAACAACCTCAATATGAGCTATGGCTGCGAGTTCACTGCGCAGGATGCGCATTACAATGAAGACGGCTCGATCGACTTCGTTACCGAAGGCTGCGAGATCCATGTCGGATTTGAGCCGGATATCGAACTGATTGCCAGGATCATATCGGCATACACAACAGCAACCAACGGAACAATTGCTCAGTTTACCGAGAGTCCCACCTTTTTTGACGAAAACATCATCATTGATGAAAGTAACGGCGAAGTTGTCGGATACAATTCTGAGAACCTGCCGGATATTTATGATGCGGGAAATTACGTGATATTTGACGGATACGATGCCAACGGCCTTCCCAAATACAAAGTCGCAGCGCCGGCGCAGAAACAGATCGATGAATTCTTCGACAGCGAATATACCAATGCTGCATCTGGTGATTTTGCGGATGTGATCCATTCGTATGCAGGCAGTTTTTTCGAAATAGAGACCGGTATGGACTTGTGGGAAAACAACACGATCCACCGTCATACGTTTACCTATTACGATGATGTCTGTTACAAAATCAAACAGGATGGCGTCTACACGGGAAGCGCATCGAGTTCGCAGGACGAAGATGCCCATATCCGTATGGGCAACACAAGGATGTGCGAAGTGGATCCTTCACATTACCGTATGGAAACAGAAGAAAGAAAAGTTCAGGGATATCTGGGATCGGTCAGTATTCCGATCTACTTCGATCTGACAGGATACAAGGCGGAGGACCTGGAAAAGATCATTGACCGGCTCTCATCAGCAAACAAGCGCTGTGTCTTTGAGTGGGTGGATGGAGAACTGATCGGCG
>JAFWFS010000019.1 GCA_017515475.1 Erysipelotrichaceae bacterium | reverse complement strand
GCTGTGAACCTGGGAGGGGATACCGACAGTATCGCCGCGGTAGCCGGAGGACTGGCCGGGATCGTCTTTGGTTTAGAGAGTGAGAAGGCGAAAGAGTGGAAAGAATGCCTGTATAACAGGGATATCGTGGAACGATGTTTAGGCGATGAACCCAAGATAACTGCGATATAAAGCGCGGTTTGAACACAAACGGAAGTAAAACATGTACGATTAAACTGTAAGAACCAGAACACAGATAATAGCCGGAGGAGAATATGAATTACGACGATCCTTTTCGTATCAGAAACTTATTCGATAACGAAGAAAGCATAATGGGACTTATCGGTCATGCCGCAAAGACCGGCAGACCGATCCCTGCTTACCGTGGGAAGTATGTGATCCAGCACTATGGAAAGACCGATCTGATCCTGCGCTGCCGGAAACAGGGAGACATGAATTATGAGATGATCGGTCTTGATTATATTGCGAACGGAAATTGCGTATGGGATCTGAAAGTGTTGGAGCCCAACTTTGATGATCCCGACGGAGATGAACTGGAAAAAACTGTCATGGTCTCCCGTCCGGACGGAACCGGAACAGCTGTTGTAAATGTGGTGAATGCCGATGTTTTACCCAGTTACTGCCCCGGAGAAAAGATCAAGCTGCAGATGAATGCGCTGGCTCTGGATGTTCATTTCTATGAAAATGCGGAAGCTTATGATAATGATCCGGAAATGCATAAGGGAAAGTTCGGACTGGGAGAAGGCACTATTTTTCCGAATATCTTTGATGCTAAGGCCGATCATTCCGAAAAGACGATCTCGTTGATCCGTACAGTTGCAAAAAAGATCTTCTGGGGTACTTTCAAGATCGATGACCAGGATGAGTTACGGACCTTCATTTATGTGATCGGAGAGACCTGTTTTGGTGATCTGCAATTCGTGATCGATCCGACCACGATAGACGAAAAAGAAATGAAAAACATCGTTCCGGGAGCTACTTTATTCGGGGCTTTCTATCTGACCGGAGATGCCGCCATCGACGAGTATGAGCAAGGTTTTATCAAGGATCAGGAAAGAAACTATAAGGCTTTCCGCTATGCTGTGACCACCAGGCAGCCTGAACGTCTGAAAGAGATCCTGTCTCCGGATGTGACCTACTTCAAGGAAGGCATCGGGGAGTTCGCCGGTTATGATGCGGTCATGGACCGCATGAAAGCTGCCAGTGAGAATCCACAGGAACTGTATGTCTATCCGGCTGTGGTCACCGGGACGGGATTAGTCCTGGAACCGAAGCACAAAGCAGGGGACCCCTGTCTGGTGTTTGCCTATGACGGACCGGAACTGTATACGGCGATCATGTTCCTGGAAATGGACGAAAACAATAACATTGCCCGCATCGAGTCCCTGTATAAGACTTCGTATACTTTCGAGATCCTTGGTCAGGATAAAGAAGAAGATGAAGAGGATTTTAAGATCCCAGAGCATATCTGGGAGGGCATGATCAACAGAGCGGAAGTCTTCGGACCGATCAACGATAAAGAAGGGGATCTGATCCGGAAACAACTGGAAGAGCTCCCGGAAGACCGCCTGCGGGATGCCAGGATCTATGTCCAGATGTATTTTGATAAAGTCACTGCCAGCAAGGAAGAATTGGCCAAAGACTACCAGAACTACTTCCTGGATCACCTGTCTCCGGAGGCAAGGGATTCTTTGCAAAGGAGCGGGAAGATAGAAGAAGCATTGAAAGGAGTCGGGGCTCTGGCCATCGATTATGATACTTTCAACAAGTGGTTCTATCGCAACATGGAACGCAGAGATCAGGAGAATGCGCTGGCAGAAGCATATCTGACGATCGATCTGATGGCAGAGACTGTCTCCAGGCGTTATGCCGCAGAGGTAACAGAAAAGACCTGTCCGTATTGTGGCAGGCAGAATGATGCGGATGCGAAGTTCTGCAGTTACTGTGGGAAGAAATTAGAGGAATAATACGCTTTCGGTCAGAAAAAAAAGAAGATGATCGCCGTCTGTACATTCGATACGGACGGCGATCTATTGTAAAATGGGATTAAGCATATAAGGAGATAGTAGATGAAAAACAGACAATGGTATTCTCTGGTATTGGGCATTCTGTGTTTATGCCTGCTTTCCGGCTGCGGAGTTTCAAAACAGGATCATGAACTTGTCGTGAAGGAAAACGAAGAGAACAAGGCGAAGATCGCCGAACTGGAAGAGAAGATCAAAGAGTACGAACCTTACGAAGATCTGATCGAAGCGATCAAGAATGACGATTATCTGGCAGCTGAAGAAAACCTGATGAAATTCTTAGGCCCGTCCATGCCTGAGATCGATGATACGCCTGTTTCGGAAGATCCTGCTGCTTATGTCGGCAGATGGAATTGTTACGAAGACCGGAATACTTATTTCGTTCTGCATGAAGACGGTACAGGAGTCATCGGAGAAGAAACAGAATGTGAGTGGGAGATGATATCGGACAATTACGGACCGGTAGGCATTACTGTGTATGTTGATGAGCGAAAAGGAAATATCGGATTTCTGTTTGCATCCGGAACACAGATGAGACTTAACAGTATGTCCTCATCAAATATGTCGGAGTATCTTCCGTTCGGAGAACCTAACCTGTCAGGATTCTATGTTCTGGAGAAATAGAACCTGATTCCTACTATCCAAGCATTACAGCAGTTTGCATTAAAGCCGCCTGGTGAAGGCGGCTTTCTTAACGAACCGGACTAAATGACTAATAATTAGGTAAGAAAAGCAGAACAGTTTACGACTGTGAGAAAAAGCTGACTCAGATCAGACAAAGGTCAGGAAATGCGAGAAATAAATAGAATACATACAGACCATATTGGTTGGATGCTATATGGCTGTATACTTCGTTGGGTGTACTGAATATACTTTGACAGGATAACTGCCGGCAAGGAAGAACCAGCCAAGGATTGCCGGAACCACTCCCTGGATCGCCTGTCTCCTGAGGCAGGGCCCTCTTTACAAAGGAATAGGAAGACAGAAGAAACATTGAAAGGAGTCAGGGCTCTGACCATCGACTTGATTCAGGAATAAAGATCACATTGATCCTTGAATCACCTGATGTGATATCTCTTTAGCCCAATCGAATAGAACGCGTGCAGAAGCAGAGAACCTGTTGTCTTTTTTATAGATCATTCCCATGCGGTAGAAAACACCGGTGCCGATTCGTAGAGAACGCAGATCGGAATGGATTTGAAACGGATTCTGGCAATTTGTATTTGAATAAGGGTATACACCCAGACCCAATGAGACATTACTGACAATGGTATATTGATCTCTGATATAAATGGCTCGTTGCAGTTCGACGTCGTTCTCTTTCAAATAATCCCGTACGATCTTTTCGATCGTCGATTGTTTGTTGTTACTGCGGCGGTTGAATATCCAATTCAGTGAAGATAGATCTTCCAGAGATATGTGATCAGTTTCCTCGGGGAATTGGCCTTTCGTAACCAACAGTTGAACTTCTCCCGGAGCAATTTCTAGAAAGGAAAGCTCCTCCGGAAGTCCTTTTCGAACGATACAGAAGCCGACCTCCATTTCATCATCCAATACTTTTTCAATAGCTTCGGAAGAAAGTACATTACTGACCGTAAAAGGGATCTGAGGGTAACGTTTCTGAAAATCCTGATAAATCAGTTTATAGACCATTTCACAGGAAACGGAAGGGATTCCGATTTCCAAAGGCGTTGAATAGCGGTATTTATTCATTTCACTGATAGCAGTATTTACCCGTTTAAGAATCTTTTCGGCATGAATGCTGAAAACTTCACCGGCTTCCGTCAGCTGCAGACCTTTGTTGTTGCGTACAAACAGAGAAACGCCTAGTTCCTCCTCCAGATGCTGGATCGAGATCGACAAAGTAGGTTGCGTTACATGAAGCAGATCTGCTGCCGAAGAGATCTTCTTTGTATCTTTGACAGCCAGGAAATAGCGTAATTGGCGTAATTCCATAAAGGTGTCCTCCATAGTCATTATAATAATTCATCATAAATTGAATTAATATCAACAAAAAAATAACAATTTTACAAAGTGTTGTTTAAGAAATATATTTCAATCAAGGAAGAAATCTCGTTAAGCGCGCAAACAGAGTTTCTTTATCACAAGGGAGGAACCATAATGTCCACAAAAACGGAAAAAAAGAAGATTCCAACACCGGATACCTTTGTCGTAATCTTTATCCTGATTGCACTGGTATGCGTCTTAACTTACTTCATTCCTGCCGGGAAGTATTCGTTGCTTGACAACGGACAGTACGACCCGAATTCATTCACATTCATTGAATCTCATCCTGCTACACTCGGCGATTTCCTGAACAGTTTCATGGCGGGTATGAGCAGCGGAGCAACGACCATCTTTGTATGTTTGTTCATTGGCGGTGCTTTCGGTATCCTGCAGGATACCGGAGCGATCCATTCCGCACTCGCGGCTGTTCTAAAGAAGACTAAAGGAAATTATAAACTTATTATTCCTGCCTTCATGATCGTTCTTTCAATTCTGGGTGCCTTCGGCGTCGGAAACAACGTCGCACTAGCCTTCGTTCCAGTAGTTATCATTCTGGCAACGGAAATGAAACTCGACGCCATCGTTGTTGCGGCTGTCCTCTATATCTCGTCCAATACCGGATTTACTTCTTCGCCGATGAATCCCTTTACTGTCCTGCTTTCCCAGGAGATCTGCAATATTCCGCAAATGTCCGGTTGGCAGGTACGTATGGTCATCTTCGTCCTATACACTGCCCTGGGGATCTTCTTCACCCTGCGTTACTGCGATAAAATCGTCAAGGATCCTTCGACATCGATTACAGGCATTCTAAAATCCACCAACAACAGTGACGGCGGTTTGGAGAAATACGGAAAACTGACGACGACCCACATCATTAGCATTATCATTATGTTTGCTGTATTCATTGTTTATGCATATGGCGGAATTGCACTGAGCTGGGGCATCAAACAGCTGGGCACATGCATGATCGTTATGGCTGTGTTGGTTGGAGCAGTCGCCAGGATGTCGCCTAACAAAATTGCAAAATCGTTCGCAGCCGGTGCAAAAACCATGCTGACGTCGGCGATGGTCATCGGTTTCGCTTCCGGTATTGCGGTCATCCTCAAAGATGCTTCCATCATTCATACGATCGTATATTATCTGACACTGCCGTTAGTGTCTTTACCGAAATATCTTAGTGCTGCCGGGATGTATTTGGTCAATGTCATCTGTAATTTCCCGATCTCTTCAGGCAGCGGCAAAGCTGCAGTCGTTATGCCGATCATGGCACCGGCTGCCGACGTTCTTGGCATCAGCCGTCAGATCGCTGTTCTTGCTTATTCCTTCGGCGACGGCATTTGCAACTTTATCTCGCCCACAAACGGATTGATGGTCGGTACCGTTACCATGGCTGGTGTTGGTCTCGGCCAGTGGATGAAGTTCATTTCCAAATATGTCTTGCTGCTTTCTGTTATCAGTATTGCTATCCTCTGTATCTTAACTGGCCTGGCATGGGCGTAAAGGAGAAAAAATGACAAACTATAAAGGCACAAACGTAAAACTTATCAAATGTGGAAAACTCTTCGATGGTATTCATGATGAACTCTTTGAGAATATGGAGATCCTTGTCAATAAGGACAAGATCGAAGCTGTCGGACGTGATCTTCCGCACCCGGAGGATGTCGAAGTTATCGACTTGAGCGATGCCACAGTCACACCAGGCATGATAGACTCTCACACCCATCTGCAGGTCTTTGACTGGCATCATGCAAAAGATGAAAGAATCTTCCAGAATCAGGCCAGTCATAACTTAGCTGTGCTTTACAATGCACAGAAAGCTCTGAAGAGAGGCTTTACAGCTCTGCGCCATATGGGCTCCAAAACATTTGATAACTATGCAGCCCTGGAGGCAAAGAGAGCAATCAATGCCGGTTATTTCCCTGGCGCCCGTTTATGTGTACTTCCTTATACGATGGTCACCACCGGCAGTCACGGCGATTTAAGCCAGTCTGCCTATATGAATCCGCCGCTGGCAAAATACCTCTGCTCTGATTTCCCCACTATGGGCAATGGTCCTGATTTCTTCCGAGGTGCAGTACGGGAACAGGTTAAGTATGGTGCTGATTTCGTAAAGATCATGTCTGGCGGAGGATTCTCTACACCGAACGATACACCGGATGATGAACAGATGTCTGATGATGAAATGAGAGCAGTCATCGAAACAGCACATCAAGTCCATAAGAAATGTACAGCTCATGTTTACACAGCCAAGTCCATCAAGAAACTCTGTGAAATGGGTATTGATGAACTGCAGCACTGTCATCTGATGGACGAAGAAGCTTTGGAAGCTCTCTACAAGTACAATGTCCCGATTGTTCCGACTTTCTCTCCGTTTGAAGATATGTATGAATCTGATCCGGCTTCCATGGCACAAAAGTCTCCTTCCTGGCAGAGAAAGCAGCTTCTTTATGGCGAAAGAATGATGAAAGGCAGAGAGATGGTAGCAAAGAGCCATCTGACCCTCGGCTATGGCTCTGACCTTGTAAGTGTTTATCAGCCATATCAGGGAGCAGTAGAATACCGCAACATGTTTAAAGCTGGTATCGATCCTTTCCGTATCCTGAAAGCTGCGACCAGTGTAAATGCAAAACTTATGGAAATGGACGATATCATTGGTTCCATCGAGCCTGGTAAACTGGCGGATATCGCCGCTTGGAAGAGCGATCTCCTGACAGATCCGAATGCGCTGCTGGATTGCGCCTTCGTCATGAAAGACGGCAAAGTCTTTGAGACAGAAGCTTTCGACGATTAAGTATTAATTACTGAGATGTTTTGCAGGCAATAGTTTTCCTTCCCCTTTCTATAGCATACTGCAGACTCTTACTGTGAATACCGAAAACAGGTCAGAGTTCATCAATGCTTTGACCTGTTTTCATTGAACTTAGAAAAAGGAGATCGTTTTCGCTTTTTTAGGAGGAGATCATGAAACAAAAGAAGGACCATTTCAGTACCTTGGGGTACATTGCTGCGGCACTTGGTATGTGCATTGGGACCGGAAATGTCTGGAGATTCCCACGCATTTGTGCTGCTCACGGCGGCGGTGCCTTTATCGTTGCCTGGACGGTCGCAACATTGTTTTTTGCGGTTCCGCTTCTGAGCATTGAGATGGCGATCGGCCGCAAGACGCGACTGGGCGTCGTCGGCTCTTTCCGCGATTATGGCGGAAAGAAAAGCACCTGGCTTGGCCTGTTTGTAGTAGGTGTCTGTTTCTTTTTGATGAGCTATTACTGCGTTGTTCAGGGCTACTGCATCAAATATACGATCAATTCGGCCGTATCATTCGAAACGAATATGACTACAGCAACTACAGCAGCTCTTTGGGAGTCTTTTACCGGCTCTCCCTCGCAGGTCATCTTGATGCACGCCATCGGCATGGCGGCTGGATGCTTCGTTGTCTATAAGGGAATTTCCGGCGGAATTGAATCTTTCTGCAAAGTTATGATTCCGGCCTTATTCTTGATCTTAGTTGGACTGGCCGTTTACGCTTTGACACTGGATGGCGCTTCTGCCGGTCTGCAGTATCTCTTCACAATAGATACAAAGTATCTGTTCAGCAGTGATACCTGGATTCAGGCATTCGTACAGGCTGCCTGGAGCACCGGTGCCGGCTGGGGTTTTATCACTACTTACGCAAATTATATCGATTCCAAGGAAGACATCCCCAACAGCTGTCTGCTGATGGGATTAGGTGATAATCTTGGCGCATTGCTGGCAGCTATTGTTGTCATTCCTTCGATTTGTGCGCTTTCCCCCTCTGCTCAGGCAGCAACGGAAGCGCTCTCGCAGGGCAATTACGGTATCACCTTCATCTATGTGTATCAGCTGTTCTCTACGATTCCCGGCGGAAGGTTTATCTCATTTATTTTCTTCTTCCTGTTGTCGATGGCTGCTTTGACTTCCATGTTCTCGATGATCGAAGTCAGTGTCAAAGCTTTGATCGACCTTGGCTTTTCCCGTCAGAAAGGTGTCTTGCTGGTCTGCGGAGCCGGTTTTCTGGTTGGCTGCTTCTCTGCCTATAATCTTGCGAATATTGATAATCAGGACTGGGTCTGGGGCCTTGGATTGCTTATCAGCGGAGCGCTGTTCAGTATCGTTGTTATTAAAAATGGCGTAGAAAAACTTCGCAGGGAAGAGATCAATAGCGAAGGAGCACTGTTCCATTTTCCAAAAGTCTATTTCAATACCTGTACCTATTTGATGCCTGTTTTGGTCGTTGTTATGGTTGTCTGGTGGTTGCTGCAGACAAGGAACTGGTATCCCAACACCTGGTTAAATCCATTCGTGATCCAGGACAATACCGGCACAGTATTGTTACAGCTCGGGATCCTGTCCTTCACGAGTCTGTTTCTGAATAATACACTGAACAGGAAAACATCCAAGGGTCCGGCAAGCAAGTAACAGAGATTATCTGTAATCATGAAGAAAGAAGGGTCTGACATATGACAATAGACGCAATCATTATGATGGTCGCCACTATGGCATTCTATATCCTTGGCTTTGCCATCTGCTTACGGAATGTTTTCCGAAACCAAAAGAGCTGAAATCTATGTGTTTGGGTTGACCGTACTAAAAGAACCGGAAGGATCCGCAGGATCGTTTCCGGTTCTTTTTTACCCGAACATTACCATAAATGGAATCTATAACAAGAAAATAATAACAATTTTACAGTATGCTACGCAATAAATATAGTGTATGAAGATCGGTTGGCTGTTTAGACTGCCGCTATCTAATAGAGATCTGCAATGTGTAGAGGAGAAGGTAATGATGTTGAAGAAAACAACTGAACTGCGTACGAAAACAAATCCATCAATTGAGGGAGAACGTACAAACGAAACACTGGAAACGATTATCAAGCCGCTTTTGTTTATTCTTTTATTTATTGGTTTCTTTTATATATTTGCAGAGAGGATGGGCGTCGGCAATATGTTGAACACGATGATGCAGACAGCTTATCGTTTATTGGTCGACACCTGTTTCTATCTGATGGCCGTAGCTGTGCTGGCAGGAGCGATCTCCGCCTTATTATCGGAATTTGGTGTGGTTGAACTCGTGAATCGTCTGTTGTCCCCAATCATGAAGCCGCTTTTCGGTATGCCTGGCGCTGCCAGTCTCGGAGTAGTGACGACCTATCTGTCAGATAATCCGGCGATCATCTCTCTCGCCAAAGACAAAAAGTTCCTGAAACATTTCAAGGAATACCAGGTACCAGCTTTGACTAATCTGGGTACGTCGTTCGGTATGGGTTTCATCGTAACGCTTTTCGTGTTGAGCCAGATCACTATCGTTGGTGAAGATGTTGCTGTATCGGCAGTTTGCGGAACGCTAGGAGCCATTACTGGTTCAATTGTTTCGACCAGGGTCATGCTGTACTTTACAAAGAAAGCGGTTGGAACGGAACAAGAGGCTATATTGAATGAACTGAATGTTTATCAGAAGGAGAACGAAGAATCGAAGAAATCAATCTTTCTGCGTTTTCTGAACTGTCTAACAACCGGAGGAAAGACGGGAGTCGATCTGGGATTGGAGATCATTCCGGGAGTATTAATCATCTGCACAATCATTATGATGATGACCTATGGTCCCAGTTCGGAGGGCTATACCGGAAGCGCTTTTGAAGGAATTGCCTTACTGCCTGCTTTGGCCGATTTGATTAAACCTGTCATCAGCGCTTTGTTTGGATTTTCATCCAGTGAATGTATTGCTGTGCCGATCACTGCAATCGGTTCTTCTGGTGCGTCACTGAGTTTAATCACGAATTTGCTGAAAACAGGTTATGCAAATACACAGGATCTGGCTGTCTTCAATGCCATCTGCATGTGTTGGAGCGGATATCTCAGCACGCATGTGGCAATGATGGATTCTCTCAATCGTACTGAATATACAGGTAAAGCAATCTTTGCTCATACTCTGGGCGGTCTGGCAGCAGGATTTACGGCAAGATGGTATTTTGTGTTTCTGTCTTTGGTATTTTGATCTAACCGATAAAAAAGCAGTTCTCTGAGAGGAGCCGTTATGAAAGAAACGGGACAATCCTTTCTGCGTATTACCTTCCGGTCTTTACCTTTGTGCTCAATTACAATCTATTCATTGTTCCAAATATGCATAAGGTCCCCATCAAGATATTTCTCGATTAGGATCCTGTCACTCATTGTCAGATGTCTGCTCATGTCTTTCCTTTCTATTCAGACATCCGTCATCTATATCTACCCATGTATGTACGGGTAAATGCAAGTCTGTAAGAGTAAATGGCGAGAGAAAACAGCGGTTAGTTTGACTTTTTAAAAAGGGAAAAGAAGGCTCTGAGGCAGGTTATTGTGCCTCATCGCTGCTTAGAATCTTAAGTGTACAGGAGGTATTTCATTATGAACAGCAAGCTCACCGATGCGATCTATGGTTTAGCAATAGGGGATGCCTTAGGAGTACCCTATGAGTTCTGTGAGAG
>JAFWFS010000018.1 GCA_017515475.1 Erysipelotrichaceae bacterium | reverse complement strand
TTCTGTCTCTCTCGCTTGGCAGAGTCCTGGTCGACATGATGGCCGGAACCGAACAGCCGAAACCGATCAGCATCGGTACGATACTGCGTCCGGACAGGCCGATCTTTCTTAAAAGCTTATCCATGACAAACGCAACTCTTGCGATATATCCGCTGTCTTCCATCAAAGACAGGAAGAAGAACAGGGTAACGATGATCGGCAGGAAGCTCAAGACGCTGCCCACACCCGCAAAGACGCCATCAATCAGCAGATGATGAATGGTTTCGTTTACATTCAATGCGCTAAGCAGCCGGTCCGCTCTGCCGGTCAGAACATTGATGCCCATCTCCAGAAGATTCTGCAGCGCAGCGCCGATAACATTAAAGGTCAGCCAGAATACGGCAGCCATGATCAGAATAAAGGCAGGGATGGCGGTATACTGACCGGTCAGGATCCTGTCGATCTTTTCGCTTCTTACCTTTTCCTTGCTTTCGGCAATGCGGATCACCGCCTTGTCACAGACTTTATGAATGAAAGCGAAACGCATGTCGGCGATCGCCGCGCTCCTGTCCAGTCCTCTTTCCATCTCCATCTGCAGGATGATGTGTTCGATCATTTCCTTTTCGTTCTGATCCAGATTCAGCTGCGAAAAAACAAGCTCATCTCCCTCGATAACCTTGCTGGCGGCAAAACGGACAGGAATCCCTGCGCTTCTGGTGTGATCTTCAATCAGATGGGCTATGCCGTGCAGACAGCGATGTACCGCACCGCCGTGATCCGTCTCGTCACAGAAATCCTGTCTGATCGGTCTTTCCTGGTATTTCGCAATATGCAGGGCATGATCGACCAGCTCTTCAATGCCTTCGTTCTTGGCTGCGGATATCGTAACGACCGGCACTTTCAAAGCCTCTTCCATGGCGTTCACGTCGATGCTGCCGCCGGAACCGATCACTTCATCCATCATATTCAATGCCACCACCATCGGTACATCCATCTCCAGCAGCTGCATGGTCAGGTAGAGGTTTCTCTCAATGTTTGTCGCATCGACGATATTGATGATGGCTTTCGGCTTTTCATTCAGTACAAAGTTGCGGGAAACGATTTCCTCGCTGCTGTATGGAGACATGGAATAGATTCCCGGAAGGTCCGTGATCAGTGTATCCGGATGCCCCTGAATGACGCCGTCTTTCCGATCGACCGTTACACCCGGGAAATTACCCACATGCTGATTGGATCCGGTCAGTCTGTTGAACAGGGTGGTCTTGCCGCTGTTCTGGTTGCCTACCAGTGCAAAGGTCAGTACTGTTCCTTCGGGCAAAGGATCGCCGCTTCCCTTCGGATGGAACTTGCCCCCTTCACCCAGACCCGGATGCAGTGTTTTGCCGTGTTTTCTGCTTTCCGGTTTTTCCGTCTCTGCGCCTGCCGGAACCGGTTTTGTTTCAATCTGTCTGGCATCTTCCAGACGCAATGTCAGTTCATAGCCGTGGATCATGATCTCGATCGGATCACCCATCGGAGCGTACTTGACAACCGTGACTTCAACGCCCGGTATGACGCCCATGTCCAAAAGATGCTGACGCAGAGCGCCTTCTCCGTTTACCTTCGTAACAAGCGCTTTTTCACCGATTTTAATGTCTTTTAATGTCTTCATATTCTTCGGGCTTTCTATTCTCTATCATTATATACCCGCTTCTTCGTTTTTATATTTCCTCTCGCGCTTTCTGCGGATCTCTTCCTCAACTTCTTTCTTGCTTGAATAGACCCGGTTTCTTCTTAAACGGAATCCCCCGTGCATGTTAAAGTAGGGATTGTCGTTGCCGATCCATACCGTTACATAATAACGCAGCGTCACATAGTCGCCTGAAATGCGGATCACTTCCGCCTCGGCGGGCTGACCGTTTCTGTTGTAATAGACTTTATCTCCTGTCTTCATCAGTCTTATTGTAACTGATGAATTGAATTTAATTCAAGTAGATTAACGGAAGAAAAGTCCTGTTCAGGACTTAATCGTTCAGATGATCCAGCAGTTCTTCCGGCCTGGACAGCACGATATCGGCGCCGCTGTCCATCAGAGTCTTGAGATCGCGATATCCCCAGAGACATCCGACCGCCCTGATTCCGGCGTTCTTCGCCGTCAGCATATCCGTATCGCTGTCTCCGACATAGAGGGCTTCTTCCTCGCTGATCTTCATCAGATCCAGGATCTGCCTTGCTCCGCTTGGATCCGGTTTGTGCGGAAGACCTTCTCTCGCTCCCATGACTTCCGTAAAGGAAATATCAGGGAAACACTTCGCAATCAGGATCTTTGTGGTGTTGTCGCTCTTGTTGGAATTGATTGCCAGCTTTATGCCCTTCTCCTGAAGAGTCTTCAGGACTTCGTTCATTCCTTCATAAGGCACTGTATCAATACAGCAGTTTTCCCGATAGGTATCGCGGTAATAAACACCGACTTCCTTCCGTTTTGCTTCGTCGGTTCCTTCCGGAACGATCGCATCGATCAGCCTCTGAAAACCGTTGCCTACGCCCGCCTTGACTTCTTCTGCCGTTTTCTTAGGAAAACCGAAATGCTTCATCGTCAGGTTGACGGAATGATGCAGGTCAGGCAGAGTGTACAGAGTCGTTCCGTCCAGATCAAAGATAACGCCCTTGATCATCAGTATTTCTCCACGATGTTGTCTTCGTCTTTATAGATGGAATCGGCAGGGATGGTTCCTCTGACTCTGGCCAGAGGATAAACATTGGAATTTCTTCCGATTACCGTTCCCGGATTCAGTACCGAGTTGCATCCGACTTCAACGTGGTCTCCGATCATCGCACCGAATTTCTTCAGTCCCGTTTCCACGTCTTCTTCGCCATGGACAACAACCGGCTTCCTGTCGGACTTGACGTTGGAAGTGATGCTTCCGGCACCCATGTGGGCATAGTGTCCCAGGATAGAATCGCCGACATAGTTGTAGTGCGGCGTCTGGACGTGATCGAAGAGGATGACGTTCTTCAGTTCACAGCTGTTGCCTACGACGCAGTTTTCTCCGACCAGAGCGGAACCTCTGATGAAGGCGCAGTGTCTGACTTCCGTTCCGGCACCGATGATGCACGGAGGAGCGATGTAGGCGCTAGGAAACACGGTCGCATCCTTGTGAATCCAGACGTGTTCCGATACTTCCGTATATTCGTTTGGATCGAGATTCTCTCCCAGTTCGACGATCATTTCCTTGATCCCTTTTAATGCTTCCCAGGGATGTTCGTACTGTTTCAGATAATCCTTCGCCAGCGTGTGGTCCAGATCGAAGAGCTCTTCTGTTTTATACATAAATCAAACCTCTCTTGTTTCTTCTACTTCAAATACGTTAGCCTCATAGGCTCTCAGTTTATTGGAATAAACTTCATAGTTAGATGATATCAGTTTTTCGTGAACTGTAAACGGATAATCCTTTTCTTTGTCTGTAAGATTCATGATGATCATGAACTTTCTGCCGTCTTTCTGCCGGCAATAGGCAAATATGTCTTTCTTTGTTTTGATCAGATCAAAGCTTCCATAAATCAGGGCAGGGTTGTCTTTACGCATCCTGATCATTCTGCGGTAAAAGTGCAGGATAGAGTTCCCGTCCGCTTCTTCCGTTTCTACGTTGATCTCCTTGTGATTCGGATTGACCTTGAGCCATGGTTCATGATCGGAAAAACCGGCGTACAGACTGCCGTCCCATTGCATCGGAGTGCGGGCATGGTCTCTAGAACCGTAGAGAAGCCTTCTGAGAATCTCCTTTTCGCTTTTTCCCTTTTCCAGCTGTTCCCGGTAGTAGTTGATCGCTTCGATATCCCGGTAGTCTTCAATTGACTCAAACGGGTAATCGGACATCCCGATCTCGTCGCCCTGATAGATGTACGGCGTTCCTTTCAGCGTCATCTGCATCGTTACGAGCAGCTTGCAGATCGCATCGTGATGTTTCCCTTCGTGGTCGATCTTGGAGCACATTCTCGGTACATCGTGGTTGTTGAAGAAAACGGTTGGCCAGCAATGGCTGGAATACCGTGTCTGCCATCTGACGATTTCCGGGATCATCTTTCGCAGATCGAAGTCGTAGACGTCCATCCGGGTCTTTCCCGGATTTTCGATATGATCGAAAGAGAAGAGCTGTGTCAGTTCATTCCTGTCGTCGCCCGTGATCATCCTTGACATCATCAGTCCGTTGCCCGGACATTCCCCTACCGTATAGGCATCGTATTTCTTCAGGCAGTTCTCGTGGAATTCCCTGAGATATTCATCCAGATGCGGTCCGTGGAAATAGTGCTCGATACCGGTAAAGGAAACCAGGGAGCCGATCATCGGATCGCCATCCGGAAAACCTTCGCTCTTGGAGATGAAGCTTACTACATCCAGACGGAAACCGTCCGCTCCTTTTTCAAGCCAGTAAGCGGCTATGTCGTACATTTCTTTTCTGACTTTCGGGTTGTCCCAGTTAAGATCCATCTGTTTCTCGGCAAAAAGATGCAGGGCGTATTCTTTCTGCTCTTCAAAGTACTTCCAGGCGCTTCCGGAGAAGAATGACGTCCAGTTGTTCGGCTGTTTCCGCCAGATATAGTAATCCCTGTATTTCCTGTCACCTTTCAGGGCTTTCCGGAACCATTCGTGTTCATCCGACGTGTGATTCATCACCAGATCGACGATGATCTTCAAATCTCTTTTGTGACATTCGCTGATCAGTTCTTCCACATCTTCCATCGTTCCGAATTCATCCATGATCTTTTTGTAGTCGCGGATGTCGTAGCCGTTATCGGCGTTCGGCGAATCGTAGAACGGGCAGCACCAGATAGCGTCAACTCCCAGATTCTTGATGTGATCCAGTCTGGAAACGATACCCCTGATATCGCCGATGCCGTCGTGATTGCTGTCGGAAAAAGAACGGGGATAGACCTGATAGAATACCGCCTCTTTCCACCAGACTTCCTTGACCGGGATTTCTTCCTCCTCTGATGTCTCTTCATCCAGAGAATTCAGCAGTCTCAGAAGAGCGTCGATGGATGCATCGTTTAGTTTTCCGAAACTGAGCTTCTGCAGCGCACCGATCGTGATGTTTCCAAGCGGAGTTTTTGTAACGATGTTCTCATCCAGTCCGAACGAATAAAGCAGTCTGGCGATCACATCGTGTCCGGATGGTGTTTTCATGACGTCTTTCAGTCTGCTGCTGCGTTCTATCATATGTTTTCCTCTTTGCTAAACAGTTCTATTGCATCAGGAAAGATCCTGAGAAATTCTCTTTCTGCTTCTTCGGCGATCTCTTCTTTGCTGCGCTTTCTCAAGACGTCACGCGCGCATTGAAGCAGTTCCCGACAGTGGAATGAAAACGGAAGAATCCATTTTCTGTCTATTCTTTGTTCAGAAATGAATTCCGGATCCGCTCCTTTTGTCCACTCAAAACGGCAGCACGGATCGCCTTTACTCAAAACGGAAGTAACCCGCAGATCAAAGCCTCCGTCAAAACCTTCACAGATCGCCTTATCGATATATCTGCAGTAACGCGATCCGTATTCCAGAAGACCGTATTCTCTCCAGGTATCGCACCACGCGCACTTTGTTACTTCGGTAATCGTTCTGTCTTTTTCAAAAGACGTCGCGCTGATGTTTTCTCCTTCCTTTCCCTGCCATTCCGAATGGATCAGAAAAGAATTCATGTGGGCATCTTCTTTGTTCTCTACAGACAGTCTATGCATTCTTTCTCCGCGTCTTCTGCCGTAAGCGACGGTGATTTCCTCAATCAGCTCTTCTGCCTCGTCTTCTCCGTTCAAAAAACAGCACCTGCAGATCAAGGCATACAGAACCGCATGCTGTCTGATTCCAATTTCCATCAGATCACTCCCAGATGTTCCAGAAGTATCTTGGTTCCAAGATAGATCAGGATCAGACCGCCGATGATCTTGGCTTTGTTTCCAAGCATGGAACCGACTCTTCTGCCGATCAGTACACCGACCAGCGAAAACATGAACGTAACTACGCCGATCGATGTCACGACTATCCAGATGTTTACGTTTATGAAGGCCAGAGTAATACCGATCGTCAGGGCATCGATACTGGTGGCAACTGCCAGTATCAGCATCGTCTTGACATCCATCCTGTCGTCGACGTTTTCGGTTTCCCGGGATTCCCGTATCATCTGCAGACCGATGAACAGCAGCAGTATAAAGGCGATCCAGTGGTCGATCTTCACGATCAGATCCGCAAACAGTCTGCCCAGATAGTAGCCGATCACCGGCATCAGTGCCTGAAAACCGCCGAAGTAGATTCCGCACTTTACGCCTTCCGGGATTCCGGCTTTTCTAATGGAAAGTCCTTTACATACCGATACGGCAAACGAGTCCATCGCCATGCCGATCGAAATCAGCAGTATATCCAGAGCATTCATATTCCGATTACCAGATAAAAGGAAGTAACCTGTACTTTACCTTTTCCTTATATTCCTTATAACCTTGCAGTCCTTTCTCCAGGACTTCTTCTTCATTCAGGATGCGCTTCACGATCAGCGGGATGTACAGCAGCATGATCCCGAAAGAGATCGGCGAATTCATGATCAGAGGCATGCTTAAGAAAAGAAGAACCGTAGCCGAATACATCGGATGTCTGACAATTCCGTAAAGGCCCGTATCAACGACCTTCTGTCCTTCCTGTACTTCAATGGTGCGGGAGAGGTATTCGTTCTCTCTTAACACTTCCGCAAACATCAGGTAGGAAAGCAGGAAGATGACAATACCCGCTATTCTGATGAATTCAGGGAATCTGATCCAGCCGAATCTGTAGTTGAGTCCGGCAACAATGAAAGCAGCCAGAAACATCAGTCCGCTTAAACCGATGACATCTTTCTGCTTGGCTTCTTTCTCCTTGGCGTTCAGTCTTCTTCTTAAAAGATCCGGCGCTTTCAGATACATGACGATCCCGGCCAGAAGCATCGGCACAAACAGAACAGCCATGAAGATCCGTCCGTCTGCCCATTTCAGTGAACCCGCAGGAACAAACAGCAGCGCAGCTACCAGGACGACTCCTGCAGTGTATTTGATCAATCCTTCTTTCAACAGTTCTTTATTCATAATTCTTCCTTCGTTCCTTTCTATCATAACACGGCAAAGAAAAGACAGGTCCCACGACCTGTCTTTGAATCAACGATTACGCCTTCTGACTTAGATCGAAGATCTCGTCCAGCTGATCCTTGCACTTCTCCAGGGCATCTCTGTTGCCGATGACGCAGACGTTGTCTTCCTGATTCATCTTCTCAAACAGTCTGATCGCTTCCCTGATCTTTTCTCTGTCTGCACTTAAGATCTGGTTCAGGATCTCCTGCTTGTCTTCCAAAGAGATCTCCATCAGATATTCCGTGTCGGATGCGCGGATAGCCGACTTAACGGAGAGCAGCGGATCGAAATCGCCTGTCGTTCCTACGATGTAGTTTTCGATATCATCCTTTCTGCTGCAGAATTCTTTCAGATATTCCGTAACGTCTCTGTAGATCTTCAGCGAGTTGGCAGGATTCGGATCCCTGTAAGAATAGAAGTTCGTCGCTTTTGCGAAACCGCAGCGGAAACCGCAGCCGTAGGCTCCTCCCTTCACACGGATGTTGTTCCAGAGATAATCGTAGGTCAGGATATTTGATATTACATACATGACGCCAAGATCCTTGATGTCTTCTCTAAGTGCCGAACTCTTTGCGGCATATGAGATATTGGCAGGAACGGCAATGCCTTCGCGCTTGTGAGCCAGAGGCTTCTTTTCCGTCGTTTCTCCTACCGTTCCGTTTGGCGCGTCATCCAGAAGCGCTTTGACGATTGCCGGCATGTCTTCGCTCGCAACCGATACCGTATATCTTTCCTTAATGAAAAGTCTTTTCTTCAGTTCTTCCAGTTTCGCTATAAAGCCGTCCGCTTTTGTTTCCCAGTTTTCATCCAGATCCCTTAAATAACGGTAGGCTTCATAACCGCCCGCGTTTTCCGATACGATCGCCAGCGAGGAACAGTGAGCTGCCGCTCTTTGTAGGGCAAAAGAATGTCCGGCATTGATGAATCCCTGTTCCATGATGAAGATGTTCTGTTTCAGGATGTCTCTGACGGCTTTCTTGTCGGAGAAATCCGTCGTGTAGAGGATCTCTTTCACCAGTCTGACTGCTTCATCGTCGTTGCGATGCAGACAGGACCAGCTGATGGAAGCGACGTTTTTCTGGTCGTGACTATGATAAGTAATAGAAGGCGAGAAGGAACCGGAGAAGTCTCCCAGGATACTCTTCATGAGCCTGCTTAAAGTCAATGGATCGTAGTGTTCCGTTTTCAGTTTTCCCAGATAAGACAGAAGCTGAATCAGAACGGCATATTCCCGAAGTTCCAGATCGTCGGCTTCTATGTTCAGCGTGACATATGAAATGCCATCCGTGTCATTACTGTGCTTCAGTACGGTATTGGTTCCGATGTGGAGACAGACTTCCAGTGGATATTCCGTCGGTGTCTTCTTCAGATCTTCCAGATGCAGAGCCGGAAGAGTCGCCTTCTGTTCCGGAGTATCTTCTTCCGCCTGCCACTTCTGAAGCCTGCGGTTCATTTCCGTCAGTTCTTCCCTGTCCCTGTCCGACCAGGTCGAGGCGATGTTCAGGAGCTTTTCCTTTTCATGTTCGGCCTTCTTCTGACCCAGCACGTTCGACGGTTTCAGCAGCACCTTTGCGCAGTGCCTGCTGTTGAGGATCAGATCGCTGATCAGATCTTCATAATATGTGGTAGAAATCTTTTTTCTCAGTTCATCAAAGAGCCGGTCGAAACAGATGCTGTCAACCGGATCGCCGTCGTAAAGCCAGCTGTCCAGCGCGCTCAAAGCGAAGACCAGTCCCTTAGGAGCTCCGCCGAAATCTCTTTCCTTGGCTTTGAATTCCCTCTGGTTCAGGGTAGCTTCCAGTTCTTCCCTGTCCAGACCTTCCCTGATTGTTCTTTCCAATTCTTCTCTGATCGTTCTATAGATCTCTTCCTCTTTTTCCAGATCGGTGTTGATCACATCGATCTCAACAAACGGCTGCAGAATTCCATCCTGTACATCGAAGGAAACATCCTCAGCCAGTCCCTTGCTTAAGATCGCTTTCTTTAACGGGGATTCGTTCGTTCCGCAAAGCACGGACGAGATCAGAGAAAATGCCGCAACCTTTTCGTTGTCATTAAAATCGCCGATTACATAGCCGTAGGACGCCTGTGCCTTTCCTTCGCCGCTCTCTTCCGGAGACACTTCAAATTCGATCGTAACCGGATCGGCCATGACCGCTTTCTGTTTCTCGATGAGCGTAACTTCGCCCTCTGAATCAAAATGAGAAAGATATTCATCGTTGATGATGCCCAGTACCTGCTCAATGTCCATGTCGCCATCCAGAATGATGTAGGAATTGCTTGGGCTGTAATGTTTCCTGTGGGCATTGCAGAACTGTTCATAAGTCAGATCGGTAATATGCTCCGGATCGCCTCCCGACTCGTTGCCGTAGCAGGTATCCGGGAACAGCGAATGCATCATGTATCTGCTTCTCAAACCGTCAGGCGACGAGAAGGCACCCTTCATTTCATTAAAGACCACGCCTTTGTAGATCGGGTCTTCCTTCGGATCGTTCAGTTCATAATGCCAGCCTTCCTGATAGAAGATGTTCGGATTGCTTAAGACGTTCGGATAGAATACCGCATCCAGATATACTCTCATCAGATTGATGAAATCCTTATTGTTTCTGGAGCTTACCGGATAGACTGTCTTGTCGGGATAGGTCATCGCGTTCAGGAAAGTCTGCAGAGATCCTTTCAGAAGATCCACGAAAGGTTCTCTTACCGGATAGCGTTTTGATCCGTTCAAAACGGAATGTTCCAGAATGTGGAAAACGCCGGTATCGTCAACCGGGGTCGTCTTAAATGCGATCGAGAACGTCTTGTTTTCATCGTCCCTTTTCAGCCAGATCGTCCTGGCTTTGGTCTGTTCATGTATCATCTCATAGAGATCGGCCTTGATCTCATCAATATGACGGATGTTGGTGATTTTAAAACCGTGAATTCTGTCGTTTATCTGCATGGCTTTGCCTCCTACATACAGTTTTCATTATAACATGGCGCCGTTTATGTTAAACTTGATTGAACCTTTCTGTCTTTTTTACGTCTATATGGTTGTAGGATATCTGTTATGTGTTTTGAGGAGCTGCTGGAAAAGTACAGGAACAACGTCGAAGCCTATGTGAAGTATAAGGTGTCTTTCGCTTCGGATAGAGACGATCTGCTTCAGGAGATCTATCTGCAGGCCTACGAAAAGTTCAACGCCCTGAACAACAGGGAGGCTTTCAAAGCGTGGATCCTGGCTATTGCCAGAAACAAGGTAAACGACTATTACCGCAGCAGGGCAAAAGATCTTTCCGTACCTCTGGAAGAAAACATCCCTGCGCTGTCCATCCATCGGACGGTAGATGAAACGGTAAGGGATACACTGAAATCGCTCTCCGCTTCCGATAGAGAGATCCTTTATCTCTTCTACTGGGACGAGCTGTCGCTGAAAGACATTTCAAAGAGACTGAAGCTTCCGGAAGGAACGATCAAGAGCCGATTGCACTATGCCAGAAAACACTTCAAAGAAAGATATCCGAAGGAGGAACTTATGAACAAGAAACTGCCGGACATTCTGCCGGAATATACGATTACGCAAAGAAGCGACAAACCGTTTGAGGTTCTGTGGGAAGAACTGATGGGCTGGTTCCTGATTCCGAAAGAGGGAAACAGGATCAGCTGGGCCATCTACGACTTTCCGGAAAGAAAAAGAAGCGAAACCTATGAAATGAGATGCAAGGGAAAAGCCGAAATCCACGGTCTGGAAGGAGTAACGGTCGAAGCGATAGAGTCCTATGACAAGAAACAGATCAAAAGACACTTCATCGCTCAGCTGACCGATACCCATTGCCGCTATCTGGCGGAACGGCATGAAGAAGACGGCGTGATGAAGTACTACACCTTTCTGGATGGAGACGCCTTCCTGAACAACTGGGGCTTCGGTCCGGACAACATCGGCAACGAAACGCATCTGAAACAGAAAGGTCTGATCATCAGAAACGGAAACGTCGTTACGACTCAAGGCAACAGGGAAACGATGGACGTCGTAGGCAGATACGATGTCGTCATCAATGGAAAAACGTACGATACCGTATGCCTGATGGATGTCTGCACCTACGACGAATATACGGTAAGCGAACAGTACATCGACAGAAACGGACATACGGTTCTGTGGAGACGCTTTAACCGGAAGAATCAGCGTTGGCTGTTTGATGGATTCGAGTCGGTAGACAATTCAAAACTGAAAGGAAACGAAAAGCTGATCGTTAACGGCGAAGAATGTCTGCACTGGTATGACTGTATTACGGAATATATCCTGTAAAAAAGCACCCATTCGGGTGCTTTATTCATTCAATCGTATATGTTTTATTCTCTGGTCAGAAGTTCCTCAAGTCTTTGTTTGTACAGTTGGTTGTCGACCTGATAGATGACGGTGCAGTTCGGTTCCTTCTTGCCATAGTATCCGCCTTCGAATCCCGGACCCATTCCCGCAAGCATTCTTCCGTCGTAGAAGATGACCTGACCATAGGTCTCATTATGTTCCGTACAGACATGGGAAACGCATTCGCTGGCTGCGACGATGACATCCTGCCAAAGCATCGGTGCCAGTGATACGGCATCCGGAAGGTCTATCCTTCTCTGCCCGCCGATTGCGAGACAGAACTGCGCCAGCTTCTCGTTGCAGCGGACGGCATAATCCGCCGCTCTTGTTCCGGACTTGAGCAGTCTTTCCGTGTCTTCGTCAAACCAGGCAGCTTCGCTCGTGCACAGATCGTATCCGCCCACATAGACATGAACTCCGAAATCCATCATGACCCGGTATGCTTCAGGATCCGCATAGACGTTGAATTCGCTTACCGGTGTCGTATTTCCTCTGCCGAATCCGGTCGTTCCCATCGTCCAGATGCACTTCAGATGTTTCATCGTTTCCGGTTCCTTCATCATCGCCAGTGCCAGGTTGGTTACCGGTCCGATCACGGCGATCTCTATCTCGTCAGGATATTTTCTAACCAGATCGATGATCGCATCGCAGGCGTGAATCCCTTCAACCGGCTTTACTGTCGGATGAATCAGATTCGCATCCGACATTCCGTCATCGCCATGGACGTTGCGGGCATGGACCCTGTTTCTCATCAGAGGCCTGTCTGCACCCACATAAACAGGAGGCATCCTGTCGGCTCCAACGGCGATTTCCGCCGACATCAGACAGTTCAGCGTCGCCTGTTCCACCGGAACGTTTCCGCTTACTGTCGTCAGTGCCAGGACTTCCACCGAAGGCTCTCTCAGGCACATCATGATCGCTACCGCATCATCAGAACCGGTATCCGTATCAATTATGATTTTTCTCATTGTATCCTCCTAAAACGGTTTTATAACATCAGTAGTAAAAGGCGGTCCAAAGACCGCCTTTCTTGTTAGTGTAATTCCGAATGTCTGTGTTCTTTCTTGACGATTTCACCGGCTTCGCCCGCCAGCCTCTTCTTCTCGTCGTTGGTTTTCTTGATCGAGTAGATGACAACACCGACGATCGTCGCCATGTACGGCCACATCTTGATCAGGTTGTCGGAGATACCCGTATTACGCGCAAAGTTGGACAGCGCATAGAAGAAACCAAAGAGAATCGAAGTCAATGCGGTAGGAACCGGGTTTGCGCCGCCCATGGAGCAGGCAGCAAGACCGATAAAGCCACGGCCGGCAGTGATGTCTTTGGCGAAATAGGAAACATAAGCGGAAGACATGAAAGCGCCCGCCATGCCACCCAGCATTCCGGAAATGATCAGGGCGATCGTCCGGATCCTGACAGATGAAATACCTACGGATTCGGCAGCGTTCGCGTTTTCGCCGACAGCCCTGATCCTTACGCCAAGTCTGGTCTTGAAGACAAGATAAGACAGGACGAGGATCATGATATATGAAACGTAGGTCAGAACGTTCTGTCCGGACAGGATCTTGCCTATGACAGGAATATCCTGAATGAACGGGATATTGATCTGCGGAAGGGTACCTGTCTGTAAAGAGTTCGTCGAGCTTCTGTCACCCGTAAACACGTACATGAAGAACGCCGTTCCGCCGGATCCCAGCAGGTTCATCGCAATGCCGACCAGAATGATGTCGACTCTGAGTTTCAGGGCAAAGAAAGCGACCAGATAACCCAGAAGACCGCCGACAAGAATGGCGACCGCAAGTTCCAG
The DNA here is from genome assembly GCA_017515475.1 of Erysipelotrichaceae bacterium. Classification (GTDB taxonomy): domain Bacteria; phylum Bacillota_I; class Bacilli_A; order Erysipelotrichales; family Erysipelotrichaceae; genus Colivicinus. The sequence goes on along the minus strand of JAFWFS010000018.1, from coordinate 68,006 downwards.
CCACGCGTTGTTGTGACCGATATAATGCGAGGCAAGAACGCCTGTCAGCGAAGATATCAGCATGATGCCTTCCATGCCCATGTTGGTGGAATTGGATTTTTCCGCAATGGCACAGCCAAGCGCAGCCAGCAGGATCGGAGGAGTTACCGCTACGACGTTCGAATAGAAATTCGGGTTGGTCAGTATTTGTACGAATGATTCAAACATACGTCAGTTCGCCTCCTTCTTCTGCAGTTCCGCTTCCAGCCTTCTGTTTTCCTCGGTTTCCTTGACGATCATCTTACGATATGTCTTGGACAGGAATTTTTCCGCCAGCAGGAAGAGAATGACGACACCTTCGATTACCGATGTCAGGTCGTTCTGGATGTTGGTCTTGTAGGACATGACCATGGCTCCTGTTCTTAGGAAGGCGATAAAGATCGCCGCCAGCGGAACGTTCTTTGGATTGTTTTTCGCAAAGATGGCAATCGTAACGCCGTCCCAGCCGAAGCCGGTCAGATCGACCCAGGAATAGTTGATGTAGTTGGACATAATCTCGCAGGCTCCGCCGATACCGCCGATCGCACCTCCGATCAGCTGAACGACGATCGCGATGGATACCGCATTGATGCCGACATATCTTGCGAAGTTGTGATTGACACCGACCGTACGCAGCTTATAGCCCGTCTTTGTACGGTACAGGAAGAACCAGGCCAGAACGACGACAAGCAGCGCAATCAGAATGGAGAAGTAAATCGTCAGCTGCTGATTGCCCTTGCCGAACTTCAGAACCATGATCGGATCTTTCTCTGCCCAGTTGTAGGAGTTCTTCGAACTTCTCGGATCCTTCAGATGCGAGAACAGCAGATAGGTCGAGAACCACAGACAGATGTAGTTCATCATCAGCGACGTGACCATGATCGATGCGTTGAACAGTCTATCCAGCAGTGCCGGTATAAAAGTGATCAGCGATCCGACCAGAGCACCCGCTATCAGTGAAAGAGGAATGCCCAGTGCAGGATTGAACGGGGTCACATAGATGTTGATCACGGCTGCAACCAGACCGCCGAACAGGAACGAACCTTCCAGGCCCAGATTGAACTGGTTTGCCGAGAACATGATACATACGGCTGTTCCGGTAAAGATCAGCGGTATAGTCTTCTGTACCCAGTAGCTGAAATAGCTGGCATTCTGCAGCGGAGCGGTAAAGTAGTAACGCAGCGATTCCATCGGCTTATCGCTGGTTAAAAGAATCAGTGCTGTCGCCAGTCCCAGACCGATCGCGATCGAAACGGCCATACGAAGCAGCGAGTGTTTCTGCTGCGCATTCATATTCATCAGATTGAGGGCAGCAAGTTTTTCCTTAAGCATGCAGCGCACCTCCGATCTCTTCTTCCGTCATCTTCTTGACTCCCAGCATATAGTAGCCGAGATCTTCCTCCGTAACTGCCTTGACATCCTTGAAGCAGGCGACGATCTCGCCGCCGTACATGACAAGCAGGGTATCCGACAGATTGAGAATCTCGCCAAGGTCGGCCGAAATCAGCAGTACGGCTTTTCCTTCATCCCGCATCTGAACCAGACGTTCTCTGATAAACTGGGAAGCGCCGACATCGATGCCGCGCGTCGGCTGGTCACAGATCAGAAGACGATTGTAGGAAGTAAATTCTCTTGCGACGACGACTTTCTGAATGTTGCCTCCGGAAAGATTGTTGATCTGCTGATCACCGTTCTTGCATAGAACGAGATAGTCCTTGATCCACTTGTCCGTATCTTCCTTGATATTCTTCGGCTTGTTCAGAACCTTACCGGTGTAGCGCTCGTCATCGAGCTTATCGGCGATCATGTTGTCCTTGATCGACATCGTACCGGCAATACCCAAGGTCATGCGGTCTTCAGGAACGTGAACCATTCCGAGCTGACGCAGTTCCTTGATGTTCTTGCCGCCGACTTCTTCTCCCAGAAGCTTGATCGATCCTTCCGAGTAGACATGCAGTCCGGTAATCGAGTCGATCAGTTCTCTCTGGCCGTTGCCTTCAACGCCGGCGATACCGACGATCTCTCCTTCCCGAACCGAGAACGAAATGTTCTTGACGACCTTCTTTCCCGCGTCGTTGTAGACGCCGAGATCCTTAACCACCAGGACGTTTTCTTTCGGCTTTGCCTCCTCTTTCGGAATTTCCAGAACGACATCGACACCGACCATTGCTCTGGAGATATCCGCTTCCGTTACATCGGCAACGTTATATACGCCAACCGTACGGCCTTTGCGGATGACCGTAACCCGGTCGCACAGTTCCTTGACTTCATTCAGTTTGTGAGAGATGAAGATGATCGTATGTCCCGTCTCTCTCAGGAGTTTCAGCTGAACGAAAAGTTCTGCCGTCTCCTGCGGTGTCAGAACGGCTGTCGGTTCATCCAGGATCAGGATCTCGCAGCCCTTGACCAGAGCCTTGACGATCTCTACCTTCTGTTTTACACCGACCGTAATATCCTGCACACGCGCCCGCGGGTTGATGTCGAAGCCGTATTTCTTACAAACCTCTTCCGTCATCTCGATCGCCTTGTTCATGTCGAAACGCATGCCTTTGACCGGCTCGATGCCCAGTATGACGTTCTCGGCAACGGTGAACGACGGGACCAGCATGAAGTGCTGATGCACCATGCCGATGCCTTCTTCGATGGCCTTGGTAGGGGAAGTCAGGTGAACCGGTTTCCCTTTGATGATGATCTGACCGTGGTCGGGCTGTTCAATGCCGAACAGCATCTTCATCAGAGTCGATTTTCCTGCCCCGTTTTCTCCGCAGATCGCGTGGATCTCTCCCTGTCTAGCCGAAAAGTTTACGTGATCATTCGCCATGATTCCGTTGTCGTAAACTTTCGTGATGTTTTCCATTACCAGATAGTTATCCATTGAATCTCCTTAAAAAACAAGCCTCTGATACCTCAACGATATCAGAGGCTTATAGATCTTAGTGATCTAAATCGTATTGATTAGATTGAAACAGCAGATTACTGCATAGAAGGTACGAATGTACCGTAGAACCATCCTTCAGGCTGACCGAATGCCGTTCCCGGATCGATAGCGCCGCTGATGATGTCGGCAGTGATCTTCTCGACCTGAGCCAGCTGTTCCGGCGTGAAGAGAGCCTTTGTGATTTCATTGACAGAAACACTGACGTATTCGCCCTTAAGACCCAGCTTTTCATTTGAGCCGTAAGGCAGATTTCCGTTCAGATGTCTTTCCATAGCCTGATAGAAACCGTTGTTGACGTTCTTCTGCATGGAAGTGATCGTTCTGGCAGCCTTGTTGGTGCCTTCGGTCGTTCCTAATGAAGCGAAGTATGAACCCTGGTCGCCATCGACGCCGACGATCCACTTGCCTTCAGGCTGTTCGATAACAGCATCGAATCCGCCCAGACCGGCCTGACCACCGCATGCGAATACGACATCGTAACCTGCTTCATAAAGACCGGTAGCGGTATCTTTACCTGCAGTAACGTCGTTGAACGAGTTCATCCAAGAGCAGTTGATGGAAGCGTTCGGATTGATGTACTTGGCACCGTTTGCGAAACCTACATAGAAGTCATCAAGAACAGTGTTGTCCATACCACCCATGAATGCGACCTTTCCTTCCAGAGACATCATTGCAGCCATAGCACCGGCAACGAATGAGCCTTCGTTCTGAGCGAACAGCATCGCATAGAGGTTCGGCGTATTGTAGTACTGCCAGCCATCCGGATCGTCGAAGTTCCATTCTTCATCGAAGAACCAGAATTTCGTATCAGGATATTCCAGAGCGAGCGCACCGATGTAGTCTTTCATATCATAGGTGCCGGCAACGACGATATCCCAGCCCTCGGCTACGATATCGGCAGTCTTCTGTTCCCAGGTAGAGTTGTCATAAGTCAATTCACGATATTCGGTATAAACCGTGTCACCGAAATCTCTGTTGATCCAGTCCAGACCTTCTTTACCGGAATCGAAGAACGACTTGTCGCCCAGCGTACCGTTGATGATATAAACCAAACGGATGCGATCATCGGCAGGAGTATCTTCTCCACCGGACTTTTTGCCGCAGCCGGCTAATGACATGACCAGAAGCAGCGAAAGTAAAATCGTTAAAAATTTCTTCATCGTTTCCTCCTTGTTTTATTGATGAATAGGTCAATAAACCTAATACCATTTTATCACAACCATATGCAGATACAATTTCTTTGTGTAAAATTAATAATAGATAAAGGAGCATCCAATAATGAAAGCTTGGGAAATCGAAAGGAACAACATTCTGCAGGTCGTTCCGTGCTACGAAGAAGACGACAACGAAACGATCTGGGAGGAATCTTCCTCGGGAATTGAAACCTCTCAGGACGAAATGATCAAGATGTACTGGCACTCTCAGGTACCGGGATCCAGAGCACCTGAATCGATCTGTCTTGCTTCCATACAGGCGATCGAGAACAGGGGATACAAGGTCGAAGGCGGGACACAGCTGATCAAGGAAGGCTATGAAGCTTATGAACGGGGCGACATTGTCCGGCTTCATGAACTTGCCTACGCCGTCTTTGAAGCGGTATACAACGCCGAGAAGGACGAAGCTCATCCTTACTGGAAACAGAAATTCTACGAAAGCTTTGCCGAACTGAAACAGGCTGTAGACTATCCGCAAGATCATAAATTCGAGATCGACGAGGAGTATCTGGAAAAGACCTATGCCGGCTGGCTGGCGCAGATCATCGGCGGCGCATACGGAACCTGCATCGAAGGCTATACCGGTGCCAACATCAAAAAGAAATACGGAGAGGTGGATCGCTATATCAGAAAGCCGAACACCTACAACGACGACATCACCTATGAACTGGCCTTGCTGCTGGCGTACGAGAAACACGGAAAGAACACGACGGCCAAAGACATTTCCGATGAATGGATCGTCCGGATCCCGATGGGCTGGTCGGCAGAAGACTTTGCCTTAAAGAATCTCAAGGTCGGTATCGTGCCGCCGGAGTCGGGACGTTTCCACAATCCGTTCAATGAATGGATCGGTGCTCAGATGAGAGGCGTCGTCCTGGGACAGCTTTATCCGGGAAACATCGAAAAGGCGGCAGAAGCGGCCTTCATGGATGCTTCCATCTCCCACGCCCGCAACGGTATTCTCGGTGAAGTTTTCAATGCGATGATGGCATCCTATGCCTTTGTCGAAAAAGACATCCGCAAGATCATCAGAAACTGCATCGATCTGATTCCTGCGGACAGCGAATACGGCAGCGTCATCCGCTTTGCCTATGAACAGTGTCAGACCCACGACGACTACTACAGTGCCTGGATGCCTTGCGAAGAAAAATACCAGAGATACAACTGGATCCACGTCTATCCGAACGCCTGCGCGCAGATCATTGCGCTCTGGTACGGCAACGGCGATTTCAACAGAACGCTGGCTGCCTGCGGAGGCTGCGGACAGGACGTCGACTGCAACGCCGCACAGATCATGACGGTTCTGGGAATCATCAACGGTCCGGACAGCATTCCGGAATACTGGAAGAAACCGATCGGCGACGAGCTCGATACCTACGTCAGAGGTCTGAAGAAGATCTCCATCAGAGAACTGGCACGCCGTACGGCGGACGTTGCCAGAAAACTGAAATAAGAAGTTTTCATCATCAGAAAAAGCCCTGCATACAGGGCTTTTATGATCCGTTTTTTAATATCACTCGGATGTGCGCCATTTTGATTTGTTATACTTAAAATGAAATCAGTCATTAATGTTTTGTCATGAAATAAAGGAGGTTCTATGGATACAGGCAGGAAAATATTCCAGACATCCAACGGTACAGCGATCGCTACGGCCGTCGTTCCTGACGACTTTGAAATACAGGCTGTTCTGGATCAGAACTGGCAGTCGGAAACGGTACCGTTTACCGCACACATCAAGGCATCCGGAAGAGACGGAATCATCCTGATCGCCGATTCAAAACAGATCTATCATGACATCAGAAACATGGTGGTCAAGGGCCTGCTGGCGTTCGTTCCGATGATGGTGAAAAACAGCTATCAATCATACATTGAACCCGAAGCTTACCTGAAGCAACAGGCCGAAGAAATGTTCGGCTATCCGCTGGAGGCAGTAGCCAAGACAGAGCTTCCAAGTCTGATGGGCACGAATCCTGATTCCGCATTGTCTTTGCTTCAGAACGAAGTAGAAAGATTCTCGGTTCTGATGGAACTGCCTTGCGAGATCAAAGATCATCTGTGTGAATCTGTCCTGTACCGCATGGAAGGCAAGCTGGCAAACGGAAAAGATGCCGTCGTGCTGGCGGGTATGGATTATCTGGGCGCCGAGATCTCCTATGGCGGACTGTATGGCGGCCTGAGTTTCGACAACAAGTGTCTGATTGCCACGAAAGAAAAGCTCGGTTCTTTGATCAACAAAACAACAGGGGCTGATCTCTCCCGGATCGGCAACGCTTTTTCCGATGTGATCAAAGGAAAAGAAAAGCTCTCCATGGATGATCTGATGCACGGGGGTCTTATCGGCAAGGCGATGCGCAAGAAGAAGGAGCCGACTCCTGAACCGGTTTCACAGGTCAAGGAAGAGCCTTTGAAAGAAGAACCTGCCGGTTTCGGTCATAGAAAAGCCGATCAGGTAACCTTCGGTTCCTACCTTCGCTACTACTGCGTCTGTCTGAAAGAAAACGAAGCGGAAGCTACTCCCTTGTTCCTGAATTTTGTCAGAAGCATCGAGACCGATCCTTCTCTCTTACAGGCGGAAGGAAACGCCGTCAATCAGAAGATCACACAGTCCAGACAGATCGCCGCGCAGAATCAGAACCTGGCGATGCAGAAACAGATGCAGCTGCAGCAGATGCAGAGAAAAACTTCTCAGATGATTGCGGATAACGCCAGACACGCATCTGACGGGCTGATGGATTCCTGGAACAAAAAGATGGCATCCGATTCCAGGATCTCCCAGGCCAGATCGGAAGCCATAAGAGGCGTCGACGTATATCAGAACAGCTATGGACAGAACGTGGATGTATCCGTATCTGCGGATCATGTATACCAGAACCAGTATGGGGATGTATACGGGGTATCGGGCAATGCGCCTGATCAGGACATCCTGAACAAGCTGAACTGGACAGAACTGAAGAAAAAATGAATCAGGACAGACATTACAGCGCATTTATCTCCTACCGTCATAATCCTAGGGATATTGAGGTAGCGAAACACATCCAGCAGAAACTGGAACGTTTTAAGATCCCTTCACAGATCGCGCAAGAGTGCGGCTACAGCAGGTTCGATCCTTTGTTCCGCGACCAGGAAGAACTGGAAATCACTCCTGATCTTGCCGCCAGGATCAATCAAGCACTGGATAATTCGGATTATCTGATCGTCATATGTTCCCCTTACTACAACGAATCGAAGTGGTGTCTGCTGGAAATAGAAAACTTCTTAAAGAACCACGACCGCGATCATGTTCTGTGCGTGCTTTCTCAGGGAGAGCCTCCGGAGATATTCCCCGAGACTCTGTGCCATTACAAGAAGACCGTAACGGGCAAATCCGGAAAGAAAAAGACCGTTACTGTTGACAGCGAACCTCTGGCTTGCGACTATCGGGGAAACTTCAAGGACGCAGACAGGATAGAACTCCCAAGACTTGCCTCGGCGATGATCGGCTGCAGCTACGACGAACTGGTCATGCGTCAGGAGAAATACCGCAGAAAGAGACTGACTGCCATTCTTTCCTCGGCATTTGCCGCGGCAGCAATCATCATTTCTTATCTGCTTTATTCCAACGCGGTCATCACTCGCAACTACCGCCAGTCTTTGATCAACGAATCCCGTCTTCTTTCCAGAAAGGCTCTAAATCAGCTTGATGAAGCGGACCGTTACAGTGCCCTGAACAGCGCCTTACAAGCTCTGGAGGGGGACAGGCCGCAGACCGATGATGCAGTCTACGCCCTAAGCAAGGCTGTGAACGCCTACCGGACGCCATATCAGTATACAGAATCCTGGATGATTGACGTATCGGCAGACATTCAGGACTTCATCATCAGCAAGGACGGAAAACATATTATCTACAAGGATTCCGATTCTCTTTTTCATGCCATCCACATGCCTTCTCACGAGGAAAAAGCTTCCTTCTCTCTTGGAAAGAACATCTATTCCTTTGAAGAAGGGAAGCCGGGGCAACTGATTGCGTACGTGGACGGCACATTGTACTGTGTGGATTATCTGTCAGGAGAAATCCTCTGGGATATCGGCATGAAGTATCAGCAGATCGGCGTCAGCCACATGAGCCATTCCGGGGACTATGTCGCTACTACGGATTCCTTTGCGGTACAGGTCACCGATGACGAAGGGGTTCCGTTCCTGAGCATGCCTATGCCGGATGAAACGGATGCCTACATGAGAGACTTCTGCTGGTCGATGGACGACAAGTATGTTGCGGTTAAGCTAAGAGACATCAACACGGAATACAGTGTCGGCGTTTTCGATTTTGAAACTTCCGAATTTAAACAGGTATCCGAACCTCAGTTTGAAATCATATCCTATGGTTTCCTGGAAGACGGAAGACTTTATGTTCTGGCCGACAACAACGCTTCCGTTTCTTCAAACGATACCGATTCTTTCAGCAGATACGAGGGGCATTATGTTCTGTCGGTTTACGATCCGTGGAACCTGCTAGTCCGGATAGAATTCTCCCAGGACAGCATTTCTGAAAAAGGATTCGTGCTGGATGGAGAGGGCGTTTTTACTCTGGTGTTCGGCAACAGGATAAGGACTTATGACAATCAGGGAAGTCTGCTTTATGACTACTCTTTGCAAGACGGTGTCTGCGAGGTGCTGTATCACAATGACGATTTTCTTTATCTTGCGTTAAACGGAGGATATAGAGGAATGGTCTGGCTGAGCGACGGACACGCTTCTTTCTCCCGCTGCTTCCCGGAGAACAGCGAATCCATAAAGGCGACAGGATCCGTGCTGCTGTCAAGCACTTCCTATGTTCTGTTAAAGGACGAGAATCTGCGTATCTACGAGAGTTCCTACGACAGACATCTGCAGACACTTTCTGCCGAAGGTTTCTATTATGCGCCGGAAAGTTTCGTTTCCGGCGATGAATATATCCTGATGAAAACAGAAGATGAACTGCTTCTGTATCCGTTCTCCGGCAACGAACAGGCAAAACGGATTGAGCTGGAGCCGGGTCATGCCTATCTTCCTCTGGAAATTCTGGATCATCGCATCTATGTGCTGAAGATCGACGCAAAGACCGCCGGTCTGTCTGTTTTGACCTTCTCTACTGAAAACGGTGAGATGATAGATGAAAAGTGCCTTCCGACTGAGGATCTCTATATCCAAAGCGGTTTCTTGTCTTATCCTTTGAACATGGCTGAATCCATGTATCTTGCGTCAGGTTACGAAGGCCTTTCTTCGATCTGTCTTGTGAATCATCGACTTTATCTGCATGATGCATTCAACAGCGAAACGATCGTCGTGTTTGATCTGCAGACCTTAGAGATATCAAAGATAAATCTGAAAACCGAAGGAGCGGATCTGCTTGTGAACGGTGAAGCTTCAACGATTCTGGTTTCGGATGACGGGAAAACGCTGCTGAGCTTCTACGATCGGGATAACGGAACATATGCCGCTCTGTTTGACCTTGAAACCGGGGAGACGACTTCGCTGATGGAACCCGCTTCCAGGAAGATGTATGCATGTATCGACGATTCTGTCGTTTATATCGGACAGGGCTGTCTGAATGTCTGCGACCTCAAAGGAAATCTGCTTTATCAGATCGGTTTCGAAAGCTTCGATGCCGTTGCAATCGCTTCCTGCGGCAATCGTCTCTACTGCGTCTGCGACGACCATGTACTGAGGATCTACGAGAACGATGCGCTTGTCCGCAGCGTGAAGCTGTCCTTTGACAACACCGCCTATACTTCTGTGATCCCGTTCCGTTTTACGTTCACACAGGACCGCCTGTATCTATACAACGACGATTGTATGGAGATCGTACATCTTGATTCCGACAGTTCCATGCCTCTGTACTATATTGGAGATTCCGTTCTGGAATATAATGAAAAAGAAGACGGCATATTCGTCTATGCCTACGATCCAAGCCGAAAAGGCGATGATTATTACCTTGGATGCTTTAAACCTTATGATGCTTCCTCTCTGATCGACATGGGTCGGAAGGAGCTGGAACACTACAAATAAAGGAGTAACCTATGAAGAAAAAACTTGCTGCAATCGCGATCCTGTCGCTTTTGATCTCCGGCTGCTTTGGCGGTCACAAGATCATCGTTGAGACCGGAGACGAGGATCTGGTAAGCTGTCCGAAACGCGCAAAGACCGGAGAGACCGTTACGGTTGAGACGGTCATCGTTTCCGATGCCGATCTGTATCTGATCGTAGACGGCGTAAATCTGGAACCGATCAGAGAAGGATACTATGAATTTGAAATGCCTGACCACGACGTCAGCATCAAGGTCGTTATCAAGTCCAACGGACTGGCTTAAAGGAGAACAGAATGAGCGAGATCAAACAATTCAAAGACCACAACGGCAATGTTCTGGCACATGCCGCAATACCTAACGACTACATGATCGGCGGATCGCTGGTCGACGGATTCCAGCACGAATCCGTTCCTTTCTTCGTCACGGCACACGCCATCAACAGCGACAAGAAGATCATGATCTTCGGCTTGAGCGACGAGAAGTTTACGACCTACAAAAACAAGATAATGACCATGACGCTGAAATCCATGGCTGACGTCAAATGGAATTCCATCCGCGATTTCATCGAACCGGAAGACTACATGCAGCAGTTCGCAGAGGCTCTTTCGCAGATGAAGCTGACGGTTGTCGGAGAGGCCGATCTTCCAAGTCTCTGCGGTGCAAATCCGCAGCAGGCGTATCAGAATTTCATGGCCGAGTATGAGGCCGCCTTCCAGAGAGATGCGTCTTTGGGCACGGAAACCAGAGCCAACAACAGTCTGGTACGTTCTTTCATGAGAAGATATGCCGGAACTGCCGCAAGCGGAGCCCAGTGCACCGTTGTCGCAGGCATGGACTACAACGGTATCGAATACTACGCTCCCGCCTCCATACTGAGCGCAATTAATCCGCTGGCAGGTCTTCTTGGTGCGGCCGTCAAGAACAAGCAGGCTGAAAACAGTTCAAAACAGTTCGGCCACGGCACGCCGTGCGACGGCATCGACTGGGGCGCCAAGAACAAGTTCCTGATGGTCAGCCCGAAGGAATACGAACAGGAGGCCTTTGCCGCATTCTATGAGTTTGTGGAAACCTTCCACATGGATCAGAATCTTCGTCAGCGTTTCTTTGAACTCAATGCCCAAAGGATACAGATGCGCCTGCAGGAAACGCTGCGTTTCCAGGGTATCGCCCAGGCCAACATGCAGAGCCTGATGTACAATCAGCAGAAACTGACCCAGACTCTGGCTCAGAACTCGGCCGCCATGTCGGACATGATCATGGATTCCTGGAACAAAAAGATGGCATCCGATTCCAGGATCTCCCAGGCCAGATCGGAAGCCATTAGAGGCGTTGATGTATACCAGAACAGTTACGGACAGAACGTGGATGTGAGCGTATCCGCAGATCACGTATACCAGAACCAGTATGGTGACGTATACGGAGTATCGGGGAACGCACCTGACCAGGACATCCTGAACAAGCTGAACTGGAAGGAACTGAAGAAATAGGAGAACGATGCTTCAACAGTCTCTGTTAAGAAACGAAATGAACGAGCCTCTGGCTGCCCGTCTTAGACCGGAAACGCTGGACGACATCATCGGTCAGGAACACCTGATCGGTGAAGGAAAGGTTCTGCGCAAGATGATCGAGAACGACCGCGTTCCATCGATGATTTTTTGGGGTCCTCCGGGCGTTGGAAAAACAACCCTGGCTTACGTGATCGCCAACTGTACCAAGGCTTCTTTTATCAACTTCTCTGCCGTTACCAGCGGGATAAAGGAAATCAAGGAAGTCATGAAGAGGGCAGAAGACGCCACAGCCTACGGCAACAGGACGATCGTCTTCGTAGACGAGATCCACCGTTTCAACAAGGCCCAGCAGGATGCCTTTCTTCCGTTTGTAGAAAAGGGCAGCATCGTTCTGATCGGAGCCACGACCGAGAACCCTTCTTTTGAAGTCAACGGAGCTCTTCTGTCAAGATGCAAGGTTTTCGTCCTGAAACAGCTGAACGAACAGCAGATCGTTTCTCTTTTAAAAAGAGCCATCGAAGATCCGAGAGCTTTTCAGGGACAGAAGATCACGATCGCTGACGAGGACCTTTATTTCATAGCCGGTTTCTGTAACGGCGATGCCAGAATGGCCCTGTCTACTTTGGAGATGGCAGTACTCAACGGCGATGTCGACAAAGAAGGCATTACCGTAGGAAAGCGGATCATCGAAGACATCGCTTCCAAGAAGTCTTTCCTCTATGACAAGAAGGGCGAAGAACACTACAACATCATTTCCGCCCTGCATAAATCCATGCGCAACTCCGATCCGGATGCGGCCGTATACTGGCTCGCAAGAATGCTGGAAGCTGGAGAAGATCCTCTGTATGTCGCTAGAAGAGTCATCCGTTTTGCTTCGGAAGATATCGGTCTAGCTGATCCGCAGGCCTTAAGACTTGCGGTTGCCGCCTATGATGCCTGCCATTATATCGGGATGCCGGAATGTACCGTCAATCTCGCAGAAGCCGTCATATACATGTCCATGGCTCCAAAATCCAACGCAACCTACATGGCCTATGAAAAAGCCAAGGCAGATGCGATCGGTATGCTGAATGAACCGGTTCCGCTGGTGATCAGAAACGCTCCAACAAAACTGATGAAAGATCTCGAATATGGCAAGGGTTACCAGTATGCCCACGACACGGAAGAAAAACTTACAAACATGCAGTGTCTTCCAGATTCCTTGAAAGACCGGGAGTATTATTCCCCTGGCAATCATGGAGTAGAAACCAGGATAGCCGAGAGACTGAAACAGATCAAGGGCTGGAAGAAAGAACACCAGGATAAATAAAAACAGCCGTGTATCATGGCTGTTTTCTTATAATCGGACGGACATCCTCGCTTAAGGCTTCTTCCGCCTCCGCTTCTGTCATGTAGCCGTTATTGACCATCGTCTGCAGGACCCATGCCTGCCTTTCTTTTGCCTGTTCGTAACCGTCAGAGAGCTGATAGATCGCCGGAGCGTTCGGTATGCCCGCCAGGATCGCCGCCTGTCCCGGACTCAGATCGTCCGCACCGCAGCCGTAATACCCTTTTGCCGCCTCGCCGATTCCCCAGTATCCGTCTCCGTAGTAGTTCATGTTCGCATACAGGGCAAACAGCTCTTCCTTCGAATATTTCCGTTCCAGCGCCATCATCAGGAATATCCCTGCGGTCTTTTCTTCCAGACCGTTGATGAAGCCTCCCAGATATAGGTTCTTGGCGATCTGCTCGCTGATCGTTGATCCTCCCTCGATAAAATCCTTCGCTAGGAAGTTGTGATAAAGAGCTCTGCACAGTGCGATCAGATCGTAACCTCTTCTCTCGAAGAAACGCTTGTCCTCTACCGAGATCACCGCCTGAACGAAATCTTCATCGATTTGATCAAAAGGCACATAGTCCTCTTTTTCGGTATAGCCTTCAACCGCCTTGCTTAAAGGTACGGCTGAAGTCTCTCTTTCATAACGGAAATATCCCTGTCCAAACAGCGTCACCAGAACAACAGCCAGGATCAGCAGCAGGAAGAGAAAGATCCGCAGCAGTTTCTTGTTCATTCAAGATTCAGTCTTCTGTCAAGAATAAACCAGGTCAATGTCGCATACAGTCCCGTTAAAACGATCGGCGGAATGATCAGCATAAGATCATCGACAAACATGTGAGTCGGACCCGCAACGACTTCTGTCAGATCAACCAGCGAAACCCACAGGAAAGAACGGAGCACAAAGACCACAATCAGGAAAGCGACTGCGATCATCTTCTGGTTCTTGCTGAAGAGATGACCTACCGCCATAGCCGCATAGATCAGGCAGACCGAAGCGATCATTTCCAGTATCAGGAACACGATGACCTGCAGAACAGCCACCAGAACGTCTCTTTCAATCAGATCGAAAGCCCTGAACACTTCCTGGAAGAAGAAAGCCACCTCTTTGATGCTTCCCATCACCGTTCCCATGATCACCATGCATACGCAAAGCATCAGTCCTTCGATAAAGGCCCAGATGATCGCGTTGATCACCTTTGCCAGAATATGCGTTGCCGTGCTGACAGGCAAGGCAAAGGACAGATAACCTTCGTTCTTCAGCAGACCGTGAGAGAATCTCGTAACTACGAAGAACACGCAGGCGATGATCGAGCCGTTCAAAGCCGCAACAAACAGGAACGCAAAGATCGTAAACAGCAGTCCCTGATCGAAGTTGAACTTGACCATCAGGGAGAATACCGTCGTTAATGCAATCAAGGCAACATAGATCGGGTATAGACTTCTGAACATCGCCTTGAAATCGTATTTAATCAGTTTACCTAACATTTGAACACCTCCCGGAAATACTCGTCGACGCTCTTGCCGGTCGTATCACGCAATTCATCGACGCTCTGATGCAGGACTACTTTGCCTTCCTTGAGGAAGACCGCTTCGTCCAGTACGTTTTCCACATCCGCAATCAGATGGGTCGAGATCAGCACCGTAGCCGTCTCGTCATAATTCGAAATGATCGTCTTTAAAATATAGTCTCTGGCAGCCGGATCGACGCCCGCGATCGGTTCATCCAGTAGATACAGTTTCGCATGCCTGGACATCGTCAGGATCAGCTGTACCTTTTCTTTTGTACCCTTGGACATGTTCTTTAAAGGCGTATCGTAGTCGATGTTCAGCGATCCAAGCATCTCCTGCGCTCTCTGGACATCGAAGTCCCCGTAAAAATCCTGATACATCTCCAGTAGGTCCTTTATCTTCATCCAGTCAGGCAGATAGTTTCTGTCCGGCAGATACGACACAATGGCCTTGGTCGCAGGCGAAGGAAGCTCTCCACAGATCCTCACTTCACCCTCGGTCGGTACCAGCAGTCTTGAAGCCAGCTTGATCAGGGTTGTCTTGCCTGAACCGTTAGGTCCCAGAAGGCCTACGATTTTCCCTTCTTCCAGTTTCAGATCAACATGATCCAGAGCTCTTACCGAACCGTATGTCTTGCTTAATTCATTACATACCAGCGTTTCCATCATTCATCCCTCCATTTACTGAGAACGTCTCTGATCGTCTTGTCGTCCATTCCCAGATCGTTCAGCTTTTTAAACAGATCTCTGATATAGGTATCACTAAGATCTTTCCTTAATTCTTCTATCTTCTTATCGTCAATGCTCACAAAACGTCCGCTGGTTCTTTCGCTTTGAACCAGACCCTGTCTTTCCAGCTCCGCATAGGCTCTTTGCACCGTGTTCGGATTCACGCCCGCTTCAAAAGCCAGATCCCTGACAGCCGGAAGCCTGTCTCCGGATCTGTATTTTCCGGAAACGATATCGGTCTTTAGCGCTTCGATGAGCTGAAGATAAATCGGCGTATCTTCAGAAAACTTCCAACCCATAGTTACCTCTCTTTCGTTGTATTAATACACTAATACAATAACACGAACACTTGTCCTTGTCAAACTTTTTCTCGCACATTTGATATACTCATATTGAGATATAACGGAGGGATGGATCATGGCTTATAAAACCATCGACATGGATACTTATGTCCGTAAGGAACATTTCAGTTACTTCCGTTCCCTGCCTTATCCTTACGCCGGTCTGACGGTCGATGTAGATGTGACAGGACTTCTGGATCGCTGCAGAAAACAGGGGCATTCCTTTTATCTGAGCTTCATGCATCTGGCGGCACTGGCGGCCGATGAGGTTCCTCAATTCCGTCAGCGCATCCATGACGGCGGGATCGTCGAATATGACGAATGCCCGACTTCCCATACCGAACTGCTGGAGGACGGGACGTACTGCTACTGCACGCTGCATCATCACACGGAATTTGAAGAATATCTGAAACAGGCGGAAGAGAAGCGGATCGAATGCAAAAACAACGGAATCACCGAAGACGAGGATGTCGAAAGCATGTATTTTATCTCTACCCTTCCCTGGCTGCACTATACGTCGCTGATTCAGCCGGTTGCCGGCAAAGATGAATCCAACCCCAGGATCACCTGGGGCAAGTACGAAAGAAACGTTGAAGGGCGGTATATGATGCCGGTGTCCGTGCTGGTACATCACGCATTGGTGGATGGCGTTCATATCGCCGCCTTCTACAACAACTTGAACAGGATGCTCAACGAGTGTTCTTAAATCAAAACATTTAGTGATAAAATGGTATAAAGAGTCATATGGAATTAAATATAAAAAAACCAAGCGGTAAAAGATGGTTTCTTGCTATAGGACTGCTGATACTGACAGTAACGGCTTTTTCCTGCTTTGTTTTCGGAATCAAACTGTTTAGTAAGCCCGGCATCACGCCGAACGTTATGTACAACGCCGGAATAGATGTCATGGGTTCTTTTATCTGTGCGATGCTGTTCTTCGGATGCACCGGCGGACGCAAAGGCGAAATCGACGACTCGAACAGCTATTTTATCATGCTGATCGTGCTGACCTGCTACTCCTTTTTTGTCAATGAATGGGAATGCTATGTTCTGGGCATGGTTCAGTACCGCACCTGGTGTCTGTTCATGAACGGGGTGACCAAGATCATCGACTTTGCGCTTGTTTACTGTTTCTACCGCTATGTGCGTACGGTTCTGGGATTCAAAGGAAAGGCCACTGCCGTTTTCGATCGCCTCACGGCGATCCTGCTGATACCGGCGGTACTTCTGATACTCGTCAACATGTTTGTTCCGATCTGTTTCAGCGTCGATGCAGACGGCATCTTCCAGAAAGAAAAGCTCTACTGGCTGGTCGATCTTTACCTGATCTGCGTTGCCCCTCCTACGACTTTTCTGGTGCTGAAAAGCGACGTTTCCAGAAGACAGAAGATCGTTTCGATTTCTTTCATTCTCATACCGATCGTTCATTATCTGTTCACAAAGGGCGCACACGGCTACGCTACCCAATACGGTTCCGTTCTGGTTGCGATCGTTCTGATCTACAGCGTTCTTTTCTCTGAACGAAGCATCAATCTGGCTTCTACAAAGACTGAGCTGTATACGGCCACAAAGATCCAGATGGCCATGCTGCCGCACGTTTTTCCTCCGTTCCCTGACCGCAAGGAATTCAATCTCTTTGCGTCCATGGATCCGGCAAAAGAAGTCGGCGGCGACTTCTACGATTTCTTTCTGATCGACGACGATCATCTGTGTATCGTTATCGCCGATGTCTCGGGGAAAAGCGTTCCTGCCGCCTTGTTCATGATGGCTTCCAGCATTGTTATTCAGGGCGTTGCGGGTACGGGCGTTTCTCCTGAAGAGATCCTGACTGTCTCCAACAGAAAGATCTGTTCCCACAACCCTTACGACATGTTCGTTACGGTATGGCTGGGCATTCTGGAAATCTCTACCGGAAAGCTGACCGCTTCCAACGCCGGACATGAATACCCTGCCATCATGAAAGCGGGAGGAAACTTTGAACTGCTGAAAGACAGGCACGGTCTGGTTATCGGCGTAATGGACGATACGGAGTATACAGGCTACACGGTTCAGCTGGAACCGGGGGACAAGCTCTTTGTCTATACCGACGGCGTTCCGGAAGCGACAGACAACAACAACGCTCTGTTTGGTACCGACAGAATGCTGGAAGCTTTGAATAAAGATCCGGGAGCCGATCCGGAAACGATTCTGAGAAACGTCAACGAAGGCATTAACGGTTTTGTCAGAAACGCGGAACAGTTCGACGACGTGACCATGCTGTGCCTGGAATACAAAGTCAAACAGTAGCTTATCACTTACTATGATCCATATATAAAGAAACTCCCGGAATTCCGGGAGTTTTTATCTGATCGATAGTTAAGGGGATTAGGTTGCAGGGATTTCGATCAGATCGGATTGTTCGTTTTCGTCTTCGTCTTTTCTGTTTCTGGTCAGATAGGCAAGAACCAGGCAGATCGCTGCAATCAGGATCATTAATAATGTATATCTGTCTGTCAGGATCATTCTGTTTCTCATATCTTCCGTCAGCAGGAAGATGACGACTGACAGGATAGCAGGGACAAGTCCGAAGAGTTTGGAAGTGTTTCTTCTGTCTTCTTCGTCTTCGTCTTCTTTTTCGTTCTTTTTCATTGTCAGGATCATGCCGATAGAAGTCAGAACAGAGAGGACCGCCATGATCAGATTGATCAGTGCCCAGTAAGGCTTCGCTTCAGCGATCGCAGGTTCTACGATGTCGACTGGTGCGCTTGCAGGGACTGCAGGCTCGTCGATTTCAACATTTACGTTTTCTGCCTGCGGAACTTTTTCTTCCTTGATTTCAACGGTCTTCTTTGATTCCTTTGCGACCGGCTCTTCTTTTGGTGTATCCGGATCGCTTGGTGCCGCTGTCGGAACGCTTGTCTTTTCTTCTTCTTTTTCTTCAAGCAGATCCATTTTCTCAAGCATCTGAGGTGCGACCGGCGTTTCTTTATATTCCGCTTCATACTTCTCAACCTTTACAGGTTCGCTTCCTGTACGGATGAAGGAATAGCCGTAGATGCTGAACATGTCGACTGCAGTTCTTCTGTCTGTCGTTCCTTCGTCGTAGGACGCGACCTGAGATGCTCCCTTGTACCAGTCGCTGTAGGAGTGTACGGCCGTCGATGTAAACAGCGAGTAGCTAGGCATCCAGTAACCGTTGGTGTAGCCTTCAAACCATTTGTAGAAAGCCGCGCTCCTGTATCCCATCGCTTCCGCTTCAGAGATTACTTGAACGATGTCGTTCTCATCAACTTCAATGGTTTCCCATTCCGCAAGAGCGATATGCTCCTGAATGTCCTCGTTCGTCTCCAGCTGAGAAATGTCGTTTGGTATATAGCCGCTGTCGCTTGCTTCTTCATCATAGAAGATATGCAGGTTCAGGACTTTTACGGTTTTCCCGGATTTGTTTTCGGCTTCTTCGACTTTGATCGTCTTTGCCTGATCGGCTTCAACCGTTACGACCCAGTCGGTCGGAAGATCTTCCGGATTGTCGGTTCTTGTCTCGGTAATGCCTTTTTCTTCATGCGATTCAATTTTTGCCTGTGCGCTCTCGTATGCGGCAAACAGCTTCTCGTTTTCTTCTACCTTGGCGTCTTCTTGCGCGTTGTATGCTTCCGTTTCCGTCACTTCTTCCAGGTAAGCTTCCATCTGCTTCTCGTTGTATTCGTCGACCTGGGCGTTGTAGGCTTCGATAAGCTCGTTTGCTTCTTCTACGGACATGCCTTCCGTAACCGGCTGAACCGGCTCTTCCTCGGCATATGTCCTGCATAAACCGATGTTCATCGCTACGATTGCAGCAATCAGTGTCAGTATCGTTTTCTTTGCGTTTTCTTTTGTCTTTTTCATGTTGTTTCTCCTTTCCGCAACCTTTTTCCTGACTTCATTCTAAAAAAACGCCTGACTAGGAATCAGTCTAAAAATAGTGATATAAAAGGTTTTATATTAATTTCTTTTGAATAATAAAAAGGCCTGTTCTGCAGGCTTTTTCGTACTGATAGATGTTTGTGTGCTTTATTCCTTTATCAGAAGGCTTACCGCATCCGGTATTTCGATCCTGCCGCTTTCTTTCCCGACTTTCCCGTCATTTTCAAGCTTAAAGGATACGACCTGATTCGAAAAGCGGTTGGCGCACAGAAGCGTATCGTCCGTCAGGATAAAATCCCTTGGATGCTCGCCGCCGCAGGAAACCGTCTGAATCAGTCTGACTTTATCACCATCTGCAGACAGGATCGAGATCACATCTTTTCCTCTGGTAGAAACATACAGCCGTTTTCCGTCTTCGCTCATGCGTATCGCGGCCGTTCCTTCGGTGTTGCGCTCTTTGTTTTCCAGCAGGCCTACGCATTCCTTGATCCGAAAGGAATCCGTCTCGATCACAAACAGTTCGTTTGACAGTTCGGATGCCAGATACAGATATCTTCCGTCTTTTGAAAAGACGCCGTGTCTTGGTCCGCTTCCTTCAGGAAAAACGATCTCGCCTTGATGGTTCAGATTTCCGTCATAAATCATGACCCTATCCAGAAACAGACACGGAACCAGTATCCGATCGTTCCAGAACAGCACCTGATGACATCCCGCTTTCTTTCTGATCTCTACGGTTTTCGTCAGTTTCATGTGACCGTCGACTGTTTCGATGACGCTGAATGTTCCGGCATGATAATTGGCTGTATAAATCCTGCCTTCGTGACAGGTAACATAACACGAGGTTACCTCTTCAAAGGCCAGCTCGTCTTTGATTCTCCCATCATCAGATATGAGCGCAATTCCCGAGCCTTTATCAAAGTCACAGACCGCAGCGATGTCGTTTCCAAAAGAGCAGAGGTATTTCGGATTATCGATCCTGCAGAAAAGTTCAGGCTCACTTAGTTCCCCTTTTTCGAAACCGAAGCGATAGATTCCCTCGCTTCCTTTCCCGGTATACGTTCCGGCATAAATCTTCTTCTTCATTTGATTCAATTCTAGCACAGAATCCGTATTGCTTTTTTTGGCCGTTTCTTTTAATGTGAAACTGAGGTACAAATCATGAATACACAATTCTTAATCGAAGCGTTCGGGTATTTAGGATCACTGCTGGTGCTGCTGTCCATGCTTATGACTTCGGTGGTCAAGCTCAGAATCATCAACACCGTCGGAAGCATCATCTTTACGATCTACGCCTTTATCATCAGGTCTTATCCGACGGCTCTGATGAACCTTTGCCTGGTACTGATCAATCTGCACTTCCTGTGGAAAATGAGCAGGACCGACAAGGAATACGAGATCATCAAAACAGACGGCAACGATGTGCTTCTGAATCATCTTCTGGACTATTACCGCAACGATATCCTGAAATGCTTCCCGGGCATTTCCTACGACACGAAAACGGTTGACCGGATCTATGTGGTTCTGTGTCAGGGCAAGCCTGTCGGCATGACCTTGGGCAATCTGGACGGCAATACGCTTGAGCTGATGCTTGACTACTCGATCCCGGAATTCCGCGATTTCTCCATCGGTGCCTATCTGCTGTCTAACCTGAAAAAGGAAGGGATTAAAAAAGTCGTCTACAGAGGTCCGGACGAGAATCATCTGAACTATCTGAAACGACTTGGGTTTGTATATACCGACGGTGCTTACGTGAAGCAGCTGTAGCTGCTTTTATAAACCGAATTCTGCCGGCTGGAAACGCGGGGAAACGCTCTCCTTGGTTGCCAGAACCGCAGATGCGAGCCTTGTACCGATGCTGCAGGATTCTTTCAGATCCTTCCCGTATGTCAGTCCAACGGCGATTCCCGCAAAAAAGGCGTCTCCGGCACCCGTCGTATCGATCACGTCCGTCTTCTGCGCGGCACAGAATCCGCATTCTCCGTTCTGTCCGGCATAGACCGCTCCATTCTCGCCCAAGGTCACAACCATCTTCTTGATATCCGCCTGCCTGATCTTCTCCGGCAGGATTTTTTCCATTTCTTCTGCCGTAACCTCGTCATATTCTTCCGAGAAAAGCAGTCCGGCTTCCTGCTGATTACAGACGATGCAGGATACCTTGGACAGCAGGTCTCTTCTTTCCATGGCGATGGACATGTTCGAAACAACCGCAAAGATCTGCTTCCGATATTTCTCCGCCAGCTTAAAGATCCTGTTCAGCAGTCCCGTCTCCATGTCGATTTCTACGACAATGCTGTCCGCTTCAGAAACGATCCTGTCGCCATATAGATCCAGTACATCGTTGATTGCGGAAAGATCCGGTCTTTTCGATATGGATGCCACAACATCTCCGTTATTGTCGAAGATCGCCAGCCACGTTCCTAAACCGTCCGGCGTCTTCGTAATGTATTGTGTATTGACTTTGTGCCTGTTCAGTTTTTCGATAACATCAATGCCCGTTCCCGTGTCGTCGACAACGCTGACATAGGTCGGCCTTAGTTCCAGGTTGGCAATGTCTTCCACCACGTTCCTGCTCACGCCGCCATGGACCTGCACCACTCTTCCGACGTTTCTGCCGGAAGGAATGTACTGATCGATTGGATAGCCCTTAATATCTACGAACACCGCTCCAAACACAACGATTCCCATAGTCGTCTCCTTATATGGCTCTATTTTACCTTATTTTCTATCGGTTTTTCTTTGTTTCAGCAGTTCTTTTCTACAGATTTCTCTGATTTCTCCATCCGCGATCCACTTTCGCAAGACATCGAGTCCTTCCCGGTTTTTCCGGCACGGAAGCCACAGTTTCAGATAACCGTTTTCTCCGTACTTATCATTGATGTGACAGACGATTTTATCGAGCACTTCCTCTACGCCCTCTTCGGGGTTGTGAGCCGTTTCGTACTGTACGCATCTTGAGATGATCCTGTCCGGGATGATGTCTCTGTCCGCTTCGGCAACGATGCGTCCATAGATGCTGCGGGGTTCTTCCTTGCGGCTGGCACGATGATCCTCGACGGCTTCTTTCATCATCTGGATCTCTTCTTCCGTGAACCAGTTCCTCAACTTTCTGTCTTCCTGCAGCCATCTTCCGGAACTGATCTCGTGATCATCCCTGCCGTAGCGAAGGCCGATGTCGTGATATGCGGCAATCGTATAGACCATGTCGATGTCTACATCCAGATCTTTGCTCAGATCCAGGCTGTTTCTGATGACAGTCTGAACGTGTTTCGTGCCGTGCGATTCTTCATAGCCTTCATATTCCGGAAGAACCTTCTCTTCAATATGGTTTTTCAGCGTTGTTTCGATCTCTTTTCTTTTCAACAGATCCGGTCTGAGTCTTTCTGTCGTCTTCAGGGCTTCTTCTTTGCGCCATCTCCTGATCTTTTCGTGATTCCCTGACAGCAGGATCTCAGGCACCTTCTTCCTGTTGTAGTCGGCGGGCTTGGTGTATTGCGGATACTCAAGAAGCTCTTCTTCAAAAGACTCGTCGATGACGCTTTCCTTCTTCATACTTCCGTCCACCAGTCTCATTACCGCCTGAGCGATGACCATGGCAGGAAGTTCTCCTCCGCTTAGGATGTAATCGCCGATTGACAGCATTTCGTCCCCAAGATCGTAGATCCTGGCATCATACCCTTCGTAATGCCCGCATACCAGAACAAGGTGCGGCATTTTTGACAGACGTCTGGCGTCTTTCTGTTTAAAAGGTTTTCCTGTTGGAGAAGTAATGACGACGTGACTGTTTCCGTTACAGACCGCATTCAAGGCATCTTCAACCGGCTGAACCCTCAGAATGGTCCCGGCCCCTCCGCCGTATGGTGAATCGTCGATCTTACGAAAACTTCCGGGCGCATAGTCCCGGATATCGATGATCTCTGTGTTCAGGATTCCGGAAGAAACACTTCTTTCGATCAGCGGGGTCTTCAGAAAGGAAGCGAATTCCTCGGGACATAGCGTAAGGATGCTGATGCGGATCATTCAATGCTTTCCTTCACAAAGTGCACTTCCGCTTCGCTGGTACTGACCATGACGCTTTCCTGATTAAAGAAAGCGCAAAGATCCTTGGCGATCTCTTCTATTGTCTGCTCATCCACGTCAAGCAGCGTCAGCATCAAGCTGTTCTCTTCCACATAAGTTCCATCGTCGTGAAAGTAGCCGCCGTTGATCAGGCTCATGGAAAAGGCCACGTGATATCCCTGACATACTCTCTTTAAGATCGATACGTATTTCCCGGTTTCGAATTTCTGCCGGTAGGTATCGGAATCGTTCAATCCTACATAGATCTGTGTCTGTCTGACTTTTTTCATGTTTCTACTTCCTTTCGATGATCTGTTTCAGTATGTCGATCATCTCTTTCTCGGAATATGCCGTGTAATCCGGAACGATGTTTTCGTCTTTTGCGCTGCGTCTTCGTCTGTTGATCCAGACGGAATGCCATCCGACCCTGTGCGCTCCGACGATGTCGCTTTCGAACGAGTCTCCGATCATCCATTTTTCTTTGTCTTGCGCCTTTTCTTCAGCGATCTTAAAGATCCTTTCGTCCGGCTTTACGACGCCGACGTCTCCGGAAATGACAATGTTTTCTTTTCTGATCCATCGCAGCAGTCCCAAGGATTTCACTTTGTCCCACTGATGTTCCGCAGGACCGTTGGAGAGGACACCGAATGCCGTTTTCGCGCTGAATTCATCAAAGAAGGTCTTCATGTCTTCCGATAGAACGATACGGTACTGATGTTTCTGATAGGTTTTCTGAAACGCCAGCGCCTGTTCGTCGCTAAGTTCTATCCCGTATTCTCCAAAAGCCTTCTGCAGTCTGTAGCAGTACATCTCCGCCATCGTCATCCGTCCGTTCTCGACGGCCGTAAAGGAGACTTCTCCGTGTTTTCGAAACGCAAGAAACAGTTCATCCATCGGCAGAACCGGACCGTTTTTAAAGAAAACGTCAAACGTCTTACGAAACGGTTCCGCAAGATCGTATAAAGTATCATCAATATCAAAATAGATCATCTTTTCCATGTTTTCGCTCTTCTGTCTTTATTATACTTGTTTCCGGTACCCTTATCCTATACTATCTGTCCTTTTTCTGTTTCTGTTGTCTATTTAAACTGATAAAATAATAAGTAGATATGGGGGCAGATCAATGAACACAATCGAAATCAAAGATAACGTGTTTTTACTAAGCACCAGAAACACTTCTTATTTTTTCTATGTCAATCAGTATAAACACCTGGAACATCTCCATTACGGGTGCCAGGTCAGGATGCAAGACGGCGAAGAGCTGGCCCTGAAACGCTGCCTCGCCTACGGATCTACGATCCTGTATAAGGAGGACTCTTCCTATTCTCTGGATCAGGTAGCCCAGGAATACGGCACCTACGGCAGAGGCGACTTTAAGGAGGCCTCCATCGAACTGGAAGCTGACGGTTCCTATACCACGGAATTCCTGTTTGATTCCTATGAAATAAAAGACGGCGAGGTCGGGATCCCCGGTCTTCCTAATGCCTATGGCGCAGACAAGACCTTGATCGTTCATTTAAAGGACGAAGCCAGAAAGCTGCAGCTGGATCTGTACTACACCATCTATCCGGAAGAGGATGTCATTACCAGAAGAGCCGTCCTGATCAATCAAAGCAGCAGAAAATATCTCCTGCACAAACTTATGTCCTTCTGTCTGGATCTGTATGAAGACGGTCTGCAGATGATGGACTTCTGCGGTGCCTGGGACAAGGAGACGCATGTCAATCTGCGCGACATCAAAAGGGGAACCTGTTCCATCGGTTCAAGAGTCGGTTTTTCTTCCGCCAAGCAGAACCCGGGCTTTATCGTCAAGAGAAAAGACACGAACGAAAACTACGGAAAGGCCTGGGGCTTTAACCTGGTCTATACCGGCAATCATTATTCAAGCGTGTCAAAGGACGAATACGGAATTCACCGGATACAGAGCGGCATTTCTCCGGAAAGGTTTGTATATGAACTGAAAAAAGGCGCTTCATTCGAAACGCCGGAAGCCGTTATGACTTTTTCCGATAAAGGACTAAACAACCTTTCCCACCACTTCCACGACTTCATCAACGGACATATCGTCCGTTCTGACTGGAAAGAAAAAGAAAGACCGGTACTGATCAATTCGTGGGAAGCTTTCGGCATGGACTTCAATAAAAACAAGCTTGTGAAACTTGCGAAACAGGGTCTTTCTCTTGGAATGGAGCTGTTTGTGCTGGATGATGGCTGGTTCGGCCGCAGGAGCGACGACACCAAGGGCCTTGGCGACTACGACTGCAACACCAAGAAGATCCCGGGCGGCATACGCTCCTTGTCAAAAGAGATCCACGATCTGGGGATGCTGTTTGGCATATGGGTAGAACCGGAATGCATCAATGTCGATTCGAAGCTTTACGAGAAACACCCGGAATACGCGATTGCCGAAAAAGACAGAGAGATGCTGTTCGGCAGACATCAGCTGCTGATGGACCTGACCAATCCGGAAGTCCGGGACTACATCGTTCAGAACGTTTCTGATCTGATCGACAAAAACAAGGTCGATTACATCAAGTGGGACATGAACAGGATGATGGATGGCGTCAGCGGCGCATACAGCCACGAGTACATAAAGGGTTTGTATGAGGTTCTGGACAGGGTCTTTACGCCTCGTCCTCACGTTCTGTTTGAATCGTGCAGCTCCGGCGGAAACAGATTCGATCTGGGGATGCTGTGCTTCTCTCCGCAGGTCTGGGCATCCGACGATACCGATCCGATCGAAAGAATCGACATTCAGAAAGGCCTTTCCTATCTGTATCCGTTATCTACGGTAGGCGCGCACGTTTCTGCTTCGCCGCACCTGCAGACCCTGCGTCAGACGCCGCTGGAAACCCGCTTCACAATATCCGCCTACGGCTGTCTGGGCTATGAACTGGACCTCAATCTGCTTTCGCCGGTCGAGAAGAAGGAAATAAAGAAACAGATCGCCTATTACAAGAAACACCGCAAGACTTTCCAATACGGCAGATTCTATCGCATCAACGAAGAAGAACAGTATGAACAGTTTGAGGTTTCCGCTGACGAAACGATCGTTTCCAAGTTCAGAAGAATCGTTCACGCAGCGCCGATCTATGACAAGCTGTATGCTCTGGGATTGAATGACGAGGAAATGTACGAGATCGTTTCCCGTCCTTATCTGCACAACATCCGTCAGTTCGGTAATCTGATCAACTTCATCCTTCCGGTCAAGATCGACGCAAACGGACATCTGATGAACGAGATCGGAAAACGAAGAGGCATGGATGCGGCAGGACAGAACTACCGGGCATCCGGTGCCGCCCTTAGAAGCGGAATCTATCTGAACAATCTGTTCCTGGGTTCCGGATTTAACGACAGTTTAAGAATACCGCTTGATTACGGTTCAGATATGTATGAAATAAAGGAGATGAAGCAATGAATCAAGACAAGAAAAACAAGTATTTCTTTGGACTGGGAACCGTTGGCAGAGATATGTTTTATGCGTTTGAAGCAAACGCCATGATCTATTTCCTTTCCAACATCCTGCAGCTTCCGCTTACGACGTTTGCGATGGTTTCTCTGGTGCTTACGGTGCTGAGAGTCTTCGATGCGTTCAACGACCCGATCACCGGCCTTGTCATCGACAACATCAAGTCGCCTTGGGGCAAATACAAACCTCCGATGCTGGTGGGATGCGTCCTGGCGATCGTGTTTTATCTGATCATGTTCGCGGACTTTGGTCTTACAGGCATGAAGTATGTGCTGGTATTCGGTGCCGCCTATATTTTTTGGGATATCAGCTACGGCATTAATGACATTGCCTACTGGTCTATGATGCCTTCTCTGACGCTGGATCAAAAGAAAAGAGAAGACTTCGGTGCTTTTGCCAGGATCTGTGCCAATATCGGCATGTATATCGTAATGGTCGGCTATCCTTCCTTTACAGAAATGCTTGGGGGAGGAGAGAAAGGCTACTTCTCGCTGGCCGTCATCGTATCGGTACTGATGCTGGCATTCCAGCTGTTTACGATCCTCGGCGTCAAAGAAAACAAGGAGCAGTTCAAGCAGGAGGAACAGACCTCGCTGAAAGACATGTTCCACGTTCTGTTTGCGAACGATCAGCTGATGTGGGTCACGCTGGCAATGGCTCTGTTTACCGTTGGTTATGTCTCTACAACCAACTTTGCCCTGTATTACATGCAGTACATCTACTGCGACATCGACAAGTATGCGATTCTTGCGGCCGCCTGCGGCGTTGCCCAGCTTGGCGCATTGATCGTTTTCCCTTGGATCTCAAAACTGTTTGACAGAAAGAAGTTCTACGGAATATCGACGATTATTGTCGTCATCGGCTATATCATCTTCTTCTTTGCCGACCATTCTCTGCTGATGGTTGCCTTGGGTGCAATCGTCATCTTTGTCGGAGAGGCATTCATTCAGCTTCTGATGCTGATGTTCATCTCCGATACGATCGAGTACGGTCAGTGGAAACTGGGAAAGAGAAACGATTCGATTACTTTTTCCATTCAGCCTCTCATCAACAAGATCGGCGGAGCCTTGGCTACCGGCATCGTTTCCATTACGCTGGTTCTTTCCGGCATCAAGCACGGCGATGTCGCATCAGAATCGATCGATGCGACCGGCAAGCTGATATTTAAGAACTCCATGCTTGTTTTGCCGCTGATCCTGATTGTTCTGGGATACTTCGTATATACAAAAAAATATACCTTGAACGAAGAAAGATTTGCCCAGATCGTTCAGGAACTGAAAGATCGTGGAGATATTACAGAAAACAAGGAATAAACGACACGATTTATATTCAAAAACAACGGTTATCATGCCGTTGTTTTTTTATTGTTTAAATAATGTTTGATGGTTTTCCACAGCAATTAACTTCCACTTTTTTAGACAATCAACATATTGTGGAAAAGTGGATATTTATAAAATCGCTTTATTAGATGCGTTTTTACCGTTTTTCTTTACACAAAGCGATGTGGAAAACTAAAATTATCCACTATTTTCCACATTTTTTGCTGTTGTGGAATGTTTTATAACATTTTTTCCACATTTTTTATTTTGTGGAAAAATGTGGAAAACTTAAAAATTTGCCTATATTTGTCAAGAAAACACAGGTTTGTCTTGTGGGTTGTGGAAAACTTCCTAAAAAAATCTATAAAAATTGTGGAAAAATAGTGCTATGATAGTCTTACACACTACAGGTTTTACAAGATGACAACGATTGATTTTTATTTAAACGATATATGGTCAAAAACCATTAAGAATTTAGCTAATTCAAATCAGATACCGGAGAGTGTTCTTCCTTATTTTGAATCCAAACTGGTATCTCTTGATAATGATGAAGCAACGATCGTTGTTCCTGCTTTCATTAACTATTCTATCATGTCTGAAAATGCGGAAATCATCGAGAGCTGTCTGGAAGAGGTGCTAGACAAGAAGATGAAGATCCACATCACCCAGCAGAACGACAGCGCTCCTGTTATTTCCAGACAGAGTGTTGTCAGCAGCGATTTCCTTTCAAGAGAAATCGATCCGAACCAGACTCTTACAAACTTTATTACCGGCAGATCCAATGTGCAGGCTCATCTGGCCGCTACAACTGTCGCATTAAATCCTGGTATTATATATAATCCATTATTTATATACGGCAATTCCGGTTTAGGAAAAACCCATCTTTTAAACGCAATCGGCAACAAAGTCAAAGAATCCTTTCCAAACAAAAAGATCGGTTTTACCAGCGGACCGGAATTTGTAGAAGGTGTATTTAAAGCCAGTAAGGAAAATCGTTTTGACGAGTTCAAGAGCGTCTTCAACAGTCTTGATGTTTTGTTGGTTGATGACATTCAGTTCCTCGCAAACAAACCAAAAACGCACGAACTGTTCTTTACGGTATTTAATGAGCTCGTAAACAACCACAAACAGATCTGTATCACTTCAGACCGTTCTCCTGGAGAAATCAAAGGTCTGGAAGACAGAATCATTTCCCGTTTTAATCAGGGATTAAATGTAAATATCGAGGCTCCGGAATATGAAACATCCATCAATATTCTGAAAATGAAGATATCCAATAGCACCCTGTCCAACCAGCTCACTGTCGATGATGAGGTTTTAAGCTATCTGGCTACCAATTTCTCTCAGGACGTCAGAAGCCTGGAAGGTGCAGTTAACCGTTTACTGTTTTATTCCATCAACTTCCCGATAAAGGAAGATTCTGATCATATTTCATTAAAGCTTGCTGTCGAGGCCTTTAAAGATCAGATCAAAGACAACAGCAATGAACTGGCTATTTCATCGGTACGTAAGGCGGTATGTGATTACTACAACCTCACAAAGCAACAAATCACATCCGCCAACCGTACTAGAAACATCTCAAACGCCAGACAGATAGCGATGTATCTGTGCAGGAAGCTGCTGGATGCCACATACGACGACATCGGTCAGGAATTCGGCGGCAGAGATCATTCTACGGTAATGAATGCATGTGAGAATATCGAGAAGAAAATCAAAACCGATCCGATTTATCTAAAAGTCATAAACGAGATCGAAAGTAACATCCGCTGACTTTCTCTTCACTTTATTCTCAACATCCAAAATGATAAAATAGTACTGTAAATAAAGCCTGATTCAAAGTTTTCCACAATTTCAAACAAAGTAATAATAATAAGATTCAGATTATTAATACAAAGGAGTCCATCATGAATTTCAAAATCGCTAAAAAAGAATTTCTGGATGCATTAACATTATCTTCAAAAGCCATTTCCTCCACCACTCCGTTACCTGCTTTGTCTGGCATTAAAATTACTGTAACTGAAAATTCTTTAATACTGGTTTCTTCAGACTCCAATATTTCAATCAAAACCTGTATCAATAATAATGACAACAATACTTTAATCATCAATGAACCGGACGAAATCGTCATCGATTCAAAATACATTCTGGAAATCGTCAGAAAGATCGACAGCGATTTCATTAGCATCGAAACGATCGACGGCAATTTGATCAGAATCTACGGCGGCAACTCCGAATTCAAAATCACCGGTATCCCGGCAAGCGATTATCCGATGATCAGTTTTGATGTCAGGGACAACAACCCGTTCAAACTCGAAACAACCTTGTTCAACCAGATCATCGACGAAACCGCATTTGCCTGTTCAGACAAGGAAACAAGACCGGTTCTCACCGGTGTCAATCTCAAGGCTGCAGACAGGAAACTGTATGCGAATGCGACAGACTCCTATCGTCTTGCTTCAAAGATAGTAGATATCGATACCGATCTGAATTTCAACATCACCGTTCCTTCAAAATATCTCGCAAGCATCTATCATTCCATCGAAAATGAGAAAGAAGTAACGATCGCCATCGACCGTCAGAAGATTTCTTTCATCTTCGGAAATACGATTATCGATACCCGTCTTCTGGATGATGAATTCCCTGATACTTCCAAACTGATCCCTCAAAGCTATAACCAGAAGCTAAAGATCTCTTCCAGGGAAATGATCAATGCAATCGACAGAACCCTGTTTATCAAGGCCGACGGCAAGAACACAATAAAGATGCATATCAATGAAAACAAGCTGGAGCTGACTTCATCCAACCAGTCAGGCATTTCTTCATTTGAAGAAATCAGGGTAATCGGTTATGAAGGGAATCCGTTGGACATATCCTGCTCCGGCAAATATCTTCAGGATGCGATCAAGGCGATCGGCTCCGATGAAGTTACGATCAATTTCTCCGGAGAACTCAAACCGTTTGTAGTCAAAAGAGAAGATGACAACAGCCTGATTCAATTGATTTCACCTGTCAGAACATACCGTTAAAACGACGTTTTAACATTTTAAGCCAAATAAACGCGTTCTAAGACGCGTTTTTATTTTTATTAGGTAGAGCACCTTTCTTTCGTAATAGCCCTGATATAGAAAAATAAAGCCAAAAATGTTATAATCTAAGAGAATATGGCGATAATTGAAAAAGTAGAAATTAAAGAAGATTATATTACACTGGGACAGTTTCTTAAACTTGTAGATCTGATTTCTTCCGGAGGAGAAGTGAAAGCTTTTCTATCGGAAAACACTGTTCTGATTAATCATGAAGCGGACAACCGCAGAGGCAGAAAACTATATAAAGACGATTTGATAGAAGTAGCCTCAAAAACCTATCAGATATGCTGATAAAATCCGTTGCTTTAAATGATTATCGCAATTATTCAAGAAAATATTTCGAATTTGATCCACATCTGAATATCATCATCGGAAAGAATGGTGTCGGCAAGACGAACATTCTGGAAAGCATCCTGGTTGTATCCAATACCAAATCCTACCGTACTTCCGAAGATCAGAACCTGATCAAGAAAGACTGCGACTTCGCCCGGATCAGTCTGACGGCGGATGAAGGAACATTCAAGGTAGTCATCAACAAGAAAAACAAATCGCTTTACATAAACAATGATCTAGTCAAAAAAACATCCGAATTCATCGGCAGGATCAACGCCGTTCTTTTTAAACCGAGTGATCTGGAACTGTTTACTCAGTCGCCAAGTGAAAGAAGAAAGCTTCTGGATATTGAAATCAGTAAGGTTTCTAAAAACTACATCCAGACTCTTCTGAAATACAATTCTCTGCTGAAAGACAAAAACAGGCTGCTGAAGGAACTGGAACCGGATCAGATCCTGCTGAATGTGATCAACGAATCCATGGAACCGCTGATCAAAACAATCATCGAAGAACGGGAAAAATTCTTTCAGACGATAAATCAGCACATTTCTGAAAAATACTCGCTGATTTCCGGAAAGCAGACAGAAATCAGAATCATCTATGATAAATGCTGCGAAATAGATGAAATAAAAAACGAACTGGAACGAACCAAAGAAAAAGACGATTATTATCATTACGCGGTATTCGGACCGCATCATGACGACTACCGTTTCCTGATGGATGGATATGAATTGAATTCCATCGCTTCCCAGGGACAGAAAAGAATGGCACTCATCGCCTTCAAGTTCGCCTTGATCCGCTATATCGAAGAAAACATCGGAAAGACCCCGGTCGTTCTTCTGGATGACATCTTCTCGGAACTGGATAAAGAAAATCAGGAAAGACTTCTAAGAATCATTCCGGAAAACGCACAGGTAATCATCACCAACACAGACATACACAATCTTAACATTGATAAAAAATATAGACTGATTGAATTAAAGGAGGAAGAAAATGTCTAATACTGCGATTCAACACGACAATTACACTTCTGAAGATATTCAGGTTTTGGAAGGACTGGAAGCCGTTAGAAAAAGACCCGGCATGTATATAGGCACGACTTCTTCAGCAGGTCTGCATCACCTGGTGTGGGAAATCATCGACAACTCTGTAGATGAAGCGCTAGCCGGTTACGCCAAAAAGATTGAAGTCAGCGTCGACGGAGACGATATCGTAACAGTCAAGGATGATGGCCGAGGAATGCCGGTAGAGATCCATCCAAAGACCGGTGTTTCTACGGTAGAAACGATTTTTACCATACTTCATGCCGGCGGCAAATTCGGCGGGGGAGCCTATAAGGTATCCGGCGGTCTGCACGGCGTCGGCGCTTCCGTTGTCAATGCCTTATCTGAATGGCTGGAAGCAACAATTCATAAAGATGGAAAAATCTATTTCATCCGTTTTAAAGACGGCGGCAAAGTTGATCAGCCGTTGAAAGAAATCGGTACCTGTGACATACATGACACCGGATCTACCGTCCGTTTCAAAGCCGATGCAGAAATTTTTAAAGAAGGTACCGTCTACGACTACAAAACCCTTCATGACCGTATCCGCCAGATGGCTTTCTTAAACAAAGGCATCAGACTTGATTTCTATTGGAATAAGGACGACGAACACAAAGGCGACCATTCCTTCTGTTATGAAGGCGGCATTAAAGAGTATGTAGAATTCCTCGATCAGAACGAAAACAAACTGTTTGAAAACGTGCTTTACTGCGACGGTGCAGACAACAGCACCTCGATCGCGGTTGAAGTAGCGCTCCAGTACAACACGTCCTATACAGAGAAAGTCTATTCTTTCTGCAACAACATCTTTACTCCTGACGGAGGTATGCATCTGGATGGATTCAGACAGACGCTATCTAGAGTAATCAACACCTACGCCAAGGATAACAATTATATTAAGAAGGATGAACCGAACCTGACCAACGACGACCTGAAGGAAGGTCTGACTGCAATCATCTCGGTGAAACATCCCGATCCTCAGTATGAAGGACAGACCAAGGGAAAGCTCGGAAACGCAGAAGCGAAGACAGTTGTAAACAAGATCTTCGGAGACTTCCTGAAAAGGTATTTCTTAGAAAATCCGGATATCGCCAAGATCATTATCGAGAAAGCCAAATCCGCATCCGAAGCAAGATTGGCTGCACAGAAAGCCAGAGAGAGCGTCAGAAGAAAAGACGACTTCGGTTCCGGAAACCTTCCAACCAAACTGAAAGACTGCGCTTCAAGAGATCCTTCGATCTGTGAGATCTATATCGTTGAGGGTAATTCAGCAGGCGGTTCCGCACAGCTGGGAAGAGATTCCAACTTCCAGGCGGTTCTTCCTTTAAGAGGAAAGATCCTGAATGTCGAAAAGGCAAGAATGCACAAAATCTTCGACAACGCCGAGATCCGGATGATGATTCAGGCGTTCGGCTGCGGCTTTGGTGAAGAGATCGATGTATCCAAACTCCGTTATCACAAGATCGTCATCATGACCGATGCGGATGTCGACGGACAGCACATCTCCGCGCTGATGCTGACATTCCTGTACCGTTATTTCAAACCGCTCATCGAAGGAGGTTATGTCTATATAGCCATGCCGCCTCTATACGGCCTGCAGAAGGGACAGAAAGTCTTGCGCTACTGCTATACGGACGAAGAACTTGAATTGGCGAAAAGAGACTTCGGCGACGAGAAATACGTCGTTCAAAGATACAAAGGTCTGGGTGAAATGGATGCCAGCCAGCTGTGGGATACCACTCTTAATCCTGAAAACAGAACACTGAAAAGAGTATCCATCGAAGATGCGATCGATGCCGATCAGGTATTCTCGATGCTGATGGGAGATGAAGTCGAACCAAGAAAGAACTTCATCATTGAGAACGCGCATTTCGTTAAGAATCTGGACTATTAAGGAGGGAACATGGAAGAATTAGACAACCGCTTTTTCAATCACGGAAACATGAAAGAAGTCAACATCTCTTCAGAAATGAGAGAAGACTTTTTAAGCTATTCCATGTCTGTCATCATCGACCGTGCCTTGCCTGATGTCAGAGACGGCATGAAACCGGTCCACAGAAGGGTGCTTTGGGCGATGTATGATGCCGGCTTCCTTCCGGACAAGCAGCACGTCAAGTCCGCCAACATCGTCGGTGAAGTCATGGGTAAATATCACCCTCACGGCGATACGGCAATCTATGAAACCATGGTTCGTATGGCTCAGCCTTTCTCGTACCGCTATCCGCTGGTAGACGGTCACGGCAACTTCGGTTCTCTTGACGGCGACGGCGCAGCGGCAATGCGTTATACAGAAGCGCGCATGTCAAAAATTTCCCTGGAATTACTGCAGGACATCAAGAAGAATACCGTAGATTTCAGAGACAACTACGACGCGAGACATCAGGAACCGGTTGCGCTGCCTAGCCGTTTCCCGAACCTGCTGGTGAACGGATCCATGGGTATCGCCGTCGGTATGGCCACGAACATGCCGACGCACAATCTATCGGAAACGATAGACGGTATCATAGCGGTCATCGATGATCCGGAAATCTCAACCGTTGATCTGATGGAAAAAATCCCGGGACCTGACTTTCCGACAGGAGGATACATTGTAGGACGTTCCGGCATTCGTCAGGCATACGAAACAGGAAAAGGATCCATCATGGTCCGTTCTAAAACCGAAGTCGAAGACATGCCGCAAGGCAAGCATAAAATCATTATCAAAGAGATCCCGTATCTGGTAAACAAACTGGTAATGTATGAAAAAATCCACCAGCTTGTCAAAGACAAGATCATCGACGGCATTTCCGATATGAAAGACCTGTCCAACGACAGAAACGGCATCCGCATCGAGATCGAACTGAAGAAAGATGTTCAGCCGGAAGTCATACTGAACCAGCTGTACAAACTGACGCCGGTTCAGTCTTCCTTCGGCATCAACAACAACGTGCTTGTCGACAACAAGCCGATGCTTCTGTCTTTGAAACAGATCATCCAGTGCTATATCGATCACCAGATTTCCGTCATCAGAAGAAGAACCCAGTTCGATCTGGACGAAGACGAAAAAAGAGCGCATATTCTGGAAGGACTGAAGATTGCGCTGGACAACATCGACAGAGTCGTTGAAATCATCAAGAATTCCAAAGATGATACAGATGCCTTATATAACCTGAACTTGGAGTTTGGTATCGACGACATCCAGGGCAAGGCCATCCTGGATATGCAGCTGAGAAGACTGACGGGACTTTCCCGGGAAAAGATCATTACCGAACTGGAAGAGCTATATATAGAAATCAAGGATCTGAAAGACATTCTGGCAAACCACTCAAGAGTCATCCAGATCATCAAAGACGAACTGACAGTTATTAAGAACAAATACGGAGACGAACGCCGCACCCAGATCATCGAAGGCGAGATCGACATGGAAGACGAGGATCTGATCCCTGTTGAAGATGTCATCATCTCCTTAAGCAACAACGGCTACATCAAGAGACTGCCGATCGATACTTACCGTTTGCAGAACCGCGGAGGCAGAGGCGTTAAGGGCATGGCACTGAACGAGGATGACGTCATCGATCAGAACATCACCATGTCTACCCACGACTACCTGCTGATCTTCACCAACAAAGGAAAGGTATACCGCATCAGAGGATTCAACGTACCTGAGGCATCCAGAAACGCCAAAGGCATCCCTGTCATCAACATCATCAACATCGACAAGGGAGAGAAGGTCAGAGCACTTGTACCGATCAACCGCGAATGGGAAGTAAAAGGATATCTGTTCTTTGTCACCAAGAACGGTCTGTGTAAGAGGGTACCAGCGAGTGAATTCGAATCGATCCGTCAGAACGGAAAGATCGCCATCTCTTTGAAAGAAGACGATGAACTGGTCGCCGTCAGACCGACGCTTGGAGATTCCCAGATCATCATCGGTGCCGCCAACGGAAAGGCCGTCCGCTTCGATGAAAGAGGCGTACGAGCCATGGGCAGAAACGCTTCGGGCGTGAAAGGCATGAACGTGGATGGATCTGAAGTCATCGGCATGTGTACCGATGCGGAAGGATCCAACATTCTGGTCGTATCCAAGAAAGGATATGGCAAGCAGACACCGGTTGCGGAATACCGCCTGACTTCCAGAGGAGCCAAGGGCGTCAAGACCATCAACATCAACGAGAAGAACGGTGAACTAGTATCTCTGAAAGCGGTCAACGGAGACGAAGACTGTCTGATCATGACCAGCGACGGGATCATCATTCGTATTCATCTGGCCAAGGTATCGACCATGGGCAGAGCGACGCAGGGTGTTAGACTGATCAAACCGCAGGAAGGCACCTATGTATCCGCCGTCAGCCTGATGGGACACGGCGACGATGAAGAAGACAACGAGGACGAGTAATCGTCCTTTTGTTTTGGAATGCAATATCTGTTATAAACAGCTGACCGCATGATAGAATGAGGTCGTATGCTGAAGAGATTTTTGTCCTACTATAAACCGTATCTGAAAACATTTGCCCTGGACATGGCCTCCGCTCTTGGTAACTCGGCTGCCGGCATCCTTTATCCGATCGTTACCAGATACATGCTGAATGACCTGATCCCGAACCAGAAGTTCGATCAGATCATCGTCTACGGCAGCGTTTTGCTTGGTGCCTATGTGCTGAAGATGATCATGAAATACTGTGTGGACTACTACGGCCATATGGTAGGAACGGATATGCAGGCAGACATGCGCAGAGAGATGTTCGAAAAACTGGAACAGCTTCCGTTTTCATACTACGACAACAACGAGACAGGCAAGATCATGTCGCGCATAACCAGCGATCTGCAGGAGATTTCCGAACTTGCCCATCACGGACCGGAGATGCTGGTGATGACCTCCTTCTCGTTGCTGTTCTCTTTGTTTTATCTTTCCAGCATCAATCTGACTCTGGCACTGATCATCTTCTCGTGCTCGCCTTTGCTTTTCATCATCACGCTTATCGTAAGAAAGAAGCACATGGAATCGTCACGGAAGGCCAGAAGATCGATCGCCCAAATCAACGGCGATGTCAACTCGTCGGTATCCGGTATCCGTATCACCAAGGCTTTCAACAACTCCGAAAAAGAAATCGAAAAATTCGAAAAAGGAAACAAGGAATTCGTTGCCGCAAAAAGAGGCCAGTATTTCACCATGGCCATTCAGCACTCAACCACCATCTTCGTTACCGACATCTTCAACGTCGTTTGTCTTATTTCCGGAGGAATATTCTTATACAAAGGCTTGATTACTTTCGGCGACTATTCCAGTTTTATCGTGTCGATTGGTTTTTTTACCAGTCCGATCCTGCAGCTGGTTCAGTGGATGGAACAGTTTGACGACGGAGCTACGGGTTTTGAAAGATTCTGCGAGATTCTGGATCTGCCTGTTGAGGAAGACAGAAAAGGCGCAAAGGATTACAGCAAGCTGAACGGCGACATCCGTTTCGAGAGCGTCTGTTTTACCTACAACAAAGAAGAAGAGAGAGAGATTCTGGAAAACATCAGCTTTACCGTACCGAAAGGAAAGACCGTGGCTCTGGTAGGACCATCGGGCGGAGGAAAGACAACCATCTGTCATCTGCTGCCAAAATTCTATCACGCGGATTCCGGAAAGATCAGTATCCGCAACATCGATATCGAAGATATTACGATGAAATCACTGAGAGAAAACATCGGCATCGTTCAGCAGGACGTCTTCCTTTTCTCCGGAACTTTCTATGAGAATATCGCTTACGGCAAAAAGAACGCCACGAGAAATCATATCGTTGCGGCAGCAAGGAAGGCCAACATCTACGACTACATTATGTCGCTGCCGGAAGGCTTTGACACGGAAATAGGAGAAAGAGGCATACGTCTGTCAGGCGGACAGAAGCAAAGGCTTTCTATTGCCCGGGTGTTTTTGAAGAACCCTCCGATCCTGATTCTGGATGAAGCAACCAGTTCCCTGGACAACACCACCGAAGCTCTGATACAGGAAGCGCTGAATTCCTTAAAGAAAGGCAGAACCACGATCGTTGTCGCCCACAGGCTTTCTACGATCCGCAACGCCGATGAGATCCTGGTCGTATCCAACGGGAAGATCGTCGAAAGCGGAACCCACGAAGAACTGATCAGAAAACGTAAAGGTCTTTATAAGAAACTCTATGCTTCCCAGTTCTCCGATGACGACCTGAATATCGATAAGAAGATCATGATGTCCTGACGGACATCTTTTTTTCTGAAACAACATATTAAAAAAACGAGTCTGTTGTGATATGATTTTCTTGTACGTAATAAGGGACAGTAGTCGGAAGGAAGCTTATAGAGAGACGGGGTATGGTGGAACCTGTCAGCCAAATCCTGATGAATCCGCCTTATAGTTGCCTTAATCCGGCACGTATTCCTGCGTTAAAGGAAAAAAGAAATAAATAAAGGTGGTACCGCGCCTTGGCGCCCTTGTGATCACCTTTTTGTTTGTTTAGGGGGAGGAAGAACATGATTGACATTAAACTGATTAGAGAAAATCCTGAACTGGTCAAGGAAAACATCCGGAAGAAATTCCAGGACGAAAAACTGGTGCTTGTCGATGAGGTGAAAGCACTGGACGAAGAATACCGCGCCTTACGTACCAAGGCAGATGAACTGCGTAGCCAGAGGAACGCCATCTCTAAACAGATCGGCGCTCTGATGGGGCAGGGCAAGAAAGAAGAAGCGGAACAGGTCAAGGAAGAAGTCAAGAAGATCGGTGAGCAGATCGAAGAGTGTGAACTGGAAGAACCGAAGCTGGAAGAGAAGATCAGAGAAAGAATGCTGGTGATTCCGAACATCATCGATGCATCTGTTCCGATCGGAAAGGACGATTCCGAAAACGTCGAGATCGAACAGTTCGGCACAAAAAGAACGTTCGATTATGAAATTCCTTACCACACCGATATCATGGAAAGCCTGAACGGCATCGACCTGGATTCCGCAAGAAAGACTTCGGGCAACGGCTTCTATTATCTGACCGGCGACATTGCCCGCCTGCATTCCGCAATCCTGGCATATGCCAGAGACTACATGGTAGGCAAGGGGTTCACTTACTGCATCCCTCCATTCATGATCCGTTCGGAAGTCGTAACCGGCGTCATGTCTTTCAAGGAAATGGAAAACATGATGTACAAGATCGAAGGCGAAGACCTCTATCTGATAGGCACATCCGAGCACTCCATGATCGGACGCTTTATCGATACGATCAACGACGAAAGCAAGCTCCCGATGACCCTGACCTCTTATTCTCCTTGTTTTAGAAAGGAAGTAGGAGCGCACGGCATCGAGGAAAGAGGTGTCTATCGTATCCATCAGTTTGAGAAACAAGAAATGATCGTTATCTGTAAACCGGAAGAATCCATGGACTGGTACAACAGAATGTGGAGATATTCCGTCGATCTGTTCCTGTCCATGAACATCCCTGTAAGAACGCTGGAGTGCTGTTCCGGCGATCTGGCTGATCTGAAGGTCAAATCCTGCGACGTTGAAGCCTGGTCTCCAAGACAGCAGAAATACTTCGAGGTATGTTCGTGCTCCAACCTGGGTGATGCGCAGTCCAGAAGACTGAAGATCAGAGTCAAGGGCGAGAACGGAAACTATCTTCCTCATACCCTGAACAACACCGTTGTAGCTCCTCCAAGAATGCTGATTGCTTTCCTGGAAAACAATTACAACGAAGACGGATCGATCGATATTCCGGAAGTCATCCAGCCGTACATGGGCGGACAGAAGAAAATCGTAAGAAAATAGAATTGTTTCACG
This sequence comes from Erysipelotrichaceae bacterium, assembly GCA_017515475.1. Lineage (GTDB taxonomy): Bacteria > Bacillota_I > Bacilli_A > Erysipelotrichales > Erysipelotrichaceae > Colivicinus. The sequence goes on along the minus strand of JAFWFS010000018.1, from coordinate 27,433 downwards.
TGAAACAATTGAGTTAATCCAAAAGCTCGAGAGGCCCGATAAGGGCCTTTCTTGTTAGAAACGTTTCACGTGAAACGTTGTATAATAAAACCATGAAAGCGGTTCTGTTTGATTATAATGGCACATTATTCGAAGACGACGACATCAACGAGGAAGCGTGGAGAAGGACATACAAGGAAATAACAGGTACGGAAGACGGTTTTCAGTCACTCTATCAGAAATACATAGGAATAAGAAACGATGTTTTCGTTGAAAGTATCCTTAGAGAAAACGGCTTGCCGACAGACAAGGAAAAGATCGCCTGGTGGTCGAAACGGAAAGAAACGGAAAACTACCAGAAGATTTGCCTTGAACACAAGGATAGAGGCATGCGGGAAGGCGCGGAAAAACTGCTTGATCGACTGAAAGAGGAAGGTATCCCAATCACCATGTGTACCGCATCCATCCGGGAAAACAGAGACTTCTATTTCAGCTTCCTTCAGTTGGACAGATGGTTCGACATCGATAAGGTCGTATATGATAACGGCGACTACAGCGACAAAGCCAAGATGTATCTGGAAGGGGCAAGGAGACTTGGAGTAGATATTGCCGATTGCCTGGTCATCGACGATTCAGCCAAATCCATCCAGAAAGCCGCAGAAGCCGGATGCAGGAACATCGTTGTCATCCGGAAAGAAAACAATCCGGATCTGCCGCAGATCAGACAAAGAATAAACAGTTTTGAAGAATTTGATTATGAATTATTAAAAGAGAGAACAAGATGAAAAAAGTATTCCCAGCGTTTAATGTGATCCTGCTTTATCTGATAGCTCTTCCTTTTGTGGTTGATATTGAAGCATATGACAAGTTCTTCAACAGCTATATAGCCTCGTACTATTTCCCGATGCTCATCGTGTCCGGCATCTTGAGCATCGTCTACGCGTTCTATCTGTATAAAACAAACGATGAGAAAAACTTGAAATTCTCCATGTGCGTGAGCGTGTTCTGCCTGCTGCCGCATTACTTTGTTGCTGTTGCGTTCTGGATCGTAATGACCGCCTTTGCGACCGGTTTCGATTCGACACTTGCCGTATTTCTTCTGTTTCTGGGATGGATGCTGTTTGTGCTGTGGACCAACGCTTTCTACGGATTCAATCTGGCAAGGCTTAAAAATCAGACACCGGCACATAAAGCAGATCATTTTATTCCTTTTGTCAACATTGTGGCCGCTGCCCGTCTTTTATCGAAAAGGAAAGCGGATTGAAAGAAAAGAAATCTTAAGATAGAATAAAGATGGTACAACATTCATGTTACTAACTTGGTCAGGTGCGGAAGCAAGCAGCCATACGAACCTCTGTCTGTGTGTACCATTTTTATTAGATGGAGAATTTTATGCTGATAATCTTCGAAGGGCTGGTGTGCTGCCTGGCCGTGCTGTTAAGCTGCGTAATCGGAATCGCCAACAGTCCGGTAAACATGGTTTTCTTTTATGATAAAGCGGTTCAGGACAGAGTTGTAGAAAACGGACTGATCAGCAAAGATAAGATCAAACAAAACTACAACAGGTTCGGGCTTTTCGGTATTCTGCCGTATTTTATGTTTGTGGTTGTTTCTGTCTATGGCATCAACAAGGCAAGAGGCTTTCTCGATCCGTTTCTGCAGATGAGCGCTGTTTTTTTGATTGAGGGTTTCTTCGACAGACTGTTCATCGACTGGTGGTGGGTCAACCATACCGCGGCCTGGAACATACCGGGAACGGAAGATCTGAAACCGTATATCGATTCAAAAACCATGACCAGAAAATGGTTCGGCACCATCGTTGGATTTCCGCTGATTTCGGCGCTGATCGCCGCTATTGCCGGACTTGTCGTTAAATAGCAGAAAACCGTTCGAGAGAACAAAAGGAGAAAAGATATGACAATGTCGACTGTGATCTTACTGACTTTAGCGGTGTTTGCGCTAATTGGTGCAGGCATTGGAATCATACTCAGCAGAAACGGCATCACCCCATACGGACTTGGCCAGCAGTACGGAAAACACTACATGAGGAAGCAGGGTCTGGAGGAAGAAGAAAGAGTAGAAAGCTGGAAAGACCAGTAAATGGAAGAAAAGTTCATGGCGCAGGCCTACAAGGAAGCACAGAAAGCCTTTGAAGAAGACGAAGTGCCGGTAGGCTGCGTAATCACAAAAGACGGAAAGATCATCGCCAGAGCACATAACAGAAAAGAAAAGAAAAACTGTGCGCTTTTTCATGCAGAGATCGAATGCATCCAGAAAGCAGCCAGAAAGCTGGATAACTGGAACCTGAAGGGCTGCGAGATTTACGTGACTCTGGAGCCGTGCATGATGTGTACAGGCGCACTGATCAATTCCCGCATCGACAGGATCGTGTACGGATGTGAAGATCCAAAAGGAGGAGCTCTTGTTTCCAATATCAGACTGCAGGACGTCAGACTGCTGAACCACTACCCACAGATCCAGGGAGGAGTCATGGAAAAAGAGTGCTCCGAACTCCTAAAGAAATTCTTTAAAAACAAACGTTGATAATCCCCGGGAAATGTTTTTTAAACACAAATCAACCGTGATATGCGATATAATATTGTTATGGGATATCAGGTATTATACAGAACATACAGACCGGCAAAATTCTCTGAAGTTGTCGGACAGAAGTACATCGTAAAGACGCTTTTAAATGCAATCAAAAAGAACAGGATCGCCCATGCGTATCTTTTTGCCGGACCCAGGGGCACCGGCAAGACATCGGTAGCCAAACTCTTTGCGAAAGCGATCAACTGTGAAAACTTCGAGGAAGAATCCTGTGATACCTGCAAGAACTGTCTGGCCTATCTGCAGGGCAGTCATCCCGATATCATCGAACTCGACGCCGCCAGCAACAATGGCATCGACGATATCAGAGAAATCATTGAACAGGTGCCGTATGCACCGCTGTTAGGAAAATACAAAGTATACATCATCGATGAAGTTCACATGCTATCGACGCCGGCTTTTAATGCGCTGTTGAAGACCCTGGAAGAACCGCCGGCACACGTGATCTTTATTTTAGCTACTACCGATCCGCAAAAGGTCATTCCAACCGTGCTGTCCAGATGTCAGCGCTACAACTTCTCAAAGATCAGCGGTTTCGAGATCAAGAAGAAAACCATGGAGATACTTGAAAAAGAAGGAATCTCTTATGAAGAGAAAGCTGTTGATGAGCTGGCCAGAATGGCGGAGGGGGGAATGCGTGATGCCTTGTCCCTGCTGGAACAGTGCCTTGCCTATAATCCCGACGAAGTGACTTTGGAAGACGTCGAGCACATCTTCGGTCTGACCTCGGTAAAAGAAGAGGTCGGCCTCTTCACGGACATTCACAACAACCAGGTGAGCGTCATCATCTCCAGACTCAGAAACATGTACACGCAGGGAATGGATACCAAACGCCTGGCCGTCGATCTTTTAGAGATCGTCAAGGATGCGTTGATCTATTCCGATCAGGGCAAAGACATCCTGCTGAACCGGCTTACCGCCGCGGAAGCGCAGGAGATCCTGAATCTCACAACGACCGAAGATCTGCTGAAAGACGCAAGAGACCTGGAAGAAACGATTTCCAAGGAAAAACAGAACCAGAATTTCCTGGTTTATCTGGAACTTTGTCTGATTAAGATGGCCGGACGAAACGGCGCGGCTGCAGAGAAAAGCCAGCTGTTAAAGGAAACCGTAAAAGAACCGGCAAAAGAAACAGAGGTAAAGAAGACCGTTGAAGAATCCGAACCGGAACCTGAAGCAAAGACACCTGTTGAAGAACCAATTGAAGAAGTCGAACCGGTCATAGAATACAATACCGATTTCCTGCTCTCGATCCTGCTGGATGCCAACAGAGATCTGAAGATCAACGACCAGATCATCTACAACAAGCTTGATCTTTACCGATATGAATCAGATAAACGCAAGTTCTATCAGCTCCTCATCGGTACCGAACTGTTCGCTTCAAACAAAGACGCGATCATCGTCTGCGGAAACAAGACCCAGGCAGACTGCATCAATACACGTTCCACCAACGAAGAACTGTACCGTTTCTTGAATGAAGAATTCGGCATCGACAAGATGGTTTACGGTATCGATGAAGCAAGAAAGAAACAGCTGATCAAACTGTACAAAGAAACGCCGGAAGACAGGAGAAACAAACCGGTATATATAGAGAAATACACAAGCAAGGCAACAGCCGCAAACAAGACCCAGGAAGACAGATTGAGAGATCTGTTCGGTGACCGGGTGAAAGTAGAGGAATGATATGGATATCAATAAACTGATGCAGCAGGCACAGGCGATGCAGAAACAGATGGAAGAGGTCAGGAAACAGATCGATGCCATGGAGTTCGAGGGAAGCGCTTCAAACGGACTGGTAAAGGTAACGGTCAGCGGTGAAGACAAGATCCTTTCCATATGGATCGACCCATCCATCCTTAATCCGGATGATCAGGAGATGATACAGGATTTGGTTATGATCGCCGTGAACGATGCGATAGAAAAAGCCGACGACTACAAGAAGAACCGACTCGGTTCTATGGCTTCCGCAATGGGGCTGCCGATAAAGTAAAATGTATCCCAAGAATTTCGAAAAACTGATCGCGGCACTAGAAACGCTGCCGGGTGTCGGCAACAAGACGGCACAGCGTTACGCTTTTAGTCTGCTTGACAGGAACGTCGAGAACATCGATGAAATGATCGAATCGCTGCAGGGTATCCGGCACATCAGAAGATGCAGGACCTGCGGTTTTCTTTCGGACGAAGACGAGTGTCTTTTTTGCAAGGACAAGACCCGCAGCGGCAGGACGATCATGGTTGTAGCCTATCCGCAGGATGTGGTTGCGATCGAGAAGACGGGTTCCTATAAAGGGCTTTACCACGTATTGAACGGACTGATTTCCTCTTCAAAAGGAATCTATCCGGAGGACATCGGAATAGACGGACTGTTGAAAAGAATTACCCAGGAAACAAAAGAAATCATCATCGCCACCTCTCCAACCATGGATGGGGAAATGACGGCGCTTTATCTGGATAAGATCCTGAAAGACAAAGGCGTCCTTGTCACCAGGCTGGCGCACGGACTTCCGATGGGCGCTTCTCTGGATTACGCCGACGAACTGACGCTGATAAAAGCCTTGGACAACAGAAGGAAGATCAACGATGAGTAAACTGCTGACAGTATATGACGATCAAGAACCTTTAAACAACGTCATCAGTGCATTGACCCTGAACGCTGAAGAAGTCTTTTTCGTATACCATCACGAGGTTTCCAGAAACACCTTCGCCAACATCGAAAAAGTCATCTACAAGTATCTGGCAGATACGCAGATTCACTTTCTGCAGCTGAACGACGACGAAAAACAGCTCAACGAGATTCTGGATCGCAATCCGGATTCCGTCATCGATGTCGGAGCGGCCAGATATCTGTCTCTGCTGCTGTTTGAAATAGCCAACCGCCGTCAGAATCCGATCATCTACTACGACGACGAAGAGAACGTGATCAAGGATTACCGCACCCACAGCGTACTTTATAAAGAAGTCTTCAAGCTGAAGATCGAAGATGTGCTGAAACTAAGAGGGGGCGAAATCAAGTCGTTCATGCATCGCTCCGCAACGGACGACAAGACAAAAGAAACCATCATCGATCTGGTAGAAAATAACATCGACAACTATGCGGCTTTCATCCGTTTTCTGACCAAGCTTAATTCAATCATCAACAGCTCCAGACAATCGGGCTCCGCGAGATTCGTTCTGGACAACGAAACGATTCAGAAGATCAAGACCGATTACTGCTACAAAAAGAAAAGCGATCTGTTCGAGATCCGCGACAACTATCTGATCTTCAAGACCAGAAAGCTGATGGAAATGGTCTGCGTTTCCGGAGCCTTCCTGGAGAACTATCTATATATCGTTCTGAGCGAATCCGGATACTTCGATGACGTTCTCATGAGTGCCGAGATCGACTTCTCTGACGACAAGTACATTCAGCCGGTTCGCTGCGAAATCGACTGCATGGTGATGCGCAACAACCACCTTCTCTTCGTCAGCTGCAAGTCCTCAAAAGCCGACACAGGAGATCTCAACGAAATCTATGTCCACAATTCCATGTTCGGCAACGCTCTATCGGTACCGGTGCTCTGCGTAGGAGAGGAACTGGATCGCAAATATCCATCCATCTATGCCAAGTCCGAAGAGCTGGGCATCTACATCATAGACAAATCGTCTTTCACAGATAAACACGTTCTGGATGTCTTCCTGGAGATCCTGGACGGCACATACCGGTATGATCCGCTGCCGGTATAGTTTATAATGAAATCAGGAAATGGCAGCAATCGCATACATAACAGATTCAAAGATGCTGGAGCTTCATCGTCTCAACAGACATAAGACGATCAACTTCTGGCGCATCTCCACCAACACCAACTTCTCTGATTTCATGGAAGGAGATCTCGTTTTCTTTCTGTCCAAGGACAAGGAACACCGGCAGGGGAACGAAAAAGGAATTGTCGGATTCGGACGTCTTGCTTACTTTACTTCCGGAAGCATCAAGACAATGTGGGACAGATACGGCGTCAATAACGGCTATCGGACTTTGGAGGAATTCAAGGAAGCCATTCTGAGAGTATCCAAGGACAGGAAACTGCCGAAGAAGATCTCGGGTTTCTATCTGGAAAACGTTACTTTTTTCCAGCCGGTATACTTGAGCGAATGTGGCATGCAGATATCGGATAGGGTGGAATCCTATGTCTATCTGAAAGACGAAGACGTCGTGGTGAAGCTGCTGACTCTGGCAAAGGACGCAGGAGACATCTGGTCCTCCGACAATCTGAAAGCGATCAGAACGGAAGAACTGCTTTATGCCCTGTTCCGTACACACAGAAAAATCAGAGACATTTCCATGAACGACAAGACCGCAAGGAAGGCAAAGAAAATCCTGCAACAGTATATGGACAACAACGAAGGTTTCCGTTTTGTACAGGATTCGCTTAACGAACTGTACAAGGCAGACGACTATAACATCGAGATCGTTTTCTATCGTGACAAGGACAGCGACGACAAGCTACTGATTGGACAGATGGCGCTGTACCGCTACTACATGAACAGGTTCTGCGACGCCTACTATCGCCTAAGGTTTGGCACGAGCGACGAAGACGAAGAGATGAAATACATCCTGAATACGGCAGAATAAAAAATACCGGTCGTGACCGGTATTTTTTTTGTAATGATATAGATGTTGCTTAGTCTTCCAGAGCTACGCCAGAGACGTTGTCTCTCTTTGCGCACGTCTTGCAGAGTCTGACGCGGTTGGCTGCGATAGCCTGTTCAACCGTACCGTATGTAAGCGTTTCACTCTGGTTCAGATGTGAACAGTCGTCATGTGTGTGATATACCTTGCCGAAAGTCGTCCAATAAACGGTTTCGCCTTCCAGGACATCCATGGCAGCCGCCTTCATTTCTTCAGAAACAGGGTTCCAGTCGTAAGAAGCGACACCGCCGATCAGCAGACAGATAACTGCCGCGACCGTAGCAATCGTCTTTGTCTTCTTGTCCGCATCCTTATTGGTTAAAACTAGGATGATGAACGGGAAGAAGCAGATTGCCATAGCAATCAGACCCATGTTGTTCCAGAGCCAGAATTTCAGCTGATTCTTTTCGGAAACAGGATCGATGTGGTTGGCTTTCTTCCACAGCTGTGCACCGACGATTACGGCGATCAGATCTAATACCAGGAAGCCGATCAGCTGAGGGATCTGAGCGATGAACTTGAGATCAAGTTTGCCCAGGAACACCATCAAAGCACATACTTCAAGAGCCAGAGCCAGAATCCAGAGAACTACCGCATCGAAACGGAGAGGTCCGGGATTGCCTACAGGCTTTGCTTCCTTACGAGGCTGCTGTCTTGTCGCTGTCTGTGTGCTGTCGTCAGCGGCAACATATTTTTTGGTTTTCTTTTCTGCCATATTTTCCTCCTTAAAAATACTTATATTTATTATAATCTTATTTTATCCGATATTGTAAAGTGGACACGGTTTATTTCCGCAGGGCATTCTCAGATCCAAGACAGATCAGTATCTGGGAAGGAAGATAGAACAGCCACATGCAGAACGAGACAACGTCATAAAGTCTTCCATAAGGCAAAAGGTTGTGCAGGCCGACACAGATGTCGCAGCAGACAAACAGAATAAAACCAAGAGACACCATCTTTAATCCCGGATTCGCAAAGGAAGACATGGTATTTCCCAGGAGATTAATGAAATACAAAAGCGTCACCACACTTAGTGCATCGGTCTGCCTGTTCACAAAAAGCAGAATCATTCCCACGACAAACAGCACGCCTCTAGGAACAAGATACGGCCTGCATCTCTGCCGATGTAAATAGTATAGATATGTCATCTGTACCAGAACAAAAAAGCACACTCCCGTGGTATAATAACGGTCCAGCAGAAGCAGGAAGAAGTCGGAAATCATTGTCAGTCCGAATGCCAAGGCGATGATCCTGTTTCTTTTATAAACCGCTCTGACAAAACACAGAACAATACCGGCATACTTGATCAGACTTGTGTCATAAGCAAAAAGATCACCCGCCAGGAAACATAGGTAGATGATCAGTTCTGATAGTATGAAACAATGGTGTTTGTTTGTATCCATAGAGGAGATAAATTCCTGATTATAACTATAATACGAAACATTCAGAAAAGGCAATTGTTTTATTGAAATGGGTCGGGGATTCTGTTATTCTAGAAAAAATGGGTTTGCATTCCGGCGGGATCAGACTTGTATAGAAGGCATGATAGATCCTCCGGCATGGGGGATCTTTTTCTTCAAAATCCATTGTAATTAGGGGGGTAAAATTATGTCTGCAAAAATTCAGGAAAAACAAGGCTATCTGCCTGATGAAAGGCCATCTACAGGGAAACTGCTCCTTTATGCACTTCAGCAGGTCATCGTCATGTTCCCTGCCACCATTACCGTCGCTTTGATCACAGGCTTTCAGGTCTCGACAACGATTTTCGCTTCCGGACTTGCGACCCTGTGTTTTATTTTGATTACAAAGCGCAGGATTCCTTTGTACTACGGATCTTCGTTTGTGTATCTGTCTGCGGTATTCGCCATGGCCATGGCCGAAGGTACCGAGGAACAGATTGCGCTGTGGAACGCGACAGGCGTTCTTCCTGCCGAGATTATCTCGAAGGCCCAATTTGGTATCATCATGTCCGGTTTTGTATCGATCGCTGCCGGATTGATCGTAAAGAGGTTCGGTGCTGAAAAGGTTGAAAAGTTCCTTCCGGCTTCCATTACCGGTTCCGTATCGATGGTTATCGGTCTGACGCTTGCGGGTAATGCGATGTCCGACTTCCTGGGCATCGGCGGAAACATCAACGGTCTTGATGTCGTTCAGGGAAGTCCTGTTGCGACAGCCTGGCTGATTGTAGGTATCGTCACATTCCTTTCTACCTGTGTCTATTCCAGATATCTTAAGGGTCTGCTGAGTCAGCTCCCGCTGTTGCTTGGCGTATTGACCGGATGCGTTGTTTCCGCGCTGTTCTATTTTGTCGGAGACATCAATCTGTTCCGTACCGTTCCGGCTGAAGCGCTGGCCGCATCTGCTTTTAAGCTTGGCGATGGATCCATCTTTGCCCTGCCGGCATTCACGCTGCCTAAGTTCTCCTTGAACGCACTGGTCGGCATCATGCCTATCGCGATCGCAACGATCCCGGAATCCACTGCGCACATGTATCAGCTGGATATCTATGTAAACGATGTCGCCAAGGAAAAAGGAAAAGGTCATTACGATCTGGTCAGCCTCTTAGGCGAAAACCTGGTCGGTGACGGACTGTGCGACATGATCTCAGGATTTGTCGGCGGACCTGCTGGAACCAACTACGGCGAAAACATTTCTCTGATGGCTATCACAAGAGTCTTCTCAGTACCGGTGCTGGTTGTAGCTTCGATCATTGCGATGGTCGTATCCTGCTTCACTCCGTTAATTCAGGTTATCTACGGCATTCCTCTGGCTGTCATCGGCGGAATTGAAGTATACTGCTTCGGCGCAATTGCCGCACAGGGTATCGCGATCCTGATCGACAAGGGCGTCTCCATGTTCGATTCCAAGAACATCGCGGTTATCGCTCTGGTCTGCATCGTCGGTCTGGGCGGACAGTACGCATTCGGCGGAAACATCCCGTTCTTCAACATGATGATCCCATGCGTTGCCGGTGCCGCACTCTCAGGAATCATCCTGAATCTGATCCTGACACTTGGAGACAAAACACAGGCATAAATACTAAGATATAATAGATTTAAACAAAATAATACTTTAGTTTTACGGCTAAAGTATTATTATATTTATAAACAAGGAGAGAATATAATGGCAAAACTGATGAGTGAAGTTTCCCGTACTTTTAATGAATACCTTCTCATACCCGGACATACGACGAAAAAGTGTACACCGGAGAACGTTTCATTAAAGACGCCGCTGGTTCGTTTTAAGAAAGGCGAAGAACCGGAACTGACGATGAACATCCCGATGGTATCCGCAATCATGCAGTCGGTATCCGGCAACAGACTGGCCGTGGCTCTGGCTGCAGAAGGAGGCGTGGCGTTTATCTACGGTGCGCAGCCGATCGATTCGCAGGCGGATATGGTCCGCAAGGCCAAGAGCTACAAGGCGGGTTTTGTGCCGAGCGATTCCAACGTCAGACCCGACGCCACCTTAAAGGAAGTTCTGGAGCTTAAGGAAAGAACCGGACACTCGACAATGGCGGTAACGGAGGACGGAAGCAGAGAAGGAAAGCTTCTGGGTATCATTACCTCCAGAGACTACAGGGTATCCAGAACACCGATGGATGCCAAGGTGGAAAGCTTCATGACTCCGCTAGATAAACTGGTAACCGCAAAAGACAATGTTTCTCTGACGGCAGCCAACGACATCATCTGGGAGCACAAGCTGAACACTTTGCCTATCGTGGATAAAAAAGGAAACCTTAAGGCTCTCGTTTTCAGAAAAGACTATGAAACGCACAAGGATCATCCGAATGAACTTCTGGACGACAGCAAGCGCTATATCGTAGGAGCGGGCATCAATTCCAGAGACTACAAGGACAGAGTTCCGGCTCTGGTAGAAGCTGGTGCGGATGTGCTGTGCATCGATTCTTCGGAAGGATTCTCCGACTGGCAGAAAGAGACGCTGGACTGGATACACAAGAAATACAAAGGCAAGGTCAGATGCGGAGCCGGTAATGTCGTCGATGAAGAAGGTTTCAACTTCCTGGCGGACGCCGGGGCGGATTTCATCAAGGTCGGTATCGGCGGAGGTTCGATCTGCATTACCAGAGAAACAAAGGGCATCGGCAGAGGACAGGCTACCGCACTGATGGAAGTGTGCAAGGCCAGGGATGCCTATTACAAGAAAACAGGAATCTATGTACCGGTATGTTCCGATGGAGGCATCGTCTACGACCACCACATTACGCTGGCTCTGGCTATGGGTGCCGACTTCGTGATGCTGGGAAGATATTTCGCCAGATTCGATGAATCACCGACCAACCGGGTCATGATCAACGGAACCTACTATAAAGAATACTGGGGCGAAGGAAGCGCAAGAGCGCGCAACTGGCAGAGATACGACATGGGCGGAAGTCAGAAGCTCTCATTTGAGGAAGGCGTCGATTCCTATGTGCCGTATGCCGGAAGTCTGAAAGAAAACGTCCGTCTGACGACACACAAAATCCGATCAACGATGTGCAACTGCGGCGCGATTACGATTCCGGAATTCCAGAAGAAAGCGAAACTGACGCTGGTGTCATCCACTTCGATCGTGGAAGGCGGAGCGCATGACGTGCTGTTAAAGAACAATGATGGAGGCAAGGTAAATGGATAAAAGACCCGCAAGCTTAAAGAGAATCACAACAAAGAAAGCCGCTGACAGGTTTATCGATCAGCAGGTAAAGGCCATAAAAGAACGGGTTGGAGACAAAAAAGTCCTGCTGGCACTCTCGGGAGGCGTAGACTCTTCCGTGTGTGCCGCGCTGCTGATCAAGGCGATCGGCAAGCAGCTTGTCTGTGTGCATGTCAATCACGGACTGCTTAGAAAGGGTGAACCGGAACAGGTCATTGAAGTCTTCCGCAACAATCTGGGAGCGGATTTGAGATACGTCGATGCATCCAAGCTCTTCCTGAAAGAACTGAAAGGCGTTGATGATCCGGAAACCAAGAGAAAGATCATCGGCAAGGTCTTTATCGATGTCTTTGCGAAAGAGGCAAAGAAACTGAAAGGCGTCAAATTCCTGGCACAGGGGACGATCTATCCGGATATCCTGGAATCCAAGGGTGTCAAGGCGCACCACAACGTCGGCGGACTTCCAAAAGAATTCGACTTTGAACTGGTTGAACCGGTGAAATATCTGTACAAGGACGAAGTCAGAATCGTCGGCGAAGCGCTGGGCTTGCCGAAAAAAATGGTTTACAGACAGCCGTTCCCGGGACCTGGACTGGGTGTAAGATGCGTAGGCGCCATTACCAAAGACAGGCTGGAAGCCTTAAGAGAAGCCGATGCGATCGTTAGAGAAGAGATCGATAAGCTGAAGGACAAGCCTTGGCAGTACTTCTGCGTCATTCCTGATCTAAAGTCAACAGGTATTAAAGACGGCAAGAGGTACATGGGATGGGCGGCCATTATCAGAGCCATCAACACCAAAGATGCAGTGACTGCCAAGTCCTATGAGATTCCGTATAAGACTTTATACAAGATCAGAGACCGGATCATCAAGGAAGTGCCGGGCATCAACAGAGTGCTGTGGGATTTCTCAGATAAACCGGTCAGCACAATCGAGTGGGAATAGTACCACATATTCAAAAAGCCTTTAAAATAAGGCTTTTTTGATGGTTTCAGATTTTTTTGAGTAAAATTTGAGTAAAATTTGACAACGAATCACTATATTTCTACTACTTAGAAATATTGCGCCGTTGTCAAATCTTTCCAAAGTAGAAAGAATTGATAGGATTGTTTCTGAGTTTATTATACATCTCGTGCAGGAAATCTTCATCAACAAAATCAAATCTCTGATATCTGATGTCTGAGAGCTTGTGACCCATCAGATATTCGATCTCTACTCTACTGAGAACATTGTGGCAGCGGGTGGCATAGTTTCTCCTGAAAGCATAAGTTGTCACATCCTTTTCAACAACATCGAAGTTTTCTATCTGTATGCGTTCATTGTCTATAAGCGCGACATCAACTTCTCTCATTTTGAGAACGTCTCTGAACAGTATCCTTCCGGCTTTAGAAAGATCGTCTGATTTGCATCGTTTTGTGTAATTCGTTCCCTTGCACACCAGAGGTAAATCAAGCACATTATTGAAAACACCGTTTTCATCTTTTATAGGAAAGACAAGCACAGAGTTTAGATAGTCCATTCTTTTGAAGATGAAGTCTTTATATGCGTCCAGCAGCGGGATTAGTCTAGGAGCGTTGTAGGTCTTTCCGCCGCTCTTGAGAATGTTGCTGTGAAGAGAAGTTGTCTGGTAAAGTCTCAGGATATACTCACCAGGATAGAGATTCATCTGAACGATGTCGCCATAATTGAAACCGCATGCTTCGTTTTCTCTAACGCCATTACAGAACGAAGTAGCAAGGCCGACCTCTTCCCCCAACGCGGTATCCGGATGTTTGAGAAGGTGCTTTACCAGTTTTCGCTCCTCGTTTTCCGAAAAAGAACGTTTGAGGATGCTGAGTGCGTTTGCTCCTTTTTCGGTATCTTCATCCAACATCAAAGCACTTCCCCACAGAGGGTTGTCGTTCTTCCTGAACTCATTGAAATAATAAATGCAGGGACGATATACAAGGTGCGTAAAGGTGTGTTTTACAGTGCTCTCATCAAGCTTTCCACCACTGTAGATCAAGATCCGTTTTAAAATTGACTCAATCTCGTTTGTGTCATAGTCATCTATTGGAAGAACGAGATTGATGTTTCTGAAAACGTGATTGATATAATTACCGAACTCCTGATCGATGGTTGAATCCATCAGCTTTTTGTCTTCAGATATTTTGTTGAAATATCGTTTGGTCGCCCATATGAAATTCGGTTTTCCATCAGGTGTCCTATCATGCCATTCTGGTCCGAATGTCTTATATTTCATTTTCCCTCTCCCTCATAAGTTGGCTGTAGGTCATAGCAGATTTCCAAAGACGGGGAATCCGTATAATCGAAGTAGTGATTTGATAAAGTGTCCATCTGAATTGTGTTGCCAAGAAGATAGTACAGATAACCGGGATCGATATCCCTGTTCTCCTTTAGGAGATAATGTCTGTAGTTTGCTTTAAATATATCGCCGGTGTAGTAGGCAATGTTGGTTTCGACAGAACCGAACCTGTCGTCGGGAACATAAAGAACATCCGGATTCATACCAATCTTTTTGATCAGTTTTCTGATTTTGGCGTTCAACTTTGCCGGCGAATAAACGGAAGCCTGTCCGTTTATTACAAAGTCCTCTCCGTGAATAACGGTGCATCCCTCAAGGTAAGTTTCGTTTCCTTTTGCAAACAGATCCAGCTGGCGTTCTTTTTCTTTCAGAAGCACATCTCTGATAAACGGCCTTAAAGGAAGAAGTCTGCGGTATTTGATTGAAGAGAAAGGCAGAAACGTCTTTCCTCCATTGTCCACCTGCCGGTTTGTTGTTATGTAGGATATTCCGTCAGGATCGAACACCACATCTTTCCAGAGCAGTCCGGCCACGATATTTGCCTCGATTCCCAGATACAGCCTCAGAAGAATCGAAATTCCCAAACCAACATCCTTTCCCGAGCTGATCAATCTGTTGGCATGACTGATGATCTTTTTGATTTCGTACAAGTAAAAGAATTTTTTGGTAAGTGAATCCTTTACCGACGACAGTCCCAAGTTTTCATATGAGCTGTTTTTAAAGAGCTCTGCGGCTGGGTTGTAGAGACAGTTCCTGTGGTCTATGGCCAAGGTAAAAACGGCAGAGAAGACAGAAAGAAACTGTCTGATAGTGAATCTGCTTTCATCAAGACCATTACTGATAAACGTCAGCAAAAGATCATCAGTGACATGATTCATAAACATATCGGAAAGAAAAGATTCACCCACCGAGCGAAACAAGTCACTAGAGTATTCAGGCAAAGCGAGGAGAATCTCGGGATGAATATAGAGAAAGGTCTTAAGGGTAACGGGTTTTCCTTCATATGCAGGAACAAACACTAAAGAGACTTCTTCCTGAATAGAGACGGTCGCACCACGATTCTTTCTTTTTGAAAACAGGTATTTCTTTAACCAGTCAAATATCTTCCCCTGAGAAGGAAGTTTGGCGGAACCTTTTGTTGAGGAAATCCGTTTTCTGATTCCCGATCCATTATCAGGAAAAAGAACATATGCCTGGATCCGGATTGGATTATCCTTGGTTCCCCGGCCCGACTGCGTGTACGATACTTTGATTTCGCTGGAATAATCATATATCTTTGCAGCCGCCTCTTTGTGGTCAGATTTTGTCAGCTGCTTTCTGTTCTCGGTAAAAATCCATTCTCGCAAGCTGACATCACTATTGAATATGTCCGATCTTTCGATTAGCATCTTAAAAGGCTTCCGGGCAATGGTTCTTGAATCGTTTTTGTACAGCTTGTGTTGTATGACCTCCGCGTTGGGACTTGAATCTACATATCCGTAGGTTGCGAAGATGACGGTTTTTCTTTTTGGCGAAGATGAAGATTCGATACCAGAAGGCAGCAACTCCAATTTGTTTATCTGAACTTTAGACAGCACATTCTTAAAATCAAAACCATCAGAAAACAAAAAAGCATCCGGTACCAAAGCAACCAGCCCGTGTCTGTTTGATATATGATCATATAAAGATTCAATGAGCGATGTGGTGTTCAAATTGCTGTAATGGTTGAAAAAGAAAACGGTTAGAGAAGGCGCCATAGCTGGGTCATCAATCGTTTCGCCAAAATCTGATATGGATTTGAATATGAACTTTGAACTGAGGGGAAGCGACCGGTTCAATACGTCAGCGATTTCGGTATCTTTGATGAAAAACACGGTTTTGTTGTCGCCAAAACAATAGCGGCTTCCGGCAATTTTCTTAATGAAATAATAATCCGGATCAATGAACAGCACCGGACCTCGAGCATCAAGAACAGAGAAAAAAGATCTTATTCTTGGAAAAAGGAACTGGTTTTCCAGCAGCACATCGTTACAATCTTCTCTGAAATAAAGACATGCGAAAAAGTCAATGATGCTGTTGAAAGAGGTGCTGAGACTGCTGTTGAATTTCCTTGTGATCTCGATGTACTTATCATCGCTTTGAAAGCAGAACGGATCGATCTCGTGCCACAGATCTGCCGGGACAACATTGCTGTTGCTGCAAAGCTTAAGGTATGCTTCTTTGATAAGATCGTCACCAATGTTTTCCTTTCTCAACAGCCCGATGATATCAATTGTTTTTTGATGTATCTTTAACAAAGATCTATTCAGCTCCAGGTTGTTGATGTATTTGAAATATAGATGAAAATCCTTTTTTGAAACAGCAAAGGAAGGATCAGCAAACCTGATATAGGCATCATAGTAATTGGGCTTGTGGCCTTTTGAATGTGACCGGTTATTTTCCAGCCAACCAATCGCTTTATTGCAGGCCAGAATAAAATCACCAATCTGTCTTTGCGGCCTATCTGAATATAGAAACCCCGATAAGCCCTCTGGATCGGCAACGAGCTCAGGGCATTTTTCCATAACAAAGGCAGGGATATCGATGTCGTTGTCTGAAACAGTATTCAGATAGTGTTCAAGGCAATCGATCACCTTTTGCCACCTATGTCGACATTGCTGAACAAGCCGTATTGTCTGAATGTGATCTCTGCCACATAAACCTGATTGTAATCGTTCGGTTCCTGTTCAAAGAAAGAATATATGACGATGAATTTCCTGTTGTCCTTGTTTATGGAATTCTTTTTGGAACCCATTATGAGATTTTTGAAATGCTCATTTTGAGCCTGGTTCTTGCATTTGACTTTGAAGAAGATGGCGTTTTCAATATTTGTTGAATATGCGTCCTTGAGAATGATGTAATCCAGATTGTGTTTGCCTGGTGACAGCAAGCCGATCTTTCGAAGGTAAGCCATATCCTCTGGAGCACACCTCTTTGCAATAGCAATCACTTCTTTTTTACCAATGCCGGTTCTCCGGACTTCATGCAGCGCAATGTTATCCAGAACGTAATCTGCAGCTGTCTTGCCATCACCCATGTTGAAGGAATAGCCAACTGACATGATTTCCCTAAAGAGCGATTTTATGCAAGATAGTATTTTGGTTTTAAATCTATACCAAATGGCAAGTTCCCTTTTCTCAAGTTGGTCGGGATCATACATTATTAGATTGTTATCACCAGGAACAATAGCACCAGGATTTTCTTCTGTGTTGCCTTCTACGCTGTTGCCGTCTTCTCCTTTTTCTTCATCATCACTGTAATCGATATCTGGATTAACAACAGGGGCTCGGTCATTTCCATAAAGAATCAGCTCCCTGTTTAAGACTGTATCGGTGTAGATCCTTTTTTGTTTTACCAGCAATCTCTCGTCCTGTTCCCATTCTTTTGATTGGGTAGGACACCCGTCTCTGTGTGGAATCGATCTAAACGAAACAAGGCCACTTTCGTGGTGATATACATGAGCTGGTGCCCCACAATTGGTACACCACATCTTAATGATGTCTTTCTCAAGAACTTTTCCTTGTCTGATTGTCTCAATATTGAGAAAACAAGGCTCGGCTTCGCCTTTAATCTGTGCATATACATATTCCATATCATTAACCCTCTGATTCCATTATATAAAAAATGAGAGAAAATGAGAACGAAACAAAATGAGAAATAGAACACAGATATTATGATATATTGTAATAAAGGATTGTGTTATGGAAAATGAGAGAATACTTATATCGGATTATGTACGTGGTTTGCGAGCAAAAGAAGGCCTGACACTAGAAGAATTTGGAAAGAAATACGGATTATCTAGAGCCGGAGCGAGTAGATATGAAAACGGAAATTTTGATAACCCTTCCCTTTTGATTGCTACTAAATTCTGTAAGATATTCAACATAGATCTGGATGAGTTTGTAGTAGATTTTTACTACACAAACGAAAAAATAGACAAAGCGTTTACAACCGCAAAACACTTCGCAGAAAGATTTGGACCAGAATTTTTTGATCCAACCGGTAAAGGGGTAATTACAAGATTTTATCAAAGGTTTAAAGATGAATACAGCCTTCATGGATTAAAAAACGTTAGCGAAGATGATGATGCCAAAAACAGAAAATGTAGAAATTATATCCCTCGATATGGAATATGCTATAACAAAAAGAACGAGGAAATCTGGATATACAGATTCCTTAATTCATTTGAGGGCATAAACAAATATCCTTTAAACTACCGGTATAACTATTTGAATCAGGTAGTCAGTACCGTTGCTGCACACACCAAAAAAGAGTTAGGATGCAAGAATTATGTTTTCATTATTCCAAACAAAAAAATGCTGAAATACTTGGTCGAGAGCGAATTCAACAAGACAGAAACGAACGCCATTCTTATCTACAGCAAAGACGATAGAAATTTTGAAGAGCCGATACTCTTGTTTGGCAAAGACTTTTTAAAACAAAAATAACCTTCGCGGTTATTTTTTTAATTCTTCATCTATAAGTCTGATCAGCAGGCCATTAACGGATTCGCCGTTTTTCTTTGCGTGCTCAACAAGCAGTTTGTCTTTATCAAAAGGAATCCTTAAGATCCTCTGCTTGAACTTGCCTTCCCATTTTTCGCTTGCTCTTCTCTGAGCTTCGGTTTTTCCAGTCTGCTTTGCCATAGAACAACTCTCTAAATATACGATATCATATTTTTCAAAAAAACAGCAAAAACCACTTGATATACGATATCATATATGTTATATTATAGATGGATATACGATATCGTATATTCGAAAGAAAACATAAAAAACGACGCCTTCTTGATGACGGCAATCATCTCGAAGGTTAAGCAGGTAATAGTGGTACCTACAGCGCCGCAATCAAATTTTATCTTAGTAGTTTCATGTTATCAAGATAAAAATGATAAAGGCATCGGTGATTATAGCTCGAGAATGACACCGAAGTAGAGCCGGTTGGCCTGCCTCGGTGTTTTGTTTTCTATCGACAGAAACGGAGGAGAAAACTATGTCGAACAGCAATTTTCTGGATGCCGCAGCAGTAGCAAGCTACATGGGGATTTCGGTGCCCACGGCTTATAAGATCATTCGCAGGCTCAATGATGAACTGAAAAGTGCCGGATATATCACTATCTCTGGAAAAGTTAACAGAAGGTATTTTGAATCAAAAGTATTCGGTATGGTTGAAGACGCTTTTGCTGGAGGTGTCGCCAATGTCGGCTTACAGGGATAGCAGAAAGGGAACCTGGTATGTTCAGCTTTCTTATAAGGACTGGACCGGAAAGCAGAGGCACACATGCAAAAGAGGTTTTGTTACAAAGAGGGATGCGCTTGAATGGGAGAAAGACTTTATGGACAAACTTGCCGGCGCAAGCGATATGAATTTCTCGGTTTTCGCAGACCTTTATCTTGAAAACATTAAAACAAGGATCAAGGAAAGCACCTATGCAACGAAAGAAAACATCATAAGAAACCGCATCATTCCTTACTTCGTTTCAAAGAGAATTAATGAAATCACCTCTCAGGACGTCATCAAATGGCAGAACGAGACAATGAAGATTATCGATAAAAAATCAGGAAAGCCATTCACCAAGTCCTATCTGAAAACAATCCACAACCAGCTTAGCGCCATGATGAACTACGCGATCAAGTACTATGGTCTTCAGTCAAACCCGGCACAGCTGGTCGGAAACATGGGTACAGACAAGGAGGTGAAGACAAACTTCTGGACGATCGATCAGTATAAGCGGTTCTCTGAAGAAATGCTATGGAATCCGGTGTACTATGTCTGTTTTGAGATCCTGTACTGGTGCGGGATCAGAGAAGGAGAGCTTCTGGCATTAACACCGAAGGATATCGATCTGGAAGGGAAAACGATAAACATCAACAAGACATTTCACCATCTGAACGGAAGAGACCTCGTCACGGAGCCGAAGACCAGGAAGAGCAACAGAAGGGTGTCGATGCCCGACTTTCTCTGTGAGGAAGTGGAGGAGTATATGAAACTGGTCTATAAACTGCAGGAAGACGGAAGACTCTTTCCAGTAACAAAGGGTTCTCTGACAAACGCAATGAAGAACGGGACAAAGAAGGCAGGCCTGCCTCACATCAGAATTCACGATCTAAGACACAGCCATGTCTCGCTGCTTATCGATATGGGATATACTGCCGTAGCGATTGCAGACAGAGTGGGACACGAGACAGCGGAAATAACATACCGGTACGCTCATCTGTTCCCTTCGGTTCAGCTGGATATGGCAGACCAGCTGAACGACATCAGGAGGAAGAAATGATATGGCGAGGAACTATGAAAAGTACAACAGGAAAAGAAACATATACTGCGGTTTCAGACTATCGCCGAAGGAGAAGGAAAGGCTCAGAAGGTATGTGGCTCTGTCCGGGATGACCGAAAGGGATTATGTGACACACAGAGCTCTGCAGGAGGACGTGGTGGTTGTGGGAAATTCAAGAGTGTACAAAGCTTTGAAAGACGAGTTTGCTGAAATAGTCAGTGAGCTGAAGAGAATCGGCACCGGGCAGAAAATCGACAGCGAGCTGGCAAAGGTTATCGGTTTTGCACTGAAGATCTATAAGGGAATGAATGAGGCAAACAACAATGAAAAGTAGAATCAACATAATAGCCCTTTCCGTAGATATGGAATTCCATAAAATGATCAGGTATATCCAGGACCAATGTGAACTATTTGAACTAATGCGTGGTTATTAAAACAAAAAACGGCATTGAACAGAATAACAAAAGGAGGAAGAAAAAATGTTATTTATCAACAGCAATGTAGCACCGTCAGTAACTGTAAACGTGAAGACGGCAGACAATTCGGTCAATGAGGAACTGGTTATTTGCATGTCTTATGAGGAAAAGGCCAACCTGTATAACACTTTTGCTGAAGAGGATCCGGAAAAGTGGCCAGAGGAAAAGAAAGCCAAAGAGATAATAGGCATCGTAAAAGATGTTTACATCGGAGACAAAAACGCAGCAATTACATTTGGGTTCGATAGCGATTTTATACTGGAACAGGAAAAGCAGAGGGAAAGTCTGTTATAAGGATCATATTTTATAGCGAAACTGTAATGAGAAAAAAAATTAGTATTGAAAGGCAAACAAGTATACTGAGAATGGCGATTATAATAACCTTTAGAACTTTATTTACTTCTTGTATTTTTGGAATATTGTCGTGAATATTTTGATAGTTTCCTGCAAAAAGCGTCGAAGATATTAACGCCACAGCCATTCCCAGCCTTATAATAAACAGCTTAACTCCATAGGTGTTATCTACTTTCAAAGAAAAACTGAACCATAGAATAAACAGATACCACATAGACGAAAGAACCATTTTCCAGGGTTTTCTACTTCTATAACCTACCGGTATTAAGTCTTTGAGCCTGGTTGTGCTATGTTTTGATAAATCCTCTATAAGTTCATTAAAATTCTGGTATCTATCGGATGGGTCTAATCTGGTACATTTTGTAATAACGCTTTTTAATGGACTGGCGTAATAATCATTGAGCATATTTGTTCCTGTTAACAATTCTTTCATTAAAACGCCAATAGCATAGATATCGGTTTGTACACTTGAAGATGCAAAGCCATATTGTTCTGGAGCTGCGTAGCCCTCTGTCCCTAAAAGAACAGTATCTTTTGCTTTGTTTTCATTAATAAATTTTGCAGTATTAAAATCTATAATAAACAGCTCCCCATCATTTCTTATAATAATATTTGATGGCTTTATATCTCTGTGAACAATAGAATATTCCGTATCGAACTGATTCAGAATTTCACAGATTCTAATAGCGATTTTTTTTGTTTCGAATTCTGAAAAAACTCTCCCGGTCTTTAGCGCTCTTTCTAGGCTTTGTCCGCCGATATATTCTTCGATCACTATCAGCTTGTCGTTTGATGCGATAAGTTCTTTTATGAATGGTATTCCAAAAAAAGTGTTTTTAGATAGATAGTTATAAACGTTTATATCAAAAATGGACAATTCTTTTTTGACATAAAAAGAATTGTCTTGTATATTCTTAACTAGATATACGTTGTGCTCGTTATTTATGGATTGGACTAATTCATATTTTTCAAGCATATTTTTATTATACAAGAGGTAATAATGAAGAAAACCACAAAAGAATTAGAGGGAATCTTATTGAATGCTCATTCTGCGAATGTAGAGCAGATTTTCACTGAGAACAATTACAGTTTTGTTAATAAAACATTTTCAGATTATTTTAAAGATTTGCTATCTCAGAACAAAATTAGTCAACAAAAAGTATTTATAGATGCAGATATTTCAGAAAAATACGGTTATAAACTCATATCCGGTGAAAAGCACACCAATCAGAGAGATACTCTCCTTAGGCTATGCTATGCAGGCAAACTAAATGTAGAGGAAACAAATCGATCTTTGATCTTGTACGGAATGTCGCCGTTATATGCAAGGAACAAAAGAGATGCTTTGTTGATTATAGCTTTTAATGACCGTGTAGGAGATATTTTGGATCTAAATGAATACCTGATAAAAAATGGGGAAAAACCTTTGAAGAATAGCGGAAATACAGAATAAAAATCCCCCTGTTAGGTGGTAAGTAGCCTAATTTTCTTGAGATATAATTGCATTAGAGTGCACGTATATCAGAGAACGTTTAAAAAACCAGGAGGGGAAATGAAAAGAAGCAAATTACTATTGATTGCAGCTATAATAGGAACAGCTTATGCAATCTATCTTGTGACTTATTTTGCTGGAGCCGCCGGTACAGGCGACAACGCTGAACAGGCGGGCGCAGCTTTAGCAACCTTGCTAGTCATGCCTCATATGGCCGTAATGTGGCTAGCAGTAATATTCAACTGGCTTGGTTTCTTTTTGAAAGCCAGGTGGGCAGCTCTTACCGCGGGAATACTGTATGCAGTGGCGATTGTATTGTTCCTTGCTTATTTTATGTTCGTGATTATTGAAATGATCCTTTGTTTCGTTGCCTATGCTAAAATGAAAAAAAGGGCACCAGAATTTGTTGAATAAAAAAACAATTATAATTATTTGCAGTTTATTGATTGGCGCAATCATTTATTTTTTATCTGGCAGTGATGCATATATTACTTTTGGTCTCAATGACGGTGTGCGCGTAATTACAAACAGTTTCGTTATTAACTATATTCCGGATTTCTTATGGGCTGTAGCTTTTGTTTTAACATTATCTTTTTTTCTGGACAATATGTTAACCGCAGGAATTCTGGTAGTACTGTTTGGCACTATTTTTGAAGCACTTCAGAGGTATAATATTATAAAAGGCACCTGCGATGTACTTGACATTGTTGTCGAGGCAGTAGGCGTAATACTAATGATTGTGTTTGTGAAAGGGGATATAAATGAAAAACAATAAAATTTTAGTAGCTCTTGTTATTCTTGTGTTTATGGTTTTTGCTTTAGGAAGTGGCTCTTCTAGCAGCGAATCTTCTTCAAGCGGACAAAGCAATGTATCAAGCAACACTGGTAATGATGCTAGTTCTTCTTCATCAAGTTCTAGCACAAAGAAAGAAATTCCAACCATTGAGGAAACTGTCTTGCTCGATCAAGACGGAATTGTTGTGACCGCTAAAGAAATCGTTGATGAATCGGTTTGGGGGCAAGGCATCAAAGTGCTGATCGAAAATAACTCTTCACGTGATGTTACTGTTACTGCAACCGCAATGGCTGTTAATGGCTATATGCTGACTGATTTCCTGTATGAAAAAGTTACAGCTGATGCAAAAGCAAACGCCGTAATACATTGCTTGAACAATGAGTTAGAAAAGGCTGGAATTACCAATATTGAAGAAGTAGCGATTTGGTTCAGCTTGGTTGATCCGGAATCCTATATGACAAGTTACTCATCTGATGAGCCAGCTATCTTAAGAACATCTTTGTATACTGGTGCTGAAGCGGAAGCTTTTTCTGACGGTATTGAAGTAATAAATCAGGACGGTATCAGGGTTGTCGTCAAATATGTTGATGAGAAATCTATTTGGGGTACTTCCGTGTTAATTTATGCCGAAAATAACAGCAATAGAAATGTTGGACTGTCGGCAGAAAATGTTTCAATCAACGGCTTTATGATTGATGGGTATTACTATGCCGATATTAAGTCAGGATATAAATCTTTTGATGACATGACAATCTTCTCTTCGTCTTTGAAGGATAACGATATAGAGAAAATCGAAAATATAAAGTTGACTTTCAATTGTTATGATACAGATTCTTATCGCACTGTTTTCGAATCAGATTATGTGACTATTGATGTTGAATAAACAATAATCACTTCGAAAATTTGCGCTATACGGAGGTTTTGCACAAATGAACGTAGAGCATGATGAGAATAATATAAAGGCTGTGTTTTGTCCCAATTGTGGGAAGCAATTCAATTCAACCTTGAATATGTGCCCGTTTTGCGGAGAAAAAAATCCATATGCTTCTGAAGGGCGAATAAGGAGATCAAAAAAGTCAACATTCCCAACAGTAAAACTAGTAATCGGTGTTGTAACGCTTTGCTTCTTTATTCTGTTCTTTTTTCAATCATGTGCTGTTTTTTCGCTTGGATCTCTTGTGAATCAAAACACATCTGCCAGTGGTTTGTTAGGTGTGCTAGGCGCTCTTTGTTTTGTGATCGCTGGAATCCTCGCGATTGTTGCTAAGAACAAAGAGGAGAAGGGGATTAATTATGCCGTTGCTTGTTTTTATTGGGCTGTTTTCTTCTTTGGCTGCATGGCTCGATCGGGCTTTCCAGACGCACTTGTTTGGGGGGTCGTAGGGTATATCTTCGGAACAATTATTTTGTTCTTTCTTGCAAAAACAAAAAAGAGCAGAATTATAACCGTTGTAGTTTCTGTTATTTATTTTATCTTGGGAATAATATAGTTTTTCTGTTTTCTTTTGGAAAGCCTACGATTAGATCGACAATCGATTGAGGGAAATATTTCCATGCAATTGTTAGAAATTTTATTTAGAAATACAATTTTTCAAATTATACATGAATAGAATCGAGGAAAAAAATGAAAAAGCAGTTTTTATTGATTATGCTTTCTATAATGTTACTTTTATCGGGATGCGGAAGTAAAAAAGATTCCGGAAATGGCGCTGGCGAACAGAACAATGAGTCTCAAGAGTCGTCAGAAACAGTTGCTGTTGATGAAGGCTTGATGAATGTAACAATCACTTTACCAAATTCCTTTTTTGAAGACTTCCTAGACACATCTGCAGAGGAGTATGTTGCTTCGCTTGGCGAAAACTCCAACGCATTTAAAAATGCCGTTGTAAATGAGGATGGCTCGGTATCTGTGACTATGTCCAAAAAAGAGTATAACGAGTATATGACCGAACTTGGAAAAAGCATAGATGATTCAATTAAGGAACTAATTGATGATGAATCAAACTCGCTTGTTAGTGTTGATCATGACAAGAAATATGAGACTTTTACTGTTAAACTATCTACGGATGAAATTGGTTTTGTTGAATCTTTCATGGCTATAGGATTTGTAATGTTTGGCGGTATTTATCAGATGTTTGACGGAAATCAAAAACCTCACATTATCGTGAAGTATGTTGGCCCAAACGGGACCGAACTACAAACATTTGATTCTAATAATATGGGCAACGAATAGATATTTGTGCCAGATGATACAGAAAATATTTGGCACAATGTTTGGTCCGGGAAAACAATCATATATACAATAGAGTCATTGTCTGATATTTGAAAATCAAAAATAAGGCACTCAAACAAGAGTGTCTTTTTAACTGTAGTGTTTATCTGATCTAAGTCTTTCACTTATAACATCCATACACTCAACATACATAAGTAAGGCGCAATATACAAAAAAGAGGAAGGCAATGGAAGAAAAAGACGAAGTTGTAGTTGAAACAAAAAGCGACTCTCAAGAAGAAACACTGGAGGTTGCAGAAGTAAAGAACAGACCAGTAAATGTCGTTGTTGAAGGTGTAAAAGACGTTGAAGAGAAAGGCGTGGAATTTGTTGGAGACGCCGCCAAAGTTGCGGTCAACTTTGCTGGCGTGCAACTAAAACAGGCGAAGAACATTTTTGATAAAATTGGTAAAGAATATGATGAAGCAAAATCAAAAAGAAACCTGGAGAAGTATCAGCCGATATTCCCTGATGAAGTAGCCGAAGGAAGCATTAAGTATCCCAGTATGATCAATATCGTGGATTTCGATAAAAGAATGGGGATTGAAGAATGCAAGGGAGCTGTAGGTTTCAAAGAGAACATCAACAAAGTTGATCTTGTTGGTATTTATAAAAATGATTTTTTAAAATATGAAGGCATTGAATTTTATCCAGATGCTTCAGCTTCTGTATACTATGTTCATCCGTTTCAAGACAATAAATACATTGAAGTATTTGAATATTTCAAATATTTGAAAGAAGTAAAGGTCGCCGAACTGGAAGATATTGCGCAAAAACTCGGAGCGAAGCACCTCTCAGTAAAAATACTCGAAGAATCTTTATCGAATGAGAAGGTAAAAACTAAAGGCGGTGTCGGTATTGGTGTGAAAAAAGATAAGGCAGGTGTTGACGTAGAGCAAGGGTCCAGCGAGAAGAAACACGAGTATGTCGGTATCGCAGCTGAAAACACATATCCAGGAAAGGATCCGGTTGAACCTAACTTGGTTTTCTGGGCAAATAACGAGTCGATCAAGAGTTTGGTTAAGCAGAGACTGGATAAAGATAACCCGATAACTTCTAAGAAATTTACCCTTGATTACAATACGTCTTCCGGTATTAAAGAAAAAGATGCCGCCAAGATTGATGGCGTTCTAATAGTTCTTAAGTTTAAAGCTGCCGGAAGCATTGAAAAGGAAGCTCAGAAAGAAAGCAAGAGAAGATTCGAATATACAATAGATTTCTAGCTTGGCCGGTTTACAGTTTTACAACGATCGTTCCTCGAGCAGGAGAATACAATTCTCATTGAGTAAAAATTGAGTAAAAAAATCTTGAAAAAACAAAATAATACTAATAATAGAAAAACCAAGCAAAGAAAAATAACATCTATTTTCAACAAAAACCACTGGATAAACAGGTCATCGATCGAGTGGGAATAACGATAAACATTCAAAAAGCCTTTGTCAAAAGGCTTTTTTGTTGGTCAGATCCTGTTGTGAGAAAGAATTGAGTCTCTACAGGATCTTTTTGGGAACCCAGTTGAGATAATCTCCGGAAACCAGGGA
>JAFWFS010000017.1 GCA_017515475.1 Erysipelotrichaceae bacterium | reverse complement strand
GAAATGGATGAAGAAGGCATCAACCACATCCCGATGCAAAGGGAACGGGAATACGAACAGAAGGTCGGGATCCTGTCCATGCTGGTAGGACTGTTTACCCGCAATGTCGGACAGGTCGGTTCCGGTTTCTATGTGGCGACTCTGGCAAACGTCTATTCCAGTTTCGATAAAGTCACCAGTGTCAGAGCGGACAGAAAGCATGATCTGATCAACGTCAATTACGTAACTTTGAACAATCAGGTCTATGTCGGCAAGGAAGACTATGATTTTGTCTTTGATTACATCGCTTCCCGCTGTCCGAAGGCAAAGATCGTCGATTGGTAATCATCCGTAAGAAAAAGAGATGAAGCGTCCCAATATCGGTTTCATATTCTTTACAATCGGATTCAGTCTAATGAAGGTCTGGATGCAGTTCCCGGAAAGGAAGAACGGCGTTCAGAAGAACATATAAAAGCACGGTTATTAACCGTGCTTTTTTAGAGAGAAACTTTAGCAAGACTATCTGCTGACCAGATCGCAGTTCCTGTCTATCTTTCTGATAACATGTTCTGTCAGTCTGATCGTCTGCTCAATGTCGTTGAGATCGGAGGTTTCAATGCAGGAATGAGAGTAGCGGAACGGAGCACCGATATCGATGCCGGCGATGCCGTTTCCTTCCAGCTGCATGTAAGCCAGTTCTGTCAGACCGCCGATTCCCGCAACTCTTTGCAGGTTGATGCCGCTTTCTTCGGCACTTTCTTCATAGAGTCTGACCAGGGATGGATGAGGCATAGTTCCGTTTAATGTTCCTCTGCCATGGAAATTGTACAGGGACATTGCCGGACCTTCTCCAAGTTTTACTTCACCTGTTCCTTTTAAATCCGGCGTATCTGCCGCAACTTCAGCATCCAGACAGATGATCGCATCCGGCTGTACGGCTCTGGCTGCAGTGATTGCGCCTCTGATCGTATACTCTTCCTGAACGGTTCCCGCCAGATAGACATCGCAGTCCGGTGTGTTTTTGCTGAAGAGTCTGGCCAGTTCGATCAGACAGGTGCAGGCAATACGGTTGTCAAAGAACGTACCGGAAACGATATCGTTCTGCAGACGGACGAAAGTAGGGTAGTAGGTAATAGCGTTGCCGATCCTGATGCCTAGATCAAGCACTTCTTTTCTGCTGTAGCAGCCGATATCGATATAGAGTTCCTGATATTTGTCGACTTTATACTTTTCTTCAGCTGAAGTCAGATGGTGTGATTTAACGCCGATCACGCCGGGAACATACCGGTCTTTCGCCTGGACTGCCACTCTCAAAGCGGGCAGTGTCTTTTCCGGGATTCCACCGACTCTTTCAAAACGGATAAAACCTTCATCCGTGATCGTCTTGACCATCAGACCGGGAGAGTCCATATGTCCGGTAACGAGAACCTTTTTACTGCGATCTTTTCCTTTGATACAGGTATAAGTATTTCCCAAGACGTCGACTGTTACCTGCAGACCCAGCAATTCAAACTGTTCTTTCAAATAATTGCTGACAAGCTGTTCGTGTCCGGAAAGGCTTGGCAGAAGACAAAGGTCTTCCAGATCTTTTGCGATTGCGTTTTTCATTTCAGTTTCCTTTCTTTAATATCTGAATATCCGTGAAACGGTAGACTTCTTCATCTGCCTGAGAAGTATCCTGTAAGATCTTGGCTCCCTTGAAGCCGACGACATACAGTCCTGCTGCCTTGGCTGAAGCGATGCCGTTTGGTGCATCTTCAATGACGATCAGCTGATTTTTGCTGAAGCCGCTTCTCTCGACCGCCTTCTGATAGATTTCGGGATGGGGTTTGGAATGGGTAATATCATCGGCTGTTACGATATGATCAAAATACCGGTCGATCTGGAAAAGCTTCAGTTTATGTCTGACATAATAAGCCGGTGAAGAGCTGGCGATGGAAAGTTGCATTCCCATCTCATACTGGTACTTGCAGAAATCCCTTATGCCTTCCATCGGTTTCAGGTCATCCGACATCAGTAGTAGATCGGAATAATAGTAGTAATCCCTGACCAGTTTTTCCAGAGGAACATCGATCTGGGGAAACAGATCCAGAACGATACGGCAGAAGTATTCTACCGTGGTTCCGTTGGCGTCCGGAAGCAGACTAAGATCAAGGTCTAACCCGTAGGCTTCGACCATGATATCCATGGCTTTGGTAAAAAGCGGTTCGGAATCCAGCAGGACGCCGTCACAGTCGAATATGATTCCTTTTATCATTAATCCTATTGTAGATGAAAGATCCTTGTTTAAGATAATTCTAGCTCATTTTGAATGAAAATTCTGTGTTAAAAATGTAAACCGCAGTTTAAAAAAAGGCTTTCTGATTCATTATCTGTGTTGAATCTATGCAATAAAGATAACACAAATCAATCTTTTGTGATTCAATAACGTAAAAAACATCGGGTAAAAATCATCATTTGAAAAAGCACAATAAAAAAGTGTGTAGAAAGATATCGGTGCTTTCTAGCTTTTTATACAGATGTTATAAAATAATTAAAAGGAGTGTTTTTACAATGGCTATAAAAGTTATGATTGCCTGTGGTTCAGGTATTGCTACCAGTGCTTATGCCGCCGAGGAGATCATCAAGATCGCCAAGGGGATCGGAGTGGATATCGACGTTCATAAGGAACGTATCCAGAATGTCATGGCTAATGCTTCGAATTTTGACATCTGTTTCGTTACATCGAATTTCAAGCAGGATGTCGGTACGAAACTCGTACGTGTCGATGGCTTAATCAGCGGCATCAATGAGGATGCGGTAATCGAAGATGTGAAAGCCGCTTTGCTGGAGGCTGCTGCTAAGTATAACGCAGATTAGAATTGTTTAAAGAAAGGGGAAAACTATGGAGATTTTATCAAATGTTGTAAACTTTGTGCTGAATCTCGGGGGCGGCATCTTCCTGCCGTTCGTCATCACCATTCTCGGTCTGTTCTTTAAGATGAATCTTTTCGATTCCTTCAAGAACGGCTTAAAGATCGGTGCCGGATTCACCGGTATCAACCTAGTCATCGGTGTGTTATGTGACGCCTTGGCGCCTGCCGTTGCGCACTATGCCGACCTTGGCGCAGGATTTACGGTAACGGATATCGGCTGGGAAGGCATCGGTGCGATTGCCTGGTCAACACCGTTCGCAATTGCCATCGTTCCGCTGGGCATGATTCTGAACTATGTTCTGATCCGTCTGAAATTCACGAAGACGATGGACGTCGACGTATGGAACTACTGGCACTTCATTCTGGGTGCCGCCATCAGCTACTATGTACTGATGATGATTGGTCTGAGCCCTGCTGTTTCTGCAGTCATCGGTATTCTGGTTGGCCTTCTGACTTTCGTCGTTGTTCTGAAACTGGGCGACAAGATCGCGCCTTACTGGCAGGAATACTACGGACTACCTGGCACGACCTGCTGCAACTCCGATGCTTACTACATGTGGGGCATCGACTGGGTCGTCTGCAAACTGATCGATCTGATTCCTGGCCTGAACAAAGTCAACATCAACGGCAAGTGGATCAACGACAAGCTCGGTTCTTTCGGTGAAACTTCCGTTCTGGCATTCTTTGCCGGCGTGCTGATTTCTATCATTACCAGACTGGATCTGGCTACGGCAATTACGATGTCTGTCACGATCGCCGCATGTATCATTCTGGTTCCGAAGATGGTCGGTCTGCTGATGGAAGGTCTTGTACCTGTTTCCAACGCTGCCCGTAAGTTCTTCAAGTCTCACCTCGGTGACGACTATGATATCTACATCGGTATGGATGAAGCTCTGTATCTGGGCGATGAGACCGGTATTCAGTGCTCCGTCATCATGATCCCGATCGCTCTGGCGCTGGCATTCCTGCCTGGCGTTACCGTATTCCCGATCGCTTCCATTGGATCGCTATGCTACACGACCTGTGCATGTTCGCTGTTTGCAAAGGGCGATGTCTTCAAGACTATCGTCGCCTCTGCAGTATGTATGGCATACTGCTTCCTGATGTACAGCTTCATGGCTCCTCTGGCTACGAAGCTCGCTCTGGAAACAGGCTACATCACGGCTGCCATGGGTCAGGTCACCGGTTCCGGTATCGAGGACCTGCAGTGTGTCATTCTGGGTGTTATCGCCAAGATTTTAGGCGCCTGGTAAACTGATGCTTATGATTGTCCGGGTGGTATCACCCGGACAATTCTTTTATTCTATGTATTGATCATGAAAGTCTACAGATGTAGAAAAGAACTGAGAGTAAGGTATCTGCTGTTTGGCCTGCTGATGCTGGCTTGCGTGGCTTACCTGATCATCAGAAAGAAATTTTATTACTCCAAACTGATTTACAATGTCGCGGTGTTGCTGTCCGGGACATTGCTGGGTATTTTTTATTGTCTTAGAGGGATCCTGCTGAAACTGGAATTCAGAAAAAACGAGATCTATTTCTGGGACGGTCTGGTTGATTTCAGACATATCAGATACGACGATATTTTAAAGATTGAATACAATCCTGAGATCCGAATCAGGTTTTATATGAGAGACGCAAGGAAGACGGAGTTCTCCATTCCAAATGTCTTTACGCAAGAAGACACGAAGGAGATACTGGACACTATCAAGAAGAAAAGAAAGAGGATCCAGATCGATTTCATCAGCAACGAGAAAGCGATCGATACCTCAAAACGGATCGTTAGAAGCAGACCGATCCGGCAGAAGAAGGAGGAAAAATGAGCGAGATATTTGTAATACAGGGATATGCGCATGACTGGAAAGAGGCATTGAAGATGACAGGAACGCATCTTTACGAGAACGGCTGTGTCGTGGAAAAATTCTGGGAGAAATGCGCAGAAAGAGAAGCCGAGTTTCCAACCGGTTTGACGGAATTCTGTCCGGTCGCCATTCCTCACGCCAGCAAGGAATATGTCTTGAAGCAGGCAATCTGCGCGTTGAAACTGGAAAAGCCGGTCTCCTTTAAATCGATGGCCGACTGGGATCAGGACATCGATGTACGTTATGTGCTGAATCTGGCGCTGCTGGATGACAGCGAGCATATTAAGATCGTTACCAGAGTCATTAGAAGTCTTAAGGATCCGGCATTCCTGAAGAAGATGGATGAATGCGATGAAGAGGAACTGAAAGTACTCCTGAACGATTATTTCCTGACGGAAAAACTGGATGACTAAACAAAAAGGCTGTCACAATCGGACAGCCTTTTATAACTCGGAATTTACGCTTCGGTGTTTTCTTCATTCTCTAATAGAAACATCAGACTTCGGGCAACGCCCGCAAGTTCAGCCTGCGGAATATGAATCCGGAAAGTCTTTCCCGCAGATTCCAGACCTTCGGATACGGCCTTCATCAGCTCCTTGTTGGCGGAGATGAATTTTGTCGCTTTCTTATCCTGAACCGTTTCGTTTCTGATGACTCTTTCCAGCATCGGTATGCAGCTGCTGTAATAGACGGTAGCAATGTCCCTGCTGTAGGCGACGTTCAGTTTTGTCAGGGTATTTTTCAGGCAGTGCCGCAGTGTTTTAATAGCCTTGGAAATATCAATAAAACTGCACGATGGATAGATGCTTTCTTCGATCTGATGCAGAAAGTCGTTGTCTTCTTCCGTGTCGTAGAGAAAGGATCTTGAAGAAGAATCCGTCAGGTAGTCTAGATTCTTCAAGGAAAGCCCGCTGATTTCCAGAAGAGAGCAGAGACGGTTCAGCGTTAACGGAACAATGCAGCGACACGGGATCTTGGTCCTGTCGTAGATGTATTCGTCGATCGTGGTAAGAGGTTCCTGGTCCGTAATGATGAGTACGCCGGAACCCTGGTTAAGACTGACGGTTTTTCTGCACGCCAGATCGAGGCACTGTTCCAGACTCATGTCTTTGTGAAAATCGATCGCTTCCATTCTGATCTGATGACGGTTGAACGGCTGTGCATATTCCAGCATCTGCGAAGCGATGGATTCACCGTGGGCGATGATCAGGATCGATATAGGACTGCTGTACACGGCTTTCAGAGACTTCTCGAGATAGACGGCAATATAGTCGTATTCCTGTCCGGATGTTTCGATGTGATATTTGCTTTCCAGCTGTTTCAGGATCGCTTCGGCGCTCCGGAAGTGTTTTGGAAGCGACTGTCTGCTTTGAATTTCGTAAGCCTGTTCAGAATCGTGTCTGCCGCCCTTTTTCTTGATTAGAGCGCCAAGATGCAGGTAGAGCCCGTAAAGGAACTCCTGATGCTCTTTTAGAACGATGTTTTCCGCATCTTTGAACAGGATGCTGTCCGTTATCAGCATAATATCCGGATCGATGTTCTTACGCATTTCTTCCTGCTGGGAGAAATTGCTGTTGCGGATGAAGGCGATTCTTCTGTCGATGTTTTTTTCCAGTTCCTCATAAGAGACAGTCTCATGATTCTGATTGCTGAAGTAGTGTTCACGAAGATAGGCTGCGGACTTTTTCGGAAAATAGTAGAAATAGTCGAAACCGTCGGACTGTCCGCTGGAATCGAACGTGATATAGTCTCCATCCAGAATGCTTAAAAGAACTGGAGCGGAACGCTGCGCCTCTTTGTTGACAAGTCCGTCTCTGGCGTAGTTCATGACTTCTGCAGGCAGGTCGCCAAGCGATACTTCAACGGTCTGGGTCTTGCCGACAAGGGTATTCACATAGGCGTGGGAGCAGGCGTCGCGGATCTCGTTCTCCATCTTGGTAATGTTTTCCCTGTAGATCTTGAAGGCATAGCAGGAGATCACGTCCTTGGCGACGCTCAGCGGTTTTTTCATCGTTCTTGCTTCCCGGGCAAAGCAGTCCATGATCATTACCAGTTTCTCGTATACGCCCCGGTTGTCCATGTCCGGCAGATCGATCAGGGTCGTAATGTAATGGGTATAAGGAAGAAGTTTAGGATCCTCCAGCGGGAGCGAGGAAATCAGTATCAGCATAAAACGGACCGGGATCTGGGTGTTGGAGTTGATTCTGGTGAAATAGCCCTTGTTCAGCAGCGAAGAGATCAGATCGGTCGTGGACTGCGGCAGATAGTCGATGTTCTGCAGAAGAAGAAAACCGTTGGTGCACATCTCCATGATGCCTTTTCTGGAATTCTCTCTGCTGTTTTCGTCCTGATAGCCGAACAGTCTTTCTTCAAACTGCTGGATATTGGCATTT
>JAFWFS010000016.1 GCA_017515475.1 Erysipelotrichaceae bacterium | reverse complement strand
TCCCTGGCAGATGTTTGCTGCAGGATTTGTTGTAAGCATGATCCTTGAATATCCAACTTCCTGGATCTTAGAAAAACTGTTCCATGCAAGGTGGTGGGATTACAGCAGAGTCCCTCTCAACATCAACGGAAGGACAAGCGTGCCTACTTCGATCGCGTTCGGCGCGGTGTCCATTCCGATCATGAAAACCATATTGCCTGCTGCGGATGCCCTGATCGGTTCGATTCCTGAAAGTGCGGTCAATCTGGCGGCGTTGCTGCTGGTGGCTGTGTTTTCTGCAGACACTACTCTGACGGTTTCTGCGCTTACCGATTTTCAGAAGAAGGTAACGGCAATTGATGATGCGTTTCAGAACCGTATGACAGACACAGTTGAACACATAGTGAACGTCCAGAATCATTTCCACAAGAAGGCCATCGAGAGAATACCTGTGCTTATGCTATCAGAGCAGAAAGCAGAGATTGCAAAGAAACTAAAAGAGAACAGGCTCTCTGAACTTATTGCCAGATACAGAAGATCCAATAAGACATAAAAAGTGAAAATAATGAATGAAATCAAAAAGGAATGGCTGATCGACAGAGCCGAGTCTATGCTTGCGGTGATCGAATAAGAAATAGCAGAGCTTCAACAGAGAATTGAAAGACGGGAATCTGCCATCCTGCAGATAGAAACCAAATTCCGGGAGGAAGAGGCTGACCGGTATATCGCTTTGATGGATCAGGAAGAAAACGAAGAAGCAGCGCTGAAGCTTGTTGCGGATCTGAAGAAGGAACACGACAAGGACAAGAGCCTGGTTCTTGAAAGAACGCTTCTGGAACGCGAACAGCTGCATCTGATTGCGCTCAGACAGGACAGAGAGATCTACCTGTTCTATCTCAAGCAGAACGAAGGAGAGTAACAATGTCTAATATCGCGTACATCAGGGTTTCGTCTGACTCGCAGCATCTCGACCGCCAGGAAGAACTTTTTAAGGGATATAAAATTGATAAATACTACATGGAGAAGGTCTCCGGTAAAAATATCAAAGACCGTCCGGAGCTTCAGAAGATGATGGACTATGTAAGAGAAGGAGACATCGTCTATGTAGAATCCATATCAAGATTTGGAAGATCGTTACAGGATCTGCTTAATCTAATAAATCAATTAATCGAAAAAGGTGTTCAATTCAAATCTCTGAAAGAAGGAGATATCGATACTACAACGCCGACCGGCAAACTGGTCTTCTCCATCTTTGCTTCTCTTGCTGAATTCGAAAGAGAGACGATAAAGCAAAGACAGGCTGAAGGCATCGCTATCGCCAAAGCAAAAGGCGTCTATAAAGGAAGAGTCCGGAAAGAGATCAACCGAAATGATTTCTTGTCCTTATATAATAAGTGGCAATCCAAGGAGATCACGAAAGAGTATATGCGAAAGAAACTGAATGTATCCTTATCTACTCTTGATCGAAGGATCGCGCAATATAGAAAGACCGGGGAATGATATAAACAGTATGTTTTCTGTAATAAGTAAATATGATGACATTGCGGAAAGTTCGGAGAACTGATGCCGGAAGAGAAGTATCAAGACAGGCTTCTATAGTACGAAATCGGGATTTTTGTTCGGGAGTATATTAAATGGATGAACTGATCTATAAAGGTGTTTTGTGCAGATTGGCCACTTACCGTACCATGGGTGAAAACAGACCGGCGTTATACTGCATTGATTCACCGGATCAGCAAACAATGTTAGATGCCGGTTTTGATGAACTGCATTACGGACTCTGGGCAAAGCTCCTTACTGATGCTGAATATAAAGAGATCACAGATGAGCTTAACCGAAGTATGGAATTGAATGAACAGGCAGATCGATAACTTCTAGTTTGTCGAGATGT
>JAFWFS010000015.1 GCA_017515475.1 Erysipelotrichaceae bacterium | reverse complement strand
TATCTTTCTGAGATATAAGTTTTTCAAGATATTTATCTCTCTTGATTATCATAGGTTCCTCCGCAGGTTTTTTCGTATTTACGAATATTTCTGCACTTATTCTACCACATTCATTTTTAATTTACTACATATTTTTTCGTATTTACGAACTTTTATGCAATAAATTCCCAATCATTACTGTCGTAAATCTGTCGTATGAAAAAGGCACTTGTCTTCAAAAGTGCCTATGAACTCTATGTTATTTGAACTATTCCCTGCTGACTCTTAATCAGAGGGTCTAGGGTTCGAATCCCTAGGGAATCACCATTGAAAACAAAAGGTCCAAAAAGGACTTTTTTGTTTTATTAATTCAAATAAGTGATATAAGAAGAAGGCACTGCAGAAGCTTTGAAAACGATCACATCGATCAACAGATCTTCAATGAATATCTGTTTTTATCTATAAATTGTTAACATTAGGTTACAATGGTAATGATCAGGGAGGATCGTTATGGAAGACGAATTCATGCTTTATGATCTGAAAGTGGAAGTGGAGGAAGGAGACAAGCCTTTTGTCTGTTCCCATCAGGTTGGGGATTATTTTCTGGTGGAAGGTGAAAATCTCATCTTTCCGGCCAACCGGTCTTTCTCGATGTATGCCTTGGCGGCCATCCTGCCGCTTCTGCCGGCCAAGCAGCGTCCTTTGGACGACAACGACTGGATGAAGAGCGATGAATACATCGCCTGTCCCGATCCCAACTGCGGAGCCCGCTTTCATATCACCCGCACCGGCAAGCGGATATTTTATCATAACGAGACGACAGTCGTGCCGCTAGAAAAGAGGGAAAGATGAAGACTTATACTTTTTCCGATGGCTATACCATCCCCAGAGTCCTGAATGGCTGCTGGCAATTGTCCTTGGGTCACAGTCTCAACGGACCCCTGGATCACGAAGATATCCTTAAAGCTTTTTATGAACTCAAAGACAAAGGATTCACCGCTTTTGATTGTGCCGATATCTATACCGGAGCCGAAGAATTCATCGGCAGTTTCATCAAGGAACTTAAACAGAGCGGAAATTATGAGGAAAGCGATCTGCAGATCCATACCAAGTATGTTCCGGATATCTCTTATCTTTCCAAGGTCGACGAAGCTTTTACCCGCAGCATTATCGAAAGAAGTCTCGAGAGACTGAACCGTTCTTATCTCGATGTCGTGCAGTTCCATTGGTGGGACTATGAGACCGAGGGCATGGTCAGAACGGCTTCCTATCTGCAGAAGCTGCAGGAAGAAGGATTGATCAGGCATGTCTCGGTAACCAACTTCGATACCGATCATCTGCGGATCCTGGTGGATGCGGGTATCCGGATCACTTCCTGTCAGGCGCAGTATTCTTTCTTTGACCGTCGGGTGGAAAAACGACTGCAGAAGTACTGCAAGGAGAATGACATTCCTCTGATCTGTTACGGAACGCTGGCCGGCGGTTTCTTGGCCGAAAGATATCTGGGCAAAAAGGAAGCAGAAGTGATTCCGGAGACCAGATCCCAGGTCAAGTATCTGCAGGTCATCGAAGATTCTTTGGGTTGGGATGGCTATCAGGGATTGCTGGAGCTGCTTAAGCAGATCGCCGACAATCATGGCGTGGCGATATCCCAGGTGGCGACCCGATTCATCCTGCAGCAGGAAGCGGTAGCAGCTGCCGTCATCGGGGTACGCAATTCCCGGCATGTGGCAGACAATGACAAGATCTTCAGTTTCGAACTGTCCGAAGCAGAAATGAATACCCTGAGAAATCATATCGACCGCTCTCCGATACTGCCGGGTGAACCCTTCGAACTGGAACGGACGATCGGTTCGAAATACCGCAGCATCATGCATATGAACATCAACGAAGACGAACAAAGTTAAAAGAAGCAGACTCAGGTCTGCTTCAGTTTTTGTCATTATATTCCAGGAACAACCGTCCTTTGCGGAAGGAAGTCGTTACCTACCATTTAAAAAGGGTGTTGTGTTATATTATACTTTTCAAATTTTTTATATCAGATACGTCGTCTATTCGTTTTCTTTTAAGAATTCGGGTTCTCCTTGAACAGTCTCCCCATTAATCTACAGCTGATTGCCACAGTTATAATCTTTTCCGGTGTAAACGGCAGCCACAGAAAAGTCAGATATCCGGAAGAAATCCATATCAGATATCTTAATCTCAGCAGCGTTCCTATCGCCAAAGCAGCATAAGCCCAACCGTTCGTGATCATCCAGGCTATTGCGAAACAGAACGCAAACTGCCAGCTAATATATTTTTTCATGAGACAAGCTGATACCGTGTCTGATCGGGACCCATGTGACTTTTGTGAACAGTGCGCATAATGCGATAGGAACATAAGTCGCCAGAAACAACGGGAACGTTAATGTGTATCTGATCTTGTTGAACGCGGATGCAGCGATATTCCTCCATTCCGTTACAACGGTTAACGATCCCACAAGAAACAGACACAGATAGGATTTCAATAACGACAGCAGAAGATCATACACGAATGGAACAACGTTTTCCTTCATAAAAATCAGACAGAAAAACGAAGCAGAATTCAGCACCAATGAAATCATCGATAAACCATATGCGGACAGTATCGTATTCAGCATATCGAAACATGAGAAACAGCCTTCTGCGATCCCCTTTATCAGTCTTCCTGAATACCTGCCTATGACTTGCAGATAACCCTTGGACCATCTCAGACGCTGATGGACAGATTGTCTGAATGTCGTTGGCTGTTCGTCATACAGAACGGCCTTGCTGCAGTATGCGATCTTATGATGTCTGCAGACCTGGTCGACGGTAAATTCGATATCTTCAGTGAGGGTATGATAAGGCCAATCACTCAGCACTTCTCTGCTGAAAAGAAAACCCGTTCCATTGATGGCACTGCTGATTCCCAGCAGATACCTTGCGTGATTCAGGAATCTGTTCTTTCTCAGCAGATACAGGGAATAACCGGCAGAGATCCAGTTCGATTCATAGTTCTTGCTGTTGATATATCCGGCAATGATCCTGTTGCCTTTGCAATACGAGATATTCATCTGTTCCAGATAATCGTTCTTCAGGATACTGTCCGCATCAAAGACTAGGAAAGCATCAAACCGGCCATCGTAATCTTCACCTATGTTTTTCAGCAGTTCTTGAAGAGCGTACCCTTTTCCTTGCAGTTCATTATTGAATCGTTCATAAACTATCGCTCCGTTTTCTTTTGCGATCCGATTCGTATTATCGCTGCAGTTGTCTGCCATGACAAAGATTTCATACCGATCTTTCGGATATGTCTGATCTGAAATGCTTTTCAGCAGATCTCCTATAACTGTTTCTTCGTTTCTGGCGCAGATCAGGATGGCAAATCTATGATACGAGAATTCGTAATCGCTCTCTTTCTCTTTCATAAACAAAGAAACGATGATGAATACAAGCTGATATGAGAACAGTATCATAAAGACGACGTATAATATCCGATTTAAAAGACCAAGCATACACGGAATCCTCCTGCTGATTCAATGGTACTTGGTTGTTCGATTAAGATCATAGCAGTGAACTGCTTAAGATTTGATGAATTTAATCAATGATCGGGAAGGACAGATTTGCCTTGAAAAGATCTCCGTCTATGACGATTTTCAGACTTCCGTTCTGCAATTCAGCCATACTCTTGGCGATCGACAATCCCAGTCCGTTTCCTTCCGTGTTACGTGACTGATCGCCTCTGGTAAAGCGTTCCATCAGCTCATCTTCAGAGATATTGAGCTGTTCTCTGGATGTATTCCTGAATACGAACAGCGCATCATTGTCCTTTCTTTCCAGACTCAGATAGACCCTGGTTCCGCTCTGCGCGTATTTACAGATATTGTTCATAAGATTGTCGAAAATCCTGTACATCCTTCTGCCGTCAGCCATGATACGGATTCCCTCTTCCGGCACTTCGGTAATCAGCGTCAGATCGCATTCCTTCAGTCTGTCCTGATACTCACCGGCTGTCTGGTTGACGAATGTCGCCGCATCGCACGGCATCAGATCGACTTCCAGATTGCCTGTGGATGCCTTGGATGCTTCAACCAGGTCATCGATCAGTCTCTTCAGTCTTTCCGACTGTCTTAACAGTACTTCGGTGTATTCGTTGAT
Organism: Erysipelotrichaceae bacterium; assembly: GCA_017515475.1. Taxonomy (GTDB): domain Bacteria; phylum Bacillota_I; class Bacilli_A; order Erysipelotrichales; family Erysipelotrichaceae; genus Colivicinus. The sequence continues at coordinate 11,527 of JAFWFS010000015.1, read as the reverse complement.
TTTTTTGTTGCTTGTTTTCTCTTTTCCGATCAGATCGGCATAATTGATGATCGAAGTCAGAGGTGTCTTGATGTCATGGGAGACATTGGTGATCAGCTCCGTCTTCATTCTTTCACTCTTGAGCCGGTCTTCTACTGCAATGGACATTCCATTGGCAATGCTGTTGAGATTCTCTCCGTGCTTTCTGAAATCCCAGAGCATTCTCTTTGTATCCACGTGATAGGAAAGGTCTCCATTAGCCAAAGCAATGCCGCCCTGCTGCAGGGTTTTAAGATTCAAGGAGATACAGATGACGGCAGGAATCAGAACCAGATTCCTGATCAGCCAGAAGGCCGTGTAATAGTCACTGTAGGAATTCACAAGGAAAAGGAATTCAATGAATACAAGTCCCAAAGTAATTACAGCTGTTTTCCAGACAAGCGGAATACTGTTGATAAAGAAAACGACGGATTTCATCAGTTTCTTCAGCAGGCCCCAGACATAAACGACGATGGTCCACAGATACTTCAGGCACAGATAAGTCAGACTTCCTTTGATCAGACTCTTCTGCTTGATCCTGACCGCCATCGAGATGCACAGTCCAACGAATAGAACCAGAAAGATTAAAGACAAATCGATGACGGCAGCGACTATGAATTCATCCGGTAGATGATAATTCTGTCCCACTATCGCAAAGCATGCAGCTCCGAAAATCAGATACAGACCGGCAAGAACATCAAACGGGATCTTATTCAGCGGTCCGGGATACAGTTCTTCTGAGTCGTTTCTTCTTCCGGCGTTTGCCATCAAAACAATAAAGGATGCGATGGCTGACAGTAAAGCTGCAATACCGATCAGATAGACCCAGTAGCGTAAAGGATAAGTCAGATCAACGATCTTTCCTGTTGTTGAATAAGAATTGATGTTCGGATTTTCCCTGATGTTCGCATTGAAAGTATAGTATTCCGCCCCATCATCTCTTGGAACGTTTTTATCATGATAAAAGACATCGTCGACATACCCTTCGTCGTTTCTTAATACGCCATATTCATAAGAATAGACCCATTCCTTTATGTTCGAGGCATCTTCCGATCTGCCGATGACCTCACCGTCATCGTTTACGATTTCATACGTGAACTGTTCATTAGAAACGACCAGCGGTTCATCTTCAGAATTGCTTACCGCCGACCAGACTTCACTGCAGGCGTCTCTGTGGATCCTGCCTGTAACGATGTTTTCAAATACCTGATCCTTTGTTTGCGTATAGTAATTTCCTTCAAACATCAGACCTGCGCAGATCATGGAAGCCGCCAGCACACAAACGGCTATGATGCAGACTATAAATGAAACGGTTTTTCCCGCTATGCTTCTTAAGAATCTCTTCATCTTCTTTTATCCTCCTGTATCATGTATCCCTGGCCGAATACCACTTTTATGTATCTGGGTTCAGCGGGATTGATTTCGATCTTTTCCCTGATATGCCTGATATGGACCGCTATGGTATTTTCTGCACCATAAGGCCGTTCTTTCCAGATGCTGGAATAGATTTCCTTGGGTGAGAAGACCCTGTTTGGACTGGACATTAAGAACTTCAGGATCTCGAATTCCTTCGGCGTCAGAGAAACAGTCTCTCCGTCAACGCTGACTTCCTTTTTTCGATCATCCAGTTCAATGCTGCCGATCACAAGCGTTTTTTCTTCTGCCTTTCCGCTGCCGAGTTTCAGATATCTTCTAAGCTGGGAATTGACTCTGGCTGTCACCTCCAGGGGATTGAATGGTTTCGTAATATAATCATCCGCACCGACATTGAGTCCCAGGATCTTATCCGCATCCTCGCTTTTTGCCGTTAAAAGTATGACCGGCATGTTATAGTGCTTTCTGACTTCCGCTAAAGTCTCTATGCCGTCCATGACCGGCATCATGATATCCAGCAGGATAAGATCGATATGTTCAGTAGACAAAACATCCAGAGCCTGTCTGCCGTTGTATGCTTCAAATAACTGACGATCCGGATCATTAAGATAGATCTTCAACGCATTGACGATATCTTTTTCATCGTCGCATATAAGGATATTGGCCATATAGAGTTCCCTTCCTACAGTATCCATTTTAAACTACACGATAATAAAGAAGCATGTTATGGATCATTAAGATTCGATTAAGAAAGATACTCTATAAAAAAAAGCGGGATGTGTCCCGCCTGCTTAATTGTTTTTTTTATCCCCGTTTCTTCAGAACAAAAACCTTCCGGTTTTTTGAATCAGTGTCTTCCCGGACGGGAATCTCCGTTATGATCCCCCTGATCAGGCGGCATGACAGAACCGGGTGCTTCTGTGTCACCCGGATACTGTCCATTGCTGTTTCCGTTATTGTCAGGCCGCTTTCCGCCCATTTCTCCAAAACCGCCACCCATCATCTGATTCGTGATCTGGTTGGTCTGCGTGCCGTTGACAATGATCGTACCGCCGTTGTATTCGGCACCTTTATCGTAATCGAACGGTGACTGGGCATAGATGTCGAGCGTTCCGCCGTTGACGTAGATGTAGCCGTTGGAATCGGCCGCATCCGTATCACCCTGTCCCATGTTGATGGAAACATAGCCGCCGTTGATCTCGAAAGTAGCGGTATAGGTGCTGACTTTCTGTGCGGCGTTGATGCCGTCGTCGGAAGCGGTGATGCCGATATTGCCTCCGTTGATCAGCACATAGGTTCCTTCGATTCCCTCGTGCGCACTGATCGTAAACTCGCCGTCATCGATCCGGACAAGAGCGTCCGCATGAATGGCGTCATCATCAGATACGATACTGAATGTACCTCCCGATATCGTAAGATCCCCGTCGCTGTGAATACCGTCATCGGCACTGACGATATTGAATCTGCCGTCTGAAATTGTGATCGAATACTCGGACTTGATGGCCTTGTAGGAATCGGCATTGCCTGATTCTGCGGTTTCAATGCTGAAGGTTCCGCCTTCGATATTGACCAGATTATAGCCGTAGATCCCATCAGCACCGGTATGGATATCAAACGATCCGCCACTGATATAAACATAGCCTCTGTATTCATCTTCGGTATTATCCGACTTCAGGGCATCTTTTCCGGATACGATGTCGAAACTGCCGTCAGAGATCATCAGACAGTCCTTGCCGCTGAGTCCCTGTCCTGCTACATCGATATCGAAGTCTCCTCCGGTAATGATCAGGTCGTCCTTGGAAACAACACCGTGATTGTAGGAAGATTTCAGCACAAGACTTCCGCTTCCGTTAATAATGAGATCCGCCTTGGAATAGATCAGCGCATCGACATCATTGGAATCGATCTGATTGTAGACGGAAGAATCGGAAATCGTATTGACCGTCCCTTCCGCCAGCGTGATCGTGATCTCGTCGCCCTCGGCGATATAGATTCCGGCAAAATCGCCCGCTTCGATCGTCACGCCGCTGAGAACCAGCTGCACGTCTTCATCTTTCGATACTTCAACGATGACGGATGCATCGCTCAAGGTGCCCTGAAGGATATAAGTTCCTCCTTTTGTGATGCTGACATCCTTGTCTCCCAGCGTGATATAAGTGGATCCACTGATCTGATAGCCTGCATCAATGTCTTCTTCGGAAAAACTGAGATTGTAGGCTGTCGCCGCATCTTCACTGTCTTTGTCCGTATTATCCACAATGACCGTACTGCATCCGCAAAGCAGAAGCAGAAAAGTCATTACACAAATCATCTTCTTCATTAGAGTTCCTCCCTGTTGGTGGCAGGCTTGCCGCACATGATCTCCAGGTTTCCGTTTCTTGTCCTGAGTTCATCGATCATGGCCTTTGTCCTGCTTGCATCCTTCATTCTGATGGAATACTCCACCCGAAACAGCGAACCCAGAGTCAGCGTCTTGACCGATTCCAGTTCATGGCTGCTGCAGTACTTATCCAATATCTTATCAAAAACTTCATCATAGTTGAGCGATTCGGGAATCGTGATCTTCAGATATCTGTTTTTCTCAGATACGTTTCCGAATCCCGTCAGGTTCAGTGCCAGCATGACGGCCGCAAGCAGAAGCGTGAATACGCCTGCCAGAGCGACATAGCCGGTACCGCAGATGATGCCGATCGTCATGGCAATGAAGACTGCCGCAAGCTCTTTTGCCGTACCCTTGACGGAACGGAAACGGATCAGAGCGAAGGAACCGGCGACAGACAGACCGACACCGATGTTGTCGTTCACTAGCATGATGACGACCGTCTCGACAGCCGGTATCAGTACCAGTGCCGATACGAACGATTTTGTATATGTGTTCTTATACATGAACACGGCAGACAGGATCAGTCCCATGAACATCGAGGCGACGATCGCCAGCATGAACTGGCCGAGTGTGAGTGAACCTGTGAATATGCTTCCGAAAATGTTTGTCATAAGTTATTCTCCTTTCAATGCGTTTGTGAATGCCGTTCCAACCTTGGAGAAACCTCTCGGGTATGCTTTGCATTCATCCAGGATCTTAACGAGCCATAACGGCATCGCATCCTTTATTTTCAGTTCCATGACCGTATTCTCGGTCACGGCTTTATCGAATCTGCTTTTTCTTAGCGACAGATCTTTCATCCGGTAACGGATATCCCTGTCGAAGGTGATCCTGAGATTCTCGTCGTCTTTGCCGACATAGGAAGTTCTGGTACATCCGATATAGATCTTCGGACTCAGCTTTCCATAGTAGCCCAGGGCATAACGGATCTCGTTTCCCACCTGTTCATCCTTGAAGGAACAGCGGCTGATGTCTTCCAGCACATCTTTGCATACCGCCCCGGTTCTCCGCTTGTAGACGATGCCATCCAGTTTCTTCTTGAATTCCACGAATACTTCATCCTCTTCATCGGCATCCCTGTAGGATCTGATTCTGAGTTTTTCCTTGTACTCGGGTTTCTCGATGGAACGTCTGATCAGTTCAAACCTGTCGGTATCGTAATAGATCGAGGAAATATCCGCCGCAAAGAACTTGTCCGCTTTTACATAAGGTTCGATCTTCTTCATCAGTTCCCCGTATTGCGAAGCGGACAGCAGATATTTCTTTTCAAATCTTCTGAATGTTTCCATCGTCTTTTCCTCCTTCCGTTGTCTAAATGATATTGACGGAATGTGAACTTTCAATGAACTGAATATGAAATAAAACTGAATAACATTTGCTTCCAGGATTCGATATCGGAAAACTATTTCTGCATTCCGAATGCCATCCGTAATCTCATGACTCTAATAAAAAAGACGTCCGATAATAGACGTCTTGGTTTATTGTTCAACATTGTCTTCAGGCGGATCAGTCCAGATCTTCGCCGTTTGTTTCTATGACTTTCTTGTACCAGTAGAAGGAATCCTTTACCGATCTGTTCAGGCTTCCCTTTCCTTCATTATCCTTGTCGACATAGATGAATCCGTATCTCTTCTTCATCTCGCCGGTTGAAGCGGAAACAAGATCAATAGGTCCCCACATCGTGTAGCCCAGTACAGGAATGCCGTCTTTTTCAACGGTATCCTTTAAAGCCTTCAGATGGGCTCTGAGATAATCGACACGGTACAGATCATGGATCGAACCGTCTTCTTCCACCGTATCCACTGCACCGAATCCGTTCTCTACGATAAACAGCGGCTTCTCGTAACGGTCGTACAGGGTGTTGCATGTGACTCTTAGACCCAGCGGATCGATCTGCCAGCCCCAGTCGGAAGCTTTCAGATAAGGGTTGACGACGGCTTTGAATACCGCATTGCCCCTGGAATGATTCTTAAGCACTTCCTCATCCGTTGAGATGCATCTGGAACAGTAGTAGGAGAAGGAAATGAAATCTACCGTTCCCTCCTTCAGAGCCTTTCTGTCCTCTTCACTCAATTCGATGGAGACACCCAGTTCTTCCATGCGCCTGTACGCCCAGACAGGGTATTCGCCTCTGGCCTGAACATCCGTAAAGAAGTAGTTGTCCCTGTCCATGTTGAAGGCTTCCCAGACATCGTCAGGATTGCACGAATAAGGATAGTACTGTCCTGCCGCCAGCATGCATCCGACCATGTTTTCCGGGTCGATCTCATGTGCCAGCTTCACGGCTCTGGCGGAAGCGATCAGCTCGTGATTGGCTGCCGTATAGTTTACCTGATCTTTGTTTTCGCCTTCCCTGTAGAGAATTCCGGCTCCCATAAAAGGCATATGCAGAAGCATGTTGATTTCATTGAACGTCAGCCAGTACTTGACCAGTCCCTTGTATTCCGTAAACAGGACACCGCACAGTTTTAAGAAAGCGTCGATCATGCGATGGTCTTTCCAGCCGCCGTATTTTCTGATCAGAGCGATCGGTGTATCGAAGTGGTTGATCGTGACCAGCGGTTCTATGCTGTACTTCTTCAGTTCCGTAAAGACGTTCCGGTAGAATTCGATTCCCTTTTCGTTCGGAACTTCATCGTCGCCCTCAGGCAAGATCCTGGTCCAGGAAATCGACATCCGGTAGGTCTTGAAACCCATTTCCGCAAACAGGGCGATATCTTCCTTGTAGTGGTGATAGAAGTCGATCGCCTCGTGTGCCGGATAGCTGTGCCTTGCATCGCATTCCAGCATCTCCATCTGCCCTCTTGAGACCTTCATGCGATCTTCACCGAACGGAATGACATCAACGGTCGACAGACCCTTGCCGTCGACATCCCATGCGCCTTCGCACTGATTGGCGGCCGTAGCACCGCCCCAAAGAAAATTCTTAGGAAAAGCCATCGTTATCTCCTTATTTGTTTACGCTTGCCATTCTGAACCATGTATAATGCTCGCCCTTGATCGAAACAGAAAGCTGATAGACGTTCTTCGGCCAGGTACAGCCTCCGAAACCTCCGTCTCCGATCGCGTGGATATCCGCACCCGTCTGCTTCATCAGGATCGCAACCTGACGGATCGTTTCCTCATCGGCACATTCTACCGAAGAATCCAGGAAACACATGGTCAAAGTGCCAGGCTTGTAGCTATGAACATATTGTACCAGACTTCTGATGTCTTCGACGGTGATTCCCCCTCTGGAACCCGGGCAAGGAAGATCGATACAGTCGGCTCCGGCATCGATCAGCTGTCTTACGACTTCTTTCACGTCGTAATCGGCCGTCGGATCGCCCAGGACCTTCTCGTTGATGCCGTCTTCCCATTTTCCGGCCATGATGATCATATCGTCACCCAGAAGCTGTTTCGCCAGTCTTGTGCAGGCGATGACATCATTCAGCGACGAACCGCTTCCCGGGTTTCCGCCCAGGACGATGAAGTCGGCGCCGATCTCCTTGCATTTCAGGATGTGTTCCTTCGTGGCAACCATGCCTTCTCTGCGGTAAAGGGCCTTCTTTCCGCCGTCTTCGCTTCCGGCCTTCGGACAGCCAAGATAGACGCCGATCGGACGGTTGCATCTGGCTTTCAGCTCTTTCAAAGAAAGACCGCACAGACCCGGATTGTTCTCCATGTTGTCAAGATCGATCGTATTCAGCATCACCATGTCGGCGCCCCAGGCAAACATCAGTTCGCTGTTCGTCACGCCTCTGACGACACCCGGTCCGGCAAACAGAAGATGCTGGCCCATGATGGTTCTGGATTCGGATTTAAAGATGGATTCCTTGAGTTCCATCGGACTCATTTTTTCAAAATCAGACTTTGTGGCGCTGATCAGACGAATGACATTTGACATCTTTATTCTCCTTTTTAGATAGAAAACCGGCAGGAAAGCGAATGTTTCTCTGCCGGCTTTGTTTACTTTGAATTATTCCTGATCGAATTTCTTGTCGTAACCGAACAGGTAGACAGCTACAGCCGTGCCGAGCAGAGCTACCAGCATCGCTACTACGAAGTAAGCGAAGCCTTCGCCGATGAACAGCGGGAAGGACAGGATGCCGACAGGACCGCCTGCCAGAGCAGCGGCGTTGCCGAATCCGGCGATACCGCCAGCGATAGCCGCAAATACGACAGCGATGTAGAACGGCTTCTTTAACGGAAGGTTGACACCGTAGATGGAAGGCTCAGTGATTGCGAAGACACCTGTGATACCTGCGGATAAGGCTGTTTCCTTTAAGCGCTGGTTCTTTGTTCTTAAGGCAACACCAAGAGCTGCACCGGCCTGTGTCCAGTTGGAAGGACCGGTAACGGCGTTGATCGTGTTACGGCCGTACTGCGCAAGGTTGAGAGTTCCCAGAGGAACGATACCCCAGTGGAGACCGAAGACAACCAGTACCTGCCATGCAGCACCGAGAACGATACCGCAGACGGTCGGATTGAGGTTATACAATGCCGTATAGGCTGCACCCATCCAGGACTGTAAAGTGGCCGTGATAGGACCGATGACCAGGAACATGACCGGAACCGTGACGATCAGAGTCAGAAGCGGAACCAGGACATATCTCGCATACTTCGGAACGAACTTGTTGCATGTCTTTTCAACCAGGGACATGAACCAGATGGTAACGATGATTGGAATGACGGAAGAACCGTAACCCTGTCTCTGCATGGACATCGGAATGCCCAGGAACTTCAGACCGTTTTCGCCCAGTACTGCAGACTGGATCGTACCGGAGCACATCGTCAGTGCAACGGCAACGGCAATGTACGGATTGCATCTCCATTTAACGGCAGCCGCATAAGCCAGATAGACAGGCAGGAAGCTGAAGATCGCGTTGTAGATCTCGTTGATGACCAGGTAAACGCCGCTGTCTGTAGCCAGACCGGCAAACTTCGTCAGGATCATCAGCAGAGAACGGATCATGCCGGCACCGATCAGTGCAGGAAGGATCGGAGTAAAGATGTTGGTAACCAGGTCGATGACCTTGTCCATGAATTTTCCTTTGACTTTCAGATCGTCCTTTTCAACAGCATCGACAGCTGAACCGACAATACCGGTAACATCCTGTACGGCGTTGAAGACATCTTCAACTTCGTTACCGATAACGACCTGGAACTGTCCGCCCTGTTCGATGACATTGATGACGCCGTCCACTTTCTTGACTGCTTCAGCGGAAGCCTTGGAGTCGTCTTTTAATTTAAAACGTACGCGTGTGATGCAGTGAGTAAGGGAAGCGATGTTTTCCTTGCCACCGATCAGCTCAACGATTTCAGTTGCGGTTTTCTTGTAATCCATGTTTTTCCTCCTTCTGGATTTATCCCCGTATTTTGATTATACGTTTAACCTGACTATACTTTATCATGCGGATCAGCCCATTACAATAGGTTTTCATCAGAAAGTTAATCGTTTAATCATTTAACCATGTTTTTAACCATTTTCATGCTATAATGGCGGTATGAAAGAAAAGAAAACACTGTCTATCATCGATATCGCGAGACTCTCGGGCGTATCGACGGCGACGGTTTCCCATGTCATCAACAAGAGCGGACGCTTTTCCAAGGAAACGGAAGAAAAGGTCAGAAATGTCATAGAACGCTACGGCTATGTGTCCAACAACACGGCCAGATCTCTGCGCTCGTCTTCCTCACATACCGTCGGCCTGATCCTGCCCAACATCAACAACGACTTTTTCTCTTCCATCGCCGTATCCGTGGAACAGTTTTTCGATTCCAGCGATTATGCGCTGTTCATCTGCAATACCGACAACGATCCGCAGAAAGAGAGAAGATACTTCCACCGTCTGGATTCCATGCGCGTCGACGGGATCATCGTCATCTCCTGTCAGAAGATGCTGGAAAGCGATCTGGTGTCCAGAAACATTCCGATCATACTGCTGGACAGAACGCCGATGAACAGCATGGACCTTTGTGTCGTTACTTCTGACCCGAAACGGGGCATTTACGAGGCGACGTCTTCCCTGATCCGGAAAGGATGCAGAAACATCATCTTTATTTCCTCATTCCTGGCCACTTACGTGAAATCCGACCGTGTCGACGGATATCTGGAAGCCATGCATGAACACGGTCTGCCCGCGGAACGGGGAAAGACAGTCCTTCAGCTTCCGCAGGGTCCTTCGATCGTACATGCCGAAACCAGACTGATCGACTTTATATCCGAAGGCAATCCGGTAGATGGAATCATCTGTACCAGCGACAATCAGGCGATTGGAGCGATGGCCGGATTAAGACGCCTTGGTCTTAAGGTCCCTCAGGATGTCAAGGTATTCGGCTTCGACAACCAGTTCCAGTCACGCATCTGCACACCTACCCTGTCAACGATCGAAAGAAGTCCTTCTTCCCTAGGAAAGATATCTTCCCAGACCTTGCTGGATCTGATCCACAACAAACCGACAGAAAAAAAGATTACCATCAGCTGTAGCCTGATTGAAAGAGAGTCGACGAAGTAGACAGTCATAAATCATTTACTTATTAAAAAAAGCCATATTGGAATAGGCTTTTTTCATTATGATCGTTTTGGCAGCCTCCACGAGTATTTCCGGATTTCATGATCATTCATGAATCATAATCACAAACTTTAGCTGTCTTTTATAATCGGAATCAAAGAAAGAATGATAAAAACACATCCAAAAATGCTTCTAGGCTGTAGATCATAATGATAAAGGAACGTGCTGACAAGAAGAGAAGTGATCGGCTCCATGGTAGAAATGAAAGCGGCGTTCGAGCTTCCCAGGGTCCGAATTCCTTTGGTCAGGCAAAGGCTTCCGGTCATCAGGATAATTCCCGATGCTATCATCCAGATCATCTGATTCGGAACGATCTGTATCATCTGAAGTTTCGATGCGTTTGCCAGAACGGAAAAGAGCGTAGAAAAAAGATAGAGGTAGAAATTCTTCAGAAAAACAGGATGATCCGCTATGATACTGCGATCCACTATTGTTAGATTAAATGCATAGGCAAACGCGGAGATCAAGGCAAGAACCACGCCTTCAAAACTGTAATTCGCTTTTGAATCACCCAGAAGAATCAAGCCCAGTACAGAAAGCAGGATCGCCAAAATCTTGTTTCTTGTAAGTTTCTCTTTAAAAAACAGAACAGCCGCAAAGCATACCAGTACCGGATAAGAAAAATGAATCATCGTCACCAGTCCTATTGGCATCCTGGTATAGGCCAGATTCAGACAGAGATCCGTAACAAACAGGCCCAGTCCTCCGGAAGCAAGATAAGTCAGGATCTCCTTTTTGGATATCTTTGAATTAACATGTGTACATCGGCAGAGAAACAGGCTGCCTGCCAATGATACTGTACTGCATACGAAAAGAACATTCAGAGGGTCGGCTCCGTTAAGGATGGCCTTGTTCTGAACGGAAGGCAGAATGCCAAACAGCAGCGAAGAAATCAATACGTAAAAATAACCCATAAATAAAAAAGGAACAGGAAAGACTTTAGCAGCCTTTCCTGTCATCGTCCAACAGTTCTAAAGCTTACTTCTATATTCCTTTACGATATCCATGAACTCCTTCACCCTTGCCTCGTCGACAGGGTTCTCGAACCTGCCGTCGACCTTGAAGGTGGTGGCGCATACGACGCCGTCGGCGACGGAGATCTGCCTTACGACGTTGTCCTTGTTGCAGCCGGTATTGCAGAAGACAGGAGTCTTCTTCACGGCGCTCTTGACCTGGGAGAGGATCTGGGTGTCGGTCT
>JAFWFS010000014.1 GCA_017515475.1 Erysipelotrichaceae bacterium | reverse complement strand
GAAGCCGGATTGCTGTAGCCTTGAGGAAGCAGATCTTTTGCTTCGGATTCAAACCAGACGTTGGAACCGTACTGGTCAAAGAGCTTTGCGATATGTTCAAAGACATCCGCATCGATGATCGGCGTTCTGTCTTCGTTATAAATGATAGGAATCGGAACTCCCCATAATCTCTGACGGGAAATGCACCAGTCCTTACGGTCCTTGACCATGTTGGTGAGTCTCAGCTCGCCAAAAGAATTGATCCACTTGACTTCCTTGATCGCCTCCAGCAGCTGCGGCTTGATCTTCTCGATCGAAGCGAACCACTGGGTCGTGGCACGGAAGATGACCGGTTTCTTCAGTCTGTCATCATGCGGATAGGAGTGGGTGACCCATTCGATGTTCATCAAAGAACCCTTGTTCTTCAGGATCTCGATGACATCCTCGTTGGCATCCAGAACGAACTTTCCCTGCAGCTGTTCACCGGCCTCCGCCGTGAAGTAACCCTTCTCGTCGACCGGGCATACCGTAGGCAGACCGTATCTTTGTGTTGTATAGAAGTCATCCAGACCGTGACCGCCGGCCGTATGGACGCATCCTGTACCGTCTTCATCGGTGACATAATCGGCCAGACAGATGACGGATTCCTTGTCGTCATAGAGAACGTGCTGACAGACGACGGATTCCAGCTGCTTGCCTTTGAATGTTCTTAATACTTCGTAATCAGCGAGTCCGAACTTTTCCATCAGTTTCTCGACCAGACTCTTCAGAACGATCAGTTTCCCTTTCTCTGTCTTAACCACGGCATACTCGAAATCCGGATGCAGCGTGATTGCGACGTTTGCCGGCAGTGTCCAAGGAGTCGTCGTCCAGATAACAAACTTCTCGTCTCCGTCCAGAACGCCTTTTCCGTCCTTGACATCGAAGCAGACATAGATGGTCGCATCCTTGCGGTCGAAATAGACGATTTCGGAATCCGCAATAGCCGTTTCCTGATACGGAGACCAGTAGATCGGCTTAAGACCCTGGAAGATCATTCCATCCAGCGCCATCTTGGCGAAACAGCGTATCTGTCTTCCTTCAAACTCCTTATTCAGGGTGATGTACGGATGCTCATAGTCACCGACCTGCCCCAGACGCTTTTCCGTAGCCATCTGCTGAGCGATCTGTTTGCGGGCGTATTCTTCGCACTTCTCTCTGAATTCCTTCGCAGAAACCTGTTTACGATTGACACCGAGCTTCTGGATCGCATTCTCGATCGGCAATCCATGCGTATCCCATCCCGGGAAAAACGGCGTGTAGTATCCCAGCATCGCCTTAGATCTGACAATGATATCCTTGATGATGCGGTTCATAGCCGTGCCGGCATGCAGATTGCCGTTGGCATAAGGCGGACCGTCATGCAGAACAAAAGGCGTTTTCCCTTCATTCTTCTCTAAGATCTTATGATAATGATCGTCCTCTTCCCATTTCTTCAGGATATCAGGCTCCTTGCTTGGAAGATTGCCCCTCATCTCAAATTCCGTTTTCGGCATGTGCAATGTGTCTTTGTATTCCATCTGTCTCTCCTTCTTCATATTAAAAAGGTGCTACCAAAGGTCGCTGTGCAAGCGAGGTACCACCTTCATTTCTTACTCGAACTCTTAACGCGAGCGACGCCGATATTTTTCCTATCAGAGCTCCTAAGTGATTTCCAAACGGTTGTGCATCAGGTTTCACCTTACCCCCGACTCTCTACGACACCCGCCGTTTCGACATGTCTTATTCTTAGCTTAATCATCATTCAGGTTGATGTCGCCACCGACCTGTAAGTTCTTTGGTGAACACAGAATCACGTTTTCACCGATCTTCTTGATTGAACCGTCTACTCCGTAAACAACACCGGACAGGAAATCGATGATCCTCTGGCGGTATTCCGAAGGCATCCTGTGCAGGTTCACGCAGCAGGCCCTTTTGTTCTTTATGTGATGGCCGATCTCTTCGGCTTCATCGAAGTTGCGCGGTTCAAACAGTACGATATTCGTATTGGCAGTAATCGAGGAAGAGCTTTGCAGAATGCCCTTCTCATAAGAAGAAACGGCTCTTGCTTCCTCTTGTGTCAATTCCAGCTGTTCTTCATCTTCCACTTCCGGTGCGATGAACTCTCTTAATTTATCACCAAAACCCATTTTCTTCTCCTTTACTACCTTTCTATTCTACTCAATTACAAAGGATTAATCAACTTGTTCGCCAGTAAATACCGGTAAAAGCCGTTGTCCAGAACATCATCCGTTTCTTCAAAACCATAGGCTCTTAAGGCTGGATCGCAGTTTTTCATGACGACCGGATGAGCAACCGCCTGAAGCATTTCCAGATCATTCAGTGCATCACCGAATGCATAGGTGTTTTCAAACGGTATGTTCAAGTACTCTCTGATCCTGTTAACCCCTGTCGCCTTGGAGATTCCCTTGACGTTGACGTCGTAGGAATAGAATCCTTTGTGTCTGGCAAGGTCTGCGACATCCCTAAGCTTTTCTCCGGCTTCAAGACAAGACGGCTCATCCGGAAAACCGATCATCGCAATATGGAACGGCTGATCCGCCTGAGAGTCTTCTTTGAAACCCCGCAAAACTCTTGCCCATCCGCTCATGAACTTCCGGAAGGCTTCCGACTCCAGAGAATCGATATACATTTCGTTCAGCGTTTCAAAAATGTAGAATCCGTTGCAGGCAGCAGTGACTTCACGGATCTTCTCAACCGCTTCCCTGCTGAAAGAATCGCGGAACACGGTCTGATCTCCTACCATATCGTAGGCGCCGTTGCAGAGAATAAAACCGCTCGGATCGAGATCTATGATCTGTCTGTCCAGAAGACCCATGCATCTGCCGGAAGCGATCACGACATAATCGGTCCGTTTCAGGGAATCGATCGCATGCAGGGTTTCTGGAGTCAGCTTCTCCATTTTTCTCGAACCGTCCAGGATCGTTCCGTCAATGTCGCAGAATATCAGCTTTTTCATACCCGTCTATTGTATCAAAAAAAGTAAGATGAACTCTTACTTTTTTAGTACTTCTGATGAAGTTTCATGGTGCTTGTTACTTTGTATCCGGCATCTTTCAGCTTCTGCGTAACATCGTCGTAACCCTTGGCGATAACCACGACTTCTATGCCTCTGGTATTGTTGTAGACGGCAAGATTGGAAATGGAGACCTCTTCCTCCTTGAAGATACGGGCAACATCTTCCATGATACCCGGTCTGTCTTCGGAAATGGATATCACATAGCGCATGCCGCTGTGATTATAACCCAGAAGATCGATGAATGCGGTAAAAATATCGTTGTGGGTAATGATACCGATCAATCTGCCATCTTCTTCGGTAACAGGCAGACAGCCGATATCGTATTTTCTAAGAACGGTAGCCGCTTCTTCCAGCAGGGCATCCTTTCCGATCGTAATGACATCCCTGATCATGATGTCGGAGATCTTCAGCTTGTTCAGCAGATAGTTCAGTTCATACACCGATAAAGAAGATGCGCTGTTCGGCGTGTTCCGAGAGATCACGCTCTCGGTAACAAGACCGATCAGTTTCTCCTGATCGTCGACGACCGGCAGACGGTGCAGTTTGTTTTCGGACATCAGATCTACCGCTTCCGAAACCGACTGATCCGGTCTGATCGTAATCGGACCAGGTATCATATTGTCTTTTACGTACATGACTAACCTCCCAGATATGCTTTCTTGACGCTGTCGCTGTTGAGCAGTTCTTCTCCTGTTCCGGACAGGGAAATCTTTCCCGATTCCAGAACATAGGCTCTATTGGCTATACCCAGGGCCATCTTGGCATTCTGTTCTACCAGAAGTACCGTAACACCCTGTCTGTTTATATCTTTAATTATATAGAATATCTCTTTTACTAGCAAAGGAGACAGGCCCATGCTAGGTTCGTCCAGCAGCATGATCTTTGGTTTCGCCATAAGCGCTCTAGCCATCGCCAGCATCTGCTGTTCGCCTCCTGAAAGCGTTCCGGCCGGCTGTTTTCTTCTTTCTTTCAAAATCGGAAACAGTTCAAAAACCTTCTCCATGTCCGCCTTGATCTCTTTTCTGTCCTTGCGCACATAGGCTCCTAACGAAAGATTCTCCTCGATCGTCTGCTGAGCGAAGATTCTTCTTCCTTCCGGACACTGCACAATGCCCAGTTCAACGATCTTATGGGCAGGCAGTTTGGAGACTTCTTTGCCATCGAGAGAAATGGAACCGGCACTGGCTTTCAGAAGACCGGATATCGTATGCATCGTGGTCGTCTTGCCTGCGCCGTTTGCACCGATCAGAGCGACAATCTCGCCGTCATGCACCTCAAAATCGATGCCCTTAACCGCCTCGATCATTCCGTAGTTCACTTTTAATCCTTCAACTTTCAGCATCTTTAGTCTCCCAGATAAGCCTTGATCACTTCCGGATCGTTCTGCACTTCTTCCGGCGTGCCATTCATCAGCACCTGACCGAAATTCAGCACCGTGATCTTCTCACAGACGCCCATGACCAGTTTCATGTCGTGTTCAATCAGCAGGATGGAAATACCGAAGCGATCTCTGATCTGCTTGATCGTATCCATCAGTTCCTGCGTTTCCACGGGGTTCATACCGGCAGCCGGTTCATCCAGCAGCAGCAGACAAGGATTCGTAGCCAGAGCTCTGGCGATCTCCAGTCTTCTTTGTGCACCATACGGCAGCGATCCCGCCTTGTGATCGGCAAATTCTTCCAGTTTGAATATGCCCAGCAGTTCAAGTGCCTTCTCATGCAGATCCTTTTCTTCGGAATGGAATTTACCGGTTCTCAGCAATGAATCAGCCAGAGAATAGGAAATCGAATTGTGGAAGCCGATCTTGACATTGTCTTCCACGTTTAATTCGGAAAACAGACGGATATTCTGGAACGTTCTGGCAATACCGATCCTGCTGACTTCGATCGTCGACATCTTGCCGATATCCGTGCCGTTGACCAGTATCGTCCCTCTGCTTGGTTCATAGACCTTCGTAAGCATATTAAAAACAGTCGTCTTTCCGGCACCGTTCGGGCCGATGAGACCGTAGATATCACCTTTTTCAACCCGGATACTGAAATTGTTGACTGCCGTCAGGCCGCCAAAGTCGATACCCAGATTCTTTGTTTCCAGAACATATTCAGACATTATTCCGTCCTCCTTTTCGGAAACAGTTTCCTGCAGTACTCCTTGCATCGTTTCAGATAGAACATGATCGTAGCGTTGTTGCTGATCAGCATGACCGCTATCAGAACAATCGAATAAATGATCATCCTGTAATCGTTAAATGCCCTCAGGGCTTCCGGTATGACCAGCAGCAACGTTGTCGAAACGATGGTTCCGGTCATATTCCCCAGTCCGCCCAACACGACATAAACCAGGATCAGGATCGAGAGGTTAAAGTCGAACTTGCTGGCTTTTAAGCTGGAGAAGCCAAGACCGTAAAGCGTTCCTGCCATTCCGGTCAGGATCGCGGATACAACAAAAGCCAGCAGCTTATACTTGTTCACAGGAATACCGACGGAACTTGCAGCAATCCTGTTGTCTCTGCAGGCCTGTATCGCTCTGCCGTGTCTGGAATTGATCAGATTGTAAATCACAAACAGGGCAAACAGAATCAGCAGAACTCCGGCCGTAAAGGACGAAAGCTTCTTGGTTACGTTCGCACCGATGGCTCCCTTGATGACCAGTACGCCATCCGGATCCATGTTTGTATTATCCGTAATAAATGAAAAGTGCAGACCTCTGGAATCGATTCCGACATACAGATTCAGCAGCAGAGTCTTGATGATCTGGCAGAAAGCCAATGTAACGATGGCCAGATAGTCTCCCTGCAGTTTCAAGACAGGAATTCCTATCAGGGCACCGCAGGCACCCGAGAGAACGCCTCCGACGACAATTGCAAGAATGAGAACCAGAACATTGCTGGAAATATACTTCGCGAAGAAAGCCGCCGCAACGACGCCAAAAAACGCTCCTACCGCCATGAATCCGGCCTGGCCGAGACACAGATCACCCAGATAACCGACCAGAAGGTTCAGCGCCAGAGCGGCCACGATATAGGAACAGGTCGGTATCAGCAAGCTTTTGATCGTATTGGAAATATTCCCGGTCCTGATTGCCGTTTCTATGATGACGTAAGCCAGAACAACGATCAGATAAGATACGGTACGTTGTCTGTATTGATTTGAAAACAGTTTCTTCAATGTTTCTTCTATTTTCTTCATGACGTACCTACACTTTCTCATTCGTCTTCTTGCCCAGAAGACCGGCCGGTTTAAACAGCAGCACCAGGATCAGTACGCTGAAAACGATCGCATCCGTCAGTTCGGAAGAGATGTATACTTTGGCGATTACTTCTATGATGCCCAGAAGCAAGCCGCCCAAAAAAGCGCCCGGAATGGATCCGATACCGCCAAGTACAGCGGCCGTAAACGCCTT
Organism: Erysipelotrichaceae bacterium; assembly: GCA_017515475.1. GTDB lineage: Bacteria > Bacillota_I > Bacilli_A > Erysipelotrichales > Erysipelotrichaceae > Colivicinus. Next base: position 25,119 of record JAFWFS010000014.1, on the reverse strand, counting down.
AATGCCGGGCATGGAACCCAGTGTAGGCGTTACCGTCGGGTAAGTCGCACACAGCAACAGCGAAGCGACAGCCGCCAGACCTGAACCGATCGCAAACGTCAGAGATATAACGCTGTTTACGTTGATGCCCATCAGCCGCGCAGCATCCTTGTCTTCGGAACAGGCGCGCATTGCCTTGCCCAGTTTCGTCTTGTTCACAAACAGAGTCAGACAGACCATGATCACGACGCAGGTCAGAATGGTAATCAGAATCAGATAGGAAATTTTCAGTTCACCGTTAAACAGTTCGATGAAACCGTAGTCCAGGATCGTAGGAAAAATCTTGGATGTAGATCCCCATAGCAGCAAAGCGGCATTCTGCAGGAAATAGCTGACACCGATTGCGGTGATCAGCACTGCCAGTGAAGTGGCGCTCCTTAACGGCTTATACGCCAGTTTCTCAATCGTAATTCCCAGAACGGTACAGACAGCCACATCCGCCAGCAAAGACACAATCAGCGGCAGGCCTGCCCGATATAACGCAAAAAACGCCACGTATGCGCCAATCATGATGACGTCTCCATGGGCAAAGTTCAACATCTTGGCAATACCGTATACCATCGTATAGCCCAAGGCGATAATGGCATAGATAGAACCCAGTCTGATTCCCGATATCAAATAAGACAGAAACTTCATAAAATAATCTTCAGTAAAATAGGAAAGGCTCTAATAGAAGAAGCCTTTCCTATATTCTAACTTAATTAGTCTGCAGCTACCAGTGCACCGTTTTCAATTCGGAACACCAGCGGAGCCTTGACAACAGCACCTGAAGCGTCCCAGGTCATGTTTTCACCGGTAAGACCGGAATAGCTTAAAGTCTTGAACTGTTCCATCATGATGACATTCAGTTCTTCCTTTGCCATGTCGGCTGTAGCACCGCCGGCAGTCAGAGCATTATAGATCGCATATACAACATCATATCCATCGGCTGCGAACTGGTTCGGATTGTAACCGACTTTTTCATTGAATTTCGCAGTAAATGACTGTGTCGCCTCATCAGGTGCAGAATATGCGAACGGAGTCAGGTAGTAGACGCCCTCAAACATCGCTACGTCAACGCCTTCCTGTTCCAAAGCGCCGTCGAAACCGTCGACACCAAAGAATACAGGATTGTATCCAAGATCCTGGCAGGCCTTGATGATTCTTGTATCGTCTTCGTAGTAAAGCGGAAGGAATACAACTTCAGCCCCTGCTTCCTGTGCCTGTGCAGCAGGGAAATCCGTCGCATTGTCGGATGTGAACAGATATTCGCCAACGACTTCCAGTCCTTTTGCGGCGGCTTCTTCTTTGAATGAAGCAGCAACGCCGGTAGAATACTCGTCATCGCTCTTGGTGAAAACGAATACCTTTGTGCCTAAACCTTTGGCAGCGATGTAGTCGGCAGCGGCAACACCCTGTTCCGGATCGGCGAAACACATACGGAAGATATGATCACCTTTCGCGATGATATCCGGAGCAGATCCTGAAGGAGTCATCGCAAAGACGCCGTCTTCCTGATACATATCGGCAACCGCCAGAGACGGACCTGTAGTAACGCAAAGCATTGAAACATCCATGCCCCAGTCAGTCAGCTGAGCGTAGCAGTTGGCAGCCTTCTCGCCGTCATGTTCATCATCCAGAACATTCAATTCGAACTGCAGCCCGCCTAATGCGTTGATCTCTTCAACAGCGATCTCTGCACCGGTCTTAACAGCAATGCCATACTGGGCAGCCGGGCCTGATAACGGGCCTGATCCGCCGATCTTGACGACCGTTCCTCCGTCACCGGAGCCTGCGTCGCCGTTTCCTGAACCGCCTGAGCACCCCGCCAGTGACAATACACACAGCACGCTCAGCAACACAACCAGTAATTTTTTCATAACTATTCTTCCTTTCAGTTATTCATCTATAGAATCAGGCCTTCCTGTTTCTATCAAAATAAAAGGATGAGCTCAACGATAATACCAAGCCCATCCAATTGATCCTAATGGCTAAATATTATCGATATCAGCAAGTGCCCATAATAATAAGACCACCAAGCAGGCGTATGACGATATCGATAATGACTAGCACTCTTTCTTTCGTGACAGAGATCATTTTCATACAGCGGTCTTCCATGCAGATCCCCTTTCCATCAATTAATACTAGTTTAGCATATGGAAAACGCATGTCAATAGATTTTTTCACATTTATTTCATTCTTTGTCTTATTTTTTCATTGATCTGAAAATCTTTACATAATAAAGCCATACTACTGTATGGCTTTTCTATAGTATTTATATACTCTATGATCGATCTGATCTTTTAACAGATCATAATCATCGATATGATTCCGGATATAGGTGCTGGATACTTCTATCTCGTCCAGGTCCGATACCGCGGCATAATTCTTCTTTCCAAGCTTCTCCATATAAGAGCAGACATCGATCCCGTCTCTTTTCAGAATGATGAAATCGTATTTCAAGAGCTCCTGAAATCTCTTCCAGCGGTCAAAAGTCACAACCATATCGGCACCGATGATCAACGAAAGCGTATCGTCCGGATATCTCTTTTTCAGCTTTCTCATCAGCTGGTAGGTATAAGGCAGCTCATTGTATTCTTCTTCGATGACGATATTCTCGTTTTTGAAATATTTCAGCATTCTTATCCTGTCCTTCACCGGCAGCAGATCCTGTTTCTGCCAGTAATTGCCGGTTGCAACGATAAGTACCTTATCGACATAATGCTTACGCAGAAGATGCCTGACGATCTTGATATGGCCTTTGTGAACTGGATTAAAACTTCCCGGATAGATCCCTATGCGCATCTTCTGTACACCGGAATATGGAACTTGTGTGCTGCGCCCGCATGGAGCTTCTCGATTCTCTCTCTGGAAGCTTCTTCGACATCCCCGCCGTTCATGTATGCGGCAATCTCGCTGTATTTTACACCCAGCTTGTCTTCATCGGTCATACTGCTTAGATCGTCATTCGGAGTCTTGTACAGCACTTTTTCAGGAACTTCCAGATATTCTCCGATCCTGATGACTTCTTCAACATTGAAGTCGTTCAGTACACCGATATCGTAAGTCGAATCGCCGCCCTTGGTGAAATAGCCGACAAAGAGTTCCGACTTGTTGCTTGTACCGGCTACCAGATAAGTTCCGCCTTTCAATGCCGAATAATAGGCGGCGACATAATAATTCGTAGCCATCCTTAGACGCGGTTTCAGGTTAATGTCGCTGTTTTTCAGATCTGCAGGATCAACAGATCCGATCTTGCTGAAATCCTCTTTGAACGCATCAAAAGCGGCCGTAAGATCAACATTGATCAGTTCAAATCCGTACTTTTCCGCAACCAGTTTCGCGTCGTCCCTGCAGCTGTCAGGTGTATGACAGGGCATCGTCACACCGACAACGTTTTCTTTACCTAGGGCTTTGCTGAACAGTGCCGCAACTACGCCGGAATCCTTACCTCCCGAGATTCCGATTACGACACCCTTCAAATGATTCTTTTTGTAATAATCGCGGATGAATTCTACGATTCCATCCACTTCTTTCTTCACATCAAACACGTTTCTCACCTGCCTCTTTGATCATCTTCTTCTTTAATTCTATATACTTCTCACTGCCATCCACATAGTATTCATGCGGGTTCAGGATTCTACGCACTTCCGGATAAAGTCTGTCGACCTGTTCCTGACAGTAGCTGATCCTGTCTTTCAGATCAGGCTGCTCATAGACGTATCTCCCTTCCAGAAATATCGTTTTCTGCAAAGGTTTCAATTCGTAGTTTCTGATTACCGTCGACTTGTCAAAACGGGAGAGCGATGTAATCAGCATCTCATCTTCAGGGAGTATCTCATCCCTTTCACAGACGATGTCTGCAATCGCATAGCCGTTTTCTTTATCAAAAGCGCGGTACAGACATTTGTATCCCGGATTGACGATCTTGATGATATCGTTGCTGAGCTTGATCTTAGGGATGACTTTACCGTTGTCGATCACAGCTACTTCCTTATAGACACAGCCCATCCTGCCTTCCGGTTTAGAGATGTTGTCTCCAACGCCCAAAGAATTGAACTTCGCATCCTGAATGCGTAAAGAGGTAATGACTTCCGCAGTCAGGGAGTTTGACAGGCATATCGTAGCCATCTCAAATCCGGCCTGATCGAGCATTTTTCTTGACTCCTTGGACAGATAAGCAAGGTCTCCGGAATCGATACGGATACCGATATGATCCAGAGGCATGTCGTGGTCTCTCATGTATTCGAATACTTTAATCGCATTCGGTACACCGGAACGCAAGGTATCATAGGTATCTACCAGAAGCAGACAGTTGTTCGGATATCGCAAGGCAAAGGCCAGAAAAGCCTCGTATTCACTTTCGAATGTTTCAACGAAACTGTGAGCCATCGTTCCTAAAGCTTTCGTTCCGCACATCTTTGCCGCCTGGACATTGGATGTACCATGACATCCCGCCATCAAAGCGCAGACTGAAGCGTCGATCGCAGCCTCTAGGCCATCCGCTCTTCTCGCTCCGAATTCCATTACTCTGACATTTTCGGGTGTCGCATCCAGAATCCTTCTGGCGCCCGTGGCATGTTCCATGGAACCGTTGATCATCGCCAGCAGTGCCGTTTCAACGATCTGAGCTTCCAGGATCGGCGCTTCGACAGTAATCAGAGGCTCATTCGGAAAAACCGGAGTACCGTCAGGTATCGCGTAAAGGTTGCCGGTAAAATGGAAATCGGACAGGTATTCAATGAACTCCTTGCTTAAGCCGAGGCTTTCCAGATACTTCAGATCATCATCTGTAAAACTGATGTTCTTAATGTAATCGATAACCTTATCCAGCCCTGCCATTACGGCATAGCCGCCGTTATTCGGTATCACTCTGAAGAACACATCGAATACCGCTTTTAGATCTTTCTTGCCGTTTTGCAGATAGGCATCAGTCATCATAAACTCGTAAGCATCAGAAAGTAAAGAATAATTTCTTGGATTTCTCATCATAACCACCTCTTACTAATCATAACATTTATACACCTCTTGCATATAAATAAAAGGCTGCATATGCAGCCTGATGCTTATTCTTTTTCTGCTTCTTTCTCCATCTGCGAAAGCTTTTCTTCATATTCCTTCATCTCGCGGTCATTCGCAAATACCTGATGTCCCGGACGGATCTCCTGCAGAATCGGTTTTTCACCGGAAAGGTCTCGTTTGGATTCGTCATATACAACCAGTTCCTTGGCCTTTTCGATCTGCGGGTCAGGCATTGGTACAGCCTGCAGCAGTGAAAGCGTATATGGGTGCAAAGGATATTTGAACAAGACTTCCGTCGGAGCTACTTCAACGATTCTTCCGTTATGAATAACGGCAATGCGGTCGGCAAAGTATCTGACGACAGAAAGGTCATGCGCAATAAACATGTAAGTAAGACCACGCTCTTCCTTGAACTTGTTCATAAGGTTAAGAACCTGAGCACGAATCGATACGTCCAGTGCGGAAATCGGCTCATCGGCGATGATGAACTTCGGTTCCATGATCATCGCTCTGGCGATGCCTACTCTCTGACGCTGTCCACCGGAGAATTCATGAGGATAACGGGATTTATGTTCCGGAAGCAGGCCTACAGATTCCAGCGCTTCATCGACTTTTCTTTCTCTGTCTTCTTCATTCTCGTACAGATGGAAGTTGTACAGTCCTTCAGAAACGCAGTAGTCGATCGTAGCACGTTCGTTCAGTGAAGCCGCAGGATCCTGGAAGATCATCTGAATGTTTCTTACGACATTCTTCTTTTCTTCCTTGGAGATCTTGCCATCTATTCTCTTTCCTTCAAACCAGATCTCGCCGTCGGAGATCGGATTCAGACGCATGATCGAACGGCCGATGGTCGTTTTGCCTGAGCCTGATTCACCTACCAGGCCGAACGTTTCTCCCTTGTAGATCTGGAAGTTGGCGTTCTTGACAGCCCGGAAACCTTTGTTTTTCCTGCTGTTATTGAAAGTCACTTCAAGCCGCTTGACGTCAAGCAGTACTTCTCTGTTATCTTTCTCCATAGACGCCTCCTTTCTTAGTCATGTCCAGCATTCTCTGATGCAGTGTCTTGATTACCAGAGGAGGTTCGACTTTTGGAGCACGAGGATCCAGAAGCCAGGTCTTTGCCCAATGGGTATCACTGACATTGAAAATCGGAGGTTCCTTTAGGAAATCAATCTTAAGGGAATAGTTGCTACGAGGAGCGAAAGCGTCTCCCTGTATCTTTTCAAACAGTGAAGGAGGTGTTCCTCTGATAGCAAACAGTTCTTCACCCTTTAACCCAAGCTGCGGCAAAGAGCTAAGCAGACCCCAGGTATACGGATGTCTGGAATCGTAGAAAATGTCTTCAACCGTACCGAATTCAATGATCTGTCCGCCATACATGACGGCAACATAGTCGGCGACATTCGCAACAACGCCAAGGTCATGCGTAATGTAGATCGTGGTGAAATCGTATTCCTTCGCCAGATCTTTGATCAGCTTAATGATCTGTGCCTGAATCGTAACATCCAGAGCGGTAGTAGGTTCATCGCAGATCAGGATCTTCGGATGGCAAGCCAGCGCTATAGCGATAACGATACGCTGTCTCATACCGCCGGAATACTGGAAAGGATATTCATCGTATCTTCTTTCCGGGTCCTTAATACCGACTTTGTCCATCAGTTCAAGAGCTTCCTTCTTTGCTTCTTCCTTTGATTTGCCCTGATGTTTCATGATGACTTCAGAAATCTGATAGCCGATCGTACGAACAGGGTTTAAGGATGTCATAGGATCCTGGAAAACGGTGGCGATCTTCTTGCCGCGGATCTCTTCCCAGCCCTTGTCATCCTTGATCTCCATCAGGTTACGTCCTTCGAACCAGACTTCGCCTTGAGTAACTTCGCCGTTGATGTCCAGCATTCCGGTGAAAGTCTTGGTAAAGACGGTCTTTCCGGAACCGGATTCGCCTACGATAGCGACGACTTTATGTTCTTCAAAATCCAGAGAAATGTTTCTTATAGCGGTAAGCACTCTGTCTCTGACTTTAAATTTAACTTCAAGATTTTTTACGGATAATATAGGATTGTTTACCATATCAGTCTCCTAAATCATATGCGTCCTTGGATCGGAAGCATCCGCCAATGCCTGACCGACAAGGTATAAAGAAACAGAAATAACAGCAGAAGCAACAACCGGAATCCAGAACAGATAAGGTTCTGTAAGCATGTATGGAGAATACTGCTGTATCAGTTTACCTAATGATGCGAATTTTTCGCTCAAACCGATTCCCATGTAAGATAACGCGACTTCATAAGAAATAAACATCGGAACATCTCTGGATACGCTGGTAATAATAACGGATACCAGATAAGGAAGGATGTTGTTGACGATGATCTTCCATAACGGTGTTCCCAGACACTGTGATGCCAGATTGTATTCACGGTCACGGATAATCATGACCTGTACACGAATGAAGTATGCTGTACCGATCCATGAAGTAACGCAAAGAGCGAAGATCAGCTGCTTGAAGCCGCCGCCCATGGCATAAACCAGAATCATGGCGATCAGTGTTGTCGGAATGTTTGAGAGAACATTATAGATCTCGATCATGATGGCATCCATTTTCTTGGAGAATCCCCAGAACATGCCGATAACGATTCCGATGAACTCTGAGAAGAAAGTAGCAGACAGCGCAACGATCAGGGAATTCTTTGTTCCTGACCACAGCGAATCGAACAGCGAGTTTCCTCTGTTGTCCGTACCAAAGATATAACCGTTGGTAAATGGTTTCAGGAAATGCATCTTGCTGTTGTTGATGTTCGGTGCAACCATATGATCATAATGCGAGATGGAAGGTTGAATAAACGCAAACAGCACCATCGTAACGGAAATGATCAGCATCAGAACGGCAATCTTGTTTGAGAAGAATCTTCTGAAAACGGATCCCCAGTAAGAATACTTCGGAGCGGCAATGTGCTCGGAAGCCGCATCGTCGGCTCTCTGGAATTCAAACAGAGAAGCGTCGTTCATATCGATCTCCGTTTCGGGTTCGGCAGATAACTCAATCGGTTCGTTGATTTTCTTTTTTAACATGATCAGTTAATCTCCTTTCTTGGCGCTAAGCTGAATTCTAGGGTCGACAATAACCATCAGCAGGTCTCCAAGAAGTACCGAGAAGATGGAAAGAGCTGAAAAAATAAAGACAAGGCAGATAACCATATTATTGTTCAGCTTATTAATGGAATCTGGAAGCATCTTGCCCATGCCCGGAATCGCGAAGGCAGATTCGGTAATGAATGCGCCACCGATACACAGGATAATGGATCCAGGAATGCCATTGACGATCGGAATAATCGCGTTTTTCAGGATGTGTTTCGTAAAGATCTCTCTCTGAGAAAGACCTTTCGCTTTAGCAAACTTTACATAATCCGAGTTCGACTGGTCCAGCATGTATCTTCTGATCCAGGTCATCAGACCAGGCATGGACAGCAGTGTCAGAATGATGGTCGGCGAAATATAGGAACGGATATCCTTGAAGCCCAGCAGAGGGAACTTGTCAGGCACACCGAAATTGACTACAATGGAACGGACAAAGAAAATCAAAGCAAGTGATGGCATGGCCGTTACCAGATTGATAAACACTACGCCAAGCTTGTCGCCGAACTTGTCCTTGTTTCTCGACATGTATATACCGGCAGGAATACCTAATGCGTAGGCAAGAACCAGTGAAACAAGACCAAAGATGTAGGAGGTATTGATCATGGATGGAGATTCGTAGTTCGAATAACAGTTCGCATAATGATCATCAAATTTGTTTTCGTCTAAATGATCGATCGCAGATTTATATGTTGCGGTATGCAGATCGTATGCACTCTGAACGACAACACCCGTAGGGAATTCCGTATCAACGACGACCTGGCTGCCTTGTCCTTCGCTGATTACATCCAGAACATTGGCACCGGCTTTTGTCGGATAGGATGTGCCGAAATTCAGACTGATCCAGTTCTGATGAATGAACGGGAACTTGCCATCAAGATATACCAGATACTTATGCTTGCATCCAGAACACTGCAGGGCAGGAACGCCATTGAAATCCTTCTCGATGTAGATTTTTCTTTCCAGATCCGGATTGTTTTCATCCTGAATCGCATTCGGTCCATCGATAACGATCAGTCTCTGCCAGAAGTGCCAGATCAGCTCAAAGATATTGTATTCATGATAAGCAAACGCATTTCCGTTGCGCTGATATTCGATCGTATACCCTTTATTCTCATATGTACTGATGACTTTCAGATTCTCTTCTGAACCGTTAACCATGCATGCTTCATAGTTATCCGAATCATTAGTACACATATCATTCAGACGCAAATAATCCATATATCCCAGTTCTTCAAACTTGGAATACATGAAGCTCGTTCTTGTATCTCCTGTAAGCTTTCGATAGCTTGTATCGGACTCCAGAACCTTATTCCTTGGAATCATCGTAAAGACCATCGCAATTACAATTGAGACAACAAGAAATATTGAGATGCAGGATTTTAATATTCTCTTTAAAATATAGCCTCTCATAACCCCCAACTCCTTTCACAAAGACAGAAGTAGCGGACTAATGGGTATTAATCCGCTACTTTCTTAATCAAATAATACCTTTCAGTATATTATTCGCCAGCTTCCCAAGCGGCCTTTAATGCATTGTACTGTTCAACAGATACGATGCCTTCCTGCAGCTGAGTACCTTTGTACTTGTACTGAGAAACGCCTGTACTGTAAATAGCAGTAAACGGAACAACGTGAGTAACTCTTACAGCACGTGTCTGCATTGAAGTAGGAACATATAATGCATGGTATAACAGATAAGCATCTGCCTTAGCGAATTCTTTGTAACGTGCATCCAGATCGCTCTTGATAGAATCAGCAGCTCTCCAGATTCTTTCGTACTCATTGAATCCTACAGCTTCCTTAATGTCATCATCAGAACCGAAATCATCCGGTGAGAAGACCTGGTCAGTTAAACCGCAAGAATGCATGTAGTAACCTAAAACTGGTGAATAGATATCAACGAATGTACGTGGATCCTGGTAGTCAGGGCCCCATCCGGTGAATGTAGAAATATCGTAGTCAGCGTCTGCCCAGTCGGTTGTGTAGTAAGCAACGTTCTGTACAGTATCAGAATCCTTCATAACGAGTTCGATGATGATCTGACCATCGGTATTTTCTTCGATGGACTGCTTCATAGACTGTGCCTGGTTAACCAGAGCTACAGAAGTTTCGATGACAAGCATATCAAGGTGAACAGGGAATTCAATACCGTCTGCCTTAGCAGCTTCGATATAGGCAAGAGCCTTTTCCTTGCTCAGCCATGGCCACTGGCCATCCTGCAGGCTGACTCTTTCACCGCCATTGAGTTCAGCATATGCATCTTCGATCAGGTTTACATATGGAGTACCATCACTTGTAGAAACAAGTGTCGGGAATGAGTTGATGTTTCTGATAGTGCCTTTAGCAACCAGTTCAGGAGATCTTACTGCCAGGTAAGATTCAACGTCGAACGCATGCTTAAGAGCAAGTCTGAAGTTTTCGTTGTTGATAGCGGCATGAGTATTTGCAGCCAATGCTTCATCAGTAGCGTAGTTTGTCAGATCATGTTTCTGACGGTTGTAGTTGAAGACAACACCGAATGCGTATGCGTTAGGCATAGAAGCAGTGATATAGCTTTCGTATTTTGAATACAGCTTGTCATATGCTTCAGCACCCATCGTAGTAGACAGACCTGCTGCAACATAGGTATTCTGTTCGAAACCACGTAATACGGAGAATACATCTGAACCATCATCATAGATGATCTTGATTGTCTCTAATCCGACTTTATCAGCATCCCAGTATAATGGGTTCTTCTTTAAAACGGTCTGAGACTTGACATCGAATGAGTCAAGAACGTAAGCGCCGTTGTAAAGAATGGAATCAGCTGCAACAGTACCGAATGAACATGCGGTAATGTCAGGAGAACCCAACTTACAGCCATCACCCTTAGACTCCAGGAAGTCTCTGTTGATTGGATAAAGGATCGTGTATTCACATACGGTCGGGAAGTAAGTAACAGTAGCACCAAGAGATTCGCCTGTGTACATGTCAAACTGCTCAGCCATTGTGTATTCAACAGTGTAGTCGTCAACAGCTCTGATACCGACTTTTGCCCAAGCCTCGTCAGACCAGTCACCATTGTTGTAGTAATCCTCGTAGCCAGCTACGTATGGAGCTACAACGGAAGCAGTACCGGACTGGAATTCAGCTGAGTGTCTTAAACCTGTAACGAAGTCTTCTGCTTTAACTTCAGCATAAACTTCACCGGTGTTGGTAGCCCAGTTAACGCCTTTTCTCAGATGGAATGTCCATACAGAAGCGTCTTCATTGGATTCCCAAGACTCAGCGACAGAACCAACGTACTTGCCGAATCTGTCACATTCAACCAAACCATCAACGAAGTTTACGTTGATTTCATGGTCTGTAGCTAACGCAGTAGTTACATAGTCCATGTTGGCGATTTCGGAACTGTCAGCAGTTACGAAAGTCTTTGTATCTGCCAGTTTCAGATCATCGATGGCAACAGTTGACTCATAAGTAGGTTCTTCATCACCAGTAGGAGCTGGTTCTTCTTCCTTCTTAGTACAGCCGACTAATGACATGAGCATCAGTAAACTAAGCAACAATACTAATAATTTTTTCATGAATTTCTTCCTTTCTTTGCAGTAAAAAACTGCATACAGATATTTTACACGATTAACTGAGTTCTTTCAATAAAATATTATATATTCATTAAATATTTCAAAGGCATTTTTTCACTCGATGAAAATGTTTTCAATCAGAAAGCGCTTTTCTAGATTTATGCATAAAAAAACCGGCAGTACTATTGACAACACCGGTTTTATCTGTGCATGATCAGCTGATCTTAATGTTCTTGAATATGAAGTATTTAGGACCTTTGTAGTTTCTCAGAGTTGACTCTTCTTTAGAGAATTGCACATCCTTCATGTTTTCGTAGATGTTTCCGGAAATGGAGAATCCTGTCAGAGGAATATACTTCTTTCCATCGAAATATCTTGCCAGTCTGACTTCACCGCCCCAGTAACCGCTGTCTTCTTCCATCTGCGGAGAGGAGAAGGTTTCGATAATCAGATGCTTTTCTTTCTTGTATGGAATGCCTTCCGCCTTGACTTCGCATACCGGAAGACTGCCCGAAATATTTTCTTCCTGCAGATAGGATCCGAAACGCTGATCACCGTAATATGCGTTAGCCTTTCCCTTTGAAACGATCTTTCTTGATTTCAATACGATGCCGTTCTGGTCGTACCTGCGGGAAGCCGTGCATCCAGGAACGACAGGTTTCATGGTCAGGTCAAAAGGATTTCCTGAAATCTCGTCTTTCTTGCTGTAATGGTTCTGATGCATAAAGACGTTGCGGTAAGTCAGATCACGACTCAGTGTTCCTACTATAACCTGCAGCATATCGTTCTTGACCAGAACTTTCAGATCCTTCGGAAGTTCGACTTCTTTTAACGTCCTGGCATTGGACCTGTCTTTTGCCAGTTTCAGGATCTCGTCAATCTCTTCTGTAATCTGCCTGTAGTCAGGTTTGCTGGACTCGTAGAACTTGTAGAGTTCGAATTCCTCTTTCTTGTTGGACCAGGTCGGAATGCATTCTATCTCGATCTTGAAGGAATCGCTGCAGTGGCTGATACCCTTTGAACTGATGAATTCATCGGTGAATTCCGAGACAAAGATCTCTGTAGAATTGATCCATCCGCTCTTGTAGACATTGGCCTTGAATACGGCTTTCGCAACCTTCCCGGCAATGTCGTTCAGATCTCTTTTGACGCCTTTCTTATCCCTGATGTTGACGGTTTTTTCCGGCAGAGGATAATAGGCATTCCTTGCCTGTTTTGCCTTTGTGACAGCCTTATTCAGCTTAGATGCCAGCGATTTCACGTCGTCGGCAGCCGTAACCGTAACGGAAGAAGAGCCTACTGTCTTCCTGTCGGCAACATAGACCTCGATCTTGGCCGTAGTGGTCTTGACTGCTCTGTTGATTTCAAGATGGTCCAGCACGTAGAACAGTTCTCTGCTGTTCTTGTTCTGTATGGTCAGTTCATAATCCGTGATCTTCTTGTTTGCCTTGATGCACGAAATGATTTCATTCTTCTTCATCATCCTAATTTCGCCTCCGCTTTCAGATAAGGTCCGCCGTCAGAAACATAGACCCATTCCTTATGACCCTTGCCGCACATGCCCGATCCATGTACCGTGACCTGATCAGATACCATCGAAATTGAGCTTAACAGATCAATGACATAGCCGGAAATGACAACCGGAGCAATCATCTCGCCGGTAAATCTACCGTCTTTGATTTCCAGTCCGTAAGATGCCGTACACTGGATCTGCCAGTTCTTCGGATCTTCCATGCCGTTGTTGGTCTGACACAGCAGATATCCGTGCTTCACCGACTTGATCATGTCTTCGTACTTGTCCTTGCCCGGACCGAACCAGGTGTTGGTCATGCGGGTATAGACTTTTCGGGAGAAGTCCTGTCTTCTGCCGTTGCCCGTAGGTTCCGTTCCCAGTTCCATGGCACTCAAGGAATCGGAAATGCCTCTTTGCAGGATGCCATTCTTGATGATCTGCGTATTGTGTGCCTCTATGCCGTCGTCGTCGAAGAAATAAGATGCGGCAGACAGACAGCTTGATGCGCCGTCGTACATGTTGACCAGATCGGAAGCGACGTACTTGCCGACATAATCGACGGCCTTGGCCCTGTTCTTGACAAACATGTCCATCTCAACGCCATGTCCGAAAGCCTCGTGAGCGATCAGGCCGCTGATCGACGGATCGGTAATAATCGTATACTTGCCCGGTTTTACCGGCTTTGCTTTCAACAGACGCAAGGCAATATCCAATACTTCCGGTGCGTGTTTCTTGAATTTCTGAAGAGCCAGAGCGCTGTCCGCTTCACCTTCCGCTTCATAATTGCTCTTGATCACATCCCCTTCTCTGACCACATTCAGCTGCATCACGTTGATCCAGTCGTATTTCTGGGTCAGCCGCTTTTTGGCGGAAACGAAGATCTTGGACGTTTCACGCTTCATGTATCTGGCGGCGAAATTGATGAGCCTTTCGTCCTTCCGATGCATGGCATCCTTGACTTCCGTCAATTCCCTGGTGATCTCCCCGTCCGATAACCTGGCAGGATCTTCTCTCAGATAGTCTTCCCGATGCGGCTGTTCTTCCAGCATCTTTACCTTGAAGTCCTTGCTGAAAACCTGATCCAGTTTCACGGATCTGATGACTTCGCTGCTCTTAAGATCTCTGATATCGTTGCAGGAATACTCTGAATAACGTCCATCCTTATAGACCTTGATCACGAATCCGCATTCGTTGTCGATATCGTCGATCGAATTGACATGTGTCGATACAAGGATCACCTTGTTTCTGACGCAGGTTCCAAGGACAGAAACATAGTCGTAGTGCTTCTGCAGCTTTTCTACCAGCCTTTCGGCATCCTTGATCCTTGACTTTAAGTATTGATCTAACATTTATACCTCCTGTTTTGCTTTCTCTTCCTCTTCTTTCATCGCTTCTTCCCATTTTTCTTCCAGGGCATGGATCTGATTGTGGATCTCGTCGATTTCGTCATCCAGTTCCGCCATCTTCTTCATGTCCTGGTAGTATTCCGGTTCATAACGAAGCGCTCTTTTGTCTTCCAGTATATCTTCCATCAAAGATATCTCGTTTTCAAGTTTTTTGATGTTGTATTTCGGTTTCTGTTTCAGCTGTTTCAGCGGAACTTCCGGTTTTTCTTCTTTCTGTTCTATCAGCTGTTCCTTGACTTTGGTATCGATGTAGTCCTTATATCCGTCCGGATAGTATTCCACTTTATCCTTTTCAATGACCAGACAGGATGTCGCGATCTTCTTGATGAAATACCTGTCGTGCGATACGAAGAGAATCGTTCCTTCGTACTCCTGCAAGGCATTTTCCAGAGCTTCCTTGGAGACGATATCCAGATGGTTGGTCGGCTCGTCTAGAACCAGGAAATTGGCCTTCTTCATCATCAGTTTTGCCAGAGAAAGCCTTACCTTTTCCCCGCCCGACAAGACGTTTACTTCCTTGAATACTTCATCGGAAGTAAACAGGAAAGCTCCCAGAATAGAACGGATCTTGTACATGTCCATGTCCGGATGTTCGTTCCAAAGTTCTTCCAGGACCGTATTGCCGCTGTGAAAATCGGCCAGGTTCTGATCGAAATAGCCGATCTTGATCTGATGTCCCAGCATCATATATCCGTCCAGAGGCTTAAGCAGACCGACGATCGTCTTAAGCAGCGTCGACTTTCCGGTCCCGTTGTCTCCCATGATGCAGATTCTGTCGCCTCTCATGACATTCAGCGTCACTTCCGCCAGAGGATGATCGTAGCCGACCTTGAAATTCTCCAGGCTAAGAACATTCCTTCCGCCTCTTACCTGACATTCAAAACGTGCCTTAAAGGCTTTCGTATCGGCCTTTTTAGGGTCCTCGATCCTTTCCATTCTTTCCAGATACTTGATCTTGGACTGGGCGAAGGCAGCCTTGTTCTTTTTGTAGCGGAACTTCTCGATCAGCTCTTCCAGGCGTTTGATGTCTTTCTGCTGTCTCTTGTAGGCTGATTCCTGACGGATGAAGTCGTTCTTCTTCTGTTCCACGAAAGCGGTATAGTTTCCCGGATATCTTCTTATCGATCCGTATTCCAGCTCATAGACCACGTTTACGCAGTGATCCAGAAAAGTACGGTCGTGGGACACCAGAATCATGGCCTTCTTGTATTTGGCGAGGTATCCTTCCAGCCATTCGATAGTGCTTAGATCAAGATGATTTGTAGGCTCATCCAGCAGCAGCAGATCCGGTTTTGCCAGCAGAAGCGAAGCGAAAGCGATCTTTGTCTTTTCTCCACCCGAGAAGGAAGACACAGGACGGTCCAGATCTTCATCCCTGAAACCGAATCCGTGCAGTACCGTCAGCATCTCGCTGCGATAGGTATAGCCTCCCAGATAACGGTAATCCTCTTCCAGTCTGGCATATCTGGCAATGAGCTTCTCGTCATGATTCGTCTTTAGCTCTTCTGAGACTTCCTCCATCTGCTTCTCTGTTTCCAGAATCTTCGCAAAGACTTCGTCAAACGTCTCTCTTAAAGTCTTTTCCGATTGTGCCAAGGCATTCTGTTTCAGATAGGAGATCACCGTTTTGCCCGATCTGATCACCTGTCCGGAAGACAGTTCGCACTCTCCCGTAAGCACTTTTAAAAGAGTGGTTTTTCCACTCCCGTTGCGGCCTACGAGAGCAATCCTTTCGTTCTCATTTACCGTAAAGTCGATATTTTCAAAAACATCATTGGCACCGAAGAATACGGTGCCATTACTTATTTGTACGATCATTTCTTAATAAATCAGGTTCTTCGGCGTACGCGGATAAGGCAGAACATCTCTGATGTTCTCCATGCCCGTCAGATACATGACCATTCTTTCAAAACCCAGACCGAAGCCGGCATGCTTGCAGCCGCCGTATCTTCTCAGATCCAGATACCACTGATAGCCTTCCTTATCCATCTTCAGTTCGTCCATTCTGGCTTCCAGAATATCCATGCGTTCCTCGCGCTGAGAACCACCGACCAGTTCACCGACATGCGGTACCAGCAGATCGCAGGCCGCGACCGTCTTTCCATCGTCATTCAGGCGCATGTAGAAAGCCTTGATGTCTTTCGGATAGTCCGTAAGGAAAACCGGACCTTTGACGACCTGCTCAGAAAGATAGCGTTCATGTTCGGTATTCAGATCCATACCCCAGGATACCTTGTTTTCAAACTGTACCGGAGCTTTCAACAATATATCGATCGCCTCCGTATACGGCATCCTTCTGAATGAGGAATTGTAGACATGATCCAGCCTCTCTAAAAGAGTCTTGTCGATCATGGTGTTGAAGAAGTTCATCTCTTCCGGACATTCTTTTCTGACATAGTCGATGCAGTACTTGACCATGTCTTCGATCAGCTGCATGTCGTCTTCCAGATCCGCAAAAGCGATCTCAGGCTCGATCATCCAGAACTCGGAAGCATGGGTCTTGGTGTTGGAATTCTCGGAACGGAAAGTCGGGCCAAACGTATAGACGTCACGGAAGGCCATCGCAAAAGCTTCAACGTGAAGCTGGCCTGATACGGTCAGGGAAGCGTGCTTTCCGAAGAAGTCTTCTTCGTACTTGTTGTCTTCTCTTGTCGTTACGGTGAATACTTCGCCTGCACCTTCCGCATCGTTTCCAGTGATGATCGGTGTATGAACATAGACAAATCCCTGTCCCTGGAAGAACTCGTGTATCGCCATGGCCAGAGCCGATCTGACTCTGTATACGGCCATGAAGGTATTGGTACGAGGTCTTAAATGCGGTATTTCTCTTAGGAACTCGAACGTATGTCTCTTTTTCTGCAAAGGATAGGTCTCGTCGGAATTGCCTTCGATCTCGATCGAAGTCGCCAGAATCTCAAACGGCTGCTTGTTCTGCGGCGTAGAGACGAACTTGCCGATGACATAAATCGCTGAGCCCGTCAGCAGATGGGAAACCTGGTCGTGATTCTCCAGATCCGGATTATAGACGATCTGAATGTTCTTAAAATAGGTACCGTCGTTCAGTTCGATAAAACCGACCTGACCGTTGTCCCTGTTTGTCCTGACCCAGCCTTCCACGGAAACATATTCCAGCTGGTCCAGTTCCATCTGTGATGCGCTCACAGCCATCTCGTATAGTTCTCTTGCAAAATATAAATCCATATAGACCCCCTTATCTGCTCATTGAATTTACTTCAAAGACAAGCTCCTGTATCGTCGATACCACATCGACATCCCTTTTCATCATTCCTTCAGGAAGCACAAAGTGTTCCCTGGTAAAATTCACGATCCCCTTGACGCCCAGATCATGCAGCTGGTTCACAATCTCCTGCGCACCGGAAGGTATGCATAGTATGGCGATCTCGCATCCTTTCGGCATCTTCTCCTTCAGTTGAGAAATATGATAGACAGGCACATTGACCTTTGGTTCCTTGTTTCTTTTCTCCGGTATGATATCGAAAGCGCAGACGATCTCTCCGGCAACATGGTTCCAGTTGTTGTAGTTGAGGATGGCCGTTCCAAGTCTTCCTACACCGATCAGGATCATCTTTTCGTCGTAGTCTTCTCCCAGTTCTCTGGCAAAGATACTGATCAGTTCATCCACATCGTAGCCGTAACCCTGCTTCCCCAGCTGACCGATCAAGGAAAAATCACGACGTATCGTCGTCGGCTTGATGTCAACGTATTGAGAAAGTTCGGCCGACATGATCTTCCTTATTCCCTCATCAGAAAGCTTTCTCAACGCTTTCAGATAAACGGGATATCTTCTCAGTGTCGCTTTTGAAATCTCACCCATAGAACAGCTTTATTATATATGAACTCTTCTTATTTGTGAAGAATCTGACAATATTCACTAGTCTTCGATCGACATCGAAGGCATGCTTGGAGCATCCAGATCGACGAATTTCTCATGTTTCAGATAATGCAGCGCCGCGCAGGCGATCATCAGTGCATTGTCCGTACAGTACTTGAGAGGTGGAAGGATCAGATCGTGATCTGCGAAACGTTCCTGCATCAGTTCCCTTAGACGGGAATTGGCGGCAACACCGCCTGCCAGTACAACGGAACGGCAAGGATATTCCTTCAGCGCTTCTTCCGTCTTGTTTACGAGAACATTCAACGCCGTTTCCTGGAAAGCGTAAGCCAGGTCATTCTTGTTGATCTCGTTGCCATCGGCTTCTTCTTTCTTTACCAGCTGCAGTACCGCATTCTTTAAACCTGAGAAGGAGAAATCATATGCGTCCACTTTCGGCGTCGGTAAACGGTAGTGAGCCTTTCCTTCCCTGGCCAGTTTATCGATGATCGGTCCTCCGGGATAACCTTCCTGCATCACTCTTGCAACCTTGTCGTAAGCCTCTCCGATCGCATCATCCAGAGTCGTACCGATAATCCTGAACGACTCGTCATTCTCGATGTATACCAGTTCCGTATGACCGCCGCTGACCACTAACGCCATTACCGGATAGCTTAAAGGCTTGATCAGTTCGTTGATGAAAATATGCCCTTTCAGATGATGGACCCCAATCAGAGGCTTGTCATAGAAGAAAGCCAAAGACTTGGCGGCAATGCCGCCGACATGAAGAGAGCCGATCAGACCCGGTCCGATCGTATAGGCGATCGCATCGACATCTTCAACCTTTATCTTCGCCTGTTCTACCGCTTCCTTGACGATGGTGGAGATCTGTTCCACATGCATCCTTGACGCCACCTCAGGAACAACGCCGCCGAAACGGGAATGGACATCGATCTGTGAAGTAACAACGGAACTGTAGACGTTCAGTTCTTCATCGATGATGGCGCAGGCCGTCTCGTCGCAGCTCGACTCGATTGCCAGAACTTTTCTCGGCTTCGCCTCAATCAGTCCCTTGATCATGTCATAGGCGTCAGAGCCGTTCTCATAGTAGTTCTTTCTGGTCCTGACTGTAGTGAAACCGTTCATCTTATACAGCTTGATCGCATCGTCGTTCTTGACATCGACTTCCAGATGCATGAACTCGCATCCTCTTTCCTTGGCGATATGGGTCAGATGTTTCAGCATCTTTCTTCCATATCCTCTATGACGGTAGTCTTTTTTTACTACGATCTTGGTTAGATCGCAGTTCTCGAACATATACCATAGTTCGCCATAGGCGATCACTTCACCGTTCTCGATATCGGCAAAGAGTTCACCGATCTCAGAATCGTTCAGTTCATTCTCAAAGTAACCCCTGTTCCAAGGATGATCAAAAGAATCCTTCTCGATTTCCACGACCTGGTCCAGGTCTTCCTTCTTCATTCTCTCTATCATCGCTGGTAACTCTCGCTTTCTTTCAGATATTTCGGTGTAAGATAGGCGATCTGATCGGCCTTCTTCCACATCGGTCTTGTCAGCAGGAAAGCCTGCGGTATGTTTCCGTAGTCGTTTTCTCTCCCTAACAATGCGCCATCGCCGACTATCAGATAGTCCTTCGCATCGATCTCTTTAATCGGCAAAGCACAGTCTTCCATAACGACTTCGCTGCCGTTATAGATACCCACATAGACCCGATCCGCCCTGGCATCCATCACGGCCATACAGTTGCTGCGGTTGGCCGCATACAGTCTTAAAGACGAGATCGTATAGACATCGCAAGGTTTCAGCTCCCCGATCACCTTGGCGATCGTCATTGCAATACGTACACCGGTATAGGAACCCGGCCCTTCGCTGATGCAGATGGAATCGATCTCTTCTTTTCTCGCTCCCGCTGCCGAAAAAACTTCTTTTATTGCCGTAAATACCTGTTCCGACTGCTGCTTAAAGCACTCTTTCGAATAAGCGGCTATAATCTGATCATCTCTGATCAATGCACAGGTCAGATACTTGTAGGCTGTATCAATGCACAGTGTTAACATGTCATCTCCTTTGCTATGGATTCATATCTCTCTCCATGAGGAATAAACGCTATCTCTCTGGTATTGTCGTCGATATACTGAAACGAGACTTCCAGATATTCTTCCGGAAGGTAAGTCTGATAGTACTCCGGCCATTCAACGACCGTGATCCCTTCATCGGCTAGCTCGCTGATGCCCAGATCATACTCGTTGTTTTCCAGACGATAGGCATCGATGTGAAACAGCTGTCTGTTTCCCTGATGGATCTTCAGAATGGTAAAAGTCGGTGAATTGATCACGT
This sequence comes from Erysipelotrichaceae bacterium, assembly GCA_017515475.1. GTDB lineage: Bacteria > Bacillota_I > Bacilli_A > Erysipelotrichales > Erysipelotrichaceae > Colivicinus. The sequence goes on along the minus strand of JAFWFS010000014.1, from coordinate 4,272 downwards.
CCTTAATCTGCAAAGCCCTGCCGATGCCCTTGGTAAAAGTCGTCTTGCCTCCCGCAAGATCTCCTTTCAAGGCTACCGTCATTCCCGTTTCCAGCAGATTTCCAAGTTTCTCTCCTAGAGCAATCGTTTCTGTTTCACAATGAGTTATCATAACCATTTAAGTATAACGCATTTTAGATAAAAATACCTCTATTCCTAAGGATTTCCATCTATCGGCAAAACCCGTTTATATAGTATTATGGAAATATACAGGATGGTAAACAATATGAAACTCAACTACAAACGTACATTTATCGTAGGACTTGCCTTTTTGTCCATCTGCGCTTTCTGGCAGATGTACGACAATGTTATTCCTCTGATTCTGACGAATACCTTTCACTTGAACGAGACCTACACCGGAGCGATCATGGCTGCGGACAACGTTCTTGCTCTGATACTGCTTCCTTTGTTCGGATCCCTCTCGGATAAGATAGACACCAGAATCGGCAAGAGAATGCCTTTCATTCTCTTCGGAACGGGATTCGCGATCATTCTAATGAACATCCTTCCGATCCTGGACAATTCCTACTACACTGCCGGCAGCATTACAAAGATCGTTTTCTTCGTCATCATACTGGGCCTGCTGCTGATCTCCATGGGAACCTACAGATCCCCTGCCGTTGCCCTGATGCCCGATGTAACGCCGAAACCGTTAAGATCAAAGGCCAATGCCATCATCAACCTGATGGGCGCAGTCGGAGGCATCATTTATCTGGCGATTGCCGCGGTTCTTTATCCGAATTCCAAGACCCAGGGTCTGCCACATATCAACTATCAGATCCTGTTTGTGGCCGTATCTGCAATCATGTTTGTATCTGTTGGCCTGCTCTATCTGATCATCAAGGAGCCGAAGCTTGTCGAAGAAAACAAGGAACTTGAGCAGCAGCATCCGGAATGGAATCTGGCGGAAGACGACGGTTCCGGACATGAAAAGCTTCCGAAGGAAGTCAAAAGATCGCTGGGATTCCTGCTGGCATCCATCGCCCTGTGGTTCATCGGCTACAATGCCGTTACGACCTGGTTCACGACTTATGTATCCGTAGTCATGGGTCAGGGCCTCGGCGGAGCTTCAACCTGCCTGCTGATCGCCACAGCCGGAGCAATCATTTCCTACATCCCGATCGGAAACCTGGCTTCCAGGATCGGCAGAAAGAAAACCATCATGATGGGAATCATTCTCCTGGCCGCGATGTTCTTTGCCGGATTTGTTCTCACCAATATCTTCAAGGAAATCAACGTGATCATGTTCATAAGTTTCGCTTTGGTTGGACTGGCGTGGGCGGCAATCAACGTCAACTCGCTGCCGATGGTAGTAGAAATGTGCAAGGGTTCTGATATCGGTAAATTCACCGGCTACTACTATACCGCGTCCATGGCTGCCCAGATCGTAACACCGATGTTTGCAGGAACTCTGATGAGACTGATCTCCTACAAGATTCTGTTCATATATGCCGCTTTCTTCGTTCTGTTCTCGTTCGTAACGATGACCCAGGTCAAGCACGGCGACCAGAAAGCCGAGTCGAAAAAAGGTCTGGAAGCATTCGAAGACATGCCTGATTAAAAAAGCCGATTGAAATCGGCTTTTTTTACGTTATTCAGTAAAGAAAATCAAATGGTTTATGATTCTCTGTCCCTGCCTAGCCGATAAAGAACGAAGCAGACCAGATAAACAAACAGCAGGAACAAAGGCAAAACGACAACCGCCGACTTCAGACCTAACGCAAAGAAACCGTACCAGTCGTAACCGGGCATGATACCGCCGTTTTCGGTATGTCTCAATACTTCGATGAGGTAATACACCGCATATAGCAGTGTCGGTACAACGGATAATAGCGTGTGCCTTATGGACAGTACTCTATTCTTTTCGAAACGGATCCAGACAAAGATCGCAACAAGAGGGTTCAGCAGATGCAGAAAGAAATTACTGTAGGAGAACAAAGCCAGATAGCCGAAGTGCTTCCCCAGTGTCGGCTCAAGAAAGAATACCGTTACCAGCATGGTCACCGTAACCGCTGCCGTTCCTGACAGCTTCAGCAGATATGCCAGCGGAGAAATCTCCGGTTTCTCTCCCTTAATAACCATGTACAGTTCCATAGCGTTCAAAAACGATGCAACGCCAAGATAGATATTGGAATCGATCGTGAAATACTTCAGAACTCTTAACCCCGATCCCGATAAAACCCCTTTACTTTGCCCGGACATCATCCAGGCGACGGCGAACGCTTCTAGCAAGGCAAGTACGATATTGGCGATAAACGCCTTTTTAAGTGTATGAATGCTCATCGTTTTTTAGTATAGCAAAAGCATTTGAATATGCCTATCGAAGAGATCGGAAACATGATAAGCGCATTCTTTGAAAAGTGTATTCTTCCGTAGCGAAAAAAGAATAAACTATTTCAGTTTCAGCCATTTCCGCTGAAGATCGTCAATATACGTGGCAACATATGCAGGATCCGAAAACTCATTCCGGTTATAGTCTTCCCCGCGGGTCAAAGTCCCCGTCTCTGACCGATTCTGAACTTCTTTTAGAAATATATCCATGGTCTTCAGATATTCTTCAGCCTCAATCTTTGAAAATCTGCCTTTATTCGTCCATTTTTCTGCCAGCATGAAACTCAACGGCAACATAAAAAGAACCGTCACATCATCAAGCCAGCGGGATCTCAGCGGATAATACAGGAAATTCTCCCAGTCCGCATCGCTTCTGTCGCTTTTCAGAAAACCGACAGCTGACGCATATGCCTTGAGAGCGTCCTTCCCGTATTGTTTCTGCTGCAGGAACTTATCCAGATATTCTCTTCGCCATGTTTCTTCCGTTTCCCTAGAAACCTGATACCGGTCGTATTCATATTCGTCTCCGTTTAGCGCCATATAAAAACGGTTGCCGTTATATTTCAGAAACAGTTCTTTTGCTCGTTCCATAATGGTTTTCCTCTTTCGATCCTAAAACTCTATCATCCCGTCACCCTGATCATGACAGACGCAGATATGGACATCCTTGCCCTCCATCTTTTTAAGAGATGTCTGCAAGGCAGTCTCAAACGTGTTGTTGTTCAATGATATATGCGCAAGAAGAAAGTTCTTTGTACCGTTTCGATAAGCTGCTTCAATTGTATCGGCACACTGGTCGTTTGACATATGACCGAATTTGGAAAGAATCCTTTTCTGCAGCGGATAAGGATACGGACCATTTTTCAGCATATCAACATCGTGGTTTGATTCAATGATCAGTACATCGGCCCCTTGGATCATTGAAAGAATGTTTTCGTTCATCTGCCCGCAGTCCGTTACATATGCCAGTTTTTTATTCATCCATTCAAAAACATAGCCGCAGGTTCTGACAAAATCATGGGGAACGGCGAAAGCAGTCACATACAGGCCTTCCAGAGCTTCGAACTGCTTTCCCATTTCTATGACGGACCTTTCAGACCTGATGTTTCTAATGCTGTACATAACGCTACTGTCCGCATAAACCTTGCAGGAAACGTGGTTCGTAATGGGTAAGGCAGCCTTTACATGATCATAATGCCCGTGAGTCAGAAAGATCGCATCTACGGATTCCAGGTCTCTTCCATATCTTAACAGCGTATCCCTGACCTTTCTGTATCCTATCCCAAGATCAATGAGGATCCTGTAATTTCCAATTTCGAGATAAAAACAGTTTCCCGTCGATCCAGATCCCAAAGGCAATATCCTGATTTCGCTCATAGAATAATCATAACAAGAAAAAAACCTCTATTGCTAGAGGTTTTTAACCGGCAACGTGCTCGATTCACTATCTATACAGGTAGCTATGCTCGCCGATGAAGTGCTTAACTTCTGGGTTCGAGATGGGACCAGGTGTGACCACTTCTCCATTGTCACCGGATCGAAGGATTTGTTCCTTCAAAACTAAATAACACAGCAAGTCATGGGATAATGTATTTTCTTACAATCTTATGATAAAACCCTCGACCTATTAGTATCAGTCAACTCAACATATCGCTATGCTTACATCTCTGACCTATCAACCTCGTAGTCTACAAGGGGTCTTACTTCATCAAGTGAATGGGAAATCTCATCTTGGAGTCGGTTTCACGCTTAGATGCCTTCAGCGTTTATCCGATCCGGACTTAGCTATCCAGCTATGTTCTTGGCAGAACAACTGGTGCACCATAGGTCCGTCCATCCTGGTCCTCTCGTACTAAGGACAGCGCTCCTCAAATTTCCAACGCCCACAACAGATAGGGACCG
>JAFWFS010000013.1 GCA_017515475.1 Erysipelotrichaceae bacterium | reverse complement strand
TTTCGATCCGAAACACGTCGTATACGTCTGGATCGATGCGCTGTCCAACTACATCACCGGTTTAGGCTACGATGTGGATGGCAATCATGGCGAGCTTTACAAGAAATACTGGCCGGCAGACCTGCATCTGATCGGCAAGGACATCATCCGTTTCCACACCTTATACTGGCCGATCATGCTGCTGGCACTTAACGTACCGCTTCCGAAACAGGTCTTCGGACATCCGTGGATGCTGGTCGGGGAAGACAAGATCTCCAAGTCCAGTGGCAATGCCATCTATGCGGATGATCTGGTGAAGTTCTTCGGTGTCGATGCGGTGCGTTACTACGTCTTACACGAGATGCCGTTTGCCCAGGACGGAACGATCACCTGGGAACTGGTCATCGAAAGGATCAACTCCGATCTGGCCAATGTCTACGGCAACCTGGTCAACCGTACCGTCGCCATGACCAACAAGTACTTCGGCGGTCAGCTGAATAAGGAATTCGTGAACGAACCGCTGGATGATGAATTCAAGAAATTCATCCTCGACAGCGTAAAGACGGTCGACGGCAAGATGGATCAGTTGAGAGTCGGTGATTCGATCGAGGCGATCATGGAAATCTTCAGACGCTGCAACAAGTACATCGATGAGACGGCTCCTTGGGTCCTGGCAAAAGATGAAGCACAGAAGGCCAGACTCAATACCGTTTTATACAACCTACTGGAAGGTATCCGTTTCGGTGCCGTCCTGATGGAACCGTTCATGCCTGAAACAAGTGCGAAGGTCTATGAACAGATCAATACGAAACAGACAGACTTTGATTCTTTAAGCAGTTTCGGCGCTTATGAATGCAACAAGGTCACCGAAAAGCCGGAAGCGCTGTTCGGAAGACTGGATCCGGTCAAGACGATGGACGAAGTTCATGCCTTCCTTGGCAAGCCGGAAGAAAAAGTCGAGCATAAGGAAAACATCGAATTCGCAGATTTCGAAAAAGTCGAGATGGTCGTCGGTCAGGTCAAGTCCTGTGAGAAACATCCGAATGCCGATAAGATCCTGGTCTTTGAAGTCGACTTCGGCTATGAGACCCGTCAGATCCTTTCGGGTGTTGCGGCTTATTATAAACCGGAAGAGCTGATCGGCAGAAAAGTCATCGCCGTCATGAATCTCAAACCGCGCAAGATCAGAGGTCTCGAGTCCAACGGCATGTTACTGTCGGCAGTGAAAAACAAGGACGGCAAGGAAGTGCTTGAACTGCTTTCCTCCGACATGGAAGTCGGTTCGATCGTATGTTAGAAAAAGAGTGATTCACTCTTTTTCTTTTGGCTATAATAATGTTATGAGAAAGTTTTTAGCGATCATCGTATGTAAAATCACCAAGAAGATCTGCAAATATTTCGGCAGAGGTTCTTCCTTTCCCGGCCAGATCGCTTTAAAGATCTGTCCGGACATCCTGTCAAGGATCCGTTTACCGGAAAACATCATCGCCGTATCCGGTTCCAACGGCAAGACGTCGACCGTCGAAATGATCCATTCGATCATCGAAAAGGCCGGCATGACCCTCGCTTACAATTACGAAGGCTCCAACCAGATCGAAGGCGTCACCACACTTGTCCTTTCCAATTGCGACAATTCCGGCAATTTCCTCAAGGATGTCCTTCTGATCGAAGCGGATGAAAGATATGCGAAGTATATCTTCTCCTATATCACGCCGAAATACTATGTCATCAACAACCTTTACCGCGACCAGATGACCAGGAACGGTCATCCCGAATATGTGCTTTCCGATATCGCAAAGTCGATCCATGAAGGATGCACACTGGTACTCAATGCCGATGATCCTCTGATCTCTTCCTTATCGAAGAGATTCGACAACGATGTGGTATTCTTCGGTGTCGAAGAAAACCCGTATATCTCCGAAGTCTGCAAGAGCGTATATGACGACGGCTATTACTGCCCGGTATGCAAGAAGAAGATGGTCTACGAATACCGTCAGTTTGCCCATGTCGGGAATTATGAATGCAAGAGCTGCGGCTTCAAGAGAGCCGATCCGGATTATAAGATCACCGATCTCGACCTGGAAAATGGAAGGATCACGATCAATGATTCCACTTCCATCGATCTGGCATTGCATACGATCTTCAACGCATACAATGTCCTGGCCGCCTATTCGATCGGTTCTCTGCTGGGTATCGATGAAAAGACGATCATCTCTACTTTGAACGATTACCTGATCGCCAACGGACGCATCAAACGCTTCAAGATCGGCGAAACGGAAGGTACGCTTCTCATATCCAAACATGAGAACACCATCTCCTATGACCGCAATATCGAATATGTCACCGGCAAAGAGAAGATCACATTGCTGCTGATCATCGATGATATTTCCCGGAAATATTTCACATCCGATACTTCCTGGCTCTGGGACATCCGTTTTGAGATGCTGGCAAAGGACAGCGTCGCAAAGATCGTGGTCGCCGGCAAATACATCTCCGATGTGGCGATCCGCCTGGAATATGCCGGTATCGATATGGACAAGGTCGTATTATTCAAACAGACTGCTGAGGCAGTGAATTATCTTAGGGATCACACGGAAGGGGAGCTTTTCGCTCTTACCTGTTTCTCGGATGAAGGAAAGCTTCTCAAGGAGGTCGTTACATTATGAGGATCTTGCATCTTTACCCGAACCTGATGAACCTGTATGGCGAATATGGCAACCTAACCGTCCTGAAGAAACATCTGGAAGATCAGGGGGCCGATGTGACGATCGAAAGAAAAGAGATCGAAGAAAGTATCGATGTTTCCCGTTACGATATGATCTACATGGGTTCGGGCACGGAGAGTGCCCAGCTCATCGCTTTGAACGACTTGATGAAGTATCGCCATCATCTGAAGAAAGCCGTCGATGAAGGAAAAGTCATCCTGTTTACCGGCAATGCGATGGAGCTCTGCGGGAAAAGGATCGACGATCATAAGGCACTCGACCTCATCGACTTTACTGTCGAAACGACGCAGAAGCGTTATACGGGCGATGTCATCGCCGTCAATGAAGAGATCGGCGAAGTCGTCGGCTTCATCAATAAATCGACTCTGATCCATGGCGGAGAAAAGGAAAAGCTCTTTGATTATTCCTTCCGTCATACGACACTGGAAGACAACAGCTATGAAGGTTACAGACTTCATAATCTTTTCGGCACGCATATCATCGGTCCGATCTTAGTCAAAAATCCTTCTTTCATGGAGACCATCGTGAAACTCCTTGTGAAAGACGGATACGAAAAGATCGGATATCCGTATGAAGAAGATGCCTATAACACGACACTTCAGGAGCTGAAGAAGAGAAAATAAACGGATATGATCTTTCACTCGGATTTTGAAACAGGACTCATCCTTTCCATCCAGGAACTGATCGGCAAATGGCCTTTTCTGAAAGGCCTTTTTCAGTTTTTCACTATCTTCGGCGAACCTGTCTTTGCGGTAGCCGTGATCGGTTTCGTCTACTGGGGATACAGAAAGGATCAAGGAAGATATCTGATCCTTTGCGTCATGACGACGCAGATCTTCAACAACATGCTGAAAAACATCTTCCTTCGTCCTCGTCCTTATATGGCAAACGATCGGATCCAATGTCTCAAAGCTCCCGAATCGGAACACGATCTCTATAATCCGATCGTTCAGGGATACTCTTTCCCAAGCGGGCACAGTTCCTGCGTTTCTTCGTTTGCCATGTCTTTGAACATGCGCAAGAACGACCGGAAGCTGCGGATCGCTTCTTTCCTGCTGGTCGCCTTGGTGGGGATCTCGCGTTTCGCCCTGGGTGTCCATTATCCAAGTGATGTCCTGTGCGGCATCCTATTGGGGATCGTATCCGTACTTGTGATCGATCGGCTCATTATCAGGATGAAGATCGAAGATCTTTATCTGCTGATCGCTTCGATCGGTCTGGCCGGTGTCTTTTTCTGCAGGAGCGAAGATTATTTCTCCGTTTTCGGCATCGCCCTGGGTTTCATGGCCGGTGAACGCTTTGAAGCCAGATACATCGGTTTTGAAAATACGAAGGACTATAAAAAGATGATCTTAAGAACGATCATCGGCGGTATCCTTTTCCTTGCGGTAAGCTTTTCGATGGAAGTGATCTATTCGTATCTTCCGATCGACCGGGAACTGGTCATCCTGTTGCTTCGAAGCCTTCGCTATGGCCTTTCTTCCTTTGCCGTGATGGGCTTATATCCGTATCTGTTTTCCTATGGTTACCTGAAATAAAAAAAAGATAGCGACATACGTCACTATCGGTTGCAGGTGATGGGGTGAGGAAGATAGAGTTCTTCCAGATATCGGATGTCCTCGTTGCTCAGATCGACAATAAAGCAGGAGAGGGCATCGTCGATATACTTTTCTTTGGTGATGCCGATGATCGGTGCGGCAACACCTTTTTTATACTGCCAGGCCAGATTGATGTTGGCCATCGACACGCCATACTTCAAAGAAAGCTCATAGACTCTGTTTGCGATCTGCCTGTCATAGTCTTCGTTCTTGTCGTATCTCGTGCCTTCCTGACGGTCCAGGACGGAACGTTTGGAATCGGAGTCCCAGTCTTTTCTGGAAAGACGGCCGGCAGCGTACGGCGCAAAGGAAGTGCGGGAAACATTGAACTTTTCAGCCACCGGGATGAGATCTCTCTCATCTTCGCGATAGATCAGGTTGTAGTGGTTCTGTAAAGTAGTGAAGGGCTGATAGCCTTTTTCTTTTGCGGTGTAGCAGTATTCGGCAAACTGGTAGCCGTACATCGAACTTGCCCCGTAATAGCGGATGCGTCCGGCTTTCACTTCTTCATCCAGTGCTTTCAAGGTGTCTTCCACCGGCGTATCGTAGTCGTATCTGTGTAAGACGAGAAGATCGATGTGATCGGTATCAAGACGCTTCAGGGAGCCTTCCACTTCGCGATGGATCGCCTCCGGAGAGAGCTTGCCCGGATTGAAATAGCACTTCGTTGCGATCACGACATTGTCTCTTCCCAGCTTCTTTATCGCTTTGCCCAAGAAGATCTCGGAAGTTCCGTTGGAGTAATTGTTGGAGGTATCGAAAAAGTTGATGCCTGCCTCATATGCTTTGTGAATGATCTTTTCCGAATCCTCGTAGCCCAGGGTCCACTGGTACTGGCCTTCTTCCGCTTCGCCGAACGACATGCAGCCAAGACACAGCCTCGAGACCTTCAGATCGGAGTTTCCTAATGTGATGTATTCCATAAATTCATTATACTTTCTTGTATGTTAAAATAGTTTTATGAAGTTCATATTTAAATATAATGATCTGATCCAAAGAAACAGAACCGAGCTTTTAAGTGAGACAGGGGATCTTTGTTTCTGGGGCATCTATGATTTTGCGTTCAAATACCGTACGCGGATCTTTGATAAAGAAGATGTTGAGATCGCTTATGTGGAGAAAGATGTCACTGCTTCAAAAGATACCGTCCGTTTCTATGATGCCGCAGGAAAACAAGAAGGTGCGCTGGTAAGGGAAGATGGAAAACTGATCCTGGAAGACGAAGATCTTGTTTACCAAGGAGACGCTCGAAGCGGAAAGATCGAAGGTCTCATGAGCGTTTCCGAAGGAATCCTAGAAGTGAAAGAAGAAAAGGACGTCTTAAAAGCGGCAGAAGTCCTGTTTTCTCTGATCGAGATCGACAGATAGGGGGGTCACATGAGAAAAAACGAATTCCGATTCCGTTCCAGCAACGGCGAAGTCGATGTCAGAAGCATGGAGTATATTCCCGATGACAGGATCATCGGAATACTGCAGATCGCACATGGCATGGTCGAATTCATCGACCGCTATGAAGATTTTGCGAAATATCTCAATTCCAAGGGGATCCTGGTCGTCGGCAATGACCATATAGGCCACGGCGGCTCGGTCAACAGCGAAGATGACTGGGGCTATTTCGGCGAAAACGGCAACCGTCATGTCCTGGATGATATGCATGAGCTCACCATCCTCACCAAAAAGAAGTATCCCGGCCTTCCGTATTTCCTCTTGGGCCATTCCATGGGATCCTTCTATGCAAGGCAATACCTTTGCGAATACGGAAACGAGCTGGATGGAGCCATCATCATGGGAACGGGCTACGAAGCGCTTTCCACCGTCAAGGCCGGCATGTTCCTGTGCAGACTGATCGCCGCCTTCAAGGGCTGGAGGTATCGTTCGACTTTCGTCAACAACATCGCTTTCGGCTCCTATGGCAGGAAGTTCGAACCGCTTCGCACGAGGGCGGACTGGCTCAGCAAGGACGAAGCCCTTGTCGACTGGTACGTCAATGAACCGCGCTGCAGCTTCCTTTTCACGCTCAACGGTTACTATTCGATGTTTGAAGGCATATCCCGCTTACATGACAGGTCTTTGCTGGAGAAGGTCCCGAAGGACCTGCCGATCTTCTTTGTTTCCGGAAAAGATGATCCGGTCGGATCGTTCGGAAAGGAAGTGGAGGCTTCCGTCAAATCACTTGAGGATGTCGGTGTGAAAAACATTCAGCTCAAGCTGTATGAAAACGACAGACATGAGATCCTGAACGAAACGGACAAAGAGATCGTCTATGTCGATCTGTATAACTGGCTGAAAGAACATATCGGGGAAGGAGAATGAAGCTCCTTCCTTTTTCATAAAAAAATAAGCAGTTTCAAACTGCTTATTCCTGTACGTGTTCGATCCCCTGGGAGATGATGTTATAGACATGATCGTCATCCAGGGAATAGTAGATCGTCTTGCCGTCGCGGCGGTTTTTGACGAGCTTGGAGTTTTTCAAGAAGCGTAACTGGTGTGAGATGGCGGACTGATTCATCTTTAAGAGGTCTGCGATCTCCGTGACGCTTCTTTCTTTTTCAAAGAGACAATACAGGATACGGATCCTTGTGGAATCGGAAAAGTTCTTGAACAGTTCCGCCGTATCATATAAGGTATTTTCATCGATCTTTCTGTTCACAGGTCTTTCACCCCCAGAGCACGGATGGCATTGAGCACGGCGATCACCATGACACCGACATCGGCGAAGATCGCCATCCACATTTCCGCTTTGCCAAAGGCTGACAAGAGAAGCGTGAGCAGCTTCACACCGATCGCAAAGGTGATGTTCTGATAGACGATGGCCATGCATTTGCGGGAGATCTTTACCGCTTTGGCGATCTTGAGCGGATCATCATCCATCAAGACGATATCGGCAGCTTCGATCGCCGCATCGGAACCCAGAGTCCCCATGGCGATACCCACGTCTGCCAGAGAAAGGACCGGTGCATCGTTGATGCCGTCACCGACATAGACGACGCTTTCGTTTTCATTTCTTTGTTTCAGTATTTCTTCAAGGCATCCGACTTTGTCCTGCGGCAGGAGTCCGGCTTTGATCTCATCGATGCCGACTTTTCCGGCAACTTCTTCTGCCGCGGCTTCTTCATCGCCTGTCAGCATGATCGTTTTTGCTATGCCGTTTGCCTTGAGATCAAAAACGGCTTGTTTCGCGTTGGCCTTGATCCTGTCACCGATGTGGATGTGTCCGGCGTAACGTCCTTCGATCGCGATATGGACGATCGTTCCGCTCTCATGGCATTCTGTGATCTTCACTCCGTGATCTTTCATCAGCTTCTCATTGCCGATGCAGATGTTCTTGCCATCGATCAAAGCTTCGATGCCTTTGCCGGCGACTTCTCTGATCGAAGAGATGCGCGATTTATCGATTGGCTTGCCGTATTCTTTGATGATCGATCTGGCGATCGGATGGTTGGACAGTGCTTCGCAATAGGCGGCACATTCAAGAAGCTCATCCTTGCTTAAGGAAGAGTTATGGATCGTCGTCACTTCAAAGACGCCCATCGTGACCGTTCCGGTCTTGTCGAAGGCAACATAACGTGCCTTGGACAGAGCTTCGAGATAATTGGAACCTTTGATCAGTACGCCTGCCTTGGAGGCTCCGCCGATCCCGGCAAAGAAGGTGAGCGGGATCGAGATGACCAGTGCGCATGGACAGGATATGACAAGGAAGGTCAATGCACGGAAGACCCAGGTACTCAGATCCGGTGTTCCGTTAAGAACGAAACGGATGAATAGTGGCGGCAGGAAAGCCAGGGCCAAAGCACTGTAGCAGACAGCCGGGGTATAGTATCTGGCAAACTTCGTGATGAAGTCTTCCGATCTGGATTTGTTGGATGTGGCGTTTTCAATCAGGTCAAGGACCTTGGCCACGGTCGAATCATCATAGAGCTTTTCCGCTTTTACTTTGATGACCGAAGTCATGTTGATGCATCCGCTGATGACCTTATCGCCGATCGTCACATCTTTCGGTTTGGATTCGCCGGTCAGTGCCGAAGTGTTCAATGATGTGCTGCCTTGTGTGATCACACCGTCAAGCGGGATCTTTTCGCCGACTTTGACGATGAAGACATCACCGATATTTACATCGCTCGGGTCGACTTCCTCGATGCCGTTCTCCGTTTCCAGATTGGCATATTCCGGCGTGATGTCCATGAGTGCGGTGATATTCTTTCTCGATCTGCCCACGGCATAGGATTGAAACCATTCACCGATCTGATAGAACAGCATGACTTCCACGCCTTCATGGTACTCGCCCAAGGCGATCGCACCGATCGTGGCGACGGACATCAGGAAGTTTTCATCGAAGGGTTCCCTGTTTCTGATGCTCAGGAAGGCTTTGCGCAGTATATCATAGCCTACGATCAGGTAGGGGATCATATAGAGAACGAAACGGAGCGCTTCATTTTCAATGGGCAGGAAACGAAGCACGATCATCAGAAACAGCGAAACAAGGATCCTTATGAGATTCCTTTTCTGTTTCTTATTCATAGAAAGATCTCGCAGTCGGATTCTGCTTTCTTGCAGTTTTTGAGGACTTCATTCATGACTTCTTTGACGTCAGCTCCTTCTTCGAATTCGACACTCATCTTCAATGTCATGAAATTGACGACGGCATTTTTGACACCGGCCGTATTTTTAGCGGCTTCTTCCATCTTGTTAGCACAGTTTGCGCAGTCGACGTCGATCTTGTAAGTTTTTTTCATATCTGATTCCTCCATAATGAACATATGAACATCTGTTCATATGTATTATATCTCTGTATTTTCTCTCTTACAATACAAAAACGGAAAAAACGTATCTTCTTCCTCTGTTAAAAAAGTGAGGGCTTGCTGGTATAATGAAACCGTAAAGAAAAGAAACGGTTTATGAACGCACTGGATTATATAAGGCTGAGAGGGGATCTGAGTTTCAGATCCGATCCTTTCAATGAAGCGGACAATCTTGTATTCTCGCAGCTGATTTATGCGAATTTTGATAATGTTCTGAAAAAAGATGACAAGGTCACGATACAGCAGCTCGCTGAGCGTTACTTTGAGGATATGAAGGATCCGGCGAATCTTTCAAAGCACCACAACAAAGACGCCGTGCAGATACTGCAGGCGATGAAAGATGTACCGCGTTACAGGGATTGCATCATATACAATTATGAGTCACTGTTACACGCAGGTACGGCGGAGCAGTTTGCCGCATTCATGGTCGACCTGCCCGACCGCACGACAGTCGTCTGTTTCAAGGGAACGGATGACAGTCTCATCGGCTGGAAGGAAGACTGCTATCTGGCATACAAGAAGATCGCTTCGCAGGACGATGCGCTCTCCTATGTCAACCGGCACTTCAATCTTTTCCGCAAATACAGGATCATCGGCCATTCCAAGGGCGGCAACCTTGCGCTCTATGCTGCCGTTCATTGCAAGCCTCTCATACGGAGCAGGATCATCCAGATCATCTCCAATGACGGACCGGGTCTTCGTCCGGGCTCGTATGACGAAAACGAATTCAATAAGGTCAAAGACCGTTACCAGCTGATCGTTCCGGAAAAAGACGGTGTCGGTACGATCTTTGAGATGAGCCCGGCCCGCACGATCGCCAAAGTCACGACCAGAAACATCGTCGAAGCTCACGGCATGATGACCTGGCAGATCAAGGTCAACCGCATCGACAGGGCGGATTCCGACTCTTTCCAGACGGACAAGACCAGGATCGCCTTACTGAAGTTTCTGAACGACTCCAGCGATGAACAGAAAGAGATCTTCACTGAAGAACTGTTCAAAGCCTTCCATGAAGCCGGCATCGAATCCGTCTCTCAGCTGGCGACGGGCGGTATGAGCGTCTTGTTGAAGGTGATCAAGGAACTCTCGGAAATGGATTCCGTTGCCAGATCGATCGCGATCGATCTTGCCAAGACGTTCTCGATCTCGGTCTCCAGCGGTCTCAACCTGACACAAAGGGTCTCACAAAGGGCTGAAAGCATCAAAGCCAGGGCAAAACATGCCGAGATCTCCTTTGCCAGCCGGCTGATCGAAGATTATATCAATGAACTGAAAGAAAAAGAAGACAGCTAGTCTTCTTTTTTAACAGTTCTTTCCGTCGATCGAACAGGCCGGACCTGTCTCTTCATGGAAGGGCTCGAATCCGTTTTCGCTGATGAATCCCGCCCAATCGAGACTTACGGACCCGTCTTGTTTTACAAGAGCGGGTATGCCGATGGAATGGCCTTTTTTCACCTGATCGAATACGGAGCTCTCGTCTCTTAAAGCCAGAAAGGCTTTGAGATCGCGCAGGCTTGAATTGATGTCGATGATCTCATATGCGATCTTGTAACGGTCAAGGTTCTTCTTGAAATCCCGGCAGTCCGGGCACATCTCACTGCTGTATATCTTTATCATATCGTCACCTCACTTTGATTATATCAGTTACAGGCGATCCGCTTTTGTCACACGCATTATTGAAAAACGCTGATTTAAAAAGTAGAATGAAATAGTTATTAAGGGGTTTAAAAAATGGATAGATTTGATGCCAAATATCTGAAAAATACGGATTCCATGCATTTTATTATGCCGTTCATGTATCCGGATCGCTGTGACAACCAGACGTATTTTACGTTCCAGATCGATCTGACGAATCTGAATGAGTTCATCAAAAAGAAGAATGCGGAAAATCCGGACTACAAATACAATATGTTCCAGTGCATCGTAACAGGTGTTCTGAAGATCGTCACGCTTCGCTCCAAACTGTCGCTGTTCATTCATGACCGCAAGATGTACAAGAGGAAAGAAGTTTCTGCGGCCTTTACGGTAAAACAGGAGTTTGCGGACAATGGCGGCGAAGTGCTGGCCTTCGTCCATTCCAAGCCGGAATGGAATATCGACGATGTCCATAACGAACTGAAAAGACAGCTTCTGAAGCTGAAAAACAAGTCGTATGTGGATGAATCGACCGGTTTCATGGACAAGTTCAATAAGCTGCCGAAGTTCATCTCCCGTCCTGTCCTTCGTTTCGTGTGCTGGCTGGAAAAGCACAGCTGGATCCCGAAGGCCCTCATCGAGACGGACCCGTACCACTCTTCCGTCGTTTTGGCGAACCTTGGTTCCATCGGTCTTCCGGATGGCTATCACCATCTGACCAACTGGGGCACGACGTCGATGTTCGTCGTCATCGGCCAGTCGGGAAAGATGCCATTCTTCGAGAACGAACAGGTCATCTTCAAAGACGGCGTGAAGCTAGGCTTCACGGTCGATGAAAGGATCGCCGACGGTTACTATTTCTCAAAATCGATCAAGATGCTGCAGCTCTTCCTGGAGAATCCGGAACTGCTGGAACGTCCGCTGAACGAAAAACTGCCGGACGAGCTCTGGGCTAAGATCAATATGAAATAAGAGTATCTCAATAGATACTCTTTTCAGTTACGATCATATCCAGCGGGATGTCATGCATCTGAGAAAAATCTTCCTCAGTTTTCTGAATCTCATAGGCAACACCGATCTTCAAAGCGTCGGTGTTTTTTAAATAGCGGTCATAATAGCCGCCGCCATGTCCCAGCCGGATCTTGCTTTCATGAAAGGCCACAAGGGGGACGAGGATGACTTCCAGCTTCTTCTTATCGATGAGGATACTGTGATCGGGATCGGGTTCCGCGATGCCGTAACGGCTGATCAGGAAACGGCTATCTTTCGGTAAACGCGCCTCCATATGATGGTCCTTCAGGACACGAGGGTAGGCCGGAAGATAAAGCTCATTGATACGGGAGACATCGACTTCCTTGCCGATCGGTGAATAGGAAAGAAAGATCTTCCCCTTGACCAGAGAAGAAAGCTTTTCGCAGATGATCCTTGAATACGAAGCCCTTTCTTCTTCGGAAAGAGATCCCAGGATCTTCTTATATCTTTTGCGTAATTCTTTTTTATCGGACATGGTTCCTGTGAGTCAGATATGTGGAAATGAAACCGGCGGTGCAGCCGATGATCAGATCCTGCAGGACGGTATCGATGATGTTTCTGAATTTTTGGAAGAATCCCTTCATGATTTCATTCTAGCATCAAAAGAAAAGATCTTCCTTACGAAGATCTTAACGGATCGAGTAGATACATCCGCAATAGTCCTGATGATAAAGGCCGAGTTCCTTGTTCATCCTGTCGTTCATGATGATCCCGTCGCCTTTTTTGAAATCGGCATACAGATAGGTCGTTTCAGGATACTTCTTCTGCAGCTTTTCGCCGATCTCATTGATCCAGTCGGCATTCTTGCGGTTGGAGATCGACATGACCGTCGTACAATAGGCATAGGAATGCTTTGCCGCATAGGCGAAGGTCTCTTCCATGCGCTTTTCATAGCACAGCTTGCAGCGCTTTCCGCCTTCCGGTTCATCCTTGAAGTGCGCCAGGTCTTTCATATATGTGACATTGTCATAGCGGTCTTCGATGAGACGGATCGAGTCATCGTTGAGATATTGCAGGTATTGTTTCAAGGCATCAAGTCTTCTCTGGTATTCCTCGTAAGGGTAGATATTGGAGTTGGAGAAGAAGATGGTGATCTTAAAAAACTGCGAAAGGTATTTCAAAGGGTAGACCGAGCATACACCGCAGCAGATGTGGATCAGCAAGTCCGGTCTTCCTTTCAAAGATGCGATCTGTTTGAGATGTTTCTGATAGTTATTCATTGTCCAAGAACATGGAATCGCCGAATGAGAAGAAGCGGTATCTTTCCTGTACGGCTACTTCATAGGCGTGCAAGATCATTTCTCTGGAACACTGGGCGGCGATCATCATGATCAGAGTCGATTTGGGCAGATGGAAGTTGGTGATCTGCGCATCGATGCTTTTGAAGGTGTATGGCGGATAGATGAAGATGGCGGTGTTGCCGCTGCATTTTCTGAATTCGCCATAGGTGTTGATGATGGTCTCAAGGGTCCTGGTGGAAGTGGTACCGACGGCAATGATCCTTCTTCCTTCCTTTTTGGCGAGATTGAGCCGCTGTGCCGTGTATTCATCCATCTCGTAGTATTCCGAATGCATGACATGGTCTTCGATCTCGTCTTCCTTGACCGGCTTGAAGGTGCCTAAGCCCACATGCAGGGTGACATCGAGGATCTCGATGCCTTTGTCTCTTATTTTCTGCAAGAGCTCTTCCGTAAAGTGGAGGCCTGCTGTCGGACAGGCGGCAGAGCCGTTGATCTGCGCATAGACGTTGTTGTAGCGGGAATTGTCTTTCAGCTTTTCGTGGATGTATGGCGGAGTGGGCATCATGCCGACTTCATTGAGCACTTCTAAGAATATGCCTTCATAGTGCATCTCAAAGACACGGATGCCTTCATCCTTTCGTTCGATACATTCGCCATAGAGCTTATCGGAAAAATCGATGACCGTGCCGGTCTTGATGGCCTTGGCATTTCCGCACAGACACTCACAGATGTCTCCCTCTCTTTTTAAGATGAGGACTTCGACTCTGGCGCCGGTATTGCGCTTGGTGCCGTAAAGTCTGGCCGGGATGACCTTGGAATTGTTTCTGACCAGGACATCTCCCGGATGCAGGTAATCGATGATGTCGTAGAAATGTTTATGTTCGATCTCACCGGTGTTTTTATGCAAGACCATGAGTCTTGAAGTGTCGCGTTTTTCCGCGGGGTGCTGGGCGATGAGCTCTTCGGGCAACTGAAAATCAAAATCACTCAGTTTCATCAGAATCCTCTCTCATCAAAACCGTATTTTTTCAAAATGTATTCTTTGTATTCCGTGAAGCGGTCCTGCGCAATGGCTTCACGTATGCCTTCCATCAGACGGATCAGAAAGCGCAGATTGTGGATGGACATCAGACGGTTGCCTAAGCCCTCATTGTTCCGGAAAAGGTGGTTGAGATAGGCCTTGGTATATTTGGTGCAGCATTCGCAGTCGCATTCCGGGTCTAACGGTGTGAAGTCTTCCTTGTAGATGTTTTTCTTGATGTTGATGCGTCCCTGCGAAGTCATCAGGGTGCCGTGTCTTGCGATCCTGGTCGGAAGTACGCAGTCGAACATGTCGACGCCTCTTTCCACGCCTTCCAGGATGTCATTGATGGCACCGATGCCCATCTCATAACGCGGCTTGTCTTCCGGAAGATACGGAAGGGTGTAGTCCAGCATCTTGTAATGGGTTGCCTTATCTTCACCGACCGAGGTGCCGCCGATCGAATAGCCGTCGAAGTCCATTTCGGTCAGCTTCTCGGCGCAGTATTTTCTGAGGTCCGGATATTCGGAACCCTGCACTACGCCAAACAGAGCCTGGTCTTTTCTGGTGTGAGCGTCCTGACCGCGTTTTGCCCAACGGAGGGTGCGGTCGACGGATTCTTTGGCATATTCGTACGTTGCCGGATAGGGGATGCATTCATCAAAAGAGATGGCGATGTCCGACCCGATGGATTCCTGGATGTGGATGGAATCCTCCGGTGACATGAACAGCTTGGAGCCGTCAAGATGCGACTTGAAAGAGACGCCTTCTTCTTTGATCTTGCGGGAATCCGCCAGAGAGAAGACCTGAAAACCGCCCGAGTCGGTCAGGATGGGGCCGTCATAGTTCATGAACTTATGGATGCCGCCGGCTTTTTCCAGTGTCTCAGGACCCGGACGCAGCCAGAGGTGATATGTGTTTCCTAAGATGATCGATGCGTTGAGCGCTTTGATGTCATCGGAAGAAAGGAATTTGACGGTGGCTTGCGTTCCGACAGGCATGAAGACCGGTGTATCGACTATTTTTCCAAAGACGTTCAGCTTTCCCAGACGGGCCTTGCTGTGAGCGTCTTTATGTATCAGTTCGTATTTGAATCCTTCGTTTTTCATACACTATATGATAACATATGCGTGTTATACTGAATTCATGAAATCCAAGGAACTCAAGACGTATAATCTTCCGGAAGACTCCATGGTCCTGGCCCAGATCGATGCCAAACCGAATTCCTTGTTCGGCACGATGATCATCGCCGGACTCTTCCTGCTTCTTCCTTCGATCCCCAAGATCTACGGTGTCGTGCTGATCCTTTTTTCACTTGGTGCCCTGATCTATACGCCGCGGGTCGTCCTCATGGAATTCTATAACGAGTATCTTGTCGTCTATAACCGTGCCGACAAGAACAAGTGCGTCCTGATCTACTATGAAGATGTGCTCTCCTGGTCGTACAGCAGAGGTGCCAACCGCGATTATCTGTATATCGAGCTCGATGAGGGCAAGCAGGAAAGGATCGAAGCTTTCTCCAAGACGGTCTTTGAAAGCAACATGAACCGTTTCCTGAAAGACAAATACAGGAAGTTCGCCCAATGAAGATCGTCGCTTTGGATTTCGAAACGGCAAACTCTTCGCCCGCTTCCGCCTGCAGCCTGGGCGTAGCGGTCTATGAAGAAGGAGAGATCTTAGACAGTTTCGAGTGGTATTTCAAGCCGCCGTACCGCTACAATTTCTTCACCAATTCCCACATCCACGGTATATATAAGGAAGATGTGGAGAATGAGGAAGAATTCGTTTATTATTATGAGGAGCTTGGAACGCTTTTGAAAGATTCACTGATCGTTGCGCATAACGCACCGTTCGATCTGTCGGTGCTCAATGCGATGTGCGATGTCTACGGTCTGGATCATTTCAAGAATCCTTTTATCGATACGGTCGCGATATCCCGAAGAGTCTATCCGGAGCTGTACAATCACAAACTCAATACGGTCTGCCAGTATCTGGATATCGATCTGCAGCACCATAACGGGAAGTCGGATGCCTTTGGCTGTCTGATGATCCTGTTAAAGGCGATGGAGGCGTATGGCCTCTATGATATCGAAGAGTTCCTCAGACGGATACGGATCAATGTCAGGTATAATATGTAAATATTTTCATTTTTAGAAAACGTTTACAATCATCGTCTGTTGGCTTATAATTGTTATATCGTAGTTTTTCGGAGAGTATAGAAAATGAGTGAATTTGAAAATAATGCCTACTTCTGGCAGAAGGTCGATACTTTGTATTCCTCTGGGGATTTCAAAGTCGTATGTAAAAAAGGCAGCGCACATAAGATGTACCCGTCACTGACCTATCCTTGTGATTTCGGTTATATCGAGACACTGTCGTCGGATACGGACACACCGATGGAAGTCTTCCGTTCGGATAAGAAGGGAAGTGTTGATGCGATCGTCGTCTGTGCTGACATCATCGACAAGCGTTTTGAAGTCAGGGCTCTTGTAGGCCTCAGCGAAGAAGAGTGCCTGGAAGTGCTTCATTTTCTCAATTGCACCGATTATCAGAAATCGGTCCTGTTAAGAAGAGGGAAGCAGATCCCTTCATGGAGTGAAACAGAGTAGCATCCGCTACTTTTTCATTTGTTCGATTTGGTACAATAGAATTATGGAAAAAAGAAAAGAGTTTATCATAAATGCTTTATATATCGCAGTGATCTTTGCGATCATATACATCAGTGTCAATCATCTGCTGGGCGTCTTGTTTCCATTCCTGCTGGGATTCTTATTTGCCTATATCGCTTTGCGTATCCGGAAACGTTTTATCGAAGAGGACGCAAAATGGAAAAGATGCCTCGTACTTTTCGGCTTGTATATCGCGATCATCCTGATACTGGTCTTGCTGATCTCGCTTGGCGTCACAAAACTGGGTGATTTCATCAGGACGCTGCCGGGCTTCTACAAGAACACTCTGGAGCCTTACATCGGGCAGATCGAAAATACCCTGCTGGAAGTCGGCCAGAATCTGCCGGACAACATCTCCGCTGTCTTCAATAACATCACTGACGGCATCTTCGAAGGCTTGAAGAGCTTACTTACAAGGGTCACGACCGGTTTGGTTAATCTGACGACTTCGCTCATCACTTCCGCACCGGAACTGCTGATCTCCTTTGTCGTTATGATCGTCTCTTCTTTCTACATGGTCTCGGACTATGAGAACATCTCGAGATGGTTCACCGGTGTCATGCCGGAGAAAGTGATGACGGTATTGTACGACATCAGAGACTTCTGCGAAAACACCTTGTTCAAGATCATCGGATCCTATGCCGCCATCATGGGCCTGACCTTCATCGAACTGTTCATCGGTCTGTCCATAATCGGCATCTCCAATTCGGGCATGTGGGCTGCCATCATCTCGGTGCTGGATATCCTTCCGGTATTGGGTGTCGGTACTGTATTGATCCCTTGGGGCATTTC
Source organism: Erysipelotrichaceae bacterium (assembly GCA_017515475.1). Classification (GTDB taxonomy): domain Bacteria; phylum Bacillota_I; class Bacilli_A; order Erysipelotrichales; family Erysipelotrichaceae; genus Colivicinus. The sequence goes on along the minus strand of JAFWFS010000013.1, from coordinate 163,398 downwards.
CGCTTTGATCACCGGCAAGCTGCTGCTCGGTTTCGGGATCTTACTTATCTATCTGGTCATCACAGTCGTACGTAATATCGTCGAGCCGCGTCTGGTCGGTACCAATCTGGGTCTTCATCCGCTGGCAACGCTGATGGCGATGATCTGCGGCGTGCGTCTTTTTGGCGCGATCGGCATGTTTGGATTGCCTTTGACCCTGTCCTTCTTAGTCTCCCACAATAAGGACAATCCGATCCTGCTTCGTCCGGAAAAACCGGTCAAACAGAAACCGAAAGACAAAACGAAGAAAAAGGCAAAGAAAAAACAGGCCTGACCTGTTCAATCTTCAAAGAGCTTTACCGCTTGCGAGAGATCATCGAAAACGGCGAGGCTTTTTTCTTTTATTTCTTCGGGCACATTTGCCAGATCGGGAATGTGGACGACCTTGAGACCGGCCGCAACCGCTGACAGGATGCCGTTTCCCGAATCCTCAAATGCCAGGATCTCTTCCTTCTTATATGGGAAGGCTGCCGCGGCTTTCAGATAGATCTCGGGACGCGGTTTGGATTCTTTGAGATCGTCGCCGTAGACGATGTGATCGAAACGTCCGGTAAGACCCGTGATCGCAAGGAAGCGGTCCGCCGTCCTGCGCTTGGTCGATGTGGCGATCGCCTTCCGGATCCCTTTTTCATCAAGGAAATCGAGAAGCTCGTCACAGCCTTTTTTCTTCTGAATGGAATTATTTTTGATATACTCGCGCTCCAGGACCGATCTTTTTTGCATAAACTCTTCATATGGAAAAGCATCGCCCAGGTATCTCATGTAACGGTTCTTCGTCTCTTGCGAGTTGTTGCCCATGGTCGAACGGATGAGTTCTTCCGGGACGTTATAGCCATAAAGCTGAGAACATTGCAGAGCGGTTTTGAGATAGATGATCTCCGTATCGATCAATAGTCCGTCCATGTCGAAGATGCAGAGTTTGTATCTGTTCATGTCTGCATTGTAGGACATAGTGCGGAACGTTTTCAAGCCGGAGGCAGAAACTTCTTGCTTTCAAATGATGTCTGCTTATTTTAAAATAATAGTAGATAAAACAGCAGCATATCATTGTAAGTCAGATGAATCCGTTTTTACATCATACCGGCTGAAAGAGCTCGAGATGATATCGATTTACATGAAGTTCTACTTTTTTTATTATATTAATGATGGGTATCGGCGGATGACTGCCGAATAATAAAACAGATTCGAAAGGAAGGATGAAAATGAAAAAAAGAATCACTCTGTTGTTTGTTTTTGTTCTTATCGCAACCTTATTCACAGGCTGTGCTAAGAAGGAAGAACCTGCTCCTGCACCGGAAGCTGAAGCGGAGTCCGAGATCAACGACCAGCTTGCTGATATTCAGAAAGCCGGAAAGCTGGTCGTCGGCATCGAGGGGACTTATAAGCCATTCAATTTTGTCGATGACGATGGAAACTTTGCCGGATATGATGTTGATGTCGCAAAAGCTGTAGCTGAGTACCTTGGTGTCGAAGTAGAGTTTGTAATGGATGATTGGGATGCGCTGCTGGTAGGCATTAATGCACGAAGATGGGACACCGTTATTGCCGACGTTACTGCAACCGACGAAAGAAGAGAGACATATGATTTCTCCGATCCATATTGTTTCACTGCCAGACAGGTCGTTGTTACACCTGGCAATCCGCTTAACTTGCATTCACTGGAAGACCTCAACGGTCTGAAGATTGCGACAAATGCCACGAACAGCTGGGTTCCGCGTCTGGAAGAACTGGGCGTTACGATCGTACCAATTGAAGATCCGAACCAGTGTGCACAGGCTGTTATTAAAGGAGATGCTGATTTCTGCATGTTCAATGATGCTGTCCTTGGCGTATATCTTGAAGAACACCCTGAGGCTCCGTTGGAAGTAGCGTTTAAGATCGATTCCGATATCAACGAAGTATCAATCCCGTGCAGGAAGGGTGAAGAGAGACTGCTCGCTGAATTCAATGCAGCGATCGCAGAACTGAGAGACAGCGGAAAGCTGCTTGAGTTCTCGATGAAATGGTTTGGTCAGGATCTGACTTACAATCCATTCGCTGAATAACTGAGCAAACAGAGAGACTTTCATAATCAGCGATAGTAGTCATATTATCGCTGATTTTTTAGGAGAATTATTATGTTCAACTTTAGCGCCCGATTCATTAAAATCATTAATCTTCTGATTAATTCATTTACTAAACTGCTGATACCTTGCCTGAAAATGACAATACCTTTGACTGTACTGTCATTCTTTTTTGGCCTTTTATTGGCAATGATTCTTGCTTTGGTACAGGTAGCCGATATTAAAGGACTGAAACAATTCGCCAGGTTTTATGTTTGGATTTTTAGAGGCACGCCGTTGATGCTGCAGCTATTCATTATATTTTTTGGTCTGCCTTCTTTTGGTATCAATTTTAACGGCTTTACATCAGCGGTCGTTGCGTTTTCTTTAAACCTAGCTGCTTATAATTCAGAGATCATCCGTTCGGCGATCCAGGCGGTGCCGATCGGTCAGAGCGAAGCAGGATACATGATTGGCCTGAATTATTTCCAGATCATGACCAGAATCGTTTTACCACAAGCGGCAAGAGTTGCCTTTCCTCCTTTGTTTTCATCTTTGATCGGTCTGACCAAAGATACGTCTTTGGCATCTACAGCAACAGTGGTTGAAATGATGTCGGTTGCGAAAAGGATCGCAGCCGTCTACTATGAACCATTCTGGATGTACATGGAAGCTGGTTTCATCTATCTGATGATCTGTACGATCCTGACAAAACTGCAGTCTTTCATGGAAAAGAAACTGGAATGGAAACAGCCTAGCGATACAAAGATAAAAGCGGAAACTGTCACAGAAGGCTGATGATCGAGGTAAAAACATGTTAGGAGTAAAAAATATACATAAATCCTTCGGTTCCAATCAGGTCCTGAAAGGGATCGATTTTCAGGTCGATGAGGGCGAGGTCGTTGCAATCATCGGTTCTTCCGGTTCCGGGAAAACGACGCTGCTGCGCTGCATGGCGTTTCTGGAACAGGCGGATGATGGCATCTTTACATTTGACGATCTTTCCAAAGATATCCGTACGATCAGCAAAAAGGAGATCAAAGAGATCCGAATGAAGATGGCTTTTGTTTTCCAGAGTTTCAATCTCTTTCGAAACATGACTGCTTTGCAGAACGTAATGGAAGGTCTGACAGTCGCTCGAAAGGTCTCGAAGGAAGAAGCTAAGAAAAGATCCCTGGAAATGCTTGAAAAAGTCGGCATGCTAGATCGCGCGGATTATTATCCGGATCAGCTTTCCGGCGGACAGCAGCAAAGGGTCGCTATAGCCAGAGCTCTGGCAACGAACCCGGAAGTCATTCTCTTTGACGAACCGACTTCAGCTTTGGACCCGGAACTGACAGGTGAGGTCCTCGAGGTCATGATCAAGCTGGCAAAAGAGGGGACGACAATGGTCGTTGTAACTCATGAAATGGAATTTGCGAGAAACGTAGCGAATCGTGTTATTTTTATGGAAAACGGCATCGTAGTCGAAGAAGGACCTGCTGAACAGATCCTGAGCGATCCGAAACAGGAAGCGACAAGGAGATTCTTGAAAAGGATCTTACGTAAAGAAGAACAGGATTGATCAGATCGTGTGATATTCACTATTGCACATGATCTGTTGTGTAATCAATAAACATCCGGCTTTTCACTGATGGGACCGGATCAGCTTATAGGAGGAGAAAAATATGAGAATCAGTAACGTTGGACTTATGGTCAAAGATCTGGAAGGCGCAAAGGCTTTCTTTGAGAATTATTTCGGTGCGACAGTTCATGCGGAGTATTCCGAAGATAACGGTTATAAGTCATATATCATGAAGTTTGATGAAAACCCTAAACTGGAACTTATGACTAAGCCGGAAGTCATTGATGCAGAAAAAAACAAAAACAATGCGGGCTTTATCCATATCTGCATCAAAGTTGACAGTAAGGAAAAATTTGAGGAGATCCTTGGCAAAGTTAAGGCAGACGGATACGAGATTCTTTATGAGCCGGCAACAGTCGGCGGGCAGGAATTCCGTGCTGTCACGTTTGAAGACAATATCATCGAAGTCTGTTATTAAGGGCTAAGGATATGAATTTATTCAGAAAAATATTTGGCGATACAAAGCCTGTCATTGGCATGGTCCATCTGAAACCGCTGCCCGGTGCACCGGGCTATTGCGGAGATCTTGAAAAGGTATATGATGCTGCCTTGAAAGATCTGAACGCTTTGAAAGCCGGCGGTGCGGACGCTGTCATCGTTGAGAACTTCGGCGATATTCCATACGCTACCGACCAGGAGCTGATCACCACGACCGCATTTGCTTCGATTGCCGCAAGACTGCGCAAAGAATGCGATCTGTCGATGGGGATCAATGTGCAGTTCAATAATTATGAAGCTGAATGGGCCATCGCATATTCCTGCGGTTATGACTTCATACGCGAAGAGGTATTTGCAGAAAACAGGATGGGACCAAACGGCGTCTGTATATCGTCAGGCCCTGCTTTGATGAGGATCAAGTCGAGGTATCCGAAAGACATTGCGATCCTGGCTGACGTGAATGTCAAACATACGTTTGCGATCGTTGAACAGCCCCTTGATTTCACTATCGAATCGATCATAGAGGGAGGAGCAGACGCTTTGATCTGCACCGGTATAATGACCGGAAAATCTCCATCGGTCGAAGATGTTGCGGAAATGAAGAAGATCGCAGGTGATATCCCTGTTGTCGTAGGAAGCGGCGTCAACGAAAAGACGGTATGTGATTATTTAGCTGTTTCTGATGGCGCGATCATCGGAAGTTCATTTAAAGAAAACGGAAATGTGATGAATCCGATCGATGAGCAAAGGGTCAGATCGTTGATGCAGAAACTGAAATAATGAAAAACAGAGTGCGTGGTCACCGGGGCAAGTGAATGCATCGGCAGAAAGATCGCCGATACGCTGTATTTTCTGTTCAGTGACCGGGCAGTCATATCAACGGAGCCGGCATCCTTATCGATAGCGGCATGACAATTATTTAAAGGAGAAGAAAAAGTGAAAGAATTTTTTGACGGGAAGAAAAAAGTAATCGGTATGGTCCATCTGCTTCCGCTGCCGTCGAATGCGGCTTATAAAGGAAATAAAGATGAGATCGTTCAGTTTGCGCTGGAAGATGCCAAAACTCTGATCGACTGCGGTGTCGATGCGATCATGCTGGAGAATTTCAATGACTGGCCGCAATACGCGGATGAGATCCCTATGGAATCTTATACTCTGATGACGGCAGTTGCTTCCAAAATCAGAGATCTTTGTCCGATCCCGTTCGGCGTCAATATAGAAATGAACGCATGGCAGCAGGAGTGGATCATGGCTTGGGCAGTCAATGCGGATTTTATCCGTTTGGAGGCTTTTGTAGATAACAGAGGCGGTTCCTTTGGCTATATTCCTGCCTGTTCCACACCGTTATCAAAGGTAATGAAAGATTATCCGGCAGACGTCATGCTTTTTACCGATGTCCGCACCCAGGAAACTTATGGCAATCCGGATGTTCCGATCAATGAACTCGCGCATAATGCTATGGGACATGATTCCAATGCGATCATCGTAACCGAGAACGATCAGGCGAAAAGGATCACAGTGGAAGATGTCAAAGCGATGAGAGAAGATATTGGCGATTTCCCGATCATCGTCGGTTCAGGAGTCAAAGCAAACAATGTACTTGATTATTTTGAATATGCGGATGCGGTCATTGTAGGCCGCGGATTCAAAACAGGCGACCGCATCGATCCTGCGAAAGTCAAAGAATTCATGGAAGTTGTAAGAAGCAAGTACTGATTTCTCTGAAAAATATATTGCACAGTCTGACAAAGGGTTGCGAATAGCAACTCTTTTTTAGTTGAAAATTGATTTTCCGAAATATATAATCATCTTAAAAAATGAAAAAAGAAGAATGGTTCACACCTGATTATTATCCTGAATTTTCCTGCAAGGCCGATAAATGCCGCCATACCTGCTGCAGCACTTGGCGTATCCCTGTCAGTAAGAAGGAATACCAGAAACTGATCACGATGGAATGTTCCGAAGATCTCAACCGCAGAGTGCAGAGTGCTTTTGTGATCCCGGAAACGGTGAATGATGATGTCTACCGCTATGTCTCGTTCAACTGGCTGGGTCAGTGTCCGATCCAGGAGAAGGGGCTTTGTTCCCTGCATGCCGAGAAAGGGGAAGGCTATCTTCCGAAAGCCTGCAAGCTGTATCCGCGTTCGCTCAAGAAAGTCGGTGTGCACAATGTCGCTTCCTGTTCCAGCTCCTGCGAAAGGATCATCGAGATGTTATATGAAAGAAAGGATCTTCATATCATCAGTATCGAAATGGAAGCGGAGAATGAGCTTTTCTATGAGATCGGAGAAGAAGAAGGCGAACAGATCCTCTTATTTCAGGAACTGATCAAAGACCATACGACTTCGCTTTGCCAGAGTATCTCCGATATCTGTAAGATCATCAATGAAAAGGAGTTTTCGAAAGACTATCATGAAGATATCGATCCGCTTCCTGAAGGACTGAAGCTTTTAAAGCGTTTCATCGGACAGAACAACCTGTTCGGACAGATCGCCATGGAAGTATATGAGCGCTATGAAAAAGAAAAAGAACTTTATGAAAAGGATAAGGAAGGATTTGAAAAAAGATATCCTGACTGGATGCCTTTCTTTGAAAGGATGATCAACAATTCGATGATCTATGAGTGTTTCCCATTCGTCGACAAGAGGGCGGACAGGACTTCGGTATACAAAGGTCTTTGTCTGACCTATGGCTTGCTCAGACTGGTGTGCATCGGTTATTGTTCCTTGCATAATAAAAAAGAAGACCTGATCGATGCGACGGCGGCTTTATTCCACCTGATCGAGCATACGGCCTTCTATTACAATGCACCGCTGATCTGCGACAATGCGGCAGTATTTCTGAAACTATGAACAGGCTTGGTCCTGTTTTTCTTTTGCGAGTTTTTTCAAGCTGCGCACCGCTTTTCTTATATTGGCAGGCGATGTGGCGAGATTGATCCGGACCCAGGAAGAATACTCTTCGCCAAAGCTTTCGCCGGCATTGGCCAGGATATTGCATTCGCTGACCAGAGTATCAAAGGCTGTTCTGTCCTTGTTGTAAGGTGCGATGTTGACAAAAAGCAGATAGGTCCCTTCGAGATTCGTCATCTCATAGTATGGAGAAAGTTCCATCCGGAAATGGCTGTAATTCTCATAGATCACATCGATCACACCATCCAGCCATTCACTTCCATACTTATAGGAATAGTAGGTGGATAAGGCGTTGAAGACATTGACGCTGCCGGTGTGGGTGTGTCTTTGATAGGCAATGAACTTCTTGCGAAGGGCAGGATCGGGAATGATCACGTGGCAATGAGAGAATACGGCCAGTGAGAAGCTTTTGGCAGCCGCACAGATGGATACGATGTTTCTGCGGTATTTCTTAAAGGAAAGTGCCGGATAGAATTCCTGGTCAGGCATGATGATGTCGCAATGGACCTCGTCGGCCAATACCAGCACATCATATTTCTTACACAGTTCGAAGAGTTCTTCCAGTTCGCCTTTCTTGAAGACCCTGCCTAAAGGGTTGTGCGGCGAACACAGGATGAACATCGAGATCTTTCCTTTTCTGAATCTGGCTTCGATGTCTTTGTAGTCGAAGGTAAAATAGCCTCCGTTATCGATCATCTTCGTAGTATAGAGCTTCCTTCCGCTTTCTTTGACGGTGGAATAAAAAGGCGGATAGGCCGGTGTCGAGATCATGATACCGTCCTTGAGTTCGGTGAGGGAGTAGATGACCTGATACATCGCATCGATGGCACCTTTGGTGAAACGGATCCATTCCGGCTTGTATTCGATGCCATGTCTTTTCCGGTGGAAATCGATGAGGACATCATAATAGTCTTTGGGCAGGTTGGCGTATCCGTAGTCACCTTTTTCGATGAATTCTTTTAAGGAATCGATGACTTTCTGATCGCCTTTGAAATCCATGTCGGCGATCCACATCGGCAGGCAATCCATCTTGACGCCTCTTTGCCACTTGACGGAATCGTTTTTCTTCCGATCGATGTAATACATATCCGTGAATTGTTTTGTGTTCATATCTCTACCTTTTTTATCGATTGCAGTATGAAGGGATAAAAGAAAAGATCGATGAGATCTTTTCATACAGTGATTTATTGAGCTCCGTCCCGTAAAGATCAGTACTGGATCCTGGCGAGGACTTCTTTGGCGGTCTTTTCATCCAGCAGTGTTTTGATGATCTCGTACGAGAATTCAAAGGCTGCGCCAAGCCCTTTGCCGGTAATGAACTTTCCGTCTTTATAAGCTTTTCCTTGCGCCGGTGTAAGACCGGATTCAAAACCCGGGAAGCAGACGAAACGTTCATTTTTAAGAAGCCCCTTGTGGATCAGGATGGATGGCGCCGCACAGATCGCCGCGATATAGCGGTCGCTTTGAACGAAAAGATCGATCAGTTTCTGTACGCATTCATCACTTTCCAGATTCTTTGTCCCGGGCATGCCGCCGGGCAGGATGAGACAGTCATAATCTGAAGGATCGATATCATCGATCAGCTTATGCGCTTTGAAACAGACGTTGTGGGAAGAAAGGATCTCTTGCGTAAAACCGACCAGGTCGGTCTGTATCCCGGCTCTGTAAAGAAGGTCATAAGTGATCAATGCTTCGCATTCTTCAAGACCGTTATTGACGATGATCATAGCTTTCATGGCGGATACCTCTTTTTAATTATATGACAGATTTGTAGTAAAATGGTTTTATGAAAAAGATGATGAATTTCTATGAAAGCTGTAAGACACCGATCAGAGTTGCCTATTTCGGCTTTATTTGTGTTGCGGTAGGTTTCCTGATCCAGAATGAGAGCGTCAACGTCTTCTATACTTTCCGTTCTTCCATCATTCTGTTTCTCGCGGAACTTTTACTGAAGATCGGCGAACTGACGATCATGAATCTGCCGCTGATCTTCATGCTGAATATCGTATGTAAGAAGGCCAACAATGCCTCGCCTGTCATCCTGGCGCTGGTGGGCTACTTCACATTCGTCGTGACGACGATGCTGTTCTCGACGCAGACCCTCAATGCGCAGGCATATGCGACGGGGCATGGCATCAATTCCATTTTCAATATGACTTCCGGAAGCAGACTTCCGTTAGAGACCGGCATGATCGGTTCTTTCCTTGTCGCCTATGCGACCAGGGCGGCCTTCATCTTCTCCAGACACAGAGGCCCGTATTCTCTGTCCAATATCTTTGCCAGAGACACGGCGGGCATCATCTATAACTCCGTCTTCTGTTTCGTATTGGGCATTGCGGTCTCCTACAGCTTCCCGTATCTGTATACGTACATACAAAGAGCGATCGCTTTCATCGGTTCCGACCTGCTCGATCCGATGAAGATCGGCATGTATTCGATCCTGGACAGAGTGCTGTCGATCCTGGGACTTGGAAACATCATCCGTTATCCGTTCTGGTATACTTCCGCCGGCGGATCCTTCTCCAACACGGTGACCGGCCAGAGCGTTCTGGGCGATGTCAATATCTGGACTTACATCAAGGATTCCAGCGCATCCTATATCGGTGCCGGCAGGTTCATCACGCCGTTCTATGTGATCAACATGTTCATCATCCCGGCCTTCTACCTGGGGACCTTGTTCTCCATGTCGGACAGGACCGACCGCAATATCCTGCTGTTTGAATTCCTGTTCATCATCATCCTGTCGATAGCTGCCGGCAATCCTTTGCCGACGGAACTGCTGATGTTTGCGACTTCACCGGCGCTGCTTGCGATCTATCTGGTGATCGTCGGCGTGTCTTCCGGCATCCTGGTCAGCTTTGAAGCCTTCCTGGGCTTCTCGAGCCGTATCTCCAATACGGTCATCGCCATGCCGGGAAGCTTTGCGGATTTCATTATCAATATCCGGAATGCTTCTCTGATCCCATCGATCCGCACCATCCTTTTGGTGGGCGTCGGTGCTTTTGCGGTGATGTTTCTGATGACGCTGTTCTACTACCGCTATCTGGCCTTTGACTTTGTCAGGACAGGGAATGGCGAAGATATCATCAACGATATCATCGAAGTGGCCGGCGGCAAGGACAACATCATCAATGCCGGTTCGGGCCTTTTCAAGCTCAACGTCTTTATCCGCGATCCGGAAAAGATCTCTTATGAAAGGATACAGGACATCGGTATACGCAAGGTGGTCGAGACAAGGAACGGTCTGACTTTTGAGCTCGGGACTTCGTGCAACGCGATCGCCCGCAGGATCAATAAAAAACTTCTGAATTAGTCGGTACACTTGTCCGGCTCGTATTGACATTTCTTCCCCCTTTGGACTAAAATTGAATAGTATTTTGAGAAAGGTGGCTTATTATGTCAACAAAAAGAACGTATCAACCAAGCAAAAGAAGACGTCAGAACGTTCATGGTTTCAGAGCCAGAATGAAGACAGTCGGCGGACGCAAGGTGCTGTCAAGACGTCGTGCTAAAGGAAGAAAGGTATTATCCGTTTAAAGTCACTTAGGTGGCTTTTAATTTTTATGAAGAAATTATATCGGGTCAGAAAAAGCGAAGAATTCTCATCGATCATTTCCAGAAAGAAGAGTACGGCAAATGCCTTTTTTGTCGTCTATTCTTCCGATCGGGCCAAGGAGAATGCCAGAGTGGGCATCTCGGTGTCCAAGAAGCTCGGCAATGCCGTGGAACGAAACAGGATCAAACGTCAGGTGAGGGAAATGGTGAGGTCGCTGATCGACTTTGAAACCTGCCCGAAAGATCTCATCATCATCGTAAGAAAACCCTATGTAAACAGGGCTTTTTCCGAGAATAAAAATGATTTGGAAATAGCGCTTAAAAAAGCTATAATATAACAGTATGAAATGAGGAGTTCACTATGAATAAACGCTTAAAACTGATTTTATCGCTTATAGCTTTAGCGTTGCTGTTAACAGGCTGTTCAACATCGACCGAGCTTATAACGTTAGATACAACTTTCTCGGAGGCAATGAACGACGGCTTCCTGTCCGCGATCATTACCTATCCGCTTTCCCAGGCCATCAACTGGCTGACACCGAAGATCGGTATCTTCATGGCAGTCACAGTCGTCACGATCGTACTCAACGCCATCGTTCTGGCATTCACGTTCAAGTCCAACATCGCGATGCAGAAGATGCAGGAGATCCAGCCGGAACTGCAGAAGATCCAGGCCAAGTACGAAGGCAGGAGCGACGAGATGTCCCAGCAGCGTATGGCTATGGAGATGCAGCAGCTCTACAACAAGTACGGCATCAATCCGCTTGGTTCGTTAGCTTCCACATTCATCCAGTTCCCGCTTCTGATCGGTATGTACAATGCCGTCAGAAGATCGCATGCGGTCGCCAACGCAACATTCATGGGCGCAAGCCTGTCCTTATCTCCTTCGCAAGCCATCCCGGCAGGCAAGTGGGTCTGCGTAGTGATCTTCGTACTGATGGTCGCTTGCCAGTTCATCTCGATCAAGATCCCGCAGTGGATCGCCGAGAAGCGCGGCAAAGAAGAAGCAGATAAGCATCACAAAACTTACAAGAAGCCTGAACAGCAGAATCAGGCAATGACATATGGTATGCTGGCGATGGTCGCTGTAGCGATGTTCTCCATTCCGACTGCCGTGTCACTTTATTACTGCATCTCATCGATCGTCAATATCGCCAAGACAGTTGTCATCGATAAGATGACTCACAAGGAGGCATAAGAATGAAACAGTATACCGGAAGAACACTCGACGAAGTGCTGAACTCCATCGCGGCCGATCAGGGATGCCAGGTCCAGGATATCACTTACAATGTTCTGGAAGAAGAAAAGGGCGGCATCTTCGGCTTGCACAAGTCGATCACCATCGAAGCTTTCACTTCCAAAGATGTCAAAGAATTCATCTTCGATTATCTCGGCGCTTACTTCACTGAACTCAATCAGGGCGTAGCGATCGAGATCATCGTTGAAAAAGATAAGGATAAGGAAGAAGAACTCCTTTACCGTGTCATACTCGATGCTGAAAACAATGCCATCATCATCGGTAAGAACGGTCAGACTTTAAGAGCGATCTCCACAGTCCTCAAGGCGGCAGTCAATGCGACATTCAAAAAGCGCATCAACCTGATCGTCGATGTCAATCATTACAAAGAAGACAGATATAAAAAGGTCAAGGCCATCGCCAGAAGAGAGGCGATCAACGTTGCCAAGACCCATATCGACTGCGAACTCGATCCGATGCCTAACGATGAAAGAAAGGTCATCCATCAGTATCTGCAGGATTTCAAGAATGTCACTACCGTTTCCATCGGTGAAGGAAACAAGAGACATCTGTGCATCAAATATTCTCCGGAAAAGAAAGAAGAAGCTGAGGATTAGCTTCTTCTTTTTTAAATCACTAACATATCCTGTTTTTCTGTCAGCAGGTTCAGCAAAGCCGATTCATACGCCTCGTACTTTTTCCGATAGATCGGTACATAGCGGCTTCGCGGTATGTAGGTCTTTCCGGTGCGTACCATTCTATCGATGCCCTCTTTCAGATCTTTGAAGACACCGCAGGCGATGCCGGCACCGATCGCCGCACCTTTGGAGCCGATGTAGTTGCCTTTGATGGTCTGTATCGGAAGTTCCAGAGTATCGGCAAGGATCTGCAGCCAGATCGAGGAATCGGCGACACTTCCGGAAAGCTTTGCGGCCGTATAGGTGTAGGTAGGACGCTTGAGATTCCGTATATGATGGATGGTCGAGAAGACGACCCCTTCATAAAGTGCTCTCAGCAAAGAGACATAGTCATCTTCTTCGCTGAGATTGAGAAAGACACCTTGTGCTTCATCGTTTCCTTTTGCCGTATGGGAATAGGGGATGAAGATGGCGGAAGATCTAAGAGGATCCCTGCGGGCGACCAGTGTGTCGCATTTTTTATTCAGATCTTCACAATCGATCTCCGGCGCATAGGATGCAACGATCTTGCGGATGCACAGATCCAGCGTACTGATATCGGGCATTTCCGGGCTTTCCATGAGGTAGAGGCCTTTGATATAGCTCAGTGTTGCGGAATTGGTCATCCTGTCATAATTGTCCGAGACCGATCCGACCAGGAATTCATTGATCGACCAGGTATCGGCGATCATGCACAGTTCCTCATCGGACAGAATGCCGCTGGCCAGAGCTTCGGCATCGACATCGAAATACCCGGCAGTGACCGGCGTCCCCTGTTTCAGTCCGGTAAGCAAAGCGGTCTGCTTACTGATGTGTCCGGCGATCGAGATGCTGTCAAGGACCTCGGGCATCCGATCGTAACAGGAGCTGATCTTCAGCGTATCGAAGATGTAGGGATCGTATCTGCCGCTTGACAGATTGAGCAGACCGCTGGCGGAAGCTTCCGTCAGTTCGCCATAGGCTTCATTCGTCAGTCTGTAGCGGATGTAGTCTTTGATCGAAAGGACCCATCTGGTCTTATCTATGATTTTCGGATCATGGATGGAAAACCACTTCAGCAGCATCGAAGGCTGGGATGGGCGAAGTTCTGACCTCGTCAGAGGGTAGAGCTTTCGCTCCGTCATATCTTTCCGAAGTTCAAGGCAGAGGTCTTTCGCTCTTTGATCGGATGGCAGGATCATCGGATATACGGGCTTCATCTGCTCATCGACCAAAACCATCCCGCTGCCGCAGGCGGTGATGCCGATGCAGAGTATCTTTTCGGGATCGGCCTTGGAAGAAAGAAGGACTTCTTTCAGGACTTCGATGTTGGCAAGCCATACTTCCTCGCAATCCCTTTGTGCGGTCTTTTCATCATTCTGCTGCTTGGAAAGGGTACGGATCGCAGAAGCCATCATCCTTCCTTCCGTAGTGAAAAGAGCGCAGCGCACTTCGTTTTTGCCATTATTTAAACCTAAAAGATAGTTTTCCATGCTGCCCCTTTCGAAAACGTTTTTTGATGATCTGAGCTTACAAGATGAGGTCCGAAAACGGATGCCTGATACTCAATTATATGCATAAGAAAAAAATTTCTGAAAGTTTTTGATCAGAAAATGAAAATAATCAAACAAAAACACGGTTTTTGTAACCGTGTCAGTCTTCTTTTATGAGGATATCTACGATGTGAGAACTTGCCCCGAGCAGTTCTTTTCTTTCGCAGGTCTTCTGATGAAAAGCAAGGTACGCTTGGAATGTCTCGTCATCCATCGCATTGATGTAACTTCGCATGTAATCGGTCGGACCATCCGAGGCAAAACGGCGGATCAGCTTCAGACCGCAGACTTTGTTGAGTTCATCGATCTCTTCGATGCGGGAATGGACGAATAGGGCATCGGGATCTTTGATCTTGAAATCTTCATCGATCCTGTCTTTGACGGACAGATAATTGTTGTCTTTGAAGGCATATTCGATGATCGCGTATTCGTTCATGATATAGGTGACGAAGATCTCTCTTTTGCAGATGCGCTTGGCTTCTTTAAGCGCCCGGATACGGTCGGCGGGATCGTAGATGTGATACATCGGGCCGAAAAGGATGGCAACATCGAAGGTGTCATCTTCAAACATCGAAAGATCGACCGCATTGGCTTCTACGATCTTCAATTCCTTATCTTTGGAACGCAGCTTGCCGATGTTGGGTCTGGTGAGCTCGACGGCTGTGACATCATAGCCTTCTTTCTTCAGCGCCAGGGAATACTTGCCGGGTCCGGCGCCGATATCGACGATCTTATCACCCGGTCTCAGGTATTCATGAATGTATTTCATCGAAGTCAGAAATTCCACCTGGCCATGTCTCGTCTCCAGGCGTTTGTCTTCGTTGAACTTGTTGTAGAAGGCGGTCAGCTTTGTTTTTAATTCGTCCATGTATCCATTATATGATCTTTGGAATTATAATAGAGATAATGTTTGAACTGCTTTGCAAGGCCTTCATCAAAGACCATGAAAACATCGAAGATGAAAAAGTGCGGGAAAGATACGGCACTTTCTTTTCCGTGTTCTCCATCTTCTGCAATATCCTGATGGTGATCTTCAAGCTCATCGTCTCCTTTTTAAGCAACTCGGTTTCCATCCGCGCCGATGCCTTGAACAACCTTTCGGATGTCGGTTCCAACCTGGCTTCCTATTTCGGCTTTGCGCTGTCCGGAAAACATCCGGATTCCGACCATCCGTACGGTCACGGCCGGATGGAATATGTTTCCGGCATGATCGTCTCTTTCCTGATCCTGCTGGCCGGTTTCAGTTCCGTCAGAGAATCCGTTGAAAAGATCCTCAAGCCGCAGGCGATCAGCTTCTCCTATATCGGCATCTTCGTCTTATTGTGTTCGGTGGGTCTGAAACTGTTCATGGCGTATATCAACAGGAAGGCGGGAGAAAGGATCTCTTCGGAAACTCTGAAAGCGGCGGCTGCCGATTCCTTCAACGATTCTTTCATGACGCTTTCGACCGTCTTTTCTTTGATCATCTACCGTCTCACGGATGTCAATATCGATGCCTATGTCGGCCTTGTCGTATCACTTCTTGTCGTAAAGGCCGGCATCGAGATCTTCCGCAATGTTCTCGATACGATCTTAGGCAAGGCGCCGGACAAAGAAGAGATCAAGGCGATCGAAAAGGATATCTGCGCTCATGAGGGGATCCTGGGGATCCATGATCTGATCCTGCATGACTACGGGCCAAGCCACCGTTTCATGTCCTTACATGCCGAGGTCGATGCCTCAAGACCGATCATGGAGACACATGATCTGATCGACAACATCGAACTTGAGATATTGAACCGATACAAGATTCTGACGACGATCCACATGGATCCGGTCGATACGAAGGATGAAGAGACCGCTTCTTTGAAGCAGATCGTAAAACAGATCGTCACATCGATAAACAAGGACTACAATATCCATGATTTCC
The DNA here is from genome assembly GCA_017515475.1 of Erysipelotrichaceae bacterium. Lineage (GTDB taxonomy): Bacteria > Bacillota_I > Bacilli_A > Erysipelotrichales > Erysipelotrichaceae > Colivicinus. Next base: position 147,433 of record JAFWFS010000013.1, on the reverse strand, counting down.
GTGTCGTCAAAGGGCCGAGCCACTGCAACCTGGTCTTCGATGTCCTGCTTCCTTCCGATGACAGGATCAGCCATGAGCTCTTAAAAAAAGAGATCTCCGATAAAGTATCGGAGATCGACAGTTCCTATCGCTGTGTCATTCAGATCGATCATTCTTTCGTATGAACATGATGTTGAGATCGGTAGGTTCCTTGATCCCGTTGATCGTTCCCTGATTGGAGTATTGCCAGATGCTTACCGGCCATTCCAGTTTCGGAGCTTCCGTATCGTATTGCGCAAACCAGATCGGGTATCTTGCGATCTGTTCCATATCATAAAAGGTATCCGCCCAGTATAAGTAGGTATAGACCATGACGTCATACCCGCTTTTTTTCATATCTTCCAGAAAGGCGATGGTGTTGGCGGTAAGCTGTTCCTTTTCCACACCTTCCAGACGGCTCGGTTCGTCTTCCAGTATGACTTCCTCGCAATCGTAGACGACCGGCAGGTCCACTTCCTTTCCTTTGAGGTGTTCCCTGACCCAGGCGGCTTCTTCCAGAGCTTCCTTTTCGTCTTTTGCCTGCGAGAAGAAATAAACACCCAGTTTCAGTCCGTTTTCTTTCGCGCCTTCATAATTGACGGCAAACTTGCTGTCTTCATAGATCAGACCGGTCGTGGCACCGCGTCTGCCGATGCGCAGATAGACGAATTCCACACCGTCTTCCTTTACTTTCTTCCAGTCGATCTCATCCTGAAATTCCGAGATATCGATGCCGAAACTGCTGGAGAAGTTTTCATCTTCGTAATAGTACTTGCCGGAGATGACGTCGATCTTGGAATAATCGATCGTCGGTTCGCTCACTTCTTCCGTGTTTTCTTCGATCGGTTCTTCCTTTCGAAACAGTCTGCCGATCATTATCAGCAGGGCAAAAACGATAAACAGGGCAGCGACGAGCATCTCAAGCCTGCGGATCTTGTTTTTCTTCATATGAGATTATTATAGTATAGGAAACGGGAAGTTTAGGTTCAAATAGGGGCAGAAACATGGAACATTATATGATCATCCGGCTGAAAGACGGCACAAAGGCAAAGCAGATGCGGGAAGAGATGACTGCGGTATTGCAGGAGGCTTTGCGTATCGAAGGGATCAAGAAGGTCGATGTCTTTCTTTCTTCGTATCACCTCAAAGACAGATATGACATGATGATCCGCATCCGTATGAAGAAAGCGTCTTTGCCTGTATTTGAAGGATCAAAAGTTTATGAAGACTGGAAAGAAAGATTTGAAGATGAGATCGATTCGATGACCGTCTTTGACAGCTGAACAATAAAAAAACCGCTTCAACAGCGGGGATCTATGTTTGCGATGGAGCAGGTGATGGGAATCGAACCCACGTATTCAGCTTGGAGGGCTGAAGTTCTACCATTGAACTACACCTGCATTCAGTGGTGACTCGACCGGGAATCGAACCCGGGACCCTCTGATTAAAAGTCAGATGCTCTACCGCCTGAGCTACCGAGTCATGATTTTGGCTGGGATGGCTGGGATCGAACCAGCGAGATGACAGAGTCAAAGTCTGTTGCCTTACCACTTGGCTACATCCCAAAGTGGTGGAGAGGGGCAGATTCGAACTGTCGAACTCGTAGAGAGCTGATTTACAGTCAGCCGCGTTTAGCCACTTCGCTACCTCTCCACAGGCTACATTAGCGTTCATATCATTGTGAACGCTTAAAAATAATAACATAAAAACGAGCTTTATGCAATAGTGTAAAAGAGAAACAGGAGTATGAAAATGGAAATGCTGGAAAGCGGACTGATCCGTATGAGCGACAGGCTGTATGTGCTTCCTTATGAGGAGAAAACAGACAGACCGAATCTTTATTATGTCAAAGGAGATCGATATTCCGTTGCAGTGGATGCAGGAAATTCAAAGGCACATGTAGAGAAGTTTTACCGGGCATTAAAGGAGTCGGGGTTCCCTCTTCCGGACTGTACCTTTATATCACACTGGCACTGGGATCATACCTTTGGTCTACATGCGATCCATGGCCTTTCTTATTCTACGAAACTCACGCAGGATAAACTGAAAGAAGTCATGAAATGGCAATGGAACGAAGAAGCCATGTTAAGAAGAGAAGAGACAGGAGAGGATATTCCGTTCTGCAATGAACATATACGGATGGAGTATCCCGACCTGAAAGAGATAACGGTAACTGCGACAGACAGAATTGTCTCTGAGCCTGTTTCCCTTGATCTGGGAGGTATTGCCGTAGACCTGATACCGAGGGATTCTACGCATTCCCGCGATTCTCTGTTTGTTTATCTGCCTTCGGAACGGACTTTGATCCTGCAGGATGCGGATTGTGAAGACTTCTATCATGGAACAGTCTATGACCAGGACAGGCTGAAAGACATGATCGCTTTCTTTGAATCGCTTGACTATGATTATCACTGTCTGGGGCATGCATTGCCTGAAACAAAAAAAGAAGCTCTGAAAAGACTCTACCAATGTAAAAATGAGTGATATCACTCATTTTATTTTCTGCAGGTCAAGATAGAGATTATCCCGGGACTTGCTGGCGACCTTGTTGGCTTTCTTGAATTTCTTGATGTTTTCGTGGGGTTCGTAGCGGTTTGTGTTTTCTGTCATCAGATAAGCCAGAACCTGCATACAGGCCAGTCTGTACAGCGGAGAGACCAAGCCATCCGCAGACATGCCGGTATTGAAAGTGTGCGTCTCATCCAGTGGAGAATGTTCCGATAGAACATAGACTTTCTCAGTGACATCTCTTAAGGCATCGGCGATCTTCAGGATCCTTTCAGAACCGGAATGGTTTTCGTTATCTATGACAATGATCATGTCATCCGGTGTAGACGGATACAATGGACCATGCAGAAATTCTTCCGCCTCATAGGGGATGGCTGTAATGCATGAGGTTTCCGCAATCTTCAGCGCTCCTTCGCTGGCGGTTCCGAAATTCGGTCCGCTTGAGAGAAGAACGACCCTGTTTCTTCCCAGGAAATCGGCTTTGTTGAGATTGAAGATCTCTTCCGTTTTCTTCTGCATTTCCGGATGAATCTTTACCGTCTTATACAGTTCATTCAGATAATACGCATACCGTTCTTCCCCGATCAGCTGAAGTTCTTTGCTTAACTCTAAGGCAAAGACCATCAGGAAGCAGGCCAGGGATGTGACACCTTTGGTCACGAAGCCGACTTTCTCCTCTCCTGCCTGCCAGTTGACGGTAAGATCGGCGATATTTCTGGCATCACAGTCGTCTCTTCCCGTAAGGCATACACATCTGTGCCCGTTCTCTTTCAGTACTCTTAAAGCTTCCAGCGTATTGGTGGAGCAGCCCGACTGAGACAAGGCAATCGCCATCTCGTTTTTTATTGTTTTGAATTCGTGGTGCACAAAAGTAAAAGGCGTAAGCAGAGTGATCCTGGCATGAAGCACTTCTTCCATGAACGGCTTTGCGCAAAGACAGCCGTTGTAGGATGATCCTGATGCGATCAGGCAGATTCCTTCGCAGTGATTCTGCCGGTAGAATTCCAGCAGTTCTTTTACATACTCTTTCCGCTTGTCTATGATATGCAGAAGCGTTTCAGGCGTTTCCCTGATATAGTCCAGCATTGTTTTTTCCATAGTTCCTCCCGAATGAAAAGCGGAGAATGCCCCGTCTTTTTTCACCTCACCACCATCATAGCATAAAAAGAATGATATAATGGTTTGGATGGGTTTTGAGGTAGAAACACTGAAATTCGAAGGTCCGTTAGATCTGATGCTGCATCTGATTCATGAACAGCAACTGGATATTTTTGATCTGGACATGGAAGTCCTGACGGATCAGTATATTGCCTATCTGCATGCCATGGAGGATCTGCAGCTGGAGGTCGAGAGCGAGTATCTGGTTGAACTGGCTACCTTGATCGAATACAAGTCCAAGAAGCTGCTGCCTAGGCATAGTGATGATCTGGAAGACGACTATGAAGATCCGAAGGACAGACTGGTCAGAAGGCTTCTGGAATATCAGAAATACAAGGAAGTATCGGCGGCTCTGTATGATTCTTTCGTAGAGAGACAGGATCAGCTGTCGAAGCCTTTGTCGCTGGATCGTTTTATAAAAGAAGCCGATCTGGATGCGCAGAAGGTAGAAGGAGATCCTTATGATCTTCTGAAAGCCATGAACAAGGTTTTAAGAAGACTTCAGCTTTCAAGGCCTCTGGATATCAAGGTCACGCAGAAAGAGCTCTCTCCGGAGGATAGGATCCTGCAGATCAAGGCCAGGCTCAAGGACCTGCCTGAGACGTTCAGTTTTGAAACGCTGATTGAAGACTGTGACGATCTTCATGAATATGTCATTACGTTCATAGCGATCCTGGACATGGCCAAGGATCATTATCTGGCGTTTACAATCGATAACAACGAGAACATATGGTTTACAAGAGGTACGAATCATGAGTGAAGAAATGATGAATGAAGAAACAAAGGAAACGGAAGAGATTTCCGATCAGAATAGAGAAGATGTGAAACAGCCGGACAACATGGAGGCGATCGTGGAAGGACTGCTCTATGTTGTCGGTGAGGATGGCGTAAAGGCGGAACAGCTTGCGGTTGCGATCGACAAATCTCTGGAAGATACGAAGATCATTCTGGAAAACATCCAGCGCAAGTATGCGAGTGAACTCTACGGCATCGAGCTGGTTGGCTACGGTTCCGTATACAAGTTCATTACGAAGAAGGATATCTATCCTTACGCACAGGTCCTTTTCGGTACAGCCAAGCCGGGAACTCTTTCTCAGGCGGCACTGGAAACGCTGGCGATCATCGCCTATAAACAGCCGATCACCAGGATCGAGATCGAAGAACTGCGCGGTGTCGGCGCCGAAGTGATGCTTAGGAAGCTGCTGGCAAGAAATCTGATCAGAGAAGCAGGAAGATCGGAAGCGCCCGGCAGGCCGATCCTTTATGAAGTAACCGAGGAATTCATGGATTCTTTCAAGCTCTATACCTTGAATGAACTGCCTGATCTTCCTGAATACAAGCAGGAAGATGAAAACGAAAATCTGTTTGAATAAAACTGCCGGAATCATGTTCCGGCAGTTTTTCTTTTGATTTCTTCGATGTCGTTTTCGCTGTAGACGGGAATACCGTTCTCCAGACACAGCCGGGTGAATAAGCCATGTCCCTCAATCGGTTTTCCGGAAAAGGTTCCGTCATAGATCAGATGTACACCGCAGGAAGGGGATTTTTCTTTCAGAACGACGAAATCGCAGTCTTGAATCATTTTAAGACACTTATGTGCACCTTCGTTCAGTTTTTTTGTGATATCCTCGTCTGATGAAGAATAGACCCTGCCGTTTCTGATCTCCAGCGATTCGCGGGGAACAGGAAAACCGGCCGTCATTTCCGGACAGATCTTTATCAGTTCGTGTTCTTTCAGGATCTTCAGCAGTTCACTGTTTCTTTTGTCTGTACCATCATAGCGGACTTTATCGCCCGTCAGACAGGCTGAGATGCCTATTTTCATATTTCTATTTTACAATGTGCTATGATATTTGTGGAGGAAAAAAAATGGCAGATTGTAATGGAAACTGCAGCAGCTGTAATCAGGACTGCGCTTCTAGAGCGCAGGAGAAGATCGTACCGACTGCTGATACGAAAATAAACAGGATCATAGGCGTATTATCCGGAAAAGGCGGAGTAGGAAAATCGATGGTTTCATCTCTGCTGGCTGTCGAACTGGCGGAAGCGGGATATCATGTCGGTATCATGGATGCGGATATTACCGGACCGAGCATTCCGAAGATGTTCGGTCTGAACGACAGACTTTATGGCGATGAGGAAGGGATATTCCCGGCTGTTACGACCTTGGGCATCAAGGTTGTGTCAATCAACATGATGCTGGAAAACGAAGATGACGCGGTACTGTGGAGAGGACCTATTCTGGGGAATCTGATTAAGCAGTTCTATACCGAAGTACACTGGGGAGAACTCGATTATCTGATCATCGACATGCCTCCAGGGACATCGGATATAGCGATCTCGGTCATTCAGCAGATCCCGGTCGATCAGTTCGTAATGGTTACGACACCTTCCAAACTGGTATCGATGGTCGTAGGTAAAGCCATCAACATGGCAAAACAGGTCAACAAGCCGATTGCCGGTCTGGTTGAAAACTTGGCATATGTCAAGTGCGATGTCTGTGGTTATGAGATGAACATTTACAGGAACGACGAGACGGAAAAAACCGCCGAAAAGTACGGTCTGGATCTGGTTGCCAGACTTCCGATGGACCCGGTACTGGCAAACGAAGCCGATGAGGGCAACATAGAATCCTATCGGGGCGGACTGCTGAAAGAACTGGTAGAAAAACTGAAATAAGGCCTGGCCTTATTTCTTTTTGATCAGCGTATCGAAACAGAAACATTATGAAAAAGTATTACGAAGCATATGACAAGAGATACCGTCAGATCCATGAGAAAGGACTATCCTGGTCGACAGAAAACCATACTCCGATCGTAGAAGAGACAATTCGGAAATATCGTCTGGAAAAGAAAAGAACGCTGGAGATCGGCTGCGGGGAAGGAAGGGATGCCAGATATCTTCTGGGCAGGAATTATGATGTTTTGGCCATAGATGTGTCGCCGGAAGCGATCGATTACTGCATTCATAGAGATCCCGAGCATAAGAACCGTTATATGACAGCCGATATCCTATCGGAAAACGCAGTTGAAGGAAAGTTCGGTTTTATCTATTCAATCGCCTGTCTGCACATGCTGGTTCCTGATGAAGACAGAAAGGGATTCTACCGGTTCATTCACGAACATCTGGAAGATGAAGGCTATGCTCTGATATTAAGCATGGGTGACGGAGACCGGGAAAGCATAAGCGATATTACGAAAGCTTTTGATGATGTGAACAGGATCCATCAGGAGACGGAAACAGAAGTCCGCATTGCCGCAACCAGCTGTAGGATCGTGAATTCTGATGTCTTTCAGAAAGAAGCAATGAATTGTGGATTCAGTATCCTGGAATACGGCATGACCGAGATTGAGAATCACTTTGATCAGATGATGTACATGATAATGAAAAAACACTGATTCTATCAGTGTTTTCTTTTCTCATGGCAGGGGAGGTAGGAGTTGAACCCACACTAGCGGTTTTGGAGACCGATGTACTACCGCTATACTACTCCCCTATATGCGCTTTATTATTTTATCTTAATCTACTGTTTTCTGCAAGGTATAATAGAATTGTGGAAAGATATCGTTTTGATGCAGTCAGACCGGAATACTACGGAATGATTTCAGAATACCGGGAAGAAATGCTGAAAGAGGAATCGAACTTTGACGGCTGCAGTTCTCTGGAACGTTATGAGGATATCGAGAAGTGGCATCTGAACTGTCTGCTTTTTGAGAAAGAGGATACTGTCCCTCCGGGTTATTCGGTTGGTTTTGAGTATCTTTATCTGAATGATAAAGAGATCGCCGGGATGCTTAATCTGCGTCCTAAGGCGCTTTCTCATATTTACCTGAAGCAGTACGGCGGCCATATCGGCTACAGTGTCAGGCCTTCCTTAAGAAGACAGGGGATAGGAACTAAGATGCTGAAAGATTTCCTGCCGATCTGTAAACGGGATTATCATCTGAATAAGGTACTTATTACCTGTTTAAAGGAGAATGAAGCTTCCAGAAGAGTTATAATAAATAACGGCGGTGTCTATGAAAACGATATTTTTTATCCGCCTGCAGATGAAATATTAGAAAGGTATTGGATCAGCTTATGAAGATCGGTGAATTCTCCGACTCATTTCTGCCCATCATCGATGGAGTCGGTAGAGTCGTCTACAACTACTGTGAAACGATTGCCCTGAAGGGACATGAATGTACCGCGGTCGTACCGCTGGACAAGTTCGGCTATCGAGGCCGTTTTCCGTTTGAAATCATAGATTACTATTCCAAAAAAGTTCCTATCATGTCATCTTACGATGCGGGTCTGCCTCCGTTCGACATTCACTACAATGCCAGGATGGATATGACCGATTTTGATATCGTCCATGTACACACGCCTTTTATTGCCGGTATCGAAGGAATCAAATACGCCAGAGACCGCAAAGTTCCGATCGTCGGAACTTTCCATTCAAAATATTACGATGATCTGCTGCAACTTACCGGTTCCAAAAGAATGGCCGGACTAGGTACGGACGTGGTTATTGCCTTCTACAATCACTGCGATGAGGTATGGGCGGTTTCTGAAAGTTCAGGGGATACGCTGCGTTCTTACGGTTACAAGGGTCATATCGAAGTAATTCCGAATGGAATGATGGTAAAGGAACCGGATCCGGCGAATATTCAGCTGGCAAAGGAACATTTTGGTATCAATGACGATCCTTGTCTGCTTTTTGTCGGCCAGCAGAACTGGAAAAAGAACATTCTAAGAGTTCTGGAGGCTTGCAAGCTGCTGAAAGATCATGGATTCCGATTCAATCTGATCCTTGCCGGGAAAGGACCTCATGAAGACGAAATAAAGAAAAAGATCAAAGAGCTTGGCATTGAGGAAGAAAGCCACTGCGTAGGGCATATTCTGGACGAGAAACTTCTCTCCGGTCTATACCAGCTGGCTGAACTCTTTGTTTTCCCGTCACTTTATGACAATGCGCCGATGGTGGTCCGGGAAGCGGCCAATGCCGGCACGCCTTCCGTCACCATCAAAGGGTCAAGTTCAGCCGAGATCATGAAAGACGGCGTTAACGGTTTCTGCTGCGAAGACGACAGCGAAAGTCTTGCCCAGGTGCTGATAAAAGCCTTGTCGGATCCGAAGAAGACCAGAGAAATAGGCCTGAATGCCAAGGAGACGATCCCGGTTTCCTGGGACAAGATTATCGATAAGGTCCTGGAACGATATCAGTACTTGATCGATGAACACAAGAAACTCCTGTAAGGGAGTTTTTTACTATGCTATAATTTTATTAATCAAAGCATTCATTAACAGGAGGATGAATCAATGGCTACACCACATAATCAGGCACAGATGGGAGAAATCGCTAAGACTGTGCTTATGCCTGGAGATCCGCTTCGGGCTCAGTTTATTGCGGAGACTTTTTTAGAGAATCCTGTACAGTTTAATTCTGTCAGAAATATGTTTGGATATACGGGAACCTATAAAGGAAAGAAAGTTTCTGTCATGGGTTCAGGAATGGGTATTCCTTCCATCAGTTTATATGCCTATGAGCTGTACAAGTTCTACGGCGTAGAGAATATCATCAGAATCGGATCCTGCGGTGCTTATACCGAGGATATGCAGGTATTTGATACGATTCTGGCAACGGGAGCATATTCGGAGTCCACTTATGCCAAATGCATGATCGGAGATACGGAAATGATTCAGAAACCTAGTGAGGAACTCAACGAGAGATTAAGAGAAGCCGCAGAGAAGCTGAATATCAAGGTCCATGAAGGGCTGATCTGGTCATCCGATGTCTTCTACTATGACGAGAGTGTTCTGGGGAACGCCTTGGAAACGGCCATGAAATACAATCTTCTGGCCGCGGAGATGGAATCTTTCGGCCTGTTTGCGACAGCCAAGGCTTTAGGCAAGAAGGCTGCCTGCATTCTGACCGTATCCGATAATATCGTTTCGCATGTTGAGACGACGGCAGAAGAAAGAAGAACCTGCCTCACCAACATGATCAAGATCGCTTTGGAATCGACAGAGGCTGAATAAGATGAAAGTGCTGAATTTTGGATCACTGAACTATGACCATGTCTATGAGATGGATCATTTTACTGAGCCAAAGGAAACGCAGTCTTCTTTGTCATACGGCCGCAATTACGGCGGCAAGGGTCTGAACCAGTCTATCGCTTTGGCCAAGGCAGGAATGCTGGTATATCATGCAGGCAGAGTAGGCAGCGACGGACAGGACTTTATCGACTATCTGAACAGATACGGCGTCCATACGGATTATCTGATGAAGGACGACAGCCAGGCAACCGGTCACGCGATCATCGAAGTCTGCAAAGGTCAGAACAGGATCATCCTGCACGGTGGAGCGAATCAGGCGATCGATGAGCAGCAGATCGACGATGTTCTGGAGCACTTCGGAAACGAAGATGTTCTGCTGATACAGAATGAAATATCATCAATGACTTATCTGATCAACCGGGCTTATGAGAAAGGCATGAAAATCGTGTTCAATACAGCGCCGATGGATGAAAAAGTATTCTCATATCCGCTGGATAAGGTCAGCATCTTTATCGTCAACGAGATCGAAGGCGCAGGTCTGGCAAGACTGGAGACCAGAGACCTGGATGAGATCATCAGGGGTTTGCGTACAGTATATCCGGACAAAGAGATCGTCATGACGGCAGGAGAGGAAGGCTCCTACTACATGCATAAGGATATACTGATCCATCAGGATGCCTATCAGGTAGAAGCTGTCGATACGACAGCTGCCGGAGATACCTTTACCGGTTTCTTCCTGGCATCGATGATGAATGACGGAGACGTTGCCGCCGCTTTGGATCTGGCATCTAGAGCCGCCAGCATTACCGTTCAGGGAAAAGGAGCCGCTCAGTCGATTCCTGACATTTCTCAGTTATGAAATATGCAGACATGCACTGCGATACGGTAACGAAACTGTATCGGAAACAGGAAGATCTGTCTGAAAACAACTGTCATGTAGATATCCGGAAAATGCAGCAGGGTCAATGCCTGCTGCAGAATTTTGCGATATTTACAAAAACGGATGTACAGGATTCTTCCTTTACTCATCAGGCCATAGATTACTACTACGAACAGCTGGAAAAAAACAGGCATACGATCAGACCGGTCTTTTGTTATGAAGATATTCTTGAAAACGAAAAGAACGGCTATATCAGTGCGGTACTGACGCTGGAAGATGGCGGTGTCGTCGACAATGATCTGGATAATCTGAACAGGTACTATGAACGCGGTGTCAGGATGATCGCCTTGACCTGGAACTTTCCTAACGGTATCGGTTATCCTAATGTAGACGGAAAAACGCGTTCTCTGTATAGGATCGATACGGAACACGGCCTGACCGATTTCGGGATCGAATACGTAAAGAGAATGGAAGAACTGGGGATCGTCGTCGATGTATCCCATCTGTCGGATAAGGGGTTTTATGATGTTCTGGAACATACGACCAGACCGTTCGTGGCTTCCCATTCGAATGCCAGAAGTATCTGCAAGGTTGCCAGAAATCTTACTGATGATATGATCAGAAAGCTCTCTGAAAGAGGAGGAGTGACGGGTCTGAACTTCTGTTCTTCTTTTATAGAAGATCATAATGAAAAGATGACTCTGATTCAGGATATGGTTAGACACATCAACCATATCGTTGAAGTTGGCGGAATCGGATGCATCGGATTGGGTTCTGACTTTGACGGCATCGGCAACGATCTGGAAATCAGGGACGCTTCAGGGATGCAGCTGCTGTATGAAGCGCTGAAAGAACACTACAGTGAAGAAGATCTGGAAAAGATCTTCTATCGGAATGTTTTAAGAGTTTATAAGGAAGTCTGGAAATAAAAAATGCTTGTTTCTGCATTGACGATTCTGCCGCCGATACTGCTTCTTATCTACGTATACCGCAAGGACAGAATCAATAAAGAACCTATTAAACTGCTTCTCTTTCTTTTTGTGCTGGGCTGTTTATCGTCAATCCCGATCTACTATATCGAGACCTATCTGAACCTGGTTCTTTACGGAAACGTACACAACTATACTTTGTTCAATCTGATCGATGCGTTCATATGCGCCGCTCTTGTTGAAGAATCAGGCAAATATCTGATCACGAAGAAAGTCATATGGAATCACGAAGCTTTCGATTCTACGTTTGACGGCATGGTTTACTGCGTGTTTGAATCCATGGGATTCGCAATGGCTGAAAACATCGTTTATTTATTCAGGTACGGTTTTTCCGCAGTCTTAAGCAGAGCAGTGACTTCCATACCCGGACATTTTTCTTTTTCGGTCATGATGGGTATATTCCTGTCCAGAGCGAAATTCAGTCGCAGGAGACAGGAAACCGAAAGAGTCCAGTATCTTGACTCGAAACGCAGTCTGTTTTATGCTTTGATTGTTCCGGTACTGTATCACGGATTGTATGATTTCTGTCTGATGCAGGGGAGCAATGTTCTTCTTATCGTATTCAACGTAATCGTTCTATCGCTCTACTTCGTTATTCTTAAAGTGATCGGCAAAGAATCAAAAGAAGATCAGCTATTCTAGAAACAAGAAAAAAACGGGTTCCTGTTACAGTTCAGTAATGACCCGTTTTTTTGTTTTTCCGTTATTGTTTAAACAGTTCGTCCGGATAGGTCCCGTCATCTTTCAGGGACTGTATCTTGGCAACGACGCCCGGTTTGTCTTCTTTGTAGGTTACGCCGAACCAGGAATCTTCCGAAGTAAGAACCTTGACCTTGGAGCTTCCCTGTTTTACCAGGAGACCCACATGGTTAGGCAGCAAAGCTTCGTACTTCAGCGGATTGCTTTCAATTCCATGAGGAAGCTCATTCCTGAAGATTTCCATGAATCTGTCCAAGACGCTAGGCATGAAACCCCAGAAGTTCATGGATACAGGGGTGCCCATCTCCATTGGAACATATTCGCCGTTCTCTTCGTATTCTACGCCGTCATGCGTTTCATTCCATCTGATATTCATGACTTCTCTGATGGATGCCAGATATCCTTCGTCATCCTTCTGACAGACTCCTCTGGTAACCGTACCGTTATCGCTTAAGGTGTTTTCTACCTTGTATCCAACCATGCAATAGACGTCATTGCCGATGCCGTTATGGAAGAATTCCATCGTCTTCTCGAAAGCGTTTCTTCCATAGAAGTCATCTGCGTTGCAGACGATAAACGGATCGTCTTTCAGGATGTCTCTGCACGACAGCAGGGCATGCGTTGTTCCCCATGGCTTGATTCTTTCTTCCGGAACGGCTATTCCGTCCGGCAGATCGTCAAGATCCTGAAAAGCGTACTCTACTTCAATGAAAGGCCTTACCTTTTTTACCAGCGATTCTTCAAAGATTTCTTGATGTTCCTTCTTAATGATCAGAACGACTTTTTTAAATCCTGTCTTGATCGCATCGTAGATCGTAAATTCAATGATCGGTTCATTATGGTTTCCGACACCGTCGATCTGCTTCAGTCCGCCATATCTGGAACCCATACCGGCCGCCAGAATAACCAATGTTTCTTTCATTATGAAATCCTCCAAACCCGTATTTATTATATAATAGTTTTAGATGAGTGAGGAGCAATAATATGGAAAAGTACATCTTAGCGATTGACCAGGGTACAACCAGTACACGGGCAATCATTTTTGACAAGGACCAGAAAGTCGTCAGAGTCGCGCAGAAAGAGATCACCAACTTCTTCCCGCAGCCGGGATGGGTAGAACAGGATGCCAACGAGATCTGGCTTTCCACACTGGCGGTCATTGCCCAGGTATTCGATGGTGGACAGATCAAGCCGGAACAGATCGCTTCGATCGGCATTACCAACCAGAGAGAGACAACGGTAGTCTGGGACAAGAATACGGGTCTTCCTGTATACCATGCGATCGTCTGGCAGTCAAGACAGACTTCCGATATCGTTAATAAACTGAAAGAAGAAGGACTGGAACCTTTCATCAAGGAAAAGACCGGTCTTGTATTGGACCCTTATTTCAGTGCTTCCAAGATCAAATGGATCAGAGACAATGTTCCGGGCGTCAAGGAAAATCCTGATCTGATCTTCGGTACGATCGATACCTTCCTGCTTTGGAAGTTTACCTGCGGCGAGGTTCACGCGACGGATGTTACGAACGCTTCCAGAACACTGCTGTTTAACATTCATACACTGAACTGGGACGATGAACTGCTGAAGATCTTTGATATTCCAAGAGCAATGCTTCCGGAAATCAAGGCGACTTCCGGCGTTTTCGGTTACATCGATCCGCGCCACTTCTTTAATCATACCTGCCCGATCAGTGCTCTGGTCGGTGACCAGCAGGCTGCTCTTTTTGGAGAGTCCTGCTTCGAGAAATCCAATGTCAAGAATACCTACGGCACAGGCGGATTTATTCTGGTCAATACCGGGGATGAGGCGATCATTTCCAGGTACGGTCTGCTTTCGACAGTAGCCTGGAAGATCGGCGATGAAGTGAAGTATGCTCTGGAAGGTTCGATTTTCGTATCCGGATCCTTGATTCAGTGGCTGAGAGACGAGATGAAATTCTTTGCCAATGCCAAGGATTCCGAAGAGCTGGCTGCCAGTGTTCAGGACTCCAACGGCGTTATCGTTGTGCCGGCGTTTACCGGCCTCGGTGCTCCATACTGGAACGACAAGTGCAAGGGTGCGATCTTCGGCTTGACCAGAGGTACGAACAGGGGACATATTGCCAGAGCCTGCATCGAAGCGATGGCATATCAGTCAAAAGATCTGATCAAGGTCATGGAAGAGGATCTGCATGAAAAGATCGGCATGATCAAGGTTGATGGCGGTGCCAGTGTCAATAAGATGCTGGTACAGTTCCAGTCGGATATTCTGGAGATTCCGGTCATAAAGCCGCAGCTGGCGGAAACCACCGCATTAGGCGCTGCAAGACTTGCCGGTCTGGCCGTAGACTTCTATAAACGTGAAGACTTCAGGGATGAGGATGCCCTGGTCTATGAACCGAAGATGTCTCACGAGGAAGTTGAAGAAAAATACGGCAGATGGTTGGCGGCCGTAGATGCCACACTGAAGTTCTAAATAAAAGATCCGGGTTAATCCCGGATCTTTAATTGTTTAAAGGTTTTTACCAGATCGTCATGGATGACGATATCGCAGTTGCTGTCGTAGGATGTTGCATCTCTATTGATAATGGCAAGATTGTTGCCGGAGAAGTAGCGGATAAATCCTGCAGCAGGATAGACGACCAGGGATGTTCCGCATACTACCAGAAGATCAGCCTGGGATATGACTCTTAAGGCACCGTTGATGACGTTTTCATCCAGAGATTCTTCATAAAGCACGACATCCGGTTTGATGATGGCTCCACATTTGTCACATTTCGGAACACCTTCAGACTTTATAATGTAGGACAGGTCAAAGAATCTGTGGCAGTGCGTGCAGTAGTTTCTTAAAACCGATCCGTGCAGTTCGTAGACCTTCTTGCTTCCGGCAGCCTGATGCAGTCCGTCAATGTTCTGGGTTACAACGGAAACATCCTTGTAATCCTGCAGCTTTGCAATGAATTCGTGGGCATAGTTCGGTTTGGCGTCAGGATAGAGCATCTTTGTCTTGTAGAAGTCATAGAAGTCTTCCGGATAGCGCTTGAAGAATGTATGCGAAAGCATCTCTTCAGCCCGGTAGATGTTTTTGTATAGTCCGGTTGAAGAACGGAAATCAGGAATACCGGATGCGGTAGACATGCCTGCTCCGGAGAAAAAGACGATCTTTTCGGCCTGATCGATGGCGTTTTGCAGTTTGTTGATCATACTATTATTCTATTGTATTTTTATGGCAATGCCTAGTGAATTATAGTAGAATCGTATTGTAGAACATCGGGGCAAGGTGCAATTCCTTGATCGGCGGTATACCCCGCGAGCAGAAAGGCAGAACCTGTGGGATTCAGGTGGCGACTGTACAGTCAGGATGAGAGAGGTTTTTTATTTTGAAGAAATATTTGAGTGTTAAGAATATCTGTAGTATTGCGATTTTGGGTGCCTTAGGCGCTGTACTGATGCTGTTTGATTTTCCGATTGCCATTGCTCCAAGTTTCTATAAGCTGGATCTTGGCGATCTTCCTTGCCTGATCGGAGCATTCTCTCTGGGACCTGTTCCGGCGCTGCTGATACAGATCGTAAAGATTCTGATCAAGCTGCTGCTGAAACCGACATCGACTGCATTTGTAGGTGAACTGGCGGCGTTTGTTTTCTCTGCCGTATACTGCGTCAGTGCAGCCTACATCTACGGGCTGAACAGAAACAAGAAGCAGGCCGTGAAGGCTCTGATCGTCGCTTCCATCATTATGACACTAACGGCGGCTGCCGGAAACTATCTGTTTATCATCCCGTTCTATGTCCGTTTATACGAGATTTCCTTGGATGTGATCATCGGAATGGGAAAAGCCATTTTCCCGATCATAACGGATAAGCTGACGTTTGTACTGCTGTGTGTCGTACCTTTTAACGCAATCAAGGCGATCATCATCGATATCCTGACTATGCTTCTGTACAAGCGGATTTCTCCACTATTAAAATAAAATCTTTTAAAACGAATTATTCTTGCCTGTTTATATTTACAGGTATATATGATATAATCTTAAGGTAAAAATTTGGAGGTTTTGTTATGGCTAAATTAACAAGAACACAAAAATACGCGGATTACAGAGACTCTCTGACAAACGATAAGGAGTCTTCTTTATCTACGAATGATTTATCAAACTATAAAGACAGACTGGACAGTTTAACAGGACAGTATCCGGGTTCTCAGCAGCCTCAGCAGAACAGACCGCAAGATCCGAAGTATTCATGGGTTGATTTTGAAGAGACGCCGATCGAACAGCTTGTCAGTTCTTTTGCGAACCAGAATAATGGAGGTTCTTTCGATTGGACCGATCTGCAGGAGATGCCCCCCAAAAGCGACAACCAGCAGCCTCAGGCAAAACCTGCCGAAAATTCTTACGTCTCTTATAGCAATCCGAATGCTCAGCCGGTTTATCCTGAAGCGCCGCAGCAGCAACAGGGATACGACAACAGAGGAGGATACAATCCTCAGGTGAATCCGCAGATGGCACAGTTTGCCGAACCGGTTAATGTCAATCCTGCACCGCAGAACAGCGCACTGGTAAATGACGGTACACTGAATTATCCGAATCAGAACTACTACAATGCGCCGAATCAGCCGCAGTATCCGAATGTTTCAAATCCGCAGATGCCATATCCGAATGCAGCTCCGCAAGGCGCTCCAAACTATATGCCTCCAGTGGACAATCACGCAATCGATCATAGAACGGATGCGGATAACTATTATCTGAATGAAACGATGAATGATGTCGCTGAATACAACCGTGTTAACGGAGGACAGACGATCTCTCAGCTGACAAACGACATGATCAACGAAGTCAGACATCCGGGTCAGGAAGTTCCTGCAGCGCCTGCTCCTGTTGCAGAACCGGTCAATGAATATCCGGATTCCGATGAAGACTTCTCCAGCACCGTGTCCATGGAAATCAACAAGCTCATGGATGAGATGGCCGGCATGGATACGATCGAAGAAGAACCGGAACTTGAACCGTTAAGAGATACGGTCGAGGAACATCCTGTTCTGGCCAAGACACTGGAAGAAGAAAAAGAAGAAGAAGTCATTGAGATCAAGAATCTGAAGGAACTGGAAAAGGAACAGGCCAGAGATACCGTTTCTGAAACCATTCCATTTGTCGTTTCCGCAACAGATACGGACGATATGCTCGATGACGATGAAGAAGAAGGATCAAATACTGTTTTGAATATCATTCTGATCATTCTGATCATCATTCTGGTCGCAGTATTAGGACTGATCGTATTCTATATCTTTAAGACAAAAGGAATATTCTAATGAAGATCAATATCGCCATAGATGGACCAAGCGCTGCCGGAAAGTCGACGATTGCCGACATTCTGGCAGAACGTTTAGGTTATACGCATCTGGACACAGGCGCGATGTATCGGGCTGTGGCCTATGATGCATTCAGAAAAGAGATTCCTTTGGATGATGAAAACAGAATCGTGTCCATGATTGAAGCAATGGATCTGCAGATGCTTCCGGATGGAAGAGTGATCCTGGATGGGGAAGATGTTTCCGATGAGATCCGGACCAACGAAATATCCATGGGAGCTTCGGACGTATCCAAACTGGAAGGATGCAGAAAAGCCCTTGTAGCCATGCAGCAGAAGATCTGCGAAGAAGGCGGATATATTCTGGATGGCAGAGATATCGGGACCGTGGTATTGAAGGATGCTCCGGTTAAGATTTATCTGACAGCCAGCGCCGAAGCAAGAGCGCAAAGAAGGGTACTGCAGAATCAGGAAAAAGGACTGGAAGCGGATTATGAACAGATCCTGGATGATATCCGTAAGAGAGACTATCAGGACATGCATCGCGAGTTCTCTCCGCTGACGAAAGCGGAAGATGCGATCGAGATCGATACTTCTGATCTGAATCTGGAAGAAGTCACGGACTTGGTCCTGAAAATCATAGCAGAGAAAACAGGAGATTAAAAATGATAGATGGAACTGTCGCAATCGTTGGGAGACCCAATGTCGGTAAGTCGACAGTTTTTAATCGTATGCTGCAGGAACGCGTTTCTATCGTAGAAGATACTCCGGGCGTAACCAGAGACAGGATCTATGGAGACTGTCAGTGGCTTTCCAAGACCTATCGCCTGATCGATACGGGAGGCATTCAGATCGAGGATGTTCCTTTTCAGAAAGAGATTAATGCTCAGGTTGAGATCGCCATTGAAGAAGCGGATGTCATCATTTTCTTGACTGACGGAAGAAGCGGTCTGACCGGAGATGATGAATACATTTCCCGACTCTTACGGAAATCGAAAAAGCCGGTCATTCTGGCTGTCAATAAGATCGACGACATCAGCAAGATCGACGATATCTATGAATACTATCAGCTCGGTATAGGCGATCCGATCGCCATATCGGGTGTTCACGGTATCGGCATAGGAGACCTGCTGGATAAGGTCGTAGAACTGATGCCGGAGAAGCAGATCGACGAATACGAGGGCAAGATCCGTTTTGCGGTGATCGGCAGACCAAATGTCGGAAAATCATCTCTCACAAACGCATTTCTGAAACAGGACAGAGTCATCGTTTCGGATATCGAAGGAACGACCAGAGATGCGATCGATACGGCTTTCAACGCGAACGGCAAGGACTATGTCGTTATCGATACTGCAGGCATCAGAAAAAGAGGGAAGATCTACGAGAACGTAGAGAAATACTCTGTTCTAAGAGCGAAATCGGCAATAGAACGAAGCGATCTGGCTCTGGTGCTGCTGGATGGTTCTACGGGAATCATCGAACAGGACAAGCACGTGGCCGGTCTGGCTCATGAAGCAAAAAAAGGCGTGATCATCGTCTATAACAAATGGGATCTGGTTGATAAAGACGATAAGACGATGTCTAACATCACAAAAGAGATCAGAAAACAGTTTGTCTATCTGGATTATGCCCCAATCGCCTTTGTATCCGCCAAACAGGCAAAAAGGATCGATACGCTGCTTCCTTTGATCGATCAGGTATACGAAAACCTGAACAGGCACATCAGAACCAACATCTTAAACGAAGTCATCCTGGATGCCCAGCTTGCCAACCCGGCAAAACCGCACAACGGAAAGAAACTGAAGATCTATTACGCATCCCAGGTATCTACCGCTCCATGTACGATCGTACTGTTTGTGAACGATCCTGAACTGATGCATTTCTCTTATGAGAGATATATTGAAAACAGTTTAAGAGAAGCGTTTGATTTCACGGGTGTGCCGATTCAGATCATCTGTAGAAAGAAACCGGAAAAATAAAAGAGATTCAATCGAATCTCTTTTTTATTGAGCTATGGCATTCAATGTGACGCATGCCTGCGATCCGCCTGAACTTGGAGATACGCAGACTTTCGCTTTTGATCCGCCGGATGTACTTTCGTGGATAGAGGTATCGTTGGTTGCTCCGCTGATTACTTCACCGGTATCCATTGTAACCGTGTAGAGATATGGAGGTGAAGCAGCTCCGCTGTAGATTGCTGTCCAGTGCGGGAACCAGATCCTTCCGGCAGCATAAGTGGTCTGGCCATAAATGTTTGTCGTGGAAAGATCACAGGATTCGCCTGTGCAGGTTCCGTTTTCACCTGCACCAGTGCCGAAGACTACGTTAACGTCTTTGCCGTCGAACGTACCGCCAAGATTGGCAATACCGCCACTGATATACTTTTTAAACGAAGTTCCATAGGCATAGGCAGTCGATGGAGAAACAAGCGGATGTTCTTCCAGAGCCTTTTCTGAAATCCATCCGGTGACGGTTGCGTAACTGCCGTTGGAGTAGGCATATGGATATGCGCCTTTAACATGGGTAATGGAAACGACCGAATCCGGTTTCTCTAAAGGAGTATGCGGATCATATTCACCGGTGTAGTGAGTCTCCAACTCATTCAGAATCTTGGTAACGATCTTGCTCTTGGTATTGGCCTGGTATTCGGCAGTAGAGAAGTAGGCGCCTTTTTCCAGCTGATCATACCCGGTCCAGCAGGAAATGGTGTATTTGTTTGTCTGCATGACCAGCCAGCTGTCTTTTGTAGCACCGGTAGGAATTCCATAGTCTCTTCCGGAATTGCCCCAGTCTGTTGTTCCGGTCTTGCCATACAACGGATAATCTACATATCTCTTACAGTACCACATCAGCGAAGAGAAAGAACCGGACATATTGTATTCTTCCAGGTAGGCCATCATCCATGCTGTTTCCTTGGAAAGACGCTGAACACCCTGCGTATCGGCAACGAAGTTGCCTCTGCCGTCATTATAGACGATATAGTTGATCGTATGCGGTTTGATGTATCTTCCGCCGTTCATGAACATCGCATGGGCTGCCGCAAGCTGCAGAGGTGTTACGGTACAGCGGTTGCCGCCGATCGCAAATTGCAGGTCGAAATCGGAATAATCGAACTTGAATCCGATCGAATTCAGATAGTCGATAACGTATTCTTCGCCTTTTTCTTCTACGACTGCTGCAAGCGCCTGAACAGCCGGTGTATTCTGCGACCTTCCCAAAGCTTCCGTCATCAGCATGTCTCCATAGTACTGGTGATCGTAGTTGGAAATCAGGACACTTCCTCCATAGAGATAGTAAGGCATATCGGTAAAGGTATGCGAAGTGGCGTAACCTAGGGCTTCAAGGCACAAAGCGTAGTCGACGATCGGTTTGAAGGACGATCCCGGATTCAGATAAGCGCTGGTAGCGCGGTTGAACTGTCTGGCGGAATCCTGTTCGCCCCTTCCTCCGCCCAAGGCTTCTACCGATCCGTTCTGATTGTCCATGACGACGATTGCGCTCTGACATAGCTTGTTCGGGAAAGTGATGCCGATATAATCGGCTTCATTCTGCATGTCGTAGATGTATTCCTGCATGTAGGCATTCATGTTCGTATAGATCTGCATGCCTGTATCATAAGGGCTTTCGCCGGTCGACTCGATAACTTCATCGATAACTGCATCAATGTAAGCCTGATACTTTTCGTTCATCTCCGTGAAGCTGACATCAACACCAACCAGAAGATCCTCGAGTCTAACCGATTTAGCCAGATCAGCTTCAGCTTCCGTAATATACCCGTGCATCAGCATCAGATCGATAACTTCATTTCTTCTTGCTGTACCGGCTTTCAGATATTCGGAATCCGGATCCAGATAGTAGTTGTCGTTTTTATATAGATCGTTATAAGGATTGTATGTATTTGGAGAGTTGATCAGACCTGCCAGGAAGGCTGATTCGGTCAGCGAGAGATTCTTGGCATCCTTGCCAAAATAGTACTGGGCTGCCTTCTGGACACCACGGATGTTGTTACCGTAGTTGACCTTGTTGATGTACATTGCGATGATTTCCTGCTTGGTAACATCCGTTCTCAGCTCAAGTTCCAGAGCCAGCACGATTTCCTGCATCTTACGTTTGATACCGCCCATGCCTTCTCTTTCGGCGATGGTCGACTGATCGTCTGCATCGATGGAATAGTAGCTGTTCTTGATCAGCTGCATCGTAACGGTAGAACCGCCTTGCGAGAAGTCACGGGTTCTGAAGTTTTCGATTGCCGCTTTGGTGAAACGCGGAATATCAAATCCGAAGTGTTCAAAGAAACGGGAGTCTTCTATCGCAAGGAAAGCGTCGATCAGGCAGTTAGGCATATCCTGATATTCGATATTCTCACGCAGATACATGCCAAGCTCCATGATCTTGTTGCCTTCATTGTCGAACACGGTCGTGGAATCCGGAGAAACCAGATCCTTGACATCCAGTGTCGGCTTGTCTTCACACAGCTTATAGGCAAACACGAACGCTCCAACTGCTCCGCAGATGCCCAGGAACAGAACGATACAGGTAAGAATCGCCATAGCAAAAGTGATACCCTTTGCCTTTGGCCTAGGGTTCTTTTCTGTTTTTTCTTTCTTCTCTTCCTTATCCTTGTTCTTGAAATTGAAGAACTTTGAAGATTCTTTCTTTTCTTTATTTTCGGCAGATTTCAGGAATTTGAAAGAAACTTCTTTCTTTTTCTCTCCTGCCGGTTCTGCTGATGCGTTTTGTACGGTTTTTGTTTCATTTGCTATAGGTTGTTCTACTATAGACTCTATGATCTCGGCCTGTTTTTCTTTCTTTTCAGGAAGCTTGATTCTGCCGAAGAAATCTTTCAGTTTATTGCCTATGTCCAATTTCTTTTTTTCTGAAACAGGTTCAGTATGAAGCGGCTCTTCCGTTTTCACTTTATCGGTGATTTCCTTGGCCATAGTCTTATCCTCTTTCATATTCAAAGGTCTGATCGGTTCAAAAAACTCCTGCATGCTGGTGCTGGCGTTTTTCTTGCTTTCTTCATTCACAGGCTGAACAGGAAGTGTTTCTTTTTTCTTGGGAAGGGTAGGAATCAGCTTTTTGAGATCAAAACGTTTCTCTTTCTTTTCTTTTGCCTCAGTATCCTGATTGATGTGAAGAAGTTCTTTCAGACTCTTCTTTTCCTTTGGAACTTCTTCTGTTTTTTGCAAAGATGCTTCTATCGGCATCTCCACCGGTTTCCTGCCTTCTTCATGCAGAACCGGTTCGCGCTGTTCCTGGTGCTTCTGCGCCTTTTTGCGCACTTTGTTCAGATTTCTTTCCTGTGATTTGTTTAGTTCGATTTCCTGTCTCATACAACTTATTATTATACTATATAAAATAATAATGATAATATAGAGTTATGATAAAAAGAAGATTAACAGTATTAAGATCTGCCATGCAGAAAGAAGGGATCGATCTTTATTATTTCAACACTTCCGACTATCACATGTCGGAATATGTTCCGGAATATTTCAGAACGATCGAATATTTTTCCGGTTTTTCCGGTTCTCTGGCGACGCTTCTGGTGTCGATGGAAGATGCCTGGCTGTTTGTGGATGGAAGATATCATACCCAGGCCGACCAGCAGTGCCTGAAGTACGACATCAAGATCGTAAAGCTGGGAACCCAGGATGCTCTGGAACCGCTGGAGTTCATTAAGAAATACTATTCCGATAAGACAGTTGGACTGGATGGCAAAAGAACGAGTATCCGTTTTGCCAATGAACTGATCAAAAACGGAATACTCATCAAGAGCGTTGACGTGTATTCCGACCTGATCGAAAACCGCGCTCCTTTAAGCAAGGATCCGGTTTATGAATTGTCTGTGGAATACACGGGACTGACACGCAAGAGAAAGATCGAGATGATCCGCTACGTCCTGAAGGACCGGGTTCATATCATCAACAATCTGGAATCAATTGCCTATCTTCTGAATCTGAGAGGCAACGATATCCTGCATACGCCGGTTTTCATGGCCTATCTGGTCTTTTTCAGCAACGATATCTATCTGTTTGCTGATCTGGAGAGATTCAGCGAAGAGATTCTTGATCATCTGTATGAAGACGGCGTCATCATCAGACCTTACGCTTCCTATTACAGCTTCCTGGAAACGATCAAAGGAAAGAAGATCCTGATCGATGAAACGAAGGTAAACTATGAGACTTACGTCAGCATTTCCCACGGTCACAACACCATTCAGCACATGCGTTCGATCGTTGAAGACATGAAAGCCATCAAGAACCCGATTGAGCAGCGCAATTTCCGTCTGGCACACATCTATGACGGGGTAGCTGTCCTGCGTTTTCTGATGTGGCTGGATTCTGTCGATAAGTCGACGCTGACGGAATATGATGTCAGGGAGAAGATCGACGGATTCCGCAAGGCGTATAAAGCGAATGATCTAGGGTTCTCATCCATTGTCGCGTATAACGAAAACGCCGCACTGATGCACTATATGCCGGACCGCGAGAATTCGGCCAGGCTGGACAATAAAGGGATCCTGCTGTTTGATACAGGAGGTCAGTACAGCGAAGGCACGACCGATGTTACCAGGACGATCGCTCTGGGTGAAACATCCGATGAGATCAAGAAGTACTTTACACTGGTTCTGAAATCGATGTTTAATCTGAGTGAGTTGAAGTTCCTGCAGGGACTGAGCGGGAATCAGATCGATGTTCTGGCGAGGAAAGATCTGTGGGAGTTGGGTGTCGACTACCGCTGCGGTACGGGACACGGTGTCGGATACAATCTGGCCGTTCATGAAACTCCTCCGAACATCCGCTATGGAAAGACGGAAAACGGAGGGGAACTGGCGGAAATCAAGCCGGGTATGGTGTTCTCAGATGAACCGGGCGTCTATTTTGAAGGAAGATTCGGAATACGCTGCGAAAACATGCTGCTGTGCGTGAGCGATGAAAAGAATGAATACGGGCAGTTTCTGAGATTTGAAACCCTGACCATGATCCCGTTTGATCTGAAACTGGTCGATCCGCGTTATCTGGACGAGCGGACAAGACGTATTCTGAATGCATACCACGACCGGGTCTATGAAACACTGCTGCCTTATCTGAACAGTGAAGAAGCGAATTACTTAAGAAAGCTGACGAGAGAAATATGAAACTGATAAGCTGGAACGTAAATGGTTTAAGAGCGGTGATGTCCAAGGGAGAACTGCTTCCTTTTCTGGAAAAAGAAGATCCTGACATCATGGCCTTTCAGGAAACGAAAATGCAGGAGGATCAGCTGTTCTATATCTTTGACGGCTATATCCGTTACATGAATTCTGCAGAGAAGAAAGGCTATTCCGGAACGATGGTCCTGACCAAAAAGGAACCTTTGTCTGTTTCCTTCGACATTGAAGGAGAGGATCACCCCAGAGAAGGAAGGGTCATCACTCTGGAGTATGAAGATTTCTATTTCGTATGCGCATATGTGCCAAATTCCAAGGACGGTCTCAAGCGCATCGACTACAGGATGCATTGGGAGGATGATCTGCGTGCCCATCTGATGAAGCTGGATCAGAAGAAGCCGGTCATCTATACCGGTGACCTGAATGTTGCGCATAACGAGATCGATCTGAAAAATCCGGATGAAAATCATTTTTCTGCCGGTTTCTCCGATCAGGAGAGAGAAAAGTTCGGCAAGCTGCTGGACAGCGGATTTACCGATTCATTCAGAAAGATCTATCCCGATAAAGTGAAGTACACCTGGTGGTCGTACCGGACCAGAGCCAGAGAAAGAGGCGTAGGCTGGAGGATCGATTATTTCGTGGTATCCGACAGACTGATGGATAGAGTGAAAGACAGCGTGATCTACGATGAGATTCAGGGCAGCGATCATTGTCCGATCGGATTGATTATGGAGGAATAGAAGATGCTGGTAAAAGAGTTTATTGAAGCGAATTTTGAAAACATGAAAGCGGATCTGAAAGAGCTGGTATCCTATAATTCGGTTTATTCAGATGATGAGAAACCTTTCGGTTCAACGAATAGAAAAGTGCTGGACAAGGCTTTGCAGATGATGGAAGAGAAAGGTCTGAAGACCGAGAATCTCGACTATTACTGCGGCTATGGCGAGACAGGATCGGGAGATAAGCTGATCGGTATTCTGGCCCATTTGGATGTTGTTCCGGCAGGAGAGGGCTGGAATACGGATCCGTTTGAAATGGTTGAAAAAGACGGCTTTGTTTATGGAAGAGGCGTATCGGACGACAAGGGCGGAGCCGTTGCTTCGATGTATGCCTTGAAATATCTGATTGATGAGAAATATCCTTTCAGGAAAAGAATCAGACTGATTTTGGGATGTAACGAAGAGACCGGTTCAGCATGCATTGCCCATTATGTGGAAAAGAAAGGTCACATCGATTATGGTTATACACCGGACGGAAACTTCCCCGGCATCTATGCGGAAAAGGGCATGTACACGGCTCTGGTTGCAGCACACGGCAGCAGGATCATCGATATCAAAGGCGGAGAGGCTTCCAATGTCGTTTGCAAGAAGGTGAATGCCGTTGTGCCGGAAGCTTCTTTCGATGAAGAAAAGTTCAAGGGTTTTCTGGATGAACATAATGTGAAATACGACATCATACACGACGGTGATGTAAAGATCACGGTCTACGGCGTAGCTGCGCATGCATCCACGCCTGATCTGGGCGTCAACGCCATTTCCCATCTTCTGGAAGCGCTGTATGCATCCGGCTTCGACGACAGTTTCGTCAGATGGTTCCATGAACATTTTGCTCTGACGGTCCATGGCGAACTGGCGGGTTTCGAGAAAATCAAAGACAGCGTATCGAATACATCCATCAACTTCGGCGTTATTGCAAAAGAAAACGATGAGATCCATATGAGTCTTGACATGCGTTTTCCGGTCATGACGACTAGCGGAAAAGTCTGTGAACTGATGAATTTCGCCGATGAAAACAACGAGCTGCGTATCAGAGGATTGGTTGAACCGTTATACTTTGATATCGATACCCCGATGATCAAGGCTTTAAAGAAAGCCTACGAAGACGTTACCGGAGACAGACAGAGCGAAATGGAAGCCATCGGCGGAGGTACGTATGCCAAGGCCATCCACAACTGCATCGCTTTCGGCTGCGAATTCGCGGGTGAAGACAATCACATTCACGATGCCAACGAATCCCTGAATCTGGAGAATTTCAAGAAACAGATCGAGATCTACGTTGAAGCGATCAAGAATTTGAACGAAATAGAGGACTAGTCCTCTATTTTTTATGTACTGATACAAACAAACAGGTACCTTTTTTTGTTATAATGAAATCGTATGAAAAACGGAAAACTGGCATTGATCTACGACTTTGATAAAACTCTTTCTCCGAAAGACATGCAAGAATTCCACTACATCAAATCCCTGGGTTATGAGAATCCTGCCGATTTCTGGAACGAATGCGGCGTCTTTTCGCAGAAACATAACTGTGATTCCATTCTTTCCTACATGTACATGATGATCAGAAAGAATCCGGATCTGACTCAGAAACAGCTGATTGAAGAAGGAAAATACGTTGAGCTGTACAAGGGAGTCAAGACCTGGTTCAAGCGGATCAACGACTACGGAAAGAAGCATCATGTGAATGTGGAACACTACATCATTTCTTCCGGTCTGACGGATATCATCAAGGGCACCCAGATCGCTTCGGAATTCAAGAAGATTTATGCCTGCACCTATGCCTATGACGAGAAAGGAAAAGTCCTGTGGCCATCCAGAGCCGTCAACTATACGATGAAGACCCAGTATCTGTTCAGGATCAACAAAGGTGTTCTGAAAGAAACCAACGATGAAGATCTGAACAGTTCCACTCCGGAATCGCAGAAATACATTCCGCTGGAGAACATGGTCTATTTCGGAGACGGAAGCACGGATGTTCCTAGCATGAAGGTCGTTCAGCAGAACGGCGGTACCACCATTGCCGTGTTTGGCGATGATTCCAAACGCAATCGGGCAGAGAAACTGTATACGGATAAACGCGCCACTTTTGCGGTGAAAGCCGATTATTCCAAGGGCAGTAAGATCGAGAAGATCGTCATGGGCATCATCGATTCCCTGGAAGCCAAGAATAAATTAGAAGATTACCGATAATGAGAGAATATACGATCAGTGATTTTAATATCAGAGCTTTAGGAAGCATATATCAGCCGGATAGGACGGTTTTTCGGGTTTTTGCTCCGGAATATGAGAATATGGAACTTGTTATCAGGAACCATGCCTATCAGATGCATAGAAACGGTTTTGTTTTTGAGATTGCCTTAGGCGGTGATCTGGAACTGGAAAGATATCATTACAGAAACGAAAAGGGTCTCTGTTTTAGGGACCCTTTTGCGTATTTATCAGATGAGAACGATTCGATCGTCCTGAATCCGGACAAGTTTCTGAAAGAAACTATCATGCCGGAAGAATACCGGGACATGATCATCTATGAATGCAATGTCCGGGATTTCTCCAGCAGTCCTTCCTTTACCGGAAGATATCCAAGGAAGTTCCTGGCCTTCACAGAAGAAGGCTTAAGATACGAAGGAGAAGCGATCGGACTGGATCATCTCATCGATATAGGGATCACCCATCTGCAGCTGATGCCGGTCATGGATTTCGACAACGACAAGACCGAATACAACTGGGGCTACAATCCTCTGGCATACAACTATGTCAAGAAGGATTATGTCTACGATCAGGGCGATCCGTATGCCTATGTCAATGAATTAAGACATGCGGTCAATGTCCTGCATTCCCATAATATCCGTGTCGCGCTGGATGTGGTTTTCAATCACGTTTACAGCATTCACCGCTTTGACCTTGAGAAGATGCTTCCGGGTCATGTTTTCCGTTACATGGAAGACGGAAAGCTTGCCCAGGGTACGATGTGCGGAAGTGAGATCAGGTCGGAAGATGTCTTTGTCAGAGAATATCTGAAGGAGATGACGCTGCGTTATCTGGAACTGTTCGACATCGATGGAATCAGGATGGATCTGATGGGGATCCTGGATATCGAAACAGTCAATCAGATCAGAAGTCTTTTGTGTGCCTATAAGCGGGATTTTGTCGTATATGGCGAAGGCTGGGACATGGGCGATGTTCTGCCTGAAGAACTGAGAGCATCCATCCCGAATGCCAGAAAGCTTCCGGAAGTCGCGATGTTCAACGATTACTTCAGAGATACGATGATCCACTATGTATCCGGAAACAGGGATATCAGAAGCAATGTAATCAAGTCCCTGTGCTGCGACATGCACTATCTGGCTCACAGTCAATCGGTGAATTACGTGGAGTGCCATGACGATCATACATTCTTCGACAGAATGATGCTATACAAATCCTCCGATCCAAGATGGATCAACGAGAAGAGATGTACACTGGCATTAAGCCTTGTTCTGGTGTCCAGAGGCATTCCGTTCATTCATGCCGGGGAAGAGTTTTACCGGACCAAGAACGGTGTCAGGAATTCCTATAATTCTCTGGATACCATCAATCAGCTGGACTGGCAGCTGAAAGTCAGAAACAGTGAAAACTGCAGATACATAGCCGATCTGATCTCTTTCAGAAAGCAGCACAGCAGTTTCACCGATGACGATGCCGATTTCCGTTTCGAGGAATTCGGAGACTGTCTGATCTACCATCTCAATGATCTGATGATCTTTATTAATCCGTTCGAAAACAACTACGTATTTGCGGACGGAAAGAATTACGAGATCCTCTTTGATGAACATGGAAGATGCGTCAGGAGATCACAAAGCATAGAAATATCGGCTTATTCGATAGTGATATGCAGATCTGATGATGTATAATAAAATTAGTATTAAGGAGTATTCCAATGAAAAAGAATAATATGGTAGCAATGATACTTGCAGGAGGCAGAGGTTCACGTCTTTTTGATTTGACCAAAAAGGTTGCGAAACCGGCTGTACACTTCGGCGGCAAGTATCGGATCATCGACTTTGCACTGTCTAACTGTGCAAACTCGCACATCTCGACTGTCGGTGTTCTGGTTCAGTATGAATCCATTCTTCTGAGTTCCTACAGTGCCAGGAGTTCCACGTGGGGTCTTGATTCCAACGGCGGCGGCGTTTATGTCCTGTCGCCAAGAGAAAAAGATGAAACAGGTCTGGGTCTGTACAACGGTACGGCCGATGCAATCTATCAGAACCTGGATTTCCTGGATCAGGAAGAAGCCGAATATGTTCTGGTGCTTTCCGGTGACCACATCTACAAGATGAACTATGAAAGCATGCTGCAGAAGCATATCGACTCCAAGGCGGATGCAACGATTGCCGTTATCGAAGTACCGATGAAGGAAGCAAGCCGTTTCGGCATCATGAATACCGACAAGAACGACAAGATCGTTGAATTCGAAGAAAAACCGAAACAGCCGAAATCCAATCTGGCTTCCATGGGCGTCTACATCTTTACCTACAAGACTTTGAGAAAGTATCTGAAAGATGATGCAAAGATTGCCGAGTCTTCGCATGACTTCGGCAAGAACATCATCCCTGCCTATTTGAACGATAAACTGAAACTGCAGGCTTACCGTTTCAAAGGATACTGGAAGGATGTCGGAACTATCGATTCTCTCTGGGAAGCCAATATGGATCTGCTGAAAGAAAACAGCGGTCTGGATCTATTCGATCCCGACTGGAAGATCTATACGAACGATGCCAGCGCAACGCCGCAGTGCATCGGTGAGAATGCCGTGATCGACAACGCCTTCATTACCCAGGGTGCGATCGTAAATGGGAAGGTTTCTCATTCCGTCATATTCTCGGGTGTAGAAGTTAGAGAAAATGCCACAGTTGATCAGTCGGTCATCATGAACGATGTCGTTGTTGGTAAGGGCGCCAAGTTAACGAGATGTCTGGTTGCCGATGACGTCAGGATCCCTGACGGTATGGTATTGGGAAAGAAGGATTCGGCAGACGTTCTGCTTGTATCAAAAGCCCTGATTGCAAAGGCAGGTGAACAGCATGAGTAAGGTATTAGGTATTCTGAATTTTGAACCTTCCTATGTCCATGTCAAGGGGCTGGAAGACTTCCGTCCGATTTCTGCTACTTCTATCTTAGGCAGATACCGTGTTCTGGACTTTATGCTTTCGAACTTTACCAACTCCGGTATTGATTCCATCAAGGTGTACATCAAGAACAGAGAGCGTTCTGCCGTAGAACACATTACCAGAACAAGCTACAACATCAACTCCAAGAAGGGCAAGATCCATCTTCTGCATGGAGACAACAATTTCGCCAACAATGATCTGTTTAATGTCGATATTCTGGCTTTCAAGACCTATATGGAATTTGTCGATGTAGAAAACCCTTCCTATGTCGTCATTGCACCGTCCCATTTCATCTTTAAGCAGGATTTCTCGGAGCTGCTGGATTATCACATCAAGTCCAAGAACGACATTACGATCCTGTATCACAATGCGAACAATACGGACACTTCCTATCTGATGGGCGATATTCTGACCATCGATGACAAGAAGAGAGTTACCGAGTTCCATAAGAACCGTGGCAAATACAAGAACGGCAACGTTTCTCTTGAAACCTATGTCATGTCTACCCTGACATTCAAACAGCTGGTTGAAGAAGCAAGCATGACTTCAAGCCTCTATTCTCTGTCGGATATCGTTGCCGACTGCGTCAGAGCGATGAAGATCGGTGCCTATCAGCACCGCGGATTCTGCGCTTGCATCTCTACATTAAAGGCCTACTACGATGCCAACATGCAGATCAAGAAAGAGAAGGAACTGACCAGGCTGATCAATGAAGACTGGCCGATCTATACGATGACCAACGACTCCTGTCCGACACTATACAAGCCTGGTGCAACCGTTAAGGGTTCTATCGTAGCCAACGGCTGTCAGATCGAAGGAACTGTCATCAATTCCGTTATCGGCAGAAATGTCATCATCAAGGAAGGTGCCGTTGTTAAGGACTCCATCGTCCTACCCGATACATTTATCGATAAGAACGTCAAGATGGACCATGCTGTCGTCGACAGACTCACGATCATCACCCATGTGAAGGATCTGCGTGGTACGGACGAAGAACCGATTTACATTAAACGAGGAGACCGGATCTAATGATTAAAGTACTGTTTGTTTCTTTCGAATCCCTGCCATTTGTTAAGACCGGCGGTTTAGCCGACGTCGTATATGCTTTGCCTAAGGCTCTTGATAAAGAGAACTTTGAAGTACGGGTCGTCATGCCGATGTTTAAAACGATCAAAGAGAAGTATTACGAAGGCATGAAGTATCTGGATCATATCTATGTACATAGCGGTTATATCAATGAAGAAGCAAACATCTACTCGTATTTCAACGAGGGAGTAGAGTATCTGTTCATTGAGAATGATACATATTTCTACCGTGACGGCATCTACGGCTATGCGGATGATGCGGCAAGGTTCTCTTTCTACAACTGCGCCGTACTGGAAATGATGATCAAGCTGGATTACTATCCGGACATCTGTCATGAACACGACTACCATGCGGCTGTTCTGCCTGCTCTGTGCAAGGTCAGATACAATGCAATCGAATCGATCCGGAATATCAAGCACATTCTGACGATCCATAACCTGGCTTATCAGGGAGAATACGACAAGAAGGTTCTGTTCGATTATCTGGCATTTGATTATCATTACTATGAGAACGGCGATCTGCGTTACAACGACTACTGCAACTTCATGAAAATCGGTATTGTATTCGCGGATTACGTTACGACGGTATCCAGGACTTATGCTCAGGAAATCCAGACACCGGAATACGGCAATAAGCTGGATGTGATCTTGCGTTATCGCGGAGCGGATCTGTTCGGCATTGTCAACGGTATCGATACCGATTCCTTCAATCCGATGACCGATAAGAGCATCTACTACAACTACGGTATCAGGAACTATCTGAAGGGCAAGAAAGAAAACAAGAGATCTCTGCAGTATCAGCTGGGTCTGGAAGAGAAACCGGATACTTTGCTGATCGGTATGGTTTCGAGACTCACTTTCCAGAAAGGTGCCGATCTCGTACTGGGTGCTATTCAGGATATCCTGAGAAAAGATGTACAGGTGGCCATCCTTGGCACAGGCGAATCCAAGCATGAATACTCCTTCAAGATGCTGGAAAACGAAAACAAGGGGCGTTTCGTGTACTACTGCGGATATAATGAGGCACTGGCCCACAACATGTATGCGGGTCTGGACATGCTGCTGATGCCTTCGCTGTTTGAACCGTGCGGCATTTCACAGCTGATCTCCATGCGTTACGGTACGCTGCCGTTTGTCAGAGAGACAGGCGGACTGAAGGATACGGTTGAACCGCTGAATGAATATGAAATGACAGGAACAGGATTTACATTCGGTCCTTATTCCGTTCATGATTTCCTGAATGCGTTTAACTATGCCTATACGCAGTATTACGAATATCCTGAAAGATGGAAGATGCTGATCAAGAATGCAATGAAATACGACGTTTCATTTGCAAAATCGGCTAGAGAATACGAAGAACTGTATAGAAGGGTATTGATCAAATGAATCTGGACTATTTCTTCTTAGGCATTGATACACAGGCATACAAGTACATGGGTTGTCACAGACTTGGCGATGGCGTCGAGTTTTATCTTTGGGCTCCTCATGCCGCCGGAATCGATGTGTTCATGTCCAGAGAAGGATTTCAGGTATTCTATCCGTTTGAGAAGGTGGATGACAGAGGTATCTGGCATCTGGTGATCCCAAACTGCGAATGTATCTATTCCTACCGTTTCAGGATCTATCACAAAGACGGAAGCTTTTCTGACAAGTCGGATCCTTACGCTTTCTACAGCGAGAGACGTCCATCCAACGCCTCCGTCATGTATGACCTGTCCCAGTATCAGTTTACCGATCAGGAATACATGAGCAAAAGGAAATTCTCTTATGAGAATCCTTTAAACATCTACGAGGTACATGTCAATGGATTCAAGCACGAAGGAGATCTTACGACCTACAGGGAGCTTAAGGAACAGCTGATTCCTTATGTCAAGGAAATGGGTTATACCCATATTGAAATGATGCCGGTTGTTGAACACCCGTTCGACGGTTCCTGGGGATATCAGGCAACAGGTTTCCTTTCCGCTACCAGCCGTTACGGCACGCCATGGGATCTGATGGATTTTGTCAATGAATGTCATCTTAACGGCATTGGCGTCATTCTGGACGTTGCCTATGTACATTTCGCAACGGATGCTTTCGGTTTAGGCAATTTCGACGGCGAACCGTGCTATGAATACAAGGATCCGAAGATTTCCAGGTCGCAGTGGGGTTCCTACCAGTTCGATCTGGGTTCCGGACCGGTTGTTTCTTTTCTTTTGTCTTCGGCCAATATCTTTCTGAATGAATATCATTTTGACGGATTAAGAATGGATGCCGTTTCCAATATCATTTTCTTTGACGGAAACAAGAATCTGGGCAGAAATGAATCGGGTCTTTCGTTCGTAAAACGTTTCAACTATTCGATCAAGAAGGAACATCCTGATATCATGCTGATAGCGGAAGACTCTACGGATTTCCCGAAAGTTACCGTCCCGACGGAATATGAAGGACTTGGCTTCGACTACAAGTGGGATCTGGGATGGATGAACGATACCCTGAAATACTATAAGATGGATCCGGAATACCGGCAGTATCATCACAACCAGCTGACCTTCTCGATGGCCTACTTCTATTCCGAAAAGTTCATTCTGCCTCTGTCGCACGATGAAGTCGTCCATTCCAAGAAGACCATCATCGACAAGATGTGGGGCAACTACGAGGATCAGTTCAAACAGTGCCGCAACCTCTTCCTGTACATGTTTACTCATCCGGGAAAGAAACTGAATTTCTTAGGTAACGATATTGCGATGTACCGGGAATTCGATGAATCCCGAGGTCTGGACTGGCACCTGCTGCAGTATCCGGCTCACGATTCGTTCAACAGGCTGTTCAGGGATCTGTGCCATGTTTACCTGTCTTATAAGGCATTCTATTCCTACGACTATGATCCACTGTCGTTCAAATGGATCGATGCCGATAACTACAAGCAGTCCGTCTACATTTATACCAGATACGATGAAGACAACTGTTTCCTGGTTGTTCTGAACATGAAACCGATCTCCTATACCGATTATCGGATCGGCGTTCCTTTTGCAGGAACATATACAGAACTGATCAATACGGAAAAGGATATCTATTCCGGATGCAACATGTGCAACTTCAAGCCGGTCAGATCGAAGAAAGTCAAGGCACATGGTCTGCCGAATTCCATTGCGATCGATCTGGCGCCTTATGCGGGAATCATCTTCTCGACCAAGATCAAGAAGAAGATCGCCAGAGCCGAAAACAACACTTCACTGAAACGGGTCGGCGTACAGAAATAATAAGAGGAGATCGTTGGATCTCCTTTCTTTTTGCTGTGTAATTTGCTTATCATCATTATCCAGAGATGATAGAATATAACCATGAGAGAACTGGCTTTCAGATTGAGAAGAGGAGATGATCTCCGTCAGAGTATTGAAGAAAAGTGCAAAGAGTTGCACATCAATACCGCCATCGTTTTGAGCGGTGTAGGATGCGTCTACCGGATGAAGATCCGTCTGGCGAACGCTGTTGAATATCTGGAAAGAGAAGAAGACTTCGAGATCGTTTCTTTGACAGGTACGGTATCCAGAGGCAAGGCACATATCCATGTTTCTCTGGCGGATGACAATGGCAACTGCATCGGCGGTCATCTGGAGAAAGGCTGTCTGATCAATACGACCTGTGAGCTGGTTCTGGGTATTCTGGAAGAATACGAAACAAGACGGGAATTCGATCCCGAATCGGGATACGATGAAATCGTTTTTTCAAGAATAAAAGGAAGGTGAAGATTATGATTAATGTTTATATCGTTTCAGGTTTCTTAGGTGCAGGAAAGACAACTTTCATTCAGAAACTGCTAAAGGAAAAGAAATTCAATAAAGTGATGCTTCTGGAGAATGAATTCGGTGAAGTCGGTGTTGACAGTGCTTTTTTTGACAGTTCACTGAAGATCAGAGAAATAAACAACGGCTGTATCTGCTGCTCGCTTCAGGGCGATTTTGAGGATGCCCTGGAAGAGATCGAAAACATGGGTGTAACAGATCTGCTGATTGAACCTTCAGGCGTGGGAAAGCTTTCTGAAATCATCAATGTGATCCGCAGGGATGACGATTTCCGCATCGTTTCCCATATCTGCATCGTGGATGTCAAAACCTGCAGAAAGTATCATCAGAATTTCAAGGAGTACTTCGATGATCAGGTCAAGTCTGCGAATGCGATCATTCTATCTCATACCGATGTTGCAGACGGAGAGACCATACAGAATGCGGTTTGTATTGCGAAGGAACTGAATCCGGAAGCGCAGATCGTATCAGAACCTGTCGGTAATTATTCCATTGAAGAACTGCTGGATATCATCGTATCCGGAGGGGACCTGCTTCCGGAAATCGAGGAAGATGAGCATGATCATGAACATCATCACCATGACCATGAGCACCATCACGAACATCATCATGACCACGAACACCATCATCACCACGATGATGACGACGATGATGAACCGTTCAGGAACATGATCCTGCATCCAAAACATCATTACAGTGAAGAAGAACTGGCCAAGGCTTTAAGCGATATTCCGGAAGACATCATCCGTATCAAGGGTTATGTATTCGGTACAGAAGGAATGCTGTATTTCAACTATGTGCTGAATGAATACCATATATTCACCGGATCTAAGAAAGAAGACGCCTTAGTTTCAGTCATTGGCACGGATATCGATCACGGACTGTTTGAGGAACTTTTCCATGATTAAACCGGTATATGTCTTTTCCGGTTTTCTGGATTCCGGCAAGACACAGGCGATCAAGGAGACGCTGTACAATCCCCGTTTCAACGAAGGAGAACCTTCTCTGATCATCTGTTTTGAACAGGGCGATGTGATCTACGACGAGAAGTTTTTGAAAGCGACCAATTCGCAGGTCATCTACATGGATTCCATCAAGGATCTGACCATTGAGAAACAGAAAGAGATAGATAGAAACTACCGTGTTGAAAGGATATTCCTTGAACTCAACGGCATGGAGGATGACAACATACTGTATGAGACGGGCTTTATCCGAAACTGGGAGCTGGCACAGACACTGACGACGATCGACGCTTCCCGTTTCAATCTGTATATGACAAACATGCGTCAGTTCATGTACAATCATGTGGTAAATGCGGAAGTCGTGATTCTGAACCGTTCCGACGATGTCGATAAGCGTTATCTACGCAACAATCTGAAATCGATCAATCAGTATATTGAACTGATATACGAAGACAAGGACGGTAATGTTACAAACAAGATCGAGGATGAACTCTTCGATACTTCGAAGGATCTGGATATCAGCGATATCGACTACGGGCTGTGGTTCATGGACGCGATCGACAATCCGCAGAAATACGATCACAAGAAGCTGAGCATTAAAGTCAGATACGTCGGAGACATAGAAGGATATCCTGATGTCCTGATGATGGGCAGGAAGGCCATGGTCTGCTGTGCGGCGGATACCACGGATATCGCTTTGCCTTGTTTCAATCTGAAAAAGAAAGACATCGATTCGAAGAAATACTATTATCTAAGCGGAACTGTCCGCTGTATTGAAAACGAAGAAGGAATCAGGATGTGCGCCCTGGACGTGAAATCCTGCAAGGAAGCACCTGCGCCGGAAGAAGAATACGTGAATTTCAATTAGGAGAGGGAAGATGAATTTTATTAAGGCGATTATATTCGGAATTATTGAAGGCATAACAGAATGGATGCCGATTTCTTCGACTGCTCACATGAAGATCCTGAATGTCTTCCTTCCTTTGGAAGTCAGCGGTGAGTTCTATGAAGTGTTTGAAGTCGTGATCCAGCTGGGGGCTATTCTGGCTCTGCTGCTGGTGTTCTGGAACAAGGTATGGCCGTTTGGCAGAAGCGATAATCCTTTAGGGAAGGGCGCCTTATCCGATATCAAGAAGGACAAGTTTTTCCTGTGGCTGAAGATCATAATAGCCTGCATGCCTGCCATCGTATTTGAGCTGTTTCTGGATGATAAATTCAATTTTGTAAATGAAAGCAACGAGATGAAAGTGATCGGCGTATCTCTGCTTGTTGTCGGTTTTGTTTTCCTGCTTGTTGAGATGATCGTCAGAAACAAGAAGTTCACGGTAAGCAATACAAAAAGAATTACGTTCCTGCAGGCGATCGTCATCGGGCTTGCTCAGCTGATCGCCGCAATTTTTCCGGGCGTATCAAGGTCCGGAGCGACCATTATCGCCGCTCTGCTGATTGGCATCTCCAGAAGCACAGCTACGGAATTCACTTTTGAACTGGCGATTCCTGTCATGTTTGGCGCAAGCCTGATGAAGATCCTGAAATACGGTATGGCTTTTTCTGCCGCTGATATTATGCTTCTGCTGTTTGGCTGCGTGAGCGCCTTCATGGTTTCACTGTTCATGATCCGTTTTGTACTGAATTATGTGAAAAGAAATACCTTTACGGTATTCGGCATATACAGGGTCCTTATGGGCTTGATCGTTCTGATTTTACTGAAATAATATGAACTATTCCTTACTGACCGGTGTTTTTCTGGAGGGACTGCTGTCTTTTCTATCGCCATGCGTCTTGCCGCTTCTGCCGCTGTATCTTTCATATCTGGCAGGGGATGGAAAGAAAACGGACGAAGAAGGCAATGTATATTATGACTCCGTAAAGACATTCGTATCGGCACTGTTCTTTATTGGCGGGATCGTTTTGACGTTTGTCCTGTTGGGTTTTTCTGTCAGTTTCATCAGCAAATACATCAGCGGCTATTCGGAAGTCATTTCGCTGATCGGTGGAACTGTTCTGATCGTTTTCGGTCTGCACCAGACAGGTCTGATCCATATCGACATTCTGGAAAAGGAACTCAAGTTAAAAGCCGATCTGCATCTTGAGAAAATGAATTATCTGAAGGCTTTCCTTTTGGGATTTGTTTTCTCTCTGGGCTGGTCTCCATGTATCGGACCGATGCTGGCAAACGCAGTACTTCTTGCGGCCACGTCATCGAAGGGATATCTCTACATCGTTTCTTATGCTCTGGGACTTATCATTCCATTCGCTGTTGCCGGAATGTTTACTTCCGCTTTTCTGAACTGGCTGAAAAAAAAGAAAGATCTTTTCCGCTGGGTATTGAAGCTCGCCGGTATTGTCGTAATCTGCTTCGGATGCTACATGATCTATAACGCATCAAAGACCATAACGGCACTGAAAGAAATCGAACCGGCAAGCAGTCAGGAAGAAAACAGCGGTGTTACCGAGGCATATCTGATAGATTACGAATTCAGGGATCAGAACGGCAATGCCGTTAGATTAAGCGATTATAAGGGAAAGTATCTTTTCCTGAATTTCTCCGCGACCTGGTGTACTTACTGCAGAGAAGAGATACCGGTATACAAGGAATTCTCGAAAAACGAAGATGTCGTCTGTCTGTACGTCATGTCTCCATTGAACGAAGACAGCGAAGATGCGATCGACAATTATCTGAAAGAAAACGAGATCGCCTTGCAGACGATCATCGATGATAAAGGAATACTGTTCTATTATCTGAATATCACAGGATATCCTACCGTATATGTTCTGGATCCCGACAGCCATTTCTCCGTCTATGTTCCCGGAGCTTTATCCGCAGACGGTTTCAGCAACATGCTGGAATATGCGAAACAGCATTATGAGGAGTAGGGCTTCTCGTCAGGAATAAACGAATCAAATATGAAGCACTGATAGTGCTTTTTTATTTTTTCCAGTTCTTCCTGAGACTTGACGGTCCAGGCTACGCAGAAGCCTTTGAATAATCCGGAAATGATACGGAACGAAAGATTGCGGTAATTCACGCAATCATAGGCTACATAATCCGGACGGGTATAGAAATTCAGAATCAGATAGGTTAATTCGAATTTAACAAAAGGGGAGAGATCGCAGTTTTCATCTTTCAGGTAGTTGTAAGAGAGCTGACCTCTGATGATTTGCGGTTCATGGACTCTTAAGTATCTGACGACCTTCGGGTTGAAGGATTCCATGTTATAGAGTCCTTTGTAGTCTCTCATCATTTCTACGGTTTTCTTTGTGGTGTCGATATACCTTCCCTCCGGCTTTACTTCAATGATCAGACGCGTATCCGGCTGTAGCACTTTCAGGACTTCGGAAAAAAGAGGAATCCTCTCTTCCGTATCCAGCAGGCGATAGGATAGCAGCTCTTCGTAAGAACAGTCCGTAAGATTTTTGTCGATTCCCGTCATCCGATACAGAGATACATCGTGGAATACGACAAGCTGATCATCTGCAGTCAGCTGTACATCCAGCTCGATACCGTAACCGTTCTCTACGGCCTTTCTGAAAGCTTTCAGTGAATTCTCCGGAACATCTTTGTTGTTAAATAGACCCCGGTGGGCAACGTATCTTTCCGTATATTGCTTTAAAGACTCTTTTCTGCCGATATTCGGAAAAATCAGATAAAGATAAAGAAGAATGAATGAAACAAGAATAATCACTATCATCAACATATCTTTATTATAGCTTTTTTTAGTAAATAAAAACTCCCCGTTTCCGGAGAGTTTTATTATCATGAAACAATTTATCAGTTAGAAATTATTTGATGATCTTTGTTACAGAGCCTGAACCAACTGTTCTGCCGCCTTCACGAATAGAGAACTTGGTTCCTTCTTCGATAGCGATCGGAGCGATCAGTTCAACTTCCATTTCAACGTGGTCACCAGGCATAACC
This sequence comes from Erysipelotrichaceae bacterium, assembly GCA_017515475.1. Taxonomy (GTDB): domain Bacteria; phylum Bacillota_I; class Bacilli_A; order Erysipelotrichales; family Erysipelotrichaceae; genus Colivicinus. The sequence continues at coordinate 107,024 of JAFWFS010000013.1, read as the reverse complement.
ATTTCAGCACCGCCTAAACCCTTGACGATACCTGTTACGTCTGTTGTACGGAAATAGAACTGTGGACGGTAGTTAGCTACGAACGGAGTATGTCTTCCGCCTTCATCCTTGGTCAATACGTAAACCTGCGCATTGAACTGAGTATGAGGAGTAACAGAACCCGGTTTTGCTAAGACCTGGCCTCTTTCAACTTCGTTACGGTTAATACCACGAAGCAGAGCACCGATGTTGTCGCCGGCTTCAGCCTGATCCAGCTGCTTGTGGAACATTTCCAGACCGGTAATAACAGTGTTTCTGGTTTCTCTTAAACCGACGATTTCAGCCGGATCGTTCAGGTGGGCAACGCCACGCTCAACTCTACCTGTAGCAACAGTGCCACGGCCGGAAATTGTGAAGACGTCTTCTACTGACATCAGGAATGGCTTATCCATTTCTCTTGCAGGAGAAGCGATGTAGCTGTCGCAAGCGTCCATCAGTTCATCGATTGCAGGAGTCCATTCTGGATCGCCTTCCAGAGCTTTTAATGCAGAACCACGGATGATTGGAGTATCATCGCCTGGGAAATCGTATTCATCAAGAAGTTCTCTGACTTCCATTTCGACTAAGTCGATCAGTTCAGGGTCGTCGACCATGTCACACTTGTTCAGGAATACAACGATGTAAGGAACACCGACCTGCCTAGCCAGCAGGATATGTTCACGAGTCTGAGGCATCGGTCCATCATTTGCGGCAACAACCAGGATAGCACCATCCATCTGTGCAGCACCGGTAATCATGTTCTTGATATAGTCAGCGTGTCCCGGGCAGTCAACATGGGCATAGTGTCTCTTGGCAGTCTTGTACTCAACGTGAGCTGTGTTGATCGTGATACCACGAGCCTTCTCTTCCGGAGCACTGTCGATCTGGTTGTAGTCTTTGAAGTCTGCCAGACCCTTTTCAGCAAGTCTCTTGGTAATTGCAGCAGTTAAAGTTGTTTTACCATGGTCGATATGACCGATAGTACCAATATTGACATGTTCCAGGGAACGGTCAAATTTTTCTTTTGCCATCTTAAGTTTCTTCCTCCTAATTTAACATTATTATTTTAAGATAAAACTCTCTATTTAGCAATTGCTATCAGAAGTTTTTCTTGGCAATCTCTTCCGCGATGCTGGATGGCACTTCCGTGTAGTGATCCATCTGCATCATGTAGTTTCCACGGCCCTGCGTATTGGATCTCAGGTCCGTTGCATAGCCGAACATCTGTGAGAGAGGAACGAATGCTCTAATCACTACGGCATTCCCTCTTTCTTCCTGATCTCTGATTTGCCCGCGTCTCTTGGTGATATCACCCATGACGGTTCCCAGATATTCGATAGGTACAGTAACTTCGACATCCATGACCGGTTCTAGAATGACCGGATCACATTTCTTGGCTGCTTCTCTAAGCGCCAGACTGGCTGCCGTCTTGAAGGCCATCTCCGAAGAGTCAACTTCATGAGCGGATCCATCAAACAGCGTTGCCTTGATGTCTACAACCGGATAACCGGCGATCAGACCGTTTTCCAGAGCGGCTTTCAGACCTTCCTGAGTCGGTTTGATGTATTCTTTCGGAACGGTTCCGCCAACGATCGCGTCGACGAATTCAAATCCTTTGCCTTTTTCGTTCGGTTCGAATCTGATCCACACGTGACCGTACTGACCGTGGCCGCCTGACTGTCTGACAAATCTGCCTTCGCATTCAGCAGCCTTTCTGATCGTTTCACGATAGGCAACCTGAGGTTTACCCACGTTGCATTCTACCTTGAATTCCCGCTTCATACGGTCAACGATGATATCCAGATGCAGTTCGCCCATGCCGGCAATGATGGTCTGACCCGTTTCTTCATCCGTATAGGTCTTGAAAGTTGGGTCTTCTTCCGCCAGCTTGGCAAGCGCGGCATCCATCTTCTCGGAATCGGCTTTCGTTTTCGGTTCGACCGACATCTGAATGACCGGTTCAGGGAATACCATGGATTCCAGAATGATCGGATGTTTGTCATCGCACAGAGTATCACCTGTAGTCGTGTTCTTCAGACCTACGGCAGCGGCAATATCGCCGGCATCAACCTCATCGATATCCGCACGGTGATTCGCATGCATCTGCAGGATTCTGCCGAATCTTTCTTTGGCATCCTTGGAGACGTTCAGCACATAGCTTCCTGCCTTGGCTACACCGGAATAGACGCGGAAGTAGGTAAGCCTGCCGACAAACGGATCGGTCATGACCTTGAAGGCCAGAGCGGCAAACGGTTCCTCGTCGCTGGCGTGTCTGATCGCTTCTTCTCCGAAGCGGTTCACTCCCTTGATTGAAGGAACATCCAGCGGGGAAGGGAGGTATTCAACTACCGCATCCAGCAGCAGCTGTATTCCCTTGTTCTTGTACGCAGATCCACACAGTACCGGGAAGAATTCTGCCGAGATGACCGCTTTTCTGATGGCCTGCTTGATCATGCCGACTTCCGGTTCGTCTCCGTTCAGGAAGACTTCCATCAGTTCATCGTCATAGTCGCAGAGTTTCTCGATCAGTTCGCTTCTCAATACTTCCGCTTCATCCGCATACTGTTCTTCGATATCCATCTCTCTGATATCAGTTCCCTGATCATTCGGATAGATATACTGTCTTTTTTCAACCAGATCGATGATTCCGCGGAAAGTATTCTCGGCACCGATCGGCATCTGTATCGCAGCGGCATTGGCGGCGAGCTTGTCTCCGATCGATTTGACAGACATCATGAAGTCTGCACCGGTCGCATCCATTTTATTCGCAAATACGATCCTAGGAACTCCATAGGTCGACGCCTGTCTCCATACTGTTTCCGTCTGCGGTTCAACACCTGCCTTGGCATCCAGCACCGTAACGGCTCCATCCAGAACTCTCAAGGATCTTTCAACTTCTACCGTGAAGTCGACATGACCCGGAGTATCGATGATGTTGATCCTGGTAGCCGGAAGCTGAGACTTAGATCCGTGCCAGAAGGTCGTGGTAGCAGCCGAAGTGATGGTAATACCTCTCTCCTGTTCCTGCTCCATCCAGTCCATCTGGGCAGCACCGTCGTGTGTTTCACCGATCTTGTGTGTTTTGCCGGTAAAGAAAAGGAATCTCTCAGTACAGGTCGTCTTGCCTGCATCGATATGCGCCATGATGCCAATATTTCTAGTGTTTTCTAAACTATATTGACGTGCCATAACGTATTTCCTCCTTTCTTATTACCAGCGGTAATGTGCAAATGCTTTGTTGGCTTCTGCCATCTTGTGCGTATCGTCTTTCTTCTTGACAGACTGACCTACGCCGTTAGAAGCATCAATGATCTCGGCAGCCAGTCTCTGTTCCATCGTCTTCTCTGATCTTAATCTGGAATAGTTAACGATCCATCTTAAGCCTAACGTGAGTCTTCTCTCATCAGATACTTCGACAGGAACCTGATAGTTCGCACCGCCGACTCTTCTTAATTTCAGTTCCAGTTCAGGCATGACGTTGTCCAGTGCTTTCTCAAACACTTCCATCGGCTGCTGACCTGTTTTCTTTTCTACGATATCGAATGCATTATATAGAATGTTCTGTGCAACACCTTTTTTACCATCTAACATGATCTTGTTGATTAAACGTGTCACAAGCTTTGAATTGTAGATCGGATCTACTAATACATCTCGTTTCGCAATATGTCCTTTTCTTGGCATTTTTAATCTCCTTTCATGTTTTACTTAGGTTTCTTTGCACCGTACAGCGAACGGCCCTGCATTCTGTTCTCAACACCGGCGCAGTCCAGCGTACCTCTGATGATGTGATAACGTACACCTGGGAGGTCCTTAACACGTCCGCCACGGATCATGACAACTGAGTGTTCCTGCAGGTTATGTCCAATACCAGGGATGTAAGCCGTAACTTCCATACCGTTTGACAGACGGACACGGGCGTACTTTCTTAAAGCTGAGTTTGGCTTCTTCGGAGTCATCGTACCGACACGGGTACAAACGCCTCTTTTCTGTGGAGAAGACAAATTGATCGGACGGTTCTTTAATGAGTTGTAGCCTCTGTTAAGAGCCGGAGCCTTTGACTTGAAAGTTCTCGCAGTTCTGCCTTTTCTAACTAACTGATTAATTGTTGGCATTCAAATTCTCCTTTCTTCTTTATCATGCACACTTTTACAGGTGTGCCAAACCACTGACTTATATATAGATCCTTACGGATCCGATCAGCTTTTTTATCTTATCAAAACAGAATCCCAAAATCAAGCAGAAAATGCACATTTTCAGCACTTTTTTCAGTTTCACGGATTCAGTCGTGCCATATCGTTATTCTACATGATTGTGCTGTCTCTTGTCATCCTTTGTGTTCTATAATGAAATCAGAAGAAAAGGAACAATCATATGAAACAGCACGAAATAAGCAGAAGACATCCTTTGCTGGATGAAAAAGGACATCTGATCGAGACAGGCTATGCCAAAAGTCTGATTCTGGACTACGACCGCAAGAAGATCAAAGCTCCGGCATTACGCACCAAGGAATGGGATTATTACCTGATCTACAACAAGGATTTTGCGGTGGCGCTGACTGTTGACGATAACTCGTACATGGCGCTGGATTCCATTTCCCTGATCGATTTCAGAACCCCTTGGGAGCACACCAATTCGCCGATGAAGCTAATGACTCTAGGAAACAGAAACTTTCCGTCTTCTTCTCTCAGCGGAGATGTGAAAGGAGAAGGAAAGGGATACAGGATCGAATTCCTGAATCAGGGGGACAAAAGGATCCTGAACTTTCACATGGAAAACTTCCTTGACGGAAAGAGAATAGAGGGATCGGTTACTCTGCATTGCGAACCGGCTGAATCCATGGTGATCGTTACGCCTTACAAGGAAAGCAAGGTTCACTTCTACTACAATCAGAAGATCAACTGCATGCCTGCGGAAGGAAAGGTCGTGTTTGAAGGCAAGGACTATATCTTCGAAAAGGAAAACAGTTTCGGTACACTGGACTGGGGCAGAGGCGTATGGACCTACAAGAATACCTGGTACTGGGGTTCGGCATCGGGCAAGGTAGACGGTCATCTTTTCGGTTTCAATATCGGCTACGGTTTCGGTGATACTTCAGCAGCCAGCGAAAACATGCTGTTCTACGACAATAAGGCACACAAGCTTTCACAGGTCACTTTCAACATCCCGATGAAAGACGGCAAGGAGGATTATCTCTCGGACTGGACTTTCACATCCGATGACGGACGTTTCGAGATGGATTTCAAACCTGTACTAGACAGGGCATCCAATACGGACTTTGTCGTTCTAGGTTCCAATCAGCACCAGGTCTTCGGCAGATTCAGCGGGACCTGTATCCTGGATGACGGTACCAGAATCAAGATCAAGGACTTCATGGGATTTGCGGAAAAGGTAAGCAATAAATGGTAAAGAAAAAGGAGGAACGATTTCCTCCTTTGTTTTAGTCTGCCAGTGAGCCGAACGGATCCCATGGATCCAGAACGACCGGTTTCTTTCCGGCTGCAGTCAGCTGCTTCTTGTTCAGATACTTTCTGTTGACGACCGCCTCGTATACATATTTGTCGAACCAGGTGTCGGAACAGATGAAGTAACCCTTGTTGGCAACCTTGTCGCCCCAGGAGTTTTCGATCTTCCAACGGGTCGGCCTGTTCTTGACGAGGTTAACACCGGTCAGAACCATCGCATGATTCATCGCCGACTGTCTTGAATCCAGCATGTCGGCCTTGCTCATATCCAGATGCATGTCGAAGGTATGTTCGTAGTCGTATGCCTGATCGTCCCACAGACCCGTCTTCCTATCTCCGTCCTTGCCACAGTCGCAGCCGAACCAGACGATCTCATTGTCTTTCAGCTGTTTGAGGATCAGATCCTTGAAGTCCTTCATTGGCAGATTCAGGAAGAACACCTTGTTTTCCGTCTCGGCGACATTACCCAGGTACTTGACCGTGTAGGTCTGATAGAACGGCTTGTCTTCCGTAGGGCCATTGATTATGCCGATATAATCGTCAAGGTTTACCTTGAGATAGTCCTGATACAGCTGCAATGGGGTTACATTGTAATGGGCGTGGTATTTGTCCTTTTCATCGTAGTATTCGAAAGTAAAGGATTTTGGAGGAATACCGAAGCAGTCGCACAGCAGTCCATAGCACTCACTCAGACACTGTTTCTTCGCTTCAGCGATCTCCTTTTTATCGAACTTACGGATATCCGCCGCAAATTTTCTCAGTCTGGTATTGATGATCCTGTTCATCGGATAGGTATGAGACGACTGGAAGGTTTCCGGCATTGCCGTTTTCGGGCATAGACCGTATTTCTTTACCAGCGCAACCATCATGTCCCACTGACCGCCGTCGCCGATCGCCGTCTGCAGCAGATAGCGCATCGTCTCGCTGCCCATCGGTGTATCTGCTTCCGCGATCATGCATTCAAGGAAGTAGTTGATCTTTTCCAGCTTGTCGTAGAAAGCCAGATAGTTCTGAGAGAACTCGAACTGATCCTTGATCTTGTATTTCCTGGCCATCATCTCTCTCAAGATAGTCAGGGAAGAGAACAGCCAGCATCTTCCGGAATGCATCTGGTCGTTGACCGGCATCGTCTTGATGTCAATCGAGAAGAGATTCGGATTTTCCTCTGCCGCTTCCAGCCTCTTGGAAATAAGCGACAGATCGTTTTCTGTCAGAGCGTTCCTGATCACTCTGGCTTTGTCATTCTTCAGATACTGATCGGAGAATTCCTTCAGCATCTTTTCTGATATTCCATTGAACTTACTCATAAGCGTTCCTCTTTTCTATTCAATAATATAACACCATCCTTTTACGAATAAAAACACTACGATTATTAAGACAGATACAGGTATAATTTTAGTATGGAAGAAAAACTCTTTAAACTGGTATCCGAATATCAGCCTACCGGAGATCAGCCGGAAGCGATCGAAGCTCTGGCGAAAGGTCTGAGGGAAGGCAAGCATGAACAGGTACTGCTGGGAGCCACCGGTACAGGCAAGACCTTTACGATCGCCAACGTGATTCAGAAAGTGAATAAGCCTACCCTGGTTTTTGCCCACAACAAGACTCTGGCAGGACAGCTTTATTCCGAATTCAAAGCTCTTTTCCCGGAGAATGCCGTAGAGTATTTCATTTCCAACTTCGACTTCTATCAGCCTGAAGCATACATGCCTAAGACCGATACATATATAGAGAAGAATGCGGTAACCAACGATGAAATAGATATGCTGAGAATGTCCGCGTACAATTCCCTGCTGGAAAGAAGAGACGTCATTGTGGTCGCTTCGGTTGCCTGCATCTATGCCGGAAGCAATCCCGAAGACTATAAAGAGATGTTTTTCTCTTTAAAAACAGGAGAAATCATCGACCGTCAGGATCTGATCAAAAGACTGATCGTGATGCAGTATCAGCGCAATGACATGGACAAACTCAGAGGTACTTTCTCCGTGAAAGGGGATGTCATCGAAGTCTGCCCGGGACATACCGACAAGTTTATCATCCGCATCGAGATGTTCGACGACGAGATCGAAAGGATCACCGAGATCGATCCTATCACCAAATCCGTACTTAGCGGCTACACCGTCTATTCTTTCTTCCCGGCATCCGGTTATGCCCGCAATCAGGCCGATATCAACATCGCCTGCGACAACATCGAGAAGGAACTGGAAGAAAGACTGGCCTATTTCAAGGAACAGAACAAGCCTTTGGAATACGAAAGACTGGAACAGCGCTGCCGTTACGATATCGAAGCCTTAAGAGAAATGGGTATGTGTTCAGGAATCGAGAACTATGCGATGCATATCGATCACCGCGTTCCGGGACAAAGGCCATACAATCTGTTTGATTACTTTGGAGACGATTTCCTGATCGTGGTGGATGAATCCCACGTCTCCTTGCCGCAGATCCGGGGCATGTATAACGGCGACCATCAAAGAAAACTGACTCTGGTAGAATACGGCTTCCGGCTTCCTAGCGCACTGGAAAACCGTCCGATGACCTTTGAAGAGTGGGAAGAGCTGCCCGCTCCAAGGATCTACATGTCCGCCACCCCTGGAGACTACGAACTGGGAAGAGCCGGAAAACCGATTGAACAGCTGATCCGTCCAACCGGACTGATCGATCCGCTTGTTGATGTGAGAAAGACCAGCGGACAGATCGACGATCTGATGGAGGAGATCCGTAGCAACATCGAAAAGAACGAGAGGACTCTGGTTACGACTCTGACGGTAAAGATGGCCGAGGACCTGACAGATTACTTTAAGAAACAGAACTTCAAGGTCGCCTATCTGCACCATGAGACCAAGACTCTGGAAAGAAGCGAGATCATTCACGATCTAAGAAGCGGCAAATACGATGTTCTGGTAGGCATCAACCTGCTGAGAGAGGGTCTGGATATACCGGAAGTATCGCTGATCGCCATTCTGGATGCGGACAAGGAAGGATTCCTGAGGAGTTCCCGTTCTCTGATTCAGACGATTGGCAGAGCTGCCAGAAACGTCAACGGAAGGGTCATCATGTATGCGGATACGATTACGGATTCCATGAAGACAGCAATCGACGAGACGAACCGCAGACGCAGTATCCAGAGCAGATACAACGAGGAACATAACATCGTTCCTAGAAGCATTGTCAAGGAACTTAACGAGATCATTCATTCCAAGGAAACAAAGGAAATGGCCGACAAGTATCGTAAGAAACACAAGCATACAAGAGCCGAGAAGGAAAGAATGATGGCATCCATAGAAGCTGAAATGAGACAGGCGGCAAAACTGCTGAACTTTGAAAGAGCCGCTGAACTGAGAGATATCCTGTATGAGCTTAGAGACGAAGACGAACTGTAAGAGGCTGTTTACGACTCTGTTTGGCATAGTGCTGCTTGGCGGAGGAATAGGTCTGGCTACGGCTGCGGAAATCGGCAGTGACTGCATGGCGAGTTTCTGTGAAGTTCTTTCCGAAAAACTGGGTTTTATCACGATCGGACAGCTGACAAGCGTTATTGAATTGAGCATGCTGGTCTACGCTTTCTTTACGGCCAGAAAAACGGTAGGTATCGGTTCATTTCTGGCAATGCTGCTGATAGAGTTTCCTATCGATCTTGCTTATGAGTCTGTCCCAAGAACGGATAATTACGCTATTAAGATCATCTATGTTCTGATCGGCATCGTTCTTATCTCGTTCGGTGCTGAACTGATCGTCCATGCAAAACTGGGAATGGGGTCCTATGAAGCTTTCATGTATTCGTTTGTCTACCGCTACGGATGGAAATTCACCAATGTGAAGTATGTCTGCGACAGCTTGTTCCTGCTGATGACGATACTGTTTCATGGTCATGTAGGTTTAGGTACGATACTGACCTATCTGCTGGTTCCGAAGTGCATGGAAGCGGCTGCTATGCTGATTCACAGGATCCGATTTGATTAGGATACACCATAAAAAGTGGTATATAATAGAATCATGAAGACACTGATACTTATCAGCGGCATTTCCGGTGCCGGCAAGACAACAGCATCCAACATTCTGGAAGACATGGGCTTTACCTGCATCGACCAGTATCCGGTAGAACTTCTTCCGGATCTGATCGAACTGATCAAGAACGACAATTCCTTGAAATACGACAAGGTAGCTCTGACGATCGGTCTGACCGATCTGGAGAAGTTTTCCAATCTTTTAGGCAATACGGACTTCGATGCCAAGCTGATTCTTCTGGATGCCAGCAAGGATGCCATCATCAACCGTTACAAATTCTCAAGAAGAGTACATCCTTTGGTCATATCCAATACCGCATCTACCGTAGAAGAAGCCGTCGAGATCGAAAAAGGCATCATCAGCAAGTTCAAGAAAAGAAACATCCATGTGATCGACACCACAAACCTTACCCTGAAACAGCACAAGGCCGTTCTGGATAAGATCCTGAACTATTCCGACTACAACAATCTGGCAATTACGTTCGAATCGTTCGGATACAAGAACGGCGTTCCGGATGACGCGGATGTCGTTCTGGATGTTCGTATGCTGGACAATCCCTTCTACGTGGAGAAACTGAAACACAAGACAGGCAACGACAAACCCGTTCAGGACTATGTACTGAATTCCAAACTGACCCAGAGATACATCAAGAAGACCCTGGATTATCTGGATTTCATGTTCAAGGCATACGATAACGAAGAAAAGAGACATCTGACGATCTGTATCGGCTGTACGGGCGGTCAGCACCGCAGCGTTACTCTGGCCAACTATCTGTTTGACCACTACAAAGACAAATACATGTGTTATCTGGCACATCGGGAACTGAAATGAAAAACGTCGTAGCAATCGGAGGCGGACACGGACTGTCGACGATCCTGCAGGGGATCAGAGATATTGAGGATATCAGTATTTCAGCGATCGTTACCGTAGCGGACGACGGCGGGTCTACCGGACGGTTAAGAAAAAGATATACGATCCCGGCAATGGGAGACATCCGCAACGTGCTTGTGGCTCTTTCAGACAGCGAACCTCTGCTTCATGAACTGATGAACTACCGCTTCGAAGGGGAAGACAACATGGATATTGCCGGACATTCCTTAGGCAACCTGATCCTGACGGCCTTAACCAACATGACCGGTTCTTTCAATGAATCGATACGGATCGCTTCGGATCTGTTAAAGGTGAAAGGAAAGATCATTCCTTCGACCCTGCAGTCTGTCACCCTGTTTGCGATGATGGATGACGATACGATCGTCAAAGGGGAGGCGAATATCCCAAGTCTGATTCACAATATCGAGAGGGTATTCTACGATGTACCGGTAGATGCGAACCAGGAAGCGATCGACGCCATTCGCAATGCCGATCTGATCCTTTACGGAATCGGTTCCCTGTACACTTCCATTCTCCCGAACACGATCATTCCGGGTATCAACAAAGCTCTGCGTGAAAGCAAGGCCAGAAAGGCGTACTTTGCCAACTGCATGACCCAGTCCAGCGAAACATACAACTACGATCTGAAGAAACATCTGGATGCTTTCGCAACGCACGGAACCGATGTCGACATGGTCATCATGCACAACGACAGGATCCCGGACAACATCCTATACCGCTATGCCCAGCAGAATTCCATTGAAGTGAAAGACAACGGCGATACAGGTCTGGAAGTCAGAAAATACAGTCTGCTGAAGTTCGACAACGACCTGGTCAGACACGATTCCGACAAGATCAGAACAGTTCTGGAGAGTATTCTGTAATGTCGTTCACAACAGAAATCAGACAGGAGATCGCATCCAGAGATCTGGAAAAGCACTGCCAGAAAGCGCAGCTAAGTGCCCTGGTCCAGCTGGCCAGCTCATTGACGATCTCAAAGGGAAAACTTGGGCTGGTTATCAGAAGCGAGAATCCGACGACTGCCAGAAGAATCGTTTTTTTACTGAAGGAACTCTATGACGTAAAGACGGAACTAACCGCCGTCAGAAAGACAAATCTTAAGAAAAACAACATCTATACGATAGAAATAAACGACGATTGCAGGCCGATACTGGAAGACCTTGGTCTATACAACCAGAGAGGACTGCAGAGCCATCCAAGCTATGAGATCGTCATGCGAAACTGCTGTGCCGGAGCCTATCTGGCAGGAGCGTTCCTGGCTTACGGTTCCTGCAACGATCCGCAGAACGCCAACTATCATCTGGAGATATCTCTTTCGGACATCGAGAACGCGAACTTTATGGTTAAACTGATTTCCCGTTATGAGATTCAGGCGAAGATCGTCAAAAGGCGCAGCCGTTATGTCGTCTATCTGAAAAAGGCGGATTATGTTTCCAATTTCCTGGCCTTGATCGGAGCCCATGATGCGATGATGCGTTTCGAGGACGAAAGGATAGGAAGAGACTTGAAGAATTCCATCAGCCGTATTGACAACTGCGAGATCGCCAACGAATACAAGACGATCAGAGCGGCCCAGAAACAGATCTCCTACATCCAGAAAATCAAGGATTATGAAAAATACGATACGCTTCCTGAGAAGCTCAGAAATGTCGTCGATATCCGGCTGAAGTATCAGGAAAGCTCCCTGCTGGAACTGTGTGACGCCTATCAGAAAGCCTATGGTGAAGCCATATCGAAATCGGGTATGAAGCATCGTTTGAATAAACTGGAAAACGTTGCAGAAAGTCTGGAGGATTGATGAATGAAAGTCGTACTTATTACCGGAGCATCCAGCGGGATCGGAAAAGAACTCGCGAAGCAGTTTGCCGCACATGATTATGATCTGGTGCTGACAGCGAGAAGAGAAACGCTGCTGCAGGAACTCTGCGAAGAGCTTAGAAACGAATACCGGATTGAGGTGGATTATTTCGCCTGCGATCTGGCAAAAGACCCGAAAGCCGTCTACGATTTCTGCAGGGAGAAAGGGTATACGGTAAGTATACTGGTAAACAATGCCGGATATGGCGATTACGGCAGGTTCGATGAATCCGATCTGGATAAGGATCTCGGCATGATCGAACTCAACAACAAAGCACTTGTGGCTCTGACCTACTACTGTCTGAATGATATGAAGAAACAGGGATATGGCCATATCCTCAATACCGGATCGGTCGCTTCCTTTATCCCGGGGCCTTACATGGCTGTCTATTATGCCACAAAAGCCTTTGTCATGAGTTTCTCTATGGCGTTGAGAGAAGAACTGAGAAAAGAAAATATCCGCGTTTCCGTACTGTGTCCGGCTCCGACAAAATCCGCTTTCTGGGAAGTTGCGAATGGCGAAACGACGGCTGTCTATGACAATATCTTTGCCAGAACCTGCGAAGACGCGGCAAAAACCGGATATGAGATTTTTGAAAAGAATAAAGCCTATGCCATTGACGGCAAGGTCTACAGGTTCATGATCGGTGCAGCCAGACTGATGCCGATCGAACTGGCGGCCAGGGCTGTAGGATTCATTCAGTCAAAGACCAAGCATAAAAGCTGATCAGTATTTCCGATAGACATCGATCAGGAAAGAAAAACTGATTTCCAGTTCATCCACGGTCTGAAGTTTGTCTTTATCTTTTTGAGAAGTCGTATTGTAATAGGGCGTCATCATAAACAGATCGGTGATATCCTGACCTGCGACTTTTTCTTTTCTCTTGATCGGTATCTCGTTGATCAGCTGAAGACCGTCAATCGGTATTTCCTCCGTTTCATTCAGATATGGATGTTCATAGATCAGCTGTTTCAGTTCGATCAGGTGGTCCTTATCCGGTCTTGCCAGAATGAAGACCCCGTTTTTCTTTAGCAGACGAACGATTTCTTCCTTGGCAACAGGAGCAAAGATCGTCAGTACCTTGTCGGCACATTCCTCTTCCAGCGGATTGTGAAAGATGGAGTTCAGCAGGTACAGTGTAGATTTATCGTGTTTTGAGGCGTATTTCAGTCCGGTTTTGCTCAGGTCGATTCCGATTTTGTCCTTGCACCTGAAAAAGGAAGTGTAATATCCTTCGCCGCAGGCCAGATCTATCAGCGAGTCGTTTTCATCAAGCAGGCCATCAATTTCATCTCTTAAGAAAGAATAATAGCCCCGATTCAGGAAGTTTCTTCTGGCTTTGATCATATCCTGATTATCTCCGGTGTTCTGAGAATTATGCAGATTCAGATTCAGATAACCCTCTTTAGCCAGATCGAAACAGTGTCTGTTCTCGCACTGACAGCTGTTTCCTGTTCTAATCAGCTTCTTTTTGCATACCGGACATAAGATATTCATATTTCCATTTTAAATTATGTTGTAGAATAAAGATATGAAAAAAGGCTTATTAATCGTATTCAGTGGATTGAGCGGTGTCGGTAAAGGCACCATCCTGAAGGAGCTTATGCCGATGGAAGACCTCAATCTGGCTTATTCCGTTTCCATGACGACCAGAGCTCCGCGTGAAGGAGAAGTGGAAGGTGTAAACTATTTCTTTGTGACCAAAAAGCGTTTTCTGGAAGCAATCAGGAACGGCGAGCTTCTGGAACACGCGAGATTCGTCGACAACGACTACGGGACGCCTAAGAAATATGTCGAAGAGATGCGGGAACAGGGCAAGAACGTCATCCTGGAGATCGAGATAAAGGGCGCCAAACAGATCATGAAGAAATGTCCGGATGCCTTAAGCATCTATATCGTACCGCCTTCCATCGAAGAACTGGAAAGAAGACTGAGAGAAAGAGGAACGGAAGACGAAGAAACGATCATGAAGAGGATCTCCAAGGCCAAGAAGGAAATGAAGGATACCGCCTTCTATGAACACGTCGTCTGCAACGATGTACTGGAAGTCGCGGTACAGGAAGTCAGGGAAATCATATTAAATGAGATGAACAGGTAGTTCATCTCTTTTTGTTTCTTAATCAATAAAAAGATGCCCGTATGGACATCTTTTTATTCACGATTATCTGTTGTAGTACTCGATAACAAGCAGTTCGTTGATTTCCTGGTTCAGTTCCTTTCTTTCCGGAAGTCTGACATATTTGCCTTTTCTTGCTTCTTTGTCTACTTCTACGAAATCCTTGAAGGATACTGCAGCTTCCAGAGATTCAGCGACAAACGGATTGTTTCTGTAGTTCTCTTTGATTTCGATCGTTGATCCCGGCTTGATCTGGCATGAAGGAATGTCTACCTTCTTGCCGTTTACCAGCACATGACCGTGAGAGACGATCTGTCTGGCCTGCTTTCTGGTGCTGGCAAAACCCATGCGGTATACCAGGTTGTCCAGTCTTGATTCCAGCATGATGAAAAGGTTTGTACCGGTGACACCTTTTTTCTTGACGGCTTTAACGAAAGTGTTGTAGAACTGCTTTTCGCTTAAACCGTACATGTGTCTCAGCTTCTGTTTTTCTGCTTTCTGCAGACCGTAGTTAGACTGCTTGACGCGTCTGGTAGGGGAACCGTGCATTCCCGGAATGTAAGGTCTCTTAGTCAGTTCTTCACCGGTTTCAAGAACCGAGAAGTTCAGACGTCTGGAGATTCTCCAAGTAGGACCTGTGTTTCTTGCCATAAGTTTTCTCCTCCTTAAGTAAGTACAGGTGTAAATCATTACCGGGTGTGTCCGTATTCGATTTTCGTTCATAGCGCTGAACTACTGATCTCCATCCGGTACGGACGCATGGCCGATAACTTTACATGCTGCTATAAATTTATGTGCTCCATTATTATCCCAAATCAAACCCTATAAGTCAATTGAAAAATGCCTGTTTTAATAGTAAAATGAACCTGTATGGACAAGAAAACGATATACATAATAGCCGGTGCAGCCGCTGCGCTGATCCTGCTGGTTGCCATAATCATTGCCGTAAAAAGATCCCAGAAGAAGAAACTGAAAAAACAGCTGGATGATCTTTACGTACGTTTTAATGCGATCAAGACCGTACCTCTGGCGTTCAAGCTGAACAAGGCCCAGACCATGGCTAAGCGCAACGAGGAAACGGCTGCTTCCGTTCAGGAATACTATACCCGCTACGAGGATGTGGAGAAACACATCTCTCAGGTTCAGGATCTTCTGAACGATGTCGAGGATGGGTTGGATGTCAGGAGCCGTAAGGAGGCTCTGGAATCGCTGCTGATCGCATCCGAAAACATGGACGACTGCGAAAAGGAAGTCAAGAAGATCGACGAGTTCCTCGAAGAATTCTCCAAGAAAGAGAACGAACAAAGGGAATACTCCTCAAAACTGAAAGAAAAATACCGTGTCGTAAAGACCACAATCAACAAGAATTCCCAGCTGCTTTCCATTTCCTATGACGGTTTTGTAGGGAAACTGGAAGAATGCGAGAAGCTTTTCTCGTCTTCTGAAGAAGCGATGTACGCTTCGGACTACGGTTCCGCCCAGATCGATCTGGAAAAGATCGAAGCGATGCTGGAAGAGATCAAGATCAGTGCCAATGCCGTACCGAAACTGATCAAGGATGTGAAAGGTGTCTTGCCTCTGATGCTGGATGAGACCAGAAGAGAAACTGCTCTAACCAGACAAAGAGGCGTCTATATCGATCATCTGGACATCGACAACAGACTGAAACAGATCGAAGACAATCTGAATGCCGATCTGAAGAACATCATGCTGGCACAGATTGAAGGCGTCAAGGATGATACCGAGAATTCTAAAAACATACTGAATGAACTCAACGAGAGCCTTGCCGCGGAGAACCGCTCCTTTAAGTTGGCCAGAGAAACCAACGACAAGGCTTATGAACATATCATGGACATGGAAAAAGTCGAGAACTATGTCCGTATCGCCTATGACAAGGATTCTGCCCGTTTCGGTCTGGAAGATCTGAAAGAATTCCTCAAACAGAAAAGAGACAGCATCGAGAAGTACAAGAAAGAATATGAAGAAATCAGTGCCGATCTGGGCAGCTGCATCAAGCCGGCTTCTCAGCTTCTGGAAGAGGCGGAGAAACTCAGCGGCGATGTGGAAACAGACATGAAGTCCCTGTATTCCTACAAGACGATGATCGACAGAACGACCGATGGCGAGACCAGAGCTCTGAGTCAGCTGACCAAGCTTCAGCTGGTCGTTTCTGAAGTTGAGACAAAACTCGCGGAGTATTCTCTTCCGACGATCGACGATTCCTACAAGGAGGATCTCAAGAAATCCCGCGAATACATTCAGCGGTTAAGAGAGATGACGTCCCAGATTCCGATCAATATCGAAGAGCTGAACGGTCTGCTCAATGAGGCGATCGATTTCATTTACCGTTTCTATAACAACATCAACAACATCATCGGCATGAGCATCATGGTAGAAAATGCCATCGTATTCGGAAACAAGTACCGTTCCACCTATCCGGAGATCGACAGAGAGCTCTCCAAGGCGGAGTTCCAGTATCTTAACGGCGAGTATACCAAGGCTCTCAAGACGGCCATCACCTGCATGGAAACGCTGTTCCCGGAGAATGCCGACGAGAGGATCATGGAGAATACCTGATGAAAGTATATTTGGATGCGGTTTCTACGACTTCTCTTCACCCCGAAGTGAAGGAAACCTACAAGAAACTGCTGGATGACTATTACTGCAATAGCGACGCATTATACGACGATGGCGTCGTTATTTATGATATGCAAGAGAAATCCAGGGAAGTCCTGTGTTCGCTTTTAGGATTAAGAAAAAACGAACTGATCTTTACATCCGGCGCTTCGGAAGCCAACTCTCTGGCGATCAAAGGATACTGTTTCAGGCATCCTGAGAAGAAGCATCTGATCACTTCCATCTATGAACACTCTTCCGTATACAACTCTTTCAAACAGCTGGAAGAAGATTTTGGATATAAGGTTACTTATCTTTATCCGGACGAATGGGGACACATCACACCTGAACAGGTTTCTTCCGCATTACGCGAGGATACGGCACTGGTTTCGATCATGGCCGTAAACAACGAGATCGGCGCTGTCAACGACATAGCCGCAATCGCCCAAGCCGTCAAGAAACACCGCGGGTCCTGTTTCCATTGCGACATCACTCAGGCTTTAGGAAAGATCGATCTGGACCTGCATCAGGTAGACATGGCGTCATTCTCGGCTCATAAGATCCATGGGCTGAAAGGAAGCGGAGCCCTGATCAAGAAGGAATACATCGAACTGCTTCCGATCATTTCCGGCGGTCAGCAGGAATTCTCCTTAAGAGGAGGAACATCCAATGCCTTAACGAATATCGTCCTGGCCAAAACCCTAAGGATCGCCTTGGAAAACAAAGAAAAATATCATGACCATCTTCTCCGTCTGCATGATATTCTGACGGAAGGTCTGAAAGACATTGCGGAAATCAACTATGAAGGCGGTCTGATATCTTTAGTCAACATCTCTACGCCTATTCCTTCCGAAGTTCTGCTGAATGCTTTGAACGCAAAAGGAATCATGGTATCATCCAAGTCGACCTGCGGGTCAAGAGAGAACGAACCCAACAGAACTCTAAGAAGCATGCATATCGACGAAGACCATGCAATCAGAGTATCATTTGACTATACCAATAACGAAGAAGAAATACAGTATTTTATCGACTGCCTGAAGGAGATCATCGAACAGTATGCCGGAATTGCTATATGATCATATCGTTGTCCGCTATGGTGAACTTTCTACCAAAGGAAAGAACCGTAAGGAATTCACCAGACAGCTGACGCAGAACATCCGCAGAAGACTGCAGGATTATCCGCAGCTGACTTATAACATGCTGCATGACGGTCTTTTCATTAAACTCAACGGAGAAGACTATGAATCCATCCGGAAAGATCTGAAGGATGTTTTCGGTTACAGCTATTTTGCCGGAGCGGTAAGAGTAAACAAGGATCTGGATGAAGTCAAGAAAACAACGCTGCTGCTGGCGCAGAAAAACAGCGGCATTAAGACCTTTAAAGTTGCCACCAAAAGACACGACAAGTCTTTTCCGTACCGTTCCGACGACATTAATAGAGCGGTTGCCGGAAATATCCTGCACAATACGGAATTGACTGTCGATGTTCACGAACCTCAGCTGATGCTGTATGTTTCCGTAGACAGAGATTTTATCTATGTCATGGATGAGAAGGTAAAAGGTCCGGGAGGCTATCCGACCGGAATCAACGGCACTGCCATGGTAATGATGTCGGGCGGCATCGATTCTCCGGTTGCGGCTTATCTGACGATGAAAAGAGGCCTGAAGATCGAATGCATTCACTTTGCATCAGAACCGTACACTTCCAGACAGGCTCTGGAGAAGGTACTGACTCTGGTCAGAAAGCTCTCCGTATCTCAGGAAGAGATCAATGTTCATGTCATTCCGTTCACCAGGCTGCAGCTTGCCATATACAAGAATGTCGATGAACCTTACTGCATTACGATCATGCGCAGAATGATGTATCGGATCGCCGATTGCATCTGCAGGGAAAGAAAGATCGGTGTCATCACCAACGGAGAGTCGATCGGACAGGTCGCATCGCAGACCCCTGAATCCATTTCCGTGATCGGCAAGGTTGCCGATACTTTGATCCTTAGACCTTTGGCAATGATGGATAAACTGGAGATCATCGATATCGCCAAAAGGATCGACACCTATGAGACCAGCATTCTTCCATTCGAAGACTGCTGCACCATCTTCGATCCGAAGAATCCGGTCACAAAGCCGAAGGAAGACAGGTGTCTGCATTACGAGGAACGCTTTGATTATGAAAGTCTGATAAAAGAGTGTATCGATACACACGAGATCGTTAAAGTCACATATAGAGAGAAGGGAAAAGTAGATGAATCAATATTCTAGCAGAAGAGAGAGAGTGATGAAGTCGCTGCAGACCAATGCCGCAGTGATGCTGTTCTCCGGAAAGGCACCTATGCGTTCCGAGGACGAAGCCTATGATTTTTCCGTCAACCGGAACTTCTATTATCTGACCGGTCTGGATCGGGAAGACATGGTGCTGCTGATGTATACGATGGACGGAACAGTCAGGGAGATGCTGTTTGTTCTTCCTTACGACGAGAGACTGGCAAGATGGGTCGGCGGCAGAATGTCGAAAGAAGAGGCTTCGCAGATCTCCGGGATCGAGGATGTGGAGGATGTTTCCAGTCTGGATGACATCGTCGCTTCCATCATGAACAGAAGCAGAAAAGACAGTACATTCCGTTTCTGTTTCGATTTCTGGCACTACAGCATGGATCAGGCAAAAACGCCTGCTCATGTCTACGCCGAAAAACTGAAAGAAAAGTATCCGTATCTGATCATGAAGGACATCTATCCTGTCCTGACACATCTGCGTCTGGTAAAGGACGAATACGAGATCAACTGCATCCGCAATGCGATCCATGTGACGAATCTAGGCATTCAGCAGATGATGCGGGCATCCCGTCCCGGCATCTACGAGATGCAGATGGAAGCGGTGTTTGATTTCGTTCTGAAACAGTCTTTATGCAGGAAAACGGCATTCAAGACGATCGCGGCCAGCGGCAAGCGGGCTACTGTGCTTCACTACAGCGACAACGATCAGCTGATGGGGGATGGAGAACTCTTCCTTTGCGATCTGGGCGCTACATGCGAGTATTACAACGCGGACATTTCCAGAACCTTCCCGGTCAACAGAAGCTTTACTCCAAGGCAAAGAGAACTCTACGAGATCGTTCTGAATGCGCAGAAGATCGTAGAAGAAAACGCCAGACCGGGCGTCAGAATGAGAGATCTGAATCAGATGGTTATCGATTATTACAAGGAAGAACTCCCGAAACACGGTCTGAATGAAGACGTATCGGAATACTATTTCCATTCCTGTGGCCATCATCTTGGTCTGGATACGCACGACTGCGACGGCGGTCTTGGTGCGGTTCTGGAAGCAGGCAACGTCATTACCAATGAGCCGGGACTCTATATTACCGAAGAAGGCATCGGCATCAGGATCGAAGACGATCTGCTGATAACGCAAGAAGGTGCAGAAGTGCTTTCACAGGAGATCATGAAAGATCCGGATGAAATTGAAGCATATATGAAAGGACAGCATTAACCTGATCAGCCATCTTAATGCGAATCAAGGAAGCATTTTTCTCTGCTTCCTTTCTTTATTGGAACAGGCTGACGATATCTTTTCTAAATTATATCGATTATGAGATAATATGATCAGATAGAATCATCAGATCATTTCAATAGAAAGGGTGTTTTATGTTTAATTTATTTAAGAAAAAGGAAGTTTTTGAACCTCTGAACAAAGACAACAGCGAAATCACTTCTTTAGGTGACGGAAAGCTGATTCCGATCGAATCCGTATCCGATCCGATGTTTGCGGAAAAGATGCTTGGTGACAGTATCGCTTTCCAGTTCAGCGGAAGAGATGTAACGGTTTTTTCACCGGTTAACGGTACATTGACCGTTATCTTCCCGACCGGACACGCTTTCGGCGTTACAACGGAAGACGGTGTTGAAGTGCTTGTTCATATCGGCATCGATACAGTCAACAGCAAAGGTGAAGGTTTCAAGATCTTGAACAAGAAACAGGGCGATCATGTCGATGCCGGAGATCCGATCGTTACCGTCAATTTCAATGCCTTGCAAGAGAAATACGACATGAGTACGATGCTGATCATCACCAACGCCAACGGGAAGAACGTGACGCTGGTCCGTGAAGGAGACGTCACAAGAGAGAGTGTTGTCGGAAAGATCGAATAAACTATAAGCCTGCGGATGCAGGCTTTTTTGATGCAATTAATTCAGATAAAATTCACTTTTGGGTTATAATATGGAATTATGAAAAAACATATATGTGTATTTCTGACGTTAGTGCTGTCTTTAAGTCTGAGCGCATGTCAGCCTGACAGTCTTCCTTTACCGGAACTAGATTCCGGAATGAGAGGGGAGCTGGGCATCGATAAAAACATCAACGAGAGTACGATCGACAAGTATCTGAACAGAGAGGATTCCGTCTATCGCGACATGAGAATGCTGAAGGATGAAGCGGATTATGCGGCAATCGGCGGGGATTCGTATCTGAGCGGTTATGTGAAGGGTTTTGAAGTTGTTCCTTATCCTTATTTATGCAATGTGGAAGGTCTGCCGGAAGCGGTAGGAGAGCCTTATAAAGGAGAAACGCTCTTTACTCACAGTGAAGAAGGCTATACAGCCAATTACCGGGAATCCATGCATATCCTGGAGAGTCTGTTCCCGAAAGACAAATATATCTTCCTGATGTGCGGAGGCGGCGGTTATGCCGGCATGACCAAGCAGCTGCTGGTGGCTTTAGGATGGGACGGCGACAAGATCTACAATACCGGAGGTTACTGGTATTATCAGGGCAAGAACGGCGTTACAACTTCTTATGAAGAAGACGGCGAGGTATACTATGATTTTTCCGGTGTGGATTATCATGACATCGATTTCACTTTGCTGACGCCTGTTTCTGGTTCTTCTTCCGATCAGAAAAAAACATCTGTAGAAGACGATTTCACCGTACTGCAGAGTGCCGATGAACTGAAACAGCTGGAAGAAGAGAAGAAAACCTTTGCCCTGTATGTCTATCTGCCGGGCTGCGCTTCCTGTGCGTCTTTCTATCCGATCGTCAAAGAATTCTCCGAAACACAGCAGATCGACATTTATGCCGTAGATCTTACGGTTTTGTTCCATGATGAAAATTCCGTATCGCAGAGAATCACCTATACGCCATCCATGTTTATCTATCAGGATGGAGAAGTTCTGGCTTATCTGGATCCTCAGAGCGATGAAGATCTTCCGATCTACCGTTCTCTGGAAGCTCTGACGACCTGGTTCTCGGAATATGCCGATATAGAAGTATTCCGTTCCGATTCCGTAAGCGAGATCAGCGACTGCGAGAACGCCTGTTCCTTAAGCGAATAGTCTAATTCATGTATTTCTTCTGATAAGTATCCTGAAGGTTCTGATTGGCTTTCAGGATTTTTTCTTGATTTACTTTACATACCTTTCTGTCAAAGGTGAACAGTCCGTTGATTTCTCCTTCGACATCGCTGATCTGGGTCATGATGGCTCCGCATAAACCGTTTTGAATGGAAGGAAGATACATCTTTTCGTACATTTCCAGGATCCTGGCTGTCAGTTCCTCTTCCGAACCGGTTGAACCGTAACCCCAGCGGCTGCCTTTATCCGACTTGTGTCCGGCTATGTCTCTGATGAAACCGCCGCATTCTGAAAGAAGCAGAAGCTTCTTTCCGCCTTTTAGAACTTCATTGCGGAAATAGATATGGTAGGAATCGAAGTCCGATTCCTTGGGATAGAACCATCCGGAAGCCGTATCGAAAAAGCGTTTCGGGTCGCACTTCTTCAGCTGTCTGTAGGCATCGATGTCGTTCTGCTGGCCCCAGCCTTCGTTGTAGATGGTGTAGGCAATGATACAAGGATGGGATTTCAGATGAGCGATCGTTTCCTTGGAATGCTGTAGAAAAAACTCATATCTCTTTGGATCCCTGAAAGGAAACTTCAGTTTCTGAAGGCCAAGCGTCGGCAAGACGGTGTCTTGAAAGAAGCTGTATTTTCCGGAGTTCACCATGTCCTGAATGACCAGAATGCCGTGTTTATCGCAATAGTAATAGAACGCTTCCGGCTCGACTTTGATGTGTTTTCTGAGGCAGTTGAAGCCCAGTTTCTTGATATTTAAGATATCAGTCTCGTAGTCTTCCGGTTTCTCCGGGGTATAGATGCCTTTTTCGAAGTATCCCTGATCCAGCAGGCCGTTGATGAAAAGCGGTTTATCATTCAGCAGAAGGCAGGGATATCCGTTGATTGTTTCCGTTCTTAACTCTTTAAGGGCGAAATAGCTTTCGATCTGATCGTTATCCGTACTGATCGTTACATTGTAGAGATATGGATCTTCAGGTGACCAAGGATGGGGATCTTCGATCTGTATTGATATGTCTTTCTGATGGAAAGACTTTGAGAATCCCTCAAAGCCGATATGAAAGCTTTCCGCTTCCGATTCGATATGAAAGTTCACCGTATGCGCATCGGTCACGATCTGCAGAGCGTCGATGCCTTTTTTAGGACAGGCTTCGATCCAGACGGACTGCCAGATGCCCGATACAGGGGTATACCACATTCCTTTCGGGTTTCTGCATTGCTTGCCATATGGATAGAAGTAATCCAGATCGTCCTTGGCCAGGACTTTCAGGGTATTCTTGTCTTTCAGAAAAGAAGTGATGTCGGCCTGAAAAGGCAAATAGCCTCCTTCGTGATGAATGAGGAAAGAGTCGTTCAGATAGACGTCGCAGATCTGATCTACGGCTCCAAAATGAAGAATCACCTTGTCGTCGGGTTGGAAAAACCCTTTCGGCAGAACGAATTCTTTTAGATACTCCATTCCTTCAAGACTGCCCTGATAACCGGAAAGTTCCGACTCCGGAGAAAACGGAACTAAAATATCGCGACCGTTCAGTTTCCAGCTGCCGTTTAATGAAAAGAATGAATCTCTTTTCAGTAAAGGACGCGGATAATATGTATCATAGCTGTTCATATTATTATTATATTCCTGACTGGTATAATTAAAAAAGAATGGGAGATATGAAAGAAAGAAGCGTTCTGTTTGTCTGCCATGGCAATGTCTGCAGGAGCGTGATGGCAGAATACATCATGAAAAGCATGGCGCCTGAGATCCGTTGTGAATCGCGGGCCGTTTCGCATGAAGATGAAGGAAGGGATATCTATTATTCCGCAAAACAATGTCTGGATCGTCACGGGATCGCATATGACAGACATCAGGCAAAAGTCATTACGCAGGAGGATTATGATTCATTTGATGAGATTTACGTCATGGACCACGAAAACCTGCGTACGATGCGCTGGATCGTTGATGATTACGATCGTAAAGTCAGAATGCTAACAGGACAGGAAATAGAAGATCCGTGGTATACAGATCGTTTTGACGAAGTGTTTGAACAGATCAGAAAAGGAATAGAAGAAATCTTATGATTTTTTTATTTTATCTATTGACAGTCATATGAACCTCTGATATAATCAAATTACCATAAGAAAGGTATGAATTGAATAATACGAACTATTATGCAGTTCATTGGGATCATAAATATGTGATTGCATGATCCCGAAATGAGAGGAGGATATGGATATGATGATGTTATTTGTTATCTTTATCGGTATTTTGTTCTTGGAGATGATTTTCGGTTTCATCGGTTTCATGATTAAAATGTGCTTCTATCTGAGCCCGCTTGGCCTGATGTATCTGCTTTTCAGAGCTTTTACAGGAAGAAGATACAGGATATATAGAAGATTCTATTTTTAAAGGAGGGAAAGAAGATGAAATACTATCTGAAAGAGAATTTCCGTTTCCTGTATGCGGACGGTCAGCTTTATGACGAAGATGGCGATGTCGCATACACTTACGAGAATTCGACTCTGTTTTTTCCTCAGATCAATCTGTACAGGGAAGACTTCCTGCTCGGATATGTAAAAAAGAATTTTACCTGGTTTTTAAGGAACTACGATATTTATTTCAATGACGAGCTTGTTGATTCTCTGGACCAGAAGTTTACCTTCTTCCGCAGCGAACTGGAGCTTGAAAGACTTGGCTGGAAGATCAAAGGCGATTTCTTCAGCTGGCATTATCAGATCTACGATGAGAACGATGAAATGATAGCTCAGGTTGATCAGGAAATCTTCCGCTTTACGCAGAGATTCTACATCGATATCTACGACGAAGAGAATGAAGTTCTGATCATCCTGCTTGTGCTGGCGATCAACCAGTTCGACAAGGATGTTGCCGCAAGTTCTGCAGCTTCTTCTTCCCATTCATCGGCATCCCATAATTAAAGGAGAGTAACATATGCTTACCAAAATGATTCCCGGAACCAATATTGCCTATACGGAAAGCGATGATGCATTTTCGGTCTTCAGACCGATGATCGAGATTACCGGAGGTCTTTCGCTTGGACAGGTCTGTTCCATCACCGGTTTACAGACTTCCACCATTCAGAACTGGGTCAAAAGAGGCTTTGTTCCTCATCCGGACAACAAGAAATACTATGAAAGACATCTTTCCAGGATACTGCTGATCTCGGCTTTACGTGAATGCATGAACATCGAAGAGATCGGTGAGCTGATGAAGCTGATCAACGGCGATGCGGATGACGAATCTGACGATATCGTATCGGAGTCAAGACTTTACGATTATTTCTGCAAGTCTATCAGGAATCTGGAGACAAAGCATCTCAGCGATGAATACATCACCGGGACGATAGAGACGATTCTGGAAAACGAGAACAGCAGCTGTAAAGACAGACTGCTTCCGGCCTTGAAAGTCATGGTATACGCTTTTATCAGTGGAGCATGTCTGAAGGAAATCAACCTGAATCTAAGCATATTAAGAAAGGAGTAGATGAGCATGAAATTTCTAAATAGATTAATCAACCTGATCATAATTCTATCGATTGCCGCAGTACTGTTTTTCTTTCAGTATCTGCTGTTTGTTCCATTCAATTTTCACTCTTTCGGCTTTATCTTTGAGCTTGGCATCCTGCTGATCCTGCTGATCCTGCTGTTTATTAGGCTGAGAAAAGGAAGGAACAAGGAAGTCCGTATAGAACCGCTTGTCTATGCAGCCGTTGCCATGGCTGTCGTGCTGCTCATTGGAGCAATCATCGGCGGACCGTATACGGGCGGCTTAAAGAACTACAAGAATCAGTCTGTCATTAAGGAAATCGATTTTGAGACGATTCCGGAATTCGACCAGACGCAGGTTCAGCTTGTCGACAAGAATACGGCTGAACAGCTGGGAGACAGAGTATTCGGAACCCTGGGCTCTGATGAAGTATCGCAATACGCGGTAGGGAACGACTGGGTACAGATCAGCGTGAACGGTACGCTATATAGAGTCACTCCGATCGATTTCGGCAGTTTCCTGAAATACATGGCTACGGGAACCACGCCTGGTTACATTATGGTAGACTGTGAAAGCGGAGATGCCAGACTGGTAAGAACAGAAGGCATGAAATACATGACTTCTGCCTATTTCGGGCATAATCTCTATCGTCATCTGTTCTTCAAAGATCCGACGGCTCTGCTGGGAACGGCTAAGTTTGAACTGGATGACAGCTATCAACCGTACTGGATCGTTCCTGTATACAGCATGACCTGGCTGGACAAGACGGAAGATATCAGGGGTGTGTACGTTGTAGATCCATTCAACGGAAATGCGCAATACTATGATGTCGAATCCGTTCCTGCATGGGTCGATAATGTCTATCCTGTTTCCGTCGTCTACAGGCAGTTCTCGCAAAGCAAGAGATACGAGAACGGTCTGTTCAACTGGTCCAAGAAGGGTGTTGTAGAGTTTACGGATGATTATGCCTATGTCCAGTTCAACAACAACGTCTGGATCTATACGGGCGTTACCAGTGTAGGCAAGGATGAATCCAATGTCGGATTTGCCTATATCGATCTGCGCAACGGCGAAATATCCTATATCAGAAGAGCGGGTGCGGAAGAGTATTCGGCACGCAGCAGTGCGGAGGGCGCTGTACAGCAATATCACTATACGGCCATCTTCCCTAGCATGGTTTCCGTCAAAGGAAGACCTACCTATTTCATGGGTCTGGTCGACGGCGCGAATCTGATCAAGAATTACGCGTTTGTCAGCTATGAAAACTATCAGACAGCCGCAACCGGCGCTACGGTTCAGGAAGCCTACGACAATTATCTGAAACTGATCGGCGAAACCCGAAAAGATACAGAAACAGAAACCGTCAGTTTTGAAGTCGTGGGCCTGCAGTCTTATGTAAAAGACGGAAATACCGTGATCCTGTATATGAATGACAAAAACGAGATCTACTGGTACGATCTCTCCAACGGCGATCTGTACGCATCCTTCATTGAGATCGGCGATACGATTGACGTTAAGGCGAAAGCGGACAAGGAAATCGTTGAATTCCTCCGCGCCGAATAATGAAAGAAGCCTTCCTAACAGAAGGCTTTTCTGGTGCTATAATTTGAATGATGAATCTGTTTGGTCTATTTCGGAACAGAAAGGTCTATGAAGGACCTGTGGTCGATCTGAAGGAAAGATATCGGGTAAGCGAGAGGACGGCTTATGACGGCGTACCTGCGGTTTACTACGACATTTTAAGACATTCCGACAAGGAGAAAGTAGGAACAACGGATCTGCGTCTGTCTATCGAAGGAGACATGTACTACTACGGCAATATCGGCTATAACATTCTTCCGTCCTACAGGGGAAATCATTATGCCTATTATGCCTGCCGGCTTCTGTTTCTGATCGCCAAGAAGGAATTCGACATGAACGAGCTGATCATCACCTGTTCTCCGGAGAACAAAGCTTCCTACAAGACACTGAAGAAACTGAACGGAGAACTGATCGAACTGGTAGAGGTCCCGAAAAACCATTATCTGTACCTGCAGGGAGAAAAAACGAAATACATCTTCCGTTACAGGATCAATCTATAAGAAAATGCCGATTAGCGGCATTTTTTAGTTCAGTTGGAATGTCTCGTCATCGCAGCGTGCTTCATAGCTGATGCGGTTCTTCAGCTTCTTCCTGATGAAAGGGCTGAGAATGATCAGGATGACGATCAGGCCGATGATCAGTCTGGAAAGTCTGCGGTAAAGGACATATTTTTCCCAGATCATAGGCATCAGCAAGTCGCAGGCGCACATGAACAGGCTTCCGGCAATGACCAGCACGATCAGTTTCCTGCTGAAGATCTTTGACCAAGGCAGATTCGGGAACAGGATCTTGATGCAGATCCCGATGATTCCAAGCAGCAGCAGTGTCTGCAGGACAAATCCCAGGATCAGGCTGCCGATCGGCGCCAGCAGAGTTTTGTATAACGTTTCAGCCGCCATAAGGACGATGTTGCCAAGCAGCCACAAAGGAGCGAAAAGAACGGCTCTTGCCTTAACGGGAATCCTGTAGATCACGCTTCTCAAATATGCTATGGCTTTCTGCTTCAGTCCCTTTTTCTGCAGAGAAATACTCGAAAGATCCTTTGTAATCTTCGTTACAGTCTTAGGATTCCGAGGCGTTTCTTCCAGAAGATCCGCGGAGGAATCAAAAACGCTTCCTACCAGAACGCTCAGGGAGGTCAGCCCTGCCGCAATGCCCAGCGCGATCTTTTTTCCGTTCTTCCTGTTTTTCATGCCACCATTATAATACTTATCGTTTTTTTCATAAAAGATGTTTATAATAGCACTGTATGCAGAAGCTAAGAGACATCAATGAAGCTATGGCTTATCTGAAAGAAGGGGAGATCCTTACGGAAAACGGAACGAACCGTTTTGTACTGCGCGAAGAAAGGATCAGCTGTTATGAGAACGGAACGAGGTTTTCTTTGGATCCAGATGAATTCAGGGAGCTCTATCAGAAAAACAGTTTCTATCTATACGAAGAAACTGTTCAGATCGATGAAGATAAAGACGAAGCCTATTACCGGTATTACCGCAAGTAATAGGTTTTTTATCTCTTTTTGAATATCATGCCCAGAATGGCTCCGGAGAGTCCGCCGATGATATGGGTAATCTGGGAAACGTTGTCTCTGGCAGTCATGCCGTAGAATTCCTGACCAAGCCAAAGGATGGCAACCAGGATCAGCGTGACCGGGATGCCGTTTTCTCTTCCTGTAATGGATGCCAGAAGGATAAAGGCAAAGACGACTCCGCTGGCTCCCAGAAGCATGACGTTAGGCTGTACGATGTTGTGGATGATACCTGTAACCAGAGCCGTAAACAGGATGACGGTAATCAGTCTATCGTGATATTTTTCTTCCAGCATCGGCCCGAGAAGCAGGATGTAAAGCATGTTGGAAACAAGATGATTGATACTGACGTGTCCGAAGACGTGGCAGATCAGTCTGATGTAGGTCAAAGGATCCAGAAGGGATGAATGATAAGTCGAAAAGATCAGAGCTGTCGACTTATCGTCAGTCAGATAGGACAGGCATAAAGCCAGGATACATATTGCCGCAAAACCGATGGTAATCGGTGCATTCATGTAAATACGGAAGCTGTTTTTTCTCATGTCTCTATTATTGCACAAAAAAAACATAAAGAATAAAATGAGGTTATGAATAAGATTAAGACTTCACTGGTACTGGAAGGCGGCGGATTACGCGGTGCCTATACGGCCGGCGCACTGACCTGGCTGATCGATCAGGGAATCGAATTCGATCATGCGTATGGCATTTCTACGGGTGCGGTATGGCTTGCCAATTATCTGATGAAGTCAAAACAAAATTTATATGATTATTCGGTAGAAGGAATCACCGATAAGCGTATCATAGGTCTGAAACCTCTTCTTCGCTGCGGCAGGATCGTAGACTACGACTTCCTTTTTGATCGCATCATGGTAGAAGAAAGAGGCTTTGATATTGCCCCTTTAAAGAAATGCAGAACCAAAGCTTATGTCGGTCTGTATGATCTCGGTATCGGGAAGACGGAGTATCATCCGATACAGGAAATGAGTTTAAAGCAGCTGGAGGCTTCCACTTCGCTGCCGATCATTGGCAAGATCATCAAGGAAAACGGAAAAGAACTGCTGGACGGAGGCATCACGGACATGATCCCGATCGTTCAGTCGGTAGAAGACGGATGCAACAGAAACCTGATCATTACCACGAAACCGGGAGATTTCAAGCGAAAACCGGCGAAGGCGGCTATTGTCCAGCTGATGAAGATGACCTATCCGCAGTGTCTGAATATTTCGGAAGACTATCGAATCAGACATCTGAACTATCAGAAACAGATCTCTTTGATCAAGGATCTGGTAGATAAAAAAGAAGCTGTCTACGTTTTCCCTAGCAGAAGCTCCAAGGTGACCAGACTTGGCGGCAGTAAGGAAGAACTGGATGAGCTTTTTGAACTGGGAAAATCCGACATGGAAGCCAGAAAAGAAGAGATTTTTGCTTTACTGAAAAAGAAATGATGAAGAAACTCCTGACCGTTTTACTGATTGTCCTGCTGGCTGCCTGTGCGAAGGAAAATACAGAACCGGTAAAAGATGAATACATCGATCCTGTGAGAGATGTTTTTATTTTTGCGCAGGCAGACGTTTCTCTTCAGGGAAGGCTTAAGGAAGCAAACAACGGTTTCGACTACAGGAACTATCAGTTTGAAATGCTGTTTAAAGATATTTACGACAGGCAGATCACGGATATTGAAGGAAACGCGTACGACTTGAATCAGCACGAAAACGTCATTCTGCAGATCGTTTCCGTGGAGTGCGAGCACTGTCACCGTCAGATTGAGATGATCGATGATTTGCTGGATGAGACGGATGCCTTGTTTGTCCAATATTTCAATGTCGGTACAGCTTCGGAAATCAAGAGCCTTTATCACGAACTGTATCAGAAGATACCGGAAGACATCTGCATCGTTGATAGAGATGAGGGGATCAAGGATTACATCAAGGATTATCTGAAAGTCGAGAAGTATCCGACTTTGGTCTGTTTCAAGAACGGGAAGGTCAGCTTCTGCGCCGAAGGGGAAACGGATCCCGATACATTTGCCAGGATCAATCGGATCGGTTTTATTGATCCGATCAAAAAAGAAGAACTTGTAGATGCGCAAGGAAGAGAGCTGCTTAGTCTTAACCGTTCTCTGGAGGAAGTCAAGAATTCTTTAAGCGTTGAAAACCGGGAGAAGATCACGGAACTGGATCATGACGGATATACGGAAGAACTGACTTATCAGCTGATAGGCAATCCTCTGGATTTCAGTAAGACAGGCGGATCTGCCGGCGAGATCTACATCAGCGATATCGGCGACTTTACACCGTACAGACAGGAAGAACTGGTTCTGATATACACATTTTTAAGAGACAACAGCGAGACGGAGAAAGTCGGCTTTATCAATGAACTGATCGACTCCAATAATTCCGTGAAGTATATCGTGGTTCTGATTGAAGGTGCGGAATCTTCTTCGGCAGCCTTAAAGAACATGAAAACCGGTTTTCACTGTCCTGTCGTTTCCATACTCGGATTCATGCCGGACGACTTCTTCCGTTTCGGTCTGATCGCCTATCCTTCCGCCGTATTTGTCGAGAAAGGCGTTTTTGCCGGTGCATACTCCGACATCGAGAGTAAAGAAAAATTCAATCAGGCGATTGAAATGTTTCTTGGCGACGATTCTCTGGTATATAAGAAAAACAACTAAATATCGAACGGATATCTGTCAGTCTCTAAGGTGAATCTTAACGTTTCACCGGTTGTTGGATGGTTGAATTCAATCGCATGAGACCACAGGGCGATCTGCTGCCCCGGGGAAGCGTTGGGATTGTAACGCTGGTCTCCCCATAAAGGATGCTTTCTGGATGAAAACTGTACCCTGATCTGATGAGATCTTCCCGTCTGCAGCTGTATTTTCAATAAGGCGAGTCCGCCTTTTCTTTTTATTACCGCATAGTCAAGAACGGCCGGTTTTCCTTTCGGATCGACACGGACCATGTTGGTCTTGCTGTCCTTGTAAAGCAGATCTTCCAGATGCCCGCTGTCAGGAAGACCGTCGTTTTCTACAACCGCCAGATATTCCTTTTTAAAGACATGTGTACGGATCTGATCGCTTAAGCGGGAAGCTGCCTTGGATGTTCTGGCAAAGACGCAGACGCCTCCAACCGGTCTGTCAAGACGATGCACAAGACCGAGGTAGACATCTCCGGGTTTATGATACTTCTCTTTAATATATGCCTTTGTCATACTTAAAAAATCTTCATCCTCGGAAGCGTCTTTCTGCATCGGTATATTCACCGGTTTTTCAACTACCAGAAGGTGGTTGTCTTCATACAGGACTTTCACCGATACCACCTGGTCGTCTGCCCGCAAGGAAGAATGTATTCGCTGTCAGAAACAGGAATGCCGATCTCATCAGACTCTACGGTTCCTTTAAGACCTTTTAATGCAACATGGGATTTTAAGGTATTGTACATGACCGTTGGCGAATAACCGGTCGTATAGGTGTTGATGATGAAGAACAGCGGGTCATCGCTTAGCAGCTCCAGACAGTTCTCGATCAAAGGATTGATCTTGTCTTCGAAACGGAAAAGCTCATTGTCCGGACCTCTGCCATAGGATGGCGGGTCCATGATAATGCCGTCGTATTTATGGCCTCTTCTTATCTCTCTGGCCGTAAACTTCAAGGAATCATCGACGATATAGCGGATCGTATGATCTTCAAGGTGAGACAGCCGCATGTTTTCCTTTGCCCATTCGTTGATGCCTTTTGAAGCATCGACATGAACGACTTCTACCGCTCCGGCTTTTGAAGCGACCATTGTAGCTGCTCCTGTATAGGCGAAAAGGTTCAGCACCTTGACATCTTTTCTTTTTAATACCATCTGATGGATCAGATCCCAGTTGGCGCACTGTTCCGGGAACAGACCGGTATGTTTAAAGCCGGTAGGAGAAACCTTAAACAGCAGATCTCTGTAGCTGACGTTCCATGATTCCGGCAGGGTATGATGATACTCCCAGCGTCCTCCGCCGCTGCTGGAACGATGATACTCCGCGTCAGCCTTTTCCCATAGTTCGGGTCTTGTCTTAGGCCAGATCGCCATCGGGTCAGGTCTTCTCAAAATAATGCCTTTCCAGCTTTCCAGTTTCTCTTTATCGCCCGCATCCAGCAGGATGTAATCTTTGAATTGATCGCTTGTAATCATACCTAAATTTTAGCATGCTTTGTAGTAAAATAATTATGTGAATATCATTGAGGCGATAGAGAATTACCAGCCCTATAATCTGCAGGAAGAAAAGGACAGAAAGAACATCCTGGACTATTTAAACAGGTATGAGAATGCCTTCGACCGCAGCAACGAACTGGCTCACATGACGGCTTCCGCATGGGTCGTAAACGGCACAAAAGATAAGGTTCTGATGGCTTATCACAGAATCTACGATTCCTGGGCCTGGCTGGGCGGACACTGCGATGGAGACAGGGACTGTCTGAATGTCGCATTAAGAGAAGTAAGGGAAGAGACAGGAGTAAAGAATGTCAGACCGGTTTCGGATGAAATCTTTTCTTTGGAGATTCTTACTGTGGATTCCCATATCCGCAGGGGAGAGTATGTTCCGACCCATCTGCATCTTAACGTGACTTATCTGCTGGAAGCGGATGAAAACGACGTCCTTTCAATAAAGGAAGATGAGAACAGCGGTGTTGCCTGGTTCAAACTGGATGAAGCGCTGCAGATGTCCAACGAGAAATGGTTCAGAGAAAACATCTATGCCAAACTGAATAATAAACTGAGGAGGATATATGAAATCGATTAAACGCATCGTATTTACCGGAGGACCATGTTCAGGAAAAACGACATTTACATCCCGGGCCCAGCAGGTCTTTGCGGAAAGAGGCTATCGGGTCATCATCGACCATGAATCGGCGACCGATCTGATTTCCGGAGGAATCTCTCCTGCGACACTGGGCATGTACGAATTTCAGAAGTACTGCATCTCTCTTCAGCTGAAGAAAGAAGAAATCTGTTATCGGGCGGCACAAGAGATGTCCGGAGACAGGGTTCTGATATTCATTGACAGAGGCATATTGGATGACATGGCCTATGTCGGCATGGATGACTTCAGAAATATTCTGGAAGAATTCGACATGGTTCCGGAAGAGATCAATGACCGTTACGACATGGTTGTTCATCTGGTTACCAGCGCCAAAGGCAAGGAAGAAGCATACAACTACTCCACCAATTCAGCCAGATACGAGACGGTGGAACAGGCGAGAGTCATGGATGATCTGGCTCTGGATGCATGGAAGGATCATCCCAACAGGGTCATCATCGGCAATGAAACGGATTTCGAAGTCAAGATGATCAATGCGGTACAGTCTGTCCTGCAGTATCTTGGCGAAGGGAAACCGGTAGAACGTTTCAACAAGTATCTGATCGATGTGAATGACGATGTGATTCGGAAGATGATGGCGGAAGACAACTACTCCACCTCGCACATCGTGCAGCATTATCTTCTCAGCAACGACGACTATGAAAGAAGGATCAGAAGAAGAGAGAAAGACGGAGATGTCCTGTACAGCTATTCTCAGGCGCACTATCTTTCTACGAATGAACGGATCAAGACTGATCAGGTTCTGACAGAGAGACAGTACAGGGATTACTTCCCTGAGATCGATCCAAAGCTGAACATTCTGGACAAGGAACGTCATTCTTTCATCTACAACGACGTCTTCTATAAACTGGATATCTTCGATTTTGACCGCAGCAAGGGGATTCTTTCCATCGACAGTCCCGCTGACGAGAACGAAGTAAAGATGCCGGAATACATCCATGTGATTAAAGACGTGACCGGCGACGTCAACTACAAAAACTACTATCTGGCAAAATCGCAGAAATATTAAGAATGGTTAAATACTCACAGCTGAATGAAAATCAGAAAACAGCCGTAACGGACGAATCCGATCATATCCGGATCATTGCCGGAGCAGGATCGGGAAAGACCCGTGTTTTAACCATGCGCATTGCCTATCTGATTGAACAGAAGGGAATCAAGCCTTATCATATTCTGGCTATTACCTTTACCAACAAGGCTGCCAGAGAAATGAAAAACAGAATTAACGAGATGCTTCAGGATCAGGGAACAGGATGCTGGATCTCGACGATCCATTCTTTGTGCATGCGTATTCTTTCGGAAGACATCGAAGCGTTGAACTATCCGAAGAACTTTACTGTCATCGATGCGGATGATCAGAGGCAGATCCTGAAGGAAGCCTACAGGGAAATAGGCATCGATAAAAAGGAATATCCGTATGGCGGTATTCTGGATTACATTGCCGACAACAAGTATCAGTCCATTACCCCGGAAAAAGCCATGGAATACACCTATGGCGAGACCAGGCTCATCAACAAGGCAAAAGTCTATGCCTATTACGATCAGAGGCTGCATCAGCTTTATGCACTGGACTTTGACGATCTGATCCTGTTTACGACCAGAATGTTTGAACTGTATCCGCAGCTGCAGGAGAAGTGGTCGAAGAAATTCCACTACATTCATGTAGATGAGTTCCAGGATGTCGATAAGGAACAGTACAAACTGATCAGGATGCTGGCAAAGGTGCACAATCATCTGTATGTCGTAGGCGATCCGGATCAGACGATCTTTACCTGGAGAGGCGCAGACATCAACATTATCGTCAACATGGACAAAGATTATCCTGATACCAGAACGATCATCCTGAATCAGAACTATCGTTCCACCAACAATATTCTTTCCGGTGCCAACAGTGTCATCAGACACAACAAGGCCAGAGTGGAGAAGGAACTCTTCTCCAAGAACGGAGAAGGGAGCAGGATCATTCACAAGACCTGCATGTCTGAACTTGCGGAGGCCAACTATGTGGTAAGCCAGATTATCAAGCTCCACCACGACGGATACAACTACAAGGACATGGCCGTACTCTACAGAGCCAACTATCTGTCCAGAGAAATAGAAAAAGTGCTGATCGAGAACCGGATCAGTTATGTGATCTACGGCGGTCTGCGTTTCTATGAACGCATGGAAGTCAAGGATATTCTTTCTTACTTAAGAATGATAACAAGAGCGGATGATCTGGCCTTTATCCGTATCATCAATACGCCAAGAAGAGGAATAGGGCAGAAGACGCTGGATGCCATTCAGGCAATGGCGATCGAGAAGGGTATCAGCATGTACGAGGTTATCAGACAGGGTCTGTATCCTAAGAACAGGGATACTTTTGACCAGTTTGTCCGAATGGTAGAAAAATGGCGTGAAGACATGAAAACAATGGATCTGGAACTGCTTCTGCAGGAAGTTCTGGACGATTCAGGTTACAGATCCATGCTGGAAAAAGACAGCGAGACGGAACGCCTGGAAAACATCAAGTCTCTACTGGACGACATCAAGCAGTATTCCCTCGATTATCCAGATTCCAGTCTGGATGATTATCTGCAGATGATTGCCTTGTATACCGATAGAGCATCGGAAGATGTCAGCGATGCCTTGAGCCTGTGTACGGTGCATTCCGCAAAAGGTCTGGAATTCGATGTGGTTTTTGTGATCGGCCTGTCAGAAGGAATCTTCCCGTCGGAAAAGACGATGCTAGAAGGGCAGAAGGGAATCGAAGAAGAAAGACGACTGGCTTATGTCGCCTATACCAGAGCCAAGAAGCTGCTGTATCTGACCGAGACCAACAGTTTCTCCTACGTCATTCAGTCGGCCAAGCTTCCTTCCAGATTCATTAATGAAATAGATGGAGAGTATATCGATCATGTCGATGAAAAACCGAAACCGGGACATTCCCTGATCTTCGATGAAGACATCATTCAGGACAGAAGAAAAGACAGACCGGAAGAGACGATCTACCGCAACGGAGATATCGTGATTCACAAGATCTATGGGGAAGGAATCGTCGTAGGCATCGATTCCGGTGTGCTGCAGATCGCATTTGCCCATCCGCATGGCGTAAAAAAGATTCTGGCATCGCATCCATCGATCCGCAAGAAAGACAAGAACGATTACAGTTAAAAAAGCAGCTAGGCTGCTTTTTTGAATTCTATTTCTTCCAGCTTGACGATACCGTCCAGATTGGACAGACGGTAGGCCTTGCTGTCATGGGTAAACAGATCAATCAGTACATCCGCTTCATGGGTATATGAATTCAGAATATCTTTCAGATACTCGGATGTATTGTCGTAGTTGTACAGGGAATACAGTTCAAAGATTGTAATGAACTTTTCCTGATCCGTATGTCTTCCATCGAAATCGTAGAATACCGTATCGGCATAATTCCTGAAGTAGTACGGAATATCTTCGTCAGAGAAAAGATGACGGATAAATCCGTAGTTGTCTTCCTGAGAAAGCGAGACAAGAACAGCCTTGCAGTAGACGACAACATCAAGATCCAGCATCGCCATATCCAGATCGCCGGGTTTGAAATCGATCATCTTTCTAAGCTTCATATTAGGAACCAGCATATATTTATATTATAATATCCAATGAGGTGAGTTTTATGAAAAGATTCTTGATTGTATTATTAACGGCAATGTTGCTGGCGACCTGTACGGCCTGCAAGGGGGGCAAGAAGACCACTCCTGCCGATACCGGTACGGATTACCTGGAACTGATCCGCACTTATGAAAGCAGAAAGAAGAATCCCGCTCAGACAACGGATGATCCGGAATTCGACGCTTTCCTGGATAAGGTGTTTGCGGAAGGCATGGAAGCCGACTTCATGACAATGCATTTCAATGTCATCGATTACAGCAAATTCGGCATCGAAAAACCGCCGGTAGATCTGGGAGAACTGAAATACGCTTTCGATGAAGAGAACTACCAGTACATGGAAGATCAGCTGAAAGAACTGCAGGGTTTTGACTTCGATAAATTGTCGTACCGTCAGCAGTATGACTATGAGGCTCTTGAGTATTCGCTCTACGAGACACTTGCCAGTTTGAAGTACTATCGCTATGATTTTCTGTTCAACGAGGGTGGAAACCTTGCAGAGAATATCATCAGCAACTTTACGGACTATACTTTCTATGACCAGGAATCGGTTGACGACTATCTGACATGCCTGAAGGATTTTGACCGTTTCATGACTGATGCCTTGACTTATACAAGCGAGCAGAGCAAAGACGGCTACGGTCTGATTGAACCTTGGGTAAACTATACGATAAGCGTCTGCGAAGGCGTTTTGAACAAAACGGAAGACAACGAGTTTATCGTTTCTTTCGACAAGAGAATAGATCTGGTGAATTTCCTTTCTGAAGAACAGAAGACTGAGTACAAGAACGAAAACAAAGAAATCGTTCTGAACGAAGTTCTCCCTGCTTATCAGAAAATCGAGGACGAGATCGGCAAGTATCAGACGAAGAAGAAGATGGACGCTTATGTATTAAGCAACATCGATAAAGACTATGCTGAACTGACATACATCCTGAAAGGAAGCAACAATAAGAATCTGGAAACAGTATGGCAGGAACTGAAGGACAACCTGTCTTATCTGGAAGCTGAATATGTAAGCTGCTATTACGACGAGAAAGCCTATGAGATATTCTCTGATGCGTATACGAACAATACCGGCAGTCTTTCACTGGTAGGTAAGGACTGTCTGGAATACTTGAGAACGAATCTGACGGCTTATTATCCTGATCTGGGCGACATCGAGTATACGGTAGAAGAACTGGACCCGGATACTGCTCCTGATACAGTCATCGCCTATTACTGGCCGTCACCGGTTGACAACTACAATCAGAATATCATCCGTACCAATCCAAACAACATGGATGAAGGATTTGAAACATACGGTACGCTGTCTCATGAAGGCTTTCCTGGACATCTCTACCAGCATGTTTTCTATTACAAGAGCCATCCGCATAACTTCCGCAGCGTCATCAGCTTTATCGGCTATACGGAAGGATGGGCGGTCAATGCGCAATACTATGCATACCGTTTCAGCGGCATGAACAACGACTATGCCGCATCGGCACTGTTCTTTGAGGATGCCTACTATTTCCTGCTTTATTCGATCGTCGATCTAGGAGTCAACTGTTTCGGCTGGACCGCAAAAGACATCGTCGATTATTTCGGAGAAGAGTCCAGACTGTTCCAGTTCGATGAAAGCACTGCCGAAAACATCCGCAGCTTCATGATCGAAATGCCGGGCGTATACTGTTCCTACGGTATCGGACAATCCAACTTCATGACCATGTGCCAGAACACGCAGGCAGTTTTGGGAGACAGGTTCGACTATATCGGTTACCATGAAACGCTGATGAAAAACGGACCGCTTCCATTCAACATCCTGCAGAGTGCGGTAGACGAATACATTGCCTCGAAATAGAATCAAAACAAAGGATATCGGTAACGATATCCTTTTTTATTCTTCTACCCAGACCCGTTTTTCGTATGTTCTTCCTTCGTGATGAACGATCCTGTACTCGGGGTCGTGGTAGATCGTCTGATATTGAGCATCGTGATGTATGTAGTCCGTCTGATAAGCCTGACAGTGCGGTTCACCATAATAGATCGTCTTATTGTGCCAGACACTGCAGTTTTCGTCTTCTTCAATGTGTATCTCCTCTATATCGTTATTCCCGGAAAAAACTAGAATTCCTAAATAAAATGGGAAACATAATAAAAAAGTCATATTTCTATGACTTTTTGCTGTATTGTCCGTGAATGCTGCGACTAGAAACGAGGATCGATTATTTCAGTGACTTTTCCGTCACTGACATAGACTCTGGCGATACGATCGGACAGAGATGTCAGCAGTTCATAGGTGATCGTATGCAGGTCTTCCGCACGTTTGGCGATATCGATGTGTTCGCCGAACAGTTCTACTCTGGTTCCGACGGGGTGAGGATTTTCGGTAAGGATCATCAGCTGATCCATGCATACGCTACCGACGATGATTCCGCGTTCATTCTCCACGAATACTTCCTTCCCGGTATTGGAACGGTAGAAACCGTCCGCATAGCCCAAAGGAATAGTCAGTATGTAGCCCTTTCCATCACTGGTATAGTGCCTGCCATAAGATACCGTTTCACCGGCTGAGAGCTGTTTACACATGACGGTTTCACTGTATAGAGAAACACATGGCCTTAAGCCGATGTCATATGAACTGTAACCCAGCAGTCCGATACCGATACGCTGGGCGTTGCAGATGTCGTCGTCGACAATAATCGCACCGTCCGTTGCGGACATGTGGATGTATCTGAAGCCGTAATCAAGCGATAGAACGCAATCTTTAAACATGGCATACTGTTTCTTCGAATATTCTTCATCCGAATCGGAACTGGAAAAATGAGACATGACGCCTTCTATGACGGTGTTCTTCTCTTTCAGCAGTTCCAGAGTTTTTTTTGCTTCAGAAACATTCACGCCGATCCGGTTCATTCCCGTATTCAGCTTCAGATGGATCCTGACGCCTTCCAGATCGGCCTTTTGAACAAACTCTCTGCTTACGGTAACGATGCTGATATCATTCTTTCTGATCAGATCCATCGCATCTTCCGGTACGTGACCCAGAATCAGGATATGACCCTGTATTCCGTGTTTCCTTAATCTTAAAGCCTCGTCCAGGCTGGACACCGCAAAGAAGCTGATTCCGCACTCTTCAAGAGCCTTTGCTTCCATATAGTCGACGGTGCAGTAGCCGTTTGCCTTCACGACACCGATGATCTCTTTCTTCGATCTCTCCTGAAATCTTCTGGCGTTGTATTTCAGCTTATCCAGATCAACTTCCACATAAGTGCTTCTATACATATTTCTATTTTAACCCAATTGACTAAAAAAAGAACGTATGTTAAGATAATTAAGCGTCAAAATGGAGACTTAGCTCAGTTGGGAGAGCACCTGCCTTACAAGCAGGGGGTCACAGGTTCGAGCCCTGTAGTCTCCACCATCTGCCAACTTAGCGCAATAGGTAGAGCAACTGATTTGTAATCAGTAGGTTACGGGTTCAATTCCTGTAGTTGGCACCACTAAGCAAGAAAACGCCTTAAAACAGGCGTTTTTTTTAATGTCTAGATGAATTTGCCTTCACCTTTTTGCCTCCATTTCCAGAAAAAACGAAGAAAATACTAATCAGCAATTGAAAAGCTATGTTTAAAATATGAAAAAATTTACAGAAAATAATTATTGACACTTTTTCATTATACATTTAAAATTACTATATCTCATATTATTGGGATTCTACTTAAAGGAGGATTAAGTGTGAAAAAAGTTTTTAGTTTATTGCTTGCTTTGCTTATGGTATTATCTTTAGCTGCTTGCGGCGGCAATACTCCTGCAGAGCCTAGCGGATCCGGAGATAGCGGTTCAGATAAATTCAAGATTGCTATCGTAACTGGTACCGTATCTCAATCAGAAGATGATAGGCGTGGCGCTGAAGCTATCCAGGCAAAATACGGCGAAGATGTTGTTGTACTTGCTACATATCCTGATAACTTTACAGAAGAATATGAAACAACTGTACAGACAATCGTTAACTTCGCTGATGATCCAGAAGTAAAAGCCATCGTTGTTAACCAGGGCGTTCCTGGAACTACTGAAGCATTCCAGAAAGTGAAAGAAATGAGACCTGATATGATCTGCTTGGTTGGTGAAGCTCATGAAGATTTACCGGTAATCGGATCTGTCGCTGATGTTGTTGTAAACAATGACTTCGTAGCACGTGGCTACTTAATGATTAAGACTGCTCATGATTTGGGCTGTGACACATTCGTACACGTTTCTTTCCCAAGACACTTGTCTTA
This sequence comes from Erysipelotrichaceae bacterium, assembly GCA_017515475.1. Lineage (GTDB taxonomy): Bacteria > Bacillota_I > Bacilli_A > Erysipelotrichales > Erysipelotrichaceae > Colivicinus. The sequence goes on along the minus strand of JAFWFS010000013.1, from coordinate 65,367 downwards.
TGAAACAATGTCAAGACGTGTTGCTATCATGAGAGCTGCCTGTGAAGAATTAGGTTTGACATTTGTAATGGAAACCGCACCAGACCCGACTGATACTTCAGCAGGCGGTATGGATGGCGCTGTTGCATTCATGAAAGAAAACACTCCTAAATGGATCGAAAAGTATGGACAGAATGCTGCATTCTTCTGTACAAATGATGGTGAAACCGCTCCAATGTTAGCTGCATTATTAGAAAATGGCGGTTACTTCATTGAAGCTGACCTTCCATCTCCATTAATGGGTTATCCGGAAGCGTTAGGCGGACTAGACACTACTGCTGAAGCTGGTGACTTCGCTAAGATCACTAAGAAGGTAGAAGATGCTGTTGTTGCTGCCGGCGGTGCAGGCAGATTTGGTACTTGGACCTGTTCATGGGGTTACTCATTGTCTGCAGGCCTTGGCCAGTATGCTTATAACGTATTAAGCGGTACCGCAAAATTACAAGACGCAGCCGATTTGTCTGCAGCTCTTAAAGAGTTCTCAGGCGTTGATTGGAATGGTTCTAACTACGTAGATGCAACTACAGGCGTTAAATCTGATAGTATAGTATTGTTATATCAAGATACTTATATCTTCGGTAAAGGCTACATGGGTGTAACCGATGTAGAAGTTCCTGAAAAGTACTTCAACATTGCCGGAGAATAATTACTGATTCATTTCAATTAGTATGCAGGGGGAGGTTAATCCTCCCCTTATTCTTGATTTATGAGGTGAACTTATGGCTAATAATAATGCTCCGTTACTGGAGATGAAAAACATTCAGAAAAGTTTCTATGGAAATCAGGTATTGAATGATATAAACATTACTCTAAATGAAGGTGATGTTTTAGGTCTTTGCGGTGAAAACGGTGCCGGAAAGACTACCCTGATGAAAATTCTTTTTGGTATGGAAGAGATCGCTGAGACCGGGGGCTATGGCGGTGAGATCTGTTTTAATGGCGAGAAAGTTGATTTCAAGTCTCCTTTTGATGCCCTCAATGCCGGAATAGGTATGGTTCACCAGGAGTTTTCTCTTATTCCGGGATTTACTGCAACTGAGAATATTCTTCTTAACCGCGAACCTTTGAAAAGAAATGTAATTTCTGAGGTTTTTGGTGATAGATTAAATACATTAAACTATAACGAAATGACCGGCAGAGCAGAAAACGCCATCGAGAAGATGGGATTTAAAATTGATCCTAAGATGGTTATCGCTGATATGCCTGTTGGCCATAAACAGTTTACTGAAATTGCTAGAGAATTATCCAAAGAAAACCTCCGTCTTCTGATTCTGGATGAGCCTACTGCCGTTTTGACAGAATCAGAAGCAGACGCTTTATTGCAATCCATCAAATCAATGTCTGAAAGAGGAGTAGCTGTAATATTTGTTACTCATAGACTGGAAGAAATCATGACTGTCTGTAATAAGGTGGTTGTCATGAGAGACGGTCTGGTTGTAATGGATACTCGTGCCGAAGATACTGATGTTAAAAAGATAACGAAAGCAATGGTTGGCCGTGATGTCGAGTCTGTGGATAATAAATCAGTAGGAACTGATGAAACAGCTGAAACAATCATGTCCATTAAAAACCTTTGGGTCGATATGCCAGGCGAGACAGTCAGAAATGTTTCGCTGGATGTTAAAAAAGGCGAAATACTGGGAATTGGCGGTCTGGCGGGTCAAGGCAAACTTGGTGTTCCTAACGGCATCATGGGTCTATATGAAGCCGGAGGAACGGTTGTGTTTAAAGGAAACGAAATCCCTTTGAATTCACCAAGAAAATGTCTCGATTCGAATATAGCTTTTGTTTCAGAAGATAGAAGAGGCGTTGGGCTGTTGCTTGATGAAACACTTGAATGGAACATCGCTTTCCCTGCCATGCAGATACAGAATAAATTCTTAAAGAAGCTATTTGGCGGATTAATTAAATGGCGTGATGAAAAAGCTATTAAAGAGGTTACTGATAAGTATATTGATGAATTACAGATCAAGTGTACCAGTTCGAAACAGAAAGCTAAGGAATTATCCGGCGGCAATCAGCAGAAAATCTGTCTAGCTAAATCATTCGCGTTAGAGCCTGAATTCTTGTTTGCGTCTGAGCCTACAAGAGGAATTGACGTAGGCGCAAAATCACTTGTCTTAGAAGCATTAAGAAAACTGAATAAGGAAAAAGGCGTTACGGTTGTTGTTATATCTTCAGAACTGGAAGAATTAAGAGGCGTGTGTGACCGTATCGCTATCGTATCCGGCGGTGAAGTTGCAGGAATACTGCCCGCAAGTAAGTCGTCAGAAGAATTTGGCCAGTTGATGGTCTCGAAGGTAATCTAGAAAGGAGTATCAGATGAAAGAAAGAATAAAAAACATTATTGCTGAATTTGGTATCTCTAGACTGATTATCGTTGGTTTTATCTTGTTCATGTTTGCTTTGGCGCCGGTTTCAGGCAATAAGATTTCTACCTTGCTGTCAAATGTCGCAAACAGATTTGCCTGGAATGGTTTATTAGTGCTTTCGATGGTGCCGATGATTCATTCGGGCTGCGGTCTTAACTTCGGCCTTCCTCTTGAAATTGAAGCCGGTTTGCTTGGAGTAACTATTGCCATAGAAATGGGCTTTACCGGTAATGAAGCGTTTTTAGCCGCTCTTACTATTGCGACACCGTTTGCAATCCTGTTTGGAACTTTATATGGCTTCTTACTTAATAAGATTAAGGGTGGAGAAATGATGATCGCAACTTATGTTGGTTTCTCTGCTGTATCTTTGATGTGCATTGGCTGGGTTATGCTTCCATTTAAGAATCCGGTTATCGTTTGGGGTTATACGGGCAAAGGTCTAAGAACCATGATTTCAATTGAAAACTATTATTATGAGGTTTTATCAGGATTCTTAAGATTTAAACTGTTTGGCGTAACGATTCCTACCGGTGCAATTCTGTTCTTTGCTTTAATAGCGTTTGGCATATGGGCGTTTTTGCACACAAAGACCGGTACAGCTATGACGGCTGTCGGATCAAACCCAACATTTGCTAAAGCCGCCGGTATCAATATCGATAGAATCAGGATGCTGTCTGTTATTCTATCTACCTGGATTGCCGCTATCGGCATTATCAATTACCAGCAAGGTTTCGGTTATGTACAGTTATATACTGCGCCATACTCGATGGCTATGCCTGCTGTTGCGGCAATCTTGCTTGGCGGAGCCAGTGTAAACAAAGCATCTATATCTAACGTTATTATTGGTACTATTCTGTATCAGGCTATCGTTACTACTACACCGAATGTCATTAATTCTTTGATCAATTTGGATATTTCCGATGTTATAAGAATTATTGTTTCTAACGGTGTTATCCTATTCGCATTAACAAGAAAGATAGAGGAACCTAAAAAATGAAAAACATAATTGAATTTCTGAAAAAGAACATTGTTCCAATCATGTTCATTATTATTTGCTCTATCTGTGTTCCTATTTCCGGTTTCTCTGTAACCTATATGATCAACGAGGTTATGACCAGACTTACCAGAAATGCTTTCTTGATACTGTCGTTATTGATTCCGATCATGGCAGGTATGGGCCTTAACTTCGGCATGACTCTTGGCGCTATGGCCGGAGAAATCGCAATAGTACTTGTATCGGACTGGCAAATCTGGGGCATCCCGGCTATTGTGCTGGCCTGTATATTCTCAATACCTATTTCTATTCTGCTGGGTTTATTCTGCGGAAAGATGCTTAATATGGCCAAAAGCAGAGAAATGGTAACAAGCTACATTATTTCATTCTTTATGAACGGTATCTATATGCTGTTGATGCTGTATGCGATGGGACCGATTATTCCTATCAAACATACATCAATCAAACTGCCAAGAGGATACGGCATTCGTAATACTGTTTCGATGCTGAACAACAGACAATGCATTGATAACGCCCTGGCGTTTAGTGTCGGGGGCGTTAAGATCCCGGTCCTGACGTTGCTCATTATTGCCGCCATGTGTCTGTTTATCATCTGGTTTAGAAAAACCAAGCTTGGTCAGGATATGAGGGCCGTAGGACAGGACATGGAAGTTGCAAGATCTGCAGGTATTGATGTTGAAAAAACAAGGATTATCGCAATGGTTATCTCAACTGTCATGGCCGGTTTTGGCATGGTTCTATATGTACAGAATCTAAGTAGTTTCTCTACATATTCATCACACTCTAATGTTGGTATGTTTGCGATTGCTGCATTGCTGGTAGGCGGCGCTTCAGTTGACAAGGCATCGATTGGAAATGTATTCTTAGGCGTTATACTGTTCCATACACTATTTATCGTAGCGCCGACTGTTGGCACTAAGATTACAGGCGATTCTATGGTTGGCGAGTACTTCCGTGTATTCATATCATATGCGGTTATCACAATCGCTTTGATTATGTACGAAATCAAGAAGCGCCAGCAGAAATCCAATGCCGGCAAACTTCTGGCTGAAGCTCAAAACAAGGAGGAACAGTAGTATGAATAAACGTCGTCTGTTTTTTATTGCCGGTACGTTACTGGCTGTTGTTGCAATATGTGTACTATGCTTCATAATCGGCAGAGGCCATACTCTTTATCTAGACAATAAATCAATTGAAAACACAAGCTATAGTTCATATAACGCAATTGATCTTGTATACAAAGGCGAGAAGGTTACTACACTTGCCGCAAGAGAGCGCAGTTCCATTTCTTTCACCGGGCAAAGCGTTACTATAACTCTTGGCATAAAGAAATCAAAGAGTTCATCAGTAGAAGAAAAGACAGTTACATTTAAAGTTCCATACAATATGGATGGAATTGTGATCAACCTCCCGGCTTATCTGGATGGCGCTGACGAATCAGTGTACATGTCTGAATTTGTCTCTATGGCTATTGTGGATGAAACAAACGTAGATGATGAAGTTCCTGTAACAGATGAATTTGCAATTGAAGGAGCAGAGGAAGAACAATAGAAAGAACAGATGATAGAAAACACTCTCACCGGCCAGTAAAGTCTGTCATAACAAAAAAAGACGAGCATCAAGAATGCTGGCGCAGGCAGAATATGAACTTCGACTGTTCAGGAATGAGTTTAATCATTTTGACGAACTCAGAAAGCCATTGATTATTGTTTTATTAAAAACTCATTCGTATTGCATGAATGAATGCCGGGCATAAGACTTGTCCGGCTTTTTTTATTTTTTTTTGAAACAAAAAGATCGAAAATTCACTTCAATCGACTTATTCAATGAATGACAATGGTTCCTACTGATTGAATAAAAAACAGTCTAAGTTTTCTGAACCGGTGTTTTCAATGATCTTATTCCCGTTCCGGTAAGAGTTCCTTATTTCTTCGTAGCCCATCGTCTGCCATACGTGAAGTCCCATGAACACGGCATCTCTTAGATTTCCGTTGTCCAGTTGATACCATGGATCATAAAATCGTCATGGCCGAAAGAAACGTTGATTCCTTCGTTTAGCGGTTAGATAATAGAAATGTACGGATAAAAAAAGAATGGATAAGAACCAAATCAAAATATGCGAGGAATTAACGGTATCCGGCAGAACTTACAGGATCGTCAGGCTGTTGGGACACGGAAAGGGCGGCTATTCCTATCTCGCGGAACAGAACGGCGTTTTTTATGTGCTGAAACAGATCCATCATGAACCGTGCGATTACTATGCATTCGGCGATAAGTTCGAAGCGGAATGTGGAGACTATAGACGTCTGATGGATGCCGGCATCAGGATTCCGAAGATGGCAGCCTCAGACAAAGAAAACGAGAGAATCATCAAGGAATACATTGAAGGAAATACCGTTTTCGATATGGTATTATGCGATCAGCCGGTAGAAGAGTATCTTCCGCAGATCAGGGAGATGGCAGAGAAGGCCATGGTTGCAGGACTCAACATCGACTACTTTCCGACCAATTTCATCGTCCATGACGGTCTTCTCTGGTATGTGGATTACGAATGCAACACTTACATGGAAGAATGGAACTTCGAGAACTGGGGAAGCAGATACTGGTCCAGAACGCCTGAATTTGAAGTTTATCTGAAAGAACACCATAAAAAACTCCGTTTTGAATCAGTTGAAGAAAGCGACGCTCCGATCATCAGCGGACTGCGCCGTGTCGTCTGGAGTACCACCTACCGGAACATCTATCCCGATGAAGTGATCGATCATTACGATTATCCCGGTCATATTCAAAGGGACATCGGCAGAATCGGCAATGTACATTACCATGTCTATCTGATCCTGGAAGGAGAGATCCCGATCGGATATTTCTACTTCGAACACGATTCCGGTCTGCACATCCAGTCCCTTTATGTACTGAAAGAACATCAGAAAAAAGGCGTTGGAAAGAAAGTGTTCGCCTTTATCCGTCAATACTGTAAGGACAACAGTCTGGATCGTTTCACCTGTGAATGCAATCAGCACAATCACAATGCCCGCCGGTTCTATGAACACATGGGCGGAATCAATATCAGGGAAAACATCGGACACGAAAACAAAAGAGAAGACCAGATAACTTATTCTTTTAAAATATAGGGTTTTTTCTGTATAATAATAAATTGTATGGACGAGAAATTTCAGCAGGAACAACTTGATTTAAAACAGAAACTTAAGAAAAGCCTTCTTGTTACGTGTCTGGTACTGTTATTCTGCGGTCTGCTTTATGACCGCATTACCCAGAAGGTGAATATCACCGACCAGTACATCGAAAACGGAAGTATCGTAGTTGTTCTGGACGGAGAAGGCCAGTGCTTTATCGGCGACGGCATGGAGAATGCGGAATGGGTCATTTCCGATGAAAACAACACCTGCGTCATGCCGCTGGTCTCCAAAGGCAATATATACATCAGAAACAGATACAGACATCTATGCCAAGTGCTGGAAGATCAGAAGTTCAGCTATGTCGAGAACATCGAAATCACTTCCGGAGACGTATATCTTGCTTTAGAGGGCAGTGAAAAGATCGTTTATGATGCCGCATACACCGGTGTTGTGGATGAACCGGTCGTTTTTTCCAGCGACAATGAGCAAGTTGCCACGGTAGATCAGGATGGCACGATACGTGCCGTATATGCCGGTACGGCCAACATTACAGCCGTTTACGGCGACAAGTCGGATTCCGTTGAAGTGGTTGTAACCGATCTGATCACAGCCATGGCTCCCGAATTTGATATGTCCAAGCCTTTCCTGTCCTGCGGCGTTTTCTCGAAAGAAGACAACGATCTGCTGGATGAGATCCTGTTCTCCAGAGTCGAAAAGGCCGGCTATCAGACCAGAGCGGGTGCTGTAGCCGCAGGGAGATTCCTGGCGATGGAATTCCCTTATAGAATCAATTACTTCACGGAAAACGGACGTCTTGGTTCCTGCAGAGGAAACTATATCGATGGCGAAGGCAGATACTACCACAGAGGTCTGTATCTGGACCCGTCCCGTTTTGAGAACATCAACATGGACTACACCATGTCCGGACCGCAGCCTTGGGGCTGTACGATGTACGAATACTCCTGGAACAGACATGCCGCTAACGGACTTGACTGTAGCGGTTCCATTACCTGGATTCTGGTACAGGCAGGATTTGATCCGGGCGATATCGGCGCCGGTATAACGCCTTGGTGTCCGGCGATGGCCGATCTTGGCGAAAGGATCTGGTTGGCGGATGCCTACGACAATGGTACGCTGAAAGTCGGAGATCTTCTCTCTGGCGGCGATGGCGGACCTAGCGGCGGCGGACATATTGCCATGTGTGTAGGTATCGACAAGGACAATTACGTCTATGTAGCCGAGGAACTGGGTTATCACGATTATTGGGGATTCATGATCCGCAAATACGATAGAGCGGGTCTGCTGCACTACTTCTACTGGCAGGTAGACATGGATGAATTCTATGGTGCAGATGGCAATCTGACCAACTACTGGATTGAAGAATAATGAAAGGCTCCATAACGGAGCCTTTTAAATATTTTGATTTCTTTTTATTTCCTGATGAAAGCTATGGCGCAGGCATTCGCTCCGATATGGGCGCCTACGGTAGCTCCAACCGGAATCAGCTGCTCTTCCTTGATGTCATAGCCTGCTTCTTTCAGTTTCTCCGCAAGTTTGTAGGCATTTTCCTTGACCTTCGTATACATGACGTAGATCGGAAAACGCTCGTCAGGAGCCTGTACGGAAAGACGTTCCACGATGTATCGGATCGCCTTCTGCAGGCCGATGTGTTTCGAAACGATCTCGGCTCTCCCGTTGGAATCTACGGAACAGTGCATGATCGGTTTGATATGTCCCAGCTGGGCGATATAGAATTCCACATTGGAAAGCCTGCCGTTCTTGTATAGATATTCCAGCGTATCCATGGCGGTATAGATCTCGGTCCTGGTCTTGAGATGTTCCATGGCTTCGGCGATCTCTTTGCCGCTCCTGCCCTCATCTCTCAGCCTTACCGCTTCTTCTACCAGAAGTCTTTGCCCGCCGGTACAGGTCAGTGTATCGATCACATAGATTCCATCATAATCCACAGTGTTATATACCGACATTGCCGTCTGATAGTCGCCCGAAAGTCCTGAAGACAAAGGCAGATAGACGACTTCATCGCCGTTTTCTTTTGCCTTTAGGAACAGATCCTCGAACAGCGACGGAGAAGGCTGCGATGTTTTTGGAAAGTTAGGATCGCTCTCCAGCCTGTTGAAGAATTCCTCCTTGGAGATGGAAATATTCTCCAGATAATGGTCATCCCCGAAACTCACGGACATAGGTATATGGACGACGTTCATTTTTTCCAGTTCATACAGTTCGAAATCGGCAGCCGAGTCTGTTGCGATGATTACCATAAACGATACCTCCTCGTGATTATTCTAATTATAGATCATTTTTATTATTCGAATGAAAAGGATGATCCCTTCGGATGGATTGGTTTTATGTGGCTTAAGTGATACAATTTTGCATTGTGAGGTTGATGTTATGAATGAGACGATCATAAAAACAATTGCTGATGAACTCAAGATCAGTATCAGACAGGTATCCGTTGTATTGGAGATGCTTGAGAACGGCGATACCGTTCCTTTTATTGCCCGATACAGAAAAGAAGCGACAGGAGCTCTGGATGAAGAGCGGATCCTGTTCATTGAGAAGCAGTACCGTTATGAACTGAATCTGAGCGAGAGAAAAGAAAGCGTTCTTTCCCTGATTGAGACGCAGGGCAAACTGACGGATGAATTGAGAGATCAGATCAACGCCTGTACGAAGCTTTCGCAGGTCGAGGATCTTTATAAACCGTATAAGCAGAAGAAAAAAACCAGAGCAGCCATGGCTATCAAGAAGGGTCTGGAACCTTTGAGTGTCTATCTGCTGTCTTTACCGAAGAATGCGGAAATCGAGAAGGAAGCGGAGAAATACCTGAATGAGGAAGTCAAGACCGTTGAGGAAGCGATACAGGGCGCAAAGGACATCATTGCGGAGAACGTCTCGGATAATGCCAAGCTGAGATGGCAGTTCAAGGATCTGATCGTCAAATCCGGAGCGATTGTTACAAAACTCAAGAAAGATGCCGTAGACGAGAAGAAAGTCTATGAGATGTACTACGACTATTCCGAAAAGATCAACAGCATTGCCGATCACAGAGTCATGGCCATCGACAGAGCCGAGAAGGAGAAAGTCATTGCCGTATCTTTATCCTATGATCTGGATCATATCAAGGATCTGGCACACCGTTTTTACATAAAAGACAGCATTTCCGATGTGGAAGATATCGTCAAAGATGCGATCGACGACGGTATCGACAGGCTGTTCATGCCTTCGATCGAGAACGAGATCAGAAGCGATCTTTCCGAAAGAGCGCATAATACTTCCATCGAAGTCTTCTCCATGAACGTCGAGAAGCTGCTTTCCCAGGCTCCTCTAAAAGGCAGAGTCGTTCTGGGGTTTGATCCGGGATACTACAACGGATGCAAGCTGGCTGTTCTGGACGAGACAGGAAAGATGCTGACGGTGGATAAGATCTATCCATTCAGAAAGGATGGAGAGATCGACAAGAGCAAGGCAAAGCTTTTATCTTTGATCAGAAAATATGAGGTCAAGATCATTGCCATAGGAAACGGAACCGCCAGCAGAGAGAGCGAAAAACTGGTTGCGGAAGTGATCCATGAGAATAGGCTGGATGTATCCTATGCCATCGTATCCGAAGCGGGCGCATCCGTCTGGTCGGCACAGGAAGAAGCCAGAAAGGAATTCCCTGATCTGGCGGTAGAGGAAAGATCCGCCGTATCGATCGGAAGAAGACTGCTGGATCCTCTGGCTGAACTGATCAAGATCGATCCGAAAGCCATCGGTGTTGGACAGTATCAGCACGACCTTCCGGAAAAAGCCTTGAACGAAAGACTGGATGAAGCGATGATGAAGGTCGTCAACAGGGTAGGCGCGGACGTCAATACGGCTTCCGTTGAACTTCTCGAACATATTTCCGGATTAAATAAGGGAATAGCCTCCGAGATCATCAACTACCGCAACAGCAACGGCAGATTCAGAAACCGTAATGAATTTCTGAACGTCAAGAAGCTTGGAGCCAAGGCTTTTGAACAGTGCGCAGGTTTCTTAAGAATAACGGACGGGGAAGAAGCTCTGGATGCGACAAACATTCATCCGGAGTCCTATGATGTCGCAAAACAGATCATGAAGGTATCCCATATTGAAAAACTGGGAGATCCTGGCATTCATTTCGATGAAGAAGCCATCAGTAAGCTCAACATCGATGCCTATACCCTGCAGGATATCAAGGACTGCATTACAATGCCTTTAAGAGACTACCGCGATCAGTTCGATTCCGCCATTCTGAAATCCGATGTCCTGGAACTTAAGGATCTCAAGAAAGGCGATGAACTCTCAGGTACGGTAAGAAATGTCGTCGACTTCGGCGCGTTCATCGATATCGGTCTGCACGACGACGGTCTGGTCCATGTCTCCAGGATGTCGATGAAACATGTCAATCATCCAAGCGAGGTCGTAGGGGTAGGAGATATCGTCAAGGTCTATGTTTACGATGTAGACGAAGTGAAACAGAGAGTACAGCTCTCCCTGCTGCCGCTGGATGTACTGGCAAAAAGAGATGCGGACAAGAAGGAATTCCGTTCCCGCAAAAAAGCCTACAACCGTCCATATCATCAGGAAGAGAAAAAGGAAGAACCGATCTCCGAAGAAGAAGCCATGAAACGTCTTCTGGAGAGATTCGGAAGCAGACATTGAAAGATAAAGACAATTGTTATAGAATAACACTAAATACTTGGAAACAGACCAGTAATCAGGTTGGGGTCCGATAGAGAGACCGGGGGGATGGAATACGGTTGGGCAAGATCTGATGAATTCACTGTGGAGTAGGTCTTCTGAAAACAGTAGGAAGATCCGGTCATACCGTTATAGCAACGAGATCATTTCAAATGATGAATTAAGGTGGTAACACGATAAAGTCGTCCTTAGGGATGGCTTTTTGTTTTTAGGGGGTATCAGTATGGAGAAGGATAACAGAATGGAGAGACGATTTGGTTTTCCGACAGCTTTGGCGATGGTGGTAGGTATCGTTATCGGATCAGGCATCTTTTTTAAGGCCGTCAAGGTGCTGAAACTGACGGGAGGCAATATGAAGGATGCGATGATCGTCATTGCCACCGTGGGCTGCATCTGCATGGTCTGCTCGCTGTTTTTTGCCAAGATGGGAAGAGAGTATGCCCACTGCAACGGTCTGGTGGACTATGCGGAAGCGACTCTGGGCAAGACCTACGGTTATCTGATGGGATGGTTTCTGGCAATGTTCTACTATCCGATTATCGGAGCAACATTAAGCTACATTGCGGCGAGTTACGTATCCATGATGTTCGGTCTGGAAATGTACGGTCAGACGACGACCGGAATCGCGGTATTCTTCATGCTGACTCTGTCGGCTGCGAACATGCTGGCACCGAAACTGGGCGGAAAACTGCAGGTCACTACGACCGTGATCAAGCTGATCCCGCTGGTGCTGATGTCTGTCGTTGGTTTGACGGTAGGCATCGTCAACGGCAACAGCATCGAAGCCTTAAGGAACATCTCACAGGTATCCGCTTCATCCGGAAACGGCATCTTTGCGGGAATCTGTGCATTTGCTTTCTCTTATGAAGGATGGATCTCCGCAACCGCCATCAACTCCGAACTGAAGAATCCGAAAAGAGACCTTCCTCTGGCACTGATCATCGGAAGCATCTTCTGTACCGTTCTGTACATGTCCTATGTATTCTCCATGACTGCGACTCTTTCCGTCGATGAGATCATGGCTGCCGGAGACATGCTGCCGGTCATTGCATTCGGTAACGTTTTCGGCAACTTCGTCGCCAGCATCATCCTGGTATTCATCATCATTTCGTGTCTTGGAACAGCCAACGGCATGATCATGTGCACATTAAGAGGACTTTATGCCTTGTCCGTCAGAAACATGGGACCGAGACCGGATGTTCTCAGCGAAGTCGACAAGTCTACGGGCATGCCTCTTAAATGTTCCATCATCGGCATCGGCCTGATGGGCTTCTGGCTCTTCCAGACTTCGACGCTGTTCTTCCAGGGACCTCTGGCTTTCAACGGTACGGGAAATCCGGAATGGCTGCTGGCCTGGGAGGCGGATGAGATCTGCATCATCACTCTGTACGCCATGTACATTCCGATGTTTATCCATATCATGATCCATAACAGGGATTTCAATGTACTGTACCGTTTCATCCTTCCGCTGCTTTCTACCGCTTCCTCGCTGTTCATGTGCTATTCCAGCTATGTCAGCTATGGGAAACAGATTCTTTATTATTTGGTTTTCTATGCCGTGATCATGGGCATAGGGCTCTGCTTCATGCATCCGAAGAGGACTGGACATGAGTAAGATCGACTGGAAAGAAATCTATGAACGGCTGAAGATCGATTCAACCACCCTGATCGTCAATCTGATCCTGATCGCATTGGTTTTTCTGATTGCCCGGATCGTATTAGTCGTCCTGTCTTCATTTACCTCAAAAGTGATACGCAGGGCAGAAAAGCTGGATGATCAGACCAGATCCAAGAATCTTGTCACATCCATGACGCTGTTTCGGAGCGTCGGACGCTATCTGATCTACTTTCTGGCTCTCTGCGTGATCATCAATCAGCTGGGATTCGGATCAGCGCTGTCCAATATCGTAACGGCAGCGGGAGTAGGTGCTTTGGTCATCTCCTTAGGCGCACAGAGCATCATCAAGGACATGCTGGCAGGAGCCTTCATCATGTTTGAAAAGCAGTATGGCGTAGGGGATTACGTCAAGATCAACGGCTATGAGGGAAGAGTGATTTCTCTGGCGGTACGCTGTACTTATCTGCTCAACTGGAAAGGCCAGAAGGTCATCATACCGAACGGCCAGATCACCACGGTGGAGAATCTCTCCGGTGATTTCAACATGGCCGTTGTGGAAGTAGGAACGCCGTATGAAGAAGACAGCGAAAGAGTCCAGGGAATCCTGAAAGATGTCGCAGACAAGTATTACGAGACGCATCAAGATATCTGCTACGATAAGCCGTTTGTCGCAGCCATCACCTCCTTCGCAGACAGCAGTGTAGGGATGGCCATCTACCAGAAAGCGAAACAAAGAAATCACTATCAGATCGAGAGAGATCTCAGAATGGAAATCAAAAAGAGATTTGATAAAGAAGGGATTTCGATCCCGTATTCCCAGGTCGTTATTCATCAGGACAAATAAAAAAGCTCATGATTGAGCTTTTTCTTTTACTGGTGCCGACACCGTGAATTGAACACGGGATTCATCCTTACCATGGATGCGTATTACCACTATACTATGTCGGCCTGTATTTCAATTTTATAACAGAAATCTTATTTTTTACAGATATTTTTTCAAACGGTGATACAGTTCTCCAATCGGCAGTCCGACGATGGTATAGAAATCGCCGCTGATGCTGCGGATAAACTTGGCTCCGTCTCCCTGGATGGCATAGGATCCTGCCTTGTCCAGAGGTTCATTGCTTGCGATATAGGTATCGATTTCTTCATCCGTCAGCGGATAGAAAGTGACGGAAGAAGTACTGGAGAAAGTCTCTCTTTGTTCCTGGTAGAGGATGGTAACGCCGGTAATGACTTCATGCGTATTGCCAGAAAGCAGATGCAGCATTTCCCTGGCTTCTTCGATGGATTTAGGTTTGCCTAATACCTGATTGCTGATCTTGACGATCGTATCAGATCCGATGACCAAAGCGTCGCTTTCTTTCTCGAAAACGGCTTTTGCTTTCTGATAGGACAGTTTTTCTATTTCCCCGGTCAGATCATTGTCCGGATCGATCTCTTCCTCGATATCGGAAACGATGATGTCAAAAGGGATCTTAAGCATTTCCAGCAGTTCTTTTCTTCGCGGAGACTTGCTGGCAAGAATGACTCTAGGCATTGCCGTACCTCTGGGCAATAAAGGCCAGACCTCTGGTAACGAAATCCGGATCATATTCATTCAGATCGGAAATGTACGGAGCGACCATCTTTCCGACACCGCCGCAGCCGATGACGTAAAGATCCTCAAACAGTTCATTACGCATCCCGTTGATCAGCGACTTTACCATACCGATGTATCCGTTGTAGATACCCACATTCATTGCGTCTACCGTGTTATCGGCCAGATAAGTATCGGAATGCTTCAGTTCGAATTCCGGCAGCTGAGCGGCATTCTTCCATAATGTTTCAGCAAGTTTATTGAAACCCGGAGCGATGATGCAGTGCTTGAATTCGCCTTTTCTTGTAACGTGACAAAGAACGGTCGCCGTCCCCATGGAAACGATGAGCAGTTCTCTGTGGTAGAGGTTATAGGCATAGGAACACATGACGATCAGATCATCACCTGTATCTTCCGGATTGGGCATGTCAAGCCTGATACCGTAGTTCTTGGAAGGATTGATATCGATGATGTTGTTCTTGCCGACAATGCTTTCCAGAGCATCGTAGACGTCATCGTAGACACGCGGTACGACACAGGAAAGGATAGCCTTGTCGACAGCGTCTTCTCTCAGACTGGCCTTGTACAGAAAAGCGAGGATCAGACTGCGGTAGCGGTCGGATATTCCGTCGTAGCAGGTAAAGGCGATCTGCCTGTCGTTTTCGAATAGTCCCAGTTTGGTACTGGTGTTTCCTAAATCAACTGTTAGTAGCATACTAACTATTATATAGGTTTACAATTGCAAATTCTAGTGAATTATTATATTATATATTGGCATCCGGGCTTGGCGGAACTGGTAGACGCGCTAGACTTAGAATCTAGTGGGCGACCGTGGGGGTTCGAGTCCCTTAGCCCGGACCATATGAACGAATCCGATCATCTGTAAAAGATGATCTTTTTATTATTTGAAGTGAGTATAATAGTAGATATGACTGATGAGTCAAAAGGAATACGTTTATGAAAAAGGTAATGGTATGCGGCTGCGGCGTGCAGGGTTCCACGATCTGCAGGAAACTGGATGAAGAACCTAATGTAGAAGAAATCATCTGTGCCGATTATGATTTTGAGGCGGCGAAAGCCGTCTGCAGGCTGATGAAGAAAGGCACTCCGAAAAAAGTCAACGCTGCCAATCTGGACGAGATCAAGGAAGCGGCGGAAGGATGCGAACTGCTGGTGAATGTCATGCCGCTGAATTTCGGTGCAAACATGCTTAAGGCAGCCATGGAGCTGGGATGCTGCTATCAGGATCTGGCCGCAAGCGAGAACCTTCCGGAATGCATGGATGTGGATCAGTATGACCGCTGGCTTGCGGGAATCAGATACATGTATGAAGAATACGGCAAAGTCTTTGCAAAGAATAATACAACAGCCATCATCGGAACAGGCTCTGCACCGGGCGTCATGTGTGTCATGGCCCGCAGATGCGTGAACGAACTGGATGAGTGCGATACTCTGAACATGATGGTTTATGAAGGCGTCGAGGCGAAGAGATTCCTTCCTTTCTGGTGGAGCACCGATGTCGCTCTGGCGGACATGCAGGAGGATGCCTTTGCTCTGGAAGACGGGAAGATCATCCGTACCAAACCATTCAGCCGTAAGATCTACCGTAAATGGCCGGAATATGACATGCATCCGGTAATGCTTTGCGAGCATGCCCACGATGAACCGGTCTATGTCGCTTTTAACCGCGAGAAGTTTTTTAAAGGCTGCAAGAACGCCTATTTCAAGTACGGCGGCGTAGGAATTCAGTTCTCCGAACCGCTTTACCGTGCCGGTCTGCTTAGCTGGGAAGAGGAAGAAGTCGACGGCAGGAAAGAGATACCGCATGACGTGGTTCTGAAACATGTACCGCAGGCTCCGAAAGATCCGGAAGAGATCAAGAAGATCATCGATGAAGGCATCGTTTCCGATGGAGGTGCCTTTGTTGTCGAAGCGTATGGCAAGAAAGACGGAAAAGATGTGATGGTAGAACTCCATCTATCCGCTCCGGGCCTGATCGAGTCCTACGAGAAGGCAAGAATGACCGGCGAAATGTATCTCACCGGACAGGGCGCTTTCCTGTATACCAGGCTTTTCGTTAACGACATGATCAGCCAGAAAGGACTGATCTCCTCGGACATGCTGGATGACAGACAGGTTGAACAGTACATCAGATGGGCAGAAGAGCTGGGAATCACTTATACTATCGAGGTCAAGGAAAACGTTCTGCCGTCTGATCTAAGAGGATAATAGAGAAAGGCATGAAGGATCTTAAAAGATTCTGTATCTTATCCCTGATCCTGCTTCTGATCTCCGCTGCAGTGATTGTGCTGGCAGGGAGAACCTACGAAGTGAACTTTTTCTACAATCCGGACAGCAGCTATTCGCTGAATCTGGAAAACGAAACAGGCGAAGTCGAGATACTGGAAGAGATAGAAAAAGGAAACAGACTGACTGTAAAAGTCGGAGCCAAAAAACCGGGAAGGGTATTTCTGCTTTATGAAAACGGAGAATACCAGAGGGAAGCTTTGCTTTATGTTCATCCAAGCCTGCTTATTACCGACAACAGCTACTTCGGCAGATCAAGATGGTCGGAAATTCTTCCGGTCTTACAGACAGCCATGCTCCTGTACGCAATTCATCTGATCTACGGATTATATCGTAATTCCGTAAACGATAATCTTTATCAGTACAAAAACATCACCTATCTGGGCATCATCATTTTCCTGTCCTTTTTTGCGGTTGATACTTTTCTGTCGGTATTTTATTATCAGGGGCTCTTTGGTACGGTCAGCAACATGATCAGTTCCATATCTTCTTTTTCGATCATTCTGTTTCCGATCGCCTTGATCACGTTCGTTCTGGTTACCATCAGCAATATCAGTCTGATCCGCAGAGAAGGTAGATCGTTCAGGAACATGCTTGGCCTTTTTCTGGGCGTATTCACCTGCATCATGACGCTTCTGCCGGATTTTGTTTACCGCGTATTGATGAGAACCCAGAAAGTCGATATCTACAATCTCAACAGCATCGGTCCTTATCTGTACAACTTCATCGAAGCACTGGTATATCTGACGATATCCTATCTGGAATGTATCCTTGCCGGAACGATCATCATCGCGATAAAAGCCGTTAAAAGAAAGATCAAGCCGAATAAGGACTACATGATCATTCTGGGCTGTCAGATTCAGAAAGACGGATCCCTGACTCCGCTGCTGAAAGGAAGAGTGGATAGAGCCTTGGAATTCAGGAACGAGCAGCTGCAGACTACCGGAAAGGATCTGGTTTTTATTCCTTCCGGAGGAAAAGGAGACAACGAGACGATTTCCGAAGCGCAAGCCATGAAGAACTACCTTCTGAACCAGGGAATCAAAGAAGAGAACATTTTGCTGGAGGGCAGATCGGCAAATACCGATGAGAACATCAAGTTTTCCAACCAAATGATCAGGCAGAAAGATGCATCAATAGCCTTCTGTACAACCAATTACCACGTTTTAAGAGCCGGACTGATCGCAACAGAACAGGGCCTGAAACTGGAAGGAATCGGATCAAAAACAAAGACCTATTTCTGGATCAATGCCTTTATCAGGGAATTCATCGGAACCCTGTATTATGAAAGAAAAAAGCACATTGCCTACTTTGTACTGACTGCTTTCTTCATACTGCTGATGATTTTGATCACATATGCGGCAAACAACATGTAGACGTATGAACGATGGCGCGTCAGCAGCAGACTGATGTATTGGTGTTGACAAATATCAAAAATCGTTCCATAATAAACCCAATAAAAAATCTGTGTATAGAGGTAGCGGTGCAGATGAGTACTGTATGGAGCCGGCAGGCGATGAAGTACGGGAAAGGCAATCACCGCCGAATATTCCGCAAAGGCACTTACGGGATATGGGGTTACAGGAAATACCTGTAGCACTCCTTCGCAAGAAGAGGCGCTATTACTTTCGATAAGATTCGTATGTGATAGTGCATACGATTTTTTATTGAAAGGAAGGAAAAAAAGATGAAAAGATTAGTAATTCTATTGTTGGTGCTTTTGTGTGCCGCGGGTTGTTCTTCAACAAACAGCAATGAGGAACAGTCCAATGTTTTGCGTGTCGGAATGGAATGCGACTATGCACCGTTCAACTGGACGCAGGTTGAAGATTCGGATACGGCCGTACAGATTTCTTCCGTTGATTATGCAGACGGCTACGATGTTGTGATCGCTTCGATGATTGCGCAGCAGCTTGGCATGGAAGTTCAGGTCGTAAAGACGGACTGGGATTCCCTGATTC
This sequence comes from Erysipelotrichaceae bacterium, assembly GCA_017515475.1. Taxonomy (GTDB): domain Bacteria; phylum Bacillota_I; class Bacilli_A; order Erysipelotrichales; family Erysipelotrichaceae; genus Colivicinus. Next base: position 46,614 of record JAFWFS010000013.1, on the reverse strand, counting down.
CTTCGCTGAATGCCGGAGCAATCGACTGTATCATTGCAGGCATGACGGAAACGCCGGAAAGAGCCTTGGAAGTGAATTTCACGACTCCATACTACGAATCTCAGATGGTTGTGATCGTCAGAGCCGATTCCGATCTGACAGGTATCAGCGATATTCAGCAGCTTAGCGGGAGAAATGTCCTCGGTCAGGCAAACACGACTTATGATGAAGTCATCGACCAGATCGATGGTGTTGTTCATATGACTCCATTAGCGACTTATCCGCGTATGGTGCTGTCACTGCAGGCGGGTGAAGCGGATGCGATCACTGCTGAGCTTCCGGTAGCCAACGGCGTTGTTGCGGCGAATCCCGATCTGAGAATCGTCATGTTTGAGGAAGGAAAAGGATTTGTTGTCGATACTTCCGTATCCATTGCCGTTGCAAAGGAAAATACAGAACTGCTGAACAGCATTCAGGCTGCTCTGGATCAGATCAGCGAAGCCGATAGACTGGCGATTATGGAGGCTGCAGTAAACAGACAGCCGGCAGTCGAGGAATAAAATGTCTTTTGCCAAGTGTATCGAAATACTAACGAAATACTATCTTAGCTTTCTATTGGGAATCAGAACGACACTGATTGTTGCGATTTCCGGTACGCTGTTCGGTTTGATGATCGGACTGTTTGTCGGCGGTTTCAGAGCGATTCGTCTGGATAAGACGGCATCGGGCACAAAGAAAACCGTAAAGAAGATCCTTGACATTGTTGGCAGGATCTATATTGAAGTTTTCAGAGGCACGCCGATGATGGTTCAGGCCGTATTCATCTACTATCTGGTCTATACCAATATCGTCCGCTGGGGCAAGATGACGGCAGCGATCTTCGTCATTTCGATCAATACCGGAGCCTACATGGCCGAGATCGTCAGATCCGGCATTCAGGCCATCGATCCCGGACAGAACGAGGCTGCCAGATCCCTGGGCATGTCTTCGATGCAGACGATGATGGATGTCATACTGCCGCAAGCGATACGAAACGCGTTTCCGGCGATCGGCAATGAACTGATCGTCAATATCAAGGACTCTTCCGTCCTGATGATCATATCGATTACCGAACTGATGTTTCAGTCCAATTCCATTGCCGGTACGACTTACCGTTTTACGGAAACCTACTTTCTGACGGCTGCGATCTATCTGATCCTGACGGGTCTTTCCAGCATTATCCTGGGAATGATCGAGAAGAGAATGAATCATACCAGAACGTCTCTCCCACAGTCTGATACCAGTTACAGCAGCATCTCTCTGGCCAATAAAGGAGCGAAATCATGAGTCTGATCGATGTAAAGAATGTCCGCAAGGGATTCGGAGACCTTGAAGTTCTTCATGACATCAGTTTTATAGTTGACAAGGGAGAAGTCGTATGTCTGATCGGGCCATCCGGTTCAGGCAAGTCGACGATGCTTAGATGCATCAACCTGCTGGAAGACATCGACGAAGGCGAAATAGACGTATTCGGTCAAAACATCAGTGAGCTGAAAGATATCAATTCCTACCGCAGAAGAGTAGGAATGGTATTTCAGCAGTTCAATCTCTTCAACAACATGGATGTTCTGAACAACTGCGTGCTTGCACAGATGAAGGTACTGAAGAAGGACAGAAAGGAAGCGGAAGCAAGAGCATTCAAGGAGCTGCAGAAGGTCGGCCTAGGCGACTTTGTCCGTGCCTATCCCTCTACTCTGTCAGGAGGCCAGAAGCAGCGTGTAGCGATTGCCAGAGCCCTGTGCATGGACCCTGAGATTCTTCTGTTTGATGAACCGACATCGGCTCTTGACCCGGAAATGGTCGGAGAAGTGCTGAATGTCATCAGAGATCTGGCGAAAGAAGACATGACGATGGTGATCGTAACTCATGAGATGGCGTTCGCCAGGGATGTTGCGGATAAAGTCATCTTCATGGATGACGGCGTGATCGTCGAAGAGGGGAAACCTGCCCTGATCTTTGATCAGCCGAAGAACGAAAGAACCAGGCAGTTCCTTGCCAGGATCCTGTAAGAACAATGAAAGATCATCTGCCGGTATATAGGATGATCTTTTCTTTTATTGATATAATAAAGAAAAAGAACAGATCCAATACGGATGAAGGAGAAGAAGATGGGCGTCAAGATCATAACGGATTCAGGAAGCGATATATCTCAGGAGTACGCAAAGCAGATCGGTGTGAGAGTCATACCGCTGGTATTCAGATTTGATGATCAGGAATACAACGACGGAGTAGATCTCTCCAACTACGAGTTCTATGAGAAACTGGAAAACTGCGAAGAACTGCCGAAGACTTCCCAGATCTCGCCATACAGATACAGCGAGGTATTCAAGGAAGAGACTGCCGAGGGAAACGAGGCTGTCTATATTTCCATCTCTTCCGGTGTGTCGGGATGTTTCCAAAGCGCTACGCTGGCCGCTTCCGAGTTTGACGGCAAAGTCAAGGTCTTCGATTCCAAGCACTTCTGCATCAGTTTGCGGATACTGGTAGAATATGCCGCAAGACTGTCAAAAGAAGGAAAAAGCGCAGACGAAATCATGGCCCTGCTGCAAGAAGCACAGAAAAAGGTCAGGATCATTGCCATATTCGCTACTCTGGAAAATCTGAAGAAGGGCGGAAGGATCTCATCGGCTGCCGCTTTTGTCGGAGGCATGCTGTCGATAAAGCCGATCATTACGATTACCGACGGCAAGGTCGACGTACTGGGAAAAGTGAAAGGGATGAAAAACGGCTACAAGGCCATGAGAGAATACATTGAGAACGACGGCGGCATCGATCTGAGCATGCCGTTCAGCGTTGCCTATTCCGGTACGGATGATACAAACATCAACGGCTTCATGGAAGGAAACAGGGATCTGTTTGGTAACGCAGCAGAACTCCCTTTGTCCTACGTAGGAGCTACCGTAGGTACCTATGCCGGACCGGGCGCCATCGCTGCGGCTTATTTTGTGAAATAAAAAACAGGAGAAAGGAATGATCATTGATTCATTTGACGATCAGTCACCTGCAAAAATCAATCCGATTGTCAATGAAAACGCAGAAACAGTAGATGCGGTGATTTTTACTTTCTCTCAAGCAATAGAAGAATATGTAGCAGAGAATTACGACTGCAAAAAGGCCGGGGAGCTGCATATGGCCCATGGAGCCAGTTCCGTGTATGTATTCGAATACCACGGCAGGAAATTCGGTTTTTACCGGACCTGGGTAGGAGCTCCAGCTTGTATCGGTACAATTGAGGAATTAAGAGAGATCCTGAATACGGACAAGATCATATATTTCGGCGGAGCGGGCTGTCTGAACAAGGAAATTGCCCGAGGTAAAGTCATGGTACCGATCGAAGCGTACCGTGATGAAGGTACATCCTATCATTATGCACCGGCATCGGATTATATCAGGATCAGAAATGCCGATATCGTTGCTTCGTTCATGGAAGAAAACGGAATCCCTTATGTTCTGGGCAAGACCTGGACGACAGACGGTTTCTATCGGGAGACAATAAACAACTTTATGAAACACAAGGCGGATGGCTGCATATCCGTAGAGATGGAAGGCTCTGCCGTACAGGCGGTATGCGACTTCAGGGGTCTGGATGTATATATGTTCTTTACCGGCGGAGATCTGCTGGATGCACCGGAATGGACGGCAAGAAGAGAAAAAAACCAGATCAAGGATACCCAGCATGATCCGGGTCATTTCGATATCGCGCTGGCTCTTGCCGAGTATGTAACAAGTCATGAAAAAAAAGGAGGACGATCATGAAAGAGAAACTGATTAGCTGTCTGATTGGATACTGTTTAGGAAACTTCCTGACCGCAGAACTTGTCGCCAAGAAGTACAACGGTACGAGTTCTTCGGAAATTGATTCCGGTAATCCGGGCATGGCCAACATTATGATTAATCTGGGTTTTGTTCCAGGTATACTGACTTTGATCGGAGATGTTGCCAAATGCGTCATTGCCATGCTGATTGCGAGGTATCTGTTCCCTGAAGCAGATAAGAACATCATGTTCTATGCCGGATTCGGCGCAACGATCGGCCACTGTTTCCCGATCTGGAGAAAGTTCCAGGGAGGCAAAGGCGTCGCTACGACCTGTATCATGATCGCCATCTATAGTTTCCTTTGGGGTGCCGTTGCGGATATCGCCGGAGCCATTGTCGTTCTGATAACGCAGTATCTGAATTTGGCCGGTCCTGTACCGCCTCTGGTATTTGCGATCGCCATGTTTGCAATAAAGGACTATGAAGTAGCCGTAATGTCGGCGATTCTGTTTGTGATCGCCCTGGCAAAGCACTGGCCGTTTATCATGGGTATTTTTGACCATACCACAGAGAAAACCGATGTAATCGGTGCGATCAGAAAGAAACTGAACAAGAACAGAACAAAAGATGCATAAAAACGGAAGAAGACTGCCTCAAGGCAGTCTTTCTTATGAAAAAGATGTAGAATGAAATAGTAAATGGATAATGGCATTGGCAACAGGATCATTGTTTTGGGCTGTTCAGGAAGCGGCAAGAGCACTTTTGCGAAGAGACTTTACGAGTGCACAGGCCTTCCTCTGTTTCATCTTGACAACATCTGGTGGAAATCCGACATGAGTCACATCGCCAGGGATGACTTCGATAAAAAGTTGAAAGAGATTCTGCAGGGCGACAAATGGATCATCGACGGCGACTACAGCCGGACTTATGAAACAAGAATCAAGGCATGCGATACGATCATCTTTCTTGACTGCAGCGAAGAAGAATGCATGGAAGGCATCACCAGGAGAGTCGGCGAGAAACGGAGCGACATTCCCTGGGTGGAAGATCATCTGGATCCTGAACTGGTTGAGATGGTTCATAATTATCATAGCGAAAACCGTCCTGTTCTGTATGCTCTGCTGGAACAGTATCCGGATAAGAAGAAAATCATATTCAAGACACGCCATCAGGCCGATGAATGGCTGTCGCAGTATAAAAGTCGGCAAGGCTGAAGCAGTAAGGGGGGAAAAACATGTTTGTATTCTGGGGAGATGGTTCGCAGGAAGCGATGGATCTGGTAAAGAGCATCATTGTCCGCAGCACGGAGAATTTCAACTGGACTTTTATTTTCATTCTGTCCGTGGTCTTTTATGTTTACTGGTCAGAGATCAGCAAGAAGAACTACAAGGCTGTCTATGCCGGTCTGGCGCTGTATGGCGTTCACTGGCTTTATGAAATCGGAAACGCGATCATCGCTTATGTCTTCGGTTATCCGCTCTGGTCCGTCAGCAATGCTTCTACGACTTTCATTCTGCTGATCGGCGTGTGCTGGGAACTGTCGATGATGTTCTCCCTGGCAGGGATCATATCCTTCAAGATGCTGCCGGAAGACAGAAACATGCGCTACTTTGCGAAGAATGGGAAAGGCGGCATCAGCTGCAGATTTGCCGGAGCCCTAAGCATGGCTCTGCTGTTTGCTCTGTTTGAATCCTTCCTGGCAGGGACCTCCAATCATTCCTTCATCTGGGTCTACAAGTGGTGGGGCGTACTGCCGGTATTCATTACCACATACATTCCGTTCTTCCTTGCCAGCAACTACGTTCCCGATCTGGAACCGAAGAAAAGGAATGCCTTCCTGTTTACGGTGTGGGGTCTGGTGGCTTTGCTGCTTGTCGTGCTGATCCCGCTAGGCATAATATAAGGAATAAGAGTGAAGAAACATCTTCTGTCTGCACTGATTCCGAATTTGCTGATGATCGGACTGTCTCTATGCGAAAGGACTTTTGCCCGATAAGATGGGAGAAACAGTTTTTCTGATTAACGCGTTTATCTACTTGATACTGGGATATCTAATATCTGCTCTTACGGTCTATAGAACTAAGAAATCAGGCATGAATTAAGAAAAATATGAAAAGAGAACTTGGTATAGGCAGATGCGGTTTGGCCTGCTGTCTTTGCAGCGAAAACATTCACTGCAGAGGATGCGGTTCAGGAGACTGTCCGGATAAGGAATGGTGCGAAAACAGGAAGTGTTCCATGAAGAAAGGAATCGGGCACTGTTTTGAATGCGACCGGATCTGCCGGAAAGGACTTCTTTCCAAGATGAAACCATACGGATTTACGGAGTTTGTCAGGAGATATGGAGAAGAAGAGTTGCTGAATTGTCTGGATAGAAACGAAAGAAACGGCATCGTCTACCACCGTTCAGGCATCAAAGGAGACTACGATGATTTTGAAGATGTAGATGAACTCATCGGCTTTATCAGAACAGGGACAAAACAGAAACCGGAACCTAAGAAGATCGAGATCTTCGGCAAGAACTATTCCGGTCATTGGGACAGGGAACGTATCGCCTGCAGAGGGGTCGTCATTCAGGACGACAGGATACTTCTTTCCTATGAAACAAAGACAGATACCTGGATGCTTCCGGGAGGAGGTCTGGAAGACGGTGAAGATGAAAAATCCTGCTGCTGCAGAGAGGTTTCTGAAGAAACGGGAATCATCGTCGAACCGCTGTCTTGTGTTCTGGAAATCGATGAATACTACGAAAACTGCAGATATGAAACGAAGTATTATACGGCTTCCGTTAAAGGAAGATGTGAAACCAGACTGACGAAAAGAGAAGAAGAAACCGGGATGGAGCAAAGATGGCTTATGATCAATGAAGCCATAGACATCTTCTCTGTGCACGCTTCCTATGATGGTGCTGATGAAATGAAAAGAGGGCTGTATCTGCGTGAGTATACAGCCTTATGTGAACTGTTTAAGAAGAACTGAATCAATATGAAAAGATACATCGCATTGTTGAGGGGCATCAATATCAGCGGCAAAAACAGGATTCCGATGGCTGAACTGAAAAAGGGATTTGAGGATCTTTCTTTTCAGAACGTAAAGACTTATCTCAACAGCGGAAATGTGATTTTCTCTAACGGTGATGAGGATAATCAAGCACTGAAAAGCATTATTGAGCAGATGATCAAAGAAAGATTCGGGTTGCAAATCCCTGTATATGCCATCACAAAAGAAAAACTGGAGGACATACTGGATCATGCACCGGAGTGGTGGGGAAAAGGTGACAGGGAGATTTATGACAATCTGATCTTTATCCTGCCTCCGGCGACATTCTCCGAAGTATATGAGAGGATCGGAGAACCGAAGGAAGGTCTGGAAAAGATTATGAACTATCGGGATGCCATCTTCTGGTCATTCGATCTTAAACATTACCAGAAAACGAACTGGTGGCCTAAGACTGCCGGTCTGGAAATCGGGATGAAACTGACGATCAGAACCGCAAATACGGTCAGAAAGATCGTCGCCATGTGATGACATTAAGGAATTGTGCTGATGGAAAAGAAGAAACCTGAAGACATGCTCCATGACGGCGTACTTGCCTATGGGGTGATCATTGGAAGATTTGTGTTTGAAAATGAGTTTTTTCTGGAAGACGTAGATCTTTCCCTTACGGAGACTTATCAGGAAAAAGAATGAGAATTGTGATGTTTTGAATCTCTCATCCAACAGATTAAAGGAAGGCATAAGGAATATGATCAGAATCATCAGCGACAGAAAAGCAGAAAGAATCATCAGACATTTCAACGAATGGATCAATACGGTATCAAATCGTTACCGCGTTCCTTCTGCCGTGATCAAGGCGATCCTCTACATGGAAATGACCAGGATGGATATTCTGGATCCTTTGGTGGATCTGATTGTCGGGACTCATCTGTTTACCAGGAAAGACAGTTCGACGGGCTATGCTCAGATCTTTGCCTATGTCGGTGTGAATGCCGTCAATTTTGCGGTCGACGAAGGACTTGCGGATTATCGGAAACTGAACATTCCTTGCGATCACCGTCTTGACAGCGGCGATCCAAAGGATGTCCGTACGATGTGGAAATACCTGCATCGTAATCCTGAAGCGAACATCGAGATCGCCGCTTTAAATATCCTTTGCGCAGCCAAAGAGATGACCGGAAGGACGGATTTCGCAAGCTTTTCGGAAGATGAACTGAAGCTGGTTTTGACCCGATACAACGCCAATACGGACCATATCACGGCTTACGGAGAAGAGGCCTACGGACATTATCTTCGTTATACAAACAATTAAACGTTTTTACTGATATTGCCTGTTCTCTATGTTAGAATAAAGACAGATAAGTGGAAGAAGAAACCGGGAGAGATTTCCATTTTAGGAAACACCGAAGGGGATCAGAAACTCTCAGGTAAAAGGACCGGTTTTGGACAGACTCTGGAGAGCAATATGCACCAAAGAAGCAATCCTCAAAAGGGAGAATCTTTCAGGTAAAAAAACAGAGGCAGGAAACGGTTTTCCTGTCTTTTTCAAAGAAAAGGAGAATAATAATATGGAACTGAAAACACCTTTGTATGATGTTCATGTGAGGGAAAAAGGAAAGATCGTCCCGTTTGCGGGCTATCTGCTGCCGGTTCAGTATGAGGGAGTCATCGCTGAACATCTGGCAGTACGCAAACAGGCCGGTCTTTTTGATGTCTCGCACATGGGAGAGATCACGATCAAGGGACCGGGAGCGCTGGCTACCTTGAATCATCTGCTGACCAACGACTTCACCAGGATGTCGACCGGCAAGGTCAGATACAGCGTCATGTGCAACGAAAATGGCGGATGTGTCGACGACCTGCTGGTATACAAGTTCGGTGAAGAGGACTACTTCCTGGTCGTGAACGCTTCCAACCGTCATAAGGATTTTGAGCATATGAAGAAGAACATCCTTCCGGATACGGAAATCGAAGATATTTCCGACACTCTTGCGCAAGTCGCTCTGCAGGGCCCGAATTCCAGAGAAATCATGAAGAAAGTCATGAAGGAAGAGGATATTCCGGAGAAGTACTATACAGCCAAGAGAAACGTCGATATCGGCGGCATGGACTGCATCATTTCCTATACGGGATATACCGGAGAAGCGGGCTACGAGATCTATACGGCAAACGAGAATGCCGAAAAGATGTGGGATCTTCTGAGAGAAAACGGTAAAGAATTCGGTCTGATCCCATGCGGTTTAGGCGCAAGAGATACGCTGCGTCTGGAAGCCTCGATGCCGTTGTACGGTCACGAGATGGATGAAGTGGTTTCGCCACTTGAAACAGGTCTGGACTTTGGCGTCAAGATGGATAAGAAAGAATTCATCGGAAAGCAGGCACTGCTGGATAGAGGAGAACCTAAAATCTGCAGAGTCGGTCTGACGATCCTGGACAGAGGTGTCTTAAGAGAGCACCAGGATGTCTATATCGGCGATGAAAAGATCGGTCATACGACCAGCGGAACTTTCTCGCCGCTGCTGAAGACTTCCATCGCCATGGCTCTGATCGACAAAAAGCATTCGGCACTGGATACGGTAGTGGAAGTGGATGTCAGAGGAAGAAGATTAAAGGCTAAGATCGTAGAAATGCCTTTCTATACCAGAAACAGATAAACATTAAAGGAGGAAAGAAAAATGTTTAAAAATCCTGAAGAACTGAAGTATACCAAGACTCATGAATGGGTAAAAGAAGAAGACGGTCTTTATGTCGTAGGTCTGACCGACTTTGCGCAGGATGCGCTGGGCGATATCGTATTTGTCAATCTGCCTCAGACGGGTGATACGGTTACGGCAGGAGAATCTTTCTCCGATGTCGAATCCGTCAAGGCTGTCAGCGATGTCTTCTCTCCGGTAACCGGCATTGTTGCGGAAATCAATGAAGAGATACTGGACAACCCCGCACTGGTAAATGAAGACTGCTATGGCGCATGGCTGATCAAAGTCAGTGACGTAACAGGAACCGAAGAACTGCTGGATGCGGCAGCATACGAAGAAGTCTGTGCAAACGAGGCCTGATCATGGGCAGATATATTCCTGAAACAGTAAGTGAACAGGAAGCCATGCTGAAGGACATCGGTTATACATCGATCGATGACCTTTATTCCATGGTTCCTGAACAGGTAAAACTGAAAGATCTGAATATTCCGGAAGGAAAATCGGAACTGGAAGTTCTGGAGCAGATGAAGGAGATTGCCGAACAGAACATCGTGTTCAGATCGATCTTCCGCGGAGCGGGTGTCTATGCCCACCATATTCCGTCTATCGTCAAAACGATTACTTCCAAGGAAGAATTCGTAACGGCTTATACCCCATATCAGGCCGAGATCTCTCAGGGCGTCCTGCAGTCCATATTCGAGTATCAGACGCAGATCTGTGAACTGACCGGTCTGGATGTTTCCAATGCGAGCGTCTACGATGGTGCAGTTGCGGCTGCTGAAGCGATCTTCATGACTCTGGAAAGAAACAAAGACGAGATACTGGTTTCCGATACGATAGACCCGGAAACGCTGGCTGTCATTAAGACGTATTGCGAAAGCAGAAGTGTTAAAGTAACGCTGCTGAAGAACAGGAATCATCTCACGGATCTTGAAGAAGTCAAGAAGAATCTGAATGAAAGAACCGCAGGTCTATACATTGAAAGCCCGAACTATTTTGGTCTGGTAGAAGATGTTGAAGCTTTTGCGGGACTGATGCATGAAAACAAGGCCAAGATCATTGAAGGCTGTGATCCTGTTTCTCTGGCTATATACAAGGCCCCGGGTGAAATGGGCGTCGACGTTGCGGTTGGCGAAGGCCAGCAGCTGGGTCTTCCGATGGGGTTCGGCGGTCCGTATCTTGGTTTCATGAGCTGCAAGAAAGAACTGATGAGAAAGCTTCCGGGCAGGATCGTCGGTGAAACGACTGACCACGAAGGCAGAAGGGCTTATGTTCTGACCCTGCAGGCTAGAGAACAGCACATCCGCAGAGAAAAGGCTTCCAGCAACATCTGTTCCAACGAGGCCTTATGTGCGATGACGGCTTCCGTCTATCTGGCGGCAATGGGCCCTGAAGGGATGAAGAAACTGGCTTTGAGCTGTTATTCCAATGCGCATTATCTGGCAGAGAAGCTGAATGAAGCCGGATTCAGGAGAATTGACGAGGGCGAATTCTTCGACGAATTCCTGACTGTTTCTCCTGTCGATCCGAAGCTTCTGGAAGAGAAACTGGCTGAAAAGAAGATCCTCTCCGGCCTTCCGCTGGATGAAGGGATCCTGTGGTGTGCGACCGAGCTCAATACTAAGGACAAGATCGATGAGCTGATCGCTGCGATCAGGGAGGTGATGTAATGAAACTCTTATTTGAAAGAAGCGTCAAAGGCAGAGGAAGCGATATCCTTCCTGAGATCACGACGGGCAGCTACAGGCCTGAAGCCAAATATCTCCGTCAAAGCAAGATGCACCTGCCGGAGATCTCGGAAGTCGATCTGGGCAGACATTATACGCAGCTGATGAAGCAGACCCACGGCGTCAACGACGGTTTCTATCCGCTGGGTTCTTGCACCATGAAATACAATCCGCGCGTGGATGAAGAAACGGCTTCCTTACCAAATTTCACGCAAATCCACCCATTGCAACCTGTGAATACCGTACAGGGCTGCATGAAAGTATTGCATAAAGCCGGAAGACTCCTGTGCGAAATTACCGGCATGGATGCGATGACCTTTGAACCGGCAGCCGGTGCGCATGGCGAATATACCGGATTGCTGCTGATCAGAAAATATCATCAGGATAGAAACGACACGGAAAGAGTCAATATCATCGTTCCGGATTCAGCGCACGGTACCAACCCGGCATCGGCAGCGATGGCAGGATTCAAGGTCGTGAACATTCCTTCCAACGACAAAGGCGGTGTCGATCTGGAAGCATTAAGAGCTGCGGTTGGAAAGGATACCGCAGGGCTGATGCTGACGAATCCGAATACTCTAGGTCTGTTTGACCCGAACATTCTCGAAATCACCAGGATCGTTCATGAAGCAGGGGGACTGTGCTACTACGACGGCGCCAATCTGAATGCGATCATGGGCAGAGTCAGACCGGGAGACATGGGTTTTGACTGCGTTCATTTGAATCTGCATAAGACTTTCGCAACTCCTCACGGCGGCGGCGGTCCGGGTTCAGGACCTGTCGGCTGCAAGGAATTCTTAAAGAAGTTCCTGCCGTGCCATATGGTTGAAGAAAGAGATGAATTCTATTATTTCGCCGATCCGGAAAAATCCATGGGACAGGTCAGGAGTTTCTACGGCAACTTCCTGGTTGTTGTTAAGGCTTTAACTTACATTCTGACTTTAGGAAAGAAAGGAATTCCTGAAGCTTCCGGCAAGGCGGTGCTGAATGCCAACTACATGATGCATCAGCTCAAGGACCACTACCATGTTGCCTATGATCAGATCTGCATGCATGAATTCGTACTGAGTCTGGATGACCTTAAGAAAGAAACAGGCGTATCCGCAATGGACATTGCCAAGGGTTCCCTGGACTTTGGCATTCATCCTCCTACAATGTATTTCCCGCTGATCGTGCACGAGGCTCTGATGTTTGAACCGGCCGAAACCGAAAGCAGGGAGACGATCGATGAAGCCGTTAAGATCTATCTGGATCTGTTTGAAAAAGCGCACAGCGATCCGGAATATCTGCACAATGCGCCGCATCACTGTCCAATCGGAAGACCTGACGAAGTTAAGGCCGCCAGAGAACCGGTTCTGAAATACGAATTCAATGACTAGGCTTTACGCTGTGGCGTCCGATCGTTTCGACGTCTACTACAATCAGGCTTTGGAAAAACATCTGCTGGATCAGGTTAAAAAGGATGAGATCATTCTCTACCTGTGGCGCAACGACAGGACGGTCGTAATAGGCAGGAACCAGGACGCCTACAGCGAATGCAATACTGAAACATTGAGTCATGAAGGCGGTTTTCTTGCCCGAAGGATTTCGGGTGGAGGAGCCGTCTACCATGACCGGGGAAATCTGAATTTTACGTTTGTCTGTAAGAAAGATCTTTTTGATATCGACAGACAGGACCAGATCATTCTTGATGCCTTGGATCATCTCGGCATCAAGGCGAAGAAGAACGGCAGGAACGATCTGCTGATCGATGGCCGGAAGTTTTCCGGACATGCCTACTACAGAGGAAAAGAAAACTGCTTCCATCACGGAACCATCATGCTGGAAGTAAACGAAGAAGCATTGGAGAAGTATCTGAACGTTTCGATGCTGAAACTGCGTTCTAAGGCCGTAAAATCAGTCAGATCCAGAATAGTCAACCTGAAGCAGATCAGAAATGATCTGGATCTGGATATGCTGAAAGAAGCCATGATCTTTGCTTTTGAACGGATGTGCGGGTCGAAGATTTCGGAATACCCGTTCGATGAAACGGAGATAGAGAAAAGTAGATCTTTCTTTGCCGATAAGCAATGGATCTACGGTTCTGTGATCGATATGAAGTACAAAATACAGGCCCGCTTTGACTGGGGCACAGTCAGGATCCTTTATGAGCTGAATGATGGCGGAATCAGCGATCTGAAGATCTACACGGATGCCTTGAATCAGGATCTTGCAGAAGATCTGGAAGAAGGGCTGATCGGAAAAAGAATATGTGAGCTGGACATCTCAGATGATGAAAAGGGAGATGTGATCAGGCTGTTGAAAGAGGAAAACCATGAGATATGATGTGATGATCATCGGCGGCGGTCCGGGAGGCTACAGTGCCGCAAACAAGGCCGGTAAGAACGGTTTGAAGACGATCCTGTTTGAAAAGGATCAGATAGGTGGTACCTGTCTGAACAGAGGCTGTATACCGATGAAGGCACTGATTCAGTCTGCCCGTGTCTATCGGGATGCAAAACAGGGAGAACTGTTCGGCGTTATGGCAGAGAATCTGTCGATCGATTACGGGACGGTCAAAGAAAGAAGGGACTTTGTGGTTTCTTCATTAAGAGGCGGCATTGAGAAATCGTTGAAGGCGAATAAAGTTGAAACGGTTAAAGGTTTCGCCCGGATCATAGACAAGGACAGGATTTCCTGCAACGGAGAGATCTACGAGGGAGATCACATCATCATCGCAGCCGGCTCCATTCCGGCGATCCCGCCGATTGAAGGCAGGGAATACGCAATCACTTCGGATGATGTTCTGGAAAAGAATCATCAGCTGAAGGAATCAATCATCATTATCGGCGGAGGCGTCATTGGCTGTGAGATCGCAGATGCGTTCAGCGGCTTTGGCGTAAAAGTTACGGTCATTGAAATGGCAGACCATCTGCTGCCGACGCTGGACAGGGAACTGGGAACAAGACTTGCCATGTTCTTCAAAAAGAAAGGCATCGAAGTCATCTGTTCGGCTGCCGTAAGGAAGATCGGTGCAGACCACAGCGTTGCATATACCGATAAAAAAGGAGAAGAACGGATTGCCAATGCGGATGAAGTTCTGATCGCAACCGGCAGAAGGGCAAATATTGTTTCTCTAACAGAAGGAAACTTCTCCCTGGAAACAGGAAGAGGAATCGTTTCCGATGGAAACTGCAGAACGAATATCGGGAATATCTTTGTGATCGGCGATGCCAGACAGGGGAACATCCAGCTTGCCCATGTTGCGGAAGCTCAGGGCGAGAATGTCATCGATCTGATTCTTGAAAAAGAAGTATCCCATGACATGAACGTGATCCCTAGCGGTGTCTATACCGATCCGGAGATCGCAAGTGTCGGGTTAGGGGAAGATGAACTGAAGGAAAAAGGAATTGCCTATCAGACGAAGAAGTATCTGACCGGAGCAAACGGGAAGTGTCTGATCGAAAACAGCGAGAGCGGATTTGTGAAGATCATTACGGTCGACAACGTGATCGTAGGAGGCCAGATCATCACTCCGCATGCGACGGAATTGATCAGCGAGCTGGCGGTAGCGGTGCAGAAGAAACTGAAAATCGGCGAATTGTCCGAGGTTATCCATCCGCATCCAACGATTTCAGAGATGATTTGGGACGGCGTAAAACTGTAAAAACAAACCGCTTTCTGTATCTAAAACAATACAGAGCGGTTTTTTCTTTGTTCAAAAACCGTATTTTGGATTATAATTGAATTAGCAGCTCTGAACGTAGCTCAGCTTGGTAGAGTGCTCGGTTCGGGACCGAGAGGCCGAGAGTTCAAATCTCTTCGTTCAGACCATTGGATATGAGCCCTGGAAACGGGGCTTTTATCATGCATTTTCGATGTGTAGATGTATAATGAAAATAAGGAGAAAAACTATGGAAATGAAATTTTATCGTTGTAAACACTGCGGTCAGATGATTGCGATCGTCAATAAGACTTCCTGCCCGGTTGTATGCTGTGGAGAACCGATGGAAGAGATCGTTCCGGGAACATCCGACGGCGCTGTAGAGAAGCATGTTCCGGTATATGAAGTAAAGGATAATAAAGTATATGTCAGAATCGGTGAAGTGGATCATCCGATGATTGAACAGCATTATATTGAATGGGTAGCGATACAGACTACCAGAGGCAATCAGCGCAAGGCTTTGAAACCGGGAGAAAAGCCGGAAGTCGTATTCGCTCTTCTCGAAGATGAAGAAGTGCAGGCAGTCTACGCATACTGCAATCTACACGGTCTTTGGAAAGCCTGATCATTGAACTTCATTGAAGTCCTGCACATGCAGGACTTTTTTTGTTGTTTTATTGGACTTAAATATTGTTTTTTATGCTTTAAAAAGAATAGAATAATAGTAATGAAAAAAGCGAAGAAAGATATGGACGGGCTGCCCGGACACAGTACATATTCGATTAGCGAAGCGTAGTAATGACATAGGCGGATCCTTTTTGCTGATTTGCTGAATGTCGGTTGAAAGGAGAACGCAGATGCAGAAGATATTTATCACAAAAAAAGGTGAACTGGTTGGCATTGATGCACCTCAGAAGGGATGCTGGATCAATCTGGTCCATCCTACCGAAAAAGAACTGGTTGAAATTGAAGAGAAGTACGAGATCGAAGCGGATGACCTGAGAGCCGCACTGGATGAAGAAGAAACGACCCGTATTACGAAAGAAGATAACTATACTTTAATTCTTGTCGACATTCCTTCTACGGAAGAAAAAGACGGCAAGAGCCGTTTTATTACGATTCCATTGGCTATCATTCTGGCCAAGGATGCTTTGATCACGGTCTGTCTGGAAAGCACGCCGATCCTGAACTTCTCAGGCAAGGCCAAGAAGTCCGTCGATACAAAGCTGAAAACCAGAATGCTTCTGACCATCCTTCTGGAGAATGCCAAGCTGTATCTGAAGAATCTGCGTCAGATTAACAGACAGTCGGAACAGCTGGAAGTCGTTCTGCACCATTCCATCGAAAACCCGGTCCTGCTGGAGATGATGGAACTGGGAAGAAGCCTTCTCTACTTCACGACATCCCTGAAAGGGAACAATGCCGTTCTGGAAAAGCTGACGAAATCGGCCGCGATCACAAGATATGAAGAAGATGAAGATCTGCTGGAAGATGTCGTGATCGAATCAAAACAGGCTTCGGAAATGGCGGACACCTACAGCGGTGTCATCAACGGCATGATGGATGCCTATTCTTCCATTATTTCCAACAACATGAACGTAGTTCAGAAGTTCATTGCGATTGCCGCCATTGTTATTTCCATTCCAAGCATCATCTTCGATGCCTACGGCATGAACATCGATGGCGTTCCGTTCGAGAATTCTCCTTACGCCTTTGTTGTAGTCGTTGCTGCAGCCGCCATCGCTTCTCTGCTGGTGCTTCGTTATTTCAACCACAAGCAGATGTTCTAGGAAGCTCGAAATGTTTTCTTACGATAGATAAACAAACAGATAAAGGAACGATCGGATCCTGAAAAGGATCCTTTTTTATCTGTTTTATTTTTTGAGTACTCATATTATAATTATTAATAGTATAAGAAGAGAGATAATGAGCGAATTAAAAGAATTTAAATGTCCCAATTGCGGAGGCATACTGGAATTTGATGCGAAGACACAGAAAATGAAGTGTCCGTACTGCGACGGAACGTTTGATCCGGATCTTTTTAATGACGAAATCGACTTTACGGTTGACGGAGAACAGTGGAACGATTCTGATCTGGTGATATATACCTGCAATTCCTGCGGCGGTACGATCATGGCTGACAAGGATACGGCAGCCAGCAGCTGCCCTTACTGCGGCAATCCTGTTGTTATGACAGGAAATGTTTCGGGGATCTACAAACCGAAGAAGATCATTCCGTTTAAGCTGGATAAGAAAGAAGCGAAGGATAGGTACAGAAAGTTCCTTAAGGGAAAGACCTTGCTTCCAAGTGCGTTCAAAAGCGAAGCGACTATCGATGAGATCAAGGGAATCTATGTGCCGTACTGGAACTTTGACGGCAGGGCAAGCGCAAGAATGTGGTTCGATGCCACAAGGAGACGTCACTGGATCGAGGGCGACTACAACTGCACGGAGATCAGCTATTATAAAGTCTTCCGTGCCGGCAGCATCGGATTCATGGATGTACCGGTAGACGCTTCCAGCAAGATCGGCGATGAAATGACGCAGTCCATCGAACCGTTCGATGTCAGAGACAGTAAAGGTTTCAACGAGAACTACCTGGCCGGATATCTGGCCGATAAATATGATGTGAGCGTAGAAGAATCAAGGAAGATCGCCAACAGCCGTATTGCCAATTCCACGGCATCCATGTTCGCTTCAACGACATCGATGTACGACAGCTGTATCCCGTCTTCTTCCAGCATCTACATCAATCAGGGCAAGCAGGAATATGTGATGTATCCGATCTGGCTGCTGAATGTGAAATACAGAGACAAGATCTATTCCTTTGCGATGAACGGTCAGACCGGAAAGTTCGTCGGCACTCTGCCTACGGATAAGGGAAAACTGATTTCGATCGCATTGGGCGTGTTCCTGGCGGTTACGGTGGCGCTGACGGCGATTCAGTACGTCGTCTATATGGTGAGGTAACGGTATGAAGAAGATATTGTGTATACTGTTCGCCATGCTGCTGCTGGGAATAGGTCAGCAAGTAAATGCCGAAGACGGTCATATCATCATGAAAGACGGCGGTACGGATTATTCATCCTACGAGACCTATCAGGAACTGAATGAGGATCTTGAAAGAATCGAAAACGAGTATGACATTGCCATCTACTTCATCTACGACGATTCAATCGAAAACAGCGAAAACGGTGTTTCGTCCTATGCCAAGGATTTTCTGAACAGACATCAGGGTGCGAAGAATACCGTTGTCATGGTAGTCGCAAAGAATTACTATACAGTAAAAACGGACGGTCCTCAGGGCAATCTGGTATCAAACGAAGCAAGGAAGCTTTTTGAACTGTACAACAACGCTTCAAGCCGCTATGACGGGATCGAGGCTTTCTATCAGTACGTTGTGAAGATCATCAATGAAGAAAGCTATGTCAGCGGCGCTCCAAGGGTAAGCGGTAAACCTCGCGTCTATGACGGGGCAGGTCTGCTTGGCAGCGATGAGGTTTCATCCTTGACCAGAAAGCTGAAAGACCTATCTGACAGGCACGATATGGATATTCTTGTGCTGACCTCAGATAGCCTCAACGGCATGGATACTGACAATTATGCGGACGACTTCTACGACTACAACGGATACAAGGATGACGGTGTACTGCTGTTTATCTCCATGTCGACCAGCGAGATGTACATTTCCACCAAGGGAAGAGGTACGGACTATATCACTGACTACGGTATCGACTATATATTCGGGCAGATTTCCGACGATCTGTCTTCAGACAGATTCTATGATGCTTTCGTTAAGTATGCGGATCTGACGGACGGACTGATCAGGGAAGCGGAAAGCGGCAATGTCGTCGATGTCGACAGCAAGCCGAAGAAAAGCTTCACTGCCGCCAACGTGGGCATTTCAGCCATTGCAGGACTGATCTCGTCCCTGATCACCGCTCTTGTTCTGAAAGGGCAGATGAGAAACGTTCATTACGAAAGATATGCAGGGAACTATGTTGTCAGCAACAGTTTCCATATTACCGGCATGTCGGACATGCTGGTAAACAGACATGTCAGCAGAACCCCTCGTTCAAGAAACAATACTTCATCCGGACATAATCCGACTCATTATTCCGGAGGGGGTTCACACACGCACACTTCTTCAAGTGGTTCAAGTCATGGCGGACATGGCGCTCACTTTTAGAATAAAGAATTAAATCAAAGGAGGAATTTAGAATGGGTTTAATTAAAGCTTTAGTTGGTTCGGTTGCCGGAACATTAAGTGACACCTGGAAGGATTATTTCGTATGTGATTCTTTAGACAATGACACTTTGATGGTTAAGGGAACCAAAAGAGGCTACAGCGGTTCAAACGATGTAATTACCAACGGTTCGGGAATCGTCGTTAACGAAGGACAGTGCGCTCTGGTTGTTGAAGAGGGCAATATTCTGGAAGTTGCGGCTGAGCCGGGCAACTACACGTTTGACTCAAGCATGTCGCCAAGCATTTTTGACGGCGGCATAGAAGGACTGAAGAATACTTTCAAGGACGCTTTAGGCAGATTCACTTACGGCGGAGATGTCAACAAGAGCCAGAGAGTATACTACGTCAATACCAAAGAGATCATGGGCAACATGTACGGCACTTCTACACCGATTCCATTTAGAGTTGTAATAGATAAGAACAGCGGTGTAGATGCGGATATCGCTGTCAGATGCAACGGCGAGTATTCATTCAGGATCGTCAATCCGCTGCTGTTCTATCAGAACGTTGCAGGCAACAGGGCTAGCCGTTTTGACAAGGACGAACTGATTTCCCTGATGAAGTCAGAAATGCTGGATGCATTGAATCCTGCATTTGCCAAGATCTCGGAAATGGGCATCAGATACTCTGAACTGCCTTCGCACACTGCCGAACTGAAAGAAGCTGTTGCAGAAGTGCTGGGCAAGAAATGGGAAGAAGAAAGAGGCATCGCTTTCCAGAGCATTACGGTCAATTCCGTAACGGTTCCGGAAGCTGATGCGGAAAGAATCAAGAATGCGCAGTTCGCTGCTTTGAACAAGGACCCTGAGATGGCTAACGCAACTCTGGTTACCGCTACGGCTGATGCGATGAGAGATGCGGCAAAGAATCCTAGCGGTGCCGGTGCCGGATTCGTCAATGTCAATATGGCGCAGAATGCCGCTACAGGTCTTTACCAGCATGCCGCTCCTGCACAGCAGCAGGAAGTATACGGCTACTGTCCGTTCTGCGGCAAGGCTCTTCCGATCCCGGGTGCAAAATTCTGCCCGTTCTGCGGAAAAGAACTCGCATAGTTTAACCTGACTGAACTTCACAACCTGTCAGAAATGACAGGTTTTTTATTGTTTTCATAATCGCGAAATCCGTTCTATGATATGATTAAGATACAGTATGAAATTTACAGATGTCTTATCAGTACTTAGCGGTCTGGCGATCTTCCTCTATGGCATGGAAGTCATGGGAAGCGGTTTTAAGCACATGGCCGGAGGAAAGCTCCAGGATTTTCTTGAGAAGCTGACGAAAAAACCGCTTGTAGCCATGCTGGCGGGAATGCTGGTAACGGCTCTTATTCAGTCGTCCGGAGCAACTACAAGCATGCTTGTAAGTTTTGTCAATGCCGGAATCATGAGAGTATCTCAGACGGTTTATGTCATTCTGGGCAGCAATATCGGTACGACGATCACCGGACATCTTATGGCTTTGGACGTAGGACTTGTCGCTCCGTTTATGGCGTTTATCGGTGTCTGCCTGATCATGTTTGTAAAGAACGACAAGCTGAATGCGATCGGCGAGATTATGATGGGACTGGGTTTTGTTTTCCTGGGAATGGAAACCATGTCCGGAGGTTTGTCTCCTTTGGGAAGATCGCAGTTCTTCCTGAACATTCTTTCCAGCATGCAGAATCCGATATTCGGTATACTCGTCGGTTTTGTTCTAACAACAATTGTGCAGTCTTCTTCCGCTTCTTTAGGTATTATCCAGTCACTGGCAAAAAGTGGACTTGTTACGATCAAGGATGTCATGTTCTTCAACCTTGGCCAGAATCTTGGCTCATGTACAACGGCCATGCTGGCGTCACTTTCATTTAACAGAGACGCAAAAAGAGTGTCCATCATAAACTTCACATTCAATATCGTCAATGCTGTGCTGTTTACGGTTCTTTATTCATTGTTCCCGTTTGAAAGAATGTATGAAATGCTTGCACCGGGCAGAGTTGTTGAACAGATCGCTCTGATGCACACCTTTACCAATGTCGTTACTTCTCTGGCCTGTTTCCCGATAGCCGGACTTCTCTCGAAGATCGCCTATCTTATCATCCCTGATCAGGGAAGCGAGAAGAAACTCCAGCCTGAGATCACTCCGCCGACGAAGATCGAAAACAACCCGGTCTTTAATATTTACGGTATCAATATCGAGCTCAGCAACATGTTCAAGGTTGTAAAGGACAGCATCCACAAAAGCATCGATGCCATTCTGGAACACTATTCTGCCATCGATGAGATCAGGAAAAACGAAAGTGAAGTCGATCTGATTAACAAGGGTATCTCCAAGAACCTTTCTCTGCTGATGGCCAGCAATCTGAACGCGCATGAATCCAGACAGGCAGCCTCCATGTTCTCGATCAATATCGACCTGGAAAGGATGAGCGATCATGCGCTTAACATCGCCGAAGCGGGTGAAGATCTTGTCAGTTCTGATCTTTCTTTTTCGATAGATGCATACGACGAGATCCATGAGCTCTCACAGCTCTTGCTGGATAGTCTGCTGATGATCGATCACATCATCGAAACGGGAGAATTCGATGTCATGGAAAGAATCGATTCCAACGAGGAAAAGATTGATGATCTCTGTTTCCGATATCGTGATATTGAAATCGAAAGAATGAAAAAAGACACGGATGAATCCGAATCCGGTGTTGTATATTCGGAAATGCTGATAGACATCGAAAGGATAGGCGATCATATCGTCAACATAGCCGAAAGTCTTCGTAACAGCATGCAGGACCTCTAAGGTCCTTTTATTTACTTTTTGTTTCTGATGTGCTATATTAAATAAGCGCGGAAAAGCGCCAAGTGGTCTGAGAAGCATAAGGATAGGATGATACCATCCTTATGGATTCGGGCCTTTTTTATTGCGCCCGGGAAAGGGGGCCTATATGGCAAAAACATTCAGAATTATAAACCGCCGCGACCTTCTCACCGGTGAGAAGAAAGCCGTACTGTTCGCTTATGGCGCCGATGCGCAGTCTGAGGAAAAAGTCCTCAGCAGGCTTAACGCTTCACGTAAGCAGGGAGAGGACATCCTCTTCGATTTCTGTTTCGGCGGAAAAATGCAGATGCATCTGCTTCCCGGTCTCTCTGAACAGACCGTCAGAGAACTTAGCCGTTTCAGGTATCATACCGCCTATGCCGTCTGCAAAAAGACGGCAAAAGGCGAAGATGTTCTTTACCTGTCCCTGCTGAAGGATTCAGCTCTTCGCTTCAGGGCTTCGATTCCGGCAGCCGTCTTGACTGCCAAAGGCAAGTCTGTTGCCAACCCCAACTATTTCGTCAAGGAGCTCAAGCTTTGCCTGTAGCTCCTTGACAACAGACCGTCGATGAAATGGTATACTAGAATTAACAAGCCGGATATAGAACAATTACGAAACGTAAGAATTATTATCTGAAACAGGAGAGTTGACGATGAGCGATATTCTAAAGCTGATGGAAAAAAGACACAGCGTAAGACAGTATCTGGATAAAACGATTCCTGCGGATATCAGGGCTGAGCTGGATACATACGCATCTGAACTGAACAGGACAGGCGATCTGCATATTCAGATCATCTATGACGAAGCGGAGTGCTTTAGCAGTTCTCTGGCACATTACGGCAGGTTTGAGAACTGCAGCAACTATATTGTCATGGCCGGGAAAAAGGCTGACGATCTGGAAGAACGTTGCGGCTATTATGGACAGCTGCTGGTGCTGAAAGCTCAGGTTCTGGGACTGAATACCTGCTGGGCAGCGCTGACCCATGGCAAGAGCAGAGCTGTTCTGGAAGAAAACGAGAAGCAGGTCATCGTCATTGCTCTAGGTTATGGAAAGACGCAGGGAAGCCCACACAGAAGCAAATCTCCATCAGAAGTCAGCGACATGACAGAGGATTCTCCTGAATGGTACAAAGAAGGCATTCATGCCGCACTTCTGGCGCCGACGGCGGTCAATCAGCAAAAGTTCCGGTTTATCCGAAACGGCAATACAGTAACGGCAAGACCGGGAAAGATCGGCAGCTGTCTTAAAATCGATCTGGGAATCGTGAAATGTCATTTTGAGCTTGGAGCAGGAAAAGAAAACTTTGAATGGGTCTAAAGATCGTAAGGAGAGCATATGGAATACATCAGGGTAACAAAAGAGAATCTGGAGAAGGAGCACATCTGCTGTGCGATCTCCAACAACAGGGATATTCAGGTATCATCAAAGAAAGCCTGGCTTTCCGATCGTTTTGACGAGGGGCTGGTTTTCTTAAAGAGTGCCGAAAGAGGGAAATGCTTTATTGAATATCTGCCTGCGGAAAACGCCTGGAATCCGATCGATGCGGAAGGATATACCTATATCGACTGTCTCTGGGTATCCGGCTCATTCAAGGGGCATGGATATTCCAACGACCTGCTGGAGGCATGCATCTCCGACAGCAAGGTCCGCAGCAGAAAAGGCCTGTGCATTCTTTCGTCAGACAGAAAGAAGCCGTTTCTTGCCGATCCTAAGTATCTAAGACATAAGGGCTTTATGGTATGCGATGAAGCGGATAACGGAATACAGCTGTGGTATCTTCCGTTTATGGAAGATGAAACAGTTCCGAAATTCAAAGAGTGTGCTAGACATCCGCAAATCGATGAACGGGGATATGTTCTGTATTACACGAATCAGTGTCCGTTTAACGCCAAGTATGTGCCGATCCTGGAAGAGACCGCAAAGAAGTATGGCATCAGTTTCAAGGCGATCCGCATCGGCAGCAGAGAAGAAGCGCAGAACGCTCCAACACCGATCACGACTTACGCCTTGTTCCACGACGGGGAATACCTGACGAACGAACAGATGAACGATACGAAGTTTCTGAAACTGGCATTAGAAAAAACAGCATAAACGATGTTTAAAGAAAAGAAAACACTGATATACGTTGCAGGAACACTTCTCGTAGCGGCTTTACTTGCCGTGTTCTTTTTCAGACCGTATGTCCGTTTTGTACAGGAGGAACAGGTCCTGGAAAGGACCGTTCTTTATCCGGCTGAAGACTATGTCGTCAAGAGCAACGGCAATGTCGTTCCGGAAAAGGAGTATCTTGATACGGAAGAAGTTGGGGTTCACCGTTTCCATTACACGGTAAAGAAATGGATCTTTGAGAGGGATGCCGTTTTTTCCTATGAAGTCGTCGATACGACACCTCCTGTCATTGAGATAAATGAAAAAAGAGTTGTCAAGGATCCGGGAGAAACCTATTCCGTAGAAGAGATCAACAGCAACATTTCCGTAAATGAAGGATCTTTTTTCTACGAGACGGATTATGATTCTGAACGATCGGCCGTCTATACGGTTAAAATCAGAGCTGAAGATGATTACGGAAACGTATCGGAGGCTTCCTATGAAGTCGAAGTGAGAGACATAGAACCGCCTTTTGTTTTCAGATATGGAGATGGTGCGCTTGTTCAGTTGAACAACGAGTTCAATATTCAGGATATCGTTGCCTATGGCGACAATGCCGATCCAGAACCTGAATTAACAATAAAAGGAGAAGTGAATACTTTCAAGAAGGGTCATTATCCGCTGCATGCCGTACTGAAAGATCGTTCCGGAAACGTTACGGAATGGGACCTGACGGTAGAAGTCACAGACCACATTCCGGACTATGATACGGATGAAGAGGAATATCTCTTTGAGGATTTCATCAGAGACTATGCGGGAGAAGGAAGGGAATTCGGTATTGATGTATCAACCTGGCAGGGAGACATCGACTTTGAAGCCGTAAAGGCTGCGGGATGCGATTTTGTGATCATCAGAGTGGGTTTCTCTTATGACGGTACGTTTACCCTCGACAACAAGTTCCGGCAGAACTATGAGGGTGCGAAGCAGGCAGGGCTTAAGGTAGGAATCTATCATTTCTCTTACGACAACAATGAAAAGGATCTTCTTTCTGCCCTAAACATGATCTTCACAGAACTCTCAGGAGAGAAACTTGATCTTCCGATCGTCTTTGACTGGGAGGATTTCTGGTGTTATCAGGAATATGAAATGAGTTTTCAGGATCTGAATCATCTTTACGATGTTTTTGAAAAGGAAGTCAACAACAAGGGATATCAGTGCATGCTTTATGGCAGCAGCTATTATTTGCGTAACATCTGGACTTATACCGATACCCGTCCGATCTGGCTGGCACAATATAGCGACTGGCCTAGTTATGAAGGGCCTTATCAGATCTGGCAGTTATCCGATGCCGGAAAGATAGACGGAATCGAATGGCCTGTCGATCTGGACATCCTTTTTACACAACAGAATACCCGATAAGGAGCTTATCGCTAATGCGTTATATCGAAAATGTAAAACTAAAGGACGGAAGGGAATGCTGTCTGAGAAACGCAGAAGAGAAAGACGGACGGGCTGTTCTTGCTAATTTCATTCTGACCCATCTTCAGACGGATAATCTCGCATCCTATGCGGATGAGATCACATTGAATGTTGAAGAGGAAAAGACTTTTCTGAAGAACAAGGCCGACAGTGCAAACGAACTGGAACTGATTGCCTTGGTAGATGGCGAGATTGTCGGACTGGCGGGCATGGTATCTATCGGCAATAGAGTAAAAGTCAGACACCGTGCTTCTTTCGGAATCAGCATCGATCAGAAATACTGGGGACTGGGAATCGGAACCGCGATGTTGAAAGCGTGTATCGGATGTGCCAGAGAAGCAGGCTACGAACAGCTGGAACTGGAAGTCGTAGAAGGAAACGAGACCGCAATTGCGATGTACAGGAATGCGGGTTTCGTAGAGTACGGAAGAAACCCGAGAGGAATGAAATCCAGAACGGCAGGATATCAGGAAACGATATGCATGCGGATGGAACTTTAGTATATTTGGAGGTTATGAAATGACTTACCTTATGGATACTTATCATGTAATTTACAACGAAAAAACAGTCGGCGTTTATTCCGTCTTTAGCGATAAGACGATAAGATACTATACTGCCTGGGGAAGTCCCTGGGATATCGAGAAAGAACTGAAAGAACTTGAACTGGATCAGGAACGGGACGGAAAGGAACCGATTAAAGCCGTTAACGATCTGATCGACGATTCCTATCGTGTTCCCGGAAGAAGAAAGATCATCTATGAGAACGGTCCTTTAAGACTGGAAAGAGAATCGAAAGAAACGGGTGAACGGTATTCCGTATACAGACGCGGAGCGGAAGAAGGAGAACCCGACTATTCGCCGCTGTCTCACGATGCTCCACATCATGAAGGGGGTAAAGAGCTGGAAGGCATGCGTGAATGGGCTTCCTGGTATGCCTTCAACAAGATGGATGACGGTACTTACGAAGCGGAGCTGGATGAAGCCTGGTGGTGGGGAGGAGGCCATAACGATGGAGGAACCATTCATCGGGAGATACCGGAAGAATGGATGGATCTTCCCTATGATGAATTTCTGGAGAATGTCGTGTGTCTTGCGGCAGCATCGCATTACGGTTTTACTGCCGAGATGCTGAAAGAAAAGGAAGGGCTGAAAGAGTTCTTCGGATTTAAGGAATAGAGACAGGAGAAAAGCGATGGCTTCTAGTGTAGAATATCTGAATTATGTACTGGAACAGCTTTCAGGTATGGAAAAAGTTTCCTGCAGGCCTATGATGGGAGAGTACATCATCTACTATAAGGGCAAGATCGTCGGCGGCATTTATGATGACAGGTTTTTGGTGAAGCCTGTAGAATCCGCTAAAAGACTGATGCCGGATGCAGAATTTGTATCTCCATATCCCGGAGCCGGGGAATTGCTGGCAGTCGATATCATAGACGACAGGAAAGCGCTGAGAGAGCTGCTGCATGCCATGTACGATGAACTTCCTGCATCGAAGAAAAGAAGATAACCGATACAACCGGTCATCGATTGATTTATACATATGATGAGACTGCTGTTTGAGATAGATAAAAAAGACTATGGGTCATGTACCCGTTCTTTTGTCCGGAATTCGGCGCGTAGCATTATAATTCAAAACGGTAAAGTCGCCATGATTCACAGCCGCGAATATGATTACTACAAGTTTCCGGGAGGCGGCATCAAGGAAGACGAAACGCCGATTGAGGCTCTGATTCGGGAAACCCGTGAAGAAGCCGGCCTTGTGATCGTTCCTGAAAGCATTCAGGAGTACGGGTATGTTCACCGTATTCAGAGAAGCGACAATGATGAAACGGAATGCTTTATACAGGACAACTACTACTATCTGTGCAGTGTGGAAGAAAACGCAATACCGCAGGATCTGGATGACTATGAGGCAAAGGAACGCTATTCACTGGAATATGTTTCTCCTCAGACTGCGATAGAAAGAAACCGCAGCGTAAAAGATAGCCCATACAATGAAACGATGTTTGAAAGAGAAGCTGGAGTTCTTGAACTTCTGATGAAAGAAGGACTGATCGGCTGATTGATTTGGCCTGCAAGAAACAAAAAAGTACAGATTAATCTGTACTTTTTAGACTTAATGGGGCGAACGATGGGACTCGAACCCACGCAATGCTGGAGCCACAATCCAGAGTGTTAACCAACTTCACCACGTCCGCCATGTGCTTTATTATTCTATCATAAGATTTATTTTCTTTTCAATGATAGAATGAGAATATGCTGGAAATAAAAGGGATCCGTTTTGAGGTGGAAATAACCCGAAAAAGAATCAAGAACATGTACCTTCGGGTAAACGGCGATAAGCTTCTGGTTTCTGTGCCTTATCTTATGCCGGAATGGCGGATCTATCGCTTTTTGGAAGAAAAAAGGGACTGGATCTATAAAGCGTACAGGAAGTCTTTACAGAAGCAGCAGAGATCACTGATCTACCGGGAAGGGGATGTTTTTTATCTGTACGGGAAGCCGTTTAAGCTGGTCAGAATCAACGGAAAGAAAAACGTTGAAATCGATGATGATACAATCGTTCTGACCTACAAAGAAGACTCTACGGAAGGTATCCGTTTCCTTTACAAGTATCTGGATAAATACCTGCTGAAACAGGCGGAAGTCTTTTTTAATCAGTATCAGTACATTCTGGATGATTACGGCTATCATCAGATCCCGGAGATGAGCTGCCGCGCCATGAGCTCCAAATGGGGCGTGTGCTATACCCGAAAAAACAAGATCGTAATCAGCTCCTATCTGATTCATTATCCTCTGGATTGCCTTGAATACATCGTCCTGCACGAACTGACGCATTTCATCATTCCGAACCATTCCCGCAGGTTCTACGACATCGTCGAAAGGAATATGCCGGAGTATAAGACATCGCAGAAGAAACTGAAACAATGAAAGTATTTACATGGTTAATCTACTTGAAACAAGCATGTTTAGAAGGTAAAATGATAGGTAGATAAGGTTGTATATCATATGAAAGTATTAAACAAGATGGAGAATACTGTCTTAGGGGTCGTTGACTCCTTACTTGTGTTTTACTTACACTGATTTTTTGAAGTGGACGTTTCATTGCGTTCACTTTTTTATTGTCAAATAAAGGAGGTAAGAGAGATGGAACAGACACAGAATGATGCTCTGTTAGAGGCTTGTACGACGGGAAGACTGGATCTGGTAAATGAGCTGCTTGCTCAGGGAGCGGATGTCAACTGCAAGAACGGTGACGGCAGGACCGGACTGATGAGAGCTTCTAAGAGAGGCTATGATGAGATTGTTGAAACGTTGATCGGCAAGGGCGTAGATGTGAAAGCCAGAGACAAGAACGACGATACGGCTCTGATGGGTGCTGCAAAACATGGACACCGTCATATCTGTGAGATGCTGATAGAAGCCGGAAGCGATGTAGATGCGCAAGACAACGAAGGCAGAACAGCGCTGATGCGTGCGGCTTTCCTTGGAGAGACGGCGACGGTGGAGTGTCTGGTAGAATCGGGAGCAACTCTGGATCTGGCTGACAGCAAAGGCCGTACGGCTCTGATGGAAGCGGTACTGGCATTCAAGGTGGATGTGATCCGTTATCTTCTGGAAAAGGGAGCGGATATCAATAAAAGAGATAATGAAGGCTGTACCTGTCTGATGCGTGCAAGCTATGGCGGTTATACGGATTTAGTGATATATTTGATACGTAAAGGTGCGGATAAGACGGTTACGGACAACGCAGGAAGAACCGCACTGCAGTACGTACGCACAAAAAGCGATGAAGAACTGCTTAATGTTCTGAAATAATAAGGGGAAGAAGAAATGAAAGAGTACTTATCAAAAGACGTTAGAAATGTTGTATTGCTGGGACATTCCGGTTCCGGCAAATCGGCTCTTGTAGAAGCTGCACTGTATCTGACCAAGGCTGTCGACCGTATGGGGAAGACGGTAGACGGCACGTCCGCAATGGACTATGATCCGGAAGAATCCAAGAGAGGTCTGTCTGTATTTACGGCTTTAGGACCTGTTGAATGGAAGAATACCAAGATCAATTTCATCGATACGCCGGGATATCTGGATTATGAAGGTGAAAAGGTTTCCGGTGCTGCTGCAGCCGATCTGGCTATGATCGTTGTATCCGCAAAAGATGGTATCGAATCCGGAACAGAAAGCGCAGTCAAGCTCTGCAAGAAGATGAACCTGCCGATCGTTTTCTTTATCAATAAGATCGATGATGATAACGCGAATTTCGAGAAGACAGTCGATGAACTGAGAGATAAGTTCGGCACTTCTGCCGTTCCGTTTGCGGTTCCTGTCATGGATGGAAAGAAGATGACCGGTTCCAGCAGAGTTCTGGACGATCCGTCCAACGCTCATTACGATCAGATCGCTGAAGCTATCGCATCAGCCGATGACGAACTGATGGAGAAATTCTTCGAGGGTGAAGCGTTTACTCCGGAAGAGACTGCGAAGGGTCTGAAACTCGCTCTGAAATCCGGCGATATTAAACCGATACTTGCCGGCAGTGCCGTCAATGCCCAGGGTGTCGACCAGGTTCTCGACTTCATGAAAGAGAACTGTCCGATCTATGCCGATCAGGGCACTGTTAAGGATGCCAACGGCTTAGAACTGAAGACCGATGATTCCGAAGTGTTCTCCGCACTGGTGTTCAAGACAGTCGTCGATGCTTTCGTTGGAAAGATTTCTTATGTCAAAGTCATGTCCGGTTCACTGAGTCTTACGACTCCTTTATACAACTCCAAGAAAGATCAGAATGAAAAAGCCGGCGGTCTGTTTGTCATCCAGGGCAAGCAGCAGCTTCCTGTAAACAAGCTTTCCTGCGGCGATCTTGGCGCATTAACCAAGCTGGCTGTAACGGAATCTAACGATACGCTGTGCACAAAAGACAAGAAAGTCGTATTCAAGGATATCGAATATCCTAGACCGATGCTTGGCGTTGCTATATCGCCTAAGACAAAGGATGATGAAGACAAGATGTCGGATGCTCTGAAGAAAGTCCTGATTGAAGACAAGTCACTGAACTTCGTCAGAAACGCCGAAACAGGCGAGCAGGTCCTCTATGCGGTAGGCGATCAGCAGATCGATGTTGTCGTCAGCAAGCTCAAATCAAGATACAAAGTAGAAGTAGCCCTGAAAGAACCGAAAGTTCAGTATCGTGAGACGATCAGAGGCAAGTCCGAGGTTCAGGGCAAATATAAGAAACAGAACGGTGGCGCCGGTCAGTATGGTGACGTCTGGGTCAGATTCGAACCGAATCCTGATTCAGAAGAAATGGTATTCGCGGAAGAAGTATTTGGCGGTGCTGTTCCAAAGAACTACTTCCCGTCTGTCGAGGCAGGCTTAAGAGGCTGCATGGCTAAGGGCCCTCTGGCTGGTTGCAAGGTCGTTAATGTTAAGGCTACGCTGTATGATGGATCCTACCATCCGGTTGACTCTAAACCGAACTCCTTCGAAGCAGCCGCCAGATTGGCATTCAAGGCCGGTATTCCTAAGGCAAACCCGATCCTTCTGGAACCGATCGGCAAGGTTACCGTTATCTGTCCGGAAGAGTATACCGGCGACATCATCGGCGATTTCAACAAGAGACGTGGCATGATCCTGGATACGGGTTCCGCCGAATCCGGTGAAGCACGTATCGAAGCCGAAGTACCGATGGCAGAAATGCTGAAGTATGCGACAGAACTGCGTTCCATGACCAAGGGCAGAGGTACGTACGTCATTGATTTCGACCGTTATGAACCTGCTCCTCAGAACGTTACCGACAAGGTTGTTGCCGCTACGGCCGCTGAAAGAAAAGACGAAGACGACGATTAATTCTGAATCAAAGCATAATAAAAAGGAAGTCCATGATCGAACTTCCTTTTTTTATCAGTTGTTTTCAGCAGACTGCAGGATGACCGGAATTTCCAGTTTCTGATCATCTCTGGTAATGCTTACGATGACTCTTTCACCGATACTCTTGGAATCCAAGGCCTTGGACAGGTCGGCATAACCGGATATTTTTTCACCGTCGATTGCCGTAATCACGTCGTTTTCCTGTATTCCCGCTTCTTCTGCGCTTCCCCCAGGAATGACTTCAGAAACGATGATTCCATCCGTCTGATAGAAAGAAGAGTAGGTATAAACTCTGACTCCAAGAGCTGCCCTGTCTTTGACGTAGCCGTTTTCAATCAGATCTGAAACGATACGCATAACCGTATTGGAAGGAATCGCATAGTTCATTCCTTCGACGCTTGTCGTCATCGTAGAAGTATTCTTCGCATTGACGATGCCGATCACATTGCCGTTGATGTCGAACAGTCCGCCGCCCGAGTTGCCCGCATTGACGGCCGCATTGGTCTGAATGACGGTCATATAGACATTGTTGACATAGATCTCTTTCTCCAAGGCAGAAACGATGCCGTTGGAGCAGGATATGCCCGAACCCAATGGATTGCCGATCGCAATGACATCTTCACCCAGAAGCAGCTGGGATGAATCCGCAAACGATGCATAAGGAAGATCGTTTTCTTCAATCTTCAGAACGGCAAGATCGGTCCTTGTGTCGTAGCCGATCACCTTGGCTCCGCAAGTCTCGCCATTGAACAGTTTCACCTTGATCGAATCTTCGCTGGTCAGATTTCTGATGACGTGTTCATTGGTAACGATGTATCCGTCAGCCGAGAATATAACTCCTGAACCGGCGGATGTCGATTCCGTTGTCCCACCTCCGAAGAAGAAGAAATCCGATGTCGTGCTTTTCACCGTACAGTTGATCTCTACGACCGTATTGTAGGCTTTTTCGATCGCCTTGGTATAGTCTCCTTTTTCAATACTGGTATATGCTACTTCATTCAGGACGACATCGCTGTGTCCTTTATTGCTTTCCATGCTGCTGTTGTAGAAGGACAGAACTCCGAATGTACCTAACCCTGAACCCAGCAGCGCAACCAGAAATACGATAATGATCGCTTTAAAATTCAGTTTCATTTCTATCACCTCCGTAATCCAATATAAGATATGAATGTGAACTTCATCTGAATTTTACTAATGAAGATGAAAAAGCTATAATCTTAAGTATGAGCACAAAAAAGGAACATGTTGTCAGCATCAGATATGCAAGAAAAAACTTTTCTGCCATAGGTCTTTTCCTGATTCTGTATACGCTTTTTGTACTGATTCTTCCTTTTTTCTTCCATATGTACATGCAATACAGCAACTCTCCTATCCTGTACGACAGACTGATGTATTTCGGTATATACTTCATTATCATTCTATTCGGAACGCTGATTCCATTTCTTCTGATGCGCCTTTATTTCAGGCTTCCGTTTCGAAAAATCAACCGCAGAATCACCACATCATTTACCGATCTGTTTGTTCAGACGATCGTTTTTTTTACCATCTGCATCGCTCTGACTTATGTATCCAACAGAATATTCGTTTATTTTTCTCAGGAAGGAAAACTGATTTCCAGTATCGGTTTCAGCTATGACGATGCCTATCTGGACAACTATCTCTATGTGTTCATGCTGGTGATCGTTACGCCGATCATGGAAGAATACGCCTTCAGAGGTGTACTGCTGAATGTCCTGGGAAAGTACGGAAAAGTATTCGGACTTTATGCCAGTGCCATTCTGTTTGCTCTGGCACATACCAATTTTTCGGAGTACATCCCGGCTTTTGCGATGGGCTACGTTCTTGGCAAGACTTCTCTGCGCTACAAGAGCATTCGTCCTACCATCATCATCCATATTCTGTTTAACGGTCTGATCTATGCCTTGTGCGTGATCCCGGCACCTGTCACCCAGTATATGGCCTATGGTCTGGCTGCGGTATTTATGATCTCGGTCTATCTGATCCTTACCGGAAAATACGAAAGGGTGCAGATCCAGAAACTGCGTTCAAACAAGACGACGAATATCGTGTTCTATACGTGTCCGACAGTGATCCTGAGCATGCTTTTGATGATCGGGGCATCGTTGCTGTTCCTGTTCCTGAAATAAAAACCGGATACTGCCATACCCGGTTTCGCTTTCCGCCTGTGTGAAACAGGTTTTTTTATTCGTTTAGATCCTCAACCGTGATGATTTCCTTCGGATATTTTCTGGCTACCAGCACATCCATGCAGTGAACATGCGGTACACCGGAAGAATGACATACAAAGATCGTTTCATCGACTCTTTCAAACTTCCAGTCCGGATAGTAGGAAAACAGCTTTCCGGTACGCCACATCTTTTCGCCTTCATCCCAATCGGGAGGCAGAGGAATAAACGGCTTGTCGACGAAAACATTGAACCAGTTGACGCCTCCAGGCCTGGTCATGTTCTTGACTTTTTCAAAGAATCCGTCGATCTTATCGTCTTCCAGATACTGTATCGTTCCGGTAGAGTAGATGATGTCGAATTCTTCATTAATTCGGAAATCGTTGATATCGGCAACGAAAGCGTTGATCTCGACATTGTTTTCTTTTGCCATTTTTCTGGTCTTGCTGATGCCGTTTGTTGTGATATCGAACGCATAGACTTCATAGCCCTGCTTTGCCATGAAGACAGCATCCTTGCCTTCACCGCAGCCGATGTCCAGAACCTTCACTCCCTTGCCGGGCGGAACAAGCTTTACCAGTTCGTAGCACAGCTGTGCAGGTTCCGTTCCCCAGAAGTAATCTTCCGTTTCATACCATTTCTCATAGTTGGTTTTTAATGCCATGTCATATCAGTCCTTTCTTAGCGGTTTTCCAAGTAGTTGATATAGGAACCGATCAGATTTGCATCATTGCCGAATCTGCAAGGAACGATTTCGATTTCCACTTGAAAGTGGCTCTGACCGGTAAATGATTTTTCTACGACTTCCTTGAATTTCTCTTTGATCTTTTCCGTTACGATCGGCTGTTTGCTGATTCCTCCTCCGATGGCGATCTTCTCCAGATCCAGAAGCCAGTAGAGGTTATAGATCTGCTTGGCGATATTCTCACACAGTTCATTCAGCGTTTCCTGAGCGATCGGATCTTCAGACATTCTGGCAAAGAATTCCAGTCCGTCGATCGGTTTAGATGACCCGGTTCTTCTTTGATACGTATTCAGCAGAAAAGTGGTGGAACAGTTGT
Organism: Erysipelotrichaceae bacterium; assembly: GCA_017515475.1. GTDB lineage: Bacteria > Bacillota_I > Bacilli_A > Erysipelotrichales > Erysipelotrichaceae > Colivicinus. Next base: position 12,057 of record JAFWFS010000013.1, on the reverse strand, counting down.
TTCCGAGCATGTTTGCATAATCATAGAATTCCCTGGAGTCCGAAACAAGAAAACTGAATTCTCCGGAAGTGGAATGACGGCCTCTGACGATCTGCCCGTTAATGATCAGGCCGCCTCCGACACCTGTGCCGATCACGAATACGGCAGCGTTACCGCATCCCTGTAAAGCGCCATAACGGTATTCGGCCAGAGCTGCCGCCTTGCCGTCGTTTTCCAGAACGACTCTGCATCCGCATTTTTCTTCCAGAAGCGGACCGATAAAAAGACCGTTGTTATATCTTAATGAACCGCCTCCGTTACACCGCCCGTTCTTCACGTCGATGAAGCCGGGCAAAGACATGGCGATTCCATCCACCTTGTCTTTGTACTGCTGATAGATGCTGTCGATCATATTCGCAAAACTGTCGAAACTGTCCTTCGGTGAAGGAACAAATCCCTTGTCTGTAATGGTTAAGGCGTTTTTCACGATACCGTACTTGATTTCCGTGCCGCCTACATCAAAAGCCAGTAGTTTCAATCCCATATTCTTCTTTGCCAATTGACCGTAACTGCGATCGTATCTCTACAATCAATTCTATCAATTCCGTTTTTTCTCAGCAAGAATCGATGTGTCCGTTCCTCCAGACTGTTATCAACGGAGTATTTCCTAAATACCATGTACAGGTTTATGTATGCGACATACGGCATGAATTCAGGTTTTTCGCCTAAGAAAGAATAAAATGGGATGAATTGAAACGTTGTGTATGGCGTATTATAATATATTCAAATGAAAGCAATGCGGATTTTTGATCTTTACATAAGAATCAGGTCCTAAATTAAGACAAGGTGTTTTTGCGCCTCGTCTTTTTTATTGGAGATGAATCGCATGCTTTTAGCAAAGGGAAAAAGGGAGGAGAGTATCCATAAAATGAAAAAGATTTTCACTTTGTTTATGATTGCCATGATGCTGTTTGGCGCTGCTTCCTGCAGCAAAGAATCAGGTCAGGAAGAAGGCGATAAGCTTCTGACAGAACTGAGTGAACCTGTTACGATCACCGTCTGGAACACTTATACTTATCACCAGCAGGAAGCTTTCCAGGAGATGGTAGACTCATTCAACGCATCTCAGGACAAGGTCACTGTCGTCTATGAACCGCAGGCATACCAGGACTATGACAGCAACCTTCTGCTTGCTGTACGTAACGGAACAGGCCCGAACATCACCAACCGTTATCCAAGCTCGGCTGCTGCCTACATTGAGGAAGACCTTCTGGTCAATCTGACTCCATACATCAGCAACGAGACTGTCGGCATTCCTGATTTCAAGGAGAACCTTGTCGGTAAGGTTTACGAAGAGATCACCCAGTGGGGCGAGGATTCCGTCTATGTATTCCCGGTCATCATCACTTCAGAAGTTCTTTATTACAACAAGGACATCTTCAATGAGCTCGGTCTGGAAGCACCTAAGACCTGGGAAGAACTCGCAGAAGTATCAAAGACCATCTATGAAGAAAAAGGCATTCCGGGATGGGGTTCCGACTCTGAAACCGATACGATGATCGACCGTGTCGTTCAGCTTGGAAGCAAGTTCATCAATGCAGAAGATCATACGGTAGCGGTCGATGAAGACAAGTTTACGGAAGCTTTGGAATGGTATCTGACCGGTCTGAAGGAAGGCTACTTCCGTCTGGCAGGTGCTGATTACTACCATTCAGGACCGTTCACGCAGGGCAATGTCGCCAGCTATATCGGTTCAAGCGCAGGTTCAGGCTATGTTCTGCCTTATGCCGATTTTGAAGTTGGCGTATCTCTGATTCCGCAATCAGGTCCGGAAAAGTTCGCTCCTGCCTGGGGCGGCGGTCTGGTTGTCTTTGACAAGACACAGGAAGAGAATCTTGCCAGCTATCTGTTCCTGAAGTACTGTCTGAGCGATGAAGTACTTGCCAAGTGGGCAATCGAATTCGGTGCTTCTCCATGCACGAAGTCTTCCATCGCTACGGCTACATTCCAGGAAGAGATCAAGAACAACATCGTTACGGCTGCTCTGGTTGAAACGGCAGACTGCATCAACTGGGTTCCATCGGTTGCCGGTGCTGACGGTGTAAGAGATGCTTTCGGCAAGGCTGTCGATGCAAGCTTTGCTGATGACAGCGGCAAAGATGTAGCTACACTGGTAAAAGAAGCGACCGAAACATTCTTTAAAGAAGCACAGGCTGCTCTTGAACAGTAATTAGATATAATTTTTGGGAGAACCGTTTTCATGACGGTTCTCCCTTTATTTTTAGAAATAAACAGTTCTAAAGGAGAACGAATATGAGCAAGCTAATGGTTTTTATGATCGATGCACTCTGTTCCAGCGATCTGGAATACATGCGCAGTCTTCCGAATTTCAGTTCCGTCATTGACCGGGGATCCTATGTCAGGCATCTGCTTCCGGTACATCCGGCTTTGACCTACTGCTGCCATACATCCATTCTGACATCCTGTTATGTGGACCGACATGGCATACACAACAACGAAAATTATGAACGCGGATGCAAACGCGGAGATGTGTGGTTTGGAATGAAGAAAGAAGTCAAGGTTCCGACACTGCTGGACTACGCAAGAGAAGCAGGCATGACTACCGCATCGATTGCCTGGCCTGTATCTGCAGGTGCAGACTATACCTACAACTGGCCGATGATCGTTCCTTATCATTATGACGGCGATCATCCGGAAGATTATCTTGCCAATGGCAATGCGACGCAGAATCTTTTAGATGCTTATTTCTGGAAATACGGCAGATATCAGAAAGGTCCTGACAGCAGTCTGGATCTGATGACCATGTCGGTCGCTCCCGATCTGATCAGGGATTTCGGCCAGCCTGACGTAATGCTGGTGAAGATGTGCGATTTGGATACCGTCCGCCACGTTTACGGTGTTTATGACCCGCATACAAAGATACAGCTGAAGAAACACGATGAGGAGTTCGGAGTTATTCTTGAATCCGTACGCCGTTACGGCGATTTTGACGATACGAACTTCGTGATCATGGGAGACCACGGTCAGACAAATATTACGGATATCCTGAATATCAACCGTCTGTTTGAAAGAGACGGATTGCTGAAGACAGACGAAAACCACAATCTCGTCGACTGCAAGTGCTACGCCCATACCGGTGCGCTGAGCTGCTTCATTGAACTGAAGGATCCTGACGACAAGGAAGCGGAAGCCGAAGTCAGAGCCTATCTGGAAAAGCTGAAGGAAGATCCGAAAATCAGACTGGCATATGTTCTTGACAAAAAAGAAATGAAAGAGAGATATCATCTGGCAGGACCGTACGACTTCGTGATCGAGAGCGTCAACCCAATCAGTTTCTCAGACAAACTGAATGCTACGGAAATCTGGGCATCGGTAGAACCGGGAGACCACGTCTTAGGAAAGGCAACTCACGGAAGCTGTCCGGAAAGAGAAGAAAACACGCTGTTCATTGCGGCAGGTCCGGATGTCAGACAGGGTATCGTATATGAAAGAAGATCCATGGTCGATGAAGCCGTTACAATGGCAAAGATGATCGGCCTGGAGATGAAGGATACAGACGGAGAGATCATGGAGGAAATGCTGTATGGAAGTAAGAATTGAGGATCTGGTAAAGCGTTTTGACGATGTCATTGCGGTAAACAAGGTCAATGCGACGTTCGAGTCAGGAAAGCTGATCGCTTTACTGGGGCCTTCAGGCTGCGGCAAGTCTACGATGCTGAATATGCTCAGCGGCATCATGCCGGTTACCGAGGGAAAGATCTACTTTGATGATCGGGATGTCACAATGCTTTCTCCGGACAAGAGAGAAGTCGGTCTGGTTTTCCAGAACTATGCGCTATATCCGCACATGAGTGTTCTGGAGAATATCTGCTTTCCATTAAAGATCAAGAGAGTACCGAAGGCCGAACGCATCGAAAAAGCCAAAGAGTATGCCAGGATGGTTCATATCGACGACTATCTTGACCGTTTGCCGAAAGAACTGTCGGGGGGTCAGCAGCAGCGTGTCGCCATTGCCCGGGCTCTGGTGAAACAGCCGAAACTCCTGCTTCTGGATGAACCTCTCTCCAACCTGGATGCCAAGCTGCGGGTGGAAATGAGAGAAGAGATCCGCAGAATACAGCGTGAAAGCGGCGTTACGACCGTCTTTGTTACGCACGACCAGGAAGAAGCGACTTCCATTTCCGACTACATCATGCTGATGAAACTGGGCGTGAAACAGCAGTTTGCCAAAACGAGAAATCTCTATAACGATCCGGCGAATCTTTTTGTCGCCGACTTTATCGGCAATCCTACCATCAACCAGCTGCACGGTATCTATGAAAAAGGAAACTTCAGACCGGATGCTTATGAAAACGCGATTCCGATCGGCAGATATCAGATCGAAGATGGTTCAAGAGTCGTGTTTGCTTCCCGCCCGGAGAGTGTCATCGTTGAAAAGAAAAACGGCAAGACAGTGATGGAGGTCGAAGAAACATATGTTTCCGGCAAGGATACTTTATGTGTATTGAAAGCGGGAGACGGACGTCTGCGCGCCTATGTAGACAACGACAGCGCACCGCAGGAAAAAGATCTTGTTTCTGTTTCTTTCCGTGACAGGGGAGTCTTTGTTTTTAACGAAGAAAGCGGAGAACGCTACTATGAATAAAAAAACAAAACGCTATAATGGTGGACGGGATCCGGATGAGAAGTTCGAAGCTTCGATGATCGGAAAGATCGCGCTTTTCCTTGGACCGTTCATGCTTGGCATTGTGATCTTTACCATTTATCCGTTTATCAACGCATTCCTGATGAGTTTTAAGGAAAACTTCTCCATTCTACGTAATACCTTTTCCGGTTGGGGTCTGGCGAACTACCGCAAGGTTCTGAACGATCCGATCTTTCTTTCCGGATTAAAGACGACTATCAAATACGTCGTTATCGTCGTGCCGATCAGCCTGATCATATCCATTGTCATCGCCGTTCTGCTGAACAATACCCGGCGATTCAAGGCCATTCTGCAGACGGCTTACTTCATGCCTCTGGTCACATCTACGGCAGCCATTTCTCTGGTGTTCCGCTTCATCTTTGCCAACGAGGGCGGTCTGATCAACAAGATCATTACTACGCTGGGACAGACGCAGATCAACTTCCTGGGGACAAACAGATGGAGCGAGTTTGTATTGTACATCTTCGGCATATGGAACATACTGCCGTTTACGATCATACTCCTGCTGGCAGGTCTGCAGAACATCGACCCGCAGTACTATACCGCCGCAAAGGTAGACGGTGCAAAGACCCTGGATATCTTTACCAATATCACCGTTCCTTTGCTAAGCCCGACGATCGCCCTGGTAGCCATCGTCAATTCCATCAGCGCATTCAAGGTATTCGACTACGTCTTCCAGCTTTACAATAAGCCGGGACCGGGCTATAACCTGTATACGATCATCTATTATATTTACGAGAAATTCGGCGGTACCAAACCGCAGTACGGCTATGCGGCCGCAGCATCCATCGTCCTCTTCTTCATCATTGCCGTGTTTACGCTGCTGCAGCGTGTTCTGCAGAAGAAGACGAACTATTAGAAAGGAGCAGACATGAAAAACAGAACAGACAGAGTAAAAAGCTTTATGCAGTATCTGACTCTCTTTATCGGCGCAGCCATCATGTTCCTGCCTTTCTTCTGGATGATCAATTCCTCGTTCAAGACGGAGAAAGAACTGCTTTCATTCCAGAGTTTCTTCCCGAAGCAGCTGCTGATCGACAATTTCCGTCAGGCATGGGAAATGGGCGATTTCCCGAGATATTTCGGGAACAGTGTCTTTGTTACGGTGGTATGCGTAGCTTTGACGATGTTCGTGACCATTCTGGCGGCCTACGGTTTTTCCAAGCTTAAATTTCCGGGCAGAGATCTGATCTTCACCGTACTTGTCAGCATGATGATGATCCCTTACGAAATGCTGATGCTGACAAACTACGAAACCATCAGGCACATGCACCTTTTCGGCAAGATCTGGTCCCTGATCGTACCGTTTACCTCGTCCATCTTCTATACCTACATTCTCAGAAATTTCTTTCTGAGTGTTCCGGACAGCCTCTATCAGAGCGCAAGGATCGATGGAGCCAGCGACTGGCAATATCTCTGGGAGATCATGGTACCGATGGCTAAGCCTTCATTGGTAACGATAGCCTTATTGGATGCGATCACCTGCTGGAACAGTTTCATGTGGACGATGCTGATGAGCAGCGGAAACAGAAACATCAGAACGCTTCCTTTCGGACTTACCGCATTTACTTCCGAAGCCGGTGTGCACTACAACCTGTGGATGGCCGGAGCTACCATCGTTGTCATTCCGATGATCGTACTCTTTCTCTTCTGCCGAAAGAGCATCATTACCGGCGTAAGCCGCGGAGGTCTGAAAGGCTGACATGATCAGGAAAATCGACATCCTGACGCATGCCGATTTTCATGGGCAGTTTCGTGAAGATGACGAGAATCCGGGACTGTCGCGTTTTTTCAGTGCCATCGAATCCGTCAGAAACAGGAACCCTCAGGGAACACTGCTTCTGGATGCCGGCGATGAGTCAAAGTGTCTGTGGCATGGAAAAGCCGTATATGAAGGACTGAAGCTGCTGAAAACGGATGCTATGGTTCTTGGCAATCATGAATTCGATGCCGGAAGAGAAGATCTGGAACAGTGCATTCAGTGGGGCAGCTCTTATTATCCGATGCTGTGCGCCAATGTCGCATATCGGGAAAATGATCGGTTGATTGCGGGCATTAAGCCGTATGCCATTCTGGAAAGAGAGGGAATCTGTATCGGTGTTCTGGGTTTAACAAGCGCCTATACGCCTTTCATGGTAGAAAAAAGCTCTTTCGCTGATTTCAGAATGCTGGACAGCGTTGAAACGATCAGACACTATGTCCCAAAGATGAGAGAAGAAGGTGCGGAAATCATCGTTCTGCTGACTCACTTTCCTTTCTATCCGAATGAGACAGGGGAACTGTTTGAATGCCTCGAGCAGATCAAAGATCTCGATATCGATGTCTTTATCGGCGGGCATATTCCCGGCGATTATGCGGACATAAAAGAGAAATGCGCAATCGTAAAAGGCGGTTTCCACGGAGTTTCTCTTTGCCATGTGACGCTGTATTTCGATGACGAAAAAAGAGAAACGGTTTCAAAAGAAGCGGAAATCATCGATGTTAAGAACGGACCATTCGGATACGACGACAGAATAGATGCCTTTGTTAAGGAAACGACCAGGGATTATGAATACTATTTTACGGATGTCATTGCTGAAGCCGAGGAAGACATAGCGATGCGTCTGTCTGCTGAATCGCCGATGGGAGACCTGCTGAGCGATGCGATGCGGAAAGCTGCCGGAACGGATTTTGGCTACTTCAACTGTACCAGCTGCGGCAGAATGATCCCGAAGGGACCTTTGACCCGTTATTCCATTCAGAAAGCGATCGCCTTCAACGAAAAACTGCAGGTTACGGAAATGAAAGGCTCGGATCTTTATGATCTGTTTGAACTGGTCCACAGACCTGAGATCTTCGGCAACAATGCCGAACTGATGTTTTCCGGTTTAAAGATAAAGATCGATCATACCCGTCCTGCGGGTCATAAAGTCGTATGGATCAAAGACCTGAACGGAACAGATGTCGATCCTGACCGTTCTGTGAGTGTTGTCACCAGCAAGTACATGTCTACCGGGGGTAACGGCACAAGAAGCTTCGCGGAAAGATTCTGCTGGAGAGAACTGGATATAAAGATACATGATGCGATTGCAGACTATCTGCTAAGAAAGGGGAGAATCAAGGGGGAAACGGATGGACGTTATGAGTTCATCGGATCTCCGGAAAACGACAATTCTCCATGGTAGAAAATGATTCGGATCAACATACTTTCACATGCCGATTATTCCGGCAGAATAAGAAAAGACGAAGAATCCAGCGGACTGGATCATTTTGCAAGAGCGATCGGCAGGATCCGAGACCATGATCCCGATCATTGCCTGCTGCTGGATGCCGGAGACAATATCTCTCATCTGCTGTGGGGCGATTTCGTTCCGGAAGCGATAGGGCTTCTGAAGACCGATGTTTTTGAACTGGGCAATCACGAATTTGATCGAGGCGAAAAGGATCTGGAAGCAAGAATCGCAAGGTTCGATGGCCGGACGGCTGTTGTGTGTTCCAATATTGTAAAGAAGAATGACGATTCTTTTGTGAAAGGAGTCAAGCCTTACGTTTTGCTGAATAAAGGAGGGGTAAGATACGGCATTCTGGGTTTATGTACCGAATACACTCCATTCATGGTTACTAAGCCGATGATAGAACCTTTCAAGGTTCTGGACAGCGTTCAATGCGCCAGAATGTACATCCCGCAGATGAAAAACGAAGGTGCCGAGATCATCATTGTTCTGACTCATTTTCCATTTTATGCGGACCATACCGGCGAGCTGTTTGAAGTCTTCAATCAGATCAAGGACCTGCATCCTGACGTGATGATCGGCGGACATATTCCGGGAGATTTCGCGGAAGTAGTAGATGGCTGCGCCATCACGAAAGCCGGATTTGGCGGAAGAAGTCTTGGCCATGTGACGATCTGTTTTGATGAAGAAAAAAGAGAGGTCGTTTCTAAGGAAGTGGAAATCATCGATGTCATGAAGGAAGAAGAGACAGACCCCGAGATAACAAAGATCCTGAATGAAGTCCTTCAGCCTCATTTGTATTATTTCGAGGAAGCCATGGCGGAAGTCAAAGAAGACATTCCGATGCGACTGGATTTTGAATCGGAGATGGGAGATCTCTTAAGCGATGCGGTCCGAGAAGAATTCAATGCGGACTTTGCCTATTTCAACTGCACAAGCTGCGGAAGATTTCTGTCAAAAGGACCGCTGACCAGGTCATCCATTGCGGAAGCAATGGGATTCAACGACTTTCTGTATACATCGGAATATACAGGCCAGGATCTTTACGATCTCTTTGAACATATTCATTATCCGGAACGTTTCGGCAACAACGGCAACATCATGTTCTCCGGATTAAGAGTGAAAATGGACCATACGAAACCTGCGGGTCAAAAAGTAGTATGGATCAGAAAAGAAAACGGGGAAGATGTGAAGCCTGAAGAAACGTTTACAGTCGTGACATCCGAATACATGTCTACCGGTGGAAACGATACAGGAGATATCAGTGGCAGAGTAAAATGGAACAATACCGGCATCAGGATCCACGATGCATTGTGGAGCTACTTCAGCCGCTTTAAGATCGTAGAAGGAAAAAAAGACGGACGTTATTTCTTCATCGGAACACCGGAAAACGATAACAGCCCGTGGTAATTCAATTAAGACATCTTCATAAAAAAACCTGTCTTTTGACAGGTTTTTATTATGTTTTGCTAGATATGCCTTCTGAGCGTATCTTCTACCAGATCCCAGAATCTGTCCAGATCGATGCTTAATCCGACGGTGGCGTTCGGCTTCCTGTGATATCTGTTGTTGGCATCGCATATCGTTCTGCCATATCCCGGACCGTAGCGGTTCGTGTCAATTTCCACAAACATATCCTGTTTATGATACAGTTCTGGAGCAACCAGATAAGTAACGGCAGTTACGTCGTGAACAGGGCCTGCATCAAGACCGTTTACGGCCTGTGAACTGAAGGTAAAACGCATGATGTCGCCAAACAGTTTTCCTGCCTTGTTTCCGATGCCTTCCATTCTTTCGATGATCTGCATGTTTGCCAGAGCGGTATTGGTCAGATCTAGCGGCATCATCGTGATCTTAACGCCTGAAGTGAAAACGACGTGAGCGGCTTCCGGATCGGCATAGATGTTGAATTCGGCAGCCGGTGAAGCGTTGCCCAAGCCGACGGCACCGCCCATCAGTACGATCTCCTGGATCTTAGGAATGATCCTTGGCTCCATTCTCATTGCCGTAGCGATATTTGTCAAAGGTCCAACCGGAACCAGTGTGATATCGCCATCGCTTGCCATCAGCGTATCGATCAGATAAAGAACGGCGTGCTTATCTTCTGCCTTTTTATGCAGTTCGCCGAAAACCGGACCGTCCAGTCCTGTTTCGCCATGTACATCATCGGCAACATACTGCTCTCTGACCAGCGGAAGACTCATTCCGCCGTAGACAGGCACATCCAATCCCAGATGATCAGCAACGTTTAGAGTGTTTTTAAGTGTCTTAGGCAGGGTCTGATTCCCGGCAACGACAGTCACACCCAGCAATTCAATGTCGGGATGTTTCGAAGCGACCATCAGGGCGATCGCATCATCGTGTCCGGTATCGCAGTCAAGTATCATTTTTCTTCTCATGATCTATTCCTCTTTTCACTCTAATCATAGTATGATAAAGACAGGAAAAATAGGAGATATATCCTATTTATGGAATCATGGAAAAGATATACGATCAGAATACAGTCAAAAACTATCTGAATACAAAAGGTTATCGGAATTATTTCTCGGAAGAATTCGATAAAGATGCGTTTGTTATCAAAACAGGTCCGGGCGAGATACTGATCGATCAGGGGGACGAAGCCGTGAACCTGTATTATCTGATAGATGGAAAATGCAGGGTGAAAACGGTAAATCAGGAAGGGAAATCGTTTATCCTCAATACCATTGTTGCCCCGGCACTTGTTGGGGAGATTGAACTGATCACGGAAGACGTTTCTTTCTCTGTGGAAACAATAGATCGCTGTACATTGATCGCTCTGCCGCTGGCTATCTGCAGAGAAAAGCTTCTGAATGACCGTCGCTTCCTTCTTCGGCTTTGCGAGCTGCTGACGGAAAAAGAAAGGGAACACGCCCTGAAACTGGTGCAGTATACTTCCTATCCTTTGGAAAACAGATTATCCGCCTTCATACTTGAAAACGCATTAAACGGAAGGCTGTCCTTAAGAAAGACGGTCATTGCAGAAAGTCTGGGTGTGTCCTACCGGCATCTGGAAACGGTTATGAAAGACTTCATAGAAAAAGGGATACTTAGGAAAGACAGATTCATTTATACGATCGAAAACAAGGAAGAGCTGATAAAAAAAGCGGAAGTTCTGGACATATTCTAAAACAAAACTTGTCTCTGGACAGGTTTTGCCGTCCTGTTACTACTTTTTAAGATTTAAAAGAAGAACATGTTGATCAGTCTCGGTATGATCATATGTATAGGATAGTAGTCATAGACTAGTCATGCGGCATGATCGATCGTCATCGCCAGGATCGCGATGACTTTCAGGCAGTTCGCCGTAAGACCGTCTTTCAAAACCTTTTTTAAAGGTTTTTTTTAGTTTCGTATCTTCAGTTTGCTTGACGTTGTCATCGGATATTGGACTTTGTCTTACTTTGTGAAGGCCAATCTTGCTGAAATCTTGCATAGAATTTCAAACTGTTCATAACAATAATATAAAAGTCAAAAGACATAAAACATTGCAAATATCAATTAATTAAATTAATCAATCGATTAAACCGATGATCAAGACTGTAAATATCCAAAGTCTAATTGACGTACAATATATTGTACGTTATAATCGTATTGGAGGTGATGATATGATCGCTTTGAATTATTCTCAGTTAAGAGACAATATGAAAACCTATCTGGATAAAGTAACAGAGGATTTTGAAACTTTGTTTATTACCAGAAAAGAAAACAAGAACGTAGTCGTCCTATCCGAAAAAACATATAACAACATGCTTGAAAACATGTATCTGATGGGTGAAAAGGCAAATTATGACTGGCTGATGGAATCTAAGAATCAGTATGAATCCGGAAAGCTGGAAAGGCATGAGCTTATCGATGAATAAGCTTTTTACACCTAATGGCTGGTCTGATTATACCTACTGGCAGAAAGAAGATAAAAAGACGTTAAACAGGATCAATGATCTGATAAAGGATATCGATCGAAACGGAATGAATCATGGTATTGGTAAACCGGAGCCTCTTAAGGGAGATCTGAGAGGATGGTGGTCAAGAAGGATCGATGATACCAACAGACTCGTATATAAGATTGAGGGAAACGATGTAGTCATACTATCCTGCCGGTTCCATTACAGTAAGGATAAG
>JAFWFS010000012.1 GCA_017515475.1 Erysipelotrichaceae bacterium | reverse complement strand
TGCGTTGCTCTACCTGATGAGCTAAGTTGGCATCAGAAATTCAAGGTATATTCTCCAATCAGTTCCGTTTTTCTGGCATTGGAAAACTCCTGTGAACCATCCACTATTATACAACCTTTTTCGTGCGCGTCTTCAACAATTTTATTAATCAGCTCCGCTTCGGCATTGAAAAAGTTCTGCGGATCCAATGAAATCGAGAAAAGTCTGCCTATCTTGCCGGAATATTCCGTTACGCCCATCCCGTATATCAGCGGATCTGTTCCGTGCGATTTCTCGTATCTTTCAATACCCGCCACGATCTGATTGATCCTCTTGATCTCCTGTTCCTTGTCGGCGATCTTCTGCTCAAACTTGTAGTCGTCCTTGTGTTCATCGATATAGATCTTGCATTCCTGGATGTTTTCGTTTGCGGCACGCTTGCTCTTGTAGGAATCCAGACTGACGGTATAGAAAGCCGTATACGGTTTGAGAGAATTGTAGAGTTCCAGATATTCACTGTTTCTGTTGTTCTTGAAGAAGTCTCTGTATTCAAAGATGTCTCCTTCGGTCCTTTTGACTTTCAGGATGATATTGCTGTCGGATAGATTTCTTTCAAAGCCGTTTACGTCGATCTCATAAGTAAAGATCTCTTTGGTCTTCTGATAGCCGATGCTTTCCAGAACTTCACTCACATGTCTGCCGGCTTTTTCGACAGCTACATGCGGTTCTATGACGATGCGGTTGACCCTGTACTTCTTCAGACTGGCGACCAGTTCTTCGTTGAACGCCCTTAAAAGCTCATCGTCATACCAGTTGATGAGATAACCGTTCGGACAGTAGGCGGTAAACCTGTTGAATACCGAATTCTTCTTCAGCAGAAACATGGCCAGAGCCATCGTCGTTCCGCAGTCGTTCAGATATTCAAAAAAGACCGGTCTGTATCCGTTTTTCACTTCATGGTCTGCCCAGCAGGAATTCTGGAACACGTTTCCATCCGGTTCGGCATAGGCAAGATTATTGAACTTTTCAACACTGATTTCAGTTAATCCCACGTATTTATTATAATATATTTTTATTTTTCTGTATGGAAATAAAAATAAAATCATAGTTTAAAAAAAGATTATGTGTTAGAATGTATTCGTTTAACTAAAAGAAAGAAGAGAAAAGATGAAAGAAGTATTTGATTTTGACTTCTACGGTCGTAAGTTAAGCATCGAGACCGGTGAAGTCGCTAAACAGGCTGGGGGGTCTGTTCTGGTAAGGTATGGCGATACGGTGACACTGTCTACGGCTTGCGCATCAAGCGTAGCCAAGGATTCGGATTTTTTCCCGCTCACGGTATCATTTGAAGAAAAACTGTATTCGGTAGGCAAAATTCCCGGAGGATTCCTGAGAAGAGAAGGAAGACCTTCCGAGCATGCTACGCTGACTGCGAGACTGATCGACAGACCGATCCGTCCGCTGTTTGCGGAAGGTTTCAGAAATGAAGTACAGGTAGTAAATACGGTTCTGTCCGTGGATACAGACTGTTCGCCGGAAATGGCTGCAATGCTTGGCGCATCACTGGCGCTGTGCATTTCCAATATTCCGTTTGACGGTCCTATTGCAGGCGTCAAGGTCGGTTATGTAGACGGACAGTTTGTTGTCAATCCGTCCGTTGAACAGCTGTCCAGATCTTTGATCGATCTGACGGTTGCCGGAACAAAGGACGCCTTGAACATGGTTGAAGCAGGTGCGCACGAAGTTGACGAAGATCTGATGCTGGATGCGCTGATGTTCGGCCACGAAAAGGTCAAGGAACTCTGCACTCTGGAAGAGCAGATCATCGCCAAGGTAGGCAAGGAAAAGATGGAAGTCGTTCTTTATGAGATCGACGAGAGAGTCAGAAACTATGTCGATGAAAACGGCAAGAAGCGTCTTGAAGAAGCCGTATCCATTCACGACAAGCTGGAATCCTACGCCGCTCAGGACAGTATCATCAACGAGATGAAGGAACATTTCGCCAACGATGAGACATTGAGCGAGAAGGAAGCCGATAAGCTGGTTAAGCAGGTTGGCGAGTATTGCGAACAGACGATCGCCAACGAAGTCAGAAGACTGATCTCCGATGAAAAGATCAGACCTGACGGCAGAGCTTTGGATGAAATCAGGCCTCTGGATTCTCAGGTAGATCTGCTGCCGAGAGTTCACGGTTCCGCCTTGTTTACCCGCGGTCAGACGCAGGTACTGTCGGTTACCACTTTAGGTCCTTTGGGCGACAATCAGATCATCGACGACCTGACGGAAGTTGAGGAAAAGAGATTTATGCATCACTACAACTTCCCGCCTTACTGTGTCGGTGAAGTCGGCAGAATGGGAAATCCGGGCAGAAGAGAAATCGGTCACGGTGCACTGGGCGAAAGAGCGCTGCTGCAGGTATTGCCTACAGAAGAAGAATTCCCGTACGCAATCAGAACGGTCGCTGAAGTTCTGGAATCCAACGGATCAAGCTCGCAGGCTTCGATCTGTGCCGGTACGATGTCTTTAATGGCTGCCGGCGTTCCGATCAAGGCGCCTGTTGCCGGTGTGGCAATGGGTCTGATCACGACAGGCGAGAACTATTCGATCCTGACGGATATTCAGGGTATGGAAGACCACTACGGCGACATGGATTTCAAGGTCGCAGGAACAAAGGACGGCATTACCGCCTTGCAGATGGATATCAAGTGCAAGGGCATTACCAGAGAGATCTTCAAGGAAGCTCTGGCTCAGGCTCACAAGGGCAGAATGGAAATCCTCGCCAATATGGCTACCGCCATCGCTGAACCTAGAAAAGAAGTCAGCGAATATGCTCCTAAGATGGTGACATTCATGATTCCGACAGATAAGATCAGAGAAGTCATCGGTACAGGCGGTAAGGTAATCAACGATATCATCGAAAAATGTGATGACGTCAAGATCGATATCGATGACGACGGCAAGGTCGTAATCTACCACACTTCCAAGCAAGCGATCGAGAAGGCAAAGGCCATGATCGACGAGATCACCAGAGAAGCCAAGGTCGGCGATGTCTATGACGCTACCGTTGTCAGACTGGAAAAGTTCGGAGCCTTCGTAGAACTGTTCAAGGGACAGGACGCACTGCTTCATGTCTCCAAGATCAAGCACGAGAGAGTCGATAAAGTAGAAGACGTTCTCAAGATCGGCGACAAGATCCGGGTCAAGGTCATGGAGATCGACGAAAAGGGAAGAGTAAACGTTTCTGCCAAGGAACTTCTGCCTAAACCGGAAAAAGAAGAAAAGAAAGAAAACAAGAAGGAAGGCAGAAAAGAACCTAAGAAAGAAGAAAACAAGGAAGAAGCAAAAGAAGAAAAACGCTTCGGAGAGATCAGATTCTTCGGCAAGAAATAATTCGATTTAAACAGAAAGAAAAGCGCGACAGCAACTGTCACGCTTTTTTCTATCTTATTTGAAATATAATTAATATCAGAAGAGCCTTTTGGAGGTTATATATGAAAAACAATGTTCTGATCAAGATCACGATGATAGCGCTGCTGCTTGTATCGCTTTTCGGATGCAAGGCAAAGCAGCAGACGGTTTCTTATCCGGATCGGGATGTCGATTATCCGACGCAGGTCGAGAAACTGGAAGAAGATTCCATACAGATCCATTATCAGCGAAGCGACAACAAGTATTCCGACTGGACGCTGTGGCTGTGGGATCCGGAAGGAACGGACGACAGCAAGGAAGACGATTTCAACTATCAGGATGATTACGGAGTAATCGCATCTTATCCGCTGTCCTATTTCGGAGAGCTCTCCGGAGGGCGTCTTGGCCTGATCGTCAAGAAGAAAGGAAGCTGGACCAAGGACGGCAGTGAATCGGACCGTTTTATCGTATTCTCTTCCTATCAGAAAGACGAAAATGACGTTTATCATGTTTATCTGGCCGGAGGCGATGAACACATCTATGATTCTACGGAAAAGACGATCAGCGATGTGATTTACTCCGCCGCTTTTAAGGATGAACATTCAATCAATATCTCCTGCAGCAATCCAATCGAAACCTATGTCCTTTACTGCAACGGGCAGCCGGTTCTGGAAGGCAACGGCGCAGGAAGAAAAAACCTGACCGACAAGCTGGATCTGACTGCCGACTTCTCGCAATCCTACAGCGTTGAAGTGGAATTCCGCGGTTCCGGTACAAGGATCGAATCTCCTGTATCAATGACGGGTCTATACAATTCGGATTCTTTCAACGAGATGTATTATTATGATGGAAAACTGGGGGCCCTGTATTCCAAAGATGCGACTGTATTCAAGGTCTGGTCTCCGGTTTCAGAAAGAATAGAACTCAGGATCTATGACAACGGAACGCCTGAACGCATTTCCGATCAAGGCAGCGATACCTTCATCTCTTATGAAATGGAAAAAGAAGAAAAGGGCGTTTTCAGTTGCACTTGTTCAGGCGACATGGAAGGAAAATACTATACTTATGTCGTTTATAACGGAACATATCCGGACGGTTATGAAATCGTAGATCCTTATGCCAGGAGTGCCGGAATCAACGGAGTCAGAGGAATGGTAGTCGATTTCAGCAAGACGGATCCGGAAGGATGGGATAAGATCGATTATCTGAAATACGACCGTAAGGAACTGACGGTATGGGAAACGCATGTGGCAGACGTAACAAGTTCCGATACCTGGAACGGCCCTGCGGAACATAAACGCAGACTCCTTGGCCTGATCGATGAAGGGACGACATATACGGAAGGCGGTATGACCGTGACGACAGGTTTCGATCATATCAGGGAACTGGGTGTCAATGCGCTGCAGTTGATCCCGATCTACGACCAAGATAACGACGAAACGGAATACTCGTTCAACTGGGGCTACAATCCGTTGAACTACAATGTTCTGGAAGGTCTGTACTCCAGCGATCCATATGACGGATACAGCCGCATAAGAGAGTTTAAACAGGTCGTAAAGCGTTTTAATGAAGCAGGGATCACGATCATCATGGATGTCGTATACAACCATGTTTCTTCCGCTTTGCATTCCTCTTTCGATGTCCTGATGCCGGGCTACTACTTCCGCTACAACTATGACGGATCATTTTCCAACGGATCAGGATGCGGAAACGAGACGGCCAGCGAGATGCCGATGATGCGCAAGTTCATGATCGACAGCGTCTGTTTCTGGACAGAAGAGTATAAACTGGGAGGTTTCCGTTTTGACCTGATGGGTCTTCATGACATCGAAACGATGGACCAGATCAGTGCTGCAGTCGGCAGGATCAATCCGTATGCCGTAATCTATGGGGAACCGTGGACGGGCGGCAAGACGCTGCTGAACATTGATGATCAGGCAATACAGGCCAATGCCGACAGATTCAAAGGATACGGCCAGTTCAACGACCAGATGAGGGATGCCTTGATTAAAGGCGGACTGAATGCTCCTAATGCAACAGGATGGATCAACAGCAGTCAGATCTCTTCCTCAGATGTCAGCGCAATACAGAAAGGCATCAACGGCTGTACATATAATCTTGCCTACAGTATCGATGATCCTGACAAGAGCGTTTCCTATGTGACCTGTCACGACAATTTCACGCTTTATGACAGAATGAAAGCGGCAGGCATTGAAGATGAAGAAACGATACGTAAGATGTGCGTACTTGCACAGGCCATTGTACTTACTTCCAATGGAACATCGTTCCTGCTGGCGGGAGAGGAAATGTTAAGAACCAAGCAGGGTGACAGCAATTCCTACCAGTCTTCCGATGAGATCAATCAGCTGGATTATTCTTTGAAGATCAGGAATCATGATGTCTTTGAAAACATCAGACAGCTGGTCTCCTTCAAGAAAGACAATGCTCAGCTTCACGCAAAGGATCCGGACATTGAAGTAGAAGCGCTGGAAAACGGGGCGGTGCTGAAATATGAACTGAAATCAGGCAGTAACGTCTATGTCGTTTATCATGCCAACGGCTTGTGCAGGAATACAACGGTTGAAGAAGAAGGCTGTACAGTATTTCTGGATACGCTGGATCTGTATGAAGGAGATGCGGAAGGATTGCAGCTGCAGCCTTATCAGACACTGATCCTGATCAGATAGAAATGAATTATAATTAGAATATGCGAATGAGAAAAAAGAAATGGGTATCCCCGTTTCTGGAAAATGAAAAAGAGTATCTGATCTCCGATCTTCATGATCTGCATACCGATCTTCCTGTCTATCTGGAGATCGGCATGGGAATGGGAGATTTCATCAGCGAATCGGCATCCCTGCATCCGGAAATCTTTTATGTCGGTCTGGAGAAGGAAGAGACCTGCGTGGCCAGAGCGATCAAGAAAGCCCGGGACAAGAAACTGGATAACTTCAAAGTCCTGCTAGCGGATGCGGCAGACATTGAAGAGATCTGCCATCCTGAAAGCATCGATCTCATCTACCTGCATTTTTCCGATCCGTGGCCGAAGAAAAGGAATCATAAACGCCGTCTGACCTATCTGCCGTTTCTTAAGAAGTACGAACGGATCCTGAAAGATGGGGGAATCCTGATCTTCAAGACCGACAACGAGGGATTCTACGATGATTCTCTGGAGTATTTCAAAGAGTCTTCTTTCGTACTTCTGGAAAGCGACAGAAACTATTTCAGAGAGAACGAACCGATGACGGCCTATCAGGCAAAGTTTTCTGCCGAAGGCAAAGCGATATACTATGCGAAATATCGGATCAATAAGGTATAATAAGAGGGTATGAGATTCTTAAGAAAAGCGTTATGCGTGATCATGATACTGCTGCTGTGCGGCTGTGCTTCCGCCAAGCAGTACACGGCCTATACGATCTATCCGATCGGATATCTTTTAAACCGCATCGGAAGCAACAGGATCACCCCGATATCCATTCAGAGCAATTCCCTTGTTCAGACCTCTCAGATCAGGAACGATTATGAAGAGATCCTGAACGATTCCCTGGTTCTTTTCCATATCGGCAATCTGGAACCGTACATGGATCTATATGATGAGCAGATTGCGGAAATCATCGACCTTTCTGCCGGAGATCTTTCTGTACTGAACTGTCTGTATCAGTATAAACGTTATACACCGGTCATCGTGGATGGGAAGGTGACTTTCTTTGAGAGCTCTTTCTATGACAACGATGTATTCAATGATGTAGACATGTATGACCTAGATCCGTTTATCTGGCTGTCTCCTAGCGGCATGTACTGCATGGCTAAGGATGTGAAAGAATATCTTTCCAGCAACTATGTGGAACAGTCGGCCTTTTTTGAGGAGAATTTCACCCAGGTTGCGGATGAACTGATCGCTCTGGATGCGGCATATCAGGCACTTGCGAGCCGTCTGGTGAAGGAAAACAAATCGATCAAATTCGTATCCATGACCGGATCTTTCGGCTGTTGGCAGAAGGATTTCGGTTTCCAGGTCTATCCGGTATGTCTGTCCAAATACGGAGCACTGCCAAACGGGCAGCAGCTGGAAGCAATCAAGACCAGGATCAGAAACGATAATGTTACCTATATCGCCGTAGAACCGAACCTGCCGGAAGAGATGCAGGAACTGATGACGCAGCTGGAAGAAGAACTGGGGCTGAAACGGGTCACCCTGAACAACATTTCTTCCCTGACGTCGGCACAGATGGAATCAGGCAAGGACTATATGTCTTTGATGTATGAAAATCTGAGTATTCTTGAAAACATGGCAACTTCCAACCAGATCGTTCCGGTTGAAACAGGAGAATAAATGAAACTGCTGCTGATCGATGGAAACTCTGTTCTGTTCAGAGGATTCTATGCGACTTGTTACGGTAATATCATGAAGACGAGTAAGGGCGTATACACGAATGCGGTATACGCTTTTGCCAATATGCTCAACAAGGCTCTGAATACCATTAAACCAGACTATTGCGTAGTTGCTTTTGACAAGGGAAAACACACTTTCCGTCACGATATCGCAGAGGACTACAAGGCAGGCAGAAGAGAAACGCCGGAGGAGCTTGTCGGCCAGTTTGATCTGGTCAGAGAGATGCTGGAATCCTACAACATGCCTTACCTGGAATATGATTCGATCGAAGCGGACGATATCATCGGTTCTTTGGCGAAGAAGTATCCTTTGGAGACCTGTATCCTTTCCAGCGATCGGGACATGCTGCAGCTGATCGATGATACGACCAGCGTCTATGTGATGCGCAAGGGCATGTCGGATATTGCCAGAATGGATGAAAAAGCACTGATGGAAGAGTATGGACTGAAACCGTATCAGATCATCGATTACAAGGCTCTGGCAGGCGACAAGTCCGACAACATCAAGGGTGTTGAAGGCGTCGGAGACAAGACGGCTGTAAAACTGTTAAGCGAATACGATACCTGTGAAGGCATTTATGAGAATATCGACAGTATTCAGGGAAAGCTGAAAGAGAAACTGATCAGAGATAAGGAATCCTGTTTCCTCTCCAAGACCCTGGCTACGATCAAGACGGATGTCGAGATCCCTCGCGTACTGGATGATTTCAAGGTAAACATCAGTGAAGACGGAAGAAACGGTTTTTTCGACAAGTATGAAATGTATTCCCTGATCAGGAAGACAAATCAGAATACCGAGGAAGAGAAGAGGGAACACAGGACGGTAAACCGGATATCGGAAGAACTGCTGCATGAACCTGTCGTCTATTTTCTTTCCGACGAGTTCTCCTATTATGAAAGAAAGCTCTTCGGAGCATGTTTCTCCAATGCGAATGGACAGGAATACATCGCTCTGGAGGATCTGAAGATGGATACTGGGGCGTTAGACTTCCTGGCATCCGATAAGAAGAAAACCGTTTTTGATCTGAAAGCTGTGAAACATGCCCTGAAATACAACGGAATTGCATTGGGCAGGAATACGGACGATCTGTATCTGATGTGTTTCCTTTCCAACAACTACAACAGCGATCTTTCCAGTATCATTCACAATTATCAGGGAAAGAAGATCAGGGAACTGAAAGAAGTTTTCGGAACGGAAAAGAAGCCGGCGGAAGTAAATACCGAAGAGTTATCCGCCTATGCCTGCGAAATCGGCTATGATCTGAAACAGATCGAACAGAGAGTTGGAAAAGAACTCGAAGAGAAAGAAATGCTGAGTCTTTATCGGGATCTGGAACTTCCTTTGACGGATGTCCTCTACGACATGGAAGAGGCAGGCGTATGCTGCGACGAGAAGGAACTGGATGAAATATCCATGCAGACCAAGGAAAAGATCGATGTTCTGGAAAGAAGGATCTACGAATCCATCGGTCACGAATTCAATATTTCATCACCGAAACAGCTGGCGAGTGTTCTTTATGAAGAACTGGATCTTCCTGATCTTAAAAAAGGTTCTACCAATGCGGAGACCCTGAACAAGCTGATCAACTATCATCCGGTAGTTGCGGATATCCTGGATTACAGGAAATATACCAAGCTCTATTCAACCTATTCGGAAGGTTTGAAGAAGTATATAGGTCCTGATCGGAAGATCCATACCATCTTCTCTCAGACCATTACCCAGACCGGTAGACTTTCAAGCTATGACCCGAATCTGCAGAACATTTCCGTCAGGGACGATGAAGGAAGAGAAATCAGGAAGGCATTCAAGCCTGAAAAAGGCAATGTGCTGATGTCTTCCGATTATTCGCAGGTCGAACTTAGAGTGCTGGCTTCACTGGCTGATGAAAAGAAAATGATCGATGCGTTCAATGAAGGCATCGACATTCATACCAAGACGGCCATGGATGTGTTCGGACTGAAAAAGGAAGAAGTTTCCGATCTGGTCAGAAGACATGCCAAGGCCGTGAATTTCGGCGTTGTCTACGGAATCAGCGATTTCGGTCTAGCGAATCAGACGAACCTGTCCTTTAAGGATGCCAAGAAGTTTATTGACGATTATTTCGTAACCTATCCGAACATCAAGAAGTATCTGGACGGACAGGTCGATTTCTGTCAGAAGAACGGTTATGTCAAGACGATGCTGAACCGCAGGAGATACATCAACGAGATCAACGACAGGAACTACATGATGCGGGAATTTGGCAAGCGTGCGGCAATGAACGCAACGATACAGGGAAGCGCCGCGGATTTGATCAAGATCGCCATGATCAAGGCAGCCGCCAGGCTGAAGGAAGAAAAACTGAAATCCCGGCTGATCCTGCAGGTTCATGACGAGCTGATTTTCGATGTACCGGAAGGAGAAATAGAAACGATGAAACGGATTATTCCGGAAATCATGTCGGATGCCTATCGGCTCAAGACCAGACTGGACTGTTCTCTGGCGATCGGTAAAGACTGGTACGAGGCAAAATAATGCCTGAACTGCCTGAAGTACAGACTGTCCTTAATACGCTGGAAGACAGGATCAAGGGTAGAAGGATAGAGAGTATTCAGATCCTGTATAAACCGATCGTAGTGTGTCCTGAGGATGAATTCTGCAGGAGGCTGATCGGTTCCTGTTTCCGTGATTTTAAAAGAAGAGGGAAGTATCTTCTCTTCGAGATGGACGACATTACTCTGGTTTCTCATCTGCGGATGGAAGGAAAGTATTTCATTCTGGATGATACTTATCCCATCAGCAGGCATGACCATGTGATTTTTTATCTGGACAACGGGAAGCAGTTAAGATACAACGATGTGCGTAAGTTCGGAAGAATGGAGCTGATCGATAAAGATGAAGATTACCGCCGTTTCAAGGATCTTGGTCCGGAACCTTTTTCCGAGGAATTCAGCGTACAGTACTGCCGTGACTATCTGAAAGAGAAGAAAATTCCGATCAAACAGGTCCTGCTGGACCAGAGCTTCGTCGCCGGAATAGGAAACATCTATGCCGATGAGATCCTCTCCCTGATTCATCTTGATCCCAGGACTCCTGCACGCAGCTTAAGCAGAAAACAGCTGGAAGAGATGATTCAGCAGACCAGAAACATATTAAACAGGGCAATCGAAGCCGGAGGGACGACGATCCGTTCTTATACGTCTTCCTTGGGTGTTACCGGAAGATTTCAGCTGGATCTGAGTGTTCATGGTCTGGATGTCTGCCCGATTTGCGGCAGTGGAATAAAAAAGATCAGGGTAGGCGGGAGAGGAACCTACTACTGTCCGAAGTGTCAGAAAAAGAAAAGATGAAGATCGCGATCACGGGAACCATCGGTTCCGGAAAAACAGTCGTATCGGACTATCTTCGCAGCAAGGGCTATGACGTTTTTGACTGCGACAGGGTAAATGCGCAGCTGCTGGAAGAGAACAGGAAAGGCTACGTGGCCGTTAAGAAACTGTTTCCTGAGTGTTTCGATGGGAACAGTCTGGATAAGAAGGCTCTGGCTAAAGCGGTGTTCTCCGATCCTGAAAAGAAGAAGAAACTGGAAGATGCGATGCATCCTTTGATTCTGAAAGAACTGAAGAAAAGAAAAGATGAACCTCTGTTTGCGGAAGTGCCGCTCTTATTTGAAGCCGGATGGGATGTTTATTTCGACAGAAATCTTCTGGTCGTAACGGATGAAAAACTGTTGAAGGAAAGAATGAAAGAAAGAGGCTTCAGCGTGAAGCAGTATCAGGAAAGGCTGAAGACGCAGATGCCTGTGGAAGAAAAAATAAAAAGAGCAGATAAAATCATATATAATAATGGTAGTCTGAATGACCTGTATGTCATGATAGATAATTGGCTTAAGGAAGTGCAATGCTAGGGAAGGATCTTTATAAAATCGACGGAAATGTGGAGCTTTCTTACGAAAGACTGAAGGCTCTGGTTTTTTTCTACAGTCCGCTGGTAGGCAACGATGCTCTGGTGCTGTATGAATATCTGGCGATCAAAAGCCATTCGGCGAATTTTCGCGAGCTCAACGAACTGTTGATGTCGCTGAATCTGTCGGTAGATATATTTGAAACGCTATGCGGAAAGCTGAATGAATACCGTCTATTGAAGACATTAAAGAAAGAGAACAGCTATGTTTTTTTCCTTTGTGAACCATTGACTGCTTCCGCATTCATCAAGGACGGAATTCTGGCAAGAGAATTCATTCTCAAGACTTCCGGAGCACATTATCAGGAACTGATTGCGGATATTTACGAAGCAAACGACTACAAGGATTACGAGAACGTCTCCAAGGTGCTGCCTGTGGAAAATCTGAATGCCTGGACACCGGAAGATGAAACATACATGTCGGGGAAACCGGTAAACAGTGACAAGTACAGCTTCAATACTCTGTTTGATGTGGGACGTTTTCTGAAAGATATATCCACGAATCTCTTTCCGCTGCAGTTCCGCACAAGAGACAATCTGAAGCAGGTTGCGGAAATGGCGGATCTCTATGATATTTCCTACGACAGGATGAGAAGCTATGTTGCCGAAACGGTAAACAGAAGTACCGATTCCTTCAACATGAATCATCTGAAGTATCTCTGCATGCACGCAAGGGGAGACTACAGAAATGTCGAGAAGGGGCAGTATGACGTACCTTGTCTGACTTTTCTGATGTCTTTGCAGGACGGTAAGGAAGTGACGGAAAACGACAGGAAGATCATCATGAATCTTTCTCAGGAATACCATCTGAATCATTCCGTCATCAATGTCCTGCTGGAGCACGCATTAAGAAACTGCGACAACCGGCTGATTGAAAAGTATCTGTATCCGATCGCTTCCGACCTGCACCGCAACGATGTCAATACCGCAAAGCATGCCTTGGAAAGACTAGACAGAAACTATGAAAGAAAGACGCAGGAAGACAGACTTCCGGTCTATGATACGGGAAGGAATGTCTCCATGAGCGATGAAGAAGCGGAAGAACTGCTGAAACTGATGGGTAAGAAATAATGGGCAGAGATGAACTGAATAACGATACGTATCTTACGGAGATCATGAAGAAATACGGTTTTACTGATGAATTCATTCAGGAGCATTTTAATCTGCTGAAAAGGATCGCCCTTTCCAGATCCTTGTGCAAGGACTGCAAAGGCCTGTACATGTGTGCCCAGCCTTCAAAGGGGCAGAGACTCATACTGAATCGGGATGTCGTTCCGATCGAGGAGATCGAGTACTGCGACTTTGCACTGACGGAAAACCGGAAAAAGGAGCTGAGGAATTCCTACCTTTATTGCGATGTTCCGTATGATCTGATGGATCTTGACCTGGAGAACGTCTCTTATACGGACGATCAGAAACAGCTCTATCTAAGACTTGCCGCCGTTCTGCATCAGAAGTCGGAAAAAGGTCTTTACATCTGCGGCGATCTGGGGGTAGGAAAGACATATCTGTGTACGGCTTTGGCAAATTCCCTGGTGAAAAAAGGCAAGAAAGTCGCCTTCGTGAAAGTAACGGACTTCTTCAATAAAATGAGATCTTATTTCAACAGCGATTCAGGGCAGATTGACAGAGACATTGCCTCGTTGAAGAAGGCGGAATATCTGATTCTGGATGACATCGGATCGGAAGCCGTATCGGAGTTTGTAAGAGATGACATTCTGTTCCGGATTCTGGACTACCGTTTGGATCATTCGCTGATAACGCTGTTTACAAGCAACCTGACGAAAGAAGAACTGCTGAAACACTATCAGTACGACCGCAGAGAGAAATCGAATCTGATGAATGCGAAGAGACTGATGGAGAGAATAGATATACTGACGGATGACTATGTTCTTATGGGAAAGAATATGAGGAGGAAATAAATATGCTGAAGAAAATCGGAGTATTGACTTCCGGAGGCGATTCGCCGGGAATGAATGCGGCGATCCGTGCCGTTACCAGAACGGCCCTTGCAAAAGGGATCGAAGTGGTAGGCATACGCGACGGTTTCAAAGGCCTTGTAGAAGGATGGTACGAACCTTTTAACAGACATTCGGTTTCGGAAACAATATCAAAAGGCGGTACGATTCTGGGAAGCGCAAGACTGCCGGAATTCGTAAAGGAAGAAGTCATTCAGAAGGGTGTTGACAAGCTTCGGGAGAATGGGATCGATGCTCTGGTTGTGATCGGAGGAGACGGTTCCTACAAGGGTGCCAATGCCCTGACAAAACACGGCATCAACTGCATCGGTCTGCCGGGGACGATCGATAACGATATCGAAGGAACGGATTTCACGATCGGTTTTGATACGGCCTTGAATACGATTGTCGAATGCGTGGACAAGCTGAGAGATACATCCAATTCTCATCACAGATGCTCCGTTGTTGAGGTAATGGGCAACCGCTGCGGCGACCTGGCGATCTATTCGGGTATTTCCTGCGGTGCCGAGATCCTGATTACACCTGAAACGGGTTATGATGAAGAAGAGGTTCTGGAAAAGCTCCGCTATCTGGAAAATCAGGGCAAAAAACACGCGATCGTCATCGTTTCTGAGAAGGTCTGCGATGTAAAAGATCTGGCTGATAAGGTCTCCAAGGCAACCGGTTTTGCGGGTAGAGCGACGATCCTTGGCCACATTCAAAGAGGCGGATCTCCGACTCCGAGCGATCGTGTTCTGGCTTCCAGAATGGGTTCAAAAGCGGTAGAACTGCTGGTACAAGGAATCGGCGGACAGTGTGTCGGCATCAAGAACAACGAGATCGTTTATATGCCGATCGAAGAGTGCGTCAACATGCCTAGAAGCAGCAGGAAGGCGTTCTATAGACTGTTTAATACATTGGTATAACAAGATGGCTTTTATAAGCCGTCTTTTCATTGGAGGAGATAAATATGAGGTATACGATAGAGAATGAATATCTGAAAGCAGAAATCGCCGAGCTTGGCGCCACTTTGACAAAACTGATCGATAAGAAGACCGGAACGGATGTCGTTCTGGGATTCGATACGGATGAGGATTATATCCGTTATGCTGGAACCAATATCGGAGCAACAATCGGCAGAAACTGCAACAGGATCGGGAATGCCCGTTTTGAACTGAACGGAAAGACGTACCGGCTGAGTGTCAACGACAACATGAATCAGCTGCACGGAGGCGGCATCAACGGTTTCGCCTTTAAGCACTGGAAGCCGGAAAGAGTAGGCGATGACGAGATCGTTCTTTCCTATGATGCAAAGGATGGAGAAGAAGGATTCCCCGGCAATCTGCACACGGAAGTGACCTACAGGCTGGAAGAAGATACGCTGTTCTTCGGTTTTGAAGGCACATGCGATCAGGATACCCTGTTCAATATCACCAATCATTCCTATTTCAATCTGGGCGACCCTGACATCATGAATGAATACCTGCACATTACCACCGACAGGTATTCACCGACCGACGAGTATTCCCTGACTCTGGACGAAGTGGTTCCGACGGATGGAACGCCATATGACTTCAATACATCCACCAGGATCGCAGACAATCTATCCAGGCTGGAGAAGGGCATCGACAACAACTATGTGTGGGAGACGACGGAAGACAAACTGATGTGTGAACTGAAGAATGACAGGCTGCAGCTTAATGTCTATTCCGACCTGCCTGACATGCACGTGTATACGTCATATTATCTGAACAACGAAAAGGGTAAATACAGCCAGACATATAAGCAATACATGGGCATTGCCCTGGAATGTCAGTATTATCCTAACGGCATAAACTACAAAGATCATTATCTGGTACCGATCTTGAGAAAGGGTGAAAAGATGTCCCATTACATCAGGTATCAGATAAAGGAGGCGTAACATGGAATTTGAACAGCTGGTGAAAATCAGAAGAAGCATCAGAGGATACAGGGAAGCAGGGATCAGCGATGCGGATCTTAGAGAGATCTTTTCCTGCGCTAGGATGGCACCTTCCTGGAAGAACTCGCAGACCGGGAGATACTATGTGGCACTAAGTGAAGAAGCGATCAAGGAAGTCTACGACTGCCTGCCGGATTTCAATCAGAAATCTTCGGCAAATGCCGCATATATCGTAGCGACCTTTAAGAAGGGCATCTCCGGTTTCAGCAACGGTATGCCTACGGATCTATCCGGCGACATCTGGGGCGGCTATGATCTGGGGCTGCAGAATGCCTATCTTCTTTTCAAGGCGAGTGAACTTGGTTTTGACACCTTGATCATGGGTCTAAGGGATGAAGACAGGCTAAGGAAATATTTCTCCATTCCGGAAGATGAGATCATCCTGCCGGTGATTGCGATCGGAAAGCGCAGCAAAGATGCCGTGGAGAGAGTACGCAAGGAAGCCGATGAGATCATGACGATCCGATAGACACGATATACCGATTCAGAATAGCTAAAGGCGGACATAAACTGTCCGCTTTTTTCTTATTACGTATTTGAGAAAAACATACTTTGAAAATTGACCAGTATAATGCAAAAACAAATAGTATTATAATGAACGATACATACAATAATGTTTTTTTCTGAAATAGTAGAGATTTCGTTCTGTAATAATATATCAATATGTTCGTTGGAAGAATAATCGCTATGTAATTGAAAACCATAATCGATATCATCTGAGTTTTTCAAAAGCAACTCAGCCAAGTTTGGTCATTAGAGGGGTATTTGCTGAAAAAAATGAACGAGAATAAATAATTCTATTTTTGATATTCTTTTGAGAAATTAGATCGATGTTAATATGCAATGATGAATATATGGATATTTTTAGTATTTTACTAGAATCTCTTGTCAATAATGGGTACTCTGAAGAAGATGCTTGCGATTTAATTTCAAGATTTGTTGAAGAACATAAACAATATGATGAAATCGCAAAAAGAATACATGAATTATTTGAAAAAGAGAAAAACAATCCAAAGTTTTGGAGTTAGATGCTACTTTATTGCAATATAGGTCTTAATGTATAGAAAACGATTTCGGCATCAGCCCAGAGTCTGGCATCTGTTTTTCTTCTTCCGATACCGTTGGTGATATCCAG
The DNA here is from genome assembly GCA_017515475.1 of Erysipelotrichaceae bacterium. Classification (GTDB taxonomy): domain Bacteria; phylum Bacillota_I; class Bacilli_A; order Erysipelotrichales; family Erysipelotrichaceae; genus Colivicinus. The sequence continues at coordinate 13,338 of JAFWFS010000012.1, read as the reverse complement.
GACGCTGCCGTTTCTATCGGTTTTCCCATGATAGTACTGCTGGCATCCGTAGTCTCTATGAAACATGTTGACAATAGGAATATAAATCTGTCCGCCTAAAGAATGTCCGGCAAGACATAGATCAATACTGCAGTTCTCAAGTTCTGCGAATGTATCCGGATAATGAACAGCTGCTATTGAATAATGTACAGCGTCCATGAACAGTTCTGTATATGACTGTTTTTCCTGTGCAAAAGGATCAATACCAGTTAAAACAAGATAACTGTCTGAATCCGGACCGATTATCTGGTTTTTATTGCTTAATAAGATGAAACCGGAATCACTGTAGATCTCCTGAAGGACTGTTTCACAGTTGCGATCATGATCACCCATGACCGCATACTTGCCATAATAGGCATCAAGCGAAGACAGAAAGGATTTCAGCTCGTCTACCATATCAGGCGTCATATCATTTTCCGATAAATCGATCAGATCACCGGTAAAAACGATCAGATCCGGTTTATATGCATTGACTGTTTCTAAGACTCTGTTCAGGTCGTTCTCATTGACAAAAGAACCGTAGCAGACATCGGAGAAAAAGGCAATCAGAAAACCATCCAGATCCTCATCGATCTTATTGGAACGGACTGTTTCTTCACGTATTCTCAACCGTCTGGTATTGACTTCAGTCACATTATAGAATGCAAGTCCAATCACGCACAGAACGGATAAAGATATGACAATGATCTTCTTTAACACATCCATATTATATCCTATTTGAAATCACATAATTTTACACAATTAAAACATAATGTTTCTATAGCATTTTAGTATTATGATGATGCAAGGAAGTGAGGCCTTGCCGATACTAGCCCCCAAAATCAGTTGTATCGTATATATTTATCCCCTTAAATAAACAAAAAAGAAAAGCCCTGTCATGTGAGGGCTTTTCTCATGCTAGAATTAAAGTATGAAAAAGAAGAAAAAGAAACAGAAAAAACTGCTCGTAATCATAATATCTTTGCTGCTGGCTGCCGCAGGCTGTCTGGCTTTTCTCATTTATACAGATAAACAGAACAACATGACAAGTCCTTACTATCTGGCTAACGATGCGCAAACCGTTACCGTGAAAGACAAAGATGGAAATGAACTTGTTTTGCCTAGAGGAACTCTTGTAGAGATCAAGAAAAAAAGAGCTACGATAGACGACGTAGAATACTGTCAGTTTACATATAACGACATTCTGTACTATATCCAGGAAAGATATTTGGAAGAGGACAGGAGTCTCTGTGTCAGAGAGAAGGATCTGGTTGCTTTAAGGGATCATGTTCTGAGCGAAGAACCCGGTGATTATCATATTGCAGGATGGGCAACAAAGAAAGAGAGCCTGTCAGTCAGCGGTTATCATGAGCTTCTGGAGGACGGTACTGTCGACTACTATCACGTCAATCATACAGGCTACATTCCCGGAAAATACGTCTCTCAGGAGTACTATGAGACGGGTTATGATTCCTCCATCTATGCCGACTGTTTCTACGGTCAGGGGGGAAGCCCTGAACTGATCGATTATTATCCGAAAGAAGAGTTTACGCCGAAAAAACAGATGCCTGATGAAGTGAAAGCCTTGTATATCAACGCGGAAGCGATCGTTGATGCGGACGGATACATCGAGATCGCCCAGAATACCTCGGGAATCAATGCTTTTGTCGTAGACATCAAAGACTGCTACATCGATACGCAGCTGGCCTATGATTCGCCAACCGCAAAGATCTACGCTCCGTCAACATCCAACATTCCGAATTCCTATGCGACCTATCAGGAAAACATCAAGAAGCTCAAGGATGCAGGTTATTATGTGATCGGACGTATTACGGCTTTCAAGGACGATGCTTTTGCGATAGACAATCCGGACGAAGCGCTGCTATATGACGGACGTCTGTACAATTACGGATCCGTCAAGTGGCCTAGCATTTATTCCCGTAAAATGTGGGAGTACAATCTGGCACTGGCGATCGAAGCAGTAACGGAGATGGGTTTTGATGAGATCCAGTTCGACTATGTCAGACTTCCTGAAGATGTCGAGGATGTTGAACTAAGAAACATCTACGACGAGACAAGGGGACAGGCTGTAACCAATTTCCTGCGTTATGCATGCGAGATCCTGCACCGATACGGTGTCTATGTTTCTGCCGATGTCTTTGGGGAGACCAGCGGTGATGATCCAAGTACGTTCTCCTGCTTCGTTTCCTATTACGGACAGTTCTGGCCGGCTATCTCAAATGCCGCCGACGCCATCAGCTCCATGCCTTATCCGGATCACTTCTCTGCCTATGCCTACGGTATTGCAGAACCATGGAGCAATCCTGGAGAACTGATGTATCTTTGGGGCAAGGCTACATATTATGCGCAGGAAAACACCTATGATCCGGGAAAATGCCATACCTGGATACAGGCACAGAATTCGGATGCCTATGATGTTGTCTATGATGCTTCGTTCATCGAAGCGCAGATCGACGGTCTGAAATCGGCTGGCGTCATGGACGGCTATCTGACCTGGAATGCTTCCTCAAGCTTTAGTAAATACTGGCAATACTGCGATGTATTGGATTAGCGTTTCCTGATGATGTAAGTTACAGGAGAATCGGCTTTATTCTGTGAATAGGTTTCAGTGATCTGAAACCTATTTTTTCTTATATAGTCATCCAACAGATAGAATTCATCTTTTCCGCCTCTGTGTCCCAGATAAAAAGTTATAACGATATATCCGTTTTCTTCCAGCAATTCATAGGCTTTCCGAAATGCAAGTAGGGTGTCTTCGCCTTTACTGACAACCGTTTCATCGCTGTGGGGCAGATATCCGAGATTGAATATGAAAAGTCTTACGTTCCCCTTTATATATCTATCGATATTGACATGGCTGTCGTGAATCAGCGTAACGTTATCTCTTCCTTCCGTTCTATCTTTGGTTCGTCTGATTGCTTCTGCAGAGATGTCAAAAGCAATCACTTCTTTTGAGAGTTCAGAAAGAAACAGCGTATCATTTCCGTTTCCGGCCGTCATGTCTACGCATATGTCTTCAGCGTGAATCAATGACTTGATGTACTTGTGAACGAAGGTACTGTTATTCATAGAATTTGCCCTGCCAGGTATCCAGCTGGCGCATCCGTTTATCGATGTCGTTTAGAATGGTTGTTTTCCTTATGAGCCAATCCGGTTCGATCAGATCCTGAACCATAGGATCTCCGGTAAGTCTTTGAACAACGACTTCCTTACGGAGATATTCCAGCTGCCTGACGACTAATTCGATGTACTGCTGTCGGCTGATGAGCTCATAATGATGTTTCTCGTGCATTTCGGCCAGTTTTGTATTCCTGATGATGTGAAGCATATGGATCTTAATTCCGTCAAACGGAAGATGACTGATGTCTCTTATCGTATTCAGCATATCTTCTTCGTTTTCGAAAGGAAGACCGTTCATGACGTGGACACATACTTTAATGTCTGTTTTTGCCAGCCTGTCCAATGCGTCTTTGAAGTCCTGAAAAGAATACTTCCGATTGATGATTTCTCCGACATGATCGTTCGATGTCTGCAGGCCGATTTCCAGCCATACCGGTTTTTTTGCAGTTATCTCATTCAAATAAGCTATTGTTTCCTCAACCAGGCAGTCGCATCTGGTAGCGATGGCGATCTCCGCTACTTCTTCCATATGCAGAAACGGTTCAGTCATTTCCTTGATCCGTTTTAATGGTCCATAGGTGTTGGAGAAAGACTGAAAATAGGGGATATACATCCCGTTTGGCCATTTACGGTCCATGACCGCCTTGTTTTTCCTGTACTGGCTTAACAGATCATCGTTTAATGAAAGATTGGAATCTCCGCTTCCTGCTTCAGAGCAGAAAATGCAGCCCCCGACGCCCTTGCTTTCATCACGGTTCGGGCAGGTAAAACCGGCATCCAGAATTACTTTTGAAACCTTGCACTGATAGCGGTTCTTTAGATAATAGTTGAATGTATGATACCTTTTTTCGTTAAAGGTATACGGAAAATCCTGCTTCGTCATTCTATGATCATTTTACCTTCTTTACCATGTTTAGAACAACTTCAGTTTATAATATAGAAAAAGAGGTAACAATATGAAGAAAATCTACCGGAATGTCAATATTCTCGACGGAACAGAAGATATGAAACTGCAGGAGAGGATGAGAGTCGTCGTAGAAGACGGCAAGATCCTTTCCATCTGCAAGGATGACGGCTCAATGGAAGGAGAAGATCTGTCCGGAAGATACATGATCCCGGGTCTGATCAATCTGCATGTCCATCTTCCGGGAAACGGTTTTCCTAAGAAGAAACAGAGCGATTCCAGAAAACTGGCCCGTCTGGTCATGTCGAACGCTTTGCTGCGTGAAATAGGCAAGAAAATCTGCAGCGGTTCACTTAAAACGCAGCTGCTTTCAGGTACTACGACAATCAGAACGGTAGGGGGTCTGGGTCATATGGATTCTGATCTAAGAGACCAGATCAAAGCAGGAAAAACGGCAGGACCTAGAGTGATCAGCAGTGATCAGGCCGTTACAGTTCCGGGTGGTCATATGGAAGGCAGCGTTGCCTACGGCGCGAAAGATGACCAGGATTTTGTAAGATTCATCAAAGAGAACGTCGATTACGGTACCGACTGGATCAAGATCATGATCACGGGAGGCGTTCTGGATGCCAAGGTAAAGGGTGAACCGGGCGAAATGCGCATGTCCGAGCAGCAGGTAAAGCTTTGCTGCGATACGGCACATCAGCTTGGCAAAAAGGTCTGTGCCCATGTGGAGTCGCCGAAAGGAATCGAGACAGCACTGAATTGCGGTGTCGATACGATTGAACACGGTGCCGCGATGGATGAAAGACTGCTGAAGAAGTTCAAGGAGAGCGGAAGCGTTCTGATCTGTACGCTGTCACCGGCTGTTCCATTGGCTAAATTCGATCCATCCGTCACCGGTGGAAACGAAATACAAAGATACAACTCCGAAGTTCTTCTTGAAGGAATCGTTGAAGCGACTAAAAAATGCCTGAAAGAAGGAATCAAAGTCGGTCTGGGAACCGATACGGTATGTCCGTTCATTACCCATTACGACATGTGGAGAGAACTGGAATATGTTCATTATCTTTGCAATATTGATCGGAAAACCTGTCTATATCTAGCAACTTTGAATAATGCCGGGATCGTCGGCCTTGATGATGTCACCGGCAGTATTGAAGAAGGAAAAGCGGCTGAATTCGTCATTACCGACAAGAATCCTTTGGAAGGATTCGATACGATCAGAGAACCTTACATGGTGGTATTCGGCAATAAGGAATATCTGAAACCGAGAGTGAAAAAATCACCTGTAGCCGAGGAATACCTTGACGGATATCTCAATTCATTAAAAGCATAAGAAAAGGAGCTCCGAAGAGCTCCTTTATTATTCCTGTATGTCTTTCTTTGATTCTTCCGACTGCGGTGCTTTGTCCGCCAGCCTGATAAAGATGATGCCAAGCAGGAAGAACAGCGCCAGCAGACCGATCGCAACGTTGATACTCTTGATCTGTGAACCGAAGATAGTGAAGATACCACCGGTTCTGATACCGATCTTCTTGACCACATAGATCAGGAAAGATCCGAGGAAAGAAGCGCCCTTCGCAAAGATATCGTAAATGCCGAAATATTCGCCGGAGTTCTCATCCGGAATGATCTTGGCATAGTAGCTTCTGGAAAGCGACTGAATCGATCCCTGGAAACATCCGACGCCAAAGGCCATGATCGCAAACTGCCACAGTTTTGTCAGCGTTAAGGCATAGAGACATACGGCTGTATAGCCCAGGATACAGATCTGAATAAGGAATACAGTATCTTTCTTTTTTGAAAGTCTGGCAAATACCAGTGAACCAAGCCAGGCAACAACTTGGGTGAGCAGTAGGAAGATGACCTGTCCGACAGTATTCAGACCAAGGTCTGTGCCGATATTGATACAGTTATCGATGATGGTTCCGACGCCGTCGATATAAAGGAAGAAGGCAATCAGGAAGTACAGGACTTTCTTGTCTTCCGCGGCGATCTTCTTGACTGTCTTGAAAATCTTGGAGAAAGCTCTGGCAACAGCGCCTTTCTGGTCAGAAGAATAGTTGATCTGCTTGTAGTTGGAAAGAAGAGGAACGGTAACCAGCCACCACCATACGGCAGTAACACCGAATCCGATCATTCTGCTTAAGCCGCCGGAAATCAGGCCAACCATGTCCGGACCCAGAACATAAGCAATCAGGGCGACTGTGAACGGAAGACAGGAACCGATATATCCCCAGGCATAGCCGTAAGCCGATACGGCATCCGATCTTTCATCCGATGTGACGTCATTCAGCATGGAATCGTAGAATGTCAAAGAGATCTGATAGAAGATCTTTGCCAGAATATAAATAACCAGGAACAGAAGCCAGTTCATCGCAAAACCGTTGATGATACAGCCGATAACACCGCCCGCGACAGCTGTCGTAAAGAAGATCTTCTTGGTGTCCTTGTGGTCGGCGATTGCACCGAAGAAAGGGCCGATCAAGGCGACGATAACCGTTACGATACTGGTAGCAAGAGCCCAGTATGCGGTAGCGTTATCTCCGGAGATCTGTCCCGGAGCATCGCCGATTGCCAGAGACTTGAACCAGATCGGAATCAGGGAACATCCCAGCATCGTAAATGCCGAGTTGCCGACATCATAAAGCACCCAGGCAAATTCTTGCGGACTTAGATCCTTAAAGATCTTAGACTCATTCAGTTTTTTGAATAAACCTTTCATGTTGTTTCTCCTTAAATATAACTATTTCACCTTATAACGAAGTTCATCTTCGTAACTTAATACAGGGATACGATGATAGCTCTTCCACGGACCGAAGTCATGAGTGAAATACTTGTCCAGTTCGTCTTCGTCGTTAAGACGGTTCATCAGGCTTTCCAGCAGTACAGGATATCTTTTTAAAGCGACTTTTCTGAGTTTATCCAGTCTCAGGTTGGAATCTCTGCATTCTTCCGATTCTTCTTTTGGAACAAGCAGATCGTGGTAGTCTCTCTTATCAAGCTTCAGGAACAGCCAGGCTAGGAACTTGCGTTTGAAATCGGAAACACAGTTCAGTGAACCCAGCAGAATTTTCTGTCCCTTTATCATCCGATAGATTGTTTTTACGTCGAAAGGGAAGAAATAAGAGATGATGTCAGCGTTATGACGGCTCGGTTTCAATGATTCTACACGGTCGACCAGATTGACGGTACGACCGTCAAGACGCATCATATGGGCATCATATTCCGCCTCGATTGCATTATGCGAGACACCGGAAACCTCGGCCTTTCTTTCAACATAACCGTGACATGAACTGTCAAGGGCAAAGTGGGAAAGAAAACCCAGCAGGTATGCCAGCATTTCCTCTTTCTCGCCGTGTTCAGCATAAGTCAGAGAGGCGTTGTCAAAGAATTCTTTGGCAGCCGTGACATGCGCTTTCGTAGCATATGAGGAAACATCTTTATGAAGCTGATCATAGAAAAAGATATCCGGGCCATGTACACCGATATCATAGAGATCACGATGATCATTTACGATTTTCTTTAATTCGTCCGGCAGGACATCGATGCATTCCTGACCGAAGCGCCAGTGCGTGTAAGTCGTAGGCATATAACTATTAATTATTTTATCATAGATTTTATTCTGTAATGGGAAGATGTTTAACTGCCAAGCAGTTCCTTTTTCTTCTTTTCATATTCTTCAGGAGTGATGGCATTCATATCCAGAAGCTGTTTAAACCTTAAAAGCTCATCCGCAACTGAAACGACTTTTTTCTTTCCCAGTGTTTTCTGAGCCTCTATCGTTTCTTTCAGCAGTTCTATGACCTTTTTCGCATTCTTCCTGTTCAGGCCCAGTATGATCCTTTCCCCGACAGCCAGATCGATGATCAGTTTCGTTTCGTAGTTGCCGAAACTGCTTTCGCCGATATCCGTAATGTCGGTCAGATCGATGATTCTGACAGGACTGGTAAAAAGGGTTTTCTTTCCGTACAGCATTCTTCTGTCTGTCAGTACTACGGCAACATTTCCGTTCCATGAAACGGCTGAATCCGCATTGTACAGATTATTGGCCGTAAAGGCCATCAGCAGTTCTTCCTGTTCCCGGACCTGTTCCTCAAGTACGGCAAAGTCTTTTTTATATGAAGTATCCGGATAGTATCCTAAATCGTTACGGATACAATACTCATCCATCTGCTGCGCTGTAATCATTTCACTGTTCTCCTTTATGATATGAATCAATGTTCATGATTTAATGATAATCTGTCGCTGTTCTTCTTGCAACGAAATAGAAAGCGATTTGGATGTCTCATGTTTTAACCTCTCAGTATGCCGTTCTGTTTCTCTGTCATTATCATTAACAGAATCGTACGGAATAGATTTGGATCATAAAGGAATAATTCGGGTAAAATAAAGAAGATGGAAAAAACGTTTAACAGAGATCATATCTTGATCCAGATCATGTACTATGTAACGGTATCATCGGTTCTTGGATTCGGAACATATTCGATGCTGAATCGCGGTTATTCCGCTTCAGGCATCGGAATTCTGATTGCCGCAGCAGATCTGCTTAGCATTGTCATCAATTTCATCGCTTCCGCCTATCTTGATAAGAGCACCAGGATCAATGTCTTCCAGATGGCCATATTCATTGCCGGCGGTGCCTTGCTTGCATATGCCGTCAACTTCCTTTACACTGAGCCGTCCTTTGTTTTGAGCATTGCATATTTATTGAGCTTTGCTTTGAATGCCTCGCTGGCTCCTCTGCTTGATTCCGTGAATACGGCTTTTATCAAAAACGGTTATGAGATTCATTTCGGTACCGGCAGAGCTTTTGGCTCGCTTTCCTACGGGTTGGCATGTCTTCTGTTCGGATTCATATCCAGACATGCCGATCATCGCATCATACTGCTTTTTCAAGTCTTTTTTCAGGCTGCCCTGATCCTGGTTCTGCATCTGACCGACAGACATTTCCGTTCTGCCGTGAAAACGGGTTCAGACCATGAAAAGATTGAACTGATCAATTATCCTTCTTTTCTGAAGAATCACCCGTCTTATCTGTTCTCCTGTATCGGTTTTGCAGGACTGATGAGCAGTTTCTCGCTTGTAATGGAAAGTTTTCTGCTTCCGATCATCGAAAGCGTAGGGGGAACGGTCTTTGATTCCGGACTCATACAGGGAATCAAGGCATTTCTGGAAGTTCCGTTCATTTTCTGTTTTCATCTGATCGAAAAAAAGTTTGCTCTGAAAACGATCTTTCTGATCTCCGGAATAAGCTTTATCACAAAAGCGGCGATCATGTTTTTCATGAAAAGCGTCATGCCGCTGTATTTCTCGCAGATCCTGCAATGTACATCATTTGCACTGATCCTGCCGGCTTTTGTTTCATATATAAACAGAGAAATGAAACATAATGAAATCGCCAGAGCCTATGCCTTGCAGTCTATCTCCATGACCGCCATTGCCATGATCACGAGTTCTCTGGGCGGATATATCGTTGATTTATACGGCGTAAGAACGCTGTGCCTGATATCCCTTGTCATTTCCGTTATCAGCACCGTTGTTCTTATGATCTCAATAAAAGAAAAGACTGATTAAAGAGGATATAATAAACGTTCAAATCGTATGAAAAAAGCCTTATTCCAAGGCTTTTTCTATAGGAGATATCGTGTGTTGAAAAAACAGCGGCAGGATGATTATTGATCAAGCAGCGTCTGTACCGCCTTAAGATGGTCATTATCCATCATGAGTGCAATCAGAATCGGCGAAAAACGCCTTTTTTCCGCATCAATCAGCTCTTTGATATTCCTGCTGCCGTCATGATTCTCGACAAGATAAGAAACCATGGCGATCACATCGGTCATCTGCCGGTAAACAGAATCGCTTCGGACATATCCATCAGGATAACCCCCGGAACCGCTGTACCAGGCGTGATGGCCATAGGCGCAGTCGGCATAGATCTTCGTTGATTCCCGGGCAGCCAGATCGTCATGTCCGGAAACGGTATGCAGCTGATAGATCTCGTATTCCTTGTCCAGCAGGTTACGGGTATGCGTGAGACGTTCCATGTTCATTTTCAGCAGACCAAAGTCGCAATACATGGCGCAGTTCTCGCCATAGCGGTAAACAAGTTCCTTTTTCTTTTCAAGATCCGTTTCTTCTGCGATAAAGGGAATATCATCGAAGAAAGAAGCGTCTTCATCCAGCAGTATCCCGCATAGATAAACGGTGATCTTCTGAGCCTTCAAGGAACGCAGATAAGAAATGCCGGACAGTTTGCACAGTAGCTTCGTTGTAATTTCCAGATAGGATGGAACACCATCGGTTTCATAATAATCAGTGATGATCAGGACTGTCAGATAGTTGAAATAATCGATTCCTTCTGCAAAAGGGTAGTTCACGATGACCCGCATCATCTTGTCGTAGGCCTGTTTCAGGAAACGCAGACGTTTCGGACGGTTGCGGAGATTTTCGTTTCTTCTAAGCAGTGTACCGTAATAGATCGGAAGCTGGCAGGTGGCATACATGTCGGAAGGTTTGAAAGTATATTCATCCGCTTCAAGGATCAGATGTTCCATACGGTCCAGAGTCGTATCGATATCAACGAAGCCGCAGCTGTATTCCATCTCGTAGTAAGGCCACAGCCAGCGTACATTCGGATCGCCCTTATGGGCTTCCGGTTCAAAGACGTACTGGCAGGATTCCAAAACGGCGGCCAGTTCATCGGCAGAAAGATTGCCGCGGGACATAATGGCCCGGTTGGAACTCATCTGCTGGTGGGTACGCTGCAGAAAGACATCCCATGGCAGGGAAGGAGCAAGCTGCCGATAATAGGGATCCTGAATGATTTTCAGAACTCTAAGACCGATTTCGACCTTCTTCTTTAGATCCCGGACGCAAATGGCGATATTGGCAAGGGAACGGATAATGTAGCCCTTGGTTTCTTCATCATCGATCTCTGCAAAATACTTCAGATAGGAAGCGGCTTCAGAGAACATCATCTCTCCTTCAAAGTACAGGGAATTCGTCAGACTTGAGCTGATTCCCTGAACGCAGCGGCTTCGGTAATACATACCCATGCCGACTTTGTAAAGTTCCTTGATGATTTTGTTGCGATCCTTGCGGAAACGGTACAGCGTCAGCAGCGATTCGTGGATCAGCAGATAGATGCCGCAGTCCAGATTGCTTGTCCAGTCCATCAGAACATCGCCGAATTCTTCAAGTTCCCTGATGGTATCGGAAGAAGCGGCATGAAGTTCATCGAGACAGCTGAAAAAATACCGGTCCAGCAGTTCGACGTTTTCTTTTCTTAGAACATCGATCTTTTCTTTGGCCGCCAGTCTGCGGATCTTTTCCGCTTCATTGTCTTCGCCTTTGCCGACATCCAGCAATGCGGCGATTTCCTTGGTGTTGCTGATGTATTTAATCTGGTATTCCTGCATATTATATCGTTCTTAATGCCTGCATCAGTTTCTGGATATCGATCGGTTTGGCGATATGGGAATTCATTCCGGCGTCCTTCGCCCTGGCGATATCTTCGGCAAATGTATTGGCGGTCATTGCGAAGATCTTGATTGTAGCCGCATCTTCTTTACCGGAAGAACGGATGGCTCTGCTGGCTTCGTAGCCGTTCATGACCGGCATCTGTACATCCATCAGAATGGCATCGTAATGGGTGCCGGAAAGATACAGATCCAATGCTTCCTGTCCGTTTTCCGCGATATCCAGGGTAACGTTGGTGACAGAGAGAATCTCCTTGGCGATCTCCCGGTTGATGAAATTGTCTTCTACCAGGAGAATGCGTTTACCGGAAAGATCTAAAGCTCCGGAAAGTGAATCCTGGTCATGTCCGGACAATGCGGCAGCAATTCCGTTGATCAGTGATTTTCTAAACAGAGGCAATGGAATGAAATGTTCGATACCGCTGCGGTTTGCCCGGTATTCAATGTCGTTCCAATCCTGATCGCCTATCAGAACGATCGTCATTTCCGGATGGGCTTTGTGCAGATAGGAAGCTACATCGAACAGATCGCCGGTCGCTTCGCCGATTTCTCCCAGCAGAAGCACGTCGGTCTTCTCATTACGGAATTCATCATCCGTCAGTAGCGAGATCGCTTCGGAGAAGGAGCCTGTTTCCTTGAAAAAGATCGCATCATCGTTCAGATACTGAGCGATTTTCTGACGGATTTCAGGATCGTTTTCAAGAATCAGAAAATGGCGGTTCTTCAGCGCTTCGATATTGACACTTGTTTTTTCATAACGTAATGGAATACAGATATCAACGCAGGTTCCTTCCTGCAGGGCGGAACGGATCTCGATCGTACCGTCCAGCGCTTCGATCAGTTTCTTCACGATGCTCATGCCTAAACCTGTTCCTTCGATATGAGAGATGGTTGTGGAACTGGCGCGTTCAAAAGGAACGAATATCTTCTTCAGAAACTCTTCAGACATTCCGATGCCGTTATCCTGACAGCGGAAGCATAGATAACAGCGCTCATCCTTCATCTTTTGCCCGAAAGAAACAAGGATCTCGCCGTTTTCATTGGTATATTTGACGGAATTGTTGATGATATTAACAAAGATCTGCTTTAACCGTAAAGTATCGCCATAGAGACTTTCATAGAGGATATCGTCTGTGTGAAAGATGAAATGATGGTGTTTTTCTTCCATCTGCGGTTTAATTACCGTCAGCACTTCGTGCAGCAGATCGCTGAGCCAGAAGTGCTCCTCGCTGATGTTTAGACGTCCGGAATTGATCCGGGACATGTCCAGTACACCGTTGATCAGGCTAAGCAAATGCCCGCTTGCCACTTCGATTTTATTCAGAGAATCCGCGACTCTCGCTTTTTCATCGATGTGATTCTTTGCCAACAGAGTCAGACCGATGATCGCGTTCATCGGCGTTCGGATATCGTGTGACATGTTTGACAGGAAGGTTTCTTTGGCCTGATTCTCCTGTTTCGCTTCATCCAGCAGTTTCATGGCGTCTTCGTAGCGTTCATCTTCGCCGCTGATCCATAACTGCGTATCGTTATTCAAAAGGATCTTCTCTCTCACATCGTCTATCTGAAAAGCATCGTTCTGAAATAAGATCTTCTCCTCTTTGACCGTCACGACTGCATAGCCTCGTTTCATAAGTCTCCTTTCTGTTTGAAAAGATATAAGACTTTTCCTGATTCAATTGTATCGTGAAACAGGAAAAAAACCGAATAAATGACTGCTTAGTAATTCTAAAGGGAATGAAAAAAAGCCTCATATAAGGCTTTTCTCTTCAGATGGCGGTGCGTACGGGA
>JAFWFS010000011.1 GCA_017515475.1 Erysipelotrichaceae bacterium | reverse complement strand
TAACTAAAACTTCCCATAGCAAAAATGGGACTTGAACCTTGAAAACTCAATAATACAGGCAATCAGATAGAATCTTCAGGCTGCCAACGCTGCTTTTGCCAGGGAATTCCGGATATAATCCGGCAAACGGCCTACGAACAGTTCGATGAACATCTCGAGTTGTTCTTCTGTTGGCTGAAAAATAGCAAAAACGCTCTCGAACATGGCGGTTATGATGATCTGGAAGGATTCCCCGAAGGTGATATCGGCCAGTTCATCCGTGAAGAAGAAAAAGATCTCCCCGAGGGTCCGATTATCTTCGCTTCGCCTTTGTTCCATCGCTATCATCAGATATCGGGTAAAGACAAATGCTACATGGGCAGTCAAAGCATCATAAGAAAGACTGTGGCACTCGCTGATCAGGCTCAGATAAGATTTACATGCCTTGAAAAAAACTTCGATCTGCCACCGTTTCCCATAGATCCGGATGATCTCTTCTTCAGAAAGAGCAGGATTTGTACAGATAAAGGCGATCCAATCCTTCTTTTTCTTCTTGTTGCGGACACAGACGATCTTCGCCGGGATCTTCCGATCCTTCCCGACCATGACATTTACAGAGAGAAGATATTTGCTGCGGCCACGGCGTTTCTTGCAGATACCAAAGATCTTCTTTATGGAGAGCGGCTTCCCATCGTATTCATAGTAGATACGGGAACTCTTTTTGACCATTGCTATAGCATCCAGGCCAAGATCTTTTACCGCAATAAGCTGTGCCGGACTGGAAAACCAGGTATCGAACAAGACATAGTCCGCATGATGTCCGGCAGAAAGAGCACTCTTCAGAAGTTCGATCATAACATCGGTGCCTTTCTTCTGGGCAAGCTTTCTGCGTCTGGCAGCAAGAGAACGACCATCGTAGTTTCCAACTGGCCCGATCAGGTTGCTTTCTTTAGAAGAAGCAAGCAGACTGCTGTTTATCGGAACAAAGGTATTTCCGTCCGTCCAGCCTAAGGTCATAAGACGATAACCCTGCCGGTATTTCATGGAAGTATGGTCGAATACGCGGGAACCAAGTTCCGTTTTCTTACAGCTGGTGCGTTCAAACAGACTGTCATCGACAACGAATGCATTAACACGATCTTCACTGGTAAGAGGTTCGATCGTGTCGACTACCTTTTTTGAAAGGAGCGTTGTGAAACGGAGCCAATTCGTCTTCGCATTGTTCATAAACCGGTAGAAAGTATTCTTTGAGAACGCTTCTCTGAAAGATCCGGTCCTCTGCTGCATATACATACTTCGGCCGGAAAACGCAATGCAGAGTTTGTACTTGAAGATATCTATTACAGGAACGCCTTTTTCTTTCTGTGCATTACATTTCCGGAGTAAGTTCCCGATACCAAATGTGCAGAAAAATGAAGAAATTGCATTAAAAAGTTCCTGTCCATCCTGGTCCTGTGGTAAAATTGAAATTGGCATAGAAAGCTCCTTTTTGTATGGTTGTTTCTGGACAATTCAATTATACCAAAGGTACAGCGTCTATGCCTTTTAAATTGCCTACATTATTGAATTTTCAAGGTTCAACACACCGTTTCGGTGTGGGAAGTTTTAGT
>JAFWFS010000010.1 GCA_017515475.1 Erysipelotrichaceae bacterium | reverse complement strand
TCGGTGCGTTCGATATGAATCCTGCGCTGCATGGAAAAGATGTCTGCGAGGTGATCGGGGATGCTTATCCCAAAACAGGTATCAAGATCAATGATTCAAAGGATGCTGAAGCGATTCTTTCTGAACTGAAGCCTGACGTATGTATCGTGGCGACAAGAAGCACGGTAGCTGAGATCGCTCCGATCTACCGTATCTGTGCAAAACTCGGTATCAATGCGATATCGACATGTGAAGAGGCATTATATCCGTGGAATTCTTCTCCGGCTTTAACTGCTGAGCTGGATGAGCTGGCAAAGAAAGGCAACTGCACTTTGACGGGTGTGGGTTATTGTGATCTTTACTGGGGTACGATGGTGACCAACTTCATGGGTGCTCAGGCCAAGGTGACAAAGATCGTGGGTTCATCCTGGTATAATGTTGAGGATTACGGCATCGCTCTGGCAGAGGGTCATGGTGCTGGTCTGACAATCGAAGAGTTCAATAAGACGATCGGTGCTTATAATGATTATTCTTCCGATGAGATCAGGAAAGTCGTGGAGTCCGGTGAGTATGTTCCTTCATACATGTGGAACCAGAACGGATGGCTGTGTTCGAAGCTCGGTCTGCATGTCAAGTCACAGGTCCAGCAGTGCATCCCGACGACTTGGTCGAGTGACCTTGAGAGTTCGACATTAGGCTTCACAGTCAAGGCAGGAGATGTAACGGGTATGAGAGCAGTCGTCACGACGGAGACAGAAGAAGGCATCACGCTGGAGACGGAGTGCGTCGGCAAGGTCTATGCACCGGAAGAGTTCGACAAGAACGAGTGGACATTATATGGCGAGCCTGAATCATCACTGGTCTGCAACAAGCCGGCTACAGTGGAACTGACTTGCGCGAACATCATCAACAGGATCCCGCAGCTGATAGATGCAAAGCCGGGTTATGTGACGACAGACAAGTTCCCGTACAATATCTACTGCATCAGGCCTTTGAATGAGTATGTGACCAGCAAGTAGTACTCATCGGCTTCCTGATGAAAAGCAGAGGATCTGAAACGATCCTCTTTTTTTGGTTTTTGCTGATACAGTTTAAGCAGTATTTGTACTGTTTCGCTTTATTCAAATTAACCTTCCAAGCGCTGCGAACGGTTTCGTATAGATCATTGTCTCTTTCTTCTAAAACAGATTGGTTGATCTTTATCATCATGTATTTGAAAACTGGTTCTATATATTCCTGTTTGGATAAAGAACTCTGCAATACTTCAGTATTTATAATGCCTCTATCATGCCTGCAGATTCAAAGAAGAACGGATAAGAAAAAAGATCTCGCAAGAGATCTTTTGTTATGCCTGGAAAGAGTGCTGAATCAGTGCTAAATTTAGCACTCAGCTATTGACAGTGCTAAAAGAAAAAACTATAACGGAGGTGTAAAGGAAATCAGAGAAGATTCCTTAAGGCAATACTTAGAATCCAAGCCCTCCATTCCCCTTACTGATACATAGTTCATTTCAGATGAACAATGATGAAAGTAAAGGAGGTAAATGTACTATGTTAATGCCGAAAGTATTTAGAAGAGAGAATCTGTTTGATGACTGGTTCGACGGTTTTGATTTGATGGACCGTGAAATGGAGCAGCTGAACCGTAAGCTTTACGGCAAGCGTTCTAGCAGAGAAATGCTGACAGATATCAAGGAACACGAGGATCATTACGATGTCGTAATAGATCTTCCGGGATTCAAGAAGGAAGATATTCAGGTAGAACTGAATGACGGTTATCTGACAATCAGCGCTTCCAAGGGTCATGATGAAGAAGAGAAGAAACACGGAAAGATCATCCGTCAGGAGAGATATTCCGGTATGATGTCAAGGTCCTTCTATGTAGGCGATGAGATCACTTCGGATGAGATCCAGGGCAAGTATGAGGGAGGTGTACTGACTTTACATGTTCCGAAGAAGGAAGAAAAGGAAGTCGAACACCAGAACCGGATCATGATCGAATAAACGGATTAAAACTGTAATGGCAGATTAAAAAAGAACACATTGTGTGTTCTTTTTTTGTTGATATCGGTTTATTCGATTCCCGTCTTAGGGATCTGGTAGCCTGGGGTCGTTTCTGTCTTGTGTATGTTGGTGATGATGAAGCCGTCGTTCATGTTTCCGGTAATCGCAACGGAGTAGCTTCCTTCGGTGTTGTTTCCGTTAAGCACGTCGGTTTCTATTTCTTTGACCGTGTAATCGATCTCTTTTTCATCTTCGAATACTGGAACGTTTTCGAATGCGCCGAGTATTATATAACATCAGCGGCGGATGTTTTCCGAATCGTCGTTTCTTGTTTTAGAATAGAAGTAATAAAAGAGCATTTCTTACCGGTTTGTCGTAGACCGTAATAATGATAAAAGCAAGGAAGCGATGATTACAATAGAGAAGGTACATTAGGTGATTCTATGAGTAAGAAGACATTTAGAGATCTGATCGTTTATGAGATTTATCCTACTTCTTTTATGGATAGTAATAGTGATGGTGTAGGCGATTTGAAGGGAATTACATCAAAACTAAATTACATCCGTGACATGGGATTCAATGCCATCTGGCTGAATCCTTTCTACAAGTCTCCATTCAAAGACGGAGGCTATGACGTGGAGGATTTCTTTGATGTGGATCCTAGATTCGGTACGATGAAGGATTTCAGAAGAATGGTCAAGGAAGCCCACAAGAGAGACATCAGAATTATTGTGGATCTGGTGGCAGGACACGCATCCTACAAGAATCCGGATTTCTTAAAGAGCGCTCAGCCTGGAAGGAACGAGTACAGCGATCTGTTTATCTGGAACGACAACATCTGGGACAAGGGCAGCAACATGATTTCAGGCATGTTTGACAGACACGGCTGCTACATGGTGAATTTCTTTGCCCACCAGCCGGCTTTCAACTACGGTTTTAACAGGATCGATCATCCGGAATGGCAGATGTCCTACAGGGACAGAAGGACATTTCAGGCAAGGGAATACATGCTTAGAGTGATGCGTTTCTGGCTGGATAAGGGAGTCGACGGCTTCAGGGTAGACATGGCGGATTCGCTGGTAAAAAACGACGATGACAAAACGGCTACCATCGAAGTCTGGAAATGGATGTTCAGACGGATCAGGAAGGAATATCCTGAAGCTTTCTTCGTAAGCGAGTGGTCCAACCCGAAGCAGTCCTTCGAGGCGGGATTCGATGCGGATTTCGTTCTGGATCACTGGGACAATTTCTATCACAGATTCTTCAGGAGTGATCCTAATACAAGAGGTACTTCCATTATCCACGGAGAGAATGATGTGAAGTTTGCTCTGAAGGACATGAAGGGAAGATTCTATGAGGCAGAGAAAAAGAAAGCTTATCTTGCCTTGATCAGCGGCAATCACGATACCTGGCGTATCGCAAATTATCTGAGTCATGAGGAACTGAAAGTGTTCTACATGATGCTGCTTTGTCTGCCGGGCATTCCGTTTGTCCTGTATGGCGACGAGATCGAAATGAAGACGATGCACATTCCATCCAAAGACGGAGGCTATCAGAGGACTGGAAGCAGACTGCCGATGGTCTGGGATGATAAGGAGCCTTATCATGGATTTACTTCGGGAAAGGAACCGTATCTTCCGTTCAATGCTGAGAATATCGTTTCAGTGAAGCAGGCGATCAAGGATAAAGATTCCCTGTATCACTTTATCTGTGAGTTGATTACATTAAGAAAGAAGATCAAGGGTCTGAGTGATCCGCATGTGGATATTAAAGAAAGAAACAGAGTCTTCTTCTTTACCAGAGGCAGATATCTTCTGATTATAAACATGTCGAAGAAAGACTATGCTTATGAAGGAAAGATCATTTTCAGTACAGGAGCAGCAGAAGAAAAACTTTCTTCGGGATCTGCTGTACTAGTAAAAGTCTGATCGTTTTTAGATAGAATATTAGTGATAGAAAAAGAGGTGTATGTATGGCTGTAATGGTACTGGTACTGCTGGCTTCGTTTATTCCTTCCGTCCTGCTGTTTCTGTTCTTAAGAAAAAACAAGGATGATGAGGATTATCGTAAGACCTGTGATAAGCTGCTGTGGCAGGGTGTTTTGATTGCGCTTGGTGTTACGCTGCTGGATGCGGCTATCGTATTGCTGTGGAGTCTTACCGGTCTTGGCGGAAAGAACAGGATCGTGGATCTGCTTTTCAAGACGTTTGTTGTGAATGCTACGGCAGAAGAAACGGTTAAGTTCCTGTATGGAAGAAAGTATGTCAGGAAGGATCTGGCGAAGGTTTCCAGACTGGATGTGATCACATACATGGCGATCGCTGCGATGGGTTTCGGACTGTTTGAGGATATTCTGTACATGTTTCAGACGAATATCGGACAGATCCTGGTCAGAGGATTTCTAATGGGCCATGTCGGATATGGAATGATGATGGGTAGACTTTATGGCAAGGGTATGAAGGAAGATAAGATGATCTATAAGGTACTTGCTTTACTGATCCCGATCCTTATGCACGGCCTGTACAATTTCTCATTGGGTGAAGGACTGCCTGATGCGTTTGCGTTTGTTGTTGTGACGGAAACATTCATCACGACCGTGTTCCTTATTTACATGATCTTCTTTATCCGTAAAAAGAGGAATGATCCGGAGTTTACCGAACCGATTTATAAGAAAGAAGAAACCATCATCGTTGACGAACAGTAAAACAAAACACTGCCTTGAGGCAGTGTTTTTTTATTCTTTGTCTGCGAACAGTTCGTTTCCTATGGATGCAAGAATGACCAGTACGGCTCCAAGGATGCCGGTGATACCGATCTTCTCGTGCAGGATGAGTCCTCCGATCAGAAGATTCATGACCGGTTCCAGATAACCAAGAACGGCGATGCTTTGGGCAGGAAGTGTATCGATGGATGAGAAGTAGAAAATGTAGGCAACACCTGTGTGCAAGAAGCCGAGCACCAGAACCAGTAGTGTAGATCTTAGGTCGAATACTTTAGGAAAACCACCGTTGAAATAGACATAAGGAAGAACCGCAAGCATGGAGAACAGCAGCTGTATCAGTGTTTTTTCCAGCTGGCCGATATCCTGTATCTTTCGATTAATCAGAACAAGGATGACAAAGCCTACGGCAGCCAGAGATCCACATAAGACGCAGCGCATATCCGTCTGTACGATTCCTTCGAATATGCCCAGCAGCAGTAGCATACCGACAAACGCCAGAATAATGCATATGATCTGTTTCAAATTGATCTTTTCTTTGTAGAACAGAGAAGTGATTACAACGACAATGATCGGAGCCATGTAGTTGCACAAAGAAGTGACGGCAATGCCGTAGCGGTACCCCGTAAACAGGAAGACCCAGTTTAAGCCCAAAGCTATTCCTGACAGCGCCAGCATGAACAGGTTCTTTCTGATAGATTCTCTGTCGATCTTCTCTTTCCTGAAAAGAAGCACAAGATAGATGAACAACGAACCGAAAAGACCTCTGCACAGTACGACGAATTCACTGGAATAGGAAACGAAATGCAGGAAGAGTCCGATCGTTCCATACAGTGTCAAAGCAAACAGATATCTAAGAATGACTTTGTTTTTCATTGTTGTATATACTATACACTGTTATGTAATGACGAATGTCAAGAATAAATACCTTTATACTTTGAATTCTTTTTAATGTGTCAGTAATCAAGGACACAGGACAGGAAACTTCAACTTATTACAGTTTAACGGCAGTTGGCCACTCTGTTATGCGAGGAT
>JAFWFS010000009.1 GCA_017515475.1 Erysipelotrichaceae bacterium | reverse complement strand
CGCTAAGTGTAAAACTAAATCCAACATTTGTATGGTCGAATTATAAACCATCTTCTGATCAAGCGGAAAAGACCTGAAAATGGATTATAATGACAGTGAAAACTGCTGGATTTCCTGTTTTTAGATCATAACGAAAGTATTGCGGCATATAAGTGTGTAAAACTTACCGCAACTCTGATTTCTGTCGGTGCCTGACGGATGACTGATCTTATAAAAAATGGTTTACTTCTTCTTCAGAAGAGCCGGTTTGAGAAGCACTTCATCGAGTGGGATCGGTGAAAGCTTCAGGAATTCCAGTAGTTTTTTCTGTTCCGGAGAGGTCATCAGTTCGAATGGTGTTCTGTTGTCAAACGTCTCTCTGGGAACGGAATTGATGTGTTCCGTGATAAGGTGGACATCCCCGTCATCCAGAAAAGAGAAGGATGTTCCCTTGGGGACGATACGGCGTATCAGCGTGTGATTGTTTTCCACATGAGGCTTCTGCCAGGATGCCTGAGGATCGCAATAGAACAGTCTGGTTCTCCTGACCCCGCTGTCGGTGAACTCCATCTCGTGAGGACCCTTGAACTCAACGCCGTTGTCCGTCAGGATGACGGGGAACAGTTTTGCGAATACGCCCACGCCAAGCCCGCCGCACAGGTAATCGAAGATATTGAATACGCTCTGCTTGGTCCCGTCGGGAAGAAGGAATATAAGCATAAAGTTCGTCTTCCTGAATATGAAGGTGAGCAGCACCTTCTTTCCGGAGTTTCTGGCTCCCTTGACCGTATCCATCTCCACGATATCGAGACCGGGATTCTCCTCCATAAAGCTGCGGAAACAGTCGAATGTCCTTCCCTTGCGGTATTCGTATTCCAGCTTTGTCGCCACTTTCTGAGGGTGTCTTAACCTGTATCGGACCTTTCTGGGCAGATCGATATTCCTGAAGGAGAAGACATTAAGATCGATATAGTTGTACAGTGTCTTCTCGCTGCAGCCGATCTGTTTTCCATGGGAAGCGAAGATATGATTGATCGACTGTCCCTTTATGATCAGGGGAGCGACTATCCTGTCGATCTGTTCGATCTTCTCCATGGAGATCCTCACTCCCTGTCTGGAATCGCTCAGCAGTTTCAGATAGCTGTTGTGTGCCGAATTTGCGGAATAATAGGCATGGATCTTCTTGCATTCCTTTTCCTTAGGACAGCCGTTACAGACGTATGGAGGAGCTTTGAGCGCCTCACATTCGGCAGAATCGAATTCCGGACACAGGGTCTTACAGTCGTATTCCCGGCAGAACTTGCAGCGGTCAAAGCAGCTGTACGCCGATTCCGTAGAGCAGAGATTCTTCCTGAGGCAGCTTCTGTATCTGGAACAGCCGTTGGGAGACAGCCTGTCGTAATCTCCGGTATAGGAACGATGGTTCTTCACTTCCCTTGAAACGGTCGACAGGGATCTTCCGATCCTTCTTGAGATATAGGCAAAGGTCAGATCATCATCAAGATACTTTTCGATGAGGATTCTGTCATTAAGAGAAAGATGTTTCATAAAAACTCCTTACTGATCAGACATCCGTCATCTTATACCTATATCCTTTGTACAGTTAAACGCAAGTCTGCAAGAGTAAATGATGGACAGAAATAGCGTTTAGTTTAACATTTGAAGTTGTTGAAAGAAAGAAAGCTGTCTTGTTTTTTGCACAGACGTCATGTTATATTGGAATCACCATAAAGAGTACGCGAGAGACAAGCTCAATGACCGTACAGCAACCTATCCATGGGACAAGGTGCTAAGGCTTGAATGATGGGATGATTCATAACCTGTATGCAAACTCCCGTCATGCGATGGGAGTTTTTCTTTTCCTGCTCTTTATGGGTATTGAAGGAGGAAAGGAAATGAAACAAGAAAGAACAAAGGAAGAAATCGAAGACTACAACAGAAAGATTGAAGAAGTATTCAGAAAGCACGGCTTAAAGCTTAAAACAGTCTATGGACATGGAGCAAAGGCGATCATTCCCGGAAGCAAGCCTAAAGGAGACTGCAATGAAAAACAAAAGGATGACAAATGAACAGCAGAAAAGAGCATTGCATCGGTAGAAAAAAGCTGAATAGACACGACTGACGCCTGGTGCCAAAGAAGAAAAACGGAATCAGGGATAATCATACGTATGACAATTCTGATTACAAAGGAGGAACACAATCAAGATGACAGAAAATAGAATTTCTAAGGAAACATGGAGGATTCCCGTTTCAGACAAAGACCTTGATGAATACAGAAGACTGATCGAATTCTTAAAAGAGAAAGGATATGTCATTTATCACGATCTGAATCGAATCAACGACGGAGACAAAATCATTGCTGTAAACATTGATGTCTTGAATAAAGAAGTCTCTCAGTCAAATATAACCTGCATGGCTATCTGGTGCAATGGAACCAGATATCCGCTGAATGTGAAAGAATTCATAGACAACTATCACTGGCTGGTTGAAGAACCGGATATTGAAAGATACAACGCTTGGGTTGAACGAAAATGTCAGGAAAAACCGGAAAGGAAACAGAATAAATTGACTCCCATACTAGATAACGGTAAGGCACGGTTGACAGCGAATCAGCTGAAACAGGCAATAGATGAAGAATGTAGAAAGCGCGGACTGCCTCCGATGAAGTGGGGGAAACAAGAAAGGAATAAAGGTGATCGTAAGAATTCCCTTAGAAAAAGAAACCGAAAATTGTCAAAGAAACGAAAACGATTTATAATAATACTGTACTCAAGTTAAACTTGAGTATAGTATGGATTACTCAATGACAGCCTGCTGTTTGAAACTCAGGCGATACTTTAAGATAAAGACGTAGGGAGGTACTAGTTATGAAAGAAAAAACAACAATCGGTTCAAGAATCGCAAAAGCCAGAAAAGACAAAGGCATGACCCAGGCCGAAGTAGCGGAAAAGCTGAATGTTTCATTTCAGGCGGTCTCTTCCTGGGAGAGAGACGAGTTTATTCCTGAAGCATGGAATCTGATAGAGTTGGCTAAAGTGCTGGATGTATCGGTTTCCTCTCTGGTGGAAGACAGGAACGGTACGACATTTAAAACGACCAAGAACATCTACGACTGGAAACATATGTTCACCTTTATCAAAGCGACCGCAAAAGCGTACCAGATGAAGGATACTTTGAAAGCTTTAGACTTTGCTGTAAAAGCCCATGAAGGACAGACGAAAAAGAGATCAGATATTCCATTTGTCTATCATCCTTTGAATGTTGCCTGTCACTGTCTAGCGATGGACATCAGGGATGATTCCGTCATTGCCGCCTGCCTGCTGCATGATGTCGTAGAGGATACGGAGTATACTTTAGACGACCTTCCGGTAGGAGAAGAAACAAAGCAACTGGTCAGACTGATGACTCATGAAAAGACGGATGACGACAACCGCGAGGAAGTCATGAAAACGTATTTTAAAGCACTGACTTCCAATCCGAAAGCCGCACTGATCAAGTGCGTTGACCGGTGCAACAACCTGACCACGATGTCCTGGGGTCTAAGCAGAGATAGGATCTACCGGATGATCAAGGAAACAGAGCAGTATGTGCTTCCGCTGCTGAAGGTAGTAAAGGCGCAGCCTGAATACAACAACGCCGCCTGGCTGCTGCAGTACCAGATGGAATCCATGCTGGACATATACAAAAGACTGATGTAGAAAACTCAAGAGAACCTTGAGTTTTTCTTTTGCTGTTCAATGGACGTCTGCTGTAGAAAAAAAGACAGAAGATCCAGAATGAAAGTGAGGGAGGAAAGCTTATGGAAAAAGAACTTGCAGATCTGAAAGAGAAAATGATAAACCTGATGAACGGATACAGAGATGGAAGTATCACTGACGACAACAGCACGCCTTATATCAACGACATCATCCTTGCCGGAGCTGAAGTGTACAAGAATGAGCAGATCAACCTGTATGCGCCGTTGAACCACGGTGAAGCGATGGCATATGAAACAGACGGCGAATACTTCATCCCGCTGTTTACCAGCATGGAGAACCACGAAGGCATTGAAGAATACAGACCGGTAAGTCTGAAAGAAGTCTGTTCCTACGTCTACGACAATCAGATGAACTATGAACTTCTTGACGATCCGGAGTATTGCCTGAATCATGGCATCAGCTATCCGGAACTGATGGAATACGCAAAGAAGAATCCGAAATATGGAGGAATCGTTCTTGATCCGGGAACGAAGTATCCTTTCGGGTTTGAAGGTTGGACCCTGAAGGCTTTGATATTCAAGGGCATGGGAGTCGACAGGGTTCATGCGGTGGATGGAGAAACAGGAGAAACGGTACATGAAATCTGAATACAGCTGCGGAGCAGTGCTTTACCGAAAAAACAATAGTATCTATGAATACCTGATCATCAAAGACAGACATGACTGCTATTCCTTTCCCAAAGGACATATGAAGAAAGATGAAACGGACAGGGAATGTGCCGTCAGGGAGATCTATGAAGAAGTAGGACTAAAGGTCGATCCTGATCCGTATTTTCAATACGTGATTTCGTATGATCTGAATAATAACACCAAAAAGTCCGTCTCCTATTTCATGGCGGATATTGAGGATAAGATTCCTTTCATCAATGACGGGGAAGTGAAAGAGATCCTATTTCTTCCATATGAAAAGGCATGCGAACTGCTGTCATACGGTCAGCTGAAAGATGTCCTGAAAGAAGTGAATGAACGTCTGGTCAGCGACATGAAGATCTGCTGCATGTTTGCGGATGACGCGAAATTCGAAAGAAGGAATCTGGAACACATAAAAAGCTTTGGCGACACTTTTGAAGGACATCAGCTGTACATGTGGGATGAAGGAGACAGAACGCTGTACCGCTGCAGAAAGTGTGGAGGCTACGTCCTGGAACAGTACTCCGAGATCCACATGCCGGATACGGGGTATACAGACTATGTTCCGGTCAGAGATGAAAAGCACACGGAACAGATCAACCGGGAATACGGACCACTGGCTCTGGAAACGGAGTATCCATATAAGAAGATCTTCTATACTGCACATTACGATTAATGGTGTTTACATAAGGATCTGAAAGATCCTTTTTAAATGCGGTAAATAAAGGACCTGCCAGCACCACTGCGCAGATTGATGGCGGCTTTTTTGTACAACTATATTAGCTAAAATTACCATGGAGAAAAAAATGTCAAAAGACGAATTATACGAAGAATATTTAACCAGAATAGCGAATGCTTATATCAGCAAAGATTTCAGCGAGATCTATGAGCTGTTTGATGAAGACATCGCCTGGGAATCGAACTGGGTTTTTGAACCAAGAAAAGGCAAGGATGTCGTTGTCAAATACTACGAGGACAAAGCCGAAGTGCTGCAGGGATCATCCTGGGAGACGTACCACACTTTAGTGAAAACCCTTGATCCTTTCTCTGAACCGATTAAATCCGTTTTTACAATAGCAGAGAACAATGCAAAGGTTTTTCTGATGCATGAAATCGGCAAGATAATGGACTATGTGCTGCAGGTAAGCGATACCGGAGAAAGGAGCGATATGGTGATAGACATTAAAATCAACGACAATGATCTGATCTATAAAATCGATATCTGTATCCCGAGTCTGTTTAAATTCGAGTTCTATAAAAAGATCAACTAGATACAAAGGACTACAACAATGCACAAAACCTATCTGAATGAAATAGAACTGCAGCTGATCAAAGGTGCAGACAAGATCATAGAAAAGATCGGAGGATTTCCTTCGATGGAAAACGGACGTTTGACAGATATCTCCATTCATAGAGGGAAAGAATTCGGACATGATATAGAACTTGTTTTTGACTTAACAGGGTGGATACATGTTCTGGATTTCCATTATTCATACGACTATGAAGGCGATATGAACTACTACCACAGAGAATTCGATGAAAGACACATAAAAATGATTTTTCATAGCTTCAGAAGGATTGAAATGAAAGGTTTTCCATCGTTTGATTTTGACGGTGGAGAGATCAAGTTCGGCGGAATTGCACAGGAAGACAGCAAATGCAGGTACCAGGATAGACTTCCGGGTCACAATATCGTTATTGAAAGACCGTATACCTGTTTTTATATAAGATCCGGATGCGATTTTGTTATATATTTTGATGAGAACGAATGTGAAATAAGTGCAGAACTCTTCAAATGACAGAGGATTACAGGGAGGTACATATTCAGCCGGAAGAGTTTATGAGATAATAAAACAACAAGAGTATCATCAGATTCGTCAAAGATAATAAGGAGTTCAACAATGCTATCAACAATTGTCATTCTCTATTGTGTGATAAAGGGAATGAAGATCATTCTTAGAGGTTTAGGGATCGGATAAATGAAAGAAAGAGAAGAACTGGAAAAAGAAAACAGCTGGCTTGCGGAAGAACTGAAAAGAGAACGCAGAGAATCGATCCGCGGTTTTGACGGTAACAAAGAACAGAAAGAAAGAAGCAGCACTTCCGATCCGTTCTTTGTGATCGATCTGATTCTTTTCAGTCTCCTGCTTCCTTTTTCTGTAGGACTATCGGATCATTCACTGTTTCCTGTGTTTCTGCTTTTTTGTTTTCTGCTGCCGGGATTGCTTATGTGGGAATTTCTGCTCAAGAGATTTCCTCCCTCGTGGTATTTTGCTTTGGCACTGATCCTGACCATTGTGCTGGAAATCATGGAGATCATAAAACTGTATAATTAAATTATGAAAATACTGGAAGACATAAAGAACTGGCTCTTTAAACCGGATCCCGATATCGATGATCCGGACGAAGGAAGCGCAGAGGATTATGAAAGAGATTATCAGGTTGGTGAATCGATAGGAAAGGTCGATGCTTTTGTCATTGTTGTCAAACCGGATCATTTTAATGAAGTTGAAAAACTGTGCAAGCATATCAAATCCGGCAGGGCAGTGCTTCTGAATCTGGAGAAGATGCCTGCTGAAGAAAGACAAAGAACAGTTGATTTTCTTTCTGGCGTTGTGATGGCCAAGGACGGCATGATTGCCAGAGTTTATCAGAATGTCTTTATCTGTGCTCCTAAGAATATCGGAATCGTTGAAGAATAAGGAGTAGTACGATGAGTTATCTGTTTACCTACGGAACCCTGATGAAGGGACAGAGAGCCTGTTACAGGCTGGAGAATTCGAGATACATTGCGGATGCCGTGCTTCACGGCTACGGTCTCTATGAGACGGGAAGCTTTCCGGCAGCCGTTCCTG
This sequence comes from Erysipelotrichaceae bacterium, assembly GCA_017515475.1. Lineage (GTDB taxonomy): Bacteria > Bacillota_I > Bacilli_A > Erysipelotrichales > Erysipelotrichaceae > Colivicinus. The sequence goes on along the minus strand of JAFWFS010000009.1, from coordinate 44,489 downwards.
TGGAAGGCTTTGACGTCTACGGGGAAGTCTACGAGATCGACGATGAGATGCTCAGGGATTGCGATGAATACGAAGATGAAGGATATCTGTACGTCAGGAAACTGCTGGAAGTAGAAGCCAAAGACAGGACCTACGATGCATGGGTCTACGAATACAACAGAAGCGTTAAGGGGATGGAACTGAGAGACCCGACAGGAAAATGGAACATGGAAAGAAAACCGTATCATGGAGCTTAGATACGGTTTTTTATTTGATATCGGATAATTATGCCGGATAGGATTCTATCCGGCATTTTTTATTGAACAAGTTCCTCGTATTTTTCCTCTGCGCAACGGTAGTAGTTCAGCATGTCCATGCTGAGTTTATTCGGCTCCAGGATTAGCGCGTTTTCGCCAAAACGCGAGAAATAAGTCAAGGCCTGCATGTAGGAACAGTCGAAGGTATAGATGTTTCCTTCAATGCTTCTTGGAACAGGACGGTGAAGATAGTAGACCTTGAACATGCGCAGTCCTTCTTCGGTAAACCGGACCCGGATCGGCTCGTCTTCTTCATCCCGATAGGGATACTGAGGTCCGTTGAAGACCATTTTCTCCAGCTTCTCTTTTACTGTATCGGTAAATACTCTTTTTTCCGGCAGTATCCGGATGTTGCGGATGCGGCATAGTCTGGTTGTCCGTACGGCACCTACATCCGATATCTCCGCAAGCAGATAGTTGTACAGTTCTTCCCTGGTCAGGGAGAGCGAATAAGGGTTCAGGATCAGACCAGGACGGCCAAGCAGATAGTTGTTTTTGGAAAGCAGATAGATCTGCCGGTCTTCCGCGATGGCTTCTTCGATCGGTTCCGCAATATCCCGGAAGATGATCCTTTCTCTCTTGTCCTGCGGCAAAGAGCAGTAGGAATCAAACAGCATTCTGTAGTAGTTGGATCTTGATGATCCCCGCAGCTCATGGCTCTCGATGAATTCGATCGTATTGGAGGAATCTCTGACCGGACGGAAAGAAATGTGGACTTCGCTGTTTTCATCCGTTCCGTACTGATTCAGGTTCAGTCTGTTCAGGATCCGATATCCGGTCTCTTCCAGCAGAAAAGGATCGTCATCCAGCTTTGAAATGCTGGAGGTGATGATACCGAGCATCTCTTTCTGCTTCTTCGCGTAGTCCAGATGATAGTTCAGGATCAGCCGGTTGATAAAGGCATTCTTGTTTAGAGATCCGTCTTTCTTGAAGAATTCGAAGTTTTCGGCATCCTTCAGCAGCAGATCATGCGTTCTTTTCGGCAGATTTACCCGTATTTTTTCTTCCATAACTCAATTATATTCATAATTAGGGGTCATTACAATATACATATAATGCATAAATAAAGGAGAATCATCTAGAATTAGGGGTCATTTTTTCTTCTAAAATCAGCAATTTTATTCGTTTTCATCCCGTTTTATGATAAAAGTGTCCCTTCGGGACGGTGGTAGAGACACGCCACGGTAAAAAAGATTGCCGCCCGGATGGCTTGCCGATGATCCGGGAGTTAGCTGTTCTAGTAAACAGACTGAGTCAAAGGGGGTAATTGTTATGAGACTTAAAGAGGCGTTCACGCTCCAAAACAAAATGCAGTCCCTGTACCAGCAGACGATACGTATGCTGAGTGCGGATACCTTCGCCTGTACAAAGGTGGTACGGATGTATTCCAAGGCCAACATCGGTGAAGATGTTGTCGAGGAAGTTCCGGTCAGCACCTCGTATGCGGCGGGAGACGGACGTTTCGAGTTCGACAGACTGGTCGACCTTGCTCAGGGTATTCTGGCAGACAAGCGCAGCCTGACGCTTGCCATTGAAAAGGCAAAGGCAGGATGCTCCGTCAGTTTTGATGCTCTGAAGCAGGACAACGTCGTCAAGGAGTTTCTGATAAAAAGCCTGAGCGAGATGGAGAACGTCAAGTCCTTCCAGTGCGAAGGCGAAGACCAGGCCTATGGCAAGGACAACGACGGCAAGCCTGCGGTTTACCGTTACCCGACCAGGACGGTGACGACTTACGATATTGACAAGAGTCATCTCAAGTCGATACTGAAGCATCTTAAACAGGAGTTCAGCGAGACATCGCTGAAGCTCGATGAGCTGGTCCTGTCGGTAGATGTCGACTTCGTGCCAAGCTACGACTACGACTCGAGTCTAGAGGAAATCTACCTCGAGTCTTAGCCTCTGGGCATAAAGGATGCGCGGCTGTCGGCTGTAGCCGCTTCCACGGACTGAAGTGTAAGTCCGTAAGTTTGCAGTTCTTTGAAAACTGTATATGTAACCCGTCTGTAAGATGAGATTCATATTATAACTGAGGTGCTTAGGAATCCTGATGGATCAGTGAATGATCCGATGCCAGTCGCTTCCTTAATCACTCTTAGTGTCAGAAGTCAGATTCGCCATTAGCGATCCGACATTCTCAACCTGTCAGCCGCCCGATAATTGACCGTTGAAATATTCAACATAATCGGCTAGGCCCGACAGTTAACGCGTCCGATGTCTGATCCGGGGCGACCAGGTCGTCCCGGATGCATTCATGAATAAAGGGAGGTAATGCCATGGATGAATTCTTCTATAACCCGAAGGGTTTTAAGGCGGATGAGTATGATCCCCGTTCCAGGGATCTGACATCCATAACGCTGTTTGGGATGTACCACTGCTGTACGGATGTCGTCGATTATAGGATAGAATACCGCATCAGCAGAGTGAATATGCTCAGACTTGTCGAGATTCTTAAAGAAGAAGGGTATTACAGAAAAAGCCTGTACCATGCTCTGGCCTACAGGTTCGGCAAGAAAATAGACGACAGTGCCTTCTCTTTTTTTCTGGATGAGAAACGCATCAGATACAGCCGTCATTTCAGAACGGATTCAGCTTATTACTCGGTCGAACTGAATGAAGACATGTACCGGTTCGAATACGACGAAAAAGAGCTGCCTGAAGAGATAATCGGGCTTGATGATGATCTATAGGAGGTAAAACCATGAGCAAGTACATTGAAGATTCCTATTCTTCCTGTGTCATACACGGATTCGAGATTGAGGACAATGCGGACATTGAAATGATTCGCATTACTACGGTTAACACCAACTGCGAAAACATGTTCGACTTCGATTTCGAATACAACTGGTTTCTTGATTATGCAGGAAGAGATTTGTTTATTGATTTGCTGAAACATGAAGGCTTCTACCATGGAGACCTGTATGAGGCAGTCAGAGACAAGTACGGGGAATACCTGGATAAAGGGTTCATTTTCGTAGATTTGGAGACAAACGGCATACCGTATATGAAAGACTGCTACTACACGCAGCCGTCCACCAGCAAGTATTCCGGTTTTGTGAATTATAAAGATAGAAGGGAATTAGGAGGTTTAGACTTTCATCAATTCTAAATAATGTCGTTTCGGAAACGACCACAGGAGTATTTCTCCGTTCCATAATAAAGGCAGAAAAAGGGGGAATTAAAAATGAAAATTGATGAAAAGAAACTGATTGAATATCTCAAGAACCATGTAGGTGAGAATACGACAATCTGGCGTCTTGCGGTTGATTCCGGCATATGCGAGGGAATGAATAATGACGAGATTGGAGCAAACATAATGCAGATAGAGAATACGATCGTTAAGACTGCTGAAGAAAATAAATTCAGGCTGAACAACGATCACCACTACAACGAAGAAATAGGATTGTCGTGGAATATTGATTTCTATATTGAAGAATACGACAAGGAAGAAGTCGTTAAGAGAATCATGAATGAACCATCCATGGCAAAGAGAATGGAGATGATTTTGGACGAATATGGGATATACGATAAATGGACCGGAGAGTTTATTGAACTCAGATACGATTTCCCTGAAGAACTGAGACAGATCTATGAAGAAGGCGCTGCCTGGATGAAGGATAATCAGAACTAAGGAATGTAAATCGTAGATATCCTAGACATAATTCTGTTAAATAATGCAGGCTCTGATATACTCTCAGAGTCTTTCTAATTTATAATGAGGATGAATTATAAATTCGAGGTGATTAATGATGTTGACTAGAGTAATAACCTTATTGAAGACCGTTTTAATAATAATGCTTTTATTAAACATTACGAGTTGTCAAGAAAACAATGAAGATATCAATGATGTCAATGAAACCACTGAAGAAACAACAATAGATGAAGAAGAAAAGATTGATCCAATTGTCGTCTGGGATATTGAACCGAATCTTTATTATGACGATGTAATGATTAGTTTTAAACATAGCCCAGAAGATGTAGTTTTTATTAATGACCCAAAATTATATGGGCAATCTCATGTAGGCAGTATTTTGGTTGAAAATTATGGAAAATATGGTCTTCTTGATGAAAACGGAAACACAATAATCAAAGCAATTTATGCCGATGCTATTTACCGGTCTAATGACGTATGGTTTACTTCGGGCGGTGGGAATGGACCTTGTGCAATACTGAATTATGATGAAACGATTACTCATTATGATGGTGGTTGCGGAATTGGAAGCGACGGTTATTACCTGACTTTTAAATATACCAACAACGGATATAAACTGTTGGGATACGGTTCCATGGACGAAACCAAATCTATAAAAGAAAGATATGGTGACAGATTTTTGATTGTTTCCTATGATGAAGCAGGTATCTACGATTATGTTTTAATCGATAATGATGAAGTTACCTTGTTTAGTTTGAATCCAAGGAAGAATCATTGTTTTGATTATTCTTCAGGGATTATACTTTTTTCATCATCATGGAGTTATTATGACAATTATTATGCAACTGACGCTAAATATTATGACGAAAAAGGAAATCTATTGTTTGGCGGATTTGATGGCGGTCTAGGTTTCTATGAAGGATATGCTCCTGTAATGAAAGATAATAAATGGGGCTACATAGATATGAAAGGGAATCTGGTCATCGATTATGTTTTTGATGCAGCTACGCAGATTTATGAAGGAAAATCCTGGGTCATTATTAACGGAAAGCTGGGAAAACTCAACACAATAGATGTTATAGATAATCAGAAAAGAACAGAGATAATTGAGAGCATTATAGAATCTCAATCAGACAATGCTTCTACTACAGAAAGCAATCCGTTCTTAACCGGCAGATCTTCTGATAATCTTGATAAACAATCTGGCATCAGAATCTATGCCAAGAATGGAGTTACTTATCAGGATGATACGAAAGTAACTGATGAAAGCGGATATATTGGTCATTTACAGCTTAAAAAAGCTAATACTATTCGTATCAGAGATGCTGCAGGTACATACGGTAAAGTTGTCGGTCATATATATGAATATGCAACCGTGCCATACTATGGAAGAAAAACTTCTGAAGGGTACCGCTGGTATAAAATAAGCAAGAATCACGATTACTGGATAGCCGATGATGGTACATGGCTGATATTAGGAGATTAATAGTTCTGCTTATTATTTAATAGCAAATAGTTATATTATAAAACTCGCAGCTGGTGGTCGCGTCAGTAGGTACTTTTAGCCTATTGAAACGAACCTGCCTGCTGCTTTTTATTAATTGTCACATACAATCTACTGTTCGTTTTTTTGTACAAAACATAATCATAAAATATAGATAAAGAAGGAGAAACAATGAATTCTAAAGATATATTTTCTTTTGATAGAAAGTTCTGTGTTATACATTCTAAAAACGGAGAAGATGTGAAAGGTGTGATCCGTCTAGTCTCATACCAGGGAGAAGATGATTCTGATGAGAACTTCATCATTATCAGAAGGAACGGAATACCTTTTACCGATATCGACACAATCGAAGAAATAATTGATCCAACGGAACCGGATATACTGATCGATGAACTGTGGTGGGATTTTAACGATCAGAACAAGGTCAACAGGATCTTCGAGAGGTTATATGAATTCCTAGAAGAGGAACACCCCGAGGAAGAGAAGCAGATCATAAGAGAATTCTTAAAGGTCCATGTGATAACAGACAACTGATCAATTAAGGAGAACTGAGATGAGAAAAAACAAACTATTAACATGGATTGGAGCATTGGCAGGATTTGTGCTCTTTTTCTATCCTGTCGTTTTTCTGATAGCCTGTGAATTCGCCAACGTCTGGTGGTGGATCGGTCTGACACTTACAGCAGGATTCGTCCTTGTTCAGCTGGACAAAGCAGGATATTAAAAGATACCTGCTGGACCGGAAATACTGATAACTGATATATTAATAAAAAAGACAACTAAAACAAAATGAACCACAAAACACCTGACATCAATAGAACAGATAAACTGAAAATCCTCTTGTTCATCATCATTATTATGGTTGCTTACTATATCTCGTCAAACACCAACAAAACAACAGCCACTCCTCCACAGACAAACACCCCCAAACCCGTAAGCACTACAGAGAAAAAAGAACAGTCAGACACCACGACATCCAAACCAAAAAACACCACCGATCCATTATCATTAAGCTTCACCGATCCATCATTACTCTTTGATTCAGATCTAAGAAACAGACTCAGCGGGTCCATCCTGGAATACTGCTCCTATGTGATCCAATCAGACAATACCAATAACCTGATACTCACATGGAATCTCAAAAGCGATGACAGAGAAGTATACCGCTGCAAGTATACCTATGATAGAAACAGAAAGTATTCCGAGAAGTCGAAAGTCGTATGCAGGCTGTCAGAAGCATACCAGGACTATCTTGACGCAGACAGGCAGCTAATCAGAGATTACGTCATGCCTGAAGCGGGAGATGAAATAGACATGTTCGTATATGAAAACAGTACAGGCTACTATGATGAATACTTCATCCTGGGGAAGTACTCCGACATGGAGTGCTACGTCAAAGGCAATGACATCTACTTCACCTATTACTGGTATCAGGATACGGATGAGGGTCCTAGGCTTGTGTACAAGTCGACAGCGAAGAATACGGATACTACATCAGGGAAAAGATACAGCCCGGATCTGTGGGAGCTGTTTGAGGAATCATACAGGAATATCCATATTATTCCTTACAGCGAGTATCCCAGAAGCTATGACTATTATGAAGTCTACCGGGAATGGGATGACAGACAGCATGAACGGATACAGGAAGAGGATCTGAAGGAAGGGATGGAGATCTACTGTGTGTGCAGTGATGCACAGGACCTTTATGAAGAGTACAGCGGGGAGTTTGAAGACTATGAAGATGCAGTAGACTACTGGGATCAGTATTGTGAATAAATGCTCATAAAGCAATCAATATATAATTAATAATAAACAACCTAAATGATGATATTAAATGAAAGAAGGATAATACTTTGATTGAAACAACACAAATACCAGAAAAAAACAATGTATTAGTACTCGGCAATGGATTTGATATTGCTCACGGCTATAGAACAAGATACGAAGATTTTTTTAATTTCTATGAAGCAATAGATAAGACTCTAAAAGATATTCCATTCGAATCTATTAGGTTCGTTGACGAATTCATTAAAAACTATGACACTGAAGGAACTAAAGACATAAGTATAAAAAGAATTGGAACGAAGATTTGTGAATACTATACTTCTCATAATGATATACGCGAAAAGTATGAGCAGAACTCATGGATCAAATTGATCAAAGATTACAAAGATCATTTAGGCAGAAATTGGGCAGATTTAGAGATGTTTATTGGTGTAGCAATGAATTGCCTAGCTATTCTTGAACGATATTTTAAAGGTGATTATGCTGCTTATGAATTTGATTTGCACAGACTACTGTATGAATATTTTGAAAAAGAGATATCTAAAATAGATAAAGAAAAGCCAGATGCCATTTTTGATTTGACTGATAACTATAAAAAAGATTTAGATGGTTTAATTGAATTGCTTTCGATTTATCTTTATTATTTTCAACCGGAAAACGACTTAGAAGAAAGTCATTTCCATTTTTATTCATCTTATTATAGTAAAGTTCTGTCTTTTAATTATACTAATCATTTTAAAGAAAAATATGATGTTCAAAAACACAAAGAATATCATTTCATTCATGGAAAATGTGATGATTATAAGACGATGGTATTTGGCACTGATGAAGAAATAAAAAGTGAGATTAAAGGAAGAGAAAACGAATACTTAGATTTCCAAAAGTATTATCAAAGGATTATTAAAGAAACTGGAAGCTATTATAAACGGTGGTTGAATAATAAATGCGATCATATACTGTTTTTTGGTTTTTCCTTCTCCCTTTCAGATATGGATACAATCCTCTCTCTTTCTAATAATCGTTGGATAATCAGTTATTATAATGACAGCGCAAAAAAGGAGATTGTTAGGAATTTATCGACTATATTATCAAAAGAAGTATTAATAGAAAGAATTGGCAATAAAGAAATTATTTTAATTAATGGATTAGGAGATACAAAATATAAGAATTATATGATTGATTTAGAGAATAAGGTTAGAAAAGAAGAGGAAGAAAATGACAAACTAAAAGAAAGACAAGAAGAAGATGATATGATGTTTAATTATAATTAAAAGAAAAAGCGTGAATAATAAAGAAATGAAGAACAATAGGAGAAAGAGCATGAGAAAAGTACAATTAGGTGGGTGGGTGTTCTACTTAAGCCCAGATCACGCTGAGATAGATAGAGATAAATGTGGAAAATGGATGTACTACTTTGGCGATAAAGAAAAAGCAGAAAGAGTGTGTGAAAAAGCTATAAACGAAGGTGTTGTAAAAGAATGCAAACATTCAGATAAAGAGACCGGCGTTGCTTGTTTCTATTTGAATGGCGATGATGTAGAAGGACATAAAAAAGTCATACAGTTCTTTATTGACAATGACTTAATCAGAAGAACAAAAACAGGGAAACTATATAACATTAGTTTTAAATTCGACAAACAAACAAATAATGGCGAATATGGTAAAGATTTTGAAGGCATAATAAAACTAGAAGAATTCATTGACTTAAATACAAGAAAATGGAAAGTGTAATCACAAAAAAGCTGAATAATCAGCTTTTTTAATAGATAAATCAGAAAAGGTAGAGAACGATCATATGTTCCCAGTAAGAAAATATGACATACTCGTTCTGTTACATATTGCTGATTTTAATTTTAGGATTATGATGGACAGTGATGAATGATAGATGTAAAACACTTTTTGGTACGGATTTAGTTTTGTATACATAGATATTCTTGTTTTAGTTGTTCATCTAAAGCCAATGAATTAAAAACTGCTTTCTATGTCGTATAGATTAAAGCAGGTCTTTTTATTACATGCCCCATCATTTAATATCCATCTATTCCCCTGTTTTTCTGTTCCTTCTTTGTGATATAATTAACGAGTAAGGGAACTAAAATATCATACACAAGGAAAGGAGGCTTTTATGTCCCTGATCGGAACATCTATCAAGAGTAAACTCACAGGCATCAGCGGTACCATCACCGGAATTGACAAGAAGCATATCAGTGTTACATTCACCTATGGAGGCGTCATAACTGTTCCAATACAAAGACATGAAGACCTTCTGACAATGTCCGATGAAGCGAGGGAAGAACTTCTGCAGTACATCGAGTCCTTCAAGAGAACAAAGAAACAGGAAGCGTAGAAGATTTGCAGGCGACTGCAGATTTTTTATAAAGAGATAAAGGAGATCAGTATGCATTACGAGTTTGATGAGATCATTGACAGGCTGCATGACCCGTATTCGTTTTCTTTCAAGTGGAAGGATCCTTCCTATATTCTGGATGCTTTGGGGATAAAGGAGAGAAGGGAAGACATGATCTGTCTGGAGACAGCGGACATGGATTTCAGGGTCGCTCCGGAGATCATCGAGGATCTTAAGAAGCTGACGGATCACGGCATTTTCGGCTATTCCCTGATTCCGGATGAATACAGGGAAGCGGTCTGCGGCTGGTACAGAAGGCGTCAGGGATGGGAATTCTCCAAGGAGGACATTTCCTATTTTCCGGGTACGCACGATGCGGTGGCCAAGTGCGTGGCGGAGTATACCAGACCGGGCGAGGGCGTCATCGTTCTGACTCCGTGCTACGGCTACCACGGAGATGTGGACAAGCAGGGCAGGAAATACGTGGAAGTCAGGATGATCAACGACGGAAACGAATACTTTACGATCGACTACGAGGCTTTCGAGAAGGCCTGTGCAGACAGAAACAATACGATGTTCATCATGTGTCATCCGCACAATCCTACGGGCAGGGTGTTTACCCATGAGGAACTGTGCAGGACGGCGGAAATATGCAGAAGGCACAATGTGCTGATCCTGTCGGACGAGGTGCATTCCGATATCCTGAGAAAGGGTCAGGAATTCGAGCCGATGATGAAGGCCTGCGGTCCTGAGGGACTGATCGCCGCCACTGCCGTAAACAAGACTTTCAATCTGGCGGGTCTGGCCATGACCAACGTGATCATCTGCGATTCGAAGCTGAAAGGGGAGGCTGCAGGCATGTATTCGATGCCTTCTCCGTTTGGAATACAGGCGGTGATATCCGCCTATACCAGAGGCGATGCCTGGGTGGATGCCTTGAATGAATATATCGACGGGAACATCGATGCCTGTCTGGAATACATCAGAAACAATCTTCCAAAGGCCAGAGTATGGAGACCTGAAGGAGGCTATTCGATCAATGTGGATTTCTCGGGCTACGGTCTGAGCGATGAGGAAGTATCCGACCGGATCTACAGAAAGGCGGGCGTGGTACTGAATTCCGGACTCTTCTTCGACGACTGGCGGAAAGCCCAGGTTCACCGTGCCTGTCTGTCTTCGCCTCGCAGCGTCTGTCTGGAGGCTTTCCGAAGGATCTCTGAGGCGTTTCAGGGACTGTAATAAAAAGATATGACCTCCTGAAACGGCGTTCAGGAGGTTTTTAAATGCGTCTGGGAGCGAATGATGTGTTCTGTATGGCCGGGAATATTCTTCACGAAGACGGAACAGCATACGGAATAAAAAACAGGAAACAGTCGATTAGAATGATATAGAAAACAGCGAAGCGAATGCCATGAATAAGAACGAAAACAAGGAAAAGCGGAGCATTTCCTGCCCCGCTTTTATTTCGAAGTTTTCGTTTTTTTCTATTCAATTCCCGTCTTGATGCAGGGTTCGTAGGTTATGGTTGTGGTTCACATCTTCCATGCGACAGATTCCGACTTATCGATTTAACGCTAAATCAAAACAGAGTTTCCATCATCTGACTGACAGAAGCTCTGTTTCTTTTCTTCAGGTATGAATCATATGTCCGATGCTGGTTTAAGGTTTTTCAAAGGTGAAATTCATAAATGTAAATATTTATGAACATAATTTAAAAATGAAATCGTTTATATTATGTATAGAGAATGTCAAAACTTCAAAAATGTATAGTGCATCATGGAACAGTGTCCAATTAAAGATAAGTTAACCCATTATATTGAATTATAATAAAAGTAGTATATCAGGACACTTTGAGATTATAAAAAGACTGTAATGATTGAATGATAAAGAAAGGTAAATAAGGATTCTGAAATGAAGAAAAGAATATGCTTGATGATTATGACTGTCCTGCTCGTACTGTCGGGCTGCTCAGACGAAAAAACCGACCACCAGAGATTTGGCGAAGAGACAATTGTGGTTAACGGCTATGAGTATCCTTCGGTATTGGGAGAAAGAAAGCTTACGGATGAAGAAATAAGCGAAATAAACTCTTCAGACAAGAATGCCGTTATCACAACGTATATCGATTCACTGCTGTATTTTGAAGCCAAGAAGAATGACGCAGCTACATCAAAATCGTTTGTGAATATGATATGCTGGTCGCTGGCTGGTGATTATGAAGATATCAAGGCAATCGAAGTCAAGGACGGAACAGAAGAGTACCGCCTTTTATGTATAAAAACAGACGGAAGATACTATGTTCTTGATCCATACAGGCAATACAAAGAGAAGGCCGTCTGGCTGGCAGGATATGAAGGTGACAAATGGTCCTTCGATTCAATAGATGATATGTTAGAAACGATAGATGCGTGTTATCCATCTGACAATGAAGTAGAATCCAAGGTTCTTCCTTCCGATGCAAGTGGAACAATGCTCAAGGAATACGAAAAATGGGGAATCGACTGTTATTACTATGAACAATACGTATTTCCTGACGCGATCGGTTTCCCGCGGCTGACGAAAGAAGAAATAGACCAGATCGACGAGACGAACGAATCCGATGTAATCAGTACGTATCCTGATATGATTTGCTACCTTAAAAGAAAAGGTTTTTTAGGAGTGCCTTCAGAAAACATACAAAAAGGAATCAATATCCTATTGGGAGATTATGAGGAAATCGGAACAATTACCGTATACTTTAAAAAATCGGATTATGATCTGCTTTATGTGAAAGCAAACGGTTCATACTATCCTTTAGATCTTTCATTTAATCTGCTCGATCAGAAAGACTGGATGGAAAGCCTTGATGCAGAGGAATGCAGTTTTGATGATTTAGACCATCTGCTGGATACGATTGTCGAACACTATACAAACGAAACGCTTGGGAGACCGGGCGAGGGAAGTGGAAAAGCGGTCAGCGCAACGGCAAGAAGCGTCGAGTTTTTAGGAAAAGTCGAAGCGCCGAACGGTACTATCATGAATCTGGAACAGCTGCATGGCGAAAAGATCTTCAACTATTCAGGAACACAGATCCCGCTTGGGCTTGGACTTCCGGTCCTTACATCAGAGCAGATCGAAGAGCTGATCAATGAACAGGATTTCAACAAGACCAGAGAGACGATAACTACTCTGGCGGATGCAGTGTGCTATCTATTTAAATCCGGATTCAAAGAAGGAGGAGAAATAAACTCAGGCCGATTCGCTGGAACGGATGTCGGAAATATCGAATTTGCCGGAGACCATCTCTTATACACTGTATCGGGAGAAGAAATGATGTCGATTAAAGAAGGGCAGTGTTCCGCAATGTGCACGTTGATCCACTATCTTCTTCGGGATGACTATGATGAGCTTGGGTATATTAAGCTGTCCTACACCGATAACGACGGACATGCGATGGTTTACATAAAAAAAGACGGAAAGTATTATCTGATCAATCCTGCAGATTATGTTTTCGCTAAGGGTCCATATGGCAATTATGTGGAAGCATTCGATGGATGGCTCAGCTATTATAAGGAGGATGAGCCGGGATCGGCTGATTCTTTGGAAGAACTGATGAACAATATGATAAACAACAGGATTGCTCCGGGCGGAACGATATCAAAACTGATAACTCTTGATTATGACGGAGTCTTCTGCAACGGTCCATCTAGCGGAGGAATCAATCGGCTGGGTGTAACGGTTCTGTTCCCGAAAGGTTCGAACGTAAAAGCCTGGACAGACAACACGCCGATCGACTATGTAGAGCCAGAACATTCTACTTCACAAACAAACATCAGTGGAATAGCTGATCTGTTTAACGATTAACAGCGTTACGATCGCAATGAAATCGGTTTAAGTCTTTGTTCTTTTTTGAAATTGTCCATAGGTTTTTTTCCGAATGGGAGATGCGGCTTAATTTTCCTAATTGGAAAGATTCTTTCCTGCCAGACACTTACTGATAATTCTTTATATAAAAAAACACTAAAGAAAGTGATCGGCAGGGTAAGAAAAACAATTATGAAACAAAAACACATCAGACGATACTGAGGCGGATCCTATTGATGTGTTTTTTGATAAGTCATGAGAGTTTATCTTAATGAATTATTCAATTAAGTATTCTTTAATGAACTGTCCCTACAAACTGGAATTTGTCTGTCTATTCCTGACCGTCCGTTTTGTCATCGCAATTATTATCGCTGTTATGACGTGTGGCCAATCCGAGACCCATTCCCATCGAAAGTCCAATCGGTATCCACAAACCGATGTTTTTTGTTGCAACTCCGACTGCGGTTCCGATTGCAATTCCTATACACATACCAATCGTAAGGCCGGACGAATTCTTGCCTTTCTTGTTGTTCTTGTTATTCTCACTCATAAAAGCACCTCATTAAATTCTGGTTTGTCAATATAATTATTTCTTTCTATCCTCATTAGGCTCTGCCTGACTTAAATATGTCATCGATGCTGCCAGGCCGATTGCTATCAACACCCACCAGATAGCACCCTCGCAAAAGTCTTTGAAACCGCCTCCTACAATCCTGCTGATGGCATACACCAGCAGAACAGCGACAACCAGGATAGCAGTTACTCCGATCAGCCTTTTGTTGTTATTAGCATCTTTTGCGTCTTTCCTTACTTTTTCCACCATTTTCGAATCTCCTTTCACCAATTCATCCAGACTGATGCCATAGAGATCGCTGAGACTTATCAGACTTACAATATCAGGCAGCGACTTTCCGTTTTCCCAATTGGATACGGTCACACGGGATACCATGATCTTCTCTGCGATCTGGTCCTGTGTCATGCCGGTGCTTTGTCTTGCTTCCTTCAGTTTTTCTGAAATCTCCATTTTTACATCTCCTTTGGACAACTTGAGTTTATCCGAAAACGAAACTGCCATCTATCAAATGTCTTTTACATAGCCCATAATCGCTGTAAAAAAACCTTTACATCACCATTTTTCAAGGTTTTTCTTCATCACAACAGTGGAATCCGGATGCCAGATCCTGGTTTTCCGACAAACGTCGATTTATCGTTTTCTCTTTTTTATTATAATGAAAACATAAGGATGTGAACAGGAACCGGCAGTTCACTTAATATGAAAAAACATGAAAATCAAAGAACTGAAAAAAGTCGTTTCCAGGATGTATATACCTTCAAGCTGTCACAATCTCAATGGAGGGACTCCATCCGATACCTACTGTCTTGAACGCTTCAGGAAACAGTGGGTGATCTACTACAGCGAAAGAGGAAAAAAGTACGACATCGAATACTATGATTCGGAAGAGAGAGCCTGCGAAGTGTTTTACCGTATCCTGAAGAATATCGAAAACACCGTTTATGTCAATGAAGAACAGGATCCTTTCCACAAGCCTCACAAGATTCCCAGGGAATGGTGGATCAGCGACATCCTTATTTCCAGCAGGTCTTCCGCAGACATATACTTCGGTGATAAGTTCGTCAGGATACCGGGAGAGCTGATGGCCGACTATTTCTTGGCTGAACCTTATTCGATGTTTTGGCTTAAAGAGGAAGACAGGGATATCTGGCCATGGCGTCTTGATAAGGACAGATGCAATGACATTCTGTCGGAATCGGACAGGGAGTCGGTCATGGATTCGGTGAACGACTACTACATGAACAGAAAGGATCGGATCATCTTTTTGACAAAGGAGCTTGAGGACCGTGCCTGGGAATTAGCGGAGAAGGTGAAAGAAGAAGAGCTAACGAAGCAGAGCGCTGCCGCGCTGCTGAAAAAGGAGTTCCCTGATCTTCCCGATTGTTTTTATGAGTATGAAATCATCGACTCTCTAGCCGGAGTCAGATGGTACAAGTGATATTGCTCCGTATGAAGGAGAGCATACGATCACAGTCAACTTCACCGACGGAAAAGCTGAAACAGCCCTGATAGTCAAGAAAACTTCTTCACCTGATACGCCATACAGGATCCCTACCACCGGCATAGAATAAGCGTCACATACAGACAATTCAAATAGTCTCTGTCAATAATGACTGAGACTTTTTTATCATAATTCAGCTGTTCGATTCCCAGACTCATCGAATAGAGTCTGTAAATCTACGCTTTTATGGATTATTCCTGCAGATCTGTATCAGATATCTTCTTTGTCTTTCTTGAAATAAGGACGGATATAGAAGATATAGGAAAAATATGAACACAGTCCGCAGCAGAACGAACCCAGGATACCGCCAAGCAGACTGGATAGAGATGATTCTTCAACGTATGAAACGACCCCGATATAAAGACCTCCTATGGCAAGAGCGGCAAACAGAAGACCCAGCAGCCCGAACATGACGGGAGTGCCATAATACTCGTATTTTGCATAGCGTTCCTCATCAGTCCAGCAATAGATCGTCAGGATCAGGAAAGCCTCCCAGATGATGAAAGCCCAGGTCATGAAGCTCTGAATGTCAAATGTCATTGCCAGCAGAACCAGTCCCAGCAGAAATCCTGTAACGAATATGCCGAGGATCAGTTTGTACTGAAAACCGGTCATGTTTTTTCTGTAGTCTTTTTTCATCGCTTTGCCTCCGTAGATCAGATCTATCTTACCCTGTAAAGGTTCTATTCGTGCGGATGAGTACCGAGATAATCGGTCAGTCCAGGCACGAACTTGGTTTTTCTTCCCAGACCTGTTCTGAAGATGTAGGATGTTCCGTCGTATTCATCAAAGTCAGGGAAGGCGTTCTTGAACACGGTCTCGGAGAGTTCATTGGCCGGTACGATGTAGTCGATCTTCTCTCCGTTTTCCCTGATTCCTACGGATGCGTACATCAGATCGACGTTTCTGGTTCCGAAAGCTTCCGGAAGAACTTCTTTCATGCGCTGTGCAAGTTCTGCAGCCATTTCTTCATCGATCGCATCGACAATACCGATGCCGAACGTCGTGCCGGATGCTTCGTATTCCTTGTAGTCGTGGAAGAGGATCTGTTCGCTGCTCATGCCTTCGTAGGAAAGCTTCTGTTCGTGCATGCGGGCATAGAGTTCATTGGCGTCTTCCACGCCTGCCGTAACAGCCAATGTCCTTACGGCTTGCCTGTCCGCTTCCGTTACGGTCGAACCGGTCAGATTGTCCGTATCGGAAAGCACTGCTCCTAGCAGGAGAAATGCCGTTTTCTGATCGATCTCGAGACCGTAGTTGAGATAATCCAGCCAGACGATGGTCGCGGTGGAACCGATCGGCCTTCCTTCATAGACGACCTGATTGCCGGTGCTGAGTGTTCCGACTCCGTGATGGTCGATGACGCCGACGATATGGGCATCTACCAGTCCTTCTACCGCCTGGGCGTATTCGCTGTGGTCGACCAGGAAGATGTATTCTCCCGAGGCATCGTAAAGCACTTCAGGAGATTCCGCTCCCGCCTGTTTCAGTACATACTCCGTTTCATGGTTCACGGGTTCGCTGATGACGGCCTGCGCCTCATGTCCCAGCATACTTAGAAGACGGGCATAAGCGATCGCGCTGCAGACCGTGTCGGAGTCGGGACTCTTGTGTCCGATGACGTAGATGGTCTTTCCTTCTTCCACGATCATGTTTTCGACGCTGCTTCTGTTGAGCATCTGCAGCGTTTCCTGCTGTTTCAGCAGCCTGTT
Source organism: Erysipelotrichaceae bacterium (assembly GCA_017515475.1). Classification (GTDB taxonomy): domain Bacteria; phylum Bacillota_I; class Bacilli_A; order Erysipelotrichales; family Erysipelotrichaceae; genus Colivicinus. The sequence goes on along the minus strand of JAFWFS010000009.1, from coordinate 27,278 downwards.
TTCTGCACCGCTTTTTCCGGCCAGATAGGATATCCCTACAAGGAAGGCCGCCAGCAGTATTCCAAGTATCCTGTATGTTCTGTTGTTCATGTTTCGTGTCTCCTTTATCGAATGGATCTTCTATATCATTATACATTCATCGATGCATTCCGTTTTGTGGCAATGCGAGTTTCTGTTATGATTAATTACGGTATGAAGAAAACGGATATCAGACTGGTGGTTGCGGATATCGATCTGACCCTGATAGGGTACATGAACGGTCTGCCTGATCTGAACAAAAAAGCGATGGAAGAGCTGCATCGGCAGGGTTTTCTCTTCGGTCTTGCTTCGGGAAGGACCGTTCTGCAGCTGCGAAACAAGATCAAGGAATGGGATCTCAACTTCGAACCGGAACTGCTGATCGGTGTCAACGGTCAGGCGTTCTACGACGGTCTTGAAAAGAAGGAAGAGACACTTCTGGTGCTGGAAAAGGAATGGGTGGAAGACATCCTGGATTTTCTGGATGCCTTTGGCTACGACTACCACGCCTATATCGATACGTATACGTTGTTTAGGAGGAAGGACTCCCAGTTCTACAAGATCTTCAGGCAGATGGACAGGGATGTCAGACTGGCGGAAAGAAAGGACGACTTTCTGGCGGAGGGAAACTTCTACAAGTTTCTGCTGATGAAAGAAGACAACGACATGGACCGGCTGCTGAAGGATATAAAACCGTTGCTTGAAAAGCACAAGAAACATTTCAAGATCGTCAAGACCACCGGGAAGACCTACGAAATCGTTCATGCGAGGGCTTCCAAGGCCTATGCATTGGAGATCTTCTGCAGAAGACACGGCATCGATCTTAAGGATGTCGCTGCGTTTGGCGATGCGGACAACGACAACGAGCTGATCGTAGCCTCGGGCATGGGCGTGTGTCTAAGAGACGGACAGGAGTGCACCAAAGCGCTTGCCAGATACATTACCGATATGGACTGTGCGGATGGCGGGTTCGGCGATTTCGTGTTTAAACATATTCTGTAAAGATCACAAGAAAAAAAGAGCTTTGGCAGCTCTTTTTTATTTTCCGTCCGGGAAGCTGGTGAACGCTCCGCGTTCACGTAATGGAAGACCCGATTTCTCTTTTTCCGCAGCGATCGCCCGGATCATGAAAGTCATGTTTCTGGCGAGATTGCGCATGGTCTGTAATCCTTCCAGGTCTTTCTTGACATCCTCGGCCGTAAAGCCGTGTACCTGGTTCCAGTAGTTGGCGGATGCCAAAGGCATGCCGCTGATCGTGAAGTACTTGTTCAGGACATCGAAGCTGGCGGTATTGCCTCCCCGGCGGCAGGATACGACTGCGGCGCCAACCTTCATGTGTTTCGGAATGCTGCCCGTGCTGTAGAACAGACGGTCCATGAAGGAGATGATGGTTCCGTTCGGGGATCCGTAGTAGACCGGTGAACCGACGACCAGTCCGTCGGCTTCCGCAAGTTTTGGAGCAGTCTCGTTGACCAGATCGTCGAAAACGCATTTTCCTGTCCTGGAACAGGATTCACAGGCGATGCATCCGCAGATGCTGTGGTTTCCTACCTGTATCAGTTCCGTCTCTACGCCTTCCTCTTCAAAGACCTTGATCATTTCCTGCAGTGCCATTGCCGTGCATCCGTTTGGATGCGGACTGCCGTTGAGTAGAAGAACTTTTGCCATGATGTACCTCCTGGGGTTGTCTATATTATATATAAAAAAGAATCATCGGGATATCCCGATGATTCATTCTGTTTCGTTTTCTTTCAGCGTTTCCAGCAGTTCCAGAGTCGGATTGACGAAGGTGTATCTGCCCGGATTGGTGCGGTAGAACTGGTCCAGGGTCATCGTTACTCTGATGCGGGCTTCGCCCTTGTTCCGGTAGTTGCCGTCGGAGATGGTGATCGTGTTGTTGACGTAGTCCACTTCATCGACGCAGATGACGTGTCCGCTCTCGTTGGAGATGCCGGAGATGGAGATGATGCCCATGGTCTTCGGCTCGCTGCCCAGTTCGAACAAGTGGCAGAGCTTTCCTTCCTCGTCTCTGTACGTATGGGTCTGATAGACCTTGTAGGCGAAGTTTCTTCCGTCACTCGATCCGGAGTTGCCGGAGGAATTGAAACCGTAGATGTCGTAGAACCACATCTGGGCGAAGAAAGTGCACTGATAGCCCGTAGACGAGCCGTGTATCAGTCCCTGTCTGGCCAGGTCGTAGGCGTGGGCCCAGGCTTTTCTGGCAGGCAGAGATCCCAGGGAATATACGCCCGAATACATGTAGTAGTTGGAGACGGAGTGATAGATCGGATACGGAAGGATGTTTTCGATGAGTTCAGGTTCTTCCTCGTATTCGCCGAAGAAAATCAGGGAAGTATCCCTGTATCCTTTCAGCAGTTTTTCCGCAAGATAGGTCTGTTCAAAGTCGATCTGATCGTCTCTGCCGGTGTAGGCGTAAAGGATACGCGGTACCGAGAACAGTAAAAAATAGACTGCTGCGGCAGTGATGATGGCGATCGTAAGAATATCTATCAGAGCGGTATGCTCCGTGTTTTTCGTGTTATGTTTCGTAACGGGTTTTATGCCGTTACTTCCGTTTTTTCTTCGTGTCATAAAACAACTGTTATATTGTAATACTGTTTTTTTAATTTGTAAATGTTTGTGATTTATAATAAAGGTATGTTTACGTACTTGCTAGTTCTGATCAATATTGTCGTTTTTATGATGGTCATGGGGGGAAGACTGGACAGCGATGATCTGGCGGTCTCCTATCACAGCGTGTTTAACCGGAAGGAATACTACCGTATTCTTACGAGTTCCTTTACGCACAGCGATATCGCCCACATTGCCTGCAACATGATCTCTCTGATCAATATCGGCACAGCTGCGGAGAATATCTTCGGATCGGGTCAGATGTTGGTGATTTACTTTGGATCGATGATCCTAGGGAAGTTCCTGGCGCTGCAGATCCGTCACAACAGGAGAGACGACTATACGATGTCCCAGGGCGCTTCAGGAGCGATCTGCGGGCTGATAGGCGCGTATCTGCTGGTGGTGATGAAATACTTTGGGATGGACGGACTGCTTTCCATGGGACGTTCTCTGGCTTCTCTGGTGATCATGTCGGTGCTGCCGGGAGTGGACGGCACTTCGCATTTCAGCTGTCTGGCCATGGGCATGGTCATTGCCTGGCTGCTGATGTTTCTGTGGTAGAAGGAGATAAAAAAGAAAAAGTCCTGCAATTGCAGGACTTTTATTATTTCAACTTGTTTCCGCACTTCGGACAGAAGACATCGTCTGGACTTTCGATCTTCGTTCCGCACTTGGAACAGTAGTATGGTTCGAAGTTTGCCGAAGCTGGCCTTGGCGTACCGCACTTGACGCAGAAGGCATCGCTGTTCTTCGTTCCGCACTTCGGACAGAACCATTCTCCCGTAGAAACCGTTGTTTGGGCATTGCCGCAGACCGGATTCTTGAATTCCGTTCTGTTGTCGTAGAACTCCCGGCCAAGAATGATACGGAAGACTTCCCGGCAGATGTCGACCAGTTCCATGTATCTGGCATCTCCCGGATTCTCCGGCTTGTTGCTCATGGCATTCAGGGTGAAATCCATGTCGTCGAAGTAAGGATGATTCACGTCGATGTGGAACTTGAAGTCGTATTCGTATTCATATCGCGGAGGATTGTAGCTGACGGACTTGCCTTCGGAATCCTTAGTGTAGAGTTCGTCTTCGTCTTCCTCGATCTCCACGGACATGTTTTGGACATCGGAGAAGCGGATCAGATCCGGATTGGCTTCTTTCCATTTCATATTGAGATAGGATACGACGAAGCATCTGTTCGGTTCGTCGATGTAGAACTTGTAGTGATCGCCGACGATCCTGGTCGGATTGAAGGAGGCCAGTTTTTTCTGGTTCTCTTCCCTGTATTTCAGCTGTTCCTTGATGGCGTCCACGCTGGTCCTCTTTCTTCCGGTAAACCATGGAGAAAGCTTCGCCGCGCAGTCCTTGCACATGTTTCCGTCATCCAGCTTTCTGTTGCCCAGAAACTTGATTTCCTTGCCGCAGATGTCGCAGACCTTTTTATCGAATAAACCCATTCTTATACCTTCCTTTCTTATGATGGTGTGTTGTAACAGTTCGCTATTTTTATTTTAACAGAGAATTCCAAGGGATGAAACAGGCGAAGACACAAGTGTCGGTTTACCTGCGTGTTCATTGCATTGTAAAATAGAAAAAGATGAAAGAAAGAATCATTGTTGTACCGGTTTCGCTGGATCTGGCCAAAACGCTTGCCTATCACGGGAAGGCGCTTTTCAATACGCGAATTCTTACTCCTGCCGAACTTGCGCAGGAATCGCTGATGAGATCCGGAAATCTTTCAAAAAAGGAATTCATCTCCCGAAGCGAGGAACTTGTTCATTACTTTGATGTCGTGAAAGCCGATTCCACTTACTTCAGAACCGGCAGGCTTTCCGATTTGAAGAACATCCATTCGACGATCAATACGATCAGGCAGCTTGTTGCAGGAGATGAAAGGAAAGAGATATTCGATAAGCTCTCCAAGGGCGAGTTCAAGGATAAGAACAGAGCCCTGCGTACTGTTTATGAAGGCTATATGAACAGGCTGGAAAAGGAAAACAAGATCGATACCATAGGCCTGATCAGGGAAGCGATCGGGAACGGCTATGTTTTTGACTGCGAAATCGTTCACATCAGGGAATATCCTCTGCTCCCGCTTGATCTGAAACTGATAGAAACGCTGTCCGGCAGCAGGCAGAAGGAAGTATCGCTGTTTGATCTGTTTGAGGTCGAAGAAAAGAAGATCCGCATCAATTCCTACAGAAACTGCTACGGTTCAAGCAATGAGGTTGGAATGATCATCGACGATATCTACAGGAACAAAAAAGCGGATCAGTGCATCGTTGCCTGTACCGATTACAGCACCTATTCCCAGATCTTCTATGATTATGCCGCCAGATATGACATACCGGTCTGCTTCGGGGACGGCCTGTCCATCGTCAATTCCTATCCGGGCAAGCTGCTTCAGCAGTACTATTTCTGGATGAGTGCCGGCAATTTCGGGTGGGAACCGTTCTTTAAGCTGATCCACAGTCCGTATTTCAACTTTGAGCTTCTGAACTCATACATAGAGGCAGAAAACGAGAAAGAGTTCAGTATTCCTGAATTCTGGGAAAGAGTGTCCCGTTTAAGACTGACAAACGATAAAGAAAGAAACGATGCAATCATCAGCAGCTTCAGAAAGTCCATTTCCCGAAAGGACGTTAACGACAACAGCAGACTGGAGAAGTATGTCAAGGGAATAAAGACCGTTGCGGAAGAACTGGCCTTACCGATCGAAGAATTTCTCATGAAGTATTTCAATGTCCGGAAAGACAATGGGTTTGTGCTTCGATTCGATGAATCCGCAAAGAATACGATCTATAACGAAATAGCGACCGTCAAGAATACCGGTCTGGAAATAACGGGCGATGTCATAGAAACGATACTCAGAAAAAAGACATACAGACAGTCGTGTGAACCGGGCTGTCTTTACATATGTCCGATTGAAAAGGCCGGTTCGGTTATGAGAAAGAATCTGTACATATGCGGGCTGTCTGCGGCAAGCTATCCGGGTTCGCCTAAGGAGAATCCGCTGCTGCTGGACTGCGATCTGAACGATCTGGGAAACGATACCCTGACCTCTCAGGGCATCATTCTGCAGAAAAGAGAGAATCTTTTCAATCTGGTCAGACTGGCATCCGCTCTTAACAATGAGATTATTGTTTCCTATCCGGGACTTAACGTATCTGAACTCAAGCACAACAATGCTTCGAGTCTGATTTTTGAGCTGTTCAGAATGGAGAACGGACTGGATAAGGAACTCGGCGATCTGAATGACGCTACGGTCAAGATCGGCTATTTTGATCCGGAGCTTTCTGTAAGCAGGAAGATAGGCGATGCCTACAACAAATCGGACATCATTTTGAACAGGGAAGCATCCAGTGACAACGGCGTCAGAGAATCATTCAAGTTGTACAGATACTCTCCATCCGCCTTGAACACGTTCTTCAACTGCAAAAAACAGTACCTGTTCAAGTATCTTCTGAAGATACCGGAACCGGACGATTATGATCCATATGAGGTCATCCCGGCAACGGAACAGGGAACGCTGGCCCATGCCCTGATGGAATATCTTCCGAAACATCCGATGAGCAGGGATGAGTTTTCCGAGTTTGCCAAAACGGTCTTTGATGAATACATGAATATCACCGTTCCCCTGATCAAAGACAAGATCAGCGGCGTCAGAGAAGATTTTGTGGATATGCTTCGAAACGGCTGGGACATGGATAATAGGTTCAGAAGAGAAGTTGCTTTTGCGGAAGAGGACAAGGAAGCTCTTCATGAAGAATCGGGTGTCATCATTCATGGCTATCCCGACAGAGTCGAGTTCACTTCCGACAAGAAGGCAGTCATCATCGACTTCAAGACCGAGAGAGATCTAAATGCCCATGTGAAAGACGACATAGATAGCTGTCTTCAGGTCATCATGTATGCCTATGTGGTTGAAAATACGCTTGGCTGCAGTGTCGATCATTGCGAATACAGGATGCTCAGATATGATGCCGATAAAGGGATCATTACCTGCAAGTATGACGAAGAGATCAAGAAACAGCTTTCCGATAAGCTTATGGAATTCAGAAGATGCATGGATGAAGGGGATTTCGATATTGAACCGATGAGTGCGGATGAAGAAAAAGAAAGATGCAAATACTGCAAGTACGGTTCGATATGCGGGAAGAAGATAGAAGATTCGGATGAATAAGAGAAAAGAATGACAGATCAAGAAGCACGTAAACTGATTATCAGCGACATCGCATCAAACCTTTTTGTGGAAGCCGGGGCGGGTTCCGGAAAAACGACGATGCTGGTGGAAAGAATGGTAGCGATGGTGGAGAAAGGTCTTCCGGTAGAGAAGATCTGCACCATTACTTTTACTAAGGCTGCAGCCAATGAATTCTACGAGAGGTTTCAGAAGCGTTTGATTGAAAGAAGTAAGGTTCCTGAAAGGTTTGAGGGCTCGGACCACGAGCTTCCAAAACCGACGGAAGAAAGCGCAGAAAGATGCCGGAGAGCTTTGACGAACATCGATCTGTGCTTTATGGGAACCATCGACTCTTTCTGCAACATGATTCTTTCCGAGCATCCGACGGATGCCGGAATTCCAAGCGATGCAAAGCTGATCGATGAAGATGAGGAAAAAGAAATATACGGACAGTTCTATGTCGATGTGAGAGCGGGCAAATACGATAAGAAGGGCAATAATCTGAGAGAGAAGGCCGATCATTTCGGTATGCTTTTCTGGAATGCGGAAGATGTTTTCACGAAGCTGATGAAAGAGATCATGGATAGAAGAAACGCGTCGCTGGTTTACAGGAAAGGAAGCGATCTCAGTCCTTATCTTTTCCTGAAAGAGGATCGGGAAACGATGATAAAGGTCCTTGACAGGCTGAATGACAATTATTCAAAACTAAGCAACGAATTAGGAAGAAGCGATACCAGGGATCCGATGGAAGCCTATGTCAACGCCAGTGCCGTGCTTCACAAAGGATGGCATTACAACTATACCGGCGTACAGCGGGCTCTGAAGGATATTTCGAAAGTGTGCTGTCAAGGCACTCTGGAAGAACTGGGATTTACTACCGAACGGTTTGTCAGAGAAGCGGCAGGAAAAACGGTGCTGAACATCGCCGATGAGGAAAGCGAAGATGCACTGATTCCAAAACTCAGAGAGTATAAGTATTACAAGACAATATCCTTCCTGACAGAATGTATTAAACCTCTTGAAGATGCAATGAGACAGAACGGAAAGTTCACTTATTTTGATTATCTTTATTACTTAAGAAACATGCTGCAGAAGGATGCCGAAGAAAATGGAGGAAAACTGATCGACTATATTTTCAGGCGTCACAGCTATTTCATGATCGACGAGTTCCAGGATACCAATCCTTTGCAGGCAGAGGTCTTTTTCCATCTGACTGCGCAGAATTCAAATGAACCGGACTGGAAGAAATGCAGGCCAAGACCGGGATCATTGTTTATCGTAGGAGATCCGAAACAGTCGATATACAGATTTAGAAGCGCCGATGTTTCTTCTTATATTCAGGTAAGAGACCTTTTTATGAATGGCGTGGGCAAGGTCGTCAACCTGGTAAACAATTTCCGTTCCAGAAACGTCGTTAAGAACTACTACAACGACGTCTTCGAGGATATGATGCCGGAAGATACAAAGGATCAGATCGCCTATCAGGATATCGAAAACATCAGTTCTGAAGAAAAACCGGGCGAATTTGAAGGCGTTTATGTCTATGAAGCATACAGCGGCAGACTGCTGGATGAACATCCGGAAATGAGTGATTATGCGCAGCTTGCCAGAATCGTCAAGGCACTGGTAAACAATCCCGGCAGGAAGATTGTTGAGAAAGACAGAAGCAAAGAGAATTACGGCGAATTGAGAAACATCACCTATAAAGATTTTATGATCATCTTCGCTAGCAAGAAACCGATTGCGGCATGCATCGCCAGATTCAACGAGGAAGAGATTCCGATCAGAGTCGAAGGCAAGGTGCTGTTTGAGGAATGTGAAGCTCTTAAGACGATTGCAGGCATATACAGGACCGTTACATCGATTGAAGATGTGATCTCGCTTGTCGCTACGCTTTATGGACCGGTCTTCGGATTCAACGAGAACGATCTGACAAAGTACAGGAATGAAGGCAATGCAATTAAGCTGGACCTCAATAAAGAGTATTCGGATGCCGGAGTAAACGGTGCGATCGGAAGGCTTGCGAAAACCGCATTAGAAATAGAAACGTTAACGCCATCTGCGCTGTTTGAAAAGATTATCGATGATTACCGGATCTACGAATTCGTTCCGGTCGACGGCATGGAGATTGTCTACTATACGCTTGAGCTTATCAGAGGTCAGGAACAAAACGGCGGCATTGTTACTTATGAGGACGCTGTCAGGTATCTGGATGATCTTCTGAGCGGTGAATCGGGACTGGAGAGGTGTCTAAGTCTTAAGGAAGACGAAAACGCCGTACACGTCGCCAATCTGCACAAGGTCAAGGGACTGGAAGCGCCGATCGTCATTCTGGCGAGGGCAGGAACCTTATCGAGTAATCCGAGCATTCGAATAGTAAACACGGAAGAAGACGGGAAAGCGAAAACAAAAGGATATCTCATTTCGGTAAGCGAAACTGCCGATAGCGGAGCCAGTTACCCGATCATCAGTACGACTCAGCACGTTCAGGAAGCAGCCGATGAAAAGGAAAGCCTGAAGAGAGAAGGAGACAGACTGGTGTATGTTGCGGCGACAAGAGCGAGAAACGCTCTGATATTCAACAGATCAAAGGAGCTTAACGGAACTACCGGGAATCTTAAAGAGGGTTCCAGCAGGTGGAAGCAGTTGAGAGAGAAACTGCTGGGAAAAGGAAAGAACGAAGATATCGAAGACAAGATGGTTCTGAATGTCGTAGGGGACAATCCTGCCTACAGAAAAGCGGAACACGACAAAATCGATCCTGTTGCCGTATACAGTCAGACGGAAACAACCCAAATCAGCAGGGAGGCTACTTACACGAAGGAAAGCCCAAGCACCCTGATGGCTGTTTCCAGGATGGGGGAGAATCCTTTTGAAGCGGAAGGAATCGAGGAAGTCAAAGGAGAGACTTATTCGACTCTGATCGGCACAATGGTTCACAGACTGATGGAGATGATCATCATGTCCAAAGACGGACTGTCTAAAAAGGATCTGGTAAGCAATGTTTTATCGGAATACATGATCGCGGAAATGGAAGACCAGAAAGAATCGTTCAGAAAGAAACTGGAGTCTGTATACGATGTCATGTACAGCGGCGGATACCCGCAAAGAAACGGGGCCGTTCAGGATATCCTCCCGGATCTTTTGAAGTCTGATGAGATCTATTCTGAAGTGCCTTTTACCTACAGAGAGGGAGACGTCATCTGGAACGGAATCATTGACCTGATCTACAGAAAAGACGGCAGACTGCATATCATCGACTGGAAGACCAATAGAAGCGATGAAGGTCTGGCTGAGCATTACAGGGGTCAGCTGGATGCCTACAGGAAGGCTGTAAAACAGATCACAGGCGAAGAAGCGGATGATGCCCTGATCTATCATATCGGAATATAAGTCATTCATAGTGTCAGAAAGAAGGTGATCCCTATGCCGATACTGGCCGGATTCATGGTACCCCATCCTCCGATGATCGTTCCCGACATCGGAAAGGGCGAAGAAAAGAAGATCATTAAGACGATACGGGCGTATGAAAGAGTAGCCGATGAAGTGGCCGCACTGAAACCTGACACCATCATCGTCAGTTCACCGCATTCGATCATGTATGCGGATTACTTTCATGTTTCTCCCGGCGAAAAAGCATGGGGATCTTTCGAAAGATTTGCCGCAGGGAACGTAAGCTTTGAAGAAACCTACGACGGCGAGCTGAGAGACAGGATATGTGAATATGCCGAGGAAGACGGATTCCCGGCAGGAACGCTTGGCGAAAGAGATCCGAAGCTGGATCACGGAACGATGGTTCCGCTGTATTTCATCAGGCAGAAGTACCAGGATGGAAAAATCATCCGTATCGGACTTTCGGGTCTTCCTTTAAGCGATCACTATCGTCTGGGCATGTATATCGCAAGAGTGATTGATGAACTGGATCGAAGAGCCGTCTTTATCGCCAGCGGCGATCTTTCACATAAGCTGCAGGACTACGGTCCCTACGGATTTGCGAAGGAAGGACCGGAATATGATGCGAGGATCATGGATGTCTGCTCAAGAGCGGCTTTTGGCGAACTGTTCGATTTTGACGAAGTCTTCTGCGAGAAGGCGGCCGAGTGCGGTCACCGTTCCTTTGTCATGATGGCAGGAGCATTCGACGGCCTTTCAGTCAGGGCTGAAGCTCTGTCCCATGAGGACGTAACGGGTGTCGGATACGGGATCTGTACCTTCTATCCGCAGGGCAGGGATGAAGAAAGACACTTTCTTTTCCAATATGAGAAGAAAAGAGAAGCCGAGATCCAGAAAAGAAGAGAGAATTCCGATGCCTATGTCCGGCTGGCCTATCAGGCGGTAGATTACTATGTTTTGCATCGCCGATATCTGCCGATACCTGAAGACATCGATGAAGAACTAATAAATGGAAGAGCGGGAACATTCGTATCCATCCATAAGGAAGGACTCTTAAGAGGATGCATCGGCACGATAGCGCCGACAAGGGACAATATCGCTCAGGAGATCATCGCCAATGCGGTAAGCGCCTGTTCCAGGGATCCGCGTTTTTCTCCTGTGAGTGAAGATGAACTGAAGGATCTGGAAATCAGCGTCGACGTTTTGGGTGAAACGGAAGACGTTTCTTCACCTGAAGAGCTGGATGTGAAACGCTACGGCGTCATCGTCAGCTGTGGCGAGAGAAGAGGACTGCTGCTGCCGGATCTGGACGGTGTCGATACGGTAGAGGAACAGATCGACATCGCCAGAAAGAAAGGCGGTATCGGAAAAGACGAAGACTATACGCTGCAGCGTTTTGAAGTGATCAGACACTTCTAGAAAGGAAAACGGGATGGCAGTCTGCGAAGTCTGTTTCAGACACTGCGAAATAAAAGAGGGAAGCCTTGGTTTCTGCAAGGCCAGGACCTGTCGGGACGGGATGGTTGTTCCCTACAACTACGGAAAGATCACTTCCCTTGCGCTGGATCCGATCGAGAAGAAACCGCTGAGAAGATTCTATCCCGGATCCATGATCGTTTCCGTAGGCAGTTTCGGCTGCAACATCCGCTGTCCGTTCTGCCAGAACAGCGAGATCTCCTGGTCGAAGGAAGTACTCGACATGGCGCAAAGAGCGGCTTACGTTTCACCGGAAGAACTCGTGAAGATCGCCTTACGATACCGGGATCAGGGCAACATCGGTGTCGCCTATACCTACAACGAACCTTTGATCGGTTACGAGTATGTAAGGGATTGCGCAAGGCTGGTGAAGGAAGCCGGAATGAAGAACGTCCTGGTAAGCAACGGCACGGCCGAGCTCGCCATCCTGGAAGAGATCATTCCCTGCATCGATGCGATGAACATCGACCTTAAGGGATTCAGCGATGAATACTATACGGGACTGCTGAAGGGAAGCCGCAGACAGACGATGGATTTCATCGAAGAAGCAGTGAAGCACTGTCACGTCGAGCTGACGACACTGATCGTCCCGGGAGAGAACGATTCCGTCGAAGAGATGAGAGAGATCTCGAAATGGATCGCGTCTCTGGAAAACGGCAGAAGCATCCCGCTGCACGTATCGCGTTTCTTCCCGTGTTTCCATATGACAGACAGGGAAGCGACGGATGTGAAGAAAGTCTACGAACTGGCAGAAGTCGCCAGGGAAGAGCTGGAATATGTCTATACCGGAAACTGCTAGCAAAGAGAGGTATGAATGATGAATCAGGAAGAGATCTTAAAGGCCATGAAAGAAGGAAGACGGATCATGCATCCGGCTTATCCGTATGAGGAGGGATATCTGACCGACCAGGAGCTGAAGAAGCCTCAGCCTCCGCTGGTGAAGGAGCCGATGTGCGAAACATCTCTCCCGCTGCCGCTGGATTTTGAGAATTTAGATATCGACAACGATTTCCTGCATGTGATCAACTCCAGACAGTCGCACCGCGTATTTACTCAGGAGAAGATGAACCTGCTGCAGCTGTCCTATCTGCTGTGGTGCTGTCAGGGCGTCAAGGAGATCAGAGGAAAGTCATATGCGACCTTGAGGACGGTCCCCTGCGGAGGGGCAAGGCATCCTTTCGAGGTATACATGACAGTCAAGGATGTGGAAGGTCTAAAGAACGGGCTCTACCACTATCTGCCGATGGGGCATCGCATCGAGTGTCTGAAGGAAGAGGACGATCTGAAGGATTTCATTTCGAAATCCCTGGAAGGACAGGTCTGGGCGGCCAAGGCGAACGTCGTATTCTATTTCAGCTACGTGTGCTACCGGGCGGAATGGCGATACGGAATCTATGCACACAGGATGAACATGGCCGATGCCGGACATGTGACCGAGAACATCTATCTGGCGGCAACCTCGATCGGTCTGGGAGGATGTGCGATCGGAGCCGTTGTGGAATCCCTTTGCAATGAAAAGTTCTCTCTGGACGGGGAAGAGGAATTCATCTTCTATGCCATGCCGGTAGGAACGGTATCCGAGAAGAACAGGAAGGAAGAGAAGGACTTCTACCGCTTTGTCGAAGAAGAAGGCCTATAAAAAAACAGAAAACTCCGTTTATAACGAATGATGGAAGTTGAGGGATAAAAACGAAAAAAAGTATTTGTTATATTAATCGTACTGCTTTGTTTACTGACGGGATGTCAGAAGAAGGAAGAAGAAACTGCGGATGATTACGAACTGGATTATCTGGTTCTGGTCAACAAGCTGAATCCTCTGCCTGAGGACTGGGAGAACAAGGTCCGGACCGTTAATATGACCAACTCGATCGGTGATGACGTGGAAGTGGAACAAAGGGCATACGATGCCTATCTGCTTCTGAAGGAAGATCTGGAAAAGGAAGGGATCTTTGTGGATCTGGATTCGGCCAGAAGAAGCATTGCCGCCCAGCAGCAGATCGTCGATGACTTCACGGAAAAATACGGTGCGGACTATACGGTGAAAGTCGTCGCAACACCGGGCTTTTCCGAGCACCACACCGGCCTGGTGCTGGATCTGTATCTGATCATCGACGGTGTCGACGTGGTGGAGAACGAAGACATGTCCAGTATCCGGAGATCTGGGCGAAGATCAATGAAAAGCTGGACGACTACGGCTTCATCCTGCGCTATCTGGAAGGCAAGGAGCATATTACCGGCTATGCCTATGAGCCTTGGCATATCCGTTATCTGAATGATAAGGAAATCGCGAAAGAGATCATGGACAAGGGCATTACGCTTGAAGGATACCTGGGTGCAGTGAACGAGACCGAAGTCGTTTTGGACTATGGTGATTCCGCACTGTTCAGCAAGGAGGAACTGGATGAGGTCTTCACCAGGATCAAGTGCCAGTTCGCTTCCTGGAAGGGCGTCGAGCTCAACGGTCTGAAATATGCCGGCGATGAATGCAACAGCGAAGAGAACCTTGCCTGGCTGAATTCTCTGGAAGGCACAGGCGGGTATACCAGAGCCGTTGAAGTGCTGAGCAGTTTCCATACGCCGAAGGAAGCTTATGGAACCCTGGAAGCGGATCATCAGTATGAAGACTACTAGTGGTGGCTGGTATGCGATGAGGAAGGCGACTGGAATATCGTATCTTTCGGTTACTGAGCAGCAGAATGACGAATGAACGGAAAGACCTCTGAAACGGGGTCTTTTTCTTTTTTTGTGCTAGAAAAGTGCCAAATATCCGGGAGGGCAGAGAAACGATGAATAGAAAAGACGCCAGAAGAGTGGATGTGACGACACTGATGCAGTGCTGCATCGACCTGAAACCGACCAGGAAAGAGAACGAGGTCTACATCGACCGGAAGATCGACGTTACCGAACTGGTCAAATACATGGAAGACTGCAGGAAGGAAGGAAAGAAATATACCTATTTCCATGCCTTTATGACGGCCATCGCAAAGGTGATCTACCACAGGCCGAAGCTGAACCGTTTTATCGCCAACCGGCACATGTACGAGCATAACGATATCCTGCTGTCTTTTGTCGCCAAGATCGCCCTGGACGACAAGGCGGAAGAACTGATGCTGGTAATACCGATCGAAGACAGAGACAACATGGATTCCATTGCCGGAAAGATCGCGGAAAAGGTGGAAAAACTGCGCTCCGCGAAAATGGAAGCGAAAGGAGCAAACTCGGCTGCTGATTTCCTGGGTAAACTGCCGAATATTGTCAGAGTGCCCGTTTTCGGGCTGATCAAACTTTTGGGCAGGTACGGTCTGCTGCCGGCATCCATTACCGACAACAACATCTATTTCACCAGCATGATCATTTCCAATCTGGGTTCTATCGGATGCGGCGCCATCTATCACAATCTGGCTGATTTCGGGACCTGTTCTTCACTGACCAGCATCGGTGAGATCAAAGACGAGATCATCGTGAACGAGAAGGGAAAACAGGAGATCCGAAAGGTCTGCGAATTCGGGGTTACCCTGGATGAAAGGATCGCAGACGGTTTCTATTTCGCGAAGTCCGTAGCGATGATCGAGAAGATCCTGCAGGATCCCAAGCTGCTGGATGATCCTGTCAGTAAGCCGATCGAATAGCTTAATGCTATACTGAAAGCAGAGGAAAAGAACATGTACTATCTGATCGAACAGACTTTAAAACAGGCAACAGAAGAAGAATACAGAAAAAGCAGGAAGATACGGATCGCCGTTTTGAACGGGAAAGAGTGGATAAAGGAAAAGAAAAACTTGCCGCTTTCCGAGGAGATCGACAACGAACGAAAGGAAATGCTGACGACAGAAGCGAACGTCAACTACAATTCCCTGTCCGGAACCTTTTCGATTCCCGACCGGAACAACATGGAGAACGACGATTTCCATTTTGCCTATGCCATAAACAGAAAGAACGTCATCATCGTGGATGACAGCGGCTATGTCAAGAAGGCCATGGAAGAGATCGCCAGGACAAAGAAATGGACGGCTCCCTGTCTGGAAAGATTCCTCTACGATTTCCTGGATCATGTCGTGAAAGACGATCTGCGCATCATGGAGAAGTACGAAACGGAACTGGATGAAATGGAAACGAAGATTCAGAACAACGAACGGGACATTTCCATGAACGGTGCAAACTATGTCAGATCCTCGATCCGCTATCTTTTGACGCACTATGAACAACTGATGGATGTAGTACAGGAACTCGATGAGAACGAGAACGGATTCTTTGCCGAAGAGAACATGCGCTACTTCCGTTCGTACATGAACCGGCTCGACCGTCTCTACAACAACGCGGCATCCTTAAGAGACTACTCGATACAGATCCGGGACTATCATAGGGAATCGATCGCGGTACAGCAGAACAACATCATGACCCTGCTGACGGTCGTAACAAGCGTGTTCATGCCGCTGACTCTGATCACGGGATGGTACGGTATGAACTTCAAATACATGCCGGAACTGAATATGGAGAAATCCTATCCGATCGTCTTCATCGTCTGCATCCTGATCGTCGTGGTATCGCTGCTGTACTTTAAGAGAAAGAAGTGGCTGTAGCATAACAGTAAACATAGAATCGACCGGAACGGCATCCGGTCTTTTTTATGATCGGTTTTACGGCAATGCGATCGATGTTATAATTCTGATAGAGGAAACAAATATGAGAGAACTGCTAATCAATACAATGGTTCCTGTTTTGTGGGCCATGACGGCCTTTGATGCCGTGGCGATCTATTTCATGCTGAAAGAATTCAAAACGGGGAAAGTTGACCAGATCCCCCTGCTGACGGGAATCCTGTGTCTGGGTCTGTTTTACGATTCGCTGATCCTGGCAAGCGGCTGTTTCCTGCAGTACGGTACGCTGTTCCATCATCTCAGCCAGCTGAGGTATATCCTGCATTGCACGCTGATCCCGCTTCTGTTTCCGATCTGCGCCTATTCATTGACGGAAAACAAGACTATCGTCAGGATCGCCTGGATCTTTGCACTGATCGTTATGGTCCTGGGGCTTGTCGGCGGACTTACGGTCGTAACGGAGCCAAGGACGGTGGGAATGATCAGACGTTACGCCTCTTCGGATCTTACCGGAAAATTCTCGAGTACACTGACCTCACTGCTGGATACGGTCCCGGTCTTCATCATGATCGGCATCGGCATTTATCTGTGGATCAGAAAGAAGAATCCGAACATGTTCTTTGCGGGATTCTTCATGCTGCTGTTCACTCTGCTGGGGATATTCCTAGGCAAGGATCCGTCCGGAGACAGGAGTCAGAGCCTGATGTTCTATATCTCCATGTTCGGTGAAGCACTGATGGTGTATTTCCTGTGGCGGTTCATCCGGAAGGAATAGTCTGTTAAGCAAGCCCTTAGGGGCTTTTTGTTTGATAGGATATAATGATAGAGGGGCATTACGATGAAAACAGAATGGTATAAGGAAGCGATAGTCTATCAGATCTATCCTTTTAGTTTTCTTGACAGCGACAACGACGGCTGGGGAGACATTGAAGGGATCATTTCAAAACTCGACTACATCAAGGATCTTGGCGCAACGGCGATCTGGTTTTCGCCGCTGTATCAGTCACCGGACTACGATTACGGCTACGATATCAGCGACTACAGGGAGATCGACAGGAAGTTCGGAACGATGGCCGATTTCGACAGGCTTCTGAAAGAATGCCACAAAAGAGATCTCAAGGTGATCATGGACATGGTCATCAATCATACTTCAACTGAACACAGATGGTTCAAGGAAGCGATCAGTTCCCCCGATTCTCCATACCGGGACTACTACATCATCCGCAAGGGAAAGAAGGAGAAAGGAAAACTGCTTCCGCCAAGCAACTGGGCTTCCACTTTTACCGGAAGCGCCTGGGAGAGGATAGGAGATACCGACGAGTTCTATCTGCACCTGTTCTGTAAGGAACAGGCAGATCTCAACTGGGAGAATCCGAAGGTCAGGGACGAGATCGTTGACATTCTGAATTTCTGGCTGGACAAGGGCGTGGACGGTTTCCGTTTCGACGTCTTCAACATGTTTTCCAAAGTCTATCCGATCCGGGATGACCAAGACAGAAAGACTTCCCAGAAAGGTTCGCAGTATTTCATCGACGGCCCGCGCATCCATGAGTTCCTGCAGGAACTGTATGAAAGATCCTTTTCCCGGTACGACTGCTATACGGTCGGGGAATCCTACCGTCCATCTCCTGAAAACGCAAGAGCCTATGTAAAGAAAGAGAATCACGAGCTGGATACGATATTCGATTTTGCGCATCTGGATTCGGACAACATCGGGGGACTGAAGTTCTTCAGAAAGCCGTTCAATCTCCTGCAGTTCAAGAAGGGACTCTTCGATCCGCAGATAGAAAACCGCAGGGACGGATGGAATACCCTGGTCCTGGAGAATCACGACAATCCGCGCAGCGTCAGCCGTTTCTCCATCGATACGAAACATTTCCGCTACGAGGCCGCAACGATGCTGGCAACTGTCACGTATATGGGCTTTGGAATCCCGTACATCTACATGGGCCAGGAGATCGGCATGGTCAACTGCGACTTCAGGAACATCGACGAAATGAAGGATCCGGTTTCCCACTTCGTCTATGATCTGATGCACGGCTACGGCATGCCGGGAAAGCTGGCTTTCTCCTTCATCAGATACGGAGCCAGAGACCATGCCAGAGTGCCGATGGCCTGGGATGATTCTCTCAACGGCGGCTTCAACAAAGGGAAGCAGCCGTGGCAGCGCGTGAATCCCGCATACAAAGACATCAACGTGGCAAAGGATCTAAACAGCAGCAGGTCAATCTACCGCTTCTATCAGAAACTGCTGGAGATCAAGAAGAACGATCCGGTCGCGATTTATGGCGAAACGAAGGAATATGATCACGACAACAGGAAGATCATCGCCTACAGCAGGGAATACGAAGGAAGAAAGCTCTTCGTCATGGCCAACTTCAGCAGGAAGGAAACCGTCTATCGGCCGGATCCGGAATTTCTGAAAGGCAGGATCCTGCTGAACAACTGCGACGATCTTAAAAAAGATGAAACAATGGTAAGCCTGAAGCCTTATCAGGCTGTCGTAATGGAAGTACAGATATGAAGAAAGTATTCGTAAACATCAAAGCCGACGAGAAGTACAGACAAAGACTGGGAGCGATATCCGACCGGTACGAGTTCGTTTATGAGCCCGATCCGGATGCGAACATCATCCTGGGAAACTATGCTCCCGGAAAACTGAAGGAATTCAAGAATCTGGAATGGATACAGACAGCAGCCGTAGGCGTAGATGCCTTCATCAAAGACGGCAATCTGAAAGAAGGTGTCATCCTGACCAATGCCGTGGACGTTCATTCCGTCGAAGTGGCCGAACATCTCTTTGCGATGATCATGTCGATGACCAGGAAGTTTTATCTCTACCGCGACGATCAGAAGGAACATCTCTGGACCGATGAAGGCATGACCAAGGAACTGACGAAGCTCAGAGTGGCGGTCATCGGCTTCGGCGATATCGGAAAAGCACTGGCGAAACTTCTGAAAGGGATCGGGATCCATGTGATCGGCGTGAAAAGAACGATGATCGAAAAACCGGACTGCCTCGATGAACTGTATACGGACAAAGACCTGGATAAGGCCATCAGCGATGCCGATGCAATCGTCAGCATTCTTCCGGGGAACAGGGACAACGCCTATCTGTTTACGGTCGATACATTCAGGAAGATGAGACCGGATGCGATCTTTATCAATGCCGGAAGAGGCAACCTGTGTTCGACGGAAACGATCAGGGAAGTCCTGGATCAGCGCATCATTGCAGCCATATCCCTGGATGTCTTTGAAGAAGAACCTTTGCCGAAGGACAGTCCGTTATGGGATTACAGGAATCTGGTCATCACCCCGCATGTCGCAGGATCGTACCGTCTGGAAAGCACCTACGAAAAGTTCTTCGCCCTGGCGGAAGAGAATCTGAGAAGATACATCAGCGGTTAGCAGCTGCTGCATGTGGTAAAGGAAAGAGAATAAAAGAAAAAGATGGTTCAAAGAACCATCTTTTAAGAACCGATAATCTTTCTTAAGGATTACAGACCTGCGAAGAATGAAGCGCAGAGCAGTAATACGGCACTGGCCAGTGCAAGCCAGAAAGCGACACTTACGGAAGCGAAGCCGGCGAATTTAACGACTAATGCCAGTACAGCCAGAACAGCAGCAACGATCCAAGTTACGTTTTTTGGAGCATTCAGTTTCATAACGTTCCCCTTTCCCGAACTGTCAAGAGAGGCAGTTCATTAATGAGCAACATTTTATACTTGCGCATATGCCATGTCAAAGAAAACGCCCGGTTTCCGGTGATGGAAAACGGACATCAGGTGCTGTATGATTATAGACAGGAACATGTTTGACAATAAAGATGTAATCGGTTTCTTTGACTCGCTTGCGCCCGACTGGGACAAAGAGATCGGAAAAGAAAACGGCACGGTCATTGATATGATACTGGACAATGCTTCTGTTTCTCGAGGAGACAGCGTCCTGGATGTGGGATGTGGAACAGGAAGGCTGTTTCCGTATTATCTGAAGCGTAACGTATCGTCGATCATGGGCATCGACATTTCTTCCGGAATGATTGAAGCCGCGAAGAGAAATTGCCTTTCGGAAAAGATCGTCCTGATCTGTGATGATGCCTCAGAGCATTTCTTTGAGAAGAGCTATGACCGTATCGTGGTATTCGATGCCTTCCCGCATTTCACGGATCCTGAAAGGATGATGCAGAACCTGTCGGAGCATTTAAGCGAAGGTGGAACCTTGACGATCGCCCATGATTCTTCCAGAGAAGAAATCAACAGAAGACATACCATGATGAGAAAGAACGTATCCCACGTTCTGATGGACATCGATGAACTGGAAAGCATCGTATCGGAGTATTTAACGGTTACATATAAACGGTCCGATGACAGGATCTATCAGATCGTCGGAAGAAAGCAGAAGGAATCATGATTACAGACAGTTTCAATCCCGACAGCAGGGAACTGATCGATCCAGGAAAAGCGATCCCGGAAAAAACGATCGAAGCGGCAAAGAAATACCGGATCAGAACTTTTATTCTGGTTTTTTCCCATAAACTTGTGGATGAACTTGTGAAACAGGGTGTTCTTGAGATCCTTGACAGTGAAGTCAGTTTCGGTTCTTCGGCGATGAAGAATCCAGTTTACAGAATCAAGGGAACGTATACAGGCGTCCTGCTGACGGGAATCGGTGCGGCGATGTCGGCAGCCATGGTGGAAGAACTCCATGCCGCTTTCAACTGCAGGAATTTCATCGTCTTCGGATCCTGCGGGGCACTGGTCGAGATACCGGAAGGAAAACTGATCGTTCCGGTTGAAGCTTACCGCGATGAAGGAATCAGTTATCACTACGCTGAAGCAGGGGATTACATCAGGATCAGGAATGCGGAAAAACTGACGAAGATCTTCGATGAACTGGGAGTAGAATACGTTTCCGGGAAGACCTGGACCACGGATGCTTTCTACAGGGAGACAGAAGCTGAAAGAGACAGGAGAGTCTCTGAAGGCTGTATCTGTGTGGAGATGGAATGTTCAGCCCTGCAGGCGGTTTGCAATTTCAGGGGGCTGGAGCTTTACCAGTTTGTCTATGCGGCCGATTCACTAAGCGGCAATTGGACAAGAAGGATACTGGGCAATCTGGAAATGGATGCCAGAACGGCTTATTTCGTACTGGCGGAAAAGATCGCCGAAAGGATATAGAAAAAGAACGGAAGGATAGAAGCATGAATATCAAAGAAACGCTGAAAAAGATGACAACGGAAGAAAAGATCCGGCTCTGCGCGGGAAAGAACTTCTGGGAAACCCAGGATTATGAACAATACGGGATCCCTTCTTTCTTCATGTGCGACGGTCCTTCCGGACTGAGAAAGCAGGAGATGGATGCCGCAAGCGACATGCTGGGGATCAACAATTCGCGTAAGGCGACCTGTTTTCCGGCTGCCGTTACGACTTCCAATACCTGGGACAGGGAACTGCTGTATCGTCTGGGGAAGGTGATCGGAGAGGAAGCCCGCGATCAGAGAGTAGGCGTTGTACTGGGGCCGGGCATCAACATCAAGAGAAATCCGCTGTGCGGGAGAAACTTCGAGTATTTCTCCGAGGATCCCGTGCAGGCCGGAGTACTATCAGCGGAATTCATCAAAGGTCTGCAGTCTGAAGGCGTCGGATGTTCCCTGAAGCATTTTGCCTGCAACTCGCAGGAGAGAAGCCGTCTCAGTTCAGACAGCGTCATGGACGAGAGAACCCTGAGGGAAATCTATCTGAAGGGATTCGAGATCGCCGTCAGGGAAGCGCATCCCGCTACGGTCATGAGTTCCTACAACAGGATCAACGGCGTTCACAGTTCCGACAGCCGGAAGCTGCTGAATGACATTCTGAGAGACGAATGGGGATTCGACGGTCTGGTCATGACAGACTGGGGAGGCATGAATGACCGTGTAGAAGCGTTCAAGGCGGGCAACGATCTGATGATGCCGGGCGGAAGCAGATACATGGAGAAGGACGTGATCAGGGCATTAAGGGATGGAAGGCTTTCCATGGAAGATATCGACAGATGCTGCGAAAGGATCATCCTGGCAGCGCTAAAAGCCAAAGAGACGCTCAAAGAAGAATATGCGGCTGATTACGGGAAACACCATGAACTTGCGGTTGAAGCCGCGGAAAAGGGCGCTGTATTGCTTCAGAACAGGAACGGGATACTGCCTTTGAAGAAAGGCGGAAAGATCCTGTTTGTGGGAGCGATGGCCGGGAATGTCCGTTATCAGGGTGCAGGAAGCAGCCATGTCAATGCGATGCATCTGGAACAGCCTGTTGATTATTTCGGAGATTACGCTTATGCGAAGGGCTGCGATATCAATGGCGATACGAATGAAGATCTTCTGAGCGAACTGAAAGAGAAAGCGGCCAAAGCGGATATGGTCGTCGTTTTTGCGGGTCTGCCCGACCGGTATGAATCGGAGGGTTTCGACAGAGAAGACATGAAGATGCCTGACGGGCATGTCAGAATGATCGAAACTGCAGCCAAGGCCAACCCGAATACCGCGGTTGTGCTGCTGTGCGGTTCGGCCGTGGAATGCGACTGGGCGGACGATGTCAAGGCCGTGCTCTATATGGGTCTTTCCGGAGAGGGTGTCGGAAAGGCTTGCCATGATCTGCTGTTTGGGGATGCTGTTCCATCCGGAAGGCTTTCGGAAAGCTGGCCGTACCGTTACGAAGATGTTCCTTCCTCTTCCTGCTACGCCAAAAGCGATGATGCCCTGTATCTGGAAGGGATCTATGTCGGCTACCGCTACTACGACAAGGCCGGGGTGAAAGTGAGATGGCCATACGGCCATGGCTTGAGCTATACCGCTTTTGAACTGAAGGACTTCAGTATCAGAGACAATGAAGTGTCGCTGAAAGTCGTGAATGCCGGCAAGTATCCGGGAGGGGAAACGGTTCAGCTCTATGTTGGGCAGAAGGATCCGAAACTGCACAGACCGGTAAGGGAACTGAAACGTTTTGAGAAAGTTTATCTGGAAGCGGGAGAAGAGAAGGAAGTCGTATTCGAACTGCGGGACGAAGACTTCATGCTGTGGGACGGATACTTCAAGAAAGTGAAAGGGAGCTACCGTATCGAGATCGGCACATCCTCGAAAGACATCCGTTTCTTCAGGGATGTAGATGTAGATGGCGAAGATGTGGATGTTCCAGCCTGGCAGAAAGGAAACTGGTACGAAAACTGCAAAGGCTTGCTTTCGCAGGCGGAATGGGAAAAGGCCACGGGAATAAAGTACGTTCCGGCAAAGGCGGTAAAGGGACAGTATACGATGGAGAACTCTGTCATGCAGATGAAAGAGCATTCTCTGATCATGAAGATCATGTACAAGGTCATAGAGAAGACGATTGCGAAGGGCTTCGACGGCAGGATCGACTACGACGATCCGGCCTTCAGAATGATGATGAATTCATCTGCGGGATCGCCGATCAGGACGATAGAAATATCCGCAGGCATGAAGGAAGGGATCATCGAAGGCATGGTGGACATGGCCAACGGGCATTTCCTGAAAGGCGTTTTCAGGATGATAAAGGGGTAGGCATATGCAGGACAGACATGAAGAGATTCGCAGATCCTATAAGCAGCTGGGCGATATCGCCGGTCTGTATGACGGGATCATTACCCGTTCTACGCTGATCGGAAAGCTGATGGACAGCGTGATCTGGGGTCTGGATGAGGAACTTGCGGCAAAGTGGGTCAACGAGGCTCTCTCACCGATCCCGGAAGACTTCTCCGGCAGACTCCTGGAAGTTCCGGTTGGAACAGGCGTCATAACGATGCCGGTATTCAGGACGCTGGAAAAGGCGCAGATCACCTGCCTGGACTATTCCGCAGACATGATGAAGAATGCGGAAAGAAGGGCTGAGATCCTGGATATCCGGAATGTTTCCTTTGTGCAAGGAGATGTCGGAAAGCTTCCTTTTGAAGATGAAAGCTTCGACATCGTCCTGTCTCTCAACGGATTTCACGCATTTCCGGATAAGGAAGCCGCTTATCGGGAGACTTTCCGCGTACTGAAGAAAGGCGGCGTCTTCTGCGGCTGCTTCTACGTTGCCGGGGAGTTCGACCGTACCGACTGGTTCGTCAGAAAGCTGTATGTGCCGAAAGGATTCTTTACACCTCCGTTTGAGACATTGAGTACCTTGAGACAACGGCTCGAGAAAATGTATGAAAAAGTGAATGTTCATTCCGTGAATGCGGAAGGGATATTCTGCTGCATAAAATAGGAAGATACATAAGTAGAACTTGCTACATTTCAAGTTATAATGAATATATAAAGAAAGAGGAAACGATATGAAACTAGCAATTGGAAACGATCACGTAGCGGTTGAAATGAAAAACGAGATCAAGAAGCATCTTGAGGGAAAAGGCATCGAAGTCATAGATGTCGGTACGAACTCAACGGACCGCTTTGATTATCCGATCAGCGGCTACAAGGTCGCAAAGATGGTCGCATCAGGTGAAGTGGACGGCGGAGTGCTGATCTGCGGAACCGGTCTGGGCATTTCTTTGGCTGCAAACAAGGTGAAGGGGATCCGCGCCTGCGTCTGTTCGGAACCTTATACGGCCAAGCTTTCCAGACAGCACAACAATTCCAACATCATCGCTTTCGGTGCCCGTGTCATCGGCATTGAAATGGCTAAGATGATCGTCGACGAATGGGTGAACGCCGATTTCGAAGGAGACCGTCATCAGAGAAGAGTGGATATGCTGAAGGAAATCGAAGAGACTCAGCATCTGAAAGCGGCTGAGTAGACACTTATTCGATTCAAACCACAATGCCCGGTCAACTAGATCGGGCATTGTTATGAACACTCGTGGGCCATCGTATATAATGATTTAAAGAATAGATGAAGGAGCGGAAACATGTATCGGGTAGTGGCGTTAGATCTGGATGGAACATTATACAGGGACGACAAGACGATCTCTGAAGAGACGATAAACGAGCTGAAAAGAATCAGCGATCTTGGCGTGATCATACTGCCGTCGACCGGTAGGACCCATCTGGAGCTTTCTGTCCTTCTGGACAGACTGCCTTTTCTGCGTTATGCGCTGTGCTGCAATGGTGGAGCGGTATACGATTACCTGGAGAACCGCTACATTTATGAAGAAACGATACCTTACGGTCTGGCTCTGGAGGTTCTGGAATATGTAAAGAAACTGCCGGTCTATGAGACCGCCGTCATAGACGGAAGAAGGATAGGCAAGGGAGATGAAAAGGGAGAAGTCTGCGAATACATCCGCAAGGTTGCGGTAAAGGGAGTTCTGCCTAATATTCAGGGAGTGACCGATGTGAAAGAAGCCTATGCGGAAAGACATCTGGATGCCCAGAAACTGCTTCTGTATCCAGCGGAGAATGCCGACAAGGAAGAAGTGATCGCCGACTTAAGATCCGCATTCCCTCAGCTTGAAATATCTTCCTCAGGAGCGAAACTGATCGAAGTGAATATCAAAGGAGTCGACAAAGGAAAGGCCTTGAAAGACTTCTGCAGACTGATGAATATACCGATTGAAGAGAGCATCGCCTTCGGTGATGCGGAAAACGACATCAGCATGCTGGATGCGGCAGGAATGGCCGTGGTCATGGAAAACAGCACGCCGGAAACCAGGAAACACGCGGATAGGATCTGTCCTTCCAACAATGACGACGGCGTACGCAAGGTGATCAAAGAGCTCTGGTAAAAAACCTTTCTGATCAGAAAAAAAGCGGTTCATTCAGGAACCGCTTTTGTTTAACTTTATTCGTATTTCTAGTTTACATCCGTTACGGTCAGTTTCTTTTCAAAACTTCCGTTTGTGAAATCGATCAGAAAAGCTTCATCGGCTGCAAAACCGTTCCCGCAGAAAAATCCGTCTTCGAACAGATCCATGATGGCGTCTATCTCGCTTTCCGGTGAGAGATTCTCTTCGAAGAATTCCCGCAGCACGTCTTCCTCTTCGCCTTCAGGACAGCAGGTGAAATCAACGAAATCGCACAGTTCTCCGGAAGCTTCGTGGAACTGATGAACGACAGCCTTGAGGCCTTTCAGATCTTCCGTCATTGCGGTCAGCTCGTCATGGAACTGCTCTACCTTGTCTTCCAGGCGCTTGAAATAGTTCAGCCACCAGCTGTTCTCGTCATCGACTTCCAGATCTTTTGTATAATCCAGAACATCCGCAAGTCTGTAGTTTGGCAGGTCGAAAGCGACTTCAAGATTTTCGAAATAGATCCTGTTTAGCAGCATCTCGTAGAATTCTTCGACGCTGTTTAAAGCCAGAACGGTTTCTTTCTTCAAAGAAACGAAAGCCGTACATCCGCCCGGCGAAAACTGACCGATCGGATTGACGCTTAGGATTGCCTTCCTGTCGCCGCAGAATACTTCAACCTTCACATAGTCGGCCATGGACATGCCTGATTCAAAATCACCGTACATTGTTTTACCTCTTATTCTGTTACTATCATCATATAGCAGAATCAGGGAAAAATGCAGATGAATCAACGGAACGGATATGGCGGGATGTGCCGATTTCCTGTATGATTAGGGTAAACACAAGGAGCGGAACATGAAGAACATAACGGTAAACGAAAAGGGACAGTACGTCTGGGAATATGAATTGAACATGTATGAAAACAGGAACGTCCTAGACATGATCATGAAGATCCTGACAGGCATCTTTCTGTTCATCGTCGCGGCGCTGGTAATCATGACGAGCCTGAACGGAATATTTGATTGGGAAAGCCTGTGGTTTTTCCTGAAGATCGCGGTTCCGATTTTTCTTTTCGTATATCTGCTGTCGTTTCTTTCTTACAGGTTCTATGCCTATTCGCTTGGCGGGGTCTATCATGTGCGCTTTGAAATGGATGAAGAAGGCATCAACCACATCCCGATGCAAAGGGAACGGGAATACGAACAGAAGGTCGGGATCCTGTCCATGCTGGTAGGACTGTTTACCCGCAATGTCGGACAGGTCGGTTCCGGTTTCTATGTGGCGACT
>JAFWFS010000008.1 GCA_017515475.1 Erysipelotrichaceae bacterium | reverse complement strand
GGGTATGTGAAAAGCTTTCTGTAAATAGGATTTCCTGTGACTTGGTTTCTTGTCGGACAGCGAAGATGTTAAGTGGTTCCTGCTGTCCGGCAGTCGCTTAATATATAACGTATGCCTCACGGCATGTCAACAGCGGGCGGGTTTTTCCCGTCCGTTTTCTGTCTGGTAAATCGGTCAATCCGGAAGCCGGTCTTCGTACATGATCGCCAGCTCGCCATAAATCTGCCCCCAGTTCCGGATCGGCATGCTCCATTTTTTGGTTGCCTCAAAGGTGGCCAGATACAGTGCTTTCAGAAGCGCACGATCGCTTGGAAAAACGCTTCTCTGACGGTTCAGTTTCCGGTATGTGGCATTGAGACTTTCGATCGCGTTGGTTGTATAAATGACCGTCCGAACTGTTGCAGAAAACTTGAAGATCGGCGCGATAGCGTCCCAGTCACGTTCCCACCGCCTCATGGCATTCGGATATTTTTCATTCCATTTCTCAGTGACGCGGTCCCGGTTGACGAGTCCCTGTTCTTCCGTTGGAGCGTTGTAAATGGTTTTTAAATCTTTGGCAAATGCCTTGCGGTCTTTATCAGCCACATATTTCAGCGTATTGCGAACCTGATGAACGATACAGCGCTGGTATTCTGTTTTCGGAAAGGCTGTCTGGATCGCTTCCCGGATGCCGGTCAGGCCGTCAGCGCAAATGATCAGGATATCCTTTACGCCTCGATTTTTCAGGCCGTTCAGAACAGACAGCCAGTATTTGGAGCTTTCGTTTTCTCCAATCTCGATCGTCAAAACTTCCTTCCGGCCTTCGCAGCTGATTCCGAGAATAACATAGGCGGCGAGCTTTTTGATCATCCCGTTATCCCGAACCGAATAGTGAATGGCATCGATGAACAAAACAGGATACACATCGTCCAGCGGCCGATTCTGCCACTCTTCGATCTGTGGCAGGATTTTGTCAGTTACATCGGATATGAAGCCTTCCGATGCTTCAAATCCGTAGATATCCATAAGTGTGTCAGAGATCTGACGGGTTGTCATTCCCTTGGCGTACATGGAGATAATCTTCTGATCGATATCTGAAATATCCTTCTGTCTCTTTTTAACTACTTTCGGTTCATAGGTGGATCTCCGATCCTGTGGGACTTCGATTCGCATGGAACCGTAGCTGGAATTGACCGTCTTTTCCTTGTAGCCATTGCGGGCATCATCCGAATCGGATCGATCGTACCGGTCATAGCCCAGATGATCATCCATTTCCGCTTCCATCATTTCCTTAATGGTACCGCCAAGCAGATCTTTGAGAGCATCCTGAATATCTTGTGCTGTCTCAATATCATACTCCTGGAGAAGCTGCTGGATGATTTGCCGTTTTCCTTCCGTCATAACGACTTTGTGAACAGGTTTCTTTTCTTTTTTTCGTGCCATGATAAAAGGCCTCCTGTGAATTTTAGTGTATATCACAGGAGACCCTTTCGGAACCTATCATCATCTATTTTACAGAAAAAGTTTCATACTCTC
>JAFWFS010000007.1 GCA_017515475.1 Erysipelotrichaceae bacterium | reverse complement strand
GATGGAGCAGATGAAGGGAATTGAACCCTCGTGTCCACCTTGGCAAGGTGGCGTTCTACCATTGAACTACATCTGCATCTATATTGGCGAAGAAGGAGGGATTTGAACCCTCGCGCCAGACAAGCCGACCTATGGCCTTAGCAGGGCCACCTCTTCAACCACTTGAGTACTTCTTCAGCACACGCTTTTAAATGTTGAAATAGCGCTTTTTAAATATAACATACTTATGATTATTTCGCAAGATGTTATGATAGAATTTAATTATGAAAGTCGCCAGATTTGAAAAAGTCAGCAAAAACCGGTTTTTGGAGGATTTGTCTGTATTAGGAATCGCAGACGCGATAGAGTACGAAGATATCGTACTTCCTCAGAGAGCTACTTCCGGGAGTGCCGGATACGACTTTTATTCTCCTGTAGAGGTACTGCTTAAACCGGGAGAATCCTGCCGCATTCCTAGCGGAATACGCTGCCGGATCGATCAGGAATATGTTCTGCAGCTTTATCCCCGTTCTTCTCTTGGTTTCAAATACCGGATGAGACTGCTGAATACGGTAGGGATTATCGACTCGGATTATTACAACGCGGATAACGAGGGGCATATCATTGTCGGTGTTGTCAACGAGGGAGACAGGGAACTGCTGATCCGCAAGAACGACCGTTTCGTTCAGGGCGTCTTCTATCGGTTTTTTCTGGCAGAAGAAGAAGAAGAAAACAGCAGAGAAAGACACGGCGGTTTCGGCTCCACGAACTGATGCGCTCATAGCTCAATGGATAGAGTATTTGATTCCGATTCAAAAGGTTGCAGGTTCGATCCCTGTTGAGCGCGCCATTTAACAATGAAGGGATGAAATCCCTTTTTTGTTTATGTTATAATAATTAACTGATAGCAACAGGGAGGAAATATGGCTGATTATAATATTAATCTAACGATACAAAATATATGGTCAGTATTCAGGGTCGTTATTGATATTGCCATCATGTGGTTTATCATCTACTATGCCATAAAAGCGATACGTAACAATTCCCGTACCATTCAGATATTCAAGGGTATCATTGCAATCATTGCCGTTAACGGTCTGGCAAAACTGCTAGGTCTGTCTACACTGACCTATTTTACCGATATGTTCATCAACTGGGGTCTGCTGGCCTTCATTATCATATTCCAGCCGGAAATCAGAGGATTCCTGGAAAAGATCGGAACCTCGAACGCTTTTTCGCGTATTTCTTCACTGTTGGCAAATGAAAAGGAAAAGCTGGTGGATCAGGTCTACGAGGCTACGATTACTCTTTCCAAGGAGAGAGTCGGCGCTCTGATTTCCATTGAGCAGGCCCAGTCTCTGCAGGACTACATCAAGACAGGCATCACCGTGAATGCGGAAGTATCCAAGGAATTGCTGTGTTCCCTGTTCATGACTACGACCCCTTTGCATGACGGTGCCGTCATCATTCAGGGCGACAAGGTTGCCTGTGCAAGCGCCTATTTCCCTCCGACCAATGTCAATCTTTCATCGCGTTACGGCGCCAGACACAGGGCTGCTCTGGGTATTGCCGAAGTATCCGATGCTTTAACGATCGTCGTATCGGAAGAGACTAGCGCAATATCGATCGCCGAAAACGGCAGGATCTTCTCGGTAGATGAGAAACAGCTGAAAGAGTACCTTAGAAGAGTCATCTGCAACGATACGACTGCCATCGAAAAGACATCGCGTAGAAGGAATTCTCTGGTGGTTCAGGATGATTCCGATGTCATCGTCGAGATCAAGGAAGATCCGCAGGAGAAGAAAGGATTCTCTTTGTTCAGAAAGAAGAACAACGTGCAGGAAAATCAGGCAAAGAAGGAAGAGACTGCACAGCTGGATATGAAGGTTCCAACGAACAACCGTTTCAAGTACGGAACAAGGACCGAAAGAAATGAACATCTGTTTGACATTGAAGAAGATGTTCTGATTGAAAACAACCTAGATCAGGAGGCAAGCCATGAGTCAGATCAACAATTCTGAAGAAAAGCTGGAAAAAGCCAAACAGATCGCTTCTAAATCAGCGAATAGAAA
This sequence comes from Erysipelotrichaceae bacterium, assembly GCA_017515475.1. Lineage (GTDB taxonomy): Bacteria > Bacillota_I > Bacilli_A > Erysipelotrichales > Erysipelotrichaceae > Colivicinus. The sequence goes on along the minus strand of JAFWFS010000007.1, from coordinate 292,760 downwards.
TCAGTATGAAACGATAGAAGAGGGTATTGTCAAGTTTTTCCGCTGGATCTCTACGATTATCGACAGACTCTTTTTCTCCAGCAAGTATCTGGGTCTTTTTGCCTTGCTTCTGGCCTGCCTGGCATACTTTGTCGCCACCTACGACAATTCCAGCGCAATGCTGTCTAGTTCCAAGCTACTCAGCAATGTTGGCATCAATGCCCGCTACAATTCCGAAACCTTTGAACTGTCGGGTCTGCCTTCGGCCTGTGAAGTCGTACTGACCGGCGAAGCCGCAAACGTCAATAATGCCGCCAGCAAGAAGGGTTCCTGCCAGATCGATCTGGAAGGTTATACCGAAGGCATGCACACGGTAAAAGTGAACGCAGTCGGTTTCGGCGATAATATCAATACCATTGTTTCTCCTAGTGAAGTAACTGTTACCTTAAAGAAGAAAACGACAATGCAGTTTGATCTGTCCTATGATTTCATCAATCAGAATCAGCTGGATTCCCGTTACATTCTCTCTGAACCGAGCTTCGCACAGGGTACAAAGATCAATATCCGAGCATCGCAGGATACTCTGAATTCCATCGCTCTGGTTAAGGCTCTGATCGATGTAAGCGGACAGACCGGCGATTTTGAGATCAATGCGCCGCTGGTAGCGTATGACAAGAACGGCCAGGCGGTCAATGCGGAAATCGTTCCGAGTTCCGTTACGGCATCCGTGAAGATCTCTTCTCCTAGCATCGAAGTACCGATCAAACTGAAACCGGTCGGACAGATCCCTGTCGGTTTAGCCATCGATACGGCTGAAATCGTCGATCATCAGACAACCAGGATCTACGGACCTGAAAATATCCTGAACGGCATCCGTGAAGTCTATGTCAACTTCGACATGTCTACCGTTACCGACAATGTCGATAAGGATATCATGCTGCCGGTCGTCCTGCCTTCAGGCGTATCCGCAAGCGATGTCACGGTTGTTAACGTCAGAGTCAGTCTGACAACGGTAGAAACGGCTGTTCTGGAAGATATTCCTTTGTATTATCACAACAACTACAACAATCTGGCGATCTCCAGTGTCAGCCTGATGAGCGTGAATGTCGAACTTTCCGGTTCTGCAAACAATATTGCCGCCGTCAGCGTGGACGATGTTGAAGTATATTTTGAAATGCCATCGGAGCCTGGTACATATACGCTGCCGCTCTATGTTGTCAGCACGGATCATCCGTATGTCAACCTGTCTTTAGAGAAATCGAATGTAAATGTTACGGTAGTGGAGGCGAATCAGTAGTTATGGGCAAGTATTTTGGAACAGACGGTGTACGCGGAAAAGCCGGGGTTACACTGACGGATGAGATGGTTTACAGGATCGGTAGATTTGTCGGAGCTTACTATGAAAACGCCAGGATCGTTATCGGCATGGATACAAGAGAATCCTCCAAGGGATTTGAGCAGGATTTGTGCAGAGGAATGAGTGAATCCGGTGCTGATGTTTATCTTCTCGGCTACTGCTCGACGCCATGTCTGGCATATACCACGATGCATGAAGAGTTTTCCTGCGGAGTCATGATATCCGCATCGCATAATCCTTATACGGATAACGGAATCAAGATCTTTGCGAATGACGGTTTCAAGATCAAGGACGAACTGGAACTGCTGATCGAAGCCTACATGGATGATCCGAAGGGGATCGAGTCAAGGAATAACGGCAGCGTTACCGATTACAGAGAAGCGGTTAGATCCTATCAGAACTGGCTGCTGGAAAAATACAGGATGGATCTGCAGGGGCTTAAGGTCTGTGTCGATCTGTGCAACGGTTCCAACTGCTATACCGCGAAAGATGTTCTGAATGTCCTAAACGGCAGGTTTACTTATATCAATGATTCTCCTAACGGTATCAACATCAACAACCACTGCGGTTCCACGCATCTGGAAATGTTGCAGGAAACGGTAAGAAACGGAGATTTTGATCTCGGTTTTGCTTTTGACGGAGATGCCGACCGAGTCCTGTTTACCGATGAAGACGGTGAAGTCGTCGATGGCGACAGGATCATGTATTTTCTGTCCAAGTATCTGAAAGAGAACGGGTTGCTCGACAACAATACTCTTGTTACGACGGTCATGTCGAATATCGGCCTGTACAAGGCTCTGGATAGACTTGACATCAGATCCGATGTTACGGCCGTAGGAGACAAGAACGTCTGCGACTCCATGGTAAAAAACGGTTTCGTGATCGGCGGTGAACAGTCCGGTCACATCATCTATTCCGGAGACTGTTTCTTTGGAGACGGCTTAAAGACGGCACTGCTGGTGCTGAAAGCCTTGAACTACTATGGATGTTCCTTAAAAGAAGCCGCTGCCGAGGTACAGATCTATCCGCAGCTGCTGGTAAACGAAAAAGTAAAAGACAAAGGCATCGTCCTGAACGATACGGAAATCAAGGAAAGGATCCAGAAGATCGCCGATGAACTGGGAAACAATGGACGTATTCTGGTAAGACCTTCCGGAACAGAACCGCTGATCCGGGTTATGGTAGAAGCGGAAAACAATGAACTCTGTCAGAAATACGTCTATGACGTAATCGATCTGATCAAACAAAAAGGTTATGCAGAATAACCTTTTGTTTTATAATGAAAGCATGAAGAAAGTCATTAATATCGTTGAAGATGAGAAGGATCTTAACGAACTGGTGAAATCATATCTGGAAAAGGAAGGATATATCGTCAACTCGTATCTGACTTTTGATTCGGCCTATTCACATATCGACGATTATTGCAATCTGTGGATCCTGGATATCATGCTGGATGACAAGTCCGGTTTTGATCTGATCGAAGCGATCAAAAGCAAGGATCCGATGATTCCTGTTGTTTTCATGTCCGCGAGAGACAAGGAATTCGACCGGATCATCGGTCTGGAAAAGGGATCTGACGACTATATCACAAAACCGTTTTCTCCAAAGGAACTGGTCTTAAGGATCAACAACATCATCCGCCGTGTCTACAAGGAAGACGATCATATCTCGGTAAACGGATACGACATCGACGAAAATCAGAGAACCGTATTCAGAAACGGAAAACAGATAGAACTTACCACAAAGGAATTTGATCTGCTGATGCTGTTCGTCAAGAACAGAGGTACGGCTTTTGTCAGGGAACAGATACTGGAAAAAGTCTGGGATGAGAACTACTTCGGTTCCGACCGTGTCGTCGATGATACGCTGCGCAGACTGAGAAAGAAACTGCCGGATATGAACATTCAGACAATTTACGGTTTCGGCTACAGATTAGGATGAAGAGATTCAGGATCTGGATAAGCAGCTTTACGCTTGTTCAACAGTTTTTAACGATTGTATTCATAACATTTACCGTTCTGATTTTTTTCATATTCGCATTTCTGAACAGGAACATCGACTCTTTTACCAATACCCAGATGTATGTCTACATCCACCGTTCACAGAACGAGTATCTTGAAACCAGAAACAACTTCAAGGAATCCAATGTTGTACACTTCGTCTATTCTACGGCATCCAGAAGATATCTGAACGCCTTGACGGAAGAATACGCCGATCTTCTAAGCAATATCGATCCGGATCCGGAAGGAGGAAGCATCGACAGCAGTTTCATATACGATAACAACTCGATCGTCTATTCGATCATCAGCTTTGACGATAACTACCGGCTTGTTTCGATCATCAAGAACAATTTCCGCGACGAGTTTCGAAGCGCATTGTACAGTGGCGTTGTCAACATCACGTTCTACGTGGTAGGAGGTCTGATCGCTTTGATCCTGATCTGGGTCGTGTCTCTGATCCGTCCTTTGGATCAGATCATTACTTATATAAATAAGGTAAAGACCGGAGAAAAGGCTACGCTGAATGTAAACCGTTATGATGAGATCGGCGAGGTTGCGGAAGCCCTTGCCAGCATGAATGATGAACTCTCTCAGCAGCAGCGGATACGCGATGAGATGATACAGAACATTTCTCATGATCTGAAGACTCCGATTGCAACGATCAAGTCCTATTCCGAATCGATCAAGGACGGCATTTATCCGTATGATACTCTGGAAAAAAGCGTCGACGTAATCAGCGAAAACGCCGACAGACTGGAAAAGAAGGTCTACTCTCTGATCACCTACAACAAGATGGGCTATCTGACCGATACGGGAAACAATCTGCTGAACCTGGAGATGGCTCCGGTCGTACAGAAAGCCATCCTGGCCTGTAAGGTTGTCAGAAGCGATGTCCGCATTGAAACGGATATCGATGAAGATGTCTTCTTCCATGGGGAAGAGGAACCATGGCGCGTCGTGGTAGAGAATCTTCTGGACAATTCGCTGCGCTATGCGAAGAGTCTGATCCGAATCTCATTGAGCGAGAATCTGCTTGAAATATACAACGACGGAGAACCGATCGAAAAGGACCGCCTGGATAAACTGTTTAAGCCTTACGAGAAGGGTAATAAAGGTAAATTCGGACTAGGACTGTCCATCGTAAAGAAAGTCGTTGAAACTTACGGTTATTCCGTTACCGGAGAGAACATGAATGACGGTGTCGTATTCAGGATCTTCACCACCAAGAAGATGAAGAAGCCGGCAAAGAAGAAGAGTAAAAAGGGTATAATTGAAACATGAGTACTGTAGAAATTAACGGGATCTCATTGAACTATGAGAAAAAAGGAAAACAGGGAAGAGATGTCGTCCTGCTGCACGGATGGGGTCAGAATATCGAGATGATGGCTTTCATCGCCGATTTTCTGAAAGATCATTTTACCGTGTACAACATCGATCTTCCGGGTTTCGGAAAGAGCGGCGAACCTCCTGAAGCCTGGGATTCGGAAGACTACACCAGATTTCTGCACGATTTCTGCATGAAGAAAAAGATCTCTGACCCGATCTTTATCGCGCACTCTTTCGGCTGCCGGATCGCTTTGAGATATGCCTATCATTACGGCGCATACAAGATGGTTCTGACAGGGGCTGCAGGGATAAGAGACAAACACGGTCTTGCCTGGTATGCCAGGACCTATTCCTATAAACTGGGAAAGAAAATCCTGAGTCTGAAACCGTTTGAACAGTATGCCGAGGCATTGAAGAAGAATGCCGGAAGCGAGGATTACCGCAATGCCAGCGGCGTCATGCGCAATACTCTGGTAAAGGTTGTGAATGAAGACATTACCCCGATCTTAAGCGAAATCACAACGGAAACCCTGCTGGTATTCGGAGAGAACGATGAAGCGACTCCGGTAGAAAAGGGGAAACTCATGGAACAGCTGATGCCTGATGCGGCTCTTGTCATTTTCGAGAATGATGATCACTACGCCTATATTCATCAGGCAGGACGCTTCAATCTCGTGCTGGATGCTTTCTTAAGGAGTGACTATGATAAACGATAAAACCGCAGAAATACTGATCACAATGCTTTATCTGGCAGTCTATCTTGCCCTTTCTTTTGTTTACGGCAAGCATGCCCTGCAGATGTTTCAGCAGAACCGTTATGAGCTTAGACGTTATGGAAAGTGGCTGACGGATAAAAGGAATCTGCATTTCTCTGTTAGTGTCATATACGTCATTGTCGCAGTTTGTCTGAATACGCTGTTCAGGAACTACGGATCTCTGTTCTGCATCTTCCTAAGTATTGCCTTTACGGTATACTTGCTGATGAAAGAAAACAAAAAGGTCTATATCAAGGATCTGGTCGTAACCGCCAGAGTAAAAAGACAGATCGTTTTCATGGCACTGCTGGAAGCGATCTTGATCGTCGTCGGCATGCGTTATCTTCCTGCCGATATACTCGGGATCTGCGCCATTCTTATGCCGTATCTTCTGATCTATCCGATGGCTTTGCTAACGCAGCCTCTGGAGTATCTGATCAAGAAATACTATGAGAATGATGCCAGAAAGATTCTGAAAGGAAACGGCAGGCTAGTCAAAGTCGGCATTACCGGCTCTTATGGCAAGACTTCTACCAAGAATATCGTTACCGATATCATCTCCGATCATTTCTTTACGCTGATGACGCCGGCTTCTTACAATACTCCGATGGGCATAACCAGAACGATCAGAGAGATGCTCAAACCGATTCATGAAGTGTTCGTCTGTGAAATGGGAGCGGATAAGGTTGGAGATATCACTTATCTGATGGACTTCGTGAAACCGAAGTACGGAATCGTAACATCCATCGGACCGCAGCATCTCAGTACCTTCAACAGCATAGAAAACATCATTCACGAAAAGATGCAGGAAATTGAAATGCTTCCGGCTGACGGCGTCGGTTTCATCAATATCGACAATGAATACATCAGAAACTATAAGATTCAGAACACATGCCGGATCATCACGGTAGGCATTGAAAACAAGGATGCCGATTATCAGGCGAAGAACATCCGTTTCAGCAAAAACGGAAGTGAATTCACTGTCGAGATCGCCAAGAAAAAATACAAGTTTACGACTTCCCTGTTAGGAAAGCACAACGTTGCGAATATTCTGCTGGGCATTGCTTTGGCTGTTGAACTGGGCCTGGACATGAAGGAAATCACGAAGAAAGTCGCATCGATCAGACAGATCGAACACCGTCTCCAGCTTAAGAAGATCAACGGTTATACCTTTATCGATGATGCATTCAACTCCAATCCCGTAGGTTCAAAAATGGCTCTGGATGTACTGTCGATGATGGATGGAAAAAGGATTGTCGTAACGCCGGGAATGATCGATTTAGGTTCGAAACAGGATGAACTGAATCAGGAATTCGGTGCCTATATGAAGGACAGGGCAGACCATGTCGTGCTGGTTGGTGAAAAGCAGACAAGACCGATTCTCGAAGGTCTGAAAAAGAGCGGATTCAATGAAAAGGACATTGTCGTATGCAAGAACGTCAATGAAGCATTCGCATATGTTTACAAGAACTTTACCGTCAAAGATACGATACTTCTGGAAAATGATCTTCCGGATGCTTTCAATGTATAAAAGTGATAGAATGGTGATATTATGAAAATCTGTGTTGCTGTGTTTTTTGGTGGAAAATCCACTGAGCATGAGATCAGCTGTATCTCTGCCAATCAGGTCCTTCATGCCCTGAATCCGGATAAGTATGACGTACTTCCTGTTTATATTTCCAAAGACAACGATCTTTATACCGGAGAAAAGCTGTTCGATCTGGCCAACTATTCATCGTTTATCAATGATCCCGCATCCGCTCTGGATAAGATCATGATCTATAAGGACGGTAATGCCGTTAAGATGAAATATCTTAAAGGTCTGTTCAGGAAAGACCGTCAGATCGATATCGCGTTTCCTGTAGTTCATGGCACCAATGTCGAGGATGGTTCCTTAGCTGGTTATCTGCAGATGCTGGATCTGCCGTATACGTCGTGTGATGTTCTGGGCGGATCGCTTGGCCAGGACAAGGCCGCCATGAAGGATATCTTCAAGGCAGAAGGCATTCCGATGGTTGATTTCTTCGTGGTCTTCGGTTCAGACTTTGAAGAAAGATCCGGTGAATATCTGGAACAGGCCAAGAAACTTTCTTTTCCGCTGATCGCCAAACCTGCCAACCTGGGCAGCTCGATCGGCATTGAAGTCATCAAGACGCAGAAAGAATTCAAGGAAAAGATCGGCGAATGTCTGAAGTACGACTTCAAGGTCATTGTTGAAGAGATGGTAAAGGATCTTAAAGAAGTCAATATCGCCGTCATGGGCAACGACGAGGAAGTTAAGGTCAGTGCGATTGAAGAAGTTACCAACGGTTTTCTGGATTTCGATAAGAAATACCAGTCCGGCGGAGGCAAGAAGGGTGCCAAGATCACCGGAAGCAAGGGTCCGTCCAAGGGAATGGCTTCCACTGCCAGAAAGGTTCCTGCCGATGTAACGGCTAAGCAGAAGAAAACGATCGAAGAAACGGCAATCAAGGCGTTCAAGGCCCTTAATTCCCATGGCTGTGTCCGTATCGATTTCATGATTGACAAGAAGACCGGCAAAGTCTACTGCAACGAGATCAATACGATTCCAGGCTCTCTGGCTTTCTATCTCTGGAAAGAAGTCGGTATCAGCTTTGAAGAAGAATGCGACATGCTGATAAACTACGCTCTGCAAAGATACGCAAAGAGAATGAAGAAGACTTATTCCTTCTCTACAAATATTCTGGACAACTACAAGAAGAAATGAACAAGACATTTAGAAAAATACTGGTAATACTCATTATTGTCATGATGCTTGTCATCTCGATCCTGTCCCTGGCGGTGTAGAAGATGAAGCTTTTACTGATCATTCTGTTAATGCTGAATCTGTGTTCCTGTCAGAAGTCTACGGAAGATCTGCTGGCGGAAAAAGGCTATGAAGAAAACCAGATACAGGCAATCCTTGGCTTGTCTGATGAAAATCAGGAACGTTTTCTGAATGATGAATTGGGAAGCGAGGCCTTGGAGTTTATTAGCGCTCCATGGTTTCAGGAAGAAAAACTGGACGAGTATCTTTCCTATTACGGAAGACTCGATACGAAGAAGATTATTGACATGGTAAACAACGGAACTTTAAATGAAGCTTATCTGGATAAACTGAACGAGATCTACGGCAGCGATTATTACATTTCTAAAAATGAAGATCTTTATCTGAACTTTATGGATGCTTATCCAAGCATCAGGGAGATGATGGAGATCGTAAACACCAAAAGATACAAGGAACTGTATTCCGATATTACGCAGACGGATCTTTCTAAGGGTTATCTGATGCTGATCAACAAGTACTACCAGCTTCCTGAAGACTACGAGCCGGAGGATCTGGTTTATGTGGAGTCCGGTTTAGGCAAGGGAATGCTGAGAGAAGCGGTTTATGAGGCATATAAGGCACTTTATGCGGATGCCAAGGCTCTTGGATACAATCTGCAGATCGTTTCAGCCTACCGTTCCTACGACTACCAGAAAGGACTCTACCAGAAGTATCTGAACTATGATCCAAGAGAAATCGTGGATACCTATTCCGCCAGACCGGGACATTCGGAACATCAGAGCGGACTGTGCATGGATGTAAGTATTCCCGGCTATTCTCTGGATGATTTCTATCTGACGGAAGCTTCTGGGTGGCTGGCGGAGAACTGCTGGAAATACGGCTTTATTATCCGTTATCCCGACGACAAGACGGATATTACCGGATATCAGGGAGAACCTTGGCAGCTGCGTTACCTCGGAAAAGAAACCGCCGAAGATGTATATAGGCGCGGCATAACCTACGATGAATACTATGCCTGCTTTATTGAAGAATGAACGAGAATAAACAGAAAACACTGATTGCGATCGTATCGACCATCACAGTTCTGCTGCTGACTTTTTTTGCTTTGATCGTACTGGATATTATCGATCTTAGTCCGAGCGTGCAGCCCGAACCTGTCGTTGATGTCGATCCGGAACCGGATTCTCAGGATGACCAGATAAATGAAGAGTATCTTCTGCTGAAAGAGAAATGGCAGGAGAACAAAAAGATCAACGAGGACTATGTCGGAGATATCGTATTTGAATCGGGCATCATCGATGTTTCTTTCGTACAGGCGAAATCGGTATACAAGGATAATGGTGAACTCTACAAGTTCTATACGGAAGACGGAAGGCTGGTTACCGATCCGGAAGGATATACCGGAAACGACGTGTATATCTGGACCTACTGGAAAACCGGAAAGTACGACTACAATGACAACGGCGGATCGACATTCATGGATTACCGCAATACGCTGTACGATCAGAATCTGATCGTCTACGGTCATCATTTCTCGGTATGGAACGATCAGGCCAGGACAAAGGCATTTACACCTCTGGAGCTGTTTCTGGAGCAGAAGAACTACATGCAAAACCGCTATTTGAAAATGATCCTGGAGAAGGAAGTCAGAACTTACGTACTGGCGGCAGTTTACGAATTCGACGCATCGCAGGACCGTTTTTTCAGAGACATGCAGTACTGGCGCACCAGCTATGACTACGACGATTACAACAACAATTCCTATGATCCGGGATACTATGAGAAATACATCGAAAACATCAAGAAGGAGCAGCTCTACGATACGGGCGTTGAACTGACGACTGAAGACAAGACGCTGACCCTTCAGACCTGTATTTCGGGATATACCGGAGAACTCTTCGAGATCCTGGTGTTTAAAGAGCTGTCGGTTGAGTATTATTAATCGGATATTTGTTGTAGAATTGAACTATGAAGCATCTTCATAGTTTTTTTGTGTCATTTATCTGTATTCTCTGCATGCTTGATTCTGTGCCTGTCTACGCAGAGGAACAGTACCATGTTATGGATATAAACAGCGGACTCGACGAGTCCTTTTCAAGTTATTCCCGGGCTTACGGTTTCTATCAGGAGAATCTTAACCAATACGACAATCTGATCCTTATGGATGGAGATCGTGTCATTCATATGGAATACGGCTTCGTGGAATTCATCACAGATGAAGCCTGTTCGCTGGGCATCGATTATTATTCCGAATCAAAAGGCAGCGACGATTATCTCAACGGATGCTACGGAGCCGATTCGGCTTATCTGAAAACCGGTTCCGACGGAAAGAGAGTCTATTTCCTTCTTTCGGAAGATCTGGGGTCCGTAGAACTGGATAAAGTCATCCTGCATCCTTATGATCCTGAAGAATCAATCAGTTCCTATTCTGTCCTGAACGGACAGCTTGTTCATAATATCCGTACCCGTTTTGATCAGGATCATTATTCCTATTCCATCGTCCTGGATGACGCACTGCCGTTCATGAAAGAAGGGGATACATACTACAGCTGCGACGGTCATTTCTTTTATGACGATTATCTGAAAATGATCGATGATATCCGCAACGAAACGCAAGAAAGCGCGTTGAACGAAGAACCGTACTACAACTACTACCAGTTTCTTCCTTACCGCAGTCTGAGCAATTATTCAGCTGCCGAACTGGAATACTATCTGAATATCGTATTGGGTATCAGATCTCATCTGACGCATTACATCGATAAAGACAGGGATGATGCCGCCGACGAAATCACGTCTTCTCAACTGCATCAGAACGGAGACAGTTTCTTCGTTTATCAGAGCATCTACGGGACCAATGCGATGATGCTACTGAGTTCAGCCGTATATGAATCATCCTATGGACGCTCCAGAGATGCATTCCTTTCAAATCGGCTGTACTTCAATGCCGCCTATGATTCAGAGCCGGAAAGAGAGTCGGACCGCTACAACAGCATTGACGCATCCATCCGCTGCCATGCGAAACACTATGTTTCCACGCTGTTTTCCAGTCATCTGAAGAGTTTCTACAGCGGTACCTGCTTCGGCAATAAGCTCTTCGGCATTAATGTGAACTATTCCTATGACCCGTATTACGGAGAGAAGTGCGCGTCCATATACTACGGGATCGATAAGGCACTTGAACAGAAAGATAGAAACCATTACGCAATCGGCATCATAAAAGACAGGCAGAAAGTATCCTTCTATCGGGATGAAGATCTTGATGAAGTCCTGTATTCCTTGAGAAATGTCGAAGCGCTGTCCTTTGTCGTTCTTGAAGAGATGGAAAACTGCTATAAGATTCAGATCGACGACAGTTTCGATGAAGACCGTTTATATGATTTCGAAAGATCAGTTGCCTATGTCGCCAAAGACAGCATCGATTATGTTCTGAATCGGGACAGTATTCATGAAGACGCTTTTGCAACAATCATCTATGATTTCGGAGAAGGAAGATTTATCGGCAGACATTCACTGGATCTGAGAATAAGAGAAAACGACAGTGTTCCTGAGGTAAGACCGTACAGGGAAGGTTATGAATTCTGCGACTATGACGAGCAGATGCAGGCGCAGTACCGCAGGATCGAAAAGATCGAAGTCGCCGGCGACAAGAACGGAGTGTTTGAACTGTATCGGGATATCGATCTGGAAGACTTTAGTCTGCTTATCACTTATGAAGATGGAGATGAGTTGCTGATTCCGTTGAATACGGATATGATACCGGCATATGACAATACGCTTCCGGGCAAACAGGAACTGACGGTCTCATATAACGGCGTAGAGACGACGTGGGAAATCGAATTCTCTGAAGAGCTGTCCGATCTAAGAGATAGGATCATGTCGGGAATCGAAGTGGGAGACTACACACTGTTTAAGAAACAGATCGGCAGCATCGACCTTGACCTTTCTTTTTCACAGATCAGGAAGATCGACCAGACACTAAGAGAAAGAAACAGGAGAAACTATGTCATTCAGGATCAGACGGAGAGCTATGACCTGTCTTTCTCCGGACTGGATCTCTCCCTGCCGGACAGAAAGTCGTTTCATCTGGCCAAGGATACCTATTATGTAACGGTAAACGAGATCGCTTCTGAAGACGAAAAAAGAATACTTCAGATAGCGCAGGGATATGGTTTTGAGAAAGTCGCCGGTATCGATATCTCATTCCGTTTCAATTACCAGGGCATAGAACCGCAGGGACCTGTGATCGTTCAGCTGAATCCGATAGATAAGCAAGATCATACGATATACTCCGTATACCACGTAAACCGGGACGGTGAAGTCATCAAGTGCAGGACGACACAGACAGAGAACTATATTCAGTTCCTGGTCAGCGGATCAGGTCCGTATGAGATCTTAAAGATGCCCGGTGTCAATCGATACGGATTTGAGGATACGGCCGAAGACCTGACCTATGAAAACATGGGCTATGACAATCACAGAATCAACATGGATATGCTGATGGTGCTGATCCTGTCGATCAGCGGCGTGATCGGCATCATCATATATTATATTTTCGATAATATGGACAAGAAACAATGGAAAGACTACAGAAGATTATTGCAGGAAGCGGAATCTGTTCCAGAAGAAAAGCCGAAGAACTGATACTGGAAGGGAAGGTAGCGGTCAACGGCAGGATCGTAACGGAGCTTGGGTTTAAAGCCAATCCTGAAGACGAGATTACTGTAGAAGGAAGACCTGTCAGAAAAGAAGAAAAGGTCGTCTACCTTTTGAATAAGCCGAAGAATGTGATTTCTTCTGTTTCCGATGATAAAGGAAGAAAAACGGTAGTTGATCTGATTGATTCGCCATACCGTATTTTCCCGATCGGAAGACTGGATTTTGATTCCAGCGGTCTTCTGCTTTTAAGCAATGACGGGGAACTGATGCAGAAGATCATTCATCCGAAATACGAAGTTGAAAAGACTTATGAAGTAACGATCGACGGTCTGATCAGACAGGATGAGATGGAACAGTTGCGCAAGGGAGTCAAAGTAGAAGACTACATCACATCTCCCGCTCAGGTAAAGCTGATCAGAAAGAACGAGAACCACTATACTTCATTCCTGGAAGTGACGATCCACGAAGGGAAGAACCGGGAAATCAGGAAGATGTTTGAATCGATCGGCTACACCGTCATAAAGCTGCACCGAATCTCGGAAGCAGGTATCGAATTGGGCAACTTAAAAAGCGGTGAATACCGCCTGCTGAAACCGTACGAAGTCAAGAAACTGAAACAGTATCTAGATAACGCTGATCGTTAGATCCTTGTCTTCGATCGGATCGATATAGATCGTCTTATAGTTCTTAAAGGTGACGAAACCGGATTTCGCACCTTTTACTTTTTTTAGGTCTCTAACAAGACAGTAGTCGACCGGAACGGAAGAGGAGTAGCGTCCTTTTGAATAGTAAGCAGCCAGGTTGGCACAGATCCTGATGATCTTTTCGCTTGGCTTGTCCGTATTGACCGTGACATGGGAACCGTGAAACTGCTTGGCATGGAACCAGGTATCGTTGCTGTGGGCATATTCAAAAGACAGAAAGGAGTTCTGAATGTTGTTCTTGCCGAAAGTGATTACATGTCCGTCGACAGAAATCTGATAAAGATTGACTTTTTTCTTTTTCTTGTTTTTGGAGATGCTCTTTTTCAGATAGCCGTATCTTGACAGTTCTTCTCTGATATCCAAGGCATCCGCATAATCGGCAATCGAAAGCTGTTCGCTGATTGATTCAAAGTATTCCAGTTCGTTTTCGGCGATGCCGATCTGTTCCTCGATGTGACCCTTTCCTTTACGTTTCTTCTGATACAGAGAATAGTACCTGTTCGCATTGCCTTTGATCGATAGTTTCGGATCCAGGGAGATCTGTTTCATTTCTCCGTTGAAATCGCTGACTTCGATCTGTTTCAAGCCTTTCTGTTCCAGATTCTCGCAAGTATAGAGAAGATCTCCGTTTTCTTTGTCTCCCTGCAGATTCAATGCTTCCTCAAGGGAAACGTTCAGCTTGCGGATCTTGGTTTCGAAGTGCTTGATCTGTCTTCTGACGACCTTGAAAAGATCATCGGAGATATTCCTGATACGCTCTTTTTCATCATCCCGATAATACACTTCGTCCAGTCCTTCCTGAATGTTCCACTGAACCGCTTCTTTTTCAAAATGTGTCAGAGGGATGACATGGAATTCATATTTGTCTGAAACTCCGGTCAGATACAGGTGTCTGGATTCCTTTACCTGTTTCATGATCTCCTCATAAGTCAGGGAAGACATGCGGTAACGGACCTCGTTTTCCAGCAGCTTTGAAAAGCCCTGGATCTGATTGACCAGCGATTCATCGAAATTGATTTCTGATGGGTGGTAAGGATCCTGCTTGTCCTGTTTTTCCGGAAGAGTAAAAACAGCACCCGGAAGGATGGTTCTTCTGGTATTCTCATAAGGCGGTATTTTCTTCAAGGCATCGATGATCCTGTTCTCATCTGAAACCAGAATCAGATTGGCATACTTGCCCATGAGTTCAACAGAAAGAACGTATTCCTTCTCGTCGTAAAGCTCATTCCTTGCCCTGACGTGTAAAAGCAGATATCGGTCGTAGCCGAACTGTTCGATCCGGTAGATAATGCCGTTAAGCAGGTGTTTTCTTAAAACCATGACGAATGTCGAAGGATCGTTGTAGGTCGTATAATTCTTCTTGGAAAGGCAGATGTGGTTGTAGTTGGAATGCAGGGAAATGACCAGATTTGTCCTGACATTATCCGCATGCACATTAAAGACGATTTCAGTAGCGCTGGTCTGTGAAATGCGGTTGATCCGGATCGGAAGATAGACTTCCAGATCCTCTTTGATTTTGTTTATAATGATGCCGTCTAAAGCCATACCAATATTATAAAATCTTTATTGCAAATTTTTTAAGATATTTGCTATAATAATCAAGCGAATAGAAAAAACTATTCCTTGTCTAGCAATAGACCGTTAGTCCAGAAGGAGGTAAAAGAATGAAACAATATGAGACTATGTATATCATCAAGTCCAGTCTCGACGACGCTGCAAGAGCTGCATTGGTAGAGCAGATGCACGGCATCATCACCCAGCACGGCGGCACGATCGACAATGTTGACGACTGGGGCATGAGAGATTTTGCTTATGAAATCGATCATATGTCTAAGGGATATTACGTTGTAGTCACTTATACTGTTGATGTTGACGGATTAAACGAATTCAAGCGTTTAATGGGTATCAGCAACGACATCGTAAGACTGATGACGATCTCAACTGATGAGAAAAAAGGAAACAAATAATGATCAATTTGAATCGGGTCGTACTGGTCGGTCGTCTGACAAAAGACATTGAACTGAGAAAAACCAATTCAAACGCTTCTGTATGCAGCTTTACGGTTGCCGTAGACAGGAGATTCCAGTCGCAGCAGCAGGCAGGACAGACAGCGGATTTCATTAACTGCATCGCCTGGAGACAGTCTGCCGACTTTCTCTCCAACTATGCGGCAAAAGGAACGATCGTATCCGTTGAAGGCAGGATACAGACCAGAAGCTATGACGGTCCGAATGGAAAGGTATACGTTACCGAAGTCGTAGCCGACAATGTACAGATCATATCCAACAGGACAGGAAACGGAATGTCTGTTTCCACAGGGAACAGCTATGCTCCGCAGAATCAGACTTTCACACCGGCTGCAGATCCCGGCTATCCTGATTCCATGGACGATGATTTCTCGAATACGCCTTCGCTGGATATTTCCAGTGATGATCTGCCGTTTTATTGATATTTAGAAAGGAATGAACCATGGCTTTCAGAAAACAAAGAGTAGGTTATAAAAAAGTCTGTTACTTTACCAAGAACAAGATCGAATATATCGATTACAAGGATGTTGAACTGTTAAAGAAGTTTATCTCTCCTAACGGAAAGATCACTCCAAGACGTGTTACAGGCACAAGCGCAAAGTATCAGAGAATGCTCTCTACCGCAATCAAAAGAGCGCGTCAGATGGCATTATTACCTTATATTGCCGATTAGTTTAATAAAGACCTCTCCATTCGGGAGGTTTTTTATTTTATAATAAAGTAGTATGAATAAAACAAAGAAACTGACACAGGGTGCCATGATGCTTGCCATCATCGGCGCAATGATCCTGATCGACAGAATGACGGCCTACTGGTTTACTGAACTCGTTGTGCTGATCGTTCCTATCGTAGTAATCCTTTACAGCGCCATGCATACGGTAAAAGACGGGCTGGTTCTTTCCATAGGTCTGATCATCATCAGCTTTCTGCTTGGAAATTTTCAGTTTACCTATCTGATCTATGTTCCGGTTGGAATTCTGACGGGAATCGTCTATTCACTCGGGATGAAGCGGAATCTGGATAAACAGACGCTGCTGTTTCTGGCGATCATGGTCTATGTTGTAGGAGAGATCATCGCTTCTTTTGTGGTCTATCCGCTTCTGGGTTTCCCGGTAGCGACGATGATCGCTCAGTATAAGACTGCCATGACCGAAGCCGGATCTATTTCCGGCATCAGTTATGAGACGATCTTCACTTCAGCGGGGCTGGATTTTGATAAGATCCTGGTTGTCATCTACGTATTTTCGACCATTATCGTGGGAGCGATGGAGGGCGTGCTGATCCATCTGTTAAGCGTATTCCTACTGAAACGTTTCAAGATCACCGATCTGGGCAGGGTCAACATCTGGGATCTCAAACCGAATCCCGTACTGGCCTATGTCAGTTTTCTGTCAACATTCCTGTTCTTTGTGAACCGCTATGTCGATAATCAGATCTTCTACTACATCGGCATGACAATCGCTTTGCTTGGGACGATGATCCTTCTTTATTACGGATATCTGTTTGTGATCCTTTACGGTGTCATCGTTCTGAAAAGAAACATCGGATCGTTCTTTATCCTGATGGCTTTCTTTATACCGATTCTGCTGATTGTCTTAATGATACTGGGTTTCCTTTACGGGAGCGGACCGCTTAGAAGATATCTGGAATCGAAGATCCCGAATCAACAGTCATGAAAAGAAGAACATTTGTAACATCTCTGGCGATCTTTACGATTGCCGCTGTTGTTTTAAGCCTTACGGCGTTGTCGCTGTTTTTTAAACAGAATATCGTACTTGCCGCCATCGTTGCGGCAGTGTTCGTTGTTGTTTTTCTGATCATCTATTATTCCATGGATGTGATGCGGGCAGAAGCCAACAAAGACATCGAAAACCGGCTGGATCTGGCTTATAAGGAAGTACTGGAACACTGCGACATCGGCATTCTGGCGTACAACGACAACTATGAGATCGTTTTTCTGTCGGATTTCTTTCTGAAAAGAAACATGGACCATCTGAACGAGAAACTGCTGAACTGGCTGCCGGAACTGCAGGAGATGCTGAAGAATGAAGCGAATACCCAGACTGTCATCATCAACGACGAGAAGTATTCCGTATACAAGATCGACAAGGAGAGTATTCTGATCTTCAAAAACATCACTGCCGAATATGATTTGAATAAGAAGCTCGGAGACAGCAGTTGCGTACTGGGACTTGTCAGCTACGACAACTACGATGAATCGACGATGTCGGAAGACGATCTGTCTTATGTGAACTCCTATATCAAGGTGCCGGTAATCGATTATTTCAAGAATTACCAGGTTGTATACAAGACGCTGAAGAACAACAGGATGCTGCTGATCATGAATGAGCAGATCTTCCGCAGCATCATGAACGACCGTTTCTCCATCCTGAACAAGGTTCGTAAGGTTTCCAAGGATGCCGGTCTGGACGTAACCCTTTCGATGGCATTTTCCAGAGGAAGTGAGAACTACGAGGAACTGGATGAATCCGTACGTTCTCTGCTGACCCTTGCCCAGACCAGAGGAGGAGACCAGGTCGTTGTCAGGAAGATCGGTGAAGATGCGATGTTCTTTGGCGGAAATTCGGAAGCCAGAGAGAACCAGAACAAGACAAAGGTCCGTGTTGCATCCAACAGTATCAGGGATCTGATCGAGAAATCGCGGAACGTGATCATCGTAGGGCACAAGGAAATGGATGCAGACTGCGTCGGTTCGGCAATCGCTATGTCAGTGATTTCCCTGTCTCTGGATAAACCGACCTATATCGTATCCAGAAGCGGTGGCATGGAACCGATGATCTACGACGTCATGAAGAAATACGCAGGTGTTCTGGAAAAGAAACACACGTTTGTTACGGAAACGGAAGCCATGGAACAGCTTGATGATGAAACGCTGGTGATCATGGTCGATCACCACAGTATGCTGCAGTCCAATGGATCTGACCTTCTGGCGAAAGCCAGAAAGATCATCATCATCGACCATCATAGACGTAGAGCCGATCTGGATGTGATACCGATGATGGCTTATGTGGAAGCGGCTGCATCATCGACCTGCGAGATCGCGATCGAATTCTTCCCTTACTTCGGCAGGAAGGTAGAAGTCAGCCCGGAAGAAGCCAATATCATGTATCTGGGCATTCTGATCGATACAGATCGATTCCGTGTCAGAACAGGTTCCAGAACCTTTGATGTAGCGAAACAGCTTAGAAGATACGGTGCCGATCCGATGCTTTGCGATGAATTGTCGCAGGAATCGTATGAGAATGTCATGCAGAGGAGCAAGATCATTAACGCCGGAAAGCTCTACAGAAACGAAATCATGATCGCTTCCC
Organism: Erysipelotrichaceae bacterium; assembly: GCA_017515475.1. Lineage (GTDB taxonomy): Bacteria > Bacillota_I > Bacilli_A > Erysipelotrichales > Erysipelotrichaceae > Colivicinus. Next base: position 273,836 of record JAFWFS010000007.1, on the reverse strand, counting down.
TGAACGAAGGGATATTCAGTCGTTCTCTGGCGTCGCAGGCCTGTGATATGATGGTAAAAGTAAAAGAGATCGAGGCGGCTTTTGTTATCTGCTATACGGGCAAGGAAGAAGCAATGATCTCGGCAAGATCGAAAGGCAAGATCAATGTACAGGTCATTATGGAAAAGATGCAGGGCGGAGGTCATATGACGGCTGCGGGCATGCAGGCCAGCAATACTGCCGTTTCAAAGCTGGAAGCAGACCTGTTAAAAATACTGGATGAATATCTGAAAGGAGAGAGCGATGAAAGTAATACTGTTAACTGATGTCAATAAAGTTGGAAAAAAGGGCGAGATCAAGGATGTTGCCGACGGCTATGCCCGCAACTATCTGATTGCCCGCGGTCTTGCGGTCATGGCTTCATCCGGCTCAAAGAAAGTCCTGGATCAGCAGAAGAAGGAAGAAGCTGAACTGGACGAGAAGAGAAGAGAAGAAGCGAAAGAATTAAAGAAGATGCTGGAAGAAAAAACGCTGACTTTCAAGGTTAAAGCCAAAGAAGGGAAGGTATCCGGTTCTGTTTCTACCAAGCAGATCGAAGACGAACTGAAAAAACAGGGTATCGTGATCGACAAGCGAAAGATCAAGGATAATGAACCTTTAAATGAACTCGGTACATATGAGATCAGGATCGAACTGTATAAGGATGTGATCGGAAAGATCAAAGTGAATCTGATTGAGGATTAAACATGAGCAACAAATCAATGCCTTATTCCATAGAAGCGGAAGAGTCTCTTCTGGGAAATATCATGCTGTATCCTGAAGCGATGCGTCAGTGCGCGGAAGCCGAAATCAAGGCGGATGATTTTTATCTGGAAAAGCACCAGCATATCTATAACGTCATGTCAGCCATGTACGAGAAAAGGGAACAGGTCGATACCGTTTCTCTATCTACGAAACTGAAGGATTTTGGCGTGTACGACCGTATCGGCGGTCTGGATTATCTGATGCAGCTGGTCAACGCGACCATATCCGCAAACAATACAAAGGACTACATCGCCATCATCAAAAACAAGTCTCTGGCACGTAAAGTCATTAAAGTAGGTGAAGAGATATCCAATGACGCATACAACTCCCAGATCAGTGTCGACGAGATGCTGGAGAGCGTAGAAAGAAAAGTCACGGAAGTAACCAGATCGAAACTCAGTTCCGACTTTAAGACAGGCGAAGAAGTGTTCGATGCCTATCTGAAACACATTGAAGCGATACAGGAAGCCGGTTCGGATATAACCGGAATCAGGTCATTGTATGCCGATCTGGATAAGAAAACGGCCGGTTTTCAGAAGGGAGATCTGATCATAGTCGCTGCCCGTCCTTCCATGGGCAAGACTTCTCTGGCCTTGAACATCGCAATGAATTCCGCTTCCGTTACCCACGGTTCCATTGCGATATTCTCCATAGAAATGCCTTCGGAACAGGTCGCGATGAGAATCCTTGCCGCAAAGTCTAAGGTAGAGATCCAGAAATTGAGGACAGGCAATCTGAATGATGAAGAGTGGTCCAGGATCAATGAAGCATCCCAGCAGTTGAAGAAACAGAATTTCTTTATCGATGACACGCCTGGCATCAAGGTATCGGAAATGTATGCCAAGGCCAGAAAACTGGCGCAGGACAACGGTCTTTACATGATCATTGTCGACTACATTCAGCTGATCCAGGCAACCGGTAAATCGGATTCGAGGCAGCAGGAAGTATCCGAGATATCCCGCCGTCTGAAAGCCATGGCCAGAGAGCTGAATGTTCCGGTAATAGCGGTATCTCAGCTGTCCCGCAGCGTTGAATCCAGACAGGATAAAAGACCGATGCTTTCGGACTTAAGAGAATCCGGAGCTCTGGAGCAGGACGCCGACCTGGTACTGTTTCTGTACCGTGATGCCTATTATAACAGGGAAGAGAATGCCGAGAGTGAAAGAGAAGATGTTGAACTGCTGATTGCCAAGCATCGAAACGGTCCTACCGGTAAAGTGGTTCTGGCTTTTGAGAAAGAGATCAATGCTTTCTACGGCATTAAAAACAGTGTAGGGGAGAATTATTGAAAAAAGTCATCGTAGTGCTTCTGTCTCTGATTCTGGCAATGGTAATCGTCGTATTCCTTCCGGAACTGATCGGCAGACCGGAGCAGATCGAAGCAAATATTGAGATTGACAGCTCTCTGGTTCCTCAGAGAGTGCTTTCCTATGGTCAGGATGAAGTCGCATATCACAAGATCTATTACAAAGGCAAACTGATTGGAGTCATATCGGATCTGGACCACCTTAACAGTATGATCGCCGATAGATACCGCGATTACGAAAAAGATTTCCCGAATACGGAACTTGGTCTCAGCAATGATATCTATATCGCTGAAGAGAAGTCGTTCATTCATTTTGAGAATGTCGATGATCAGATCATGAATTATCTTGCAGAAAACAGTCTGCTGGGTGTTAAGACGACAGCCGTTGAGTTTTCTACTGCAGAAGGTATCTATGAGATCATTTATGTCAAGGACTATAAGGATTTTTCCAATGCCCTGGAATTGTTTTTTAAGAACTTCGTTTCGGAAGAAACGCTGATCAAGATCACCAACAACCAGCTGATCCCTTCTCCGACGGAACTGGGAAGCGTAGAAAAGAATGCGATACTGCAGGAAACGATACAGACGAAAGAAGCGATCGTTTCTCCGGATGATATATTCAGGAACGCCGATGAGATCTACGATTTCCTGTGCTACGGCAGAAACGAGGAGAGGGAATCCTATACGGTCAGGGAAGGCGATACCTTGCAGGGTGTCGGATATCGCTTTGGCGATATGAGCCCGAAACAGCTGGTTATGCTGAACAAAGGTGTTCTGGCAAGCGAAAATCAGCTGATCGTTCCGGGAATGGAGCTGAATGTTACTTACTATACATCGCCGATTACGATTGAAGTTACCAAGGAACGTCTTACGCAGCAGTCCATTACGCCGGAAACTCCGGAATATGTCGAAGACAGTTCATTGGAAATGGGCAAATATGAAGTTCGCGTACAGGAAGAATCGGGAATCAAGAACGTTCTGTACGAAGAGACCTGGATCAACGGCGTTCTGGAATCAGGCAAAGCGCTGTCTGAGAACGTAATCAAGCAGCCGAAACGCGGCGTTATTGCCGTAGGCACCAAGCAGGTCGTCATGATCGGTACAGGCAACTACATCTGGCCGGTCGATAACCCGCACATAACCTGTCACTTCGGCTGTTATCTGGGTCATACCGGAACAGATATCATCAACCGTTACGAAAAGTATGCGGCTATATATGCCGTAGACAGCGGTGTTGTGGATGGTACGGGATACCGTTATGACATGGGCAACTTCTGCATCATCAACCATCAGAACGGTGTCAGAACCTTCTATATGCATCTGAATGTTCCTGCCTATGTTGAAGCGGGACAGAACGTCAGCAGAGGACAGATCATCGGACAGATGGGCAATACCGGTTCTTCGGAAGGCGTACACCTTCACCTGACGTTTGAAGTCAACGGCACGAGAGTGAATGCCTGCTACTATTTGCCTTGTGAACTGATCGACTGATAGAATACAGATATGAAAAAGAATAATCGACTCATATATATCTTGATCCTGATTCTGTCAGCGTGGCTGATGATTCTTTCATTCAGGCCGAACAGTATCGTAAGCAAGCAACAGATCATCAACGAATACAACGTTTCGGGTTTTTCTACCGATTTTTCAAAAGTCGTTGAAGACAACGGTTCTTCGATCGTTTCTATCAGTGCGGATGGAAGTGTTCTGAGCGGTTTTATCTATCGGCAGGATGGAGATACAGTCTATATTCTGACTGCCTACCATGGCATTGAGGACGCAACTAACGTTACTGTCATATTCGGATCGTCCTACAGCGTGAATGCAACAATGAAAGGCTATGACATCTATACGGATCTGGCTGTTCTGGAACTGGAATGTCCTTATCAGGTCTCTCCTGTGAGAATAGGAGATGCGACACTGTTGAAGAAAGGCGAGTTTGTGATCTGCATCGGAACGCCTGTCTCGCTTGACTATGCCGGGAGTGTCCAGCTGGGAATGATTGCGAACGAAAGACTGACGATCGAGAACAGCGTCTCGTTTAATTATGAAACATACGAATACTGCCTTGATGTGATAGAACTGTCATCTTCTCTGATCCCGGGTTATTCCGGAGGCCCTCTTCTCAATATGAACGGCGAAGTGACCGGCATGATTACGATGTCTCTGGATGAGAGGATGTGTTTTGCGGTAACCGCAAACGAGATCAAAGCTGTTGCGGAAAGAATCATCTCTGGGCAGGATGACATGAAAGCCGATATCGGCATAAAAGGAACCTATATCAAAGAGATGCCTAACTATGAAAAAGCCAATTTGAATCTGGATATTCAGACGATTTCCGGATTGTTTGTGCAGAAGACCATGGATAATTCTCTGGCTTCTGCTGCCGGAATAAAACCGGGCGATATTGTCGTTATGATAAACGATGTTCCGCTGGATGGTCTGAACGAGTATCTGCAGGTTTCCTATCAGCCGTATGAGACATATTCTTTCGAAGTATTAAGAAACAACGAAACATTAACGTTAAGTATCGGGAATGATTAAGATCGTCTGTGTCGGAAGAATAAAAGACAGGAATCTCAAGAATCTGATCGATGATTACGCCTCAAAGATCAGCCATTATCACCGTCTTGAGATGATTGAAGTAAAAGATGAGAGTATCGGATCTGACGAGAAGGCCGTTCTGTCTGTTGAGGCGGATCGGATTTTGGAAAAGATCAGGGACGATGAATATGTGATTCTTCTGGATCTGCACGGCAAATCCATTGATTCTTTGTCGCTGGCGGAGAAGCTGGATAAACTGTTTATCCGCAATCCGCGTATTGTTTTTGTGATCGGCGGTTCTTTGGGTCTGGATGACAGATTAAGAAGACGGGCGGATGAATCGCTGAAACTGTCCGATCTGACCTTTCTGCACCAGATGACAAGACTGATTCTTCTGGAACAGATCTATCGAAGTTTCAAGATCCTGAACCATGAAACATATCATAAATAATCGAATGAAACAGTAGCGCTTTCACTTGAATTAAAGCGCTTTCATTTATATAATAAATATGATATATGTTTGTATATCTAATAGAAAAGGAGGACCGACATGAAGGAAATCAATGTATTAGTTATTGATCCGGTAGGTTTACACGCTCGTCCTGCAACTGTTGCTGTGAACGCTGCAAGTAAATTCAAATGTGATGTTAAGGTTTCTTTTAAAGAAAGATCTGTAAACATGAAATCTATTATGGGTGTTATGTCGCTAGGTATCCCTACACAGTCTGAAATCACCATTACTTGTGAAGGCGAAGATGAAGACACAGCGATTACAGCTATCGAAGAAATCTTGAGAACACAAAAGGTTATTGAGTAATCAAAAAGCTTAAAGAAAGGGAAGAGAGATTCTTCCCTTGTTTTTAATTGACGAGGAGAACTATGGATTACAGAGAGAATTATGAAAGATGGCTGAACCATCCCAATTTAAGCATAGAAACAAAAGAGGAACTGAAGGCGTTAAGTGAACAGGAGATCAAGGATGCATTCTATACGGATGTTGCCTTCGGTACGGCAGGCATGAGAGGCTTGATGGGTCTTGGCCCGAACCGTCTGAACATTTATACGATAAGAAAAGCGACGCTTGGATTTGCGAATTATCTGAACAAGAACAGCAAACATTCCGTAGCGATTGCTTATGACAACAGATACAATTCCAAGGAATTCGCGTTCGACTGTGCAAGACTTCTTGCAGCCAACGGTATCGAGACCTATATCTTTGATTCGTTAAGGCCGACTCCGGAACTGTCCTATACAGTCAGATACTTCAAGTGCGACGGCGGCATCATGATTACCGCTTCTCACAATCCGAAGGAATACAACGGTTACAAGCTCTATGACGAGACCGGCTGTCAGCTGATTCCGGAGCTTGCCGCCAAGGTTATCGACGAAATCGGAAAACTTGGTGATATTCTGGATATTCTTCCTCCTGAGAATTATGATGAGAGTCTGATCCATATCGTCAACAAGGAAGTAGACGATGCCTACTATGCCGACTGTCTGTCCATTCAGTTAAGAAAAGGTCTAAACAAAGACTTCAAGATCGCTTTCTCTCCGGAACACGGTACTTCCTATTATCCGGTCATGGATACATTAAAGATGGCCGGTTATGATGTAGTAGCTGTCGAAAGCCAGTCGGTATTTGATCCTGCTTTCTCGGCAACAAAAACACCGAATCCGGAAGAACCGGGAGCCTATGAGGAAGTGCTGAAACTTGCGAAGCAGATCAATGCCAAACTGCTTCTGGTTACCGATCCGGATGGCGACAGAATGGGCGTAGGTATCCTGCATCATGGTGACTACATCGTATTAAACGGCAACCAGACCGGAGCATTGCTTTTGGAGTACATCCTTTCTTCTTATGAAGATCTAGGCATCAAGGTAGAAAACCCTTGCATGTTCAATACGATCGTTACCAGCGACATCGGTGAAGCGATTGCCAGATATCACGGCTGCGACAACGAAAGAACGCTGACCGGTTTCAAATACATCGGCAACAAGGTCAGACAGTATGAAACGACGCATGAAAAGAACTATGTTTTCGGCTATGAGGAGTCTTACGGTTCCCTGATCAGACCGTTCGTCAGAGATAAGGATGCCACCCAGGCCTGCCTGCTTCTGGCGGAAGCCTGCGCATACTATCTGGAACAGGGCAAGACTCTGATGGATGTCATGAATGAAGCCTATGACAAGGTGGGGTACTACTACGATACGCAGTTCTCCATCATGCTTCCGGGTGCCGACGGTGCTGTGAAGCTGCAGCAGATCATGACCAATGTCAGAAACAATCCGTTGCAGATTCCTGGCTACAGGACACTGAAGATCGAAGATTACAAGCTTCAGAAAGTATATGAAGGCGATCAGGTGAATGATTTTGCTGAACACGATGTCTCCGATGTATTAAAATATTATCTGGAGGATGGTTCCTTCATAGCGATCAGGCCATCCGGTACGGAGCCTAAATGCAAGTGCTATCTTTCCGTAAAGGATACAAGCATGGAAAAGGCGAAAGAAAAGTGTACCGGCTTCATCGACTATGTGAAGCAGATCATGCAATGAGTGATACATTAAAAGAAAAAGCATTAAAGGAAGGCGTGCCAATCATCAAGGATGAAGGGCTTGCCTTTCTTTTAAATATCATTAAAGAGCGAAACTGCAGAGATATACTGGAACTGGGAACGGCAGTAGGATATTCTGCGATACAGATGGCCGGACTGGATAAGGATATTCGTGTCGATACACTGGAAAAGAATGAAGAACTGTACCGGGAAGCGATAAAAAACATCGCGGATAATGGCCTATCCGATCGGATTACTCCATATCTGATCGCAATAGAGGATTTCAGAACGGATAAACTGTACGATCTGATTTTTGTCGATGCCGCTAAGGCCCAGTATGGAAAATATCTGGAAATGTTTCTGGATAATCTTAAAAGCGACGGTGTCATGGTTTTCGACAATATGGTTTTTCACGGTCTGATCTACGATCCTGAAAGCATCCGTTCAAGAAACCTGCGGAATCTTGTCAAAAAGATCGTCAAATTCCGAGAAAAGGTGCATAATGATGAGCGTTTTGATATAATGATGTTTGATAATATCGGCGATGGTATTTTTGTACTGACTAGGAGGAACCGTGAAACCTAAAAACATAATGTTGCTGGGTTTTGTTAACAGAGCAGTTGATTATCTTGATAAGCATCTGGATGACAGATCTGATCCGACATTAACAGAACTAAAGAATATTGATCTGGTATCGCTGAAAAACGAGTTAAGTGAAAGCTTAGGCTTTTCTTTCGGTTCAATACCGCCTGAAGTCGATTCACTGATGAGCGCCGGAGAAGACGTATTCGATCAGTTTATTGATGCGCACGGAAACAAGGAATCGCTTTCCGAAGAACTTGGAAGAATGCTGGATGTTGATTTCGATAATGAAAGCGAAGAGGAGAATAAGCCGGCCGGAAACAACGAATCCGATCTGGATAGACTGCTTGCTTTCTACAACCTTGATGGCGTCTTTGCTGAAAACGACAGTGAAATTCCGGAAATTCAGCCGGATACCGTAGATTACCAGGCTCCTTATGAGGAAGTCGATATTCCTGAACAGACGGATGATGACAAGAATCTGTTTACGCTTTCAGATGAGGATAACGAACTGTTGCAGCAGATCACGGAAAACGTAAACAAAGTAAACAACGGCGAATCGATCAACCAGAACGATGCCGATTATCAGTCGCGTGAACTGGATTCCATTTTCAATGAAGTTCTGGCACATGAAGACATAGCCGAAAGCGAAGAAGAAAAAGAAAAGATGAAGAAGAAAGCGGAAGCCGAAGTCGAAGCGGAAGCTTCTGACGACAAAAAGGATGAATATATCGATGAACTGTTCCGCTATTTCGATGACAGCGATACGACTATCTCTCCTTACGGTCTTTCTGATGAAAACAAGCCTTCTGTTTCTCCTGGCAATTCTGTCGATAAGGACGATATTATCAGAATGGTTCAGGACCTGCAGGCATCCAGAGAGAATCTCTATAAGGAAGATGAACTGTTTGCCGATAACACCGATAACGCCGAAGAAAGTCCTGCAGAAGAGTTCAGCGATATTTCCCCGATTCATGACGATGATTCTGATGGAGAAGAGGATGATGTCTATACCAGCGGTCTGATCGATGAACTGCGGATGAAGATGATGAGAGAAGACCAGGAAAGAGAAAGCCTGGAGCAGGAACTGAGAGAGACCAGCGAACACATCCGCGAGATCTATCCGTATCTGTCTGTTTCCTTTATCATGGGTGTCTGTTCCATGAAGGATGCGATCGCCAACGAATATTTGACGGTTAATAAAGTCATCGTCCTGCATAGACTCTCATTCAAGGATGTAGAGAACTTAAGACAGTTTGTAGAGATTACCTTGAAGCACGACTATCAGATCAATGCCGATGAAAAGAAACAGATCGTCGATGCGATCAAGGAATGCGAGAATACGGAAGAAAAGATCATCAGTTCGATATTCGATATCGCCAATCAGGCTGCACTGCTGAACGGTGAATACGAAGGATATCGTATTATGTCTGAAGAAGAATTATAGTGAGGTTGATTATGTTTGAAAAGAATCCTTATGAAAAAGATGAAACGCTAGATATCCCTGATTTTGTGGAGGATAAGACGACTACCAACTCCGAAAGCATCGACATGTCGATCTTCAAGATGAGCGATGACGAGCTCTATGACGATGCCGAAGAGAACGAAGAAGAGTATCGGGAAGTCAAACCAAGGACCGGAAGAGTCAATACTTCTCTCGTGCTCTGTCTGATCATCATCGCTTTGCTTCTGATTACAAGCGTAGCGTCTTTGATTTATGCCTTTAAGCAGCACTCCGCCTATGTAAAGGCCAACACCAGCTATCTGCAGGTTCTTGCCAACGAAGAAACATATAAGAAGCAGCTGGCAGAAAAGGATGCGACGATAGAAGCACTGAATCAGCAGATCGCAAACAATGCCGGAAAGAAAGAAGATACTGCCGGTAAGATGACGTATGAAATTACCGATGGTCCGGTCGTATTCAGAAACAAGCCGACCAGAGACCGCGATGACGATACGCTGTTCAACGGACAGCATCAGGCCTACAACGGAGAAAAGTTCCAGGTTCTTGAAGTCGTAAAAGGAACTGATGATCCGGATTACTCGTATGCCAGGGTCGGCGACAGTATCTATTTCTGCATAGGAAATTCAGAAGAGACTTACGCAAAGAAAGTGAATTAAGGCAGGTTCGAATACCTGCTTTATATTGGGTAGTAAAGATGAATGATCTGATTAGAATCAAAGGAAAAAGAAAACTGAAGGGTGAAGTGACGGTTTCTTCCTGCAAGAATTCGGCGGTTGCGATATTGCCGGCGGTCGTTCTGGCAAGCGAGATCGTAAAGCTTTACGATGTGCCGGAGATCGAGGATGTGAAGGTACTGATCAAGCTTCTGAACCTTCTGAATATCGATGTCAGGGTATCTGACGATGAACTGACGATTGATCCTACCAATATCGCCAATGTCGATCTGCTGGATGAAGACGTCATGAAATTGAGGGCGTCCTACTATTTCATGGGTGCTTTGCTGGGAAGATTCAGACATGTAAAGATGTATTCGCCGGGTGGATGCAATCTTGGTCCTAGACCGATAGATCTTCACCTGAAGGGTTTTGAAGCCCTTGGTGCGACGATAACGCAGGAAGGAAATGTCATCGAGATCTCTGCCGAAGAACTCAAGGGAGACGATATCTATCTGGATTTCGCATCCGTGGGAGCTACCATCAACATCATGCTGGCGGCATGTTTTGCCAGAGGAAGAACGACCATCGAGAATGCGGCTAAAGAACCGGAGATCATCGATATCTCATCCATGCTCAACAAAATGGGCGCTCAGATCAGAGGAGCCGGAACATCGGAGATTACGATCAACGGCGTTACCAGACTGAAAGGATGCATTCACGACATCATTCCCGACAGAATCGAAGCGGGCACATACATTATCGCTGCAGCTGCCTGCGGTGAAGATGTTACCGTAAACAACGTTATTCCGCAGCACATCGAAGCACTTACTTCCAAGCTGGAAGAAATGGGCGTCAGACTGGAACAGGGTTCCGACTATGTCAGAGTATTTGAATCGGAAGATCTGAAGCCGATCGATATCATCACTCAGCCGTTCCCCGGTTTCGCAACCGATCTGCAGCAGCCACTTACAGCACTGCTGACGAAAGTAGACGGTGACAGCCACGTTGAAGAAACCATCTATCTGGAGCGTTTCAAGCACTGTGCCGAACTGAACAAGATGGGTGCAGACATTGAAGTCGCTTCGGGAAAGAGCACGATTCACGGGGGAAAGCAGCTGCACGGCACGGACATCTTCGCTACGGATCTTAGATGCGGTGCATCGTTGATTATCGCCGGTCTGATGGCTGATGGCGAGACAGTCATTCACAATGCCTACCATATTTACCGCGGATACGACTCGATTGTTGAGAAACTAAGAGCGATCGGTGCAGAAATCAAATAATCCTGTTTACATTTATCGATAGATTTGTTATCATAATTAGGCGTAAACTTACTTTGGATTGACAAAGATATTCAAGGCGGAAGGGAGATTGAAAGATGAAAAAGGGTATTCATCCTGATTATTACAGAGTTACTGTTACCTGTGCAGGCTGTGGAACGACATTCGAAACCGGTTCTACAAAGAAGGACGGCATTAAAGTAGATACTTGCTCAAACTGCCACCCGTTCTATACCGGAAGACAGAGGTTTGCGGCATCTGCAGGTAGAATTGAAAAATTCAATAAGAAGTACGGTTTGAAAGAAAAATAGAGGATTAGTCCTCTATTTTTTTCGCTATAATAGTATTGTCGAGGTGTGGTTATGTATCAGAGTTACAGAGATGGATGGATCGAAACCATCAGCGGCTGCATGTTTGCCGGAAAAACAGAAGAACTGATCAGAAGGATAAAGGTTCTGGAATTCGCGAAGAAAGAGATCATGGTATTTAAACCGAAGATTGATAACCGTTATTCCGAAACAAAGGTCGTTTCTCATGCCGGTTCATCGGTAGAATCGCATGTCATTTCCGATGCCGTAGAGATTCTGGATATGATCAAGCCTACGACGCAGGTCGTAGCGATCGATGAGGCGCAGTTCTTTGGCGACAATATCTGCGACGTATGTAACGAACTGGCAGACAGAGGCATCAGGGTCATGGCTGCCGGACTGGATACGGATTTTAAAGGCGAGCCGTTTGGACCGATGCCTTTACTGATAACGGAAGCGGAATTCGTAACAAAGCTTGCGGCTGTCTGTAACAAATGCGGCGCTCCTGCCACCAGAACGCAGAGAATCGTCAACGGAAAACCGGCTTCCTACGATGAACCGATCATACTTGTCGGCGCATCGGAGAGCTATGAGGCAAGATGTCGTCACTGTCATGAAGTGCCGGGTAAACCGAAAATCAGATATGGGAAATAAACTATGGATGCAAAGATAATAAAATTGGAAGAGATTGAAAAGAAGTATCTGGAAATAGGCGAGCTCATGCTGCTGGATGAGAATGTTTCTGACGTGAAGAAGTATACCAAGCTTTCCAAGGAACAGGCCAGACTAAAAGGAGCCTATGAAGCCTATCAGAACTACAAGAAATACAATGCCGTGATTGAAGACGGTCAGGAGATGCTGAAGGACGACGATCCGGAAATCAGGGAAATGGCCCAGATGGAGATCGATGATGCGAAAGCCGAACTGGAAAAACTCAATAAGCATATCGAAGATCTGCTGCTGCCTAGAGATCCGGAAGATTCCTACGACTGTCTGGTCGAGATAAGAGGCGCTGCCGGAGGAGATGAAGGCAATATCTTTGCCGGTGATCTTTTCAGGATGTATTCGTATTATGCGGAATCTCTCGGATATAAAGTTGAAGTCATGGAAACATCGGAATCCGAAGCGGGCGGATATGCCCTGATCAGCTTTATGGTAAAAGGTCTGGATGCCTACCGCCATTTCAAGTTCGAATCCGGTGCACACCGCGTACAGCGTGTTCCAAAGACCGAGACGCAGGGCAGGGTACATACCTCTACCGCTACGGTCATCGTATTCCCTGACGTAGAAGACGAAGATGTAGAGATCCCAGATTCCGATCTGGAGATCGAAACACATCGCGCATCCGGAGCCGGAGGTCAGCACATCAACAAAACCGACTCCGCCGTCAGAATCGTTCACAAGCCTACAGGCATTACCGTAAACTGTCAGGATGGACGCAATCAGATCGCCAACAAGGAAACGGCGATGCGTATCATTAAGGCCAGAGTCTATGAATACTATAAACAGCTCAAAGAGGAAGAAGAGGGAAAGATCAGACGTTCCAAGATCGGAACGGGAGACAGATCGGAAAAGATCAGAACCTACAACTATCCGCAGAACAGAGTATCCGATCACCGTATCGGTTTGACGATCAACCAGCTTGATAGGATCATGGAAGGAAAACTTGACGATATCGTCAATGCCTTATTGGAAAACGACGACAGAGAGAAACTGTTAAATGAGCACGTATAATCAGCTGATTCATCAATATAAGAGGATTTTTGTCGAAAAAGGTCTTTCACCTGAACTGGTGAAGGCTTTTCTTTTTGAACTGTGCAATGATCATAAAGTGAATCTGTATCTGAATATTGATCAAGAAGTGGATGAGGATATTATGGTGGAGTTTTCCAAGGGCGTCGTCAGACTCATGAATAATGAGCCGATGAACTATGTGCTGGGTTATTCCTATTTCTATGGATACAGGATGATCGTGAACCGGGATGTGCTGATTCCCCGTCCTGAGACAGAGGAACTCGTAGGTCTTATTTTAAGCCAGTATGATGCGTTTTTTGCGGGAAAGAGGATCAATGTCTGTGATGTCGGGACAGGTTCAGGAGCCATTGCAATCGCTCTGAAGAAGGAAGAAGAAAAGCTTCGCGTATATGCTTCGGATATATCGGAAAAAGCGCTGGAAACAGCCAGAGAGAACGCCAGGATCAATGAATGCGATATTACGTTCCTGCCGGGATCGATGCTGGAACCGTACATTGAGAAAGGCATTAAAGTAAGCATCCTTGTATCCAATCCGCCGTACATAAAGGCTACGGAACAGATCGAATCGTCGGTCTATGACTTCGAACCGCATGTAGCCCTTTTCGGTGGAGACGACGGCTTGAAATTCTATAAAGAAATATTCACGCATGCCTCTGAAATACTGGAGGATAACGCTCTTGCTTTCTTTGAGATGGGGTATGATCAGAAGGATGCATTAACAAAACTGGCTCACAGCTACTTCCCGGATGCCGAAGTCAGTGTATTCAAGGATATTAATGGGAAAGACAGGATGCTGATGATCAGGTTTTAAGTTTCACACAGTTTTCACATCCTGATGTTATAAATATAATGTAATAATTTTTTCATTAACAATCTTCCAATAATAAGCAGTGCAGAAAAGCCCGAAAGGGCTTTTCTGTTTATAGCGTATATTCCATGATATAATCGTCCATCACATAGCCGTTTCCGATGTCGTTAACTACGGCATCGATGACTTTGAAGCCAAGATGGAGGTAGACCTCGTAGGATGGGGTATTGTACTTGTTTACGGTCAGATAAATACTTTCATGGCCATTTTTCTTGGCATATTCCAGACAGTTCAGGAAGAGCAGTTTACCGATTCCTTTCCCTCTGCGTGTCTTTTCCACATATAGTTTCGACAGGAACAATCTGGATCCTTCACTGATGTATTCGCAAAAACCTGCCGGTCGATCATCTTCTATTGCCAGGACGAATACCGCTCCCTGATCCATTAGATCGCCGATGGCTTTTTCAGAAAGAAACAGTCCCGTCATATAGACGGACTGCTCGATACCAATAAGATCTTTGTAGTAGTCGACAAAAACCTCTTTGGCAAAACCTGAAAGCATGGGGATCGTGATCTTATCGGCTCTGATCAGTTTCATGGGTATATTTTAACATGCATTAGTGTTAAACTAAAAATGAGGTGAAAATATGAGTTTAACAGCAGGAATCGTAGGCTTGCCGAACGTAGGAAAATCAACACTGTTTAATGCGATAACCAACTCCCGGGTGGAGGCGGCAAACTATCCTTTTGCGACGATCGAACCGAATGTCGGTGTCGTAGAGGTAAAGGATGAGAGACTGATCAATCTGAGCAAGCTGTTTGAGCCGGAGAGAACCATTTTTACGACATTTGAGTTTACGGATATTGCCGGTCTGGTAAAAGGCGCATCGACTGGAGAAGGACTGGGAAACAAGTTTCTGGCAAACATCAGGGAAGTGGATGCGATCTGCCATGTCGTAAGATGCTTTGAAGACAGCAGCATTACCCATGTCTATGACCGCATCGATCCTGTAGATGACATAGAGATCATCAATTACGAACTTCAGATGGCTGATATGTCTACCTGCGAAAACAGGATCGCCAAGGTGGAGAAGAAAGCTTTGAATACAAAGGATAAGGATGCGGTATTCGAATATCAGCTTTTGAAGAAGATCTACGACGCTTTAGGCAAGAACCAGAACATCCGTTCCCTGTCTTTTACCAAGGATGAAACGGCATATCTGAAACAGTTTAATTTCCTTACTGCCAAGCCGGTCATCTATGTATGCAATATCAAGGAAGAGGAGATCAACGATCCCGATACGAACAGACATTACTGTGCGGTAAAGGATTACGCCGAAAAAGAAGGATCGCAGGCTGTAGCGATCTCGGCAAGAATAGAGGAAGAACTTTCCGATCTTTCGAAAGAAGAAAAACTGGAATTCCTGAAAGAACTCGACATCGATCACAGCGGCTTGGATGAACTGATCGTCAAGGCATATAAGACCCTTGGCCTGGAGACTTTCTTTACGGTAGGAAAGGATGAGTGCCGAGGCTGGACATTCAAGTCAGGCTATACCGCACCGCAGTGCGCCGGCATCATTCATACCGATTTCGAAAAAGGTTTCATCAAGGCTGAGGTCTATACCTATGACGACATCATGGAATACAAGAGCGAAGCGAAACTGAAGGAAGCGGGAAAGCTTCGTCTGGAAGGAAAGGACTATCATCCGAAAGACGGTGATATCATGTTTTTCCGTTTCAACAATTAAGAATGAAGGAATACACGCTGATCCATCTAAATAAAGGTAAATATCTGATTGGAGTATCCGGAGGGCCAGATTCAATGGCTCTTTTAGATATGGCCAGAAGGAAGGGAATCTATATTGAAGCGGCACATGTGAACTACCATCAAAGGAATACCGCGGACCGGGATGAGAAGCTGGTCAGAGACTATTGCAGGAAATACGACATCCCATTTCATCTGCTTGACAGTGATCCGGATTCGTATAAGGGGAATTTCCAGGCTAATGCAAGAGAAGAGAGATATCGATTCTTTGCCGGTGTATGCGCAGAAAGACGGCTTGACGGTGTTCTGATCGCTCATCAGAAAGACGATCTGATCGAGACCTATCTGATGCAGAAAGAAAGAAAACTGGGTGTCGGCCGTTACGGTCTTGCTGAAAGCAATGAAATCTGCAAGGTTAAGGTCATCCGCCCGCTTCTAAAGTGGAACAGAAAGGATATTCTGGATTATTGTCAAGAGAATGCTGTTCCGTATGGAATCGATGAATCCAATCTGTCGGATGCCTATACCCGCAACAGGATCAGACATGAGACGGTCGAAAAGATGAGCGATGCCGAAAAAGAAGAGATCCTCGAGGAAATCGCAAAAAAGAATGAAGAAAAAGCAAGGGTAGAAGAAGCGGTATCTCTGTTTCTTGAAAAAGATGTATATCAGACTGATGAATTTCTGTCTTTCCCATATGTAAAGACAGTTGTCAGAAAACTCCTGCCTGCCAAAAGCAAAACGTTTATCGAAGAGACGCTGAGACAGATCCGTGAAAGCGACCGATGCCGGATAGGCAATGAAGATATGATCCTGGTAAAGGAATACGGTACGGTTTCTTTCTTTAAGGTTCCTGAACCATACAGCTACAGTTTCGCTTCACCTGAAGAGATTAAAGAAAAGGATTTTCCATACTTCAAGATCAGAAAAACCGGCAATTCAAATCAGGCTGTAACACTTCTTGAAGACGATTTTCCTCTTACGATCCGCAGTTTCCGGCAGGGAGATGCGATCAGGATGCGATACGGTACAAAGAAGATCAGAAGATTCTTTATCGACAGAAAGATCCCGCTTAGAAAACGCATGATCTGGCCTGTTGTCGTGAATGGAAAAGGGGAAATCATACTGATGCCCGGAATAGGCTGCGACCTGAATCATTATTCAGAAAAACCGGATCTGTTTGTGATAGAATATTAATATTACGGAGGACTCAGTGATGTTGATGGATGATGTTAAAGAAGTACTGATTTCTCAAGAAGAGATTACCGAAAGATGCAGGGAACTGGGAGAAGAAATCTCCGGAGATTATGAAGGTACTGTTCCGGTAATCATCGGTCTTTTGAAGGGATCGGTTCCTTTTATGGCTGAACTGATGAAGAACATTACGATCGACTGTGAAACGGAATATATGGCTGTTTCCAGTTACAGCGGTACGGAATCCATGGGTGACGTCAAGATCGTAAAGGACCTTGACCGTTCCATTGTTTCAAGAGACGTACTGGTCGTTGAGGACATCGTAGATACAGGCAAAACACTGGAAAAAGTAAAAGAACTGCTTTATTCAAAGGGAGCTCATACGGTAAAGGTAGTTGCACTGTTGGATAAGCCTAGCCGCAGGATCACGGATATTTCTGCCGAATATGTCGGTTTTACGATTCCGGATGAATTCGTGATCGGTTTCGGTCTGGATTTCAACCAGAAGTACCGTAATCTGCCTTTTGTGGGAGTATTAAAAGAAGAGATTTATGAGGATTAATAAATGAGCAATAGAAACGGAAATCAAAACAACAATAGACCGCTGCTGAATATTCTGCCGTATCTGATCGTATGTCTGTTTATGATCATGATGGTGTTTACCAGCCCGGTCAAGACAACAAACAAGAATCTGAACTACAGGCAGTTCAACGAACTGCTTAGCAGCGATAAGATCACGGAAGCCAAGGTGTCTATCGACTACAATACGATGACGATTACCGGCGTATACAAGGAGAAAGACTCCAATTATCAGTTTACGGCAATCATCCCGAATACCGAGAAGGCAGCCGATGAACTGATCGATGAACTGAAAAAGCTGGATAAAGTCACCTTTGTCGATGCAAATGCGTCCAATTATCTGCTGGAGCTTCTGAGTTCCGTTATTCCTCTTCTGGCATTTGTCGTTGTCGGCATTTTCCTGATGAACCGGATGGGAGCGATGAACTCCAATAAACAGGCGTTTGATTTTTCGAAATCAAGAGCCCATCTGGAAGACAATATTCGGGTCAGATTCGACGATGTTGCCGGCTGCGATGAAGAAAAAGAAGAGATGCAGGAGATTATTGAATACCTGAAGAATCCTAGAAAGTTCTCCAAGATGGGAGCCAGAATTCCAAAGGGAATCATCATGGTAGGTCAGCCTGGTACCGGTAAGACTCTGCTGGCAAAAGCGGTAGCCGGAGAAGCGAACGTTCCGTTCTACTCCATTTCCGGTTCAGACTTTGTGGAAATGTTTGTCGGCGTCGGCGCCAGCCGTGTCAGAGACATGTTTGCCAGAGCGAAGAAAACCGCTCCATGTATGATTTTTATCGATGAGATCGATGCGGTAGGCAGGCAGCGTGGCGCAGGTCTTGGCGGCGGTCATGATGAACGTGAACAGACCCTGAACCAGCTGCTGGTTGAACTGGATGGCATGGCTGACAATGCGGGAGTCATCGTTATTGCAGCAACCAACAGACCGGACGTACTGGACCCTGCCTTATTAAGACCGGGCAGATTCGACCGTCAGATCACCGTATCCCTGCCGGATCTGAAAGGCAGAGAGATGATTTTAAAAGTACATGCCAGAAACAAGAAACTTGCTCCGGATGTAGATCTGGCAGCGCTTGCCAGAAGAACGCCTGGTT
Organism: Erysipelotrichaceae bacterium; assembly: GCA_017515475.1. GTDB lineage: Bacteria > Bacillota_I > Bacilli_A > Erysipelotrichales > Erysipelotrichaceae > Colivicinus. Next base: position 255,144 of record JAFWFS010000007.1, on the reverse strand, counting down.
TTTCCGGTGCTGATCTGGAGAATGTTCTGAATGAATCGGCAATCCTGGCAGTCAGAGAGAATCTGGAAGAGATTCATCTTCAGCAGATCGATGAGGCGATCGACAGAGTCATGATGGGTCCTGCCAAGAAGTCAAGGACTTATGACGAGTATACGAAAAAACTGGTCGCATACCATGAAGCCGGTCATGCGATCGTCGGACTGAATCTTCCGGACGGTGCAGTTGTTCAGAAAGTTACAATCATTCCGCGTGGCAATGCCGGCGGATATAATCTGATTACGCCGAGAAAGGAAAAGATCCTGAATTCCAAGAGAGAGCTTCTGGATACGATCACGTCCTACATGGGCGGCAGAGCTTCGGAAGAACTGTTCTTTGACGATATTACGACCGGAGCAAGCGGTGATATTCAGGCTGCGACCAGGATCGCCAAAGACATGGTTACAACCTACGGCATGTCTGAACTGGGTCCTATCCAGTACAACAACGGAAACGATTCCGTCTTCTTAGGAAGAGATTATACATCTCCATCCAATGCTTCTTCTCAAGTCGCATATGAGATCGATACGGCAGTCAGAAAGATCATCGATTCCTGCTATGCTCAGGCAAAGGATATAATCAAAAAGAATAAAAAAGAACTGATCATAATTGCTGAAAAGCTGATGGAAAAAGAAACGCTGACGGCGGAAGAGATTGAAGAACTGCTGAAACCGGAAAAGAAAACTAAAACAGAGGCTAAAAAGTCTGCTGAATCCAAAAAGGCAGCAAAACCCAAGACAGCAAGAAAGAAAGTGACGGAATAAGCGTCACTTTCTTTTGCTATAATATCTGTATGAATAAAAACGTACTGATCGCTACAGCACTTGATGAACACGCCCGTATCTACCTGCTGAATTCCAGGGAAGTCGTAGAACAGGCCAGGAAATACCATGATCTTTGGCCGACATCCTGTGCGGCTTTGGGCAGAACGCTTTCTGTTACGGCGCTGATGGGGCTGATGCAGAAAGATGACAATGAAACGGTTACGGTGACGATCAACGGAAACGGTCCGATCGGAACGATTCTTTGCGTTGCCCGAAGTAATGGTGAAGTGAAGGGATTCTGTGGCAATAAGCATATCTATCAGACGTACGAGAATACGCATAAGCTGGCAGTAGGCATTGCGGTTGGAACGGATGGATATCTGAAAGTTACGAAGAATCTGAAAATGAAACAGTCCTATACTTCTCAGGTTGCTTTGCAGAGCGGAGAGATCGGCGATGATTTTGCTTTCTATTTCATGGAATCGGAACAGGTTCCGACGATCGTTTCTGTCGGCGTTCTTGTGGACACGGATGATTCCGTCAAATCAGCCGGAGCCATGATTATCGAACTGCTTCCGAATCACCTGGAAAGCGATATTTCTTATCTGGAGAAACTCGATTTAAAACCGATTTCTTCCGTCCTGGATGAGAATCCTGACCTTGAGAAGTATCTGTTTGAACTCTTTCCTGATGCGAAGATTCTGGAAGAAAAAGAAGTATATTACCGCTGCGGCTGTTCCAAGGATAAATTCATGAGCAAACTGCTGACTCTGCCGAAAAAGGATCTGGAAGAGATCGGCAAAGACGGAGAAATAGAGATCAAATGTGAATTCTGCAGCAAGGTCTACCGCTTTGATCAGAATGATATCAGGACCGTATTGAACTATGTTTCAGATAAGAGATAAGGTCATATCTTCTCCGATCATCGTTGCTCCGATGGCGGGTATCAGCAACGACGCTTTCAGACAGCTCTGTTTCGAGTTTAAAGCCGGTCTTGTCTATACGGAAATGGTATCGGACAAGGCGATCTATTATGAAAACAGAAAGACGATGGAGATGCTGAAAGTGTCGGAAGAATCCCATCCGGTATCGATGCAGCTTTTCGGCAGCGATGTTCAAACCATGGTTCATGCCGCAAAAGTGCTGGACAGTCAGACAGACTGCGACATAATTGATATCAATATGGGCTGTCCGGTAAATAAAGTAGTCAAAACAGGCTCCGGATCTGCCTTAATGAAACATGAAGACGAAGCGGCGATTATCGTGAAGCAGATCGTTCAAAATGTCAATAAACCGGTTACCGTAAAAATGCGTCTAGGTTGGGATAAGGAACACATGAATTATCTATCTTTGGCAAAAAAGCTGGAAGAAGCTGGAGCCAGTGCCATAGCTCTCCATGCCCGTACACGTTCGCAGATGTACGAAGGGCACGCCGACTGGAACCATATCAGAATCCTGAAAGAGAATCTAAAAATACCTGTCATTGGAAACGGCGATGTGGTGAGCGCAGATGATTTCTTTCGAATGCAGCAGGAAACGGGCTGTGATGCCGTAATGATCGGCAGGGGTCTGATCGGCAATCCGTTTTTTATCAAGGAGATTGCGGATATGCTTGAAGGCAAGGAAAGAAAAGAGATTACGGTAAAAGATAAGCTGGACTGCTGTCTGGCACACGCCTGCAAGCTGATCGATCTTAAAGGAGAAAAACTTGCGATGGGTGAAATGCGCGGAATTGCTCCGCATTATCTTTCCGGCATGTATCACGCCTCCATTTACAAGGCAAGACTCAATCAGGTCCGTTCCTATGATGAACTGAAACTGATTATCGATGAATATCAAAAATTCCTGGCGCAATGCTAGGAATTATCTGATCTGCCAGTCTATCGGCTGTATACCGTTTTCTTCAAGAAAACGGTTTGTTTTTGAAAACGGTCTGGAACCGAAAAAACCGTTGTATGCGCTTAATGGAGAAGGGTGAACAGACTCTAGTACAAGATGTTTCTGATTGGTAATAAACTGTTTCTTGCTGCGTGCATTCGATCCCCAGAGGATAAATACGACGGGTTCTTCTTTTTCGTTGACTTTCTGAATGATCGTATCGGTCAGTCGCTCCCATCCTCTTCCTTTATGAGAGTTGGCTCTGTGGGCCTGTACCGTCAGCACGGCATTCAGCAGCAATACGCCTTGTTTTGCCCATTCAACAAGACAACCGTGATTTGGAATGGAACAGCCCAGATCGTCCTGCAGTTCCTTATATATATTCACCAATGAAGGAGGGATCTCGATGCCTTTGTTTACGGAAAAAGCCAGACCGTGAGCCTGACCTGGCTCATGGTAGGGATCCTGTCCCAGGATGACGACCTTGACATCCTTGTAAGGAGTGAGCCTTAGAGCCGTATAGATGTACTGCGGAAGCGGATAGATCGTTCTGCTTCTGTATTCACCGTCAAGAAAAATCCTCAGTTCCTGATAATAGGGTTTATCGAATTCCTCTCCCAGTACCTCATCCCAGTCATTGCCGATAATTCTCATGAATTCATTATATAATAATTATGATGTTCACCGATATTGAAGAAGCGATCAGCTGGATCACTTCCATCAGAAACAAGGATTATTCTTTCGAGAATTTTAAACAGCTGTGCGAAGAACTGGAAAATCCCCAGGACGGCTTTTATACGGTTCATATTGCCGGAACCGATGGAAAAGGTTCAACCGTCAACTATCTGCGTGCGCTTTTGATGTCGCAGGGATTCAGGGTAGGGACCTTTACCTCTCCTCACTACGTCACCCATCTTGACCGTATCAGGATCGATGATGTCAATATTTCTGATGAAGCTTTCTTAAGAATACTGAATCAGAATCTGGATCTGTTCAGGCGGCACTCCTTGTCGATGTTCGAAATGGATTATCTGATCATGTGCCAGTATTTCAAAGAGGAGAAGGTCGACTATGCTTTGATCGAAGTGGGCCTGGGAGGCAGACTGGACTGTACGAATGCGGTAAACGATACGAAACTGTCCATCATCACGACAATCGGTTACGACCACATGGAAAGACTGGGAAATACGCTGGAACAGATATGCAAGGAGAAATGCGGAATCATAAAAGATGATTCGCAGGTTCTGATCGGCGATCTAAGCATCAGCTGCAAGGAAATCGTCAGGCAGACCGCTGCAAGGCATCATTCCCGTTATTATGAAAAAGAGTCTTACGTTGATCTTGGCGAAAGAAGATTCCGTTTTAATGGAAAAGAATATGAGCTTGGATCCTATGCGGATTATCAGAAGCATAACGCTTCTTTGGCTTTGCAGGCGCTGGATATCATAGCAGAAGACTGCGGATTCATGATAGATCGTCAGAAAGCAAAAGATGCCTTAAAAAAAGCCATATGGCATTGCCGTTTTGAGATCGTCAAGGAAAAACCGAGAGTTATCCTGGACGGAGCGCACAATATTCATGGCGTCGAGGCACTGACGGAATCGTTTGATCGTTTCTCCGGCAGCAAATGCATCATCTTTTCTGCCTTAAAGAGGAAGGAATACCGTAAGATGGCGGATCTGCTTAAGAAACACACGGACCGTCTGATCATCACGACTTTCTCAAACAGTGAAGTGATCGATCTGAATGAATTCCGCGATTATGATACAGAACCGGATTACCGGAAAGCCATTGAGGAAGCAATGAAATCCTATGACAATATCCTGATCTGCGGTTCTTTGTACTTTATGAGTGAAGTTGTACTTAACTGTAAATTCTAATAGAATAATAATGTAGGAATCAGGAGGAAATCATCTAATGATCAATTATTCGCAGAACGAAAAACAGTACCATATCGGCGTCAGCAGAGAAGATATCGGCGATTACGTCATCCTTCCGGGTGATCCAGGAAGATGCGAGAAGATCGCGAAATATTTCGATAATCCGGTGAAAGTCGGACAGAACAGAGAGTATACGACTTATACGGGATATCTGAACGGTACGAAGGTATCGGTTTGCTCTACCGGTATCGGCGGACCAAGCGCTTCTATCGCTCTTGAAGAACTGGTGGCCTGCGGTGCTCATACTTTCATCAGAATCGGAACATGCGGCGGCATGCAGCTGGATGTAAAATCCGGTGATGTCTGCGTTTCTACCGCTTCGATACGTATGGAAGGAACGACAAAAGAATATGCTCCGATCGAGTTCCCGGCTGTTGCCAATCTGGATGTTACCAACGCTCTGGTCGATGCCTGCAAGAAACTGAATCAGCCGTATCATGTCGGTGTTTCCCAGTCCAAGGATGCCTTCTATGGCCAGCACAGACCGGAGACGCTGCCAAACGGAGATGAACTTCTAAGAAAATGGAAGGCCTGGCTGGCACTTGACTGCAAGGTTTCGGAAATGGAATCGGCAGCTCTGTTTATTGTCGGACAGTATCTGCGTGTAAGAGTAGGTTCCTGCTTCCTGGTCGTAGCGAATCAGGAGAGAGCGGCTGCCGGTCTGGACAATCCGCAGGTTCATGACACGGATTGCGCAATCAGAGTTGCAGTTGAAGCATTAAGAACACTGATTGATGAGGATAAGAAATAAACATCTGTACATTCTGAATGTCGTTGTCGCTGCACTGCTGATCCTTCCTTTAGGCAGACTGCAACTGTTCAATGAAAACTACTCCACCCTTAGTTTAAACACTAGGGGTTATTTATATTTGCTTATGACGGGTATTCTGTGCGGTCTGACGCTGGCGTATGAAACTTCTGCAATCGGCGGTAAGAAGCGTGCCGTCTGGATCTTTCTGGGACTGTTTTTAGGCACCTTGATCCCGCATCATTATCCCTATGATCTGCAGGGAAATATCCATCTGTTTCTTGCTTATGCCGGTTTCTGTATTATGATAGGAGCCACTTGTTTGAATCTGCTTCAGGGTTACAGAAAAAAGCTTTTCAATATCTATGCGTTGTCTCTTGCTGCCGCCTTTGTACTTTATTTGAAGGCAGGAATGGTGAATACGCTCAGCGAACTGATCATCATGTTCGCAACGCTGGGCGTTAATCTGTTCCTATACATCAAAAAACAGGATCACTCCTGTTTCTGACTTCTAATGCAGGCTTCGATCACATGCTGGCAAAGGATGGATACGGTAACTGAACCGACCCCTCCCGGAACCGGTGTAATCCTTTTTACATATGGTTCAACCTGATCAAACAGTACATCACCGCAAAGCTTCTGTTTCTCTTCGTTCCATCCTATTCCGACGTCGATGACGGTCTGGTTTTCATTCACATAATCCGCTGTGATGGATTCCATCTGTCCTGTTGAACATATGAGAATATCGGCTTTTGAAGCAATCTGAGCAGCATTTCTTGTGCGGGTATGACAGATCGTAACAGTAGCATTCTGTTTCACCAGAAGCATAGAAACTGGCTTTCCGATGACCAGAGATCTTCCCAAGACTGTGACATTGTTGCCTTCTACAGGAACCCCGTAATAATTAAGGATCTCCATGACGGCCTGTGCCGTACACGGGGCAAATCCAAGGCTTTTACCGGTAAACACGCCCGCAAGAGAGAGATCGCTGCAGCCGTCGATATCCTTTAACGGATTGATGCTGTTTCTGAGGACTTCATCGTCAAATCTTCCAGGAAGAGGCCGAAAGACCAGAATGCCGTGGATCATAGGATCTTTATTGGCTTCCTGCAGTTTTTGATAGAATTCTTCTTCTGATACATTCTCAGGAAAGACATTCGATATCATTCTGATTCCCGTCTTTTCACATTTCTTCTGAATGCCTTTTTCATAAGAAAGATCATCATCCCGTTCACCGACACGGAAAACGGCCAGAGCAGGGATTATGCCTTTTTCTTTTAAAGATTCTGTTTCTTCACAGATCTTCAGATCGATCGCATCAGCAACCGGTTTCCCTTTTAGCAGATCAGCCATTGGTCAGCCTCTTACAGATATCATCGTAAATAATCAAAGCCATGACGGAATATTCATCCAGAAGTGTTACCGCTTCTTTCTCCATCTTTTCAGCGTATTCTCTGTTCTTCATCAGACTGGTATTGACAAGAATGTTGACATAGGCGGCATACAGTGTTCCCTGCGCCAGCATTACACTGCTTGCGGCATCCGATACGGAGATCCTGGAACCGATCACGGCCAGACGTTCGTCCAGTTCTATGATCCTGGTACAGTATTTCAGGACCAGTAAAGGAGGATCAGCGGCGTTTTTCAAACACTGTTCCAGTTTTTCTTCATAAGCTTCGCTGTCTTTCGGCATAGCATAAGCTTCGGCAAGAGGTTTGAACGCTTCCTGATCCTTATTGATGCAGTCCAAGAGATTGATTCTGAGGATATCCAGTTCTTTACGGATATCCGTGAGTTCAAAGGTGTATTCCAGATATTTCTTTTTGCCGATGGTAAGGTTCGTAACCATTTCCGCAAGTGAAGCAGCCAAGGAACCGCAAAGCGCGGAAACGGATCCTCCTCCGGGTACAGGATCCTTGCCGGCAGTCAGTTGAGTGAATTCTTTTAATGAAATGTTTTCCATGATCAGAACAGTCCTGTAATTACGCCGTTTTCATCGACGTCGATCTTTTCTGCGGCAGGGACTTTAGGCAGACCCGGCATAGTCATGATTTCACCGGTAAGAGCCACAATGAAACCGGCTCCCGCCGAGACTTTGATATTTCTGATGACGATATTAAAATCTCTTGGAGCTCCCAGCTTTGTCTGATCGTCAGAGAAAGAATACTGTGTCTTTGCCATGCAGATCGGAAGCTTGCCGAATCCCAGATCTTCGAGCTGCTTGATCTGCTTTGGAACATTACCAGGAAGATGGATGCCATCGGCGTGGTAGATCTTTCTGGCGATGGTTTCCAGTTTTTCCTTGATCGAAAGATCCAGATCATAGGCATAAGTGAAATCATTAGGCTGATCACAGAGTCTGACGACTTCTTCCGCCAGGGCTATACCGCCTTCGCCGCCTTTTGCCCATACTTCGCTCAGTGCAACATTTACACCAAGTTCCCTGCATTTATCTTCGATCAGCTTCAGTTCCGTTTCGGAGTCGGTAGGGAAACGGTTTATCGCTACGACACATGGGAGCTTAAAGACGTTTTTGATGTTGTCGACATGCTGAAGCAGATTCGGAAGACCTTTCTCCAATGCTTCCGGATTCTCTTGATTCAGTTGATCCTTTGCGACACCGCCATGATGTTTCAGTGCTCTGACGGTAGCGACTATGACGACTGCATCAGGTTTTAATCCTGCCATACGGCATTTGATATCCAGGAACTTTTCCGCACCGAGATCAGCACCGAATCCTGCCTCCGTAACGGCATAATCGCCCAGTTTGAGCGCGAGCCTCGTAGCGGTAACGGAGTTGCATCCATGTGCGATGTTGGCGAACGGTCCGCCATGGATGAAGGCAGGCGTTCCTTCCAGAGTCTGAACGAGATTCGGTTTCAGGGCATCCTTCAGTAAGGCCGCCATGGCACCCTGGGCTTTCAGCTGGCCGGCCGTTACAGGTTCATTGTCATAGGTATATCCGACGACGATTTTCGACAGCCTTTCTTTCAGATCGGCAATATCGGATGCCAGACAAAGCACTGCCATGACTTCAGATGCCACGGTAATGTCAAAGCCATCCTGTCTCGGTGTACCGTCCGTCCTGTTTCCAAGACCGTCAATGATATTTCTAAGCTGTCTGTCATTCATGTCAACAGCTCTTCGCCAGGTGATCCTTCTAGGATCGATATTCAGGGTATTTCCCTGCTGGATGTGATTGTCCAGCATGGCCGCCAGCAGGTTGTTTGCAGCACCGATCGCATGGAAATCACCGGTAAAATGCAGATTGATGTCTTCCATTGGCACAACTTGCGCATAACCGCCTCCGGCCGCTCCGCCTTTGATGCCGAAAACGGGACCTAGAGAGGGTTCCCTTAAGGCAACTACCGATTTCTTACCGATCTTTCTTAAACCGTCAGCCAGTCCGACTGTAGTAGTTGTCTTGCCTTCACCGGCAGGGGTAGGAGTGATAGCCGTGACCAGGATCAGCTTGCCATCCGGCTTATCCTTTAAATCTTTCAAAAGCCTGTAATCAACTTTGGCCTTGTAGTTTCCGTACAGTTCCAGATATTCTTCCGGAATTCCGAGTTTTTCACCGATTGCGGTAATCTTTTCTTTTCTGCAGGACTGAGCGATCTGAATATCAGTAAGCACAGCGGTTTCCTCACTTTCTTAAATGATGTATGAAGACCGGTCTATTCCCGGTTGAGTTGTTTCTTCAGGAATGTCAGCAGTTTAGGAAGAGCAAGACTGTAGACAAACGACAGGATGATGCCGACAGCGATCTTAAGAATCACATTTCCGAATACCAGAGCGTATGAGTAGTAGCCGAACAGCTTCGAGTCGACATAGAGTGCCAGGATGTTTAATGCCGTTACCAGCAGGGCACTGAATGATGTAATGAACGCTGTTTCGGTGAAACTGAATGAAAAGCCTTTCCTTTTTGCATATAAACCCACAAGCAGCCCGCTTAAGGCATGCGGCAGTATCCATAAAGGAGTCGTGGCGGTGATTCCGTATCCCGAAAACAAAAGCTGGTAGATGAATGAACCGATACCTCCGACATAAAGACCATCCAATGGTCCAAACAGAAGCCCGGCAACAAGAATCGGAAAAGCTTCAAAAGTAAACTTGAAGTTGGCGACTTTGACCGGTGTCATGATGCTCAGGACGACATAGAGCGCCATCAGCATGGAAATTGTGGTTAATCTCCTGGTATTCATATTATCAATTATAATATAAAAACCTCTTTAACAGAGGCTTAGTGATCGAGTTTAGGACCTTTGATACAGTATTTGTAGATCCAGTCCTTGATGTCGTAATCCTTATTGTTTTTGTATTCCTTGAGTTTCTCTCTGAAAACATCCTTGTTATTTTCCGTAACGGTAATAATGCCGCACCCGGAATCGATCATGATCTTGTTGGCGAACATGAGAGCGGCTCTGACATCGCCATCCGAGAAGAGTCTTTTATCCAGAATATATAGCATTACATCGATCGCAATTTCGGTGTTGGCCTTGGCCGGCTGATTGATCATCTCATTCAGTTCATCGATCTGCTGCTCCGTAAGTTCCGACTTGATGCCGCTGTCCAGATCTTTCATCAGCGTTTCGTGCAGGGTCAGAAGACATCTGTAATCGTTCTCCACATCCTGGCGTTCCATGATATACTCGTAAGCTTCTTCAAAATTCTTCCTTGCCGTCTCTCTTAACGGATCTTCATCGCTGTATCTCGACAGTGCAAGACTGTTCTTGACGAAAGCATCCAGATGATCTCTGATATAACGGATATTCTGTGCTCTGCTAAGGGTATATTTATTGATCATGGCATTTCCTCTCTTAACCATATTATAAACTAAGAGAAGCACTAACTGGCGCTTTTTTGTATAATATTGGTATGGCATCCATATTCGAAAGATTTGAATTATCCAGCATCGAAAGAATGCTGAACAACGCAAAAGAAGTACACAGATATTCCGGCAAACCTGTTTTTGTGATTCTGATCGACATGGCAAGATGCATCCTGAAGGATCATGTAGGCTACATGGAATACAATCTGTTCCATTTTGTCGGTAAACCGCAAAAAGACCGTGATACTTATGTAAACTTCGATTATTCCCAGTCTTTGTTCAAAACGCTGAATGATCCGGAATACAGGGAACTGTTTAACGATAAACTGAAGTTCAATCAGATCTTTGCGGACCTGCTGGGAAGGGATTTCCTGGATATAACCGGTTCTTCCTATGAGGATTTCGAGAAGTTCTGCAAGGGAAAGGACCGTTTCTTTGCCAAGCCTGCGGATTCCTGCTCCGGAAAGGGAATATACAGGAACATCGAAATAAACGAGGATTCTGATCTTCAGGAGATTTATGCATATCTGAAAGAAAACAAACTGTTTGTGGAAGATTCCATTATTCAGAACGAAGAGATGAATCTGCTGAATCCTTATTCAATCAATACCGTCAGAGTTACCACTTTGCTGGATAAAAAAAATGTTCCGCATATCATGTATGTCATTCAGCGGATCGGAACCAGCGAGCTTCCTGTAGACAACGTCGGAGCAGGTGGGATCTATACCGTGTTATCGGATGAAGGTGAGATCATCCATCCGTGCTGGTCGGACAAGACGATTTCCACTTATACAAAGCATCCTTTGAGCGGGATGAAACTGATCGGCTTCAAGGTACCGTATTTCAAGGAAGCACTGGAACTGTGCAAGAAAGCCGCTCTGATTGAAAAGCACATCCGTTATGTCGGCTGGGATATTGCGATTACGGAAAAAGGACCGCTGATCGTAGAAGGCAATCCGCTTCCAGGCTACGACATGCCTCAGAACTACTTCGTAACAGGAAAAGACAGAGGCCTGAAACCGGAATTCGAAAAGATCCTGCATGAGGATAGGGAGTAATGTATGGCGTTCGACTTTAAGAAAGAATACAGTGAATTCTATCTGCCGAAAGATCAGCCCGGTATTGTCGATGTACCGAAGATGAACTACATAGCAGTGCGCGGAAGCGGCGATCCGAATGCGGAAGACGGCGAATATAAGCAGTCGATAGGCCTGCTTTACGGGATTGCCTTTACCATCAAGATGAGCAAAAAAGGAGATCATCAGATCGACGGCTATTTCGATTATGTCGTACCTCCTCTGGAAGGTTTCTGGTGGCAGGAAGGCGTTCAGGGGGTCGATTACGCTCATAAAGATGAGTTCCGGTGGTATTCCGTTATCCGCTTGCCTGACTTCGTCAAAAAAGAAGACTTCGATTGGGCAGCAAATGAAGCAACCAGAAAAAAGAAAACAGATTTTTCCAAGGTGGAATTCTTCACGTATGACGAAGGTATCTGTGTCCAGTGCATGCACATGGGACCGTATGACAATGAACCGGCTACGGTAGAAAAGATGCATCGGTTTATGGAAGAACAGGGATGTGTTCTTGATATTACCGATCGGCGTATGCACCATGAGATCTATCTATCTGATGCCAGAAAAACCGATCCTGTAAAACTGAGGACAGTCATCCGTCATCCGATCAAAAAGAAATAGACCGAAAGAATGCCGAAAGGCATTTTTATTTTCCCGGATTAACAAATATGTTAAAATATTCACAATATAAGGAGTTTTACGATGGGTAAAATGAAAACAATCTATGAGCCTTTGTTTACACCCTGGAAGATCGGAAATGTTGAAATCAAGAACCGCTTCGTTCTGACTTCAATGGGAGGGACGAATCTTCTGGGCTGGATGGAAAACAATCATTTTGACAAGGCAGGTGCGGAGTTTATCCTGCAGGTAGCTAAAAACAACTGCGGTCTGCTGCTTCCGGGATGTCAGCCTGTCTATAATCCGATGTTCGGTCAGTGGCTGTACAAGAACGATAAGATGTATGAAGATCTGAAAAAATGGATGCCGGAATTCCATAAGACCGGAGCGAAACTGTTTATTCAACTGACAGCCGGTTTCGGACGTTCATTTACCATTTCCAAAATGATGGAAACGCTGTATACGAATAAGCTGCTAAGGGCAGTTTCCAAACCGTTTATGGATCTGGACAAGATCACCGCCAGTGCATCGGAAAGTCCGAACAGATGGTCGGATAAGGTACCGTCGAGAGAAATGAGCAAAGCCGAGATACAGGAGTTTATCGATGCTTTTGCGAAAACGGCAAAAAAGCTGCAGTATGCGGGCGTTGATGGGGTAGAGATCCATGCAGTGCATGAAGGATATCTGCTGGATCAGTTTACATTGAAATATGTCAATAAACGGCAGGATGAATACGGCGGATCTTTACAGAACCGCTACCGTTTTGCGGCCGAGATCGTTAAGGCGATCAAAAAAGAATGTGGAAATGACTTCCCGGTATCGTTAAGATATTCCGTTGTATCCAAGACAAAGGATTTCCGTAAAGGAGCCCTGCCTGGAGAAGAATATACGGAAGTGGGAAGAGATATGAAAGAGTCCGAAGAAGCGGTGAAATTCCTTGAAGAAGCAGGGTATGACATGCTGAACTGCGACAATGGTACATATGATGCCTGGTATTGGGCACACCCGCCTATCTACATGCCGGAAAACTGTAATCTGAAAGACGTAGAGCATATCAGGAAGTTCTGCAGCATTCCGGTGGTAGCAGCAGGAAGGCTGGATCCTGAAACGGCGGCAGAATCGATCAGGGAAGGAAAGATCGACGGTGCCGGTTTTGCCCGACAGTTCCTTGCGGACAGTGAATGGATCAGTAAGCTGATGAACGATGAGATGGATGACATACGGCCTTGCATTCTTTGCCACAACGGCTGTTTCAACATGTGCCACTACAAGGGTGTTCCAAACGATCAGGAACTCTACGATTCTCTGCATCTTGCCAGATGTGCCGTCAATGCGGAAACGATGCAGACAGATAAGCACTACATCAGGAAAACGGATCAGCCTAAAGATGTTATCATCGTCGGCGGCGGTATCGGCGGTATGGAAACGGCAAGAGTGCTGAAACTCAGAGGACACAATCCGATCATCTATGAAGCGTCCGATCAGCTGGGAGGTACGTTCATTCCTGCCAGCAGCGAATCTTACAAGGGCAAGCTTAGGGATCTGCTGAAATGGTACAGAAAAAAGATGAAAGACCTCGATATCGAGATCCATCTAAATGAAAGAATAACGGATCTGGAAAGATTCAACGGAAAGGATATCGTCGTTGCGACCGGTGCGGTTGCGAGAAAACTGAATGTACCCGGTTTCAAAAAAACAGTTGAAGCCTGTGAATATCTGAAAAACAAGGAAACAGGAAAGCGGGTAGTTGTGGTGGGAGGCGGTCTTACAGGCTGCGAGATCGCCTATGAACTGGCACTGGAAGGAAAAGACGTTTCGATCGTCGAGATGAAGGACGATCTGATTGCCCAGAGCGGTGTCTGTCTGGCCAATTCTTCCTATCTGAGAGAATGGTTTGAACTGCACCGCATCCCTGTTTATCTGGAAACTTCACTGAAAGAAGTTAGAGACAGGGAGATTATCTGCACAAGAGACGGCAAAGATATGACGATACCTTGCGATACGGTCATTTCTTCCGTCGGCTATGTGCCTGCGCCATTGGTGAAAGAATCCGGAAAAGTCAAACTGGTCGGAGACTGCAAAGATGTAGGCAATCTTAGAACCGTCATCTGGCGCGCATATGAAGTTGCGATGAAAATATAGGAGCGTTACTTATGAAACTGACAAAGAAACAGCAGGATATTCTTGACGGAAAACAGGGAGAAATCCTAGCCAAAGTCATGAAGACTCTGGTGATGTACGGAGAAGCCTTCGATGCCACTAAGATGGCCGAAGTAACTTCCGACTACAATCATCTGGTCACATCCTTTGGCCTGGGTGTCATGGATCCGGTCTACAGACTGATGGATACGCTTCTACAGGAAGGAGTCGTATCCGGGCAGAAGTTTACCGTAGACCCGAGACCTCTCGATCCAAATGTCCCTACGACATTTCTGCAGAATATCGTATTCAAACATTTTATGTACAGCAAGCAGGATTTCTATGAGAAACAGCTGAAGAAGCTAGGCCTTCTGGAAGACGATGCGTTTACCTGCACCTGCTACATGTCTGAAGTGGGAAATACACCTAAGAAAGGCGATGTCCTCTCCTGGTCGGAGTCGTCGGCCGTCGTCTACGCCAATTCCGTCCTGGGAGCCAGGTGCAACCGCAATTCGGGAATTATCGACATCATGGGTTCGATTGTCGGCTGTGTGCCTTATTTCGGTCTTCTAACGGACGAGGGAAGGAAGGCCGATTGGATCATAAAAATAGAAACGACAAAGAAACCGGAAGCGCAGCTCTTGGGTAGCGCCATCGGCATGAAGGTCATGGAGGATGTCCCATATGTGATCGGGCTAGACAAATGGCTGGGTACAGAGCTGGATGAGAAGGCCTGTACTTATCTGAAGGATTTCGGTGCTGCCACGGCTTCCAATGGAGCGGTAGGTCTTTATCACATCGACAGGCTGACTCCGGAAGCGAAAGAACAGGGAAAATCGCTGATCAAGGAAAATGCCAAAGAGTATGTGATCGACGATGCGGAACTGCAAAGAGTATATGATTCTTATCCTGTTATCTGGAAAGACAAGGAAGCAAAACCTAGACTCTGTTTCATGGGCTGTCCGCACATGTCTTTGCAGCAGCTGAAAGACTGGACCGATGCGATTGAAGAAAACCTGAAGAAATACGGTAATCCGCAGGTCCTGATTCCGACCGTCTTTACGGCAGCACCGGCAGTGATTAAGGAATTCAAGAAAACGGAATATTACCCAAGACTGGAAAAGACCGGTATTATTCTTTCTTATATCTGTCCGCTGATGTATATGAATAATCCGTTATGCGGCAAAATGCCGGTGATCACCTCAAGCAATAAACTGAGAACCTATACGTCATCAAGATACTATACCGATGATGAAATCGTCTTGCAGCTTTGCAAAGGAGGAAATTAAGATGAAAGAGTTTAAAGGAAGAGTCGTCACGCCTGGCGTCTGTACCTGTGAAGCGGTAGTTACCCATGGCGGTTTCAATACGCTTGCATCCCTGCAGAAAGCCCTGCAGTTCGGCGATAAGAGCGCAAAGGTTTCCGATCAGAACAATCCTGATCTCTATGGCAAACCGATTGCCGGAAAAGCATTATGCCTTCCTCAGACCATCGGGTCTACGACCGGAGGTCTGGTTCTGTATTGTTCATGCGAAATGAAAA
Source organism: Erysipelotrichaceae bacterium (assembly GCA_017515475.1). Lineage (GTDB taxonomy): Bacteria > Bacillota_I > Bacilli_A > Erysipelotrichales > Erysipelotrichaceae > Colivicinus. The sequence continues at coordinate 239,574 of JAFWFS010000007.1, read as the reverse complement.
GAAATCCCGGATGCATGCTGTTTGCCAACCGCATCGATTCTCTTGCCTGTGCAGGTGCCGTTCTGGCCAGCGTCTGGTCGGATGCTTCCATGCCGGTCATTGATGAACTGGGAGAAGAGTTTCTGGATTATGTCAAGGACGGCATGATGATAACGGTTAAGGAAAACGGTATCGTAGAAGTAGCTTGATTCAAGAAAAATCCTCTGAAAAGAGGATTTTTAATAGAAAGACTTATGATCCATTAGAAAAAACGAGGTTCATAATGTGGTAAAATGAATTCTGTAGTTTTAAGGTACCTGTCATGAATGCCGAAATCGATATCAGTAATACCGTATTAAAAACCGAACGTCTGATCATGCGCCCATGGCGGAAAGAAGATCTGGATGACTTTTTTGAATACGCTTCGGTAGACGGTGTCGGACAGATGGCCGGATGGCTGCCTCATCAAAACAAGGATGATACACAGATGATTCTGGATTCATTTATCGGCAAGAAAAGGACTTTTGCTCTGGAATATCAGGGAAAGGTCGTTGGTTCTTTAGGAATTGAAGAATACGATGAGGATAAGTTTCCTGAACTTAAGGACAAGAAATGCCGGGAGATCGGCTATGTGCTTTCTAAGAATTACTGGGGCAGAGGGCTGATGCCTGAAGCGGTAAAGGAAACGATCCGTTATCTGTTTGAAGAAGTGAAGCTGGATGCGATCCTCTGCGGTCATTTTTTAAGCAATCAGCAGTCGCAGAGAGTACAGGAAAAATGCGGATTCAGACATTACGCCTACGGAACCTATGAAACCCGTTTCGGAACAGTTGAAGAAGATGAGACCAATATTATGACCAGAGAAGACTGGAAAGCAATAAAGAAGATAGCGGAGGAATTGTAAAATGAAGAAGCTAGTTTGCTTATTATTGACTGTATTGATGGTTTTTGGTGTTACGGCCTGTTCCGGTTCAGACAGTCAGCCGCAGGAAGAAATAAAGGAATGGACACGCGAAGGTTTCTTTTCCGATGAAAATGGAAATCTTGTCAGCATCTTTAAAACCGACAATGAAGAAGAATATCCCGGCTGGTATGTCGGCTGCATGGTGGATGAAGACATGTACGGCTGGTATATCCTGCAGGAAGGAAATTCCCTGCATGGAGATATTGTTCCCGACTATATGGATGGACATTATGTCGTAACTGTTTCGGAAGAAGGAGAAGACGGCATCCTGTTTGAAGTGGAAGGCGGAAAGACTTATCATCTTAAACTTACGGAAATCGAAGAAGCTTCGATTGCCGTCAATATCAATACGGAAGGCCTGGGACAATTCACGGCAGTATCGGATGCAGAAGATGCCTTTGTCGCGAAAGAACCGGTATCCTCGATGATCCTGAGTCTTTATGAACCGACTGTCTATACGTTGACAGCCGTATCTGTCGAAGACGGAGAAGACTGGACATTCGTTAAATGGATGAAAAATGGAGAAGACTATTCAACAGAAGCTGAAATCACTGTTGAATTTGATGGGAGTGCCGATTTTGTCGCCGTATTCGAATACCAAGCTGAATAAAACGGAACCTGCATTCAAGGATAGGACACTGGAGGTTAACATATGGTAATCAATGTCTATGCACAGTATTTTAAGGCGGATGCCGTGTTTTCCGGTGTACAGCGCAATGGAGCGCTTGTCATGTTGATCAGCGATTCGGAAGCAGGGTCGATCATATACAAAGCAGCCGTTGCCTTTTTTCCTCATAGAGATGAAGAAGACTATGCGGTATCCTATGACGCCTATTTCGAGAGGGAACTATATGCCGGTAAAGGCAGAAGATCAAAGAAGAAAGAAAAGGAATACCTGCAGCAATTTCGGGAAATCGTTGACGATATTGTCAAAGAAAACAATGCTTCTATCTTATGGGATGAACCGTTAAGGGATGCCAGATTTGAATAACGATCTATGATCAAAGAACTCAATGCAGCCAATTGCAATCCGGATTACATAAAGCAGATCAATGATGATCCTGATTTTTCGAATCCGGCATTTTCAGATAACGATGAAGTGATCGCCGCTTTTCAGAAAGCTGACGATAAACCGAACGAGCATATTTTCGGGGTTTATGACGGAGACAATGAATTAACAGGTCTCTTTCTGTTTCTGATTAGTGAAGAAGAAAGATACATGGAACTGCTCGTATGCCTTTGCCGTGAGGAGTCCGCTTATCGGGAACTGTTCGACTATCTGCAGATGAATTATCCGGGATTTCAGGTCGACTTTGTCTTCAATCCGGAGAATGTTCTGTTGAAAGAGATATTAAAAGAAAAAGATGCTTATTTTGACGAAGAACAGCAGCAGATGCTTCTTACGGATCGTCCGGTCTTTGTCGATACTTCCGGAATAGAGTCTTTATCGGAACAGTACAAGGAACAGTATTTTGCCATGCACGATACGGATCGTTACTGGACAGGGGAGAAAGTGGCGGAAGCAGAAGAACGTTTTAACGTTTATCTGGCTGTAGACGACGGGACTGTTGTCGGTTATCTTGACATCACGAAGTGTTTTGATGAGAACGAACCGTTCGACATTGTGGTGATGAAACAGCATCGAAGAAAAGGATGGGGAAGGAAACTGATGGCGGCAGCCATTGAAGGAAACCGTCCAAAAAAGATGAGACTTCATGTAGATGTCGGTAACAGGCCGGCGATTCATCTTTATGAAAGTCTGGGTTTTGAAAAGGTGAAAGGAAAGAATTCACAGACTGTAAACTGGATAATACCTGAATGATTCCTCCATAAATAATCAACGAGAAAAGGAGAAAAGGAGAAAACAATATGCTTGAAACGTTAAAGAACAGATTCCTTGAGAATATGAACCGCCATCAGGATCTGAAATGGGAAGATGTCGAAAAACGTCTGCAGGATCATCCGGGGATGCTGGAGATTCTGAAACAGATGGAAGAAAGCGGTGGAGAACCGGATGTAATCGGCAGCGATACAGATTCTGGAAAGCTGATTTTCTGTGACTGCAGCATGGAAACGCCTTCCGGGCGAAGAAGTCTATGCTATGATGAAGAAGCTCTGCTGAAACGCAGCAAGAATCCCCCTGCAGGAAGTGCTCTGGCTCAGGCTCAGAAAATGGGTGTTGAACTGATGAACGAGGTGCTTTACCGCAGACTGCAGGAACTTGGTGAATTTGATCTGAAGACTTCCAGCTGGATCGATACGCCTGCGGATGTAAGAGACAAGGGAGGGGCGTTATTCTGTGAACGGCGATATGGCAGAGTCTTCACTTTCCATAACGGAGCCGACTCTTATTATTCGGTACGTGGATGGAGAGGATATATATGCCTTTAGGAAAGGCGGAATACTATCTAGAGCACAGAATACACTGTGCTTTTTCTTTTTATCAAGAACAGACTCTGATTGAACATGATGACTTCAGCTTGATAACTTAAAAAAGATTGAATATAATAACATATGTTATAGTATAGGTGACGTTATGCCCAGGAAACCGACGACGACAAAAGATGAAATGATCGAAGCAGCCTTCCAACTGATCAGAAGGGAGGGATCGTCTGCTCTGACTGTCAGAAGACTGGCTGATGAACTTGGCTGTTCAACACAGCCTATCATGTATCAGTTTCCGAATCTGAAAGAACTGACGGATCTGACATATGAAAGGGCAGATATGTTTCATACGGGATATATCCTTGCGGATGATGACTTCATGGAGATAGGACTGAGGTATATAAGATTTGCTGATGAAGAGCCTCAGCTGTTTCGCTTTCTGTTTCAGTCCGGACGATTTGACGGGTTTAATCTCATCGATCTGATACGTGATAATGTCGATGATTCGATAATTTTTGCAGCTGCCAGGGATATGGAGATGGACCAGGCGCAGGCCATGGAATGCTTCGAGATACTGTTTGCCATGGTTCACGGATATGCCAGTCTCGTAGCGAACAATGCCATCGAATATAATGAAGGATCGATGAGAAAGATTCTCGACACGGCAGCCGGAGGATTGATGGGAGCGTTATGAATATAAAAGGAGAGATTGTATGGAAAAATCAACATTGAAAAACAAAGGTACGATGGTCACGCTGGCCGGAATCGCTATGATGACCGTCATGATAGTGACCAAACTGATCCTGCCGGGATCATTGTTTTCCGGCTATGCGCTTATTGTTGGCATCGCTTCATTTTTTATTGTGGAAGCTCTCGAAAAAACTCCGGATGATGAATCCGGACTGCGTTTCAGGACGTTTCCGAACGATCTGAAAAAACCGCAGGTCCTGCTGTGGGTCCTGCTGCCGGTAGTTCTCACGATAGCGGTTTTGATCTGTGGAAAGCTTTTCTTTGAAGACTTTTACAGGCAATACATCGAACACGTGATCGGAAGGACGAGTCTAGAAATGGATCTCGGCAATTTCCTGACCTGGGGACTGACAAGTGCGATCACGGTCCTGGGAGAGGAGATTGCATTCCGCGGATTCCTTTTCGGTAAAGGCATCAAGATCCTTCCGACGACGGTATGTCTGATTGGTTCGGCAACTCTCTTCGCACTGGCGCATATTGCGACCGGCAGTCAGGCGATAGTATTCTATGATCTCTTCGGAGTCTTCTATGACGCCGTCTTCTATGCACTTGCATTCCTAAGATCCGGAAACTGTCTCGTCAGTTATGTTCCTCATTGTCTCAACAATTTTCTCGGACTGCTGCTGGTGAAAGTTCTCTTCAAATGAGCGATCATTAAGATGATCATACAAGGGATCTGTCTTGAACAGACTTTCGGAAAGACCTCATATCATCGCTGTCAATTTCGATGACGGAAAAGTCGAGACGACTTTGACAGTGAAGGAGGCATCTTCACCGACGCCGACTCCTGGAGCGGAACTTGTCAGGATTCCGGTCACTTCTTATCAGATACCGGTGACAGGGATCGATTAAGTGCAGCTCAGACATGACAGACAAGAAAAAAGTACGGATGATTCCGTACTTTTCACATTCTCTGGTCCCCGAAGTCGGGGTCGAACCGACACGGATTTCTCCTCACGATTTTGAGTCGTGCGCGTCTGCCAATTCCGCCATTCGGGGATGCTCATTTATTTTAACATAAAACCGGCTATTTGATAAAATATGTATATGGACCTAAGCGAGTTAAAACTGACTCCCAAGAGAAAAGAAATCGCAGAGAAGCTTGATCTACACACGGTAGAGGATGTTTTAAGTTATTACCCGTTCCGTTATGAAAACTATGAAAAAACGGAAATAAAAGACTTTAAGATCGGAAACCAGATCTGTTTTGTCGGTGAATTGGTAAGCTTTCCAAGTACATTCAGAAAGGGAAAACTGACTACGACCCGTTTCAAGGTCATGTATGAGGAAGAGGTATTTACGGTTACCATCTTCAACCGCCCGTGGATCCGCAACATCGACATGAACGAAGAGATAACGATCATCGGCAGATACGACGGAAGCAACAAGATCACCGCCAGCAGCTACTATACCAGAAACATCCTAGGCAGTATCATTCCCTGCTATTCCCTAAAAGAGGGCATTGCACAGAACGATATCCGGAAACTGATCCAGTTCGTGATGGAAAAAGGGAAGGCAGAACCTGACTGTATGCCGCAGGAACTGGCAGAGAGGCATCGTCTGATCGATCATGATACGGCTATCAGAAACATTCATGATCCGGAAAGTAAAGACCTTCTGGCAAAATCCATCAGCAGGCTGAAATATGAAGAATTCCTGAGATTCTATGTTGCATTGGATATCCTGAAGAACGATACGACCAGAAATGGCAAAGAAAAGAAAGTGTTCAGTGCTGATTCAGTCGAGCGGTTTATCGGATCGTTTCCGTTTGAACTGACGGAAGACCAAAGCAAGGCCAAGGACGATATCCTCAATGACCTGTCTTCCGGGAATACGATGTACCGTCTGGTACAGGGAGAAGTAGGATCGGGAAAGACTGCCGTAGCCATGATCGGTCTGTACGCCAACTATCTAGCAGGCTATCAGGGGGCTCTGATGGCTCCGACTGAGATCCTTGCGAAACAGCATTATGAATCCTTAAAGAAGTATCTGGAACCGTATGGCGTCAGGACGGGTCTTTTATATGGTGCGATGAACGATGAAAGAACAGTAAAGAACCGGCTGGCTGAAGGAGACATTGACATCGTTGTCGGAACCCATGCATTGTTTTCGAAAGATGTTGCGTATCGAAAGCTTGGACTTGTCATTGCGGACGAACAGCACCGTTTTGGAGTAAAACAAAGACAGGCGTTAAAGGATAAGGGAGAGAACTGCGATTTCATACTGATGTCCGCTACACCGATCCCGAGAACGCTTGCTTCTTCCATCTACGGAGACATGGATATCTCTACGATCGCTACCATGCCTTCAGGAAGAAAAGGATGCAGGACGTTCCTGATAGAAAAGAACAGCATCGCCGATGTCCTGGATGAGATTAAAGCGCATCTTTCGCAGGGAAGACAGATATACGTCATAGCGGCGGCAATCGATAGAAACGACTCTTATCAGGCAAAGGACGTTAACGGCCTGTACGAGGCTTTAAAAAGCGTTTTAGAGCCATACAAGACGGCTTTGATGCATGGAAGGCTAAGCAGCGAAGAGAAAGACGAGATCATGGACCGATTTTCCAGGAACGAAATACAGATTCTGATATCGACTACCGTCGTAGAAGTAGGCGTCAATGTACCGAATGCAACAGTCATGGTGATTTACGATGCCGACCGTTTCGGTTTGTCGCAGCTGCATCAGCTGAGAGGAAGGATACAGAGATCCGACATTGAAGGAACCTGTTATCTGCTGACAAACAGCAAGGATGAAAGCGTCAGAAACAGGCTGAATGTGCTATGTAAAACGAACGACGGATTCGAGATTTCCTATGAGGATCTGAAATTAAGAGGCCCCGGAGATATCCTGGGAACAAGACAGAGCGGTCTTCCGGCCTTCATTCTCGGCAATCTGATTGAAGATACCAGGTTCATCGATGCCGCCAGAGAAGACGCCCATTGCATATGCCGGAATCAGGACCGGGAAGACTTCAGAAAATACTATGAAAAAATCGAGGAAATCGCTGCCGCAAACTATATCAGCTAAGGTATAATAACGATATGAGCGTTTTTGATTTTCTTGATTTACATGGAATACCATACAGGGACAGGGAACTGATTTCTCAGGCTTTTGTACATTCTTCCTATGTGAACGAACATAAAACCCCTAACGGCAACAACGAGAGACTGGAGTTCATGGGAGATGCCGTATTGCAGGTTTACAGTGCGCAGCGTCTTTTTGAGATACAGCCTGCCTTGCCGGAGGGACTGATGTCTACCAGAAGATCCAATCTGGTATCGGAAAAGGCTCTGGCGCAGATCGTCAGGGAGAATGATCTGAATGTTTTTCTTCTGCTGGGCGCAGGAGAAGAAAAGACCGGAGGCAGAACCAGGGATTCGATCATGGCGGACATGTTCGAGGCATTCATCGGTGCGGTTTATCTGGACCAGGGACAGGAAACGGCATTCGCTCTTCTGGATGATCTGATGGGCGAACATATCCGGGAAACGGATGAGAGTACGTATGACTATAAGACGAGACTGCAGGAATATGTGCAAGCCGATTCCCGGAAATCGATCGTTTATGAAACGATCTCCGTAGAAGGACCGAACAACAGTCCGGAATTCGAAGTGGCAGTCAAGATCGACGGCCTGACCTACGGATATGGAAAGGGTTCCAGCAAGAAGCAGGCACAGAAAAACGCTGCAAAAGACGCATTAAGAAAACTGGTGCAGTTATGAGTTTTGACGTAAGTAAAATCATTGAAAGATTTGGATACAATGCGGATAAAGCCGCATATTTTAACGATTTTCAGATCACGGGCGTTCTGTATCAGAAAGGCAAGAACTTTACGATCATCAGGGCGGAGAACGGCTGTGTGCTTCCATACGGTCTGTATAAGGATTTGCTGGCGTTCTTCGAGGAACAGGGCGTAGAGAATCTGAAGCTTTATCTCAAGGCGAAGGATCAGGAACTGCCGATCAGGGAAATCAATTTGTATCTGGAAGAATACAGAAGAGAGAACAATCTCTTTGTTTCCTGTGTCCCGGTGATCAGTGACGACGGGTTCGTACTGTCCTATACGGAACAGGAGGCTTTCGAGAAGGATTACAGCAGCATCGATGATCTGAAGCTGTTTTTCTATGATCTGGGATACCGCAAGAATATCGCGATGAAGCTGAAAAACAAGGAAGAGCACAACGTCATAGAAGAAAGAGAAGCCCTTCCTGTCGTACATAAAGAAGAAGAAATCAAGCCGGAAAGGAAGACATACTACCGTCCTAAAAACAAGGAATACACTCCAGTCAGGATCGACGACATGGTCGATACCCTTTACAATGTCAGATTTCAGGGTGAAATGTTTAAGATTGATGAAAGAGAAACCAGAACAGGAACGCTGATTCAGACGATCTATGTTAAGGATGAAGACAATGCCGTTGTGGTAAAACTGGTGGAAGGAAAAAGATTCACCAAGGACATTCTCAAGGCCAACAAAGAAGGACAGTGCGCCGTCTTCTATGGCAACTACCGTTTCGACAGTTATGCCAACGACTACCTGTTTGAACCGGATCAGATCGAGTTCATCGACGATATCTCACCGCTTGTAGATGATGAAAAAGAAAAGCGCGTTGAACTGCACATGCATACCAAGCTTTCGGAGATGGATGGCGTATCATCGCCGACCGAAGTCGTAAATGCAGCCTATGCCATGGGGCATAGAGCCGTAGCGATCACGGATCATCTCTGCCTGCAGGGTTTCCATGAAGCCCAGACGGCATACAAGAACATCATGAAGAAGGCAAAGGATGAAAAACCTGATTTCAAGCTGCTTTACGGCTGCGAGATGAACATGGTTTCTCCTGAGCTGAATATCGTATACAATGCTACGGATCATCTGTTAAGCGAAGAAGAATATGTGGTGTTCGACCTGGAAACAACCGGTCTTTCTACAAGATACGACTATATCATTGAATTCGGTGCGGTTCTGATGAGAAGAGGGACGGTCATTGAACAGAAGGATATTTTCATCAAACCGCCTGTATCACTTTCACTGAACATCAAGAATCTGACCCATATTTCCGAAAGCGATCTGCGCAATGCCGGGAGCTTTTCTGAAGTCAAGAAAGAGATACTGGATTTTATCAAGGGAAGAGTTCTGGTAGCTCACAATGCGGCATTCGACTTCGGTTTCCTGAATTCCGAACTGGAAAGAATCAATGAACCGCCACTGACAAATGCGGTCATCGATACCCTGGATCTATCCCGTTCCCTGCTAAAGAACAGAAGAGCGTACCGTTTAGGCAATATGTGCCGGGCATACAATATTCCTTATGACGAAGAAGTCGCCCACAGGGCGAACTACGATGCGGATGTACTGGGACAAGTATTCAGTTTCATGCTGAAAGATCTTAACAAGAACGGTGTCATGACCCTGAATGATCTGAAGAACTTCCAGGACAAGGATGCTTTTGTCAAGAACAGAGCATTCCATACGACGGTACTGTGCAAAAACGACGAAGGCTTAAAGGATCTGTTTAAACTGGTATCGGTGTCTAATACCGAAACGCTGGCCGTTTTTGGCAAGGCCAACACGAAAGATGCGAATTCCGAGTTCATTGCCGAACCGCGTATTTTCAAGGAGACGATCAATGCCAACCGCAGAAATCTGCTGATCGGATCGGCGTGTTTTAACGGAGAAGTGTTCGAAATCGCTTCAACGAGGTCAAAAGAAGAACTTGCCAGGACGATCGCCTTCTACGACTATATCGAGATACAGCCTCTGGAGAACTACCGTTTCCTTTATGAAGACCGTGAACTCTTTACGAAAGAAAGACTGATGGATTATCTGAGAGATATCATCGATGAGGCACTGGCTCAGAACAAGATCGTAGTCGCGACCGGTGATGCCCACTATGTCAAGAAGGATGAAAAGATCCTAAGAGATGTCTATATCTCGGCTCAGGCGATCGGCGGAGCGCATCACCCGCTGTACATCTTCGACAAGGAAAAAAGGGAGAAGCAGATCACTGCCGACCAGCACTTCTTCAACACGAAAGAAATGCTGGAAGCTTTCGCATGGCTGAAGGATGAGAAACTGATCCGCGACATGGTCATAAACAATACCAACAGGATCGCTGACATGTGCGACAACATCAAGCCGTTCAAGGATGAACTGAGGCCTCCGAAGATTACGGACGCGATTGCCGTCGCCCGTAAGTGCAATATCATCGAAGATCCGTTTACGGAAAAACACGATGTGATTTCTGCGGATCAGTATCTGCGGGAATTCGTCTATTATAATGCTCATCGCATATACGGCGATGATCTGGATGAATCGATTGAAAAACGGATTGAAACGGAACTGAATGCCATTATCGGAAACGGCTACGGCGTCATTTACTTCGTATGCCATCTTCTGATCAAGCGTTCCAATGATGACGGATATATCGTCGGATCAAGAGGATCCGTAGGATCGTCTCTGGTCGCAACCTTATCGGATATCACGGAAGTCAATCCTCTGCCTCCGCACTACATCTGTCCGAAATGCCATAAGCTGATCTGGATGCATGATGTCGCATCGGGATATGACCTACCGGATAAAGACTGTCCAGACTGCGGTTCCAGAATGAAGGGAGAAGGACAGAACATTCCTTTCGAGACCTTCCTTGGATTCAACGGGGACAAGATTCCGGATATCGACCTGAACTTCTCAGGTGTCTATCAGCCTAGCGCGCACCTGTTTACCAGAGAGATCTTCGGTCCTAACAATGTCTTTAGAGCGGGAACGGTTCTGACCGTTCAGGAGAAGACCGCTTTCGGCTATGTTTCCGGTTATTGTGAAGATAAGGGAATCACAAATATGTCCAGAGCCCAGCGTCAGCGTCTGGCTTCCGGCTGTCAGGAGGTAAAACGTACCACAGGACAGCACGCAGGAGGTATCGTCGTTCTGCCTGACGACATGGAGATCGAAGATGTTACGCCGATCCAGTATCCGGCCAACGACAAGAATGCAGCCTGGAAATCGACACATTTCGAATATCACGACTATTCCGACAATCTTCTGAAATTCGACCTGCTTGGTCATGATGATCCGACTGCCATGCGTCTTTTTGAAGATCTTTCCGGTATCGATGTCAAGACAATACCGATGAATGATGAAAAGGTACTGTCTCTGTTCTATTCGACAAAGGCATTGAATATCGTAAATCCTCATTACAAGGAAGAAACAGGTGCTGCAGGTCTGCCTGAATTCGGCACGCTGAATACGCGCAGCACCATCGAAGAAACCAGACCGCATGTTTTCTCGGAACTGGTACAGATTTCCGGTCTGTCTCATGGCACAGATGTCTGGAGAGGCAATGCCCAGGAACTGATCCGTTCAGGCATCAGACTGTCGGACGTTATCGGATGTCGTGACGATATCATGTCCAATCTGATGGGTTACAGGATGGAACCGTTGAGTGCTTTCAACATCATGGAACATGTCCGTAAGGGTAAGGGTCTGACGGAAGAGGAAGAAAAAGACATGCTGGAACACGACGTTCCGAAGTGGTATATCGATTCCTGCAAGAAGATCAAATACATGTTCCCGAAAGCCCATGCAGTTGCCTACTGTATCATGGCTGTAAGAGTTGCCTGGTTCAAGGTCTATCATCCGGAATACTATTATGTATCTTATTTCTCGCTTCGCTGCGACGCATATGAACTGGAAACGATGATCAAGGATGCGGATGCGATCTATGCCAGAATGCAGGAGATTCAGGGCAGGATGAACAGCAGAGAGAATCCTGTCACCAAGAAGGAGCGGGATATCTTCGATACGCTTGAGGTCTGCTATGAGATGGTGTCGAGAGGCTACAGGATGAGCAATATCGACCTCTATCGGTCTCTGGCGACGGAGTTTTCCGTGAATCCGGATGATTCAAGAGAGATCATACCGCCGTTTAAGGTACTGGATGGCCTGGGCGATAACGTTGCGGAATCCATCGTTGCCGCAAGACAGGAGAGGGAATTCCTGTCCAAGGAAGATCTGATGGAAAGAACGCAGCTGTCTCAGACGCTGCTGAAGAAGCTGGATGATCTGGGTGTATTAAAAGGTCTTGACGATTCCAACCAGATGTCGCTGTTCTAGAAAGGAAGAAATATGCTGATTGATAAACTGCTGGATTATGTAAAATACGATACGACAAGCTTTGAGGAGAGCGAGACTTTTCCAAGTTCTTCAGGACAATGGAAACTGGCTCGGCATCTTCTGGATGAACTCAACAGACTTGGGTTGGAAGATACGGTTCTGGATGAGTACTGTTATGTTTACGGCTATCTGCCGGGGGATCCGGAGTATCTGACGATCGGTCTGAATGCCCATATGGATACTTCCCAGCAGGCTTCGGGAACAGATGTAAATCCGCGTATCATCGAGAACTACGACGGAGAAGATATCCGGCTGAATGAAAACCTGTATACGACGGTAGAACGTTTTCCGAATCTTAAGGACTATATCGGAAAGACTTTGGTTGTTACGGACGGCAATACGCTTCTCGGTGCCGATGACAAGGCCGGAGTTGCCTGCATAATGGAAGTACTGGAGACACTGGTAAATCATCCGGAAATCAAACATGCACCGGTCAGAGTCTGTTTCTCTCCGGATGAAGAAGTAGGCAGAGGCACGCAGCATTTCGATTATGACCGGTTTACATGTGATTTTGCCTATACCGTAGACGGAGATAAACCGAACTGCATCGAGTATGAAAACTTTAATGCCGCAAGTGCCAGGATTACTGTCAACGGCATTTCCGTTCATCCGGGTTCTGCCAAGGATAAGATGGTTAATGCACTGCAGGTAGCTCATGAATTTCATGGAATGATGGATCCGGCCGCTGTACCGGAAAAAACCGAGGGCTATGAAGGCTTCAACATGCTGATGGATCTTAAGGGGGAAGTCGGAAGGGCGGAGATGTCCTATATCATCCGTAACCACGACATGGATCTTCTTAACAAACAGAAGGAGGACTTTCGCAGGATTGCCGATACCTTGAATCAGAAGTACGGGTACAATGTGATAGAACTTCAGATCACCGACAGTTACCGCAACATGAAGGAAAAGTTCGTAGGCCATGAAGAGCCGATCGAACTGGTCAAGAAGGCCATGGCCGAAACAGGGCTGGAGTATAAAGAAGTCGCCATCCGCGGCGGAACGGACGGAGCCAGCCTGACATGGAACGGCATTCTGTGTCCGAACCTTGGAACCGGAGGGCAGAATTTCCACGGTGTCCATGAGTTCTGGTGCAAGGAAGACGGAGAAAAGGCCGTTGAACTGATCCTGAAGATTCTGTCACTGGCAAAGATATAAGAACTGAAAATTGGCGTTTAAATACGTCAATTTTTTATTTTGATGATAGAATAAAGACAGAAAGAGGTTTATCAATGGAAGCTGAAGAAAATCCTTTATCGTGTATCTGTAACTTGCGGCTTTCGCTGACTTCTTTTAAACAGGATTAAAGCAAAGCCGCCTTAACTGGAGGCTTTTTATATGGAAAAAAACAAGAGAAGATTTAGCAGTGAAGTCGAGGAGAAACTGACATCTTTTTCTGAGATGTCAAATGAAGAAGTACTCGATCTTTTTTCTGTGAATAATGATGGTCTTTCTCAGGAGCAGATCGAAGAAAGAAGTGAAAAATACGGCTCGAATGTGATATCCACAGGGAATGAGAATTCAATCTTCACCAGACTCAAAGAAGCAATCATCAATCCTTTCAATATCGTTCTGCTGGCGGTAGTCGCAGTCAGCTATTTTACCGACGTCGTCATGGCAGATACACCATCCTATGCGACGATCATCATGCTGATTATCATCGTCTTCATTTCATCTGCCACTTCATTTATACAGGCACAGAAATCCGATGCTGCGGCAAAAGCCCTGCAGGAGATGATCGTAACGAAAGTCAATGTCGTCAGACAGGGCAAGAAAATGCAGATCTCGATCGAAGACTGTGTCCCCGGAGATCTTGTCATTCTGGGATCAGGTGACCTGATACCAGGAGACGTTCGTTTCATCGAGACGAAGGACCTATTCGTTGATCAGGCCCAGCTGACCGGTGAATCCAATCCGGTGGAAAAATACACCTATGTGAAAGAAAGCGACAATATTACCGATCTTTCTGATATTGGTTTCATGGGATGCGATATTGTGTCCGGTTCCGCCAGAGCTATCGTTCTGCTGACCGGTAACAATACTTATTTCGGTACCATGTCCAAGACACTCAACAATCAGGGCGAGAAATCCGTCTTTGACAAGAACATGGAATCCATCACTTCCTTGCTGATCAAGTTCATGCTGGTGATGGTACCCGTCATCTTCCTGACCAATTTCTTTACCAAGCATGTACTGCTGGATTCCATCATCTTTGCAATCACCATCGCAGTCGGTCTTATGCCGGAGATGCTTCCGGTCATGATTACTTCATCTTTGGCTAAAGGTGCCATCTCCATGTCAAGAAAGAAGACCATAGTCAAGCAGCTTGGCTCGATACAGACGTTTGGCGAAATGGATATTCTATGTACGGACAAGACAGGCACTTTGACCCGGGATGAAATCATCCTTGAAAAGTACCTCGATCCGAAAGGAAATGAAGATCTGCGCGTGCTGCGCCACGCTTTTCTCAACAGTTATTTTCAGACAGGTCTCAAGAACCTGATGGACAGAGCGATCATTGCCAGAGGAGAAAAAGAAGGTCTGGATTATCTGAAACGTTCCTATGTCAGGGAGGATGAAATTCCGTTTGATTTTGCCAGAAGGAAGATGTCAGTCGTCCTGCGTGACCGCAAACTGAAAAGACAGCTGATCACCAAGGGAGCAGTTGATGAGATCATAGCCAACTGTGCCTTTGTGGAAGTTGACGGCCAGGTATTGCCGATGGATGAACAGTTGAGGAAGAACGCCTATCAGATTTCGGAAGATAACGGTGCTGAAGGCATCAGAGTCATTGCTGTCGCTCAGAAAAACGAGATTCCGGCGATCGACCAGTTTTCGCAGGATGATGAAAAGGACATGGTTCTCCTGGGCTTTATCGGTTTCCTCGATCCTCCAAAAGAATCATCTATCTCAGCTATCAAAGCCCTGAAAGACAACGGTATCAGAACTGTCGTGCTGACCGGTGATTCCAAACCGGTTGCAATCAATATCTGCAATCGCATCGGTATTGACACGACTTATGCCTATTCGGGCAGTGATGTCGAAATCATGAATGATGGTCAGCTGAAGAGCGCTTGCCAGAAAACACAGATTTTTGCCAAGCTCAATCCGCTTCAGAAAAAACGGATTGTTGAGACCTATCAGGATCTTGGCCATGTCGTAGGCTATATGGGCGATGGTATCAACGATGCGCCGCCTTTAAAACAGGCAGATGTCGGCATCTCTGTTGATACAGCCGTCGATATCGCCAAGGAAGTCGCTGATATCATCCTGCTGGAAAAGGATCTGAATGTGCTGGATGAAGGCGTTAAGGAAGGCAGAAGGACTTTTGCCAACATGAACAAGTATCTCAAGATGGCTATTTCCGGAAACTTCGGGAATATGATATCTGTACTGATTGCTTCAATTGCCCTGCCGTTTTTACCTTTGAAGCCGGTGCATATCCTCATACAGAACATCCTGAATGACTTTGCCCAGTTTGGCATGCCATACGACAATGTCGAAGAAGAATACATCGATAAACCGATGGAATGGAACACCGAATCGCTCAAGTCCTTCATGTTCTATTTCGGACTGACATCAACGGTACTGGATATCCTCTGCTTCCTGGTACTCTGGTATGTTTTTGGATTTAAGAACATCGAGAAAGCGGAATACTTCCAGTGCGGCTGGTTTATGTTCGGTGTCATCTCACAGACCCTGGTCATTCATACGATCAGAACGCATAAGTTCCCGTTTATCGGATCAAAAGTCGGCCGGGAACTGGCCTTGTCGACTTCAACTGTCGTACTGGTAACTCTAGCTATCGGTCTGACAAGTATCGCTTATATATTCGATATGCATCCGCTGCCATATATATATGTCCTGTGGCTTGCGGCACTGATGCTTATCTATCTTCTGCTTGCACAGGTAATGAAGACCATTTATATCAGAAGATTCGGAAAGTGGATCTAGAAGGGAGAAATCATGGCTAACAAGATTATCGAAGAAAACATTGAAGAAAGAAATTATACACAAGAGATCTTTGACCTGATACGCAAGACCAGGAATTCAAAACTGCTTGCTCAGACGCTGACCAATTACCACGACAACGATATTGCCGATGCCCTGACATATCTTTCTCCTGAAGAAAGAAAAAGACTGTACAAGGCGATCGGTATCGAAGCAACAAGCCGTATATTTGCCTATCTGGATGAAGATGTCGACAAGTACTTTGCTGAACTGGAAAACGAATCTGCTGCCGATATTCTGGAAGAAATGGATGCCGACGATGCAATCGATATTCTGGAAGGACTTGATCAGAAGAAGGCCGATGAGATCATTTCTTTGATCGAACCGGAATCAAAGAGCGATATCGAACTGCTGAAATCCTATAAAGACAATCAATTCGGTTCCCTGATGACGACAAACTATATAACACTGGAACATGGCATAGGTATCAAGGCTTCCATCGAACAGCTGATCGAAGAAGCCGAAGAGAACGACAATATTGAGACTCTTTACATAGAAAAGGATGGCCAGTTCTATGGCGCTCTTACTTTGCGCGATCTGCTGATCACCAAAAAGGATGAAGATCTGGAAGACAAGATCATTCTCTCTTACCCGTTTGTCTATGATAAGGAAGAAGTCACGGAAGCAGCTATCGATACATTGGCTGACTACTCCGAAGATTCCATTCCGGTCTTAAGCAAAGAGACTGGCAAGATCGTCGGCGTTATCACATCTGCCGATATTGTTGAGCTGATCAACGAAGATGAAGAAGAGGCAAAAGAAGAAGTTGTGAAAAAAGAAAAGGAAGAAAAGAAACTGAATGTTTATCAAACGTTGGCTTTCTGTCTGCTGCTTCTGCTAGCGTTGAATACCATATTCAAGGTGTTGCCTTCTTATTCTTATCTTGAGCTGTTTATTGTGATTGCCGCTGTAACTCTGCAGTTTCTTGGCCATATGAACGAACATAAACAGTGAAGAGAAAAGCGTTTAAGATGTTTTTCTGTTGAAAAACTTTCAAAGATAGCATATTATAATAGAGTATTATAGGAGCGAGTAATCGCTCCTTAATTATTGTTTTGGAGGATTATGGATCTAAGTAGAGTTAAAAAGTCGTTACAGGAGTTTGCTGAGGAGAAAGGCATGAAGCTGTTTGAGGTGACGTATCACAAGAAAGATGCGACACTAAGCGTTCTGCTGGATGAAAAGCTGAACATGGATGAACTGGAGAAAATCTCTCAGGAGATCTCGGATCATCTGGATCGGTT
Organism: Erysipelotrichaceae bacterium; assembly: GCA_017515475.1. GTDB lineage: Bacteria > Bacillota_I > Bacilli_A > Erysipelotrichales > Erysipelotrichaceae > Colivicinus. Next base: position 222,065 of record JAFWFS010000007.1, on the reverse strand, counting down.
CGAAGATGAGTTCGATGACAACTACCTGCTGGATGTTTCTACGGTCGGTGTTGAAAGACCGATCAGGAATGAAGAGGAACTCCTGGAAGCCATAGGTGCATATATCTATGTCAAGACAAAGGAGAGAGAGTACTACGGTACATTGAAGTCTTTTGAAGAAGGAACACTGCTTTTGGAAACGAAAGATAAAAACAGGACAAAAGATGTTTCCGTAGACTACGGTCAGATTAAGAAAATACGTTATGCCGTACAGTTTTAAAGGAGAAAGGTTATGAGTGGCATTAGTTTAAAGAATAAGAACTTTATCGATGGAATGAGGCTGTTTGAGGAAGATCGTAAAGTCGATCCGGAATTCGTTCTGGAGACGCTGAAAGAAGCGATCGCCAAGACTTATCAGAAACACATCGATGCACCGGAAGCGATGGTCAGAGTCTCCATCGAAAAAAACGAGATGCATGTTTATCATCAGCTGATGGTCGTGGATGACGATACGGAAACATTCGACGAAACACTGGATATTCTGCTTTCTGAAGCAAAGAAGCTCAATCCGGAAGCCAAGTCAGGCGATATTATCGAGGAAGAAGTCGATTTCAATGAGATCGGCAGAACTTCGATCAACGTTGCCAAGCAGATGCTGAAGCAGAGGATCAAGGAATATGAGAAACAGCGCGTCTACGATGAATACAAGGATAAGGAATACGATCTGATTTCCGGTATTATCAAGACGATTGAAGATAAGTTCATTCTTGTCGATATCAAGAATACGATCGGTATTCTTCTGAAGTCGGAACAGATCCCTGGTGAACAGTACAAGGAAGGCCAGAGCATTCGCTGCGTCATTAAAGAAGTATCCAAGAACTCGAAAGGTTCTCAAGTCGTTTTAAGCAGAGCGGATGCGATCTTTGTCAAGAGACTGTTTGAAAAGGAAGTTCCGGAAATCGCTCAGGGTCTGGTTGAGATCAAGGCGATCGCCAGAGAGGCCGGCGAGAGAACTAAGATGGCTGTCTATTCAAGAAACGACGATGTCGATGCGATCGGCGCATGTATCGGTCCTAGAGGATCCAGAGTGCAGGCGGTCATCGGCGAGATCAAGGGCGAGAAAGTCGATGTTTTCGAATGGAACGACGATATCGGCGAACTTGTCAAGAATGCCCTGGCTCCGGCTGATGTCAAAGCCTGCTTCTACGCAAGCCCAATGACAGATCCGGAACTGACGGAAGAAGAGATCGCAGAGAAAGAAAAATACTACAAGCGTCCGCTGGTTGTCGTTGTTGATGACGACAAGCTTTCTGTCGCCATCGGCAAGAGAGGCAAGAACGCGAAACTTGCCGTAAAACTGACAGGAAGAAAGATCGATATCAAGACTCAGAGCGAGATCGAAGAACTCGGTCTGGATGTTGATCAGCTGGTAGCTGAATTCAAGGAAGATCAGATCCGCATCGCCAAGGAAAAGGAACAGAAGAGATTCCTGGAACTGCAAGAAGAAGCGGCTAGACGTAAGGCTGAATTCGAAGAAGAACTGGCAGCCAACGATACAGGATTCGATGAGACGACGATCGAGGAGATGGATAAGGACAAGATGGAAGAGATCGTCGATATTCCATCCGAGAGTCTGTCTGAGAAACCTGAAACCGCTGTTGTAGAAACGAAGGAAGAGACAAAGAAAGAAATGGCTGCAGAAGAAGAGACCGTGAAGGAAGAAAAACCTGCAGAAAAGCCTAAGAAACAGCCTAGAAAGCCTCTTACGCCGAAACCGGAATACAAATCCAAGTTCGAGGACTTCGCCGATGCTTCCAAGAAAGAAGAAACTAAGGTGGAGACCAGAAAACGTAGGAAAAAGGATGATGAAGACCGTAGAGTAAGAGCCGAAGATCTGGAAAAGAAAGAATACGACGAAAAGTTCAAGCCGGTATATTCCGATGAAGAACTGGAAGAGATCGAAGCTCAGGAAGCGGAAGAATTCGAGAATTCATGGATCAATGACGATGATATCGACTTCGATGAATACGAGGATTACTACGAGGAGAACTAAATGAAAAAGATCCCGATGCGCAGATGTCTGGCAACGAATCAGTCTTTCCCGAAAAAAGATCTATTGCGTATTGTGAGGACTCCGGAAGGGGAAGCCAAAGTGGATCTGACAGGAAAACTGAACGGCAAGGGAGCATATCTTTCCAGAAGCATGGAAGCTCTGCAGATTGCCAGAAAGAAAAAGGTTTTTGACCGTGCTCTTGAAATAGAAATACCGGAGGAGATTTATCAGGAGATCGAGAGGATCATCAATGGATAATGTCCTGCAGCTTCTTGGTCTGGCATACAGAGCCAGGAAGACGGTATTGGGAGAAGAAGTCCTGAAGCAGATAAAAAAGGTTAAGATCCTCTTTATCGCTTCAGACGCTTCTGAAAAGAGCAGGGAACGCTATGAGAAGAAGTGCAGTTTCTATGAAATACCGCATGTTGATCGGTTTGATGGACCGCAGCTTTCCGAAGCCCTCGGCAAGCGTAATGTGAAGATCGTCGGAATAACCGACCAGGGTTTTGCAAAGACACTGCTGAAGAAGATTTAAGAAGGAGGAATGCCATGGCTAAACAGACGTACAAGAAACATCTCAATAAGAGACCTAAAAACACTCAGCCATATGAGAAGAAGTCTGAGGAAAAAGTTACAGCGATCACTTATCAAGAGGGTATCACCGTTGGAGATCTGGCAAACAAACTGAAAAAGAATTCCGGCGAGATCATCAAGATTCTATTTATGCTTGGCAAGATGGTTACGATCAATTCAACGCTGGATGATGAAAATGTTGAATTGGTTTGTATGGAGTTCAATGTAGAAGCAACAAAAGAAGAGCCGCAGGAAGATGAAACGCTTTTCGATACGGAGGAAGATGATCCGAAGGATCTGAAAGAAAGAGCCCCGATCGTTACAATCATGGGTCATGTCGACCATGGCAAAACGACGCTGCTGGACTATATCAGAAAATCCAGAGTCGTTGAAGGGGAATTCGGCGGAATTACACAGCATATCGGTGCTTATCAGGTGGAAGTAAACGGGAAACTGGTTACTTTCCTGGATACTCCGGGTCATGAAGCCTTTACGGCAATGCGTGCCAGAGGAGCAAGCGTCACGGATATTGCGATCATTGTTGTCGCAGCGGATGACGGCGTCATGCCTCAGACGATCGAAGCGGTAGACCATGCGAAAGCTGCGGGCGTACCGATCATTGTCGCAATAAACAAGATGGACAAGGCCGGAGCCAATCCGGATAAAATCAAGAACGCCATGGCGGAACTGGGCCTGATGCCGGAGGAATGGGGCGGAGATACGATTTTCGTAGAGTGTTCCGCTAAGACGGGCGAAGGTGTCAAGAATGTTCTGGAGACGATCCTGGTCGTAGCGGAAGTAAGGGATCTTAAAGCCAATCCGAAGAAACTCGCTACCGGTACAGTCATTGAAGCCAAACTGGATAAAGGAAGGGGTCCTGTAACGACTCTTCTGGTACAGAACGGTACTTTGAAACAATCCGATTCCGTTGTCGTAGGAACATGCTACGGCAAGGTTCGTAAGATGACGTCAGATCTCGGCAAAGAGATCACGGAAGCGCTTCCTGGGACGCCGGTTGAGATCATCGGTCTGAACGACGTACCGGTTGCCGGAGACAACTTCAAGGTATTTGAAAACGACAAAGATGCAAGAGCGGTAGCCCAGGCCAGAGCCAGAGCCCGTATCGAGAAAGAAAGAAATGCTACAAGTGCCATGACTCTGGATGATCTGAAGTCCCAGATCGATGCCGGAGGCGTCAAGGAGATCCCGGTTATCGTCAAGTCGGATGTTACCGGCACTGCGGAAGCTGTCGCATCATCGCTTAGCAAGATTGATGTGGACGGCGTCAAGGTCAATGTCATTCGTAGAGCTGCCGGAACGATTACGGATTCCGATGTCATACTGGCTTCCGTATCCCATGCAGTAATTTACGGTTTTAATGTCAGACCGGATGCCAATGTCAGAAAGAAAGCCCAGGATGAAGGCGTCGAGATCAGACTGCACAACATCATCTACAAGGCCGTAGAAGAGATGGAAGCAGCCATGAAGGGCATGCTGGAACCTGTATATGAAGAAGTTGTTATCGGACAGGCTGAAGTCAGAAAGACTTATAAAGTCTCCAAGATCGGTACGATTGCTGGATGTATGGTAACCGAGGGTAAGATCGTTAGAGACAGCAAAGTACGTCTGATCAGAGATGGCATCGTCATCTATACCGGAAAGATTGCATCGCTCAGAAGATTCGAGAACGATGCAAGAGAAGTAGCGGAAGGCTATGAATGCGGTCTGACGATTGAAGGATACAACGACATAAAAGAACTCGACATCGTTGAAGCGTTTGCCGATCAGGAGGTTAAAGCGGAGTAATGGCGAGAATCGATAAAATCGATTCGATCCTGTTAAGGGAGATCTCGATGATCATTTCAAAAGAGATCAACGATCCTAAACTGGGATTTCCTACCGTTACGGAAGTTGATGTCGCTCCGGATATGAACAGTGCGAAGGTCTATGTTTCTTTTCTGGGAAAGAACTACATGAAAAGAGACGGGCTGGAAGCCTTAAGAAGAGCGAAGGGTCATATCAAGAGTGAACTGGCGAAACGGGTAAGATTAAGGAAGATCCCTGATCTGAGCTTCGTTGTCGATGATACGCTTGACAAAGCCGACAGGATCGAAAAGATATTAAGTAAAGAGAATGGACAGTAAGGTGCTTTCGAGCGCCTTTTTTTACAGGAGGAAAAGATGAATCAGAAAGAAGCGTTAAAGACTTACAGAGAGTTTAATGAGAAGATCAAGGCCTATACTCTGGTGCTGAGCACAACAGATATCGACAGACTGACTGTTGCGCCAAGAAAAGGAAGCGCCTACCGTAACAAGATGCTATCAATCATTGAAGGTGAGCTTTATGAACTGCAGACGGATAAACGGTATGTCGATGCGATCCTGTATCTGTCGAATCTGGATCTGGGAGAGATTGCCAATAGAGATATCGCTTTGGCGAAGAAGTCACTGGAAAACATCCTGAAATTCTCGAAAGAAGAAACGATGGAATACTCGCTGGCAATGATGAACAGCTACGAGGCCTGGTATGATGCCAAGAACAAGAATGATTACAGAATATTCGAACCGCATCTCCTGAAGCTCATCGATATGTCTAGAAAGAGACTTCAGAAACGTAATCCTAAGATGCATCCGTATGATCTGGCACTGGATGATTTTGAAGAAGACATGAACAGAAAGAAATATGACAGGTTCTTTTCCCTGATTAAAAAAGAACTGCTTCCGCTGATCAGAAAGATCGACAAGAAAAAAGACTTTATCGATGATTCTTTTCTGTATCTGTATTATCCGGCAGAAAAGCAGGCCATCTTCATGAAAGATATCATGAAACATATCGGCTTCTCATCCGACTGGGGCTATATGGCTACAACGGAACATCCTTTTACGGATTCCTTATCAAGAAACGACGTCCGTGTCACGACAGCCTATGATGAACATAACATCACTTCAGCGATTTTCTCGTTGATTCATGAATGCGGCCACGGTTTCTATGAACATCAGATCGATCCGAAGTTCGATTCCTATCCATATCTGCATCAGATCTCTTCAGGTATGCACGAATCACAAAGCCGTTTCTTTGAAAACTATCTAGGAAGAAGAAAGTCTTTCTTTAAACTGATTTATCCAAAACTGCAGAAACTGTTCCCGGAGAATCTGGGCAGTGTATCGCTGGACGACTTTATCAGAGCTGTCAACGTTTCCAGATGTTCTCTGATCAGAACGGATGCGGATGAACTGACATATCCGATCCATATCCTGATCCGATACGAACTGGAAAAAGAGATATTCGAAAACAAGATCGATCTGAATAGTCTTGACCGGTTGTGGGATGAAAGATACGAAAAATATCTAGGTGTCAAGGCCGATAAGCCATCTGAAGGTATTCTTCAGGATGTGCACTGGTCTGGGGCTTCTTTCGGATATTTCCCGACTTATGCCTTAGGCAGCGCGATCGGAGCGCAGATCTTCCACAAGATGCAGAAAGACCTGAATGTTGATGATCTGCTGGAGAAAGGCAAGTTCTCCAGAATCACGGATTATCTGAAAAAGAACATCCAGCACTATGGCGCATTGTATTCATTTGAACAGATCTTGCTGAAGGCAACTGGTGAGGAATTCAATCCTCGGTACTATATCGCTTATCTGAAAAACAAATATATGGATCTATACATGATTAAGAAATAACGGTCGTTAAGAACGATAACTTGCATAATAAAAAAAGCTCTCTTATGAGAGCTTTTTTGTTTGAATTATTTGCTTTTCTTAGCAGGTTTCTTTGCCGTTTTTTTGACTGCTTTCTTTTCTTCCTTCTTAGGAGCGTGTTTGATTGCAGCCTGAGCTGCAGCCAGTCTGGCGATTGGAACTCTGTAAGGTGAGCATGAAACGTATGTCAGTCCTACTCTATCGCAGAATTCAATGGAAGCAGGGTCACCGCCGTGTTCACCGCAGATACCGAGCTTGATGTTCGGACGAGTCTCTTTGCCAAGTTTGACAGCCATCTCAACCAGCTTGCCGACACCGTGCTGGTCCAGTCTGGCAAACGGATCCTGTTCATAGATCTTGGCATCATAGTATGAGCCTAAGAACTTGCCGGCATCGTCTCTTGAGAAACCGAATGTCATCTGCGTCAGGTCGTTTGTACCGAGGAGAAGAATTCAGCTTCTTTTGCGATTTCATCAGCAAGCAATGCGGCACGAGGGATCTCGATCATTGTACCGACATGATATTCCAGATTAGCTTTTGTCTTCTTGATTTCCTCATCGGCAGTCTTGACAACGATATTCTTGACATATTTCAGCTCAGCAACATCGCCTACCAGAGGGATCATGATTTCAGGAACAACATGCCACTTAGGATGCTTCTTGTTGACCTTGATGGCTGCTCTAATGACGGCTTTGGTCTGCATCTCAGCGATTTCCGGATAAGTAACCGCAAGTCTGCATCCTCTATGGCCCATCATCGGATTGAATTCATGGAGATCATCGCAGACCTGTTTCAGTTTTGCGGTAGTCATACCCATTTCCTTAGCCAGTTCTTTGATGTCTTTTTCGTTTGTAGGAACGAATTCATGTAGAGGCGGATCCAGGTAACGGATCGTTACAGGATTGCCCTGCATTGCTTCGTAGATGCCTTCGAAGTCTTTCTGCTGCAATGGAAGAACCTTTTCCAAAGCGGCCTTTCTCTGTTCAGCAGTCGTAGAGACGATCATCTCTCTGATCGCCTTGATTTTGTCTTCCTGGAAGAACATGTGTTCCGTTCTGACAAGACCGATACCCTCTGCGCCAAACGCAAGAGCCTGTGCGGCATCCTTTGGAGTATCCGCATTTGTTCTGATCTTTAAAGTTCTTCTTTCATCTGCCCACTTCATGAACTTCTTGAAGTCACCGGAGATAGAAGCAGGAACCGTCTTGATGGCTTCGCCATAGATGTTTCCGGTAGAACCATCCAGTGAGAGCCAGTCGAATTCCTTGTATACTTTATCGTTTAATGTAAACTGTTTCTTTGCGTAATCGATCTTGATGTCGCCGCAGCCTGATACACAGCATTCGCCCATGCCTCTGGCAACAACGGCAGCGTGAGATGTCATACCGCCACGTACAGTCAGAACGCCTTCAGCGGCAGCCATACCTTCAATATCTTCAGGAGAAGTTTCCAGTCTGACCAGAATGACTTTCTTGCCGTTTTTGTGTTCTCTAACTGCATCTTCCGCATTGAACACGATCTGTCCGCAGGCAGCGCCCGGAGAAGCAGGGAGAGCCTTGGCGATCGGTTTTGCCTTCTTTAGGGTCTCGGCATCGAACTGCGGATGCAGAAGGGCGTCCAGCTGTTTCGGTTCTACCATCATCAGAGCCTGATCGATGGATACTTTGCCTTCCTTAACCATATCGCAGGCGATCTTTAAGGCAGCTGTAGCTGTTCTCTTGCCGTTACGAGTCTGCAGCATGAACAGTTTCTTTTCCTGAATCGTGAATTCCATGTCCTGCATGTCGTGATAGTGGTTTTCCAGCGTATTGCAGATCTTGACGAAGTCGTTGTATGCGCCAGGCATGACCTTCTTGAGTTGGTCGATCGTCTGAGGTGTTCTGACACCCGCAACAACGTCTTCACCCTGCGCGTTCATCAGGAATTCACCGAACAGTTTCTTTTCACCGGTTGCAGGGTTTCTGGTAAAGGCAACACCAGTACCGCAGTCATTGCCCATGTTACCGAATACCATCATCTGTACGTTGACGGCTGTACCCCATGAAGAAGGGATATCGTTCTCTTTACGGTAGAAGATCGCTCTTGGGTTGTTCCAGGATCTGAATACCGCTTCGATCGCTCTTTCCAGCTGCACACTGGTATCCTGAGGGAAATCTTCCTTCAGTTCCTTCTTATAGAATGCCTTGAATCTCTTTACCAGTTCCTTCATATCGTCGGCATCCAGTTCCGTATCGAGCTTGACGCCTTTCTTTTCCTTGATCTCATCAATGATCTCTTCGAATCTCTTCTTGGAGAGTTCCATGACGACATCAGAGAACATCTGAATGAAACGGCGGTAGGAATCATAAGCGAATCTTTCGTTGTTTGTTTTCTTGGCGATCGTTTCAGCTACTTCATCGTTGATGCCCAGGTTCAGGATAGTATCCATCATGCCCGGCATACTGGCTCTGGCACCTGATCTGACAGAAACAAGCAGCGGGTTCTTCGCATCGCCCAGCTTTCTGCCGGCCTGCTTTTCCAGTTTCTTTAAAGCAACTGCGATCTGTGACATGATATCCTTGTTGATCTTCTTACCATCATCATAATAAGCGTTACAAGCTTCTGTTGTGATCGTAAAGCCATAAGGAACAGGTAAACCCAGACTTGCCATTTCCGCAAGGTTGGCACCTTTTCCGCCAAGGAGTTCACGCATGTTTGCGTTTCCTTCCGCAAACATATAAACATATTTCTTGCTCATTCTTTTCTCCTTTTTTAGTCCGTTTTGACCATAATATTTTACCATAAAAAATACTATTTTAATATGAATATAAAAGAAAAACAGAATAAAGGATGAATCGTATGTATCCGGAATGCATTTATTTAAAATAGAGGATTTGTTATAATGAAATAGTTATGTGGAGGGACTTATTATGCCTGTCAATAAGAAGACGAAACTTGGACAAATAAAAATCTCTGATGATGCGATCGCAACACTGGCCGGTACGACCGTGAACGAATGCTATGGCGTTGTCGGGATGATATCCAAGAACTATCTGAAGGATGGTTATTCCGCATTGTTAAAGAAAGAAAATTACGCGAAAGGCGTTGTAATCAAATACGAAGATGAAGGTCTGCAGATCGATGTCTATGTTGTGATCTCTTACGGCATCAAGATTTCTGAAGTCGTAGCCAATCTGCAGCAGACCGTGAAATACGCCTTGGAGAAAACGCTGAACATGGATGTCGCTTCGGTAAATGTTCATGTAGAAGGAATCAGGATCAATGAATAGGATAACGGTTGAAGAGTTCAAAGGCATGCTGCGTTCTGCGTGCGCGAATCTTGAGAATCATGCCGCAGAGATCAATACGCTGAATGTCTTTCCTGTTCCGGACGGGGATACAGGGACGAACATGTCCATGACGTTTTCTAATGGCTATGCAGAGGCTATGAAGTGCACTTCTGACAGCATATCCGATGTAGCGAAAGCCTTCTCCAGAGGCCTTCTGATGGGCGCCAGAGGCAATTCGGGCGTTATTACTTCCCAGATCTTCAGAGGCTTTTACCAGCATATCGAAGGCAAGGAATCAATCGACGTCCATGACGTTTCTTTGGCGTATGAAAACGGCGCCAGAGTAGCCTACAAGGCAATCATGAAACCGGTAGAAGGAACCATTCTGACCGTTGTCAGAGAAGCCTCCTGGTATGCGAATCACGATTATGAGAAAGAACCTTTCGATCTCGAAACTTATTTTAAAAAACTCTGCGATTACGCATCGGATTCTTTGGACCATACACCGGACTATCTTCCTGTATTAAAGGAAGTCGGCGTTGTCGACTCGGGCGGTTCCGGATTCTTGCGTATCATCCAGGGAATGAGAGACTACGTTGCCGGCACTCCTGTCGATTTTGTGGAAAAGAAGAATGAGGTACAGACTAATCCTGCGCTGATGATAGACAACGATGAATTCGGTTATTGCACGGAATTCATCATCAGACTGGATGAGAGCTATCTGGATCGTTTTGACGAAAAGATCCTTAAGAAGAAACTGACGGATATGGGTGGAGAATCTCTGGTCGTCGTCAGAGATGAGGACATCGTTAAAGTGCATGTCCATACGCTGAAACCTGGGGATGCTCTCAATATCGGTCAAAGATACGGAGAATTTCTCAAACTGAAGATCGAAAACATGCAGGAACAGCATTCTACGATCATCGCAAATGCGCAAGAAGATGCTTCCGTATCCGCTCCGGTCAAGGAGGAGAAGAAAGAACCGAAGAAGTATGGTATCATCGCGGTTGCGGCAGGGGAAGGAATAACGAAACTCTTCTACGATCTCGGTACTGATGTAGTAGTATCCGGCGGGCAGACGATGAATCCTTCTACGGAAGATTTTGTCAAGGTAATCAACGATCTGGATTACTGTGAAAACGTCTTTATTTTCCCGAACAACTCCAATATCATTCTTGCTGCCAGACAGGCGCAGAGCGTCCTGAGTGACCGCCATATCGAGGTCATCGAAACGAAATCCGTTCAGGCCGGATTATCTGCCATCGGCATGTTCAACTACAGCGATGAACCGCAGCAGATCGTTGAAGAACTCAAGGATGTCATCGCAAACGTCAACGCTTCCAGCATTACCTATGCGATCAAGGACACCAGCTTTGAAGGAGTTGAAGTCAGAAAAGGGGACTACATTGCTATCGAAGGCAAATCTATTGTGGCATCAGGCCCTAACAGACTGAAAATCGTCCATGCGCTGCTGGATCATCTGTTCACGCTGGAAGACAAGGAACTGATAACCGTGATTACCGGTGATGACAGAAACGAAGATGAAGTCAGAGATATCGAAGACTACATTGCCGCAAACTCGGATCTGGAATGTGAATTCGTGGATGGCGGACAGCCGGTATACAGCTATCTGATTGGATTAGAATAAATCAAAAAGGTCAACTACAGGTTGACCTTTTTCAACGGATACGTTATTTTCAGCGATGTGTTTTTTCTGTATGATGAAGATGCAGCTGCAGAAGTGAGGAAAGAATATGGATAACTTGAAAATCGGACAGTATATTCAAAGCCTAAGAAAGGCGAAAGGCTTGAGCCAGAAACAGCTGGCGGATCATCTGAATATCTCTTTTCAGGCCGTATCCAAATGGGAGAACGGCGAAAGCATGCCTGATACGGGTATTCTTCTGGAATTATGTGAACTGCTGGATACGACGGCAGACAGACTGTTAAATGGAGGAACATATATGATGAAACAACGCAAAATAATGCATGTAGAGGATGTCATGGAAGGATTCCGCTGCATGGAGATGATTGGGAAGTGCTTTGGCGAACACTCTACTTTCTATGAAGGCATGATCGAAGGGATCAACAAAAGAATGAACATTGATCTGCTGGAATACATGAACGATCCAAAAACAAGGGAAGTGATGTATGCGGAAGTGCTGATACAGGGCATCATGGAAGGCAAGACGGTAGACATGGATGAAGTAAGATCGCTGTTTACCAATCAGCACATGATCGATGTAATCGAACAGTATCTGACTAAAACCAATGCATAAAAAAATCTCCGTAATGGAGATTTTCTTATTTGTTTTCGTTTTCCTTGATTTTCATCAGTTCCTCTTCTTCCAGGATGCGATAGGCAACCTTGCCGACCAGCGTCTTAGGCATGTCGTCGCGGAACTCGATGTCGTAAGGCATTTCATATTTTGCCAGATGCTTACGGCAATGAGCCATGATGCTTTCCTTGATTGCATCGCTTGGTTCGATACCAGGCTTCAAGGTGACGAACGCTTTAACTTTCTGCATCTTGTAGGAATCCGGAACACCGATGACGCAGGACATCTGCACGTCTTCATGCGCATCCAGGATGTTTTCCAGCTGAGCAGGATAGATATTGTATCCGGAAGAGACGATCATTCTCTTGGAACGGCCTTTGAAGTATACGAATCCTTCATCATCCATGATGCCAAGGTCTCCTGTATGAACCCATGTAAGACCGTCGAAGTCGGATTTCCTTAAGGTCTGAGCCGTTTCTTCTTCATTTTCCCAATAGTACTGCATGTTTGTTGGACCGGCAAGAAGAATTTCTCCTTCGGTTCCGTAAGGCACTTCATTATCGGTGTCAGGTTCAACGATCTTGATGAAGCAGTCAGGGAACGGAATTCCGATCGATCCTTCCTTATACATTGTCGGAGGAGTCAGACAGCAGGCTGTAACGGTCTCCGTAGTTCCATATCCTTCTCTGACCTGAATCGTCGCATGATGGTCGTAAAGGAATTTGTCGATTTTCTTTTTCAGTTCGATCGAAAGTGAATCTCCGCCGGAGAACATTCCTTTCAGGAACGAAAGATCTTTGCCTTCCATGGCAGTATTTCTTAAGAGCGCTTCAAACAGGGTAGGAACGCCGGCAATGAAGTTGCACTTGTTCCTAAGAATCGCTCTGGCGTATGATTTTGGCGTAAATCTCGGGAGCAATATGACTCTGCCGCCCTGAGACAGAATGGAGTGGATGCAGACACCAAGTCCGAATCCATGGAACATCGGCATGGCTGCAAGCATCTTGTCGCCAAGTCTGTACATCGGATTGGTGGCAACGATCTGCTGGCCAAGCATGTTGAAGTTGTTGTTGGAAAGAACGATGCCCTTTGTTGTACCGGTAGTGCCGCCTGAATACAGCATGACCGCCGGATCGTCGCCTTTTCTTTCTTTCTTGTAGTTATAGAAACAGCTGTTGGCGATCTTCATGAACTGATTCCATCTGATAACCGGAGCATCGTCAGGGATAGGCTTTATTTTTCTTCCTTCCGTCAGCATGTATCCTGCTCTGATCGGTCTGGACAGCTCGTCTCTGATGGAGGCGATGATTATATTGACAACGCCTGTATTTGCTCTGATGTTTTCGAACTTATGATAGAACTGATCCAGCGTAACTGCGGTTACGGATCTGGAAGCGTTGAGATAGTGTTCGATTTCTTTTTCGGCAGAAAGCGGGTGGATCATGTTGGCGATGCCGCCGACCAGGTTGACTGCATAGAACATGTATATAGCCTGCGGACAGTTCGGCAGAGCGATCGTGACGCAGTCGTTTTCTCTAATGCCGATGGTACGTAAAGCCTTTGCACAGCGGTTGATCTCTTCGATCATTTTCCTGTATGTTGTCGATCTTCCCATGAAGTCGAAAGCAATTGCATTCGGATGTTCTTTCGCCGTTTTTTCTAAGGCTTCATACATGGATCCGACGAAGTAATCCAGTTTCAGCGGAATGCCGCTGCTTTCCGACGCTTTTTTCCAAGGTATTCTTTCAGTAATCGGTGTATCGAAAGCCTGTTTCATCTCTTTTGTTTCTTCTTTCTTAGCCATTGGCCATAAACCTCCTGATTCTCTAGCAGACAGTATAGACAGCCATCTGTTTGACAACGTATAAATTATATCCCATATTTTTGATTTTTTACCATCATTTGTCAGGAAAATAAATATATGTACCATGAATGTAATATAATGAATTTATGGCAAACGAGACAGATAGAATCCTTGAGCTGAGAAAGTTACTGAAAGAATACAGCTATCAGTATTACATTTTGGACAGGCCGACTGTACCGGACAGCGAGTATGACCAGCTGTTTAGAGAACTGGAAGAACTGGAGAAAAAACATCCCGAGATGGATGACCCCGATTCCGTAACCAAGAGAGTCGGATTTGGCGTTCTGGACGAGTTTAAGAAGATCACCCACGAGAAGCCGATGCTGTCGCTGGGAGATGTTTTTTCATATGACGAACTCAGAGAATGGTCATCGAAGATCACGAATGTTTACAAGGATGTGGAATACTGCGTTGAATACAAGATCGACGGTCTGGCGATGTCGCTGGTCTATGAAAACGGACTGTTTCAGCAGGCCGTAACCAGGGGAGATGGAATTACTGGAGAAGACGTAACGATGAATGTACGTACGGTCCACAGCGTTCCGATGTCCATCCCGTACAGGCAAAGATACGAAATCCGCGGCGAAATATACATGCCGAAATCATCCTTCCTGAGAGTAAACAGGGAGAGGATCGCCAACGGCGAAGAAGAGTTTGCCAATCCGCGCAATGCCGCCGCAGGTTCGATCAGACAGCTGGATTCTAGGATCTGCGCCAGCAGAGGACTTGACGGTTTCTGGTATCATGTTCCGGATGACGTGAATTCCGATACGCACTACGGGTCGCTGCAGTATGCCCGTAAGCTTGGTTTTAAAGTCAACGATGCAACCTTACTGTTCAACAACATCGATGACATAATAGAACATATTGATAAAACGGAGAAGATCCGCCATGATCTGCCTTATGAAATCGACGGCATGGTGATCAAGGTAAATTCCTATGCACTGCAAAGAGAACTGGGATTTACCTCCAGGATTCCGAAATGGGCCATTGCCTATAAATTCCCGGCAGAGGAAGTCAGAACCGTTGTAGAAGACATTTTCATAACTGTCGGAAGAACAGGAAAATGTACACCGAATGCCAGGCTGAGACCTGTAAAAGTTGCCGGTACAACCGTAGGATTCGCAACGCTTCATAACGAGGACAACATCACAGACAAGGATATCCGCATCAACGATACCGTCATCATCAGAAAAGCAGGCGACATCATTCCGGAAGTCATACGTTCGATAAAAGAGAACCGTGACGGTTCGCAAGTCAGATACGTCTTCCCGGATACCTGCCCGGTATGCGGAGGCAAACTCTACCGCTTTGAAGATGAAGCGGCACATTACTGCGTCAACAGCGAATGTAAGGCCAGACTGGTCTATTCCATTGCCCACTTTGCCGAAAGAAACGCGATGAACATCGATGGTTTGGGTGAGAAAAGGGTAGAAGCGTTCCTGAATGCCGGACTGCTGAACAGTTTCGAGGATATCTATAAACTTCATAACCGCAGGGATGAGATTCTGCAGCTGGAAAAGTTCGGTGAGAAGTCTTTCAACAATCTGATTGAAGCGATCGAGAATTCCAAGAACAATTCTCTCGAAAGACTGATCAACGGTTTGGGTATCCGTCAGGTCGGAGAGAAAGCCAGCAAAGTCCTGGCAGCATATTATGGAAACATGGATGCATTGATGCATGCGTCGTTTGAAGATCTGAGCTCTATCAGAGATGTAGGCCCTGTGACCGCAGAATACATCAGAGATTTCTTCGATGAACCGGATAATGCCGAGATGCTGGAACAGCTGAAACTCTTCGGTGTCAACATGAATTATATCGACAACACTGTTTCCACCGATTCCGTATTCAACGGAAAAACCGTTGTTCTGACAGGAACTCTGGATAAATACAGCCGCAATGAGGCAAGCGAACTTCTGGAGAATCTTGGTGCGCATGTTTCGGGATCTGTATCTTCCAAGACGGATTACGTCATCTACGGAAGCGAAGCAGGATCCAAACTGGATAAAGCAAGGCAGCTGAATGTAACGACACTTTCTGAAGAGGAGTTTGAGAAGCTGCTGTGAAGTGTGTTAAAATAAATGTTGGAGAAAATTTATGACTGATATGAAACATGGAAGACCGGAAGACGAATTCGGCATAAACAGTACAGCAGAACTGTTTGGAAAGATAGAAGACAAAGATCAGGATTCGTTCGTACTTCAGGAAAAACCGGTAAGAACCGAAACTCCTGTAAGTAATGAAGAGCCTGTGAGAATAACTGCCAGCGAACCGTTTGAACCAGTCAGGGAAGAAACGGCAGTTTATGCTGCAAAGACGCAATCAGATACAAAGGAAGTCATTCAGCCGATCTTAAGCAAAGAACCGGAGAGAAAAAAAGTGAAGGAAAGACCATTGAAAAAAGAGAAAACAAGGAATCAGGAAAAGAAACGTTTATCAAGATCTGCACTTGTATTGATCATAGGAATCATCATTATTGCCATTCCTGTTTTGATTTTTGCCGGTATACTGGGTATTTCGGCACTGCAGACAGGTTCACCGCGTATCGGTTCAAGATTCGACGGCGATCTGCAGCCGGCCATTACGGATAACGATGTGGCAGCATTAAAAACCGAGCTTTCCGCAATCGGATCCGTTGAAGATGTCGAGGTTCTTCTTGCTCAGGGACAGCTGAAGATCTTTATCGATACGGTCGATTCTCTTTCCGCAGAACAGGTCGACAGCATTCTTATGTCCGCCTATAACAAGGTAATTGCCAAACTTCCGATCGGAACCTATTTTACCGGAGATGACAGCAGGAAGATGTACGATCTGCAGATCAATGTCTATACCTCTTCAAGCGCATCGGCAATCGGCGATGAGAACGGAAGACAGTACAAGCTGCTTCACAAGAATTCCACCGAAGAGACCTATGGGATCGATGACATGGCACATCCGAAGGATCCTGCGCTTGCCGCTGAACTGGAAGGTTTGACACCTGAACCTGTCGAGGAAGTTACGGAAGAGGGAGATGGCGAATAAGCTTCATGGAAACATGAAGTTTTTATTATGAAGAATGATATCGTAAGATGCAGATGCATCGACATGTCGGTTGAAGGAATGGGAATAGCCAGGGCTGATAATCTGGTTGTTTTCGTCAAGGGCATGATCAAGGGCGAAGAAGCCGATGTCAGGATCATTGCGGAAAAGAAGAACTACAGCATCGGTATTATCGAGAAGATGGTCGTTCCTTCACCATACCGTGTTCAGTCCGGCTGTCCGATCGCATATAAATGCGGAGGATGCGACTATAGGCATGTTCAGTACGAATATCAGCTCAAACTAAAGAAAGAAGTCCTTCAGAACACATTAAAAGGGTACGAGATCAACGACATCGTCGCTGCCGATCATCCTTTCTATTACCGCAACAAGGTACAGGTCCCGTGCAGAGATCACAAGATGGGATTCTACCGCAGGTTTTCCAACGATATCGTCGAGTTCGACGACTGTCTGATTGAATCAAAGACTGCCAACCAGATCATCGCCGATCTGAAAATCATGCTTTCTGATAAACAAGATATCGACAGGATACGTCATATCATCATTAAGCATGCTCAGGGAACCGACGAAGTGATGCTGGGATTTGTTGTAAACAGTTTTGATATCGATTTAGACGTCGTAACAGATGCAATATGCCGGAAATACCCGCAGATCAAGTCGGTGATCCTCAATCTGAATGACAAGGAAACCAACGTCATTCTGGGAGACGAAGAGAAAGTCCTGCATGGCAGAGACCATATTTTCGATGTCTACGACGGCATCAGGGTCAAACTGTCGCTGAAATCCTTCTATCAGGTTAATTACTGGCAGATGCTGAAACTCTACGCAAGGATCAAAGGACTTGCTCAGGTCCAAAACAATTCAAGAATTCTGGATCTCTACTGCGGCATCGGCACGATTTCCCTGTATCTGGCCAGATATGCCGGACATGTGACTGGAGTGGAGATCGTTAAGGAAGCGATAGAAGATGCAAAAGAGAATGCACTGATGAATCATCTGAACAATACGGATTTCATTCTGGCGGATGCTTCAAAAGACATGGATCCGTATCTGAAAGGCATGAATACCGTCATTGTCGATCCTCCAAGAAAAGGACTTTCAAAAGAACTGATAACATCCCTGTGCAACAGCAGAGTTGAAAGAATCGTCTACGTTTCCTGCAATCCGGCAACCCTGGCAAGAGATCTTGAACTGTTAAAAGAAAGATATGATATCGGAACGATACATCCTGTCGACATGTTCCCGTATACCGTTCATCTGGAATGTGTCGTTGCGCTGCAAAGAAGGAGTTGAGATAGAGAAGGCATTGTGTTACGATCTTTAATACGAACAAGAGGAGACGGTAATAGACAATGAAAAGAGTAGTCGTAAAGTCGGTCTATGATGCATTCGATTATGTCATGGATCACTATTATCCTTACGGTTTGGAAGAGCTGGCATCACGCAACGATACTTATGCCGTGATCTCGATACAGGACAGTCATGCAGGCGGTTTCGGCATCCGTTTTGAAAAGAGCCAGTACTGCAAGGATGTTCTGACGCTTTTCTTTGATGATATAGAAAATGAAGTGGAGGGTGCCGTTCTTTTCAGTGAAGAAATGGCCAGATCTATCATAGAATTCATAAACAGCAACCGGTCTGTCGATACATTGCTTCTGCATTGTTACGGCGGTCTTTCCAGGTCCAAGGCGGCAGGAGCTTTTGCCGTATGGATGCTGGGAGGAAACAATGAACAGTATTCCAACAACGGTTCCTACAATCAGCATGTCTACGCAACGCTGATGAAAGTCTATCTGAACGAATACGTCAAGCTACAGGCTTCTTAATTGAAATAAAATCATGTAAAATAATATCAGAATGGAGAATTCAGAAAGAATCTACATAGCGATCGATCTGAAATCCTTTTATGCATCTGTTGAATGCCGGGAAAGAGATCTCGATCCATTGAATGTAAATCTTGTCGTAGCGGATGAAAGCAGGACCGACAAAACCATCTGTCTCGCCGTTTCTCCTGCGCTCAAGTCTTTTGGCATACCCGGAAGACCCCGCCTTTTTGAAGTCAAACAGAAAGTATTGAGGATCAACAGGGAACGAAGAAAAACGAACAGAGGCAGGATCAAAGGAGAGTCCGTATATCTGAATGAACTGACAGAAGATCCATCTTTGGACGTTTCTTTTCTCACTGCCGTTCCAAGGATGTCGCTGTACATGGAATACAGCCGCAGGATCTACGAGATCTACATGCGTTATGTTTCTCCGGACGATATTCATGTCTATTCAATCGATGAGGTGTTCATCGATGTAAGCGATTATCTGAACACATATAAGATGACAGCTAGGCAGCTTGCCATGAAGATGATCCGGGAAGTCCTTGCGGAAACAGGGATTACAGCCACAGCCGGCGTCGGAACGAATCTGTATCTGGCTAAGGTAGCCATGGATATCGAAGCGAAACATCTGCCCGCCGACAAGGATGGAGTAAGGATCGCTGAGCTGGATGAGTATTCCTATCGCAAAAACCTATGGAGCCATCAGCCCTTGACGGATTTCTGGCGCATCGGCAAAGGAATAACGGCAAGACTGGCAAAACACGGCATTTATACGATGGGCGATTTAGCCAGGTTTTCCTTAAAGGCTGACGGTGTACTCTATGACGAATTCGGCATCAATGCGGAACTTCTGATCGATCATGCCTGGGGATTTGAATCCTGCACGATGAAAGACATCAAGTCTTATAAACCCGATAGCAGTTCTCTTGGTTCAGGACAGGTTCTGATGGAGCCGTATGCCTACCGAAAGGCCGAAGTCGTCATCAAAGAAATGATCAACGATCTGGTTCTGGATTTGCTGGAAAAGGATCTTGTAACGGATCATGTCGGCCTGACGGTCAACTACGATACAGCCAATGAACTGGAAAACTATGACGGGCAGATCGTCTCCAACTGGTATGGAAGAGCCGTTCCAAAACCAGGAGGGGGATCTGTTCAGCTGAATGACTACACATCGTCACTGAAAGAAATCACGGATGCGATGCTGATGATTTATAGAAAAACCGTTGACCCGCATCTTCTGATCAGAAGGATCAGCATCTGTGCTGACCATGTTCTGCCATATTCAGCCGTTTCACAAAGAATCAGGATCGAACAGACGGATCTTTTCAGCGATCCGGAAAAGGAACTGGAAAGGAAAGAAAAGGAAGCTTACGACAGAAAGAAGGAAGAGCAGATCCAGAAAGCGATTCTGCGCATCAAGAAAAGATATGGACAGAATGCCATATTAAACGGTACCGATTTTGAAGAAGGCGCTACCGGCATTCTAAGACATGAACAGATCGGAGGACATCGGAAATGAACGAGAAACATGATTATGACGACATCATCGATCTTCCTCGCTTTGTTTCAAAAAACAGACCGCACATGTCCGATTATGACCGGGCGGCACAGTTCGCTCCGTTTGCCGCATTGACCGGATACGGGGAAACCATCAGAGAAGCCGCCAGAATGACCGAACCGTTCAGGGAACCGGGCGATACAGAAAAAGAGATCCTGGACATGAAACTGTCCGTGCTGGAGAATCATCTTGCGGAATGCCCTGAATTAAGAATTCTGTATTATGTTCCGGATGAGAAGAAGAAAGGCGGATCATATGTGGAAAAACTGATCCGTGTAAAGAAAATCGACACGCAGAAGAAGGTTATCGTTTCTACTGATAAGGAAGAATTCGATATCGGAATGATCCGTGATCTGAATGGAGAGCTTTTAGACCGGTATCTGCAACTGCTATAATGGTGTAGGAATGAACAGAAAAGGATCAGACGGAAAAACATGTCCGGTTGCTCAATACTGCGGCGGCTGTCAGCTGCAGGGTTTTTCTTATGCCGATCAGCTGGAGGCAAAACAGAAAAAGATCGAAGAACTCTTAAACAGATTTCATAAAGTCGAAAGAATCATCGGCATGAATGATCCTTATCATTACCGCAACAAGATACAGGTTACGTTCGGCTATGATAATCGCCACAATGTCATCTGCGGTAATTATGTGCAGGGAACACATCAGATCGTTGAAATAAAGGAATGTATGATCTGCGATGAGAAGGCGAATCAGATCATTGGAACGATAAAGGATCTGATCATGAAATATCATATTTCCGTATTCGACGAAAGAGCCATGAAAGGCTGTGTCAGACATGTCATGATACGCTGTTCCGGCACAGGTGAATACATGGTCATCCTGGTTACGGGATCTCCGTCCATCAGGAACGGCGAGCAGCTTGTCAAGGATCTGCTTAAAAGACATCCGGAAATCAAGACTGTCGTTCAGAATATCAATTCGCGCCATACTTCCATGATCCTGGGAAGCAAAAACCGGACTTTATATGGAAAGGGATATATTACTGATGAACTGTGCGGACTGAAATTCAGGATATCTCCTTCCTCATTCTATCAGGTAAACAAAAGGCAAACCGAAATCCTGTACGCAGAAGCGATTAAAGCCGCGGAACTGAAGGGAAATGAAGTCCTGATCGATGCGTACTGCGGTACGGGAACGATCGGTCTGTGCGCTTCAAAATCCGTCAGGAAGGTTCTTGGCGTTGAACTGAACCGTTCGGCAGTAAAAGATGCGCTCATCAACAAGAAACTGAATCATATCGAAAATGCGGAATTCATCTGCGAAGATGCCGGCAAATACATGGAATATCTGGCAAAACAGAAAATCCATGTCGATGTCGTGATTATGGATCCGCCTAGAACCGGATCGGACAGAAAGTTCATGTCCAGCGTGTTCGCTCTGAATCCGGAAAAAGTCGTCTATGTGTCCTGCAATCCTGCAACCTTAAAGGATGACCTGAACTATCTGACAAGGAACTATACAATCAGAAAGATGCAGCCTGTCGACATGTTCCCGTTTACGGAACATATTGAGACGGTATGCCTTTTGTATCGTCAGAGTAAACAGTTAATTCCAGCCCCTAGGAATTGAAAAAAAGAATCATGATCTGGAGAGACAACTTATGAAACTATTATTCATAATCGGCGATGCTGCTGTGGGGAAAATGACCGTTGGTCAGGAATTAATGAAAATAACCGGTTTAAGGCTTTTTCACAATCATATGACCATCGAACCGGTGATAGATATCTTCGGTAGATACGATGGAAAAACAATTTCAGAAATACGGGACGTCATCTTCAGAAACTATGCAGCTTCTGATAATTATGGGATGATTTTTACAATGATGATGGATTTTGATTTGCCGTCAGAATGGAAATATCTGGAACATGTCAAAGGAATCTTCAAACCATATGGGACAGACTTCTATTATGTTGAACTGATAGCTCCGCAGGAAATCAGACTGCAGAGGAACATATCTGAAAACAGACTGAAAAACAAGGCTTCAAAAAGAGATATTGAGACTTCAAACCGGCGTTTAATCGATGATGATAGGAATCATAGATGTGTAAGTCATGAGGGTGAGATCACTTTTGACAACTATCTGAGAATCGAAAACTCCGTCAAAGAGCCGGAAACTGTGGCAATGATGATCAAAGATGCTTTTAAGTTGTAATTGTCTTTTTCCGTTTTATTTCAGCGATCACAGTCATTGTTTTCTCAGTGCTTACAGACATGAAAGACACTATTTCAATATCGTTGAGTCCGGATAGGAGGAAGTGGAAATGTTTAGAGAAATGCTTCGCAGCAGGCAGCAGCTGACAACAGAAGAGTGTATCGAAATTCTGAAGCATGAACCGCGTGGTATATTGTCCGTGCTTGGAGAGGGCGATTATCCTTATGGGATGCCTCTTAATCATTATTACTGTGAGGAAGATGGAAAACTGTATTTTCACGGAGGAAGAAACGGCCATAAGATCGATGCAATAAGGCGTCACAACAAGGCCTCTTTCTGTGTTTATGATCAAGGCGTTAGGCAGGAAGGCGAATGGTTTTTATGTATTCGCAGCGTTATCGTCTTTGGCAGAATAGAAATCATCGACGACCGGGGAAAAACCTACGAGATTGCCCGCAGACTGAGTTATAAGTTTACAAAAGACGAAGGATATATCGAGAGTGAAATTCAGAAGTCGGGACCGGGAACGCTTTTGTTTGCGTTAAAACCGGAACATATGACAGGCAAGGTAGTGAAAGAATCCTAATGGTGTATGATGGGAATATAGGTTAAAAGAAGATGGAAGCAGGAAGCAAAAAATATCAGATACTCAGCAACAGCATGCTGAAAGTATTCGCAGTAATAACGATGCTGATCGACCACATTGCGGTTGTATTCCGTTATCGATTCGATACCGTGTTTTTGACTGTCGCAGGGAAAAGCTTTTCTTGCTATGAAACAATGCGGTTTATCGGAAGATGGTCTTTTCCTGTATATGCATTTCTGATTACGGAAGGGTTTGTCCATACCCGCAACCGTAAAATGTACGGACTGCGTCTGCTGATCTTTGCGTTTCTTTCGGAGATTCCGTGGAATCTGGAACATACGGGAACACTCTATTATGAAAAGCAGAATGTTTTCTTTACCCTGTTTCTCGGTTATCTTGGTTTATGTCTCACTGAAGAGATACAGAAAGGGAAAGAAACACTCGGGAATCAGTTGCTGCTGCTTGGACTGCTGCTGATCTGTTTTATATTGAAATCCGATTACGGTTACAGCGGATTCTGTTTCATCATACTGATGTATCTGCTAAGAGATTCTTTGGTATTAAGAGCAGTATCCGGGATCTCTCTTCTGTCATGCCACTGGAAGGCGGTTCCTGCGTTTGCTGCCATCGGACTTTACAATGGAAAACGGGGATTCATCAACAACCGTTTTCTGCAGATATGTTTTTATGCGATCTATCCTTTGCATATGCTGATCTACTACTTTATCAAAGAGTCATTGGGAGGTTATTAAAAAGTGATCCTGTTTATTGAAAGCGTCGTTTTATGCACAGCATTCACATTGATGGTTTATCTGATCTCCAGAGAACCGATCGGGATTCTTTACAATTATCCGCCAAAGATTCAGGAGAGAGTAAAATCTTTAGAAGAATATAAAGACCGGATCCCGACACAGAAGAATAAACTGACTGCTAAGCTGACCGCAATCGTTCTGTTTATTGCCGTATTTGCTGTCATCTTAAGGTATGTGAACGGATATAAGACATTTATGGAAGGATTCGGATACGGTTTTCTTCTATGGACGATTGTCAATCTGTTCGATCTGATCTTCCTTGATATCATCTGGTTCTGTCATGATCCGCATTATGTAATCAAAGGAACGGAAGACATGACAGCCTATTATCACGACTACATGTTCCATTTCAGGGGGTTTCTGACAGGAGAAGCACTTGCTCTTGGTGTATGTGCGTTTGTTGGCCTGATCGTTAAAATGCTGAAATAGAAAAACCGTCTATGAGACGAGACGGTTTTGTTTTTCGTGGCGTGCCTAGCAGGACTTGAACCCGCAACCTTTTGGTTCGTAGCCAAACACTCTATCCAGTTGAGCTATAGGCACATCGCTATTATCTTACCATCTAATTGGATTATTTCAATATTGAATTAATAAATTAAAGATGTTAGTATATTAATGCTGTCCATGTAGCTCAGTTGGATAGAGCATCCGCCTTCTAAGCGGACGGTCAGGGGTTCGAATCCCTTCATGGACGCCATGAGAAAAACAGCCGCAATCGTAATGTTGCGGTTTTTATTTTGTTTTCAAAGCCGTTTTCTTTCGTTTACAGTTATGCTTTGAGATTGTTAAAATAGAAGAGATGAAACATGTATAGATGCATGTACCGTGTAAAAGGAGAAACGATGAGAGGAATACATGTAGCCAGTGAAATAAAGCCTTTAAAAAAGGTTCTGCTTCACCGTCCGGGCAGAGAACTGCTGAATCTTAGTCCCGATTCATTAAGAGATCAGCTATTTGATGATATTCCGTATCTGAAAGTGGCGCAGCAGGAGCATGACGCATTTGCCGCTGTTCTAAGAGAAAACGGCGTTGAAGTCGTATATCTGGAAGACCTGATGTCGGAAGTTCTCGCCCTGAATCCGAAACTGGTTGAATCTTTCCTTTATCAGTGGCTTTCTGAAGGGGATATCAAGACCAAAAGATGGCAGGATAAACTGTACCGATATCTGATGAAACACTTTCAGGGCAAGGAACTCGTTCTAAAAACCATGGAAGGCATTACGATGAAGGAAATGGAAGAAGAAATGGGCTCGACCTTAAAGGCGTATTCTCTTCAGGATAGGATCGCACCGGATGATGATCTGATCATCGATCCGATGCCGAATCTTTATTTCCAGAGAGATCCCTTCGCTACGGTGGGGGACGGCGTATTCGTAAACCGGATGAGATTTGCGACCAGAAGCAGAGAAACGATCTATGCGGACTATATCTTCAAGTATCACCCTGATTTTGCCGGAATCAGACGCTACTACGACCGTGATTATCATGCGAGCATTGAAGGGGGAGATATATTCAACCTTACGGATAACGTACTTGCGATCGGCATCTCGCAAAGGACGTCGCCGGATGCCATAGAAATCGCCGCTCTAAACCTGTTTAACGATCCGAAATGCAAGATACGTACTGTACTGGCATTCAAGATACCTGAATCGAGGGCTTTCATGCATCTCGATACTGTATTTACAAGGATCGATTACGATAAGTATACGGTTCATCCGGCCATTATCGGTCCGCTGGAAGTCTATGAGATCACACCTGCCACAAGGGAGGACAGAAACCCTGACGATCTGCAGATCGTCCGTCTGGATATGAAACTGGAGAAAATCCTGGAGAAATATACCGGAGTCAGCAACGTTGAACTGATCAAGTGCGGAGGGGACGACATGATTGCCGCAGCAAGAGAACAATGGAACGACGGTTCCAATACCCTGTGCATTGCTCCGGGCAAGATCATCTGCTATGAAAGGAATGAAGTGACCAATACGATCCTTCGTCAA
The DNA here is from genome assembly GCA_017515475.1 of Erysipelotrichaceae bacterium. Classification (GTDB taxonomy): domain Bacteria; phylum Bacillota_I; class Bacilli_A; order Erysipelotrichales; family Erysipelotrichaceae; genus Colivicinus. The sequence continues at coordinate 196,350 of JAFWFS010000007.1, read as the reverse complement.
AAAGGATTGAACGTCATCACGATACCAAGCGCAGAATTATCGAGAGGCAGAGGAGGCCCAAGATGTATGTCTATGCCTCTTTACAGAGAAGACTAGAAGGAGAAAAGAAGATGGGTATTAATTTAAGAGGACGCAGTTTTTTGAAACTGCTGGATTTCACGCCTGAAGAGATCCGTTATCTGCTGGACATGTCGAAAGAATTCAAGAATATGAAAAGAAACGGCATTCCGCATGACTATCTGAAAGGCAAGCAGATTGTTCTGCTGTTTGAAAAAACATCCACAAGAACACGCACTTCGTTTGAAGTGGCAGGCAGAGACCTGGGCATGGGCGTTACTTATCTGGATCCGGGTTCATCCCAAATGGGCAAGAAGGAATCTCTGGAAGATACCGCAAGAGTATTGGGAAGAATGTATGACGGTATTGAATACCGCGGATTCGATCAGTCCATTGTTGAAGAACTCGCCGAAAAATCCGGTGTACCGGTATGGAACGGTCTGACGACGCAGTTCCATCCGACTCAGATGCTGGCGGACATCATGACGGCGGAAGAGAATCTGGGTGACATGCGAGGCAAGAAACTGGTATTCATGGGCGATGCCGGAAACAATGTCGGCAATTCGCTGATGGTTGTATGCGCGAAGCTGGGTATCAACTTCGTCGCCTGTGGTCCGAAACAGCAGATGCCTGTGCCTGAACTGGTGGAACAGTGCAGGGAAATTGCTAAAGAGAATGGCTGTACGATCACTCTGACGGAAGATGTCAAGAAAGGTACACAGGGCGCCAATGTCATATACACGGACATCTGGGTATCAATGGGTGAGCCGGATGATGTCTGGTCGGAAAGAATCAGGCTACTTGAACCGTACCGTGTGACAAAAGAAGTCATGGCCAACGCCGATAAGAATGCGATCTTTATGCATTGTCTTCCTTCTTTCCATGATACGAATACAACGATCGGGGCGGAAATTGCCGAGAAGTTCGGCGTAAAGGAAATGGAAGTAGCCGATGAGGTGTTTGAATCAAAGCAGTCCAAGGTATTCGATGAAGCCGAAAACAGAATGCATACGATCAAAGCCGTCATGTATGCAACACTGAAATAGCCATGGGAAAGAGACTTGTTATTGCATTGGGCGGCAATGCATTAGGCAATACGCCAAAACAGCAGCTGGAACTTGTCAAGAAGACCGCTTCCACGATCGTCGACCTGGCGGAAGAAGGTTATGATGTCGTCGTGGGACACGGCAACGGGCCGCAGGTAGGAATGGTAAATCTGGCTTTTGAGAATTCCCATAATAATAGCGGCAGTACGCCGGAAATGCCTTTCCCGGAATGCGGTGCCATGACACAGGGGTATATTGGCTATCATCTTCAGCAATCGATCGGCAGAGAACTGAAAAAAAGAGGCATCCGCAAGCCGGTCGCGACCGTGATTACGCAGGTCGAAGTTGACAAGAACGATCCCGCTTTTCAGAATCCGACTAAACCGATCGGTTCGTTCTATTCGAAGGAAGAAGCAGAAAGAATCATGGAAGAAACCGGGTATTCTTTTGTCGAAGATGCCGGTAGAGGCTATCGGAGAGTCGTTCCATCACCCAAACCCGTTTCCATTGTTGAACTGGAGACGATTGAACGGCTTGTTTCCGAAGGCTGTATCGTCATTACGGTCGGCGGGGGAGGAATCCCTGTTGTAAAATCAGATGGCTGGTTCGAAGGCGTTGCAGCCGTTATCGACAAGGACAGAGCTTCAGCAAAACTCGCTTTGGATCTGCATGCCGACATGCTGGTAATCCTTACGGCAGTAGAAAAAGTATCGATCAATTTCAATAAACCAAATCAGATCGACCTTGACGAGATGTCTCTGGAACAGGCAGAAAAGTACATCGAAGAAGGACATTTCGCTAAAGGAAGCATGCTTCCGAAAGTCGAATCCTGTATCGATTATCTGGAAAAGATGATAACCGGCAAGGCACTGATTACTTCTCTTGAAAAAGCCAAGGATGCTCTGCAGGGAAAAACAGGCACGGTCATACATCCATAGAAGAATGTGAAAGGGACTCTTAAACAAGAAAAAGGCAGAATGATCAGACTGGCAGAAAAAGACGATCTGATAAGACTGAAATCGTTCTATGATGATGTCATCGATTATCAGCGATACGATAGTTGCGGGGCCGCATGGACAAAAGACGTATATCCTTCCGTAAACGATTTGAAAAGGCATCTGGAAAACGATTTGTTTTATATCCTGGAAGAAAGAGAGAAGATAGCGGGAGCTGCCTGCATCTCTCTGCATGAAGAGGAAAACTATCGGAATGCACCCTGGAGTTTGAATCTGAAAGAAGAAGAGATTGCCGTTCTGCATCTTATGGCGATTCATCCCAGTCGTAGAGGAAAAGGCCTGTCAAAAGAACTGCTGTCCTTCATCATTGAAAACATTTCCGGAAAAGTGAAAGCCATTCATCTGGATGTCATCGAAGGAAACAAAAGAGCTGCAGAACTGTATGAAAAAGCGGGTTTCCGATCAGTCGGTTTGTATCGTGTATTCTATGAAGATACAGGGAATATCATGGTCGATCTGATGGAGTATATCTATTAAAAAACTGTAGCTTGAACTACAGTTTTTTATTACCGCGTTTAGATTACCTGTTTCATTCTTTCGTCATGGACTCCGGAGCACTGACACCCAGCAGATACAGAGCATTCTTCAGAGTGATCCTGGTCGCATCGGCAAGAGCCAGACGTTCGTTTGAAAGCTGCAAATTCTCGGGATCGTTGATCTTGCATGCGCCATAGAAAGAATGGAAATAGGTAGCAAGTTTCTGAATGTAATTGCAGATCTTGTTCGGACTTCTGCTTGCTGCCGCGTCAGCGACAACATCGGTAAAGGATGCGATGTGTTTCAGCAGATCGACTTCTTTCGGATGAGACAGCAGGGAATAGTTTTCCTGTTTATGATAGCCGTTTGCCGACTGTTTCAATACGGAACAGATACGGGCATATGCGTATTGCGCATAGTAGACAGGATTGTCGTTGGTTTTCGTTCTGGCAAGGGTTAGATCAAAATCCAGATGAGTATCCAAAGCTTTCGAAAGGAAGAAGTATCTTGCGCAGTCGACGCCGATATCATCTACAAGTTCTCTTAAAGTGATCGCATTGCCGGTACGCTTCGACATCTTGACTTCCTGACCGTTTTCCACCATTCTGACCATCTGGCAGAGATCGACCTGAAGATTCTCTCGCGGATAGCCCAAAGCCTCCATGGCCGCCTTCATTCTTGGAATGTAGCCGTGATGATCGGCACCCCAGATATTTACTAGAAGATCATAGCCTCTTTCGAACTTGTAGATATGGTTGGCAATATCCGGTGTCATATAGGTATAGTAGCCGTCTGATTTTTTCAGTACACGGTCCTTGTCGTCCCCGTATTTTGTCGCTTCGAACCAGATAGCTCCGTCTTTTTCATACAAAAGACCCATCGACTGCATCTTTTCTACGGCTTTTTCTACCATTCCCTGACCGACGATCCACTGCTCCGAGATCCAGGAATCGAATCCGCATCCGTAGTATTCCAGATCTTTTTTGATCCTGTCGAGTTCTTTGGCTCTTCCGGCTTCTTTCAGAGCAAGCACAGCTTCCTCTTCCGGCATCTTCAGATACTTGTCACCTTCCTGTTCCTTGATTTCCTTAGCGATCTCAATGATATCCGGTCCGTGATATCCGTCTTCCGGCAAAGTGAAATCCAGGCCAAACAGTTCCCTGTATCTGCCCAAAATGGATTTACCCAGATTCATCATCTGCGCACCGGCATCGTTGATGTAATACTCTCTGGTGGCCTGATATCCTGCAGCATTCATGATCCTGACGCAGGAATCGCCCCAGCATGCGCCACGCGCATGTCCGCAGTGCAGCGGCCCGGTAGGGTTGGCACTGACATATTCTTCCAGAACTTTAAGACCTTTTCCGGTATCGGAATGGCCGTATCCGTCTCCTTTTTCGATGACTGTATTGATAATATCTGCCATGGCATCCTTCTTCAGCCAGAAATTGATAAAGCCCGGACCGGCGATCTCAATGCTTTGAACATTGTCGAGCCGCTTCAGCAGTTCTTCTTTGATTTCCTGTGCGATTTCTTGAGGACGTCTTTTCAGGATCTTGGTAAGACGCATGGCGATATTCGTGGAATAGTCGCCGTTGCCGTTGTCTTTCGGAATCTCTACCATGATCATTCCGTTTTCAGGAGTAATTTCATATTTGTCTTTTATGATCCCGGTAATGGTCTGTACCAGTTTTTCCTCAATATTCATATCTATTCTCCTTATTTCTTTATTATTCTAACATAAATGAGGTTTCACAGAACCGAAAGAGAAGCAATGAACAATTAAGTTCAGAATCAGAGTCAGATAGCTGTATAATAAAGTCGAATATCGACTTTTACGGTAGGGAAACAGTACCATGAAGAAGCTTGTCATTCTAGAATTCATAATTCTTATCATCTGTTCGTTATCGGTTTTTGTGCTGTTCGATCAGAAACGTTCTTTTCAGTCTGAACTGAATCAGAAAGAGAGAACAGTCGAACTGAATATGGTCGAACTAAAACGTCTGGATGACGAACGTGAAGAGCTTGCTGAAAAACTGGAAGAAATAAGAAATAAAGAAGAATCGAAACAGCTGGATCTATGGAGAAGAAGACTGGAAAAACTAAAAGAAGTATTGGACTGATCCTGATTGCTTCACTGATGGGAATTCTGATCGTGGTCTGCGGAATCACGGGTTTTATACTGCTGAAAGAAAACACGGCTTTGAAAGACAAGATACTTCGAATGGATCAATTGTCTGATACACAGAAAACGCAGCTGGAAAACAGACGAAGTGATCTCAGCAAGCTGGAAGAAGAATATCGAAGCTATACGGATGTAGCCGGTCAGGTAGTCAAGACGAAAGAGGAATTCTTTGATCTTGCTTCTAGGCTTGAGAAGAAGATCCGTAATGGCGAAAGCATGGTTAAGATCGCCTACCTTACATTTGATGACGGTCCGTATATCCTAAGTGAAAAATTCCTGGATGTTTTAGAAGAATACGATGTTCCGGCAACCTTTTTCTCATTGATGAAGTGTGCGGAAACCGGTTATGCGGAACAGAACGGAATCTATGATCGAATCTATAGAAGAATCATCGAAAACGGACATACTTTAGGAAACCATACCGCTTCACATAAGCTCGGTGCGGAGGGAATCTATCAGTCTCTTGAAGTGTTTATGAATGATCTGCTAAGGAATAGGGAATTCATTTATGACCGCTATGGCTATACGACTACCGTCATGCGTTTTCCGGGCGGAACAGGAACAGCATACCGGATTCCTGAAGTAAAACAGGCTGTAATCAAGGAAGGCTATGCCTATGTCGACTGGAATGCGATGACAGGGGATGGAAAATCGACACTTCCTCCGGAAGAATTCGCCGCTAATGTATTAAACAATACTCAAGGCAAGGATATTCTTGTTGTCCTGATGCACGATTATTCACGCAATACGCTGATTGCTCTGCCGGACATCATTGAAGGGTTGCAGAAACAAGGATATATTTTCCTGCCTCTTTTCCATGATTCTGTCACGTGTATTTCAGAATGAAAATATTTACAGAAAAATATTATTGACATATTTTCAATGTTTTCATAAAATGTAATCAGTTACAAACTTTGAGGTAAACAGTATCACTGAAGCTTTGCTGTAGAGAGGCTGTGTCCGGTGAAAACAGCCGTAAAGGTCAGCTGAGAATACATTACTGAGTGAATGTCTGAATGAAGTAGGGCATTACGGGGAGTCCCGTTACAGGCTAAGGCCATGCTGGTGGCTGAGTGAGGCTGACATAGCGATATGTCGGTGAAAAAAGGTGGTAACACGACTGGATCGTCCTTGTACAGGACGTTTTTTTGTTTAAAGGAGAGAGTTATGAAAAAAGCATTATGTATCTTGTTGTCGGTATTGTGTGTGTTGATGCTTTCAGGCTGTCAGAAAGATGAACAGCCGGCAGATGGGGATGGAAGCGGAAAAGTATTCAAGGTCGGTGTCGTTCAGCTCGTCCAGCACGAAGCGCTTGATGCCGCTACTCAGGGATTTAAAGATGCCCTTGAGCAGGAACTTGGTGAAGAACATGTCGATGTAGATGTTCAGAACGCATCCGGAGAGCAGACAAACTGCACGACGATCGTCAACGGTTTCGTATCGCAGAACGTTGATCTGATCATGGCCAACGCTACACCGGCACTACAGGCAGCGGCATCTGCAACAGCCGATATACCTATCCTTGGTACAAGTGTTACGGATTATGCTTCGGCACTGGAAGTAGACAACTGGAACGGTACGGTTGGCGGCAATGTTTCCGGAACAAGCGATCTAGCTCCACTGGATTCGCAGGCCGCCATGATCAATGAACTGTTCCCTGAAGCAAAGAAAGTCGGTATTGTCTTCTGTTCTTCAGAAACCAACAGTGTCTATCAGGTTGAAGTGATAAGCGAGGAACTGAAGGCTCTGGGCTTTGATGTAAAGGAATTCTCATTTACGGATACGAATGATATTGCTTCAATAACGCAGAACGCTTGCGATTTCAGCGATGTCATCTTCATTCCTACGGATAACGCTGCTGCGTCCAATACGGAGGCGATCGCCAATATCGTACTTCCTGCAGGCGTTCCGGTAGTGGCGGGAGAAGAAGGCGTTGCTAAGGGCTGCGGTGTTGCTACGCTGTCGATCAGTTACTATGATCTTGGATTCGCAACCGGTCTTCAGGCTGCAAAGATCCTGACCGGTGAAGCCGATGTTTCAACAATGCCGATCGAATATGCAAAAGAATTCACGAAGAAATTCAATGAAGCCAACTGTAAGGCTCTGAATGTCTTCGTATCGGAAGAATACCAGCCGTTAGACTAAAGAACACATAAAAAACAAAGGCAGGCCTGAAAGCTTGCCTTATGCAATTAGAACAGAGGTTTATCATATGACACTATTAAATGCCTTACCGGGAGCCATATCGCAGGGAATGCTGTGGGGTATCATGGCGATCGGTCTATACATCACATTCAGAGTCATCAACATTTCAGACCTTACGGTAGACGGCTCACTGGCCAGCGGCGGAGCGGCCTGCGTCATGCTGATCAGATCAGGCATGAATGTCTGGATCGCCATCCTGCTGGCAACGATTGTCGGAATGCTGACGGGTCTTGTAACCGGACTCCTGCATACCAGATGCGGGATTCCCGCCATTCTTTCAGGAATCCTTACCCAGCTTGCGCTTTATTCGGTTAATCTGAGGATCATGGACAGCAAGGCGAATCAGCCGGTAAGCGTCGACAAGTATCATCTGCTGATATCTCAAAGATTCGTCAGAGAACTTTCCTTAAGAAATCCGATGATACTGCTGACGGTCATTATCGTTTCGCTGATCGCCTTCCTGTACTGGTTTTTTGGAACAGAGAAGGGAAGTTCGATCCGCGCTACCGGTGCGAATATGAACATGGCCAGAGCACAGGGAATCAACACCGAAGCAAACATCAACCTTTCTCTGGTGATTTCTAATGGTCTGGTTGCTTTTGCAGGTGCTTTGCTGGCACAGTTTCAGGGTGCTGCCGATGTATCGATGGGAAGGGGAGCCATAGTCATAGGCCTGGCTGCCATTATTATCGGTGAAGTACTGTTCTCAAAGATCTTCATTAATTTCGCATTGAAACTGTTTAGTGTTGTAATTGGAGCGATTCTCTACTACATCGTTCTGCAGATGATTCTGATGATGGGATTGAATACGAACGATCTAAAGCTGTTCTCGGCACTGATCGTCGCAGTGTTCCTATCGGTTCCGTACTTTAAGGACAGATATTTCAGAAAACCTGTCATACCGGGAAAGGAGAAGGAGTAAGATGTTGGAAATCAGACATGTGTATAAGACTTTTTTTCCGGGAACGATCAATGAAAAAGTTGCACTCAGCGATCTTAATCTTATGATTGAAGACGGTGAGTTCGTAACGGTCATTGGAGGGAATGGCGCCGGTAAGTCAACGATGCTGAACATCATTGCCGGATCTTTGACGGTAGACAGCGGTCAGATCATCGTAGATGGAAAGGATATTACAAGACTGCCTGAATACAAAAGAGCGGCAGACTTCGGCCGGGTATTCCAGGACCCAATGATGGGAACGGCTCCGACCATGCAGATCGACGAAAATCTTGCGATTGCCGCCAGAAGAGGCGAAGCCAGAGGGCTTAAGTGGGGAATCGACAAAGAAGAAAGAGAAAGATACAAAGAACTGCTGAAAGAATTCGATCTTGGTCTGGAAGACCGTCTTTCCGCAAAGGCGGGACTGCTTTCCGGAGGCCAGAGGCAGGCTCTGACACTGCTGATGGCTACTTTGAAAAAACCGAAACTGCTTCTGCTGGATGAACATACCGCTGCGCTAGATCCGAAAACGGCACAGAAAGTTCTGGACATTACGGACAAGATCGTAGAGAAATCAAAACTTACGACTTTCATGGTAACGCACAACATGAGAGATGCGATACGTCATGGCAACCGTCTGCTGATGCTGAATGAAGGAAAGATCATTCTGGACATCAAAGGGGAAGAGAAAAAGAAAATGACGGTTGAAAAACTGATCAACCGCTTTGAAAAAGCAAGCGGCGAAGAATTCGCAAACGATGTCGCAATACTGGGCTAAAAAAATGCACCTTACGGTGCATTTTCTTATTCATTGGTATAGTTGTCGAAGTAGCCCTGAACCAGTACGACCGGTGTTCCTTTGTCTCCGGAACCTGAAGTCAGGTCGCACAGGGATCCGATCAGATCCGTCAGCTGTCTAGGTGTAGTGCCTTCCGATACCATCTTGCCCACCAGGTTGGAATCCTTCTCTTTGATCGATGCCTTGATGGCTTCTTTCAGCTGTTCACCTGAAAGGTCTTTATAGTCGTTATCCGCAAGATATTTGATCTTGACTTCGTTCGGCGTTCCTTTTAATCCTTCGGTATAGAACGGCGATACGACAGGGTCGGCCAGTTCCCAGATCTTGCCCTGAGGATCCTTGAACGCCCCATCGCCATAAATCATGACTTCCATATGCTTGCCTGTTTCTTTCAGAAACCTGTCTCTGATCGCATCCACGAGAGGCTGAGCGTCTCTAGGGAAGAGCTTTACCTTTTCATCGGTCGCCTTGTTTGAACCAAGCAGACCGTATTTTTCGTTGTATCCGCTGCCGCTGAGCGGTTCAGACATAATGTCGTCCAGACCGTAGACATTCGCTCCCAGTTCTTTCAGTATCCTTTTGGATCTGGATCTGGTATGAATGTCGCAGCACAGAACATTATTGGTATAGTTCAGGATCGTCTTTGCCTGATTCGCAAAAATGATTTCGCATTCACAGTTTTCTTTTTCAATCAGTTCACGGTAGTAACTGATATAGTTGACACCGGTAAATTCATGGACCGGATCGCCGAAGAGTTCGTGATATTTCTTCTCGTCCAGAACATCAGAGAACGGGTTGATTCCTTTTGCGTCCAGTTCATCATAAGATAAGAAGGCGTTTCCGACTTCATCGGATGGATAGGAAAGCATCAGATAGATCTTCTTTGCACCTCTTGCGATACCGCTTAGAAGAACCGAGAAACGGTTGCGGGAAGTAATAGGGAAAACAACGCCGATGTCGTTTCCTCCCAGTTTTCTTTTCACATCTTCAGCGATATCGTCGACAGTGCAGTAGTTTCCCTGCGCCCGTGCAACGATCGACTCGGTGATCGCTACGACGTCTCTGTCATGTAAAGAGAAGCCATCCGATTCTGCCGCCTGTATGACGGAATCTGTAACGATGGAGACAAGATCGTCTCCTTCCTTGATGATCGGGCAACGGATGCCTCTGGATACTGTACCTGTTAATCTTGACATAACACTTCACCTCTAACGGAACTATTATAGAACATTTTATGCGACTTTATTTATTTTTTGATTAAGATATAATAGTGTTGTTATGGGAGAATCAGAATGAAGAAATATGATGTTGCGATCGTCGGCGCCGGTCCTGGCGGCATTTTTACGGCTTACGAGCTTTCAAAGAAGGCTCCGGGTCTTAAAGTTGCCATCATCGAGTATGGAAACCGTCTGGAGAACAGGAAGTGCCCGATCGACGGTAAAAAGATCAAGAAGTGCATTAACTGCAAAACCTGTGCGATCATGAACGGTTTTGGCGGTGCAGGCGCTTTTTCCGACGGCAAGTACAACATAACCAATGATTTCGGCGGTACTCTGTACGAACACATCGGCAAGCAGACAGCTCTGGATCTGATGCACTATGTTGATTCTATCAACATGCAGTACGGAGGAGGGGATACGAAGCTGTATTCTACTGCCAACTCAAGGATCAAGACGGAATGCATCCGTAACGGCCTGCATCTGCTGGATGCGAAAGTAAGACATCTTGGTACGGATATCAACTATGAAGTGCTGGGTAATCTTTATGAATATCTGAAGGATAAGGTTGACATCTATTTCAATACGGAAGTAAAAAGCGTCAGCAAGAGCGAAGGAGAGTATGATCTGATTACGGATCAGGAAGATTTCCATTGCAGATACTGCGTCATTTCTGCCGGCAGGTCCGGAAGCAAGTGGATGGAAACGGTATGCAGGCAGCTGGAAATTCCGACGATTTCCAACAGAGTCGATATCGGCGTCAGGGTTGAGCTTCCGTATGAAGTCTTCAACGACATTACCGATGAACTCTATGAAGGCAAGATCGTCTATCGTACTTCCAAGTATCAGGACAGAGTAAGAACCTTCTGCATGAATCCAAAGGGACTTGTCGTCAACGAGAACACCAACGGCATCATTACCGTTAACGGGCACAGCTTCGAAGATCCAAACAGGAAGACGGAAAACACCAATTTCGCTTTGCTGGTATCGAAACATTTTACGGAACCTTTCAAAGATACCAATGGCTATGGCGAATCGATCGCAAGACTGTCAAATATGCTTGGAGGCGGCGTCATCGTACAGCGCTTCGGCGATCTGATCAGGGGAAAACGTTCAACGGTCGACAAGATCAGGCATTCTTTCATCAACCCTACCCTAGAAGCAACACCGGGTGACCTCTCTCTTGTCATACCGAAGAGAATCCTGGATGACATCATCGAAATGATCTACGCCCTGGACAAGATCGCTCCGGGAACGGCTAATGACGAGACGCTTCTCTACGGTGTAGAAGTCAAGTTCTATAACATGGAACTGCAGCTGGACGAGAATCTGGAAACGCTGCACAAAAACCTGTTTGTCATCGGCGACTGCTCCGGCGTGACGCACTCTCTGTCGCACGCATCCGCAAGCGGCGTGTATGTTGCAAGATACATCAGCGAGAACCTATAATATAGTGAATACTATCGGGAGTATATAAAATGGACAATAAATACAGTTTTGAAGAAATCGTATCGCATTTAAAGAGTACAGGCTTTGTCTATCAGGGTTCTGAAATCTACGGCGGTCTTTCCAATTCCTGGGATTTCGGCATCCTTGGATCCTGGCTAAAGAAGAACATCAAGGATCTCTGGTGGAAAGAATTCATAGAAAAATCGCCTTATAATGTCGGAATCGACAGCGCAATCCTGATGAATACCCGTACCTGGGAAGCTTCCGGACATCTGAAAGGATTCTCCGATTCCATGGTCGACTGCAAGGAGTGCAAGAGCAGATTCCGTGCCGACAACATGATCGAGGAAGCAACCGGTCTTTCGGCTGAAGGCAAGACTCCGGAAGAAATGGATCAGATGATCGAAGAAAACCATATCGTATGTCCAGTCTGCGGCAAGCACAACTTTACCAGCGCCAGACCTTTTAATCTGATGTTCAAGACCTATATCGGTACATTGGAAGACGCCAAATCCGTCGTATATCTGCGCCCGGAAACGGCACAGGGAATCTTTGTAAACTTCAATAACGTTGCCAGAACTTCGAGGAAGAAGATACCGTTCGGAATCGGTCAGATCGGAAAGTCTTTCCGTAACGAGATCACGCCAGGCAACTTCATTTTCCGCATCAGGGAATTCGAACAGATGGAACTGGAGTTTTTCTGCCAGCCGGGAACAGATCTGAAATGGTACAAGTACTGGGTTGATTACTGCTTCAATTTCGTAAAGAAACTTGGTATTAAGGAAGAAAAACTCAGGATCAGAGAACACGCCAAGGAAGAACTGTCTTTTTATTCCAAGGGAACAAGCGATATCGAATACGCCTATCCGTTTACCGACTGGGGGGAGCTCTGGGGTATTGCCGACAGAACCGATTACGACCTGAAACAGCATGCCGAATACTCAGGCAAGGAACTGAGTTATCTGGATCCGGATACGCACGAGAAGTATGTGCCTTACTGCATTGAACCGTCCGTCGGTGTCGAAAGACTCTTCCTCATGGTCTGTTGTGACGCTTACGACAAGGAAACGGTAGGGGAAAATGACGAGAGAATCGTCATGCATCTGCATCCTGCTCTGGCTCCGGTCAAGGCCTGTGTATGTCCGTTGTCCAAGAAACTCTCGGAACCGGCAACGGCTCTGTTCAATGATCTGTGCAAGGAATTCCATTGCGAATACGATGAAGCAGGATCGATCGGTAAACGTTACAGAAGAAACGACGCCATCGGTACGCCGTTCTGCATTACCTATGACTTCGATTCTCTGGAAGACAGCTGCGTTACGGTCAGAGAACGTGACAGCATGCTTCAGGAAAGAGTCAAGATCTCTGAATTAAAGGACTACATTAAAGACAGAATCGTATTTTAATGAAACTTACGGATGACGTAATTAATGATATAAGGAACAGTGCCAATATCGTAGATGTGATCGGGCACTACATTCCTCTGGTCAAAAAAGGCAAAGGCTATACTGCGCTTTGTCCTTTTCATGATGACCATGACCCGTCTTTGTCGATCAGCGAAGACAAGCAGATCTACAAGTGCTTTGTCTGCGGCAACGGCGGGAATGTCTTCTCTTTTGTTTCGAATTTCAAGAAGATCTCCTTCCCGGAAGCGGTAAAGGAAGTAGCCGACATCATCGGTAAGCCGATCGAGATTGATGTCGCACCGAAAAAAGCCTCTCCATATCAGAAATACTATGATCTTCTGAATGCAATGATCGCCTACTGCCGTTATCTGTTGAGTGCATCCAAGGCCGGTGAAGAGGCTATGGCTTATCTGAACGACAGAGGACTGGATAAGGAAACGATAGATTATTTCGGCATCGGTTTCAACCCATCCAGCAACATGATCTACAAGTATCTGAACAATCATCATTTTTCCGATGAAGACATGATCAAGACGGGCATATGCAGGATGCTGGACAGCGGGATGGCGGATGTTTTCTACAACCGTATTGTTTTTCCGATCCATGACAGAGACGGTAATCCGATCGCCTTTACGGCCAGAGACTATACAGGCAATTCCGATTCCAAGTACATCAACTCGGCAGAGAATCTGATTTATACCAAGGGAGATCATCTCTACAATTATCATCGGGCCAAGGAAGCGGCCAGAAAAGCCGGATACGTCATCGTTTGTGAAGGAGTCATGGACGTGATCGCATATTACCGCGCCGGCAGGGACAATGTCGTAGCAACCCTGGGAACGGCCTGTACCAGAAGACAGATCGAACTGCTGAAAGAACTGAAATGCAGGATCGTTCTATCTTATGACGGAGACAACGCAGGGCAGTACGCCAACCTTAAGATCGGCGAGATCCTGCTGAATGAAGGACTGAATGTTCTGGTCGTCGACAACAAGACGGAGCTGGATCCGGATGAGATCATATCGCAATACGGCAAGAACGCCTTGCGTGATCTGGAAGCCAGACAGATTTCGTTCATCGACTATGCGATCGGCTACTACAGGAAACGCTACAATCTGGAAAACTACAATGATCGTAAGGAAATGACCTTAAAAGTATCCGCACTGATCGAAAAGCTTACGGATGAATACGACAGAGACAATTATGCGAATGAACTCTATGAACTGACGAAAATACGTAAAAGAGTCAATCAGATAGATAAAAAAGTAGAGTATAATAGAAAAGTGGCTGAACTCGGCTTTACCGTTGATGGATTAACGAAGGCCGAGTATACGATACTGACCCAGATGGCAGTATCCCGGAAAGCACTGGATCTTTACCAGAGACAGCTGGGATGTCTGCTGGATGATAACGATCAGAAGCTGGCTATGATGATCATTGACGATCATCGTAGAAACGGTTCCTGTTCCCTGTCAAGGATCTACGATCAGACCGATGATGAGGCAGTCAGAAACATCATTACTTCACTGGCTGTCGTGGAGACGCTTCCTTCGGATTATGATGAGAATGCTCTAAGCGGAGCCATAGAAAAGGTAAAGCTGGAGATCAAAAGAAAAAAACTGGAAAATCTGAAAGAGAAGATATCCAAGACATCGGTAGTGGATCCGGAAAGATCATTTGAGTACTTAAGGGAATATGAAGAACTGGTTAGGGAGTTAGGGGGTACAAATGGCAAGAAAAGCTAAGAATACGGAAAATGAACAGCTGAGTTTAGAAGGATTCGAAGATATTTCTGTAAACGAGGGCGATAAAGAAGAAAAGAAAGTCTATAACAAGGCCGAAAACGTGAAAGAGATCATCGGTTCTGATGGGAAAGCGATCAAAGCCGTGAAATCCGTCAAGAAATCCTCGTTAGGTCTAAAGAAAAAATACAACGATATCGAGGATCTGAAAAACGATCTGTTTGAACTGAATAAACAGGGTGTCGACATTGTTCAGGCCGATGTTGTTGCGGCTTTAGACAGGTTTGAAATGAGCGACGATGAGATCGACCAGTTTTACGACTGGCTTTCCAGCGTAAATATTGATCTGATCGATGAATCGGACGATGAAGATGAACTGGAAGACGACGACTATCTTGCGACAGAAGAAAGCGATGAAGACGAAGACGAGGATTCCGAAAAGAATATCGTCATAAACTATGAACAGGCATCCGCCTATACAAAGGTGAACGACCCGGTCAAGATGTATCTGAAAGAGATCGGCAGAGTTCCTCTGCTCAAGGCAGATGAAGAGATCCTGATCGCCAAGAGGATCGAGAACGGTATCAACAATCCGGATGATCCGAAACTGGTACAGGACGGCATAGATGCCAAGAATGAACTGATCAGTGCCAACCTGCGTCTGGTCGTAGCGATTGCCAAGAAGTATACCGGAAGAGGCATGCTGTTCCTGGATCTGATTCAGGAAGGCAACATGGGCCTGATCAAGGCCGTCGACAAGTTCGACTACACTAAGGGTTTCAAATTCTCTACCTACGCCACCTGGTGGATCAGGCAGGCCATTACCAGAGCCATTGCCGACCAGGCCAGAACCATCCGTATTCCTGTGCACATGGTAGAGACCATCAATAAAATGACCCGTATCCAGAGACAGCTTGTACAGGAACTTGGCAGAGATCCTTCCGCCGAAGAGATCGCTTCCAAGATGGGTTCTGGCATGAGTGCAGACAAAGTCAGAGAGATACAGAAGATCGCTCTGGATCCCGTATCTCTGGAAACGCCGATCGGTGAAGAAGACGATTCTCATCTTGGCGATTTCCTGGAGGACAAGGATGCGCTTTCTCCGGACCAGTATGCGAACAACGAACTGCTGAAGGATGAGATCAATCTGATCCTTTCAACATTGACAGATAGAGAAGAAAAGGTGATCCGTCTGCGTTTCGGACTGGAAGACGGAAAGACCCGAACACTGGAAGAAGTCGGAAAAGAATTTGATGTCACCCGTGAAAGAATCAGACAGATCGAAGCGAAGGCTTTACGCAAACTGAAGAATCCAACCAAGAGCAAGAGACTGAAGGAGTTCCTGGAAGACAAGAAATAGATGATTTCAGCCAGACTTTTACAGATCGCCATGCTGATAGAAAAGAATAAGGTAGTATTCGACGTGGGAAGCGACCACGCCCTGCTGCCTTGTTTTTTGATAGAAAACGGCATCTGCAGCAAAGTCTATGCCGGAGATATCGCACCGGGTCCCCTGGAGCAGGCCAAAGCCAATATCGGGAAGTACGGTTTAGAAAACAAAGTGATTCCGATCCTGTCCGACGGTCTGGCAAAGGCTCCGGATGATGTCGATATCGTTGTAGTTTCAGGCATGGGTTACCATACCATCAGACATATTCTGGAAAGCTGCGATGTGGGCAGATATCAGTATTTCCTTCTGCAGTCCAATACGGACACCGATCTTCTTAGAAGATATCTGTCTGAGAAGAACTATACCATTGAAGATGAAAGAGTCGTCTATGACGGTTTCTATTACGAGATCATCTGTTTCAGTGCAGATATACACGAGCCTTATACAGATAGGCAGATCAAATACGGACCGATCCTGCTAGAAAGGATGGATGAAGTATTCATAGCGTATCTGAAGGATAAGAGAAGGCGTCTGGAAGAAATCAATCGGCAGGCAAACAAGCCTGAATATGAACAAATTATGAATGAGATCGATGAGATATTGTATAATTGAGAAGTCGAGGTAAAAAAGCTTATGGCAAACGATTTTAGAAACTATAGAAACGAAGCGTTTCAGAACAAAGACAGTTTTAAAGAATATTTCGATTATTTTGCCCATATCTATTTTGGAAAAGACTTATCCGAAACCGGCATGATAGAGAAATACGTCGTTCTGGCAAAGATGGTTAGAACCTATATGCTGGAAGACTGGCGTGAAACAAAATACATCGTAAGAACAGACAACAAGAAGCAGATCTATTATTTCTCTCTTGAATTCCTTTTAGGAAGAATGCTGAGAAACAATCTGATGTCCTTAGGCATTTATGACGTAGTGAAAGAAGGTCTGAAGGATCTTAGCGTTTCGCTGGACGATCTGGAAGAAATCGAAACGGACGCAGGACTTGGCAACGGCGGCCTGGGAAGACTGGCTGCCTGTTTCCTGGATTCCATGGCAACGCTGAACTATCCCGGATCCGGAAATACGATCCGTTATAAGAGCGGTCTGTTTAAGCAGTTCATTATCAACAATGAACAGGTAGAAGTTCCTGACCAGTGGCTGAGAATAGAGAATCCATGGGAGATCAGAAAAGCCGACAAGACGGTTGACGTCAGATTCTACGGCTACGTCGACGTAGTGCGTGACAGCAATGGCGAACTGGAATTCCACCGCAAAGATACGGAACACGTTCTGGCTGTCCCTTACGATATGCCGATCGTGGGATATAATACTGAGACTTCCAATACCTTAAGAATGTGGAGCGCCGAACCGTCCGATGACCTGCCGAAAGGAAGAGACTATCGTGAATATCTGAGCGATGTCGACGATATCTGCCTGAACCTGTATCCTGACGATACAACCGAAAAAGGTAAGTATCTCCGAATTAAGCAGGAGTATTTCTTTGTTGCGGCCGGACTTCAGTCCATCATCAACGACCATATGAAGGTATATGGAACGCTGGATAATTTCGCTGAAAAAGTAGTGATACAGCTCAACGATACCCATCCGGCTCTCGCCGTTCCGGAACTGATGCGTATCCTGATGGATGCCTATCATATTCCATGGGCCAAGGCCTGGAACATCGTAACCCACACCTTTGCCTATACCAACCATACCGTCATGCAGGAAGCACTTGAAAAATGGCCTGTTGAATATATCAAAAAACTGCTTCCGAGAATCTACATGATCATTGAAGAGATCGACAGTCAGTTTAAACGCGAACTGATTGAAATGGGAAAGAAGCACAATTTCATCGATTCCGTCTGTATCATACATGAAGGAAACATCCGTATGGCATATCTGTCCATAGTCGGATCTTTCTCGGTGAACGGCGTTGCAAAAATCCACAGCAACATCATCAAGAACGATACGTTCCGTGATTTCTATGAGATCTATCCTGAGAAATTCAACAACAAGACCAACGGCATTACGCCGCGCAGATGGCTGATGTACGCAAATCCGGAACTGTGTCAGCTGATCGAAAAATACATCGGTTCTGCTTTCCGCTATGATTTCAACAGGATAGAGGATCTGATGAATCATGTCGACAATGAAGAGCTGCAACAGGAGTTCCTGAAAGTCAAGCAGATCAAGAAGGAACAGCTTTCACGCTGGGTAAAGAAAAACTACGATCTGGATATCGATCCGAATTCCATCTATGATTCCATCGCCAAGCGTCTTCACGCCTACAAGAGACAGCTTATGGATATCATGTACGTGATTTCTCTGTATTACAGGATCAAGGAAGATCCCGAATTCACGATGCCTAAGACGACATTCCTGTTTGGAGCCAAGGCGGCAAGTGCCTATACCTTCGCCAAGAAGATCATTAAACTGATCAACTGCGTAGCTGAAAAGGTCAATGCCGATCCGGATGTCAACAAGTTCATCAATGTCGTATTCATTCCGAACTACAGAGTAACCGTTTCAGAAAAACTGATGCCTGCATCGGATATTTCGGAACAGATCTCTACTGCCGGAAAAGAAGCAAGCGGAACCGGCAACATGAAGTTCATGATGAACGGCGCCGTAACGCTTGGAACGCTCGATGGAGCCAACGTCGAGATCAGAGAGTTGGTAGGGGACGACAACTGCGTTATCTTCGGTTTCCATGAAGACGAGATCAGGCATCTGAAAAAATACGGTTACGATGCATATACCTATTATGAAAAGAATCCTGTCCTGAAGCAGATCATCGATTCCTTTACCAATGGCACATGGTCGGACGACCCTGGAGACTTCAAGGATATTGCCGATGAATTCCTGTTAAGAAACGACGAATACATGGTTCTTGCCGACTTTGACGACTATGTCGAAGCACATCAGAAAGTCTACCAGTATTATGCCGATCCGAAGAAATGGGCTAGAATGTGTCTGGTGAATATCGCTAAATCGGCGTACTTCTCCTCCGACCGAACGATCGAAGAATACGCGAACGATATCTGGAAGATCAGCAAAATCAGATCATAAAACAAAGGGATCCTGCGATCCCTTTTTTAAATAATGATCGGTCCCTGCAGTTCTTTCTTCAGATACGACTGCAGATCTTTGGTAAGTGACGCATAGATCAGAGAAGTCTTCCATTCGATTTCTTTGTGTTTCTCCGGAAGGTTCTTGAACTGGGTAATGACATTTGCTTCATCTTTCAGATCTTTCAGAAGCCGCCTTCCTTTTTCGTTGAATCCAAGGACGCGCAGATAATCTATTTCCGGTAGACATTCGACATCTTCCTTCCTGATCTGGCAGGCAATATGCAGCAGTGTTCTTTGAATTCTGGATCTGGTATACCTTCGGGAAATGCTGCGACCGATGAAGCCTTCATAGTCTTCGCACTCCACGGCATTCTTTATCAGCATGTTTTCGATGCCTTCCGATACCATGAAGATTTTCTGTAGGTCGTCTTTTGAAACGGTAAACAGCAATCTTCTCAGATAAGGATACAGATCTGAATTAAAAACCGGATCGGTTATGACGACAGGTGTAGCTTTCGATACGTCTTTTCCTTCTTTCAAAGCAATGCGGATGGCTGTGGCTGAGGATATGACATCCAGATCGGTCGAATGGTAGCCGTTGGTACGCTGGATGCAGACAGGCGCTATGGAAGTATCCTTCATGGCTTTCAGGTAGGTTACCGCCAGCATATCGTTTGGATATAATGAACCGGAAAGCAGACCGTAAGATCTCGGAAAAGAATTTCCGTCATGGAGCAGCGTCTTCAGCCTTGTTACGTCGATCTCAAGCTCACTGTACTTTTTCAGCTCTTCCAGGTTATTGGTCTCGGAGCCGAAGACAAGATGGTCCGCATGCAGCAGATTCAGCAGGTGTACGGCTTTCTTACCGAAGACATAGGCATTCTGTACGGTATCGATAAAAGGCAGTTCTACGACAAGATCTACTCCATGTTTCAGCGCAGTCTCCGTCTTCTGAAACTTGTCCATGACGGATAAATCGCCACGCTGTGAGTAGTTGCCGCTCATTACCGCTACCAGAACATCCGGACGGGTGAGTTCTATGGCTTTCTGTATATGATAGACATGGCCGTTATGAAACGGATTGTATTCGGTAATGATGCCTGTAATTTTCATATGAATATTATATAATAATCCTATGAAAATCTATCTAAAAGATCTGATGAACATTGCGGATGAAAAAGTCTATCCGGTAGATATCGATTCCTATGACGTGAAAGACAATCTCTTTCTTAGAAGACTGGAAAACGTCGCAGGGGACGTCAGCTTCTATTATGGTCCTGCGGATGATCTGAGGATCAATTATTCTCTTTCAGGCGACTTTATCTGTCCCTGCGCGTTCACTCTGGAAGATGTCAGAGTCCCGTTTGAGCTGAACGACGATGATCGGGTCGTAACAAAACAGGATGAAGAAGGATTCTTTCTGGATAATGCAACGGAGATCGAAACAGCTGTCCTGCAGATCGTTTTACCGGAAGTTCCGATAAAAGTTGAAAAAAAAGAAAAAATAGAGTATTCTAGTGGGGATGGCTGGTCTTTTGTATCCGAGGAAGACTATGAATCGTCCCGAAAAGATGAAATAGATCCGCGTCTACAGAAGCTTATGGAATACAAATTCGAGGAGGAAGATTGAGATGGCTGTTCAGCAAAGAAGAAATTCAAAGACCCGTAAAGCAAAAAGAAGAACCCATTATAAATTAATGACCCCGGCTATGGTAAAATGCCCTTCATGTGGCGAATACAAGCTGGCTCACCGCGCTTGCCCGAACTGCGGCGCAAAATAAGTCATAAAGGAACTTTATATGCTTCACGACCGGAATCAGATCCGGTTTTTTTGTTTCTATGCGAAATGACTGATTCATCGGATTATTCTCATCGGTAAAAACATAAAAAACAGTTCAAAATACAGAAAAGTGCAGAAAATACTGCACTTTTTTATTTACTTTTTATATTCAAAATGCCATAATAGTGGTAGAAAGTGGCTGTTTGTGGGGGAAAGTGGTAGATGTTTATCGGTGAATATCAGCACAATCTAGACGCCAAAGGACGTATCGTCGTCCCTGGAAGATTCCGTGAAGAGCTTCACGAAAGCTTTATTCTGGCCAGAGGACTGGATGGATGTCTATCGATTTATTCCCTGAAACAGTGGGACAAGATGTTTGAAGAAATCGACAAGCTTCCTACTACAAAGAAAGCCGCAAGACAGTACATCAGAATGCTGACAAGTACAGCGACGGAATGCACGCTTGATAACCAGGGAAGAATACAGATCCCGTCATTCCTGTCAAAACCGGTCAATATCGTCAAGGAATGTGTCGTGATCGGCGCAAACGATCATATCGAGATCTGGGACAAGACAACCTGGGATTCATACTACCTGGATGCTTCCAACAGTTTCGAGGAAGTAGCCGAGAATCTGAACGACCTGCTGCACAATGAATAGGCATGTCAGTGTAATGCCTGAAAAGGCCATAGAGATGCTGAACGTAAAAGAAGACGGCATCTACGTGGATGGGACGCTGGGAAGGGGAGGTCATTCCAGAAGGATCCTTGAAAAACTGAAAACAGGAAGACTCTATTGCTTCGATCTGGATGAAGAAGCGATCGAAGAATCGAAAGAGATCCTGAAAGACTATGACAATGTCACATTCATCCACGACAACTTCAAGAACATTGCCGACTATGTAGAACACGCCGACGGCATACTGCTGGACCTCGGCGTATCCTCGCCGCAGTTTGACGAAGGAGAAAGAGGTTTCTCCTACCGATATGACGGACCGCTGGACATGCGTATGGATAAAGAGAATCCTCTTAATGCCTACGATGTCGTAAATGATTATCCACAGGAAAAACTGGAAAAGATCTTGTGGGAATACGGCGAAGAAAGATTCGCCCGGAAGATCGCAGCGGAAATCGTCAAGAACAGACCGATCTCAACGACCCTTCAGCTGGTCGATGTGATAAAAAAAGCCTTACCGGCTAAAGTTCTGAACAGGAAAGGCCATCCCGCCAAACAAACTTTCCAGGCCCTTAGGATCGAAGTAAATCAGGAACTGGAAAGCCTGAAGGCCTTCCTGGAAGAAACGGACAGGATCCTGAACGAAGATGGAAGACTGGTTATCATCACCTTCCATTCTCTGGAAGACAGGATCGTTAAGCAGTACTTCAAGAAACTGACGACGATCGAAGACGACAAACGGATCGCTGTAAGACCGGAAGATGTCAAGGTTGCGGACTACAGGCTGCTGAACCACGGCGAAAAAGCCAGTGAAGAAGAGATAGCGATGAATCACCGCTCAAAGAGCGCAATCATCAGAGGAGTAGAAAAGGATTATGGCAAGAATCGTTAAAAGAAAAAGAAGAAGACTCAGTTTAAACGGCTTTGCGCTGATCGTTTTTACATTTTCCATGATCGCCTGGCTGATCACGACCCTTCTGGTCAATACGATCAATACTTCACTGACAATGAAGATCCAGACCATGTCTGAAGAACTGGCCATGCTTAAGAATGAAAATCAGTCTCTGAACTACGAGATACAGACCCTGGAAAACAAAGATAGAGTCTATGAGGTAGCGCAGGCTGCGAATATGGATCAGATATCAGAAAACATCATATCTGTAACAGGTAACTAAAATGAAACGAAGTAATCTTAGACTTCGTTTTCTCTATTTCATCCTTTTATCTATCGTACTTATTGTCATCGGCAATGTTTTTTTCGTTACGATCGGCAAGAAACACATAAGATCAGGAACATCGCTTGACGATTACATCTACTCCGTTTCTAACGTTGAAGAGAAGATCTTCGCTTCAAGAGGAAACATCTATGAAGCGGGTGGAAGCATCGTAGCCCAGGATGTGCAGACTTATGACATAATCTGTTTCCTGGATCCGGACCGTCTATCAAGCGGAAACGAAATCGCGTACATCGACAATCCGTCCTATGCAGCATCGATGCTGGCACCGATCCTGGAAATGGATGCGCAGGACATTTACGACATTCTTGTTTCAAGCCAGGGGCTGTATCAGACGGAGTTGGGAGCTAACGGCAGAAATCTTTCAGAAGAACAGAAGAATGCCATCCTGGCAATTCCAGATCTGCATGGCATTGGATTCAGGAATTCCTATAGACGCTACTATCCTTACGGAGACGTTTTTTCCCCGCAATTAATAGGCTTCGCCCAATCCGACAATACCGGCAGACTGGTGGGGAAACTGGGTCTTGAAGCCTATCTGAACGATGAATTGTCCGGAACGGATGGAAGTCATTCCTATCAGCAGGACAAACACGGTTTTATCTTGCCTGGAATGTACGATGAAACAATCGCGGCAATTAACGGCTACGATATCCATCTGACGATCGATCTATCCATACAGGAAGCTTTGAATACTGCATTAAACACGACCATCGAATACAAGAACGCCAGCAGAGCCTGGGGAGCTGTCGTAGAGATCGATACAGGCAAGATCCTGGCATGGGGACAGTATCCGACATACAATCCGAATCACCTGACATCGGATGATACGCAGGTCAATTTCGGTTCACAGCTGGCTTATGAACCTGGTTCTGTCATGAAGTCAGTCATTTACGCTACGGCAATGGATCTTGGAGTATATGACGGAGATGCCTTGTTCGATTCATCTTCATACTGTTATACGGCAAGTACAGGCCGTACTTATTCAGGAAATTCGCTTGGCTGCATTCATAACGTATCCTTCAGAGAATGGGGCAGCATTCCTTTAGACTACGGTCTGATCTATTCCAGCAACGTAGCAACCGCAACGCTGCTTTCTCAATACGTAGGCATTGACAATTACAGCGAATATCTGGATCGTTTTCATTTATATCAGAGAGTCAACACCGATGGAATCGATGAAATTGCCGGCTATACCAACTACGATAATTCACCAATCGATAAAATCACAGCGACTTATGGCCAGGGTTCCTCTACGACAATGCTGCAGCTGCTTCAGACTTATACTGCAATATTCGGAAACGGCGAAATGGTAAAACCTTATTTCATCGATAAGATCGTTGATCCGAATTCCGAGAAAACCGTTTATCAGGGAAGAAGAACCGTAGCAGACAAACCGATTTCAGAAAGCACTGCCCGTCAGATGCAGGATCTGTTAAGAAGAGTCGTATCCGATCCTGAAGGAACATGTAGACACTATGCGGCAAAAACGGTTGAAGTCATGGGCAAAACGGGTACTTCAGAGATTCCGATGGACGGAACCTATGTGGAAGACGACAACATTATTTCATGCATGTTGGGATTCCCGTATGAAGATCCGAAATACATGGTCTATTTTGCCTATGTATCGCCTGAAACCGTTTATTACAATTACGAAATCAAGCCGATTCCCGACTTGATCGACAGAATCGCTCTGTTAGAGAATCTGACGATTCCTGACGGTTCAGGTGAATCGGGGATCTATCTTAGAAAATATGAGATGCCTTCACTGCTTTCGTTAAGCGTAAATGAAGCAGAAGATATTCTGAATGAATATAATTCAGATCTGTATCTGATCGGCAACGGAGAGAGAATCATAGCTCAGATCCCTGAAAAGGGGGATGATCTGTATACCGGAGAAAAAGTATTCCTGATGACAGATGGAAACATCGTCAATGTACCGGACTTTATCGGATGGACAAGAAAAGATCTGATCAGTTTCTGGACGCTTACAAAGCTTCCTATCGTTATCGACGGATATGGCGTTGTTTATGAACAGTCTGCAGATCCGGGAACGATAGCCGACAAGAAGCAGGAAATCACCGTGAAGCTTCGCGATATCCACTATCCTGAAACAAATGAAGAAATAATAGATGCAGAGACAGACGAATAGTGTATAATATTTTGGTATGGATTTTAAGCTTACTTGTCTCGTTGCAGCTGCAATAACTTTTGTATCAATGCTGATCGCGATGCCCGTTTTTATCAGATATCTGAAAAGAAGAAACATCGAACAGATCGCTTCCGAATATGCACTGGAAGAATTCAAGAATAAAGACAAAACTCCGATCATGGGCGGTCTGCTTTTTGTCGTCATACCGGTGATCGCTTTTTTTGTTGCGGATCTTAAAGGGGTTGCAGACAGGCGTTTCCTGTTTGTTCTCTTGTCTTATGTTCTGTACTGTTCCGTCGGTTTTATCGATGATGCACTTATTATCGCAAGTCACAAGAACGACGGTTTGTCGCCGAAAACAAGGCTGATCATGGAACTGGCATACTCTGCCGGACTGTTCTTTATATTCAGAGATATTCTGCCGATGCAGGTGAGCGTTCCTTTTACTTCGCTTGTGATTCCTTTAAGATGGTATATCTATCTTCCGTTCATGGTTCTTCTTTACATGGCGGAAGCCAATGCGGTGAACTTTACCGACGGCATGGATGGATTATGCGCAGGTGTATCGTTTATTGCACTGATCCCTTTTGTCATTCTGCTTTTCATACAGAACGATCATCATCTGGCGTTATTCCTCATCTGCATTCTGGCCGGCCTTTTAGGCTATCTGCGCTTCAATTTCCATCCTGCAAAGATCTTCATGGGAGACAGCGGTTCGCTCGCTCTGGGGGCTCTGTTCGCTTCTCTTGGATTGGTTACGGATCAGACGCTGGCTCTGTTTGTAATCGGCGGAGTATTCGTCGTTGAAATGTTCTGTGTCTGTCTACAGCAGTTCATGGTCAGAGTATTCCATAAGAGAGTATTCTCCTACACACCGATTCATTATGCCTTTGTGATTAAAGGCTGCAAGGAAACAAAAATCGTTCTGATGTTCTATCTTGTACAGCTGATTCTTTCGGTAATAGGATTATTCATCGGTATTTCGCTGCTATGAAATACCGTTTCAACACAGATGATTACAGTCTGAAGGAAAGAATATGTCAGATAAACGGAATCGATCCTCAAAGACTTGATGCAAAGGGTTTTCTTCCTGATTATGATCTGGAAGTATTGAAAAGCTTCAGAGAGATTCTTTTATCTTACAAAGATAAAAGGTTTTTTATTGTTGGGGACTATGACTGCGACGGTATATGCGCTACGGTGATCATGAAACGTCTCCTGGATGATCTGCAGATCCGGAATAATTACTACATCCCTTCCAGAAGCAGGGATGGATATGGAATAAATGAGAGAATCGTGAAGACGGCGATAGAGAACGGATTTGAAGTCATACTGTGTGTAGATAACGGTATCACGGCAAATCAGCAGCTTTCTATAGCTCGGAACGCAGGGCTTAAGGTACTCGTCATTGACCACCACGAATACAGTGAAGCGCCTGATGCGGACGCCTATCTTCATCCGAATCTGTTCCCTGAAGAATACGCCGACATGTGTGCCGGAGGTCTCTGCGCTCTGCTGTCTAACGGTTTCCGGTATGATACTCTTTCGACTGTTTACGGCGGCCTGGCGACTCTGGCGGACATGGTTTCGGTATTCGGATACAACCGCAGTCTGATGAAAGAAATGATAAGGCTGATAAATGAAGAAAAGATCCTTCCGATAAGGTATCTGGCCGGAAGCGATAATATCGATTTCGATACGCTTTCGTTTCAGGTAATCCCAAAAATCAATGCCGTTTCCAGACTGGATGACAGAATGAATGTCAACTACGTAGTCAGATATCTACTTGACAACAGCAGCGAATGCATGATCTATCTCAACAGGATCGAAGAAATCAACAAGACACGTAAGGAACTGACCAGACAGATGTTTTCTCTGGCGGAAAGAGTGATGGATCTAGATCAGAAAATCATTGTAGTATGTTCGGAAGCCTTTAAGGAAGGACTTTGCGGTCTGATTGCCAATCGGATGATGTATGAGTATCAGAAGCCCGTTATTGTTCTGACAAAGAACGGAAATGAACTGAAAGGATCGGGAAGAAGTCCGAAAGGAAGCGATCTGTACGGGTATCTGAAACAGGTTGAAAACCTGTTCACAACATACGGCGGCCATGAGCAGGCTGTCGGACTGTCGATAAACGAAGATAAGCTTCCGACTCTGCTCGATCATATCTCAAGTCACGAACTTACGATGGAAGAACAGATCAAAGATGTAATCGTTCTGAATCAGGAAGAAATCGATTTCGATCTGCTGAATGAGCTTGATGAACTGAAACCTTTCGGACCGGATTTTCCTGAACCGCAGCTGGGAATCAAAGATCCGAACATTTTAAAAATCTACCGATCAGCAGGCAGATTCAGAAAATACACGCTTAATGAAAAACTGGATGCCATCGATTTCCGGCATAAGGAAGAAGACAATGATTATTCGATGCTGATCGGCAAACTGAAAAGAGACGATTATCATAATTCTAAACTCTCGTTTGTAATTGAAGAAACACTGTAGTTTTACTATAATTGATATGTATTTGCAGAGGTGAATGTTATGAATTTAAAAGACTATATTGCATCTATTCCCGATTTCCCGAAAGAAGGTATCCTGTTTAGAGATATCACGCCTTTGATGGCTGACGGCGAGGCATTCAGTGAGGCATGTAATGCTCTGATCGATTATGCAAAAGAAGTCGGTGCACAGGTCGTAGCCGGTCCGGAATCCAGAGGATTTATTTTCGGCTGTCCGGTTGCGTATGAACTGAAGATCGGCTTTATTCCGGTCAGAAAACCGAACAAGCTTCCTAGAAAGACGATATCTTACAAGTACGATCTGGAATACGGATCAAACGAGCTGCACATGCATGCGGATTCCGTCAAACCGGGACAGAAAGTCCTGATCATCGATGACCTGCTGGCAACCGGCGGTACTGTTGAAGCTACCATCAGAATGGTGGAACAGATGGGCGGCGAAGTTGTCGGATGCGCATTCCTTATTGAGCTGGAAGATCTGGGCGGCAGAGAGAGACTGAAAGACTATAACGTTTTCACATTATTAAAATACTGATTAAAATCGAAGCTTTGCTTCGGTTTTAAAATAGAAACATGGTAAGTCTTATTTCAACAAAAGAAGAGCTTTTTAATGAGATCGGCAAGTACATCAAAAACCAGGCATCGCTTGATCTGATTGAAAAAGCCTACAGCTATGCCTACGAAAAGCACAAGGATCAGAAAAGGTCCTCAGGCGAACCTTACTTTGTGCATGTTTTGAATGTGGCCTATGAGCTGGCAAAGCTGAAGACCGATCCGAATACGATATGCGCAGGACTCCTACACGATGTTATCGAAGACTGCGGCGTAGAGAAAGAAGAGTTTGTTGAAGAGTTCGGTGAAGAGATCTATGAAATGGTCGAAGCCGTAACCAAGATCTCCAATCTGAAGTTTACCGATGAAAAGGAATACCAGGCCGTCAATCACCGAAAGATCCTGATCGCCATGGCCAAGGATGTCAGGGTTATTCTGGTAAAGCTGGTTGACCGTCTGCACAACATGCGCACGCTGGAATACATGCCGGAAATCAAACAGAAAAGGATAGCCAAAGAAACACTGGACGTCTATGCGCCGATCGCGCATCGATTAGGTATTGCCGAAATCAAGAACGAACTGGAAGACCTGTCTTTCTACTATCTTGACAACGAGAAATACCACGAGATAGCCAGACTGGTTGAATCCAAGAAATCGGAACGCGATAAGCAGATCGAAATCATGATACAGGATATTTCCATCGTCCTGAAGATGCACAACATTCCATTCAGGATTTTTGGACGTTCCAAGCATCTTTATTCAATCAATAAGAAGATGGTTACCAAGAACAAGCGTTTTGACGAGATCCTGGATCTTCTGGCCATCCGTATCGTTACGGAAACCGAACTAAACTGCTATGAAGTACTTGGTTACATCCATGCCGTTTACCGACCGATTCCCGGCAGACTGAAAGACTATATCGCCATGCCGAAGATGAACATGTATCAGTCTTTGCATACGACGATCGTTGGACCGGACGGACGTATCTATGAAGTGCAGATCCGTACAGAGGAAATGGATGAGATCGCGGAAAGAGGTATCGCTGCCCACTGGTCCTACAAGGAAGGAAATAAACGTTCCCAGAAGGATCTGCAGAATGAACTGCAGTGGCTGAAAGCTTTTGAGGAAAATTCGGAAGCGGATGCCAAAGAATTCATGAACGATATCACGCATGACGTTTTCAATGCAAACATCTACTGCATGACCCCAAGAGGAAGAGTCATCGACCTGGCGGCCGGCGCTACTCCGATCGATTTTGCCTACCGTATCCATACGGAAGTAGGAAACCAGACGGTAGGTGCGCTGGTCAACGGCGTTCTTGTACCGTTAAATACGCCTCTAAAGACCGGAGATGTCGTTGAACTGCGTACCAACAAGAATTCCACGCCTTCGGAAGACTGGCTGAAGATCGTCAAGACCAACCACGCCAGAAACAAGATCAAGGCCTATTTCCAGAAGAAGGAAATGGAAGACAAGGAAACTTTCATCAAGAACGGTGAAAGCCTCTTAAAGGAAGAAATCAGAAAACATGATCTTGATCTGGATGAATACTACGACATGAAGAAGCTGGACAGAGTCGCAGGTACTTTCCAGCTGACGAATGCCAACGATCTACTTTATGCAATCGGATGCAAGTCGATGGCTCCGATCGCCGTCGTTGAAAAACTGACGAAACTCGGCAAGAAAGAAGTCGATCTGTCGCTGCTTGAAAGGATCGCCAAAAAGAATTCCGCCAGGAATCAGTTCGTATCCAAGACCGGAATCGTTGTAACCGGCATCAACTCGATGAAAATAGCTTTGTCACCGTGCTGTTCACCGGTATATGGCGATGATGTCAAGGGATTCGTATCCAAGGGACAGGGCATTAAAGTACACAGAAGCGACTGCCCGAATATCGCCAACGAGAGACGTCTCATCGATATTCAATGGGATCCCGATAAACCTGATATCAAGTACGAGACTTCAGTCAAGATCTTCTCGAAAGACAGATCATATCTGCTGACCGATCTTGTTACGGTTGTTGCCCAGTTCAAAGCCAATCTGACAGCCGTCAACAGCGTGGCCAACAATGAAGATCTTACGGCTACGACTTCTTTGTCGTTCATGGTTACCGATAAGGAACATCTGGAGAACATCATGGCCAACCTGAGAAAAGTCGAAAGCGTGATCTCGGTTGAAAGAGCGATCAAATAGTGCTAGAATTCTGATATCGATAAGGAAAAGAATCATGATCCCGATTCAAAGCGAGAAGCGTACGGTGAAAGGCTTCATGAAGGAGATTGAGGGACACTTCCTTGATGCTTATGAGAATAAGCCGCAGATGCTGCGTTACGGCAACAAGGGCATATCATATGATATGAACTAAGGTGGTACCGCGTTATTGACGTCCTTAGACAGGACGTTTTCTTATATTTTAGGAGGAATTGTTATGGCATATCAGACAGTAAAAGGAACCTATGATCTATTGCCTGAAACTCTGCTGAAGTTTCAGGATCTCGAGGATCTTTTCCGTCATTTTCTGGAGCTTTACGGCTATAAGGAAATAAAAACGCCTGTATTTGAATACACGGGAGTATTTCAGAAGGAAAACGATACCTCGGACATGGTCACAAAGGAAATGTATACATTCTCTTTGAACGGCAAGGATTCTCTTACCTTAAGACCGGAAGGAACGGCAGGAGTCGTACGCAGCTTTGTTGAAAACAAGATGTACGGTACGGCTGAAATGCCGGTAAAACTTGCCTATATCGAGGAAATGTTCCGTCATGAAAGACCTCAGAAGGGCAGACAGCGTCAGTTTACCCAGATGGGTATTGAAGCCATGGGTGACAAGGATCCTCTGATTGATGCGGAAGTGATCGCGCTAGGCTATTTCTATATCAGGGCCATCGGTCTAAGCGGCGTAAAAGTACTGGTAAATTCGCTTGGTGATAATGAATCCAGAATGAAATATAGAGAAGAGCTGATTTCCTACTTTGAACCGCATCAGGATCAGCTTTGCGCAGACTGCCGTAACAGGCTGTACAAGAATCCTTTGAGGATACTCGACTGCAAGGTCGATCATGACAGCGAACTGATCGCCAATGCGCCGAAAATGACCTTAAATGAACAGTCTCAGGTTTATTTCGATAAAGTGAAGCATTATCTTGACATCATGGGGATCCCTTACGAGATCGACGACAAGCTGGTAAGAGGTCTGGACTACTATACTGATACAGTATTTGAAGTCGTGAGTACAAATGAAGCATCCGGATCGCAGGCGACCATATTCGGCGGTGGAAGATACGACAATCTGATCAAGGAGATGGGCGGTCCTGAAATGAGCGGTATCGGTTTTGCGATCGGTGTGGAAAGACTTCTCATACTTGCGGAAGCGGAAGAAGTGTTTGAGGAATACAAACCGTCGATAGACTGCTATGTAATCAATCTGAATGAAGACCCGGACTACATGCTGCAGATCGTGAATGATTTAAGAAACAGCGGGCTGACGACGGAAATGAACTACTACAGCCGTTCTCTGAAGGCTCAGTTCAGATCATCGGAAAGAAAGAATGCCAGATTCGTGCTGATCATCGGAGAAGATGAAGTAAAGGACAATACCGTAACCTTGAAAGATACTTTGACCAAGGCTCAGGAAACGGTAAAGAAAGAAGAAGTATCCGCCAGGATACAGCAGCTGATGGAGGATTATTATGAATAGAGATCATACCTGCGGTGAATTAAGAAGAACTGATGAAGGAAAACACGTAAGACTTGCCGGATGGGTCGCAAAAAGAAGAAATCTCGGCTCAATCGTTTTCATTGACCTAAGAGACAGATACGGCATTACGCAGATCACGTTTGATGAAACGCATTCCGATCTGGTAAAAGATGTCAGAAATGAATACGTTATTGAAGTAGAAGGAACTGTAAGCGTCAAGGAAACAGCCAATCCGAAACTGGAAACAGGAGAGATCGAAGTACTTGCGGATCGCTGCAAGGTTTTATCTACGGCCAAAACGACGCCGATGATCATTGCGGATGAAACGGACGCTTTGGAAGACCTGAGACTGAAATATAGATATCTGGATATCAGAAGAAATCCGATAAAAGAAAAGCTGCTGCTAAGAGATAAAGTCACTACGATCGTCAGGAAGGTCCTGCATGAAGATGACTTTGTTGAAGTAGAGACGCCGATCCTGTCTAAATCGACTCCGGAAGGCGCCAGAGACTATCTGGTTCCGTCCAGACTCTATAAGGGAAAATTCTACGCTCTGCCGCAATCTCCGCAGCAGTACAAGCAGCTTTTAATGATTGGTGGCATGGACAGATACTTCCAGATCGCCAGATGTTTCAGGGATGAGGATCTGAGAGCCGACAGGCAGCCGGAATTTACGCAGATAGACATTGAGATGTCCTTTGCAGATGAAGAAGACATCTTTGCGGAAGTGGAGAAGATCATGAAAGCGATCTTCAAAGAAACAAAAGGAATCGACGATCTGGAATTCCCAAGAATCAGATATGTGGATGCGATGGATCTTTACGGTTCGGATAAACCGGACCTGCGTTTCGGCAACCCGATGTCAAATGTTACGGATCTGTTCAAGGATTCGCAGTTTGCGGTATTCAGAAACTGCGTAGCCGATGGAGGTATCATCAAGGCACTGGTATTCAAGAACGTTTCCGATAAACTGTCGCGCAAGAAGTTCGATGAACTGAACGAATTCGTCAAGATCTACAAGGCAAAAGCTCTGGCTTACCTGAAATATGATAACGATGCTTTCTCGGGATCCGTGAATAATGCTTTGCCGGAAGAAGAGAAGCAGGCCCTGAAAGAAGCGCTGAAGCTGGAAAACGGCGATGTCGTGCTGATGATCGCGGACAAGAAGTCTGTTGCTGAAACTGCCCTGGGAGCTGTCAGAAAGAAACTGGGCGAAGAACTGGGTCTGATCGACAAAAACAGATTCTGTTTTGAATGGATCACCGAATTCCCGATGTACGAGTATTCCGAGGAAGAAAACAGATGGGTATCGGCACATCATCCTTTTACCGCTCCAAGAGATGAAGATATCGACAAGCTTACCAGCGATCAGGCAAACTGCTATTCTAGAGCCTACGACCTGGTTCTGAACGGATATGAACTGTTGTCCGGTTCCGTAAGAATCCATAATTCCGAGATGCAGGCAAAAGTGTTCGACGCCCTGGGTTTAAGCAAAGAACAGATCAGAAACAAGTTCGGATTCTTCATCGAAGCTTTCGATTACGGCGCTCCTCCTCATTGCGGCGTAGGCATCGGGCTGGAAAGACTGATCATGATTCTATCCTGTACGGACAACATCAAGGATGTCGTGGCTTTCCCGAAAACAGCTACGGCCTATTGCTTGATGTCGGATGCGCCGAACACGGTAGATCAGGACCAGTTGGACTTCCTTGCACTGGAAATCAAAGAAAAGTAATAAAGGGTCTTTACTTATTTCAAATGAATTATGATATAATTTGCTTAGTATTATAGGAGGTATTGAAATGCCAGTAACGATTGATCGTGATTTATGTATTGGCTGCGGCGCATGTACAGGTGTTTGCCCGACCGGTTCTCTGGAACTGGATGAAGAAGGCAAGTCAACATGCAACGAGGAAACCTGTGTTGACTGCGGTGCCTGCGTTGCTACATGCCCGGTAGAAGCTCTGTCACAATAAAACCAAGTCCAACTTGGTTTTTTTTATACTTTTCATTAGAATAGTGTTATGACTAAGAAAGACTATGTTCTGCCTTCACTGAATGATGCCAGAAGAAGAAACAGGGAGAAATCGGAAAAGCTGGATTTCTCGCTGGATGAAAAGTATCATGAACTTGGAAAGAACAAGAAATACTGTATAGTAACACACGGCTGTCAGGCGAATCAGCGCGATTCGGAAACGATAGCCGGTATTTTGGATAGTATGGGATATGTTTCCTGTGACGATGAAAAGACAGCCGATCTGATTCTGATCAATACCTGTGCGGTAAGACAGGGAGCGGAAGAAAAAGTCCTGGGGGAGATCGGTGCTTTAAAACGTTTAAAAACCTATAATCCTGACCTTCTGATCGGTATTTGCGGATGTATGGCGCAGGAAGAAAGAACGGTTAAGCTGATATTGGAGAAATACCGTCAGGTAGATCTTATTTTCGGTACACACAACATTACGTCATTACCGAAACTGCTTTACGAGATCTACACGGATAAGAAACGCAAGGTGGAAGTATTCTCCAAGATGGGTGAGATCGTTGAGAATGTTCCGGTCAGCCGTTTCATGTCGCACAAAGCCTGGGTAAACATCATGTACGGATGCGACAAGTTCTGTACGTACTGCATCGTTCCATATACCAGAGGCAAGGAGAGATCCAGACAGAAGGAAGACATCATAAACGAGATCAACACTCTGATCAGACAGGGATACAAGGAAGTATGCCTTTTAGGTCAGAATGTCAATGCCTATGGAAAAGATCTGAATCAGGACTATACATTTGGCAATCTGCTGAATGACGTTGCCTTGACCGGTATTCCAAGGATCCGCTTCATGACCTCACATCCTTGGGATTTCGACGACACGATGATAGAAGCCATCAAGAACAACAGCAACATCATGCCGTACATTCATCTTCCGATACAGTCCGGAAATACCGGAATCTTAAAGAAAATGAACCGCAGATATACCAGGGAAGAGTATTTTGAACTCTACGACAAACTGAAAAGAGAACTTCCGGATTTCGCCTTTACGACCGACATCATCGTCGGTTTCCCGAACGAATCGGATGAAGCCTTTGAAGATACGTTAAGCGCAGTCGATCACTGCGAATACGACAACGCCTTTACTTTCATTTATTCCAGAAGAGAAGGTACACCTGCAGCTCTGATGGAAGATCTGACAGATCACAGAGTCAAGGAAGAAAGACTGCAGCGTCTCAACGAAAAAGTTGCCTATTACGCCAACAAAAACAATCAGCGTTTTAAGGATCAGATCGTGGAAGTTCTGGTAGACGGAATCAGTAAACGCAACAGTTCCGTCTATTCCGGATACACTCCTGAGAACAAGCTGGTCAACTTCACCGGTGAAAACATCCATGCCGGAGACATCGTAAAAGTAAAGATTACGGAAGTGCTGTCGTTCTCCTTGAACGGCGTCCTTGCGGAATAGATCTAATAAGTTTCATTCAGTGTTTTTAGTCATGTAGAATGCCGTTTTCGGCATTTGAAAATATCGCTTATTTAACATATAATTACATATGAATTTTGGAGGAATATAATAGGTGCAGAAAATAAGATTAATGGCACTTGGCGGTCTTGACGAAGACGGCAAGAACATGTACCTGGTTGAAATAGACGGCGACATTTTTATCGTCGATGCAGGATTGAAATACCCCAGCGAATCGGAACAGCTGGGCATTGAATACATCATTCCGGACTTTACGTATCTGATTGAACATCAGCAGAGAATCAAAGGACTTTTCATATCCCACGGTCATGACGATGTCATGGGCGGAATAGGGCATCTTCTGAATCAGATCGATGTCGAGATATACGCTACGGCATTAACCGGAAGACTGTTGAATGAAGAGTTCAAGAAGCACAAGATCAAAAACAAGCACATTCATGTCGTAAAGCGTAACGATACATTCAAGGTAGACAATCATGTGGTTCATACCTTCCCGGTCATGCAGTCGATAGCCGACGGCGTGGGATTTGCATTTGAAACGGATTCCGGAATGATTGTCTATACTTCGGAGTATGTTTTCGATTACGATTTTCTGAACAAGGCCTTTTCCATGGACATCAATGCCTTGTCTCTTATGGGACAGCAGGATGTTCTGGTCATGATGTCGGAATCCGTAGGATCCAACAGAGGGGGCTACACTGCGCCGAAACACAGGATCACGGATCACATCGAACACTATTTTGAAGAAACTGGAAGACGTCTGATCATCACTTTATACAGACAGAACCTCTTCAGGATCATGGAGATCCTGGAACTAGCTGCCAAATACGGCAAGAAAGTCTATTTCTACGATCAGGAACATATCCGTTTATTGAACGACGTTGATTCTCTGGATTACTACAAGATACCAAGAAACATCATTCTGGATGAAAAAGACTTCAGGAATGAATTGAATGATGTGATATGCATCGTATCCGGTTCAGGCAATGAGGTATTCAAGCTCATGAACAACATCGCCATCGGTGAAGATCGGAAGATCGAGCTGAGACACGACGATACCGTCATTATCGCTTCTCCTGTCGTTCCGGGTACGGAAAAAGATGCAACGGCAATGGAAAACGACTTGTACAAGGCAGGCATATCGATCGTGAAACTGAATGCGAAAGAGATCCTTTCAATGCATGCGTCGAAAGAGGATCTGAAGATGATGCTTTATCTGATCCGCCCAAAATACTATCTGCCGATCAAAGGACAGTATTCCGATCTGATCAACAATGCCGATATCGCCGTTGAAATGGGCTATACGCCCGACAGGATTATCATTCTGGATAACGGACAGTTTGCTTCCTTTGAAAACGGCAGACTTGTATCGACGTCCGATCAGATCGAACTGGAAGACAAGGCGATCGACGCTTCGGATATGCGCGACGTATCCGGCATGGTGCTAAGAGACAGGGAGAAACTGTCGACCGATGGCGCTATCATCTGCGGTGTTGTACTTGACTTCAATACCAAGAAAGTCATCGGAGGTCCTGATGTACAGTCAAGAGGCGTCATCTATCTGAAAGATGCCGATTATATTCTGAATGAAATAGGAAATATTCTTGTATCTACGATCGAGAAGAACGTGGCCGAGAATTCCTATGAAAACATGCAGACGAGAATGGAAGCCAGAGAGCTGATTTCCCGCTATGTACTGAAATCGACCGGAAAAACGCCGATGATACTTCCGGCAATCATAGAAATCAACACAGGAGACGCAAGTGGCAAGGAAGAGCAGTAGAACAAAGAAAACAAAGAAAGAAAAGCAGCTGGTATGGGGCATCTGTTCCGTTGTCTCGGCTTTTCTAATGTTTTTTGCCCTCACCAGAATGGGATTAGCCGGTATCGTTATCGATAATTTCTTTACAATTCTGCTGGGTTCTTTCTATATTGTGCCTATTATTACGCTGCTGGCGTACTTTATCTGTATTCTTTTCTTCGGTCAGAAGATTAAGTTTACTTCAAGAACGATCACGGGAATCGTACTGTTCAACTTGTCAGCCGTTCTTTTATCCGCATATCTTGCGGAAGAGATGAGCTCTTTTCATCAGTTCGGAGCTTATCTAAGTGCATTTAAAGGAAGACTTCTGGACGAAAACAGATTCTCTTTATCCGGAGGAATCATCGGAAACACTCTCTATCTTGCTTTGGTATCAATGGTTTCGCAGAAAGGAACGCTGATTACGCTTGCTACTTTGATCGTCATTTCGCTGATCCTGATGATACCTGCCGACGTTTTCAGAAGCACTTACAGCAGCGTCAAGACAAGCATCGTAAAGGAAAGCAAAGAACGGAAGAAGAAGATCGAGGAAGCCAGAGCCGCGGCAAGGAAAGAAGCGGAACTCAAACGCGCAAAGCTGGCGGAGGAAATGGCAAGACTCAATGAACAGGAAGAAGAAAGAAGACAGAAAGAACAGGAAAGACTCGAAGAAGAAAGAAGAATAGCCAAGGAAAAAGCCCAGAAAGAAGCTCAAGAGAAGGCAAAAAAGGAAGAAAGAGAAAGAATTCTTTCGAAATCCCCGACTTTCATCAATCTGAACGACAAGGAAATATACGGCGACCGGAAGCCGGAGAACAACATTCAGGCAAAAAACGAAGAAGAAACGATCATCCCTGGAGTATCTTCCGACAGTACGCCTAAAGTACTGAAAGTCAAGAAGACAAGCGGTACATATCATTTGCCGAAACCTTATGAAGATTATCTGGAAACCGTATCTTCGAAATCATCAAGCATCAACAGGACTTCTGCATCCGTTAAAGGGGAGAAAGTCATTGAAATACTGAAAAACTTCGGCATCAGTTCTGAACTGCTGAATACCTATATCGGACCATCCGTTACCAAGTTCGAAATCAAACCCGACAGTTCTGTCAAGATCAACAAGATCATGAACATTTCCGACAACATCAAGATGGAACTTGCGGCAAAGGACATACGTATCGAAGCGCCAATCCCGGGCAGAAGTGCCGTAGGAATCGAGATACCTAACGTCGAACCGATTCCGGTTAGAATGCTGGATCTGATCAGGAACATTCCAAAGGAAAAGAGAAGGAATGAACTTCTGTTTGCTTTGGGCAAGGATCTGATGGGACAGGGCGTATACTGCGATTTGACGAAGATGCCGCATCTTCTGATTGCGGGCGCAACCGGATCGGGCAAATCCGTATGCATCAACAGCATTATCGTTTCACTTCTGCTTAGAGTTCATCCTGACAGCGTAAAACTTGTGCTGGTAGACCCTAAGAAAGTAGAATTCACTTCCTATAAGGATATTCCGCATCTGCTTTGGCCTATCATTGACGATGCCCAGATGGCCGCAAACATGCTGAAGAAAATCGTCGTGATCATGGAAGAAAGATATGAGGCTTTTGCGGCAGCAGGCGTTAGAAATATCGATTCTTTCAACACATTTGTCGATGAACACAATGCACATCTTAAGATCGGCGATTCACCGATGAACAGACTGCCGTACATGGTGGTGATCATCGATGAGCTGGCTGACCTGATGGCCATTGCCGGAAAGGATGTAGAACTTTCCATTCAGCGTATCACCCAGCTCGCAAGAGCGTCAGGCATTCATTTGATCGTAGCGACGCAGAGACCGTCTACAGACGTCATTACCGGGCTGATCAAGTCGAACATACCTTCCAGGATTTCCTTCGCTGTAGCCTCTTCAATCGACTCCAGAACGATCCTGGATCAGACTGGTGCTGAAAGGCTTCTTGGCAACGGAGACATGCTGTACTATCCGCAGGGAGAAACCGCTCCGATCAGACTGCAGGGAGTCTACGTAACCGATAAAGAGATCAATGCGATAACCGATTTTGTCAGATCGCAAGCCAAACCGGAATACGAGGATTCCTACTATGAATTCCTGACCAATATGAACGGTACGACCGTCATGGCTGCAGGAAGCGTAAATGCGAACGATAACGACTCATTGTACGATGATGTCGTTGAATTCGTAAAAGCGCAGCAGAAGGCATCTACTTCGCTTTTGCAGAGAAGATTCGGCATAGGATACAACAGGGCCGCCAGACTGATCGATACCCTTGAGGATAGGGGCATCATCGGACCGGCGAATGGAGCTAAGCCGAGAGAAGTCTATATCAAGGAAGACGAAGAATAGGATACAGAAATGTATCCTTTTGATTGCAAGTGATAATAAACCGAAGATTTCTGATAAGATATTGAGAATTCTTTTTCTTCGATCAATGCTAAATTAAAGATGCAGGTAATAGAAAGGATAAGAATGAATGCATTTTATTTAGTCGGCAGGATCATTGAAGACCCCGAAAAGATGGAAACGGCAAATGGAATCAAGATATGTAAAGTCAGACTGGCAGTAGAGAAGAACAGTAATGATTCCACTGAAACCTATGAAGTCTACGAGGTAGTGATGTTCCGTTCGTTGGCCGAAGAAAACTATGAACCGGGACAGTATCTGGCTGTCAACGTCAGGCTTCAGGCGAACAATTATGAGAAAGAAGGCAATTACTACTACAACGCGAAGCTTCTGGCGAATGCCGTCGCGTTTGTCGGAAGCTAGAAGATTCCCTGTCTTATGACAGGGTTTTTTTGTATAATGAAACTATGTTTGATTCATTACAAGAAAAACTGACAAAATCGCTTAGGAATATTCAAGGCAAGGGACGTCTTTCCGAAAGGAACATGGAAGATACCCTGAAAGAGATCCGCATTGCCTTGCTGGAATCTGACGTAAACTATACTGTTGTCAAGAACTTCCTTGAAAAAGTTAGACTGGAATCTATCGGCCAGGATGTTCTGAATTCCGTTGAACCGGGACAGCTTCTGGTAAAGATCGTTCATGACGAAATCATAAAACTGCTGGGAGATGAAGACAATTCCCTTCATTTCAATGAATCCGGAATGACTCTGATCATGATCGTCGGTCTTCAGGGAACAGGAAAGACGACACAAGCGGCAAAACTGGCGAATCTGTTAAAAAAGCAGGGAAGAAAACCGATTTTGATCGCAGGAGATATTATACGTCCGGCTGCCATAGAACAGCTTCAGTCTCTTGGTAAACAGATCGATGTAGAAGTCTATTCGCAGGGATTGGACATTCCGGTATTGACGCAGATCAAAAACGGTATTTCGCATGCCCATCTAAAAGACTTTGATACAGCGATCATCGATACCGCCGGACGTCTGCAGATCGATGAAGCGCTGATGAAAGAACTGAAGGACATCAAGGATGCCATCCATCCGCAAGAGATTCTTTTAACGGTAGATGCCTTGACCGGTCAGGACATCGTCAATGTAGCCAATGCTTTCAATGATCTGCTGGAAGTAACCGGTCTGATCCTGACAAAGTTCGATGGTGATTCCAAGGGTGGAGCAGCCCTTTCCGTGAAGGCAGTGACCGGAGTTCCGATCAAGTTTACAGGTACAGGCGAAAAGATCAGCGATATTGAAACCTTCTATCCAGATCGTCTTGCACAGAGGATACTTGGCATGGGAGACGTTGTTTCTTTTGTCGAAAAGGCACAGGAAGAGATGGATATGAAAAAGGCGGAAGAAACCGCCAACAGGCTAATGAAGGGCAAGTTTACCATGGATGATCTGCTGAATTCCATAGAACAGTCGAGAAAACTCGGGCCGCTGTCCTCCATCATGAGAATGATGCCGGGAATGTCAGACATGGCCAATGCGATCAACGATCAGGATGCCGACAGAGAACTGAAATCCATCCGTGCCATCATTCAGTCCATGACACCAGAAGAAAGAGAAGATCCGTCCATCATGCGTTCATCTCACAAAAGAAGAATCGCCAAGGGTTCAGGTACGAGCATAGACCAAGTCAATAAGCTTTGCAACCAGTATGAAAAGATGAAGAAGATGTTTAAGAATCTGTCTTCTTTACAGTCGATGTTCAGGATGTAAGATGTGCGGAAGATATCACTTCGGGATCCTTCCCGACAAGAAAGGGAAACAGATCAAAGAAAGGGCAGAAAAACTGAATCTCGTCTACAAGGAAGGCGAGATTTTTCCTACTGATCAGGTATTGTGCATCATTCCTGTCGAAAACAAGGCCGATCTTGCTTCCATGAAATGGGGAATCAAAAACAAGACCCTGCAGATTAACGCCAGAGTCGAGTCTTTAAACGACAAGCCTTCCTATGAAGAAATCAGAAACAACAGATGCGCTGTCATCTGCAACGGCTTCTATGAATGGGATTCAAACAGGAACAAGTACTATGTCGGTTTCGAAGACGAATACGTCTATCTTGCCTGCATCTTCAACCGTAACAATGAACTTCTGATCATCACCAGAGCTGCGGATCCCGAATTCAGACACATTCATGA
The DNA here is from genome assembly GCA_017515475.1 of Erysipelotrichaceae bacterium. GTDB lineage: Bacteria > Bacillota_I > Bacilli_A > Erysipelotrichales > Erysipelotrichaceae > Colivicinus. Next base: position 154,894 of record JAFWFS010000007.1, on the reverse strand, counting down.
TCGCATGCCAATCATCATGAATCAGAACGAGATGCTGAAATACATTCACAACGAAGATGCTGTGTTAGTTAAAAAGAAACTGAACATTGTCAGTGTAAACGAAGAACTCAAGCTGTTTTAATCTGTCAAGTAAAAATACTTGACTCTATGTTGATTTTATGTCATCATAGTTGAGTAATCAAAGGAGGAAGAAGATGGTAAAGCTTAGATTAAAAAGAATGGGTGCCAAGAAAGTGCCTTTCTATCGTATCGTTGCTGCTGACGCTAGAGCGCGCAGAGACGGCAGAGATATCGAAATCGTTGGAACCTACGATCCGACAAAACAGCCTGCAATCGTTAACATTGATGAAGAAAAAGTACTGAACTGGTTAAATAAAGGCGCCGTTCCTACCGACACTGTTCGCAGTTTACTTTCAAAGAACGGTACTATGAAAAAATTCCTGGAATCAAAGAAAAGCAAATAAATGATCGATCTGGAAAAAGTATTGCTGAATATCGTTAAGCCTTTATGTTCCGACGGCGAATCCGTAACGGTAAAACAGATGGAAAGTCTGAACGCCAACGAGCTGCTGCTGTATGTTTATGCGCCTAGCGAAGACATCGCCAGACTGATCGGAAAAAAGGGATTAATGGCTAATTCGATTCGTCAAATGTTACAGGTTGCTTCAAAAATCGAGAACAAGCATATTTCAATCAAGTTTGAGGCTTTATAGGAGATGATTAATCATCTCTTTTTTTATATAATGGAAACATGGAATTCGTTGAAATAGGAAAGATTGTCAATACATTTGGCATCAAAGGTGAACTGAAAGTGGCTGCCTACACGGATTTTATCTCAGAGCGCTTCATGAAGGGTTCGACCGTTTATGTATCAGACGAGTATATTCCTTTTACCGTCAAGTCTTTCAAGGAACACAAGGGTTTTCTGCTTGTTCTTTTCAAGGATAACGAGGACATCAATCTGGTTGAAAAATACAAGAACTCCATCATGTACAAAGCAAAGGAAGACATCAGGCCATTGAAGAAAGGGGAATATTATTTCTCCGATCTAACCGATCTGGACGTATATGTGAAAGGTGAACTGAAGGGTAGAGTACTTAAGGTAGAAGAAGGAATCCGCAACAACAATCTTCGCATCAGGAAGCAAGATGACGGGAAAGAATGTCTGGTACCGTTCCTGCCGGTGTTCATTGAGAATGTCGATCTGAAAGAAAAACGTATCGATGTGATCAAGATGGAAGGTCTTTTATGAAAATAACGGTTCTGACGCTGTTTAAAGACATGTACGAGGGTTTTCTGAATACCTCGATCATTCATCGTATCCTGGAAAAAAAGCTCGCAGAAATAGAAATAATCGATATCAGAGACTATTCTTTTGATAAGCACCGTCATGTGGACGATACGCCATACGGAGGAGGCGCGGGAATGCTGATGAAAGTAGATGTCGTACACCGGGCAATCAAAGAAAACAGCAGTGTCAAAACGCATGTGATTCTGACTTCTCCTAAAGCGAATCCATTGAAACAGGAAGATCTGATCCGTCTGTCCAAAGAGGAAGAGATCCTGATCATCTGCGGTCATTATGAGGGAATAGACTACAGGATAGAAAAGTACATAGACGAGAAAGTCAGCATCGGTGACTACATTCTGACCGGCGGCGAGCTTCCTTCCATGGTTCTGATCGACGGAATACTGCGTCTACTGGATGAAGGAATATCATCGGATTCCCTGAAAGAAGAATCGTTCAACAACGGCCTGCTGGAATATCCGCAGTATACAAGACCTGTCGAATACGACGGTGAAAAGGTCCCTGATGTACTGCAGAACGGGAATCATGCGGAAATCAGGAAATACAATCTGAAAATGGCTTTAAAAGAGACGATGAGATATCGTCCCGATCTTCTGGAAAACAGGGAATTAAGCAAAGAAGAAAAGAATCTTCTGGAAGAGATCGGAAATGAACTATAAAAACGAGATCAGGGCGATCGTTTTCGACTATGACGGAACACTGATCGACTTCAGCTATCACGCATCAGACCGTACAAGAGAAGCTTTAGAACTTCTGAAGGATAAAGAATACAAGATATGTCTGGCCAGCGGCAGACCGTGCTTTCTCGCATTGAAAGCTTTTTATGATGTATTCGGTGTATATCCTCTGGACTATATCTCCGGATGCAACGGAACGGAATTCATGGATGTAAGGAAAAATGAAACGGTGTTCATTAATCCGTTAGCAAAAGAAGATGTCGTTAGAATCGGTAAAGAATTCCAGGATATTGAATATCTGACCCTTGGCATCTATGAAGGAGAAAGATTTCTGGTAAACAGAATGTCAGAGAATCCTGTGATTCTTGAATGGATGAAGGCCAGATGGCTGATTCCGGAACTGTACGACTATTCGATGAACGACAAGGAACGTTCCAAGGTGATGGTTCTGAACGATCCTAAGGATAGAGTAAAAGAAGAAATACAGGTAAAGTTTCTCGATCTGGATAAGTACAATCACGCCTTTTCGTCTCCTTACTGTTACGAGATCACTCCGAAAGGAGTAGACAAGGCATCAGGAATCAGACATCTTGCCGACCTGCTTCAATGCGGCACAAAACAGATTCTGTCTTTTGGCGACATGGAGAACGATCTGCCGATGCTGCTGAATTCGACAGGCGTCATCATGGGCAATGCTTCGGAAAAGCTTAAAGAACTCATTCCATTGCATACCGGATCAGTGGACCAAGAGGGGATTTACGCCTTTTTGAAGCAGAATCATTTGATTTAATGATTCACTTATGTTATCCTTATTAAGCGCTGTTCCGCTTTTCGAAATGATTATGAACAGATGTCTATATTGTGTAAAGGAGAAAAGATGAACTTAAATTTAGTAAATGAGATCACTAAAGAACAGATGAAGTCAGATCTTCCAGAATTGCGTCCGGGGCAGACTGTTCGTGTCGACGTTAAGATCAAGGAAGGCGACAAGTCACGTATTCAGGCTTATGAAGGAATCGTCGTTAAGGTTCAGGGTTCCGGTATCGGACAGACCTTCACTGTTAGAAAGATTTCTTCCGGTGTCGGTGTTGAAAGAACATTCCCTGTACATTCACCGATTATCGATAAGATCACGGTTGTCAGAAGAGGCAAGGTCAGAAGAGCAAAACTGTTCTATCTGAGACAGCGTTCCGGCAAGTCTGCGAAACTGAAAGAGATCAGATAATCTCGAAAAGCTGCGATATGCAGCTTTTTTATACTATAATGGTAGAGATGAAAAAGAATTCTTTCTGGGAACTGATTCGATTTGTATTTTCCGTAGCGGCCATAACATTCATTCTGATGCGCTTTGTTCTACTTCCTTGCGTCGTGCAGGGAGACAGCATGTATCCGTATCTGCATGATGGCAACTATGGCTTTTCATTCATTTTTACAAGAAATATCAGCATAAACCGCTTCGATGTGGCGGTAATTAAAGTAAAAGACGAAAAACTTCTGGTAAAAAGAGTAATCGGTCTTCCGGGCGAGCAGATCAACTACAAAGACAACAAGCTTTACGTAAATGGCGTGCCTGTTGAAGAACCGTTCCTGGAAGACAACGTGAATACTACGGATCTCGAAATAAAGCTGTCAGAAAACGAATACTACTGCCTGGGAGACAACAGAAACATATCCCGTGATTCTCGTTACTACGGTCCTTTCAGTTCCGATATTATTCTTTCGACTCATTTATTCGTCCTGTATCCGTTTAAGGATATCGGATTCAAGTAAATCAGTAATAAACGTTGATCGGCGTACCGATATCAGCTACTTCGTAAAGCCTTGCGACCATGTCCGTAGGCATGTTGACGCATCCGTGTGAAGGATCGTTCTTCCAGATGTCTCCTCCGAATTCATCTCTCCATGAGGCATCGTGGAACCCGATCACATGTCCGCCGTTGTAGTAGCCTGGCGAACCGAAACCGATCCAGTATTCCACATATTCCGTATATTCGGCGCCTACCAGAGTAGCGCCTCTTTTTTTGTACTGTACCGTATAGGATCCTTCCGGAATGGCTTCCGAATCAGGAGCGAAATCGTTGTTTCCGGTCACAATGTCAGAACTGAAGATCAGATTGCCTTTTTCATAGTAGTACAGTTTCTGCCTGCTGTAAGAAACCTCGATCAGCTTATCGTTCGTATCTACCGTATCACTGATCCATTCGATGTTCAGCGTGGAATCTCTTGTTCCTAGAAGAATCTTTCTTAGAGAAGTTTTAAAGGCATTTCTGTCGATGTATTCCGTATCCGATACATTGTATGTCTCGGCGATCGTATGACTGTATTCTTCGATCCTAACGTCGTCACAGGTGAATTCGTTGTTTTCCAGGATCAGAAGATCCCCGAATTCTCTGCCCGTCAATGAAATGACTGTGGAATCGTTGACGACGATGGTAATCGTTTTATCAAGAATTCTTTGCAGGGATTCAAGTCTGTCATTCAGATCCTCTGCGCTCGTATTGGATTGAGCTTTGTAGTAGAGATCTCTAAGATCGATCACATTGATTCCCGATCCGTTTACAAAAGCGTCCGTTTCTTCCAGAATCTTATTGACGGCAGTATCCTTTTCGATATAGCAGCCATCGCTTCCATCGACGATTCTTAGTCTGTAATCAGAATACTCGATATGGGTATCCGTAGGCATGACAATGTTTTCTTTCCTGAAACAGTACAGATTATCGAGCTGGGACAAAAACTGCTGCCTGTCATAGTCGCCGTAAACGCTGACGCTTTCCAGCTGATGTGTATGAAAGAAAGAGGTAAACCACAAAGAAGTGTCCTGAGATTCTATCAGAGGCATCAGATCATGGGAAAGGCTGGCGGAAGCTTCATTGGTAAGATCGATCATATCTCTATGTTCGTCCGTTCCGTTGACGTCCTTTTCTACGATGTATATCTTTGAAGGAATCATGGAAGTAAGTTCTTCCGCATCTTCCTTGTTCAGCATCGATACATCGATGTAATTGATAAAAGTGTTCGGCATAAAGTGTGACCGGAAATAAATCAGGCCAAAAAGATAGATGCCGGAAATCAGCAATGCGAAAGATAAAGCACAGATCAGAATGATCTGATTCTTCTTTGTCAGCTTTTTCATCAAATCTAATTATATGGCATTTACCGGGTTTTTAGATAAAATAGAATCGTAAAGGATACCTGAATGAGTGAAAAATCGACTAGCATAAACTGGTTCCCAGGTCATATGGCGAAAGCCAGAAGACAGATGGAGGAACAGCTGAAGAGCGTGGATATCGTCATCGAGCTGAGAGATGCCAGAATACCGGATGCTTCGGCAAATCCGTTGATTGCGCAACTCGCAAAGAATAAGCCGGTACTCGTCATTCTGAACAAGGCCGATCTTTCTGATCCCGATCAGAACGTCAAATGGAGACGGCGTTTTGAACATTGTCTGGTTTGCGAAAGTACCGGAAAACCGATCAAAAAGGAAGTCGTAAGCAAAGTCAAGGAAATTCTTAAGGACAAACTGGAAAGAGCGAAAGCCAGAGGTATCAGGAAGAAAGTGCTTAGGGCAATGGTTGCGGGAATTCCGAATGTCGGAAAGTCTACATTTATAAATAACATCGTGAAGAAAAAGGCCGCGAAAGCCGAAAACAGACCGGGTGTAACGAAGTCTTTGCAATGGATCCGCATCAACGAAGATGTTGAACTGCTTGACACACCGGGTGTACTGTGGCCGAAGTTCGAGAATCAGGATGATGCAAGACTTCTTGCACTGCTTGGATCGATCAAGGACGACATTCTGGATAAAGAAGACCTTGTTCTGTTTGCCCTGGATTATCTAAAAAAAGAGTATCCGGGAGCGATACAGAAACGGTATGAAGTAGATGAAAACGGTAAAGATCTGCTGGAAGAGATAGGACGAAGAAAACAGCTTCTGGATCAAAACGGTACGGTAAACACGCTAAGAACAATCGACATGATCCTGAAAGACATCCGCAGCAGCAGACTGGGAAGGATAAGCTGGCAGAGTGCTGGAGAATAGATACGAGAAAGAATACTGGTCCATGGATCAGTATGTCATGGGCATTGATGAAGCGGGAAGAGGGCCGTTATGCGGTCCTTTGGTTGTTGCCTGCTGTGTCTTGCCTATCAATTACGAAAATAATGAGATCAACGATTCCAAACAGCTCACGGAAAAGAAAAGGGAAGAACTGTTTAAACAGATTATTAAGGATGCGCACCACTATGAATTCCGCATCGTATCGCCGAAAAGAATCGATGAACTGGATATCTACCATGCAACGCAGACAGCAATGGACGAACTCAGCAGATCGACAAGAATTCATTCCGTAACGCTGACGGATGCCATGCCTTTGCACCGTTACGATACAGTGGATATCATCAAAGGGGATGCAAAATCCATCTCCATTGCCGCTGCCAGCATTCTTGCGAAAGTCCTGAGAGATCACATTATGATGGGATATGATGTTCTGTATCCTCAATATGAATATAGAAATCATAAGGGTTACGGTACGAAAAGACATCTGGAACTGATGGATGAATACGGATTAAACGATTTATACCGATATTCTTTTAGGCCCTGCAAAGACAGACAGCTGAGATTATTCTGAATTCATTTTGGAATCGGTGTTTTTTCCGGGAATAATGTATTGGATGAACAGAGAACTGCTGATCTCGTATTCTTTATGCTATTCAGGGAACTATCAGAAAATCCTAAATGCGATTAGATTAAATGAAACTGTTCCTGAAAGATATGCTGAGAATGCCATTACAATACTGGATGACGTGTATCCGGATAAGCTTAAGGATCTGAAGTATCCTCCTTTTGTTCTGTATTACAAGGGAAATCTGAATCTCCTGCATACAAATATGATCGCCGTAGTGGGTTCTAGAGATCCCTGCAGCTATGCTCTGGAGGCTACAAAAGCCCTTATTCAGGTGAATCATGATAAAACGATAGTATATCAGGCATGGCAAAAGGAATCGATGCCTGCAGCCATTCTTATGCCTCCAGAACGATAGAAATACTGGGATGCGGGATAGACTATATTTATCCGAAATGCAACAGGGAGCTGTTTTACAGAACCGAAAAAGAAGGTCTGCTGATATCGGAATATCCTTCTGAAGTTAAACCGATCGCTTATCACTTCCCATTCCGTAACAGACTGATTGCCGCACTTTCGGACAGAGTATACATCATGCAGTCGAATTTACGATCAGGAACGATGACGACGGTTAATGCTGCACTGGAACTGGGAAAGGATATCAGGGTTCTTCCATACGACATTTTCCATATTCGTGGCAGAAACAACAACAATCTGATCTATGAAGGCGCTCAGCCGATCCGTTATGAAGAAATTGCATTTTAGAATGAATTGTGTAAAGATAATGAATTGTTGAAGGTAGAAACATGAAAAATCTGGTAATTGTAGAATCGCCGTCAAAATCGAAAACGATAGAAAAGTATCTCGGGAAGGACTTTACTGTAACTTCTTCCAAGGGCCATATCTGTGATCTGGCAACCAGAGGAAAAGAAGGTCTGGGAGTTGACATAGAGAACGGTTTTAAGCCGACTTATGAGATATCTGAAGATAAGAAGAATGTTGTGAAACAGCTGAAGCAGCAGGTAAAGAATGCGGATTTTGTCTATCTGGCAACCGACCCGGATAGAGAAGGGGAAGCGATATCATGGCATCTGGCAAGAGAACTTGGCCTTGATCTGAATGAAAACAACCGAATCGTATTCAATGAGATCACAAAGAACGCGGTAATCAATGCCTTAAATGAACCGCATAAGATCGATATGGCTTTAGTCAGATCGCAGGAAACCAGAAGGATACTCGACAGAATCATCGGCTTTAAGCTTTCTAAACTGCTGCAGAAAAAGATCGGATCAAAATCTGCAGGAAGAGTGCAGTCCATCGCTTTAAGAATGATCTGCGATAGAGAAAAACAGATCAATGCCTTTGTTCCGGAAGAATACTGGACGATAAGCGCTAAGCTGAATAACGGTCTGGATACGGAACTGACGAAGTTCAAAAACAAGAAGATCGAAATCAAGAATGAAAAACAGGCAGATGAAATCCTGGGTGCGCTAAGTCCTGATTTCGTGTTGACTGATATCTCGGAAAAATCAAAAAAGCGTTCCGCTTTCCTGCCTTTTATAACATCCACGCTTCAGCAGGAAGCTTCCATCAAGCTTGGCTTTGGATCGAAGAAGACGATGATGGTAGCGCAGACGCTGTATGAAGGCGTCGAACTGAAGAACGGAGCGCAGGGTCTTATCACCTACATGCGTACAGATTCGACAAGACTTTCGAAAGAATTCATCAGTGCTGCGATGGACAAGATCGAAAGGGAATACGGAAATGAATACAAAGGTTTCTACAGAGTCAAGAACGATGAAGGATCGCAGGACGCTCACGAAGCAATCAGGCCTACCAGTCTTTTAAATGATCCCGAGTCCGTAAAGCCGTATCTGACGAATGACCAGTACCGCCTGTATAAATTCATTTATGTTAGAGCTTTGGCTTCGCTGATGGCTGATGCGGTATTCGACAGTGTTACTTATTCGTTCGACAACAACGGATATCTGTTCACTGTATCCGGATCGAAGATGGAGTTTGACGGATTCCTGAAGATCTACAGCGACTATGATAAGTCTAAGGATATCATTCTGCCTAAACTGATAAAGAACGATGTTTTCAAAGCGAAAAAGATCGATAAGCTGCAGCACTTTACGGAAGCTCCTGCAAGATATACGGAAGCAAGGCTGATCAAGGCACTGGAGGAAGAGGGAGTCGGAAGACCTTCCACATATGCAACGATTATCGATACGATTGTTAAGAGAAACTATGTGGAACTGAAAAAAGCCAGCGATTCCGGTAAAACGAAGTTCTTCTTCCCTACGAAACAGGGCATTCTGACGGATGAAAAACTGAGAGAATACTTCCTTTCCGTCATAAACGTGAAATACACGGCTGAAATGGAATCGGAACTTGACGAAATCGCGGAGAATAAACTTGACAATGTTGAAGCTTTAAGCAAGTTTTATAAGGAATTCCAGCCGCTTGTCGATTCCGCATATGATTCTATGGAAAAACTGCAGCCGGAAAAAACCGGAGAGATCTGTCCGGAATGCGGGGGAGATATTGTTATCCGTAATGGAAGATACGGCAAATTCAAGTCCTGCATCAATTATCCTAGCTGTAAATGGCATGAATCCCTGGTCAAAAAAGAAACGCCCGAAGAAACCGGAAGAACCTGTCCGAAATGTGGTAAACCGTTACTGAAACGTAAATCAAGATATGGAACCTATTTCATCGGCTGTTCCGGATATCCGAAATGCGACTATATCGAAGCGATTGAAGGTCAGGAAAAGAGAAGGTATTCAAAGAAGAAAAAGAATGAAAGCTAGAGTCATCGGAGCCGGTCTTGCGGGTTGCGAAGCAGCCTATCAGCTGGCTAAAAGAGGGATCCATGTGGATCTATATGAACAGAAGCCGGTCAAAAGACACGCGGCTTTTAAGACCGATAAGTTTGCGGAACTGATCTGTTCGAACTCTTTAAGAAGCGATGATCTGTATAATGCGGTAGGACTGCTGAAAGAAGAGATGCGGATACTGGATTCTTTGATCATGTCTGCCGCAGATAAGTACAGGATTCCTGCCGGAAAATCGCTGGCAGTGGACAGAACGGGCTTTTCCGAATACATTACTGAACAAATTGAAAAAAATGAAAACATAGATGTTATTCATGAGGAGATAACGCAAATCGATCCGGATATACCGACGATTATCGCGGCAGGCCCGTTGTGCGAAGGCAAACTTGCGGAATCTTTAGGAACGCTATGCGGAAACAGTTTTTTGCATTTCTATGACGCCGTTTCACCGATCGTAGAAAAGGATTCGATCGACTTTAGCCATGCGTATTACAAGTCGAGATATGACGATGAGAACACCGGAGACTATATTAACTGCCCATTGACGAAAGAAGAATTCGAAGAATTCTATCGTTCTATCATAGAAGCAAAGAAGATCGATGTACATGATATTGATGATGAAAAGTACTTTGAAGGTTGCATGCCTTTTGAGGAAATGGCCAGAAGAGGAATAAAAACGCTCCTGTTCGGGCCGATGAAGCCGGTAGGCCTGGAACATGAAGGCGTCCGTCCATATGCCGTTGTTCAGCTGAGGAAAGACAACGCGATCGATACTTTATACAATGTCGTTGGTTTCCAGACGCATCTTACTTTCAAGGCACAGGAAGAGGTCCTGAAGAAAGTACCGGCTCTGCACGATGTTCATATCGTAAGATACGGCGTTATGCACCGCAATACTTATGTCAATTCACCCGGAATCATAAACAGCAGATATCAGTTCATCAGATACCCGAATCTTTTCATTGCCGGTCAGATTTCCGGCGTTGAGGGATACGTGGAATCAGCCGCAAGCGGTCTTTATGCTGCCATACAGCTGTCACGGCATCTAAAATCACAGCCTGAATGCGTACTTGACCCGGATACGATGATTGGCGCTATGGCTAATTATATTTCCGATCGGAATATCACGAAACTTGAACCGATGAATGCGAATTTCGGTATATTTCTTTGCGAGTTCTCCGGTTCCAAGAAAGAAAAAAGATCTTTTTATGTAGAACACGCAATAAATGCCGTGAAGGAGTTTGCGAAGCATGTATGAGCTTCTTGATGAATTCATCAGTTACATAAAAGACAAAGGAAGCGGATCGGAAGCAACAGCCGACTCGTATGGCAGAGATATCAGCAGATTCATAGAATATCTGGATGTGAACGGTATCGACGATTTTTCTAAAGTTGAAAAAGATACGGTTTTCGATTATATTTCGGAATTAAGGTCCGGTAAGATCACCAGAGGAAAGATCACGAATTCGACTTATGCCAGAAACATGAGTTCATTAAGATCATTCTATCGTTATCTATGCGAAAGAAAGATCTGCAGCAAAAACCCGTTTTTAAGTTTTAAGAAGATTCATGTAGAGAAACATCTTCCGGATGTTTTGACGATCGAACAGATCAACAGGATCCTGAATGTTTTTGACATGGAAGAACCTATCGATATCAGAAATAGATGCATCATTGAACTGATTTACGCCTGTGGTCTGCGTATTTCCGAATGCTGCAATCTGAAACTGAATGACGTCGACAGGCAACAGATGATGATAAGAGTGATCGGCAAGGGTAACAAGGAACGTCTGATTCCGTATTATCCCGCACTGAATAATATTCTTCTGAAATACCTGAACGTTTATCGAAGCAGATATGCGGATTATGATTTTCCGTATTTGTTTGTTTCAGCACGCCGTGGTAGAATATCTGCTAGGAGTGTTCAGCTCCTTCTGGAAGATGTCAGAAAAAAATCTGGTCTGGAGATCGATATTCATCCGCATATGCTTAGACATTCGTTCGCTACGCATATGCTTGATAACGGCGCAGATCTTAGAACCGTACAGGAACTGCTGGGACACGAGAATCTTTCTACGACACAGCTGTATACGCATCTGACATTCGATAGACTGAAAAATGCGGTAGAAAAGGCGCATCCACACGCAAAATGAAGAAATACAAGTTAGATTTAAGATTTCTATATTTAATGATTTCGTTACTTTATCTGGAAGTTGTTTTTCATGTGATTCAGTTTAGAAGCTACGATATTTTCAATATCCTGAGAATGTTCCTGTTTGTTCAGTTCTTTTCAATACTGATATGCTTCATTTGCACCAGATTCAAGAGCCGCAAGGTATATTTCATCGTCGGTCTGATTATTGTACTCTGGTTCAGTATTTATACTTTTGTAGAACTGATTTTTAAGAACTTCATGGGTGATTTCTATTCTTTCGGTACCGTTTCTGACGGCGCTGCCAGAATCGCCCAATACGCCTTTATTTTTGTTTCTAATGCGAAACCTGTCTTTTATCTCTGTCTTTTGACGATTCTGATTTATATATTGCTGTTCAGATTCGTAAAACTGAATGAAAAAGGACCGTTCCAGCTTCCATTGATCATCTGTATCCTGTCTTTGCTGCTGATCATTCCTATCTTCAATCTGGGAAGCGGAATGACGCCATTATCGACGATTTACGATACTTTTTCCAATAAAGACATTCTGATCGACAAAACAGGAATAGAACATTTCTTTTTCAGAGATTTAAGTGCACTTGTGTATAAGGCACCGGAACAGATCGTAATCGACATTCCGGATGAAACCGATGAAACGGAAGTTCCTGAGACCGTAATAAAGACCAGAAAGATCGATGATACTGAATGGAAGAAAATCGCTGAAAGTGAAGAGAATTCCAATATGCAGATGATTGACAAGTATCTGATGAGCAAATCCATTACGCAGCCGAATGAAATGACAGGTATTTTTGAAGGATATAACTTCATTTATTTCATGGTCGAAGCCGGCGACTACATGATGATAGACAAGGAACTGACCCCGACTCTTTATAAGATGTACAACGAAGGACTGACGTTCTACAATCACTACACGCCTGTGTATTCCTGCGCTACAGGTGAATCGGAATTTGTATCGTATACGTCAATCTTCCCGTATGTGAATGTATGTACACCTAACTATGTGGCAGGTATTCAGTTCTATGAAGCTCTGCCGTATCTGTTTAAAAACAAGGGCTACAAGACTTTCGGTTTGCATAACTGGCGAGACGAGTTCTATGAACGCAAGACCATTCTGCCGGCTTTAGGCGTGGACGAATTCTACGATATCGATGATATCTGGCAGGATACTTCCATAAAGCATACCAATGGTTGGCAGTCCGATACGATGCTGATTGAACAGGCCATCAAGCACATGGATGAAACAAACGGTAGATTCTTCTGCGATATCATTACATCCGTCATGCATTTCCCTTATGATGAATCTTCTTACTGGGGAGATTATTATCTGGAGGAAGTCAACCAAGTACATCCTGACTGGCCGTATGATTATAAACGCTATATGTCGAAATGTATGGATTTTGATAACGGCATGAAGGTTCTGCTTGATTACCTTGATGAAAAGGGAATCGCCGAGAATACGGTAATCTGTTTCTATTGCGACCATCGTCCTTACTGGATCAGTTACAGAGATACTCCATACGACAGGATCATGGAATATACGCAATGGATCAATCCGGATCGAAAAGGAGAATACGGACAGTACCGATCACCTTTCGTCATTTACTGTAAAGGCACACAGAAGAACATCAACTACAACTACTGTTCAACACTTGATCATGTTCCGACGATCGCCAATCTATTCGACTTGAATTACGATCCAAGGCTTTATATGGGAGTCGACGCCTATAACGGAAACAATACAGTCATCTTCCCAAGCGGAAACTGGCTGAATGAAACAGGTGTTTATGACGCCACTACCGAGAAGTTCACTCCTGCTGATCCGAATCATGCACCTGACGAAAACCAGATCATGAAGACGAACAACTACGTTCAGAATACGATAAAGATATCCTATCTGATTTTTGATGAAGATTATTTCTCCAAGAGAAGAAGCATATGCAGTCCAAGATAGACTGCATATTTTCTATGAGAAGATTGCGATTTATGAATATTAAAAAAGTATTTGATACCGATCAAGACAAAGAGATCAGATCGATCATGTTCGATTCAAGAAAAAAGAATCCCGATTCGATCTTTTTTGCGATGAAAGGGAAAATCAACGACGGCCACCGTTTTATCGATCAGGCGATCGACAATGGGGCCATTGCCATCGTTTATTCCGATGAGATCGAAAACCGAAGGGAAGGTATCGTCTATATCAAAGTAGAAGATGCAACACTGGCTTATGTATCTTTCTGCAATGCGTTCTATGATTATCCGACTGAAAAGATGAATACCATAGGAATAACGGGAACAAACGGCAAGACAACGATTGCCTGGATCATCCGTTCACTTGTCGCCCATTTTGACAAGTGCGGCTATATAGGAACGATGGGCTACTACTATGGAGAAAAGATCAGCAACTCCAGTCTGAATCTGACTACTCCGAAATCCGATGAACTGTTTAGGATAGGAAAAGAAATGACTGATTACGGCTGCAGGGTTCTAGTGCTTGAAGCATCTTCGGAAGGCCTTTTGACCCACAGACTGGATCAGGTTCATTTTACGACTGCCGTCTTCAACAACCTGACTAGCGATCACATGGATATTCACCATGACATGGAAAGCTATTTCAAAGCGAAACAGATCCTGTTTGACATGCTGGACATGGATGCAAAAGCCATTATCAATATCGATGATCCGTATGGTCTAAGACTGATGGAACAGTGCAATTCGATCAAGATCACATACGCTTTAGAGAATGATGCGGACTATAAAGCTGAAAACGTATCTCTATACAACGATCACAGCGAATTCGATCTCATCCACGAAGGGAAGAAGTATCATATCATCACCAACCTGCTTGCGAGGTTCAATATCTACAATCTTCTTGCGGTGATTGCCGTACTGAACGAAAACGGATATGAAATAGAAAGAATACTGCCTTATCTTGATCATCTTGATACAACACCTGGCCGTTGCCAGATGATTGACGCCGGTCAGGATTTCAATGTAGTGATCGACTATGCTTTCACGCCGAATTCATTCGAAAAGGTCTTTGCTTTCGCTAAATCGATAACAAGTGATAATAAGAAAATCCTGGCCGTATTCGGTGCATCCGGAGACCGTGATCATTTAAGAAGACCAGGAACGGCGGTAATCGCCGATAGAGAAGCGGATCAGGTCATCCTTACATACGACGATCCATCAACCGAGGATATGATGGATATACTGAAGGAAATGAAGACCTACTTCAAAAGACTGGATCCCGAAATCATCCTGGATCGCTATGAAGCCATACAAAAAGCCGTAACTTTGGCAAAGGAAGGAGATACAATACTTCTCCTGGGAAAGGGCAATGACGAGTTCTTTCTGGACAAAAACGGAAGGATTCCGTACATGTCCGACAAGGTCGCTGCCGAAAAAGCGATCGAATTGAAGAAAAAAGGAAAGATTTAGGCAATATCGATTGCCTTTTCTTTATTTATGATGTTAAAATATTTAAGCATTTATGCATACACACACTATGGATTCACCGTTCCGTGCTTAAAAAGTTAGCGGTGCTAGAAATAGTGGAGGCGTAACGGAAAGAGAGGAATTTTTAAATGCAATTAGTTTCAATGAGAAAGCTGCTGGAAAACGGTGCTCACTTCGGACATCAGACAAGAAGATGGGATCCAAAGTGCAAACCATTCATCTATGCGGCAAAGAACGGTATCTACATTATCGATCTGAACAAGACGCAGGAAGCTCTGGATGTAGCTTATGCGAAGATGAAAGAGATTTCTGAGCAGGGCGGAAAGGTTCTGTTTGTCGGAACCAAGAAACAGGCTCAGCAGATTATCCTTGACGAAGCTACCAGATCCGGAAGCTTCTACATCAACCAGAGATGGCTTGGCGGTACGCTGACCAACTTCCGTACGATTCAGAAGAGAATCAAACGTCTGATTGAAATCGAACAGATGGAAGCAGATGGAACGATTTCTGTTTATCCGAAGAAGGAACAGATCCTGATCCACAAGGAAGCCGTTAAACTGGAAAACTTCCTGGGCGGTATCAAGGAAATGAAAAAACTTCCTGATGCTGTTGTAGTAGTAGATCCAAAAGAAGATCATAATGCCGTTGCAGAAGCTAAGAAGCTTGGCATTCCTGTATTTGGACTTGCCGATACCAACTGCAATCCTGCATTGGTTGACTATGCGATTCCTGCAAACGATGATGCGATCAAGTCCATCAAGATCATGATGTCTCTGCTTGCAGATGCCATCGTCGAGACCAAGGGCGGTATCCTTCAGGATGCCTACCAGGAAGGTGAAATCGAAAACGATATCACAATGGAAGATGTCATCATTAATGTAGAGAAGCATGCCGAGGAGCAGGAAAAGAGAAGAAAAGCGAGAAACGAAGAAAGAAACAACCGTTTCAACAACAGAAATCCTCGTAAGTACAACTCTGAAAAGAGATATATCGGCAAGAAGGAAGACGCTCCTGCTGAAGAAGTAAAAGATGAAATCAAGGAAACTGTTAAAGAAGAAGTGAAAGAAGCTCCTGTAGAGGAAACTGTTCCTCAGGAAGCGGAAGTAAAGGAGGCTGAATAATGGCTGTAACTGCTGCTCAGGTAAAAGAATTAAGAGATAAGACCGGTGCCGGCATGCTTGACTGCAAGAATGCCTTAACGGAATCCGATGGCGATATGGAAAGAGCCATCGACTGGCTGAGAGAAAAAGGTATTGCGAAATCCATCAAGAAGGCTTCCAGAATCGCTGCCGAAGGTCTTTCCAAGATCCTTGTAAAAGGAAACAAGGCATGTATTGTCGAGATCAACTCAGAGACAGACTTTGTAGCCAAGAACGAACAGTTCCTGAAACTTCTGGATACTGCCTGTGAAGTCATACTTGATAACACTCCTGCAAATAACGAAGATGCTCTGGCATTGCCGGTTAGCGGCGGAACGCTGAACGATGAATTCATCAATGCTACCGCTACGATCGGTGAAAAGATCGTTCTTAGAAGATTTGAAGTCTTGGAAAAGAACGATGATGAACTCTTTGGCGACTACACCCACATGGGTGGAGCCAAGACGGCTCTGTGCGTCTTAAAGGGCGGAAATCCTGAACTGGCACATTTCATTGCCATGCAGGTCGCTTCCATGTCTCCTTCTTACGTAAGTGCTGCCGATATGCCGGCCGACATTGTAGAACGTGAAAGAAGAGTGCAGACTGAAATCGTAAAGAATGATGAAAAGTTTGCCGGAAAGCCTGAAAACGTCATCAATGGCGCCATTGAAGGTAAAGTATCCAAGGCCTTAAAGGAAATGTGCCTTGTTGACCAGGAATACTTCATGGATACGGCCAAGAAGGTATCTGCTGTTCTGAAAGAGAACAATGCCGAAGTCAAGGCGTTTGTCAGATATGCTGTCGGTGAAGGTCTTGAAAAGAGAGAAGAGAACTTCGCTGAAGAAGTCGCAAAACAGATGAATGTCTAAAAGAAATGTCTCTATTCATTAGAGACATTTTTTTATGCTTAAAATCTGTTAGAATATTGTAGAGGTAATGAACATGTATAAAAGGATATTGTTAAAGCTTTCAGGTGAATCGATTTCTGCCGATGATTTCCCGTAT
Organism: Erysipelotrichaceae bacterium; assembly: GCA_017515475.1. GTDB lineage: Bacteria > Bacillota_I > Bacilli_A > Erysipelotrichales > Erysipelotrichaceae > Colivicinus. The sequence continues at coordinate 137,674 of JAFWFS010000007.1, read as the reverse complement.
TCGGCTGAAAAACTGGATGATCTTGCCGATCAGATCAGGCAGATCAAAGATATGGGTGTACAAATAGGCATCGTAATCGGCGGAGGAAATATCTGCAGAGGAAAACTGTTTGAAAAACTGGGATTTGACAGAGTACAGTCCGATTATGCCGGAATGCTCGGAACGGTAATCAATTCATTGATGCTTGGCGCAAAACTGAATCAGATCGGAATTAAAACGACCGTCATGTCCGCTGTTCAGGCAGAAAGTGTGCCGATGTTCGATAAGGATGAAGCCAACCGTCTTCTTGATGAAGGTGAAGTCATGATATTCGGCGGTGGAGTAGGGAAACCGTATCATTCTACCGATACGGGCAGTGCCCAGAGAGCTATCGATATTAATGCGGATGTCATTCTGATGGCAAAGAGCGGCGTAGACGGCGTTTATGACAGCGATCCTGATACTAATCCGAATGCCAAGCGGTTTGATGAACTGACTTTTGATGATATACTTAATCTGGAACTGAAGGTCATCGATCTTCAGGCGGCTGAACTGTGCAAAGATGCCGGAATAGAAGCTTTTGTCTTCAATATGTCCGGAAAGGATAACATAGTAAAAGCTGTGAAAGGAGAAACGACCGGCACAGTAATCAAGTGCTAGAAGGAGGTTTTATGGATAATATTTTTATTGAAATTGCCAATGAAAAGATGGAGAACGCCATTGCCGCTTTTCAGACAGGTTTAGGAAAAGTCAGAACGGGTAGAGCGAATCCGAATATGCTGGATGGAATCATGGTGGATTATTACGGAACTCCAACGCCGATCAACCAGATCGCTTCTATTTCCATTCAGGAAGGAAAAACAATCGTTATTAAGCCTTTTGACCGCAATTCCGTGAAGGATATCGAAAGAGCGATCAATGCATCTGATCTTAGTCTCCCTCCTCAGAACGGCGGAGATGTTCTTAGAATAACTGTTCCTTCGCTGACTGAAGAGACAAGAAAAGGTTTCTGCAAGGATGTCGACAAGATGGCTGAAGAAGCAAAGGTAGCCGTCAGGAACATCCGCAGAGAAGTAAATGAAGAAATCAAGAAGGACAAGACGATTCCTGAGGATTTTTCAAAGAACTATCTGGAAGATATTCAGAAAGAAACCGATAAGTATATTGCCAAGGTCGATGAACTCGCCAAGGCGAAACAAAAAGAGATCATGACGATCTAATGAATACTTTAAATCATTTGGCGATCATTATGGACGGTAATGGTCGCTGGGCAAAGTTAAAAGGGCTTCCGCGTACTGCAGGCCACTATAAAGGTGTCGAAGTTCTAAGAAGTATTACCATTTATGCGAATAGCCTGGGTATTAAGTGCCTGACTGTTTATGCTTTTTCTACGGAAAACTGGAAGAGATCCGAAGATGAAGTCTCATACATCATGTCTTTGCCGAAGATCTTCTTTGCTTCCTACATCAAGGAACTGATGGAAAACAATGTCAGGGTAATGATCATAGGCGACAGAGAAAAGATCCCGTCAGAAACGATGAGAGTCATTGACGATGCAATAGAGACGACAAAGAACAATACCGGTCTGATTCTTAATTTCGCCTTCAATTACGGAGGAAGGGATGAAATCGTCAGAGCTGCAAAGGCTTATGCAAAAGATTATGCAGATGGTAAAAAAACAGATCTGAATGAAGAATCGTTTAAAGAATATCTGTATACCAGAGATCTTCCGGAAGTTGATTTGCTGATCAGAACCGGATCGGAAATGAGACTTTCTAATTTTCTTTTATATCAGCTGGCGTATTCGGAATTCGTTGTTATAGATACTCTGTGGCCTGATTTCAATAACGGTGTTCTGGACCAGTGTATAGAAGAATACCAGAACCGTAAACGCAATTTTGGAGGTCGTGATGAAACAAAGAGTCATTAGCGGCGCTATCGTAGCGGCAGTAACCGTTTTGTGCGCATATTTTGGCGGTTTTCTGCTGAAAGGGATCCTGCTGTTTATTCTTGCATGGGGTTCTTATGAATTCATCAGAATCAGGAAGAATGAATTCAATTATCTGCTTTATGTGATTCTTTTGATTGCGTCCTTGCTTATGTATCTTTATCATGAACATGCCCAGGAATGGATGCTTCTGGAAATGCTGCTGCTGCTGACCATTTCCGTATTCTGTGAAAAAGAGAGCTTTACAGAAGTATCTGCCGTATTCCTTATGTCCGTACTTCTCGGATACGGTGTCTATTACATCGACTATATCCAGAATCTGGATAAATGGCTTCTAGGCTATGTAATCATTATTTCCTATCTTACCGACACTTTTGCTTTCTTTGTCGGAAGAAAGTTCGGCAAGCACAAGATGAACGCAAGAGTATCTCCAAAGAAAACAATAGAAGGATCTCTTGGCGGCTGGTTCTTCGGATTCATTACTTCTTATTTATGGGCCTCTTTCTTTCATTTCTTCGGACTTGACGCAAAACTGCTGTTTGCAGCATCGTTATGTCTTCCGTTTGTCAGTGAAATAGGAGATCTTATATTCAGCCTGATCAAGAGACACTACGGCGTAAAAGATTTTTCTAACCTGATTCCAGGCCACGGAGGTATACTTGATCGTCTGGATTCCAATTTAATCTGTATAATACTGTTTGGGACCTTATTAAATCTATTCTTATGAGAAAACTTGTTTTATTGGGAGCATCAGGCTCCATCGGATCACAGACTGTAGATGTGATCAGACAGCACAAGGATGAACTGGAACTGATCGGTGCATCCGTTGGATACAATATCGATTATCTGATCGAACTTTTAAATGAATTCGATCTGAAATATGCATGCACAATAGAAAAAAACAGCGTTCTGGAAGAGAAATTCCCGAATACGGTTTTCTTTAACGGCGATGAAGGTCTTGTTAAGATGGCAAGACTGGAGGAGTATGATCTGCTGGTAAATGCTTTACTGGGATTTACCGGTTTTAAGCCTACGATTGCCGCAATCGAAAACCATAAGAATGTCGCTCTTGCCAACAAGGAAACTCTGGTAGCCGGAGGAAAGATCATCAACGAAGCCTTAAAAGCAAACAACGTTCAGCTTTATCCGATCGATTCTGAACATGTTGCCATATGGCAATGTCTTCAGGGACATAAAAGAGAGGATGTCAGAAGGCTGTTATTAACCGGTTCCGGCGGTGCTTTCAGAGATTTAAGCAGGGAAGAACTGAAGAACGTCACATTGCATCAGGCATTGAAACATCCTGTCTGGAGCATGGGTGAAAAAATCACGATCGATTCTGCAACAATGATGAACAAAGGCTTTGAAGTCATTGAAGCGCACTGTCTGTTCGATGTTCCTTACGACAGAATAGATGTCGTTCTGCATTCGGAAGCCGTAGTTCATTCCATGGTTGAATACAACGACGGTTCCATCATTGCACAGATGGGTACACCTGACATGCACATGGTTATCAGATACGTTCTGCTCTATCCTGATCATAAAGCGGACACCCTGACGCAGTATCTGAATTTCGATCAGATTACCTCATTAACGTTTAAGACGATGGACTACCAGCGTTATCCGTTAGTTAAGCTCGCCAAGAAGATCGGAAGCTACGAAGGAAACTTCGGTGCGATCCTGATCGGTGCGAATGATGAAGCAGTCGATCTGTTCCTGAAAGAACGTATATCCTTTATCGAAATCGAGTCATACATTTTCGAAACCTTAAAGGCTGCTCACTTTATCAAAGATCCTACTGCAGATCAGCTGATAGAATCGCATAAATGGGCAAAGGAATACGTCGATACATTATGGGCAAACTCCTGATCAGGAGTTTTCTTTATGACTTAGTGCTATAATTGAAAAGATGGAAATTGTTAAGAACTTGTTGCTGTTTGCGTTATTACTCTCGATCATCGTATCCGTACATGAATTCGGGCATCTTGTTGCAGCGAAGATTTTCGGTGTTTACTGCAAGGAATACTCTATCGGTATGGGTCCGAAAATACTATCCAAAAAAGGAAAGGAAACCGAATACTGCATCAGAGCACTGCCTGTAGGCGGATTTGTAGCGATGGCCGGAGATACGGACAATCAGCTGGAAACATCCGTTGATACAACGGAAATCCCATATGAAAGAACGCTCCCTGGCATCGCCGTATGGAAAAGAATCATCGTCATGCTGGCGGGGATTTTCATGAATCTGATTCTGGCAATCTTGATATATTCTCTGCTTATCCTGCACAATGGGCAGTATGTCGTTTCAAGCAAGCCTGAGATCGTATCTGTCGTGGAAGGATCACCTGCTGAAAAGGCGGGAATTCAGGAAGGGGACATCGTTACACATATCGGTTTTTCCAACGGTTTATCCATTTCACCGGAATCATATCGTGAACTGATTTCATTTACCGGAACGTACGACGGAAATGGACCATGGATCGTTAAAGTAGATAGAAACGGTGAAACAATTCAACTGGAAATCAGTCCTGAATACTTAGAAGAAGAAAACCGCTATTTGATCGGCATAGCTTTCTCCGATAAAGCCTTGCAGACGGTTGATGTCAATCTGTTCAACTGCTGGAAATTCGGCATAGAATACGCTGTTTTCATTGTCAGACTTACCTGGTCTTCTTTCCTTTCTCTGTTTAAAGGAATGAATCTGAGCAGCGTATCCGGACCGATCGGCATATATTCTACCGTTTCCGAAGCGGCAATCCTGGGGATAGATTACTATGTACAGCTGATCGCCTTGATTTCGATTAATGTAGGAATTGTAAATGCCTTGCCGTTGCCGATATTCGACGGCGGCAGAGTTTTACTAGCCCTGATCGAACTTATCATAAGAAAACCTTTAAGCAAGAAAGCGCAGGATTTTGTCATGACGGCATCTCTGATCGTATTGCTTCTTCTTTTCTTTTTTGTCACTTACAATGATATTTCAAAACTGATTGGAGGACGTTAGGATGAAGATTCTTGTAACGGGCGGAACCGGATATATCGGTTCACATACATGCGTAGAACTGATCAATAATGGATATGAAGTCGTTATTGTCGACAATCTGAATAATTCGTCTATCGACGTTATCGATAAAATACAGCAGATCACCGGTATTAAACCTGTTTTTTATCAGGTAGATATTCTTGAAAAAGATGGCTTAGAGAAAGTATTCGAAGAGAATCAACTGAATGCCGTGATCCATTTTGCCGGTTACAAGGCAGTAGGGGAATCCGTAGCGATCCCTTTAACCTATTACGAAAACAATATTTCCGGTTCTATCAATCTATATCAGCTGATGAAAAAGCATCATGTAAATAATCTTGTGTTTTCATCCAGCGCGACCGTCTACGGTGATGATTTTGATGTACCGTTTAAAGAAGAATACGGTCTTGGAACTACAACAAATCCATACGGCACAACCAAAAAAATGAATGAAATGATCATTACTGACATGTGTAAAGCCGATAGTGATCTTTCCTGCGTATTGCTTCGCTACTTCAATCCGATCGGCGCACATGAATCGGGACTGATCGGCGAAATACCGAACGGTATTCCGAATAATCTTGTTCCTTATATCGCCCAGGTTGTTTCCGGGCAGCGTGAATACTTGAACGTCTGGGGAAATGACTACAATACACCCGATGGAACAGGCGTCAGAGATTACATACATGTCGTAGATCTCGCCAGAGCACACGTAAAAGCCATAGAATATGCATTGAATCATAAAGGTACGGAAGTGATCAATATTGGAACTGGCAAAGGGTATTCCGTCATGGAAGTGCTGAAAGCCTACGAAAAAGCCTGTGGAAAAGAGATTCCTTATAGAATCATGAACAGAAGACCGGGAGACATTGCCGTATGCTATGCCGATACGGAAAAAGCGGAAAGACTGCTTGGATTCAAGGCAGAATACGATATAGATCGGATGTGTGAAGACTCTTATCGATTCACCAGGATGCTTGATAAGTAATATTGATAAATATATAGATATATTAATAGATAAATATCATCATAAATATATTGACATTATACAATATATGTTTTAGTATGTAAGTATGAAAACGAAGTCTGATCTTAGGATTACACTGAATTCTCTGGTACCTATTTCTTATTTAAATCAGGGGAAGGCAGCAAAAATCATCTCCCAGCTTGGACCTGACGATGTCAAAATCATCGTAAAAAACAATGAGCCGATGGCTGCCATTATACCAATCGAGCGTTTTTCCGAACTGATTGCAAAAGAAGAGCTTCTTAAGGAGAAGATCTAGATGGCAAAGAGAAGGAAACTGAGAATTGACAGGATCTTAACACTTATGCTGATATCCGTATCTTTGATCGGAATTTTCGTGTTTGGAGGGAAAAAGATCTATTCGTTGTTAAAAGAAAAAATGAATGACAACGAAATTGTCGATCCGGTTCCAGTCACAACAGATGAAAATGTAAAACTGTCGTTGCAGAACTATCAGATCTACAAAGACGACAGTAATGAACTTGGATTCAGTTTTATTGTAGCTCAGTTCAACTTTACGGGAGAGAATGGCATTTCTTTCGATTTGGGCAATCTGCAGACATCGGAAAAGATCATGCTAAACAATACGGCCAAATATCTTAACGAACTGGAAGAGAAGGGATACAAGATTTCTAAACTGAATATCGTAAACAATGTCGTTTCTGTGGAGAATTCATATGCCTGTAATCTTTTTATTCCATATAAAACTGACAACGATAGCCTGAGAGTCATGAATTCTATTGATACGACCTGGGTCGAGTTTGATCTGAATAAGAATATCAATGACTTATCATCATTGAAATTCGAGACGGAACAGAGCATTGAAGTAGGAAATTCCGATATCACCGTTTCTTCCTGCTCTATTTCGACAATGATGCTGCACAACGATGAAGAGTATCAGATTCCCTCTACATTAAACATCTATACGTTCAGAATTAACGTAAATAAACTGGAAGAAAATCTTGTGATAGAAGATGCAAGGTTTGTCCGAGAAAGCAATGATGAAGTGATCCCTTGCTTATCCGATGAATATGAATCCGTAAAAGTAAAAAACTGTCTCAATAAGAAATTAGAATTGGGAGAAAACGGAGCTCTATTCTTTGAAACCGAAGCAGCCGGTTCTGAACCTGACTATTCCGGATGTCTGATGCTGAAGTTTTCCAACGGTAACGAGTGGATAAAAATACCGACAACACTAGAATAATGAAAAAACATAGACTGCTTAAATCGATGCTCGCAGCATTCATCATATGTTCCATAATGCCATTCAATGGCAGTTTTACTGTTTCCGCAGATTCTTATTATCCTATGGGATGCTCGACCAGCGAATTTGAAGTATCTTATATCAACGATGACGGTTCATTCAGCAAGATCTCATGTCACAGCAGTTTCAATGCGGCAAAACAGGCGATGAAAGCCAACAGCGACTATGTTGTCAGATATTCAAAATCCTATTCGCCGGCTAAAATCGTTGCGATGAATTCTGGACTTGCCTATTCCTATCCAGGAAGAAGAAATTCTTCAACGATGTATCTTTTCCAGAATCCCATGGAAAGAAACAGCAGCGCTTATAAGAGCACATACATTTCCAATCATTACGAAATGACATATATCGATACATGCGGATCGGACATATATGACATAGCACCTGCTGGGAAAGGATACGTACAGATCGTAATGAATGGTTTTGAAGGATTTGCCGATCTTGAATATACCGATCTTGTTCCTGAAAAATACATTCGTAATCAGATCCCTATCTGGCTGGGAGGAAACAATTCTTATGAAGATGAAGATCCTTTCAGAGTAAAAGTACATCAGAATTATTACGAAATCGTTAAAAACGGAAATTATTACGATCTTGTTTTCCATTATTTCAGGGCTTATCCAAAAAACGGCGTAAACGGAAATGATGCACTCGAATATATTGTTAACGCTGATAACGCTCAAAACTATATCGATGTGGGAATGGAAACCGGAAAAAAGTACTATTCAAACGACGGCATACGTTTCTATTCCGATCCTGCTTTAACAAGCTTTGTTGCTGAATGTTACAACTACTATCAATTTCTTCCTGTCAGAAGTAAGACAAATATTTCAGCCTCTACCTTTAATGCTTTTATGAGAGACTACAAGGGTTCTGCGAGCGTTATGAATAACCAGGCTGAATGCTTTATCGATTCGCAGAACAATTACGGATGCAATGCATTAATCATATATGCAATGGCATGTCTTGAATCAGCATATGGTACATCCGGATATGCTACGAACAGAAACAATCTGTTTGGCTGGGCAGCCTATGACGATTCGCCAAATAACGCAAGTTACTTTTCATCCGTTTCTGCGTGCGTAAGAGAACAGATGGGAAGAAATCTGAACCTGTTTACCGATTATACTAACAGGCGATACTTCGGTACATGCGTTGGTAACAAAGGAGCCGGTTTCAATGTTTATTACGCTTCGGATCCGTATTGGGGTGTAAAGATCGCTTCGATCGCTTATCTGATCGACAAGTATGCGAATGGAAAAAACGGGAATCTAACGGATTACAATGCATATACCATTGGATTTGTTAAAAACAATTACAACGACGTTCTGTATAGTTCAAATATCGACTGGGATCCAAATATATACAAGACGTCAGATGGGAATGAAGTTCTTTATAGCGGAAGATTCGGTTCACATTATCAGAAAGATCTTACAGTTGTAGTATTGAATCAGACCGATGGAAGATATAAGATCCAGTCGACCAATCCTGTAAAAAACGGTTCCATAAACACGGATGACGGAATACTGGATTATGACTGGGATAAATCGGTAGGCTATATTGATACCGATAAGGTCATTCTTCTGCATAGCAGCTCGGTTCAGCAAGTGTTTACGCAGCCTGTCAGCGCTGATAGCTTTACAATTATCGATCATATAGAATTAGACGATCAGAATCTGACAATTTCCGGAATCGGAGGATTGAACGGATATGATTTTACTGACATTAATGCCGTTTCACATGTAATTAATGTCTACAATCTTTCAAATAACGAAATAATCACCTCGTTTGAGTGCCAAAATGCGGATACCGGCTGGTACAACATCAATGACGGACACAATTATAAATGGGCGGGATTTAGCGGAACACTTGACTTGTCACAGTTGGATAAAGGATCCTATATTTTAAGACTTGAGACTTCCATAGAAAACGTCGCTTACTCAGAATCTCTGATGAAATGCAACATGTCCGAATATGCTTCACTTTGTGAGAATACCGGAGAGTATGAATATAGAATCAGTCTAAATGAAATGTATGGATATCGCATTGAAATTGACATAGATCATCCTGGTCTGGATTATTCATTACTTAACAAAACATCGATGCGTACTTCACTCGGAACTATCGATAGTGTTTCTTATTTGAGTGAAGATAATCATGACTATGTCGTATTAGAAGGCGTCGGAATGATGTATTACCTGAATTACGATAATGCAGAGAATTATCATCAGCTGTATCTTGTAAACGATAATGATGTTATTCACATGCAGACAGAAACCAAACCGTGTTCATTCGATTATGCTTCTTTCTATGAATCGGATTACAACATGGATCATATCTGTTATTCGGCAAGAGCAGATCTGAATGATCTGAACGGGAATTACAGGATCGTCATAGGTATTCAAAACGGCGAATACTATGATCTATTTGAGATCGATAACCGTTTCAACATGCAATATGAAGGATATGAAAACAGCGATACTAAAGTTTCATTCTTCACTGATTCAGTCAGATACAGGTTGATGATGGATGTAAAAAAGATGAACGACGGAGGTAACTCATGAAAAAAATAAATGCATTACTCGCAATACTGCTTACTGCTGCAGTCGGAATCGGCGTATTTGTCGGATACAGTTTCATTAAGGAAAGCAAATCAATAACTGTTCCTGATTTTCTGGGAAAGAACAAACAGGAAGTATTTATCTGGTGCGGTGCCTTGGATCCCGAGTATTCATGCAAGATCGAATATGAAGAAAGCACATCGACAGACAAAGACCTTGTCTTTTATCAGTCGGTAAATGCCGGAAACAAACTGAAAGACAGTCTGATCGTTAAAGTTTCCACTGGTATTATTGAAACGATCAGTCTGCCTATCATTGACAGTTATACAAACAAGGAAGAAATAGAAAACTGGATAAGGGATAATTCACTCAAAAACGTTTCTTATGTCGAAGAAAACAGCGATAAAGTGAAAAAGGGCAACATTATAAGAATTGACGCTCCTGAAACAATTACCGCTGATTCAATGATTACAGTATATGTATCGAATGGATCGGCAGAAACCGAAAGATCGATCGAAATAAAATCAGGTGAATACATCAATCTTACAGTTGCTCAGTTTGAAGCAAAAACAAAGGAACTCGGTTTAAAGCCGAATCATAACAGTGCCAGGGATGATTACAGCAGTTCTATAGCTGAAGGAAAGATTGTTTGGCACGGATCCGGCACATATGTTAAAGACGAAACGATAAACTACGGGCTTTCACTTGGAAACAAGGCAAATAAGATCATTATCGACAAAGGAGACTATATTGGAAAAACCGTATCCGAATTCGAGGAAGCTGTTAAAAAGCTCACACTGAATCCATATCATGATTCAGATAAAGACGATTATTCAGATACCGTAAAAAAAGGAAATGTCGTTTGGCACGGATCAGGAACTTATGAAGAAAACGAAAAGATCAGATATGGAATTTCGTTAGGAAAACAGGGTGAAACACAAGACGATAGTGATGGAATAATCATAAGCAAAGGACAGTATGTAGGAAAGACGGTTTCCGATTTCGAAAACGCCGTGAAAGCTCTGAAACTTGATCCGTACCATGATCCGGATAAGGATGAATACTCCGATACTGTTACAAAAGGAAACATTGTATGGCATGGGTCAGGCACATACGAACCTAACGAGCGGATAAGATACGGATTGTCCTTAGGAAAAAAGAATACGGATGGAAAAGTCACTGTAGAATCCGGTTATGAAGGAAAGAGCGAATCTGAATTCAGACAGTATATTCAGGGATTAGGGCTTGTACCGAATAAGTCCGAAGAACTTTATTCGGAAACATTCGCCAAAGGTACAGTCATCTCTTATATCATCGGTGAATACAATGTCGGAAATTCAGTCTCTTACAAAGTTTCAAAGGGCAAACAAAGCGACGAACCGCAGGAAATCGTAATCGCAAAAGGACAGTATGTTGGAAAAACTGTAACTGAATTCGAAAACATAACAAGAGGTCTTACCCTGGATCCTTACCATGATCCGGATAAAGATGACTATTCCGATACTGTTCCGGAAGGATATGTCGTATGGCACGGTTCAGGCACATATGTGGCAAATGAAAAAACCAGATACGGTTTATCATTAGGACCAAGACCGCAGGAAGAAGAAACGGCATATATCATGCGCCCGAACTATTACGAACCTGGAGATACTTATCAGGAAACCAGGACAAAAATGCAGAATTATCTATCGAAATTTACGAATCTGACCTTTGAAGAGACAACATCGGATTTAAGAGTCGGTCAGATTGCAAAGATAAGCGTAAATGGAAACGAGTCATATTCTGCCGGCAATTATCCTGTTTCTACACCCGTTAAAGTCTATATCGTAAGTAAACAGAATAACTGAAAAATCGATATTCAAAAGTCTCTTTCTTTGTGAGATAATGAAAACGCATAGGAGGAGACTTTTATTATGGGAAAAATTTTCCAATCAATGGATGGCAATACAGCTGCCGCTCATTGCGCGTATGCTTTTACTGATGTAGCTGCAATCTATCCTATTACTCCATCTTCAACGATGGCGGAAGTAGTCGATGCATGGGCAACAGCCAAAAGAACCAACATCTTCGGCAACATCGTAAAAGTAGCCGAAATGCAGTCAGAAGCTGGTGCTGCAGGTGCCGTTCACGGTACTTTACAGGGCGGTGCTTTAGCTACTACTTTCACTGCATCTCAGGGCCTTTTACTGATGATTCCGAACATGTACAAATGGGCAGGCGAACTGCTTCCGGGTGTTGTACATGTAGCAGCGAGAGCACTTGCAACTTCTGCACTTTCTATTTTCGGCGATCATGAAGACATCTACGCTGCACGTCAGACAGGCGTATGCATGCTTTGCTCGAATTCCGTTCAGGAAGCAATGGATCTTGCAGGTGTTGCGCATCTTTCCGCAATCAAGGCAAGCGTTCCGTTCCTTCATTTCTTTGACGGTTTCAGAACTTCACACGAGATTCAGAAAGTAGAAGTTATGGATTATGACTATCTGAAGTCTTTGCTGGATATGGATGCTGTCAAGAGATTCAAGGCCAACGCATTGAATCCTCACGGAAATGCGGTAACAAGAGGCGGAGCTGAAAACGACGATGTCGTATTCCAGACAAGAGAAGCGCAGAACGAACACTTTGCTAAGGTTCCTGACGTTGTTGCTTCTTATATGGAAAAGATTTCTGAACATACAGGCAGAGATTACAAGCCTTTCACTTACTATGGCGCACCTGATGCAGAGAGAATCATCGTTGCCATGGGTTCTGTCGTTGAGACGATCAAGGAAGTTGTCGATGCCTTAACAGCTAAAGGCGAAAAGATCGGTGTTATCTCTGTTCATCTTTACAGGCCGTTCTCTGCTAAATATCTGTTTAACGTTCTGCCAAAGACTGCAAAGAAGATCGCCGTTCTTGATAGAACGAAAGAAATCGGCACTAGAGAGCCTTTGTATCTGGACGTATTAAGCGTTCTGAAAGATACGGGTATCAAGCTGATCGGCGGCAGATACGGTATAGCTTCAAAGGATACAGCTCCTAACCAGATCAAGGCAGTATATGATGAACTTGCTAAAGACGCTCCGAAAGAAGAATTCACGATCGGTATCAACGATGATGTTACACATCTGTCACTCGATGTTGATCCTGACTTCAAGATCGATGGAACATACACTTCATGTCTGTTCTGGGGCTTAGGTTCAGATGGCACTGTCGGTGCAAACAAGAACTCCGTCAAGATCATTGGCGATAATACCGATCAGTATGCGCAGGCATATTTCCAGTACGACTCAAGAAAAGCCGGCGGTGTTACAAGATCACACCTGAGATTCGGACCTGATCCAATCAGAAGTACATACTATGTCAATAACGCCGATTTCGTATCATGCTCATTGGATTCATATGTGCTGAAATACGATATGCTTTCAGGATTAAAGGATGGCGGTACTTTCCTGCTGAATACGACGATTGAACCGGAAAAGATCGAAGATTATCTTCCTAACAGAATGAAGGTTCAGTTAGCCAAGAAGCATGCGAAATTCTATATCATCAATGCGACCAAGATCTGTACGGAAATCGGTATGGGAAGAAGAACCAATACGACTTTACAGTCTGCATTCTTCGCTCTGAACGAACAGATCATGCCATACGACAAGGCTTTGGACCTGATGAAGGCCGCTGCCAAGAAGTCTTACGGCAAGAAGGGTGATGATGTCGTAGAAATGAACTGGAAAGCTATCGATGCCGGTAAAGCTGGTCTTGTAGAAATTGAAGTAAAACCTGAATGGGCTCAGCTTCCTTCTAAATTCACAGTTGAAAAGACCGGTGACGAATATTTCGATGAATTCGTTCAGGGATTCGATACACTGTCCGGTTACGATATGCCAGTTTCCGCTTTCACGAAATACGGTGTACTGGACGGTACGATGAGAAACAACGTTTCTTATGCTGAACACAGAAATATCGCTTCTTATGTTCCTAAATGGAATCCTGAAAACTGTATCCAGTGCGGTTTCTGTTCATTCGTATGTCCGCATGCTACGATCAGACAGTTTGCTTTAACCGAAGAAGAGATCAAGAACGCTCCAATGGCATTCGATACCATTCAGGCAATGGGTAAAGGTGCAGAGAACTATAAGTTCAGAGTACAGGTTTCTCCTGATAACTGCGTAGGCTGTGGCCTTTGTGCTGCAGAATGTCCGGGAAAGGGCGGAAACAAGGCTCTGGAAATGGTAGACGTTCACTCTTTAATGAACGAAGCTCCACTTGCGGATTACCTGTTCAACGAAACCGAATACAAGGCAGATCTTGTAAACGATACGCCAAAGGGAACCCAGTTCCTGAAACCATATTTCGAAGTTCCTGGATCATGCCCTGGCTGTGGTGAAGCTCCATATTACAGACTTGTTTCTCAGTTGTTTGGACCTGACATGCTGGTTGCAAACGCAACAGGATGTTCATCCATCTATTGCGGATCAACTCCATCAACTCCGTTTGTAACGGATAAAGACGGTAACGGTATCGCCTGGGCCAACTCTTTGTTCGAAGACAACGCTGAATACGGTTATGGTATGGCATTGGCTAAGAACTACAAGAAAGCCGTTCTTCTTAAAGTCATGGAAGACAATCTTGACAAAGTTGAACCTGAGCTGAAAGGCTTATTCGAAGAATATCTCAAGATCAATGGCAATAGAGTTGAAGAAAAGAAACTCGCCGGCAGAATCGGTGAACTTGCTGCTAAATCAGCATGTGAAGATGTTCATGTTCTGGCAGAAGAAGTTAGAGATCTTGTTTCCAATTCTGTATGGATCGTCGGCGGTGATGGATGGGCTTACGATATCGGTTACGGCGGATTAGATCACGTTATCGCCAACAACCTGAACGTCAATATTCTGGTTCTGGATACAGAAGTCTATTCAAATACCGGCGGTCAGTCATCCAAGTCTTCTCAGGCAGCTTCTATCGCTCAGTTCGCTGCAGGCGGTAAGGCTGTAGCCAAGAAAGACCTTGGACAGATTGCAATGAGCTATGGACATGTATATGTTGCATCCATATGCATGGGCACAAACAGAATGCAGGCGATCAAGGCTCTGAAAGAAGCAGAAAGCTATAACGGACCTTCTCTGATCATCGCTTACTGTCCATGTGAACTGCATGGTATCAAGGGCGGCCTTTCTAAGCAGCAGCTTGTTCAGAAACAGGCAGTCGAATGCGGTTATGTCACGCTTTACAGATATGACCCACGTAACGAGTCTCCTCTGACAATCGATTACAAGACTCCTGACTTCGACAAATTCCAGGATTTCCTGATGGACGAAGCAAGATACAACAACCTTGTTAAGGTCAATCCGGAAAAGGCTCAAGAGCTTTATGAAAAGGCCAAGAATGACGCCAAGAGAAGATTTGAAAATCTTCAGGCAAGAGTGAAATAACTCATTCAAAGCATAAAGAAAACGCTTCCGTATTACGGAGGCGTTTTTTATGTTTTGCGGAAAGCAATAATTGTTTTTACTTTTAAATTATGCAACATATTTTATAATCAAAGTATGATTACTCTTTTTCTTCTTCGCCATGGTGAAACAGTATATAATATTCAGGAAATTGTTCAGGGATGGAATGATTCTCCTTTAACGCCATTAGGCTTATATCAGGCAAAGTGTACTGGATACGGATTGAGAGATAAAGTTTTTATAAAAGCTATTTCCGGCGATTCTGGAAGACAGGTAAATACAGCTAATGAATTTATGAAAGAGAATAAGCATCCAACTGAGATCATTGCTGATAAAAGATTTAGAGAAATGTGTTTTGGAAAGTACGAATATGGTACTTATATAGAAATGCTTGAGCCTGTTTACAGAAAGTTCAATTCTCTTTATAAAGGTCATGACGGGCTATATGAATATTTGGATGATATCGGAATTGATTTGGAACTGTATCAAAGAGACGAAACCGGAAAATTCGAAGGCATTGAAAAAACCTGGATGAGAATTTCTGAAGCATTAAAAGAAATTTGCGATAAATATAAAAATGGCAATATTCTAATATCAACATCAAGTTTTGCTATAAACACGATTCTAATAAATCTTTTTCCGGATTTTAAATTGAATGGACTTGTTTCAAATGCTTCAGTCACGGTAATCTCGTTTGATGGAACATTTCAACTGCTCGATTACAACAATATCGAGTACAGAAAAGAAGGGGAAGAACATTTTTCTAAGTCTGATGAGAAACAAATGATAAATATCTGATCAATTTACTAAGATCAAATAGACTATACTATTGTTATGAAAGTAGAAGATTTCTTGAAGAAACATCCCATAGAGATAATAGAAGAAAAGCATCCGATCAGTAAAATCAAGATCAGAGAAGACTATGTAATGCTGTTTCTTGAAGAGGATAAGATCATGATTCCGATCGAAAGCTATTTTTCTTATGGTTTAAAGGATCTGAAAGGTCTTGATGACGATCTGCTGAATAGACTAAGAAATGAAGAAGCATATCTGAAAGCCTACCGTTCATGTTTAAGAAAGCTTTCTGTTAAAGACTATACGGTCAAGCAGATCAAGGATCATTTAGGTAAAATGGATCTAGATGATGAAAGAAGAAAAGAGATTATCGATAAACTGATTTCATACGGGATGCTGGATGATGAAAAGTATGCACAAAACAAAATAGCTTATTACGACCGTTCAAATTTATCAACCCGGCAGATCAGAGAAAAACTGAAAAAAGATGGCATAAATGAAGAAATAATCAACTCATATTTGTTTAAAGATGAATTTCGAGAAATAGAAAAGGCAAAAAACATAGCAGATAGATACTCAAAGACTATAAGGAACAAATCGCTAGCCGGGAAAAAACAGTCAATCCTGAACAGGCTTGTAAGTTCTGGATACAGTTATGAAATATCGAAAAACATCGTAAATGAATTAGATTTAAGCAGAGATAATGAGATAGAATTATTAAAGAAGGAATATCTGAAAGCAAAGAATAAATACGGGAAAAAGTATTCCGATTATGAATTGAAGCAAAGAATATACGGATCACTGCTGAACAAGGGTTTTTCCAGCGATGACATAAAGAAAGTTATGGAGGTATAGAATGGGAAAGCAAGTTAAGGATTTCAATGAAGGCGAAAGAATCACAGTGAATCTTCTGATATCGCAGATATTAAGAGGAACGACCAATTCTGGTGCACCATATCTTACACTCACACTTCAGGATTCCAGCAAGTCAATCGACGCCAAGCTCTGGGATGTAAAGCCGGAACTGGAAAAAGAGCTGGAAGTAGGCAAAATCTACGAATTCGACCTGGAAGTCATAAAATACCGGAATAATCTGCAGGCAAAGATACTGAAAGTCCTTCCGATCCCTCAGAACGAACTGAACATGGATGAATTTGTTTTTAAATCGCCGATTTCCAAAGACGATCTAAGAGGAAACATTCAGGAAGGAATCAATTTGATCAACAGTGAAAACATCGCAAAAATCGTTTCCAGTGCCTTGAATTATTATGAAAACGATGTCTATGAATATCCGGCCGCAGCAAAGATCCACCACAATTTCATCGGGGGTCTAGCTACTCATACTGCCGGTATGATCAAGGTAGCTGTTGCCTTATGCAATATCTATCCTTCCATCAACAGAGATTATCTTCTTGCCGGCGTTATTCTTCATGACCTAGGCAAGATAGAAGAACTGACTTCTCCGGTTGTAACGGAATACTCCACTCAGGGCAAACTCCTTGGCCATATCTCCATCATGGATGCAAGACTTCTTGAAATAGGTAAACAGTTGAATTTGGAAGACAGCGAAGAGCTGCTGATATTAAGACATATGGTGCTGTCTCATCATGGCCAGCAGGAATTCGGATCTCCGGTAAGACCGGAAACGATCGAAGCTGAAATGCTGAACCTGATTGATAATATCGACGCAAGATTGAATATCATCGAAAAAGCACTGTCGGAAATCAAGGACGGAGAGTTTACCCAGAAGATATTCGCGCTGGATAATAGAAGCTTTTACAAACACAAATAAGAAAAGCCTTGAAATAAGGTTTTCTTTTTAGTAAAATATTTAAGCATGTGGAAGGAGAGCAACGCTCCGTTATACCCACAACCATAAGGAGGAAAATATGGCAAAAAAGAAAGTTGCAAAAGTCTGCAAATTAAACTTCATGGCCGGCGAAGCAAAACCGGGACCGGCTCTGGCTTCTGCAGGAATCAACATGCCTCAGTTCTGTTCTGCATTCAATGATCAGACAAAAGACAGAAAAGGCGATATCGTTCCTGTTGTTATCACCGCTTACGAAGACAAATCGTTTGATTTCGTCTTAAAGACAACTCCGGCTGCATTCCTGTTAAAGAAGGCCGCTGGTGTTGACAAGGCTTCCGGAGAACCAAACAAGGTCAAAGCCGGAAGAATCACGAAGGCTCAGTTAAAGGAAATCGCTGAATACAAGATGCCTGATCTTAACGCCAACGATGTTGAAGCGGCTATGAAGATCATTGAAGGCACTGCCAGAAACATGGGAATCGAGGTGGCTGAATAATGAAACATTCAAAGAATTACAACAGCTCCAAGGCCCTGATCGAACAGGGAAAGAAGTATTCACCGGCTGAAGCATGTGAACTTGCCAAGAAGACTACTACTGTTAAATATGACGCATCTATCAGAGTATCATTCAATCTGAATGTCGACCCTCGTCAGGCTGACCAGCAGATCCGTGGCGCTACCGTTCTTCCAAACGGAACAGGCAGATCCCAGAGAATCCTGGTTGTCACTCAGGGTGCGAACATGGATGTCGCAAAGAATGCCGGTGCTGACTATGTCGGCGACAAGGAAATTCTGGAAAAGGTTAAAGGCGGATGGTTCGATTTCGATATCATCGTCGCTACACCTGACATGATGGGTGAACTTGGTAAACTCGGTAAACTCTTAGGTCCTAGAGGACTGATGCCTAACCCTAAGACAGGAACCGTTACGCAGAATATCGCGCAGGCTGTCGAGGAAATCAAGAAAGGTAAAGTTCAGTATCGTGTCGACAAGGAAGGCAACATCAACTGTCTGATCGGAAAGTCTTCATTTGATACTGATAAGCTGACAGAAAACTTCGACGCTCTTCTGGGTGTCATCAACAAGGTAAAACCTGCTGCTGTAAAGGGCACATACATCAAGTCATGCACCATTTCCAGCAACATGGGTCCTGGAATCAAGGTAGATATTGCCTAATAATCGCAAAAAGAAGACCAGTATCTGATCTGCTCCTGTTTCAGAGAATGAACAAAATGCTGCGATGTTCTAACAGGATAATCAGTGAATTCACTTCTCAGCTGGACCAATACTCCACGTGTCATTCGCGTTAAGAATAAGAGTTACAAATAAAGGTGGTAACGCGCTTAATGCGCCCTTAGGCCGCCTTTTTTATTTTAAGGGGGAGAATTATGCTTGATCTCGAATTGCTTAAAAACGAGGCTTTAAAAGCCATCTCTGAGGCAGATACCAGGTCTTTGGAAGAACTGAGAATCGAATATCTGTCCAAGAAAGGCAAGATTCAGGGGCTGATGGCCCAGATGAGGGATCTGTCTTCAGAAGAAAAACCGAAATTCGGACAGATGGTCAACGACTTAAAGAATGTCGTATCTGCAGCTATCGATGAGAAAAAAGAAAAACTCGATCAGGAACTGCTGAATGCCAGGCTGAAATCCGAAAAGATCGACATTTCATTAGACGGATATGTTCCAAAGAACGGAACGCTGCATCCTTTGACTCTGGTTCAGAAAGAACTGGAAGATGTATTCATCGGAATGGGATACAACGTCGCGGAAGGTCCTGAAGTTGAGACGGATCTGTATAATTTTACCCGTGCCAATACACCGGAAGGCCATCCTGCAAGAGACATGCAGGATACTTTCTACGTCGATCCGACACATCTTTTAAGATCACAGACGACCGCAATACAGATGCGTGTACTTGAACAGGAAGCCGGAAATCTCCCAATAAAAGTCATCTGTCCCGGCAAGGTTTATCGAAGAGACGACGACGATGCAACGCATTCTCATCAGTTTATGCAGTGCGAAGGACTTGTAATTGGTGAGAATATCACTGTTGCCGATCTGAAAGGTACGCTCGAACTGATGATCAGAGAGCTCTTCTCAAAGGATGCGAAAATCCGTTTCAGACCTTCGTACTTCCCGTTTACGGAACCGTCGTTTGAAGTAGACATGACTTGTCATATCTGCGGTGGTAAAGGCTGTCCTACATGTAAAGGAACAGGATGGATCGAGATTCTCGGATCAGGAATGGTTCATCCGAATGTTCTGGAAATGGCAGGAATCGATTCAAAGAAATATACCGGATTCGCGTTCGGCGCAGGCATTGAAAGAATAGCGATGCTGAAATACGGTATTACGGATATCAGAGATCTGTATACCAACGATATTAGATTCCTAGAAGGATTCAGGAGATAGGAGGTCTTATGAAACTAAGTTTAAAATGGCTCAGCTCATTCATGGATATCAGCGATCTTTCTGTTGAACAGATCGTTGATCAGATGGTCAAATGCGGTTTTGAAGTTGAAGAAATCATCAGACTTTCTCAAGGAAGCAATCTGATCGTAGGTAAAGTAATCGAATGCCAAAACCATCCGGATTCCGATCATCTGCATGTTACGAAAGTGGATATCGGTTCTCAAGTACTGGATATCGTATGCGGAGCTCCAAACTGCAGAGAAGGACTAAAGGTAATTGTTGCTCAGGTTGGCGCTAAACTGCCAGATGGAGAAATCAAAGCGAGTACGATCAGAGGCGCTGAATCAAACGGAATGCTGTGCTCCTTGAAGGAACTTGGCGTCGATGAGAATCTGCTGCCTGCCGATTCCTGCAGCCATAACGGTATTGAGGAACTGGATGACAGGTTCGAAATCGGAGATACAGACATTCTTGAAAAACTGGGATATGACGATACGATCCTGGATGTTTCTGTATACGCCAACAGACCAGACTGCCTCTCGATGTTTGCGATGGCAAAAGAAATGGGTGCAATCTTGAATCGTAAAGTTGCCCTTCCTGAATACGAAGGGAAATCTGAAATCGGTAAAAAATCGGCATTTAAGCTGACATCTTTGTCGGAAAACTGCCCGCATTTCCTTGCCAAGGTAGTACATCATGTCACGATCAAAGAATCGCCGGAATGGATGAAGCAGCATCTTCGCGCCAATGGCGTGAAATGCATCAATAACCTGGTTGATATTTCCAACTACGTCATGCTGGAAACTGGTCAGCCTTTGCATTTCTATGATCTTAGAAGCAATCCGGCAATGGAAATTACTGTCAGAGATGATTATTCAGGGCCATATGTAGCACTTGATGGAATTGAGTATCAGATAGAAAAGGGCGATCTGATGATCACATCCGAAGGCAAACCGATCGGAATTGCCGGAATCATGGGTGGCGATAATACGAAGATACTGGATGATACTTCATCATTGATCATTGAAGCTGCATTATTTGACCATGCACAGATCAGAAGAACCGCGAACCGTCTGGGTCTTCAGACGGAAGCCGCTGCAAGATTCTCGAAGGGACTGGAACCTCTTTCACAGAACAAGGCAGTTGACAGAGCCGTTCAGCTTCTGATTGAACTGGCCGATGCGGAAGACTTCGAAGAAACGGTTGAATACGGTAAGCCTGACTATGAACCGTATCAGATCAAAGAAACACTCAATCATCTGAACGCCTTGATCGGCAAGGCTTATACAATGGAAGAAGCTACAGACGTCTTAAGGAGACTGGATTTCAGGTATACGAACGATCAGGAGGCTTTCTACGTCGAAATTCCTTCCTACCGTTCCACCGACTTAAGGATTCCGGAAGACATCGACGAAGAAATCGTCAGACTGACGGATTTCGACGATCTTGTATCGACTCTTCCTTTGATGCCTCAGACTGTCGGCAGACTCAGCAGCATGCAGAAAATGCGTAGAGTCATCAGAGAAACGCTGACAAATCACGGTATGTTCGATACGGTTAACTATACGCTGGTATCCGACAGATACATTAAGGAAGCCGTACTTCCAAAAGGAGATGCGGTAGAGCTTGTTTCTCCATTATCCGATGCAAGAAGATATGTCAGGACATCCCTGATGAATTCACTGCTTGAAGCTCTGTCTTACAATCTGGCTCATTATAATGAAAACGTATCTTTATTCGAGATTTCGAAAGTTTATGCAAGAGATATCGAAGAAGAAAGACTGGGCATCATCATGCAGGGAAATCTGATCGACAACAAGATAAAGCATATCAGTGTTTCATCCGATTTCTACGTCATGAAAGGCATTCTGCTTCAGATCCTTTCAAAGCTTGGATTTGAAATGGGCAGAATCACTTTAATGGAAAACGATCTGGATACGATTCATTTCCATCCATATCAGTCAGCCGTTCTTTGCATGGACAATGAAATCCTGTGCATCTTCGGTAAACTGCATCCGAATTACCTGAGAGCATTCAAATTGAACGATGTCTGCTATGCCGAAATGATTCTCAGCGTTCTTGAACAGGCAAAGCCAGCCAAAGTCAAGGCTCCTGTCTTAAGTAGATACCCGTCTGTTTCAAGAGACATTTCTTTGCTTATGAATGAAGACATCAAAGCAGCTGATCTTCTCTCAGAGATCAGGAAAGCGGGCGGCAGGCTTGTCAAGAAAGCCGAAGTTTTCGATGTTTATCAGGGCGAACATATTGAAGATGGATACAAATCCGTATCTCTGAATATCGTTTATGAAGATAAAGAGAAGACACTGAAGACGGAAGAAGTCAATGAGATCCATGAAAGAGTTCTGAATGATCTTCTGAGCCATTTTAACGCCGTTCAACGTTGATTTGAGGATAAAACGATGATTTACACTTGTACGACAAATCCTTCGCTAGACTACTTTATTAGCGTTCCATCTTTAGAAAAAGGAAAGAACAACCGCTGTGATACAGAATCGTTTGACGCCGGAGGTAAAGGTGTCAATGTTTCTATCGTTCTGAACAACTTCCGCATTCCAACTGTTTGTGTAGGTTTTCTTGGCGGATTTACAAAGGATTACTATTTAAGCTTCATCAGCGCTTATCCGAACATTCAGCCGCTGTTTACATCGATCAAGGATAATACCAGGATTAACGTAAAGATCATAGAAGAACATCACGAAACCAGCATAAATGCGAAAGGTCCGCACATCAGCGATGAAGAATTCAAGAAATTCAAATCCAGACTGAACAATATCTTTTCTGATGACATTTTCGTTCTTTCCGGAAATATCGAGGAAGAGATCAAGGACAGAATGATCGATCTTGTATATGAACTAAGTAAAGAGGACGTAAGGATTGTTCTCGATACGGACCGCGATATTCTGGAACAATGTTTAGGCGCAGAACTGTTTGCAGTTAAACTGAACGATACGAATCTCGGGAATGATGATCTGAAGGATTATGCCAGAATGCTGACGGAGAAGAATGTCCGTTATGTGCTTTACAGTGCTCCTCACAAGTCTTCTTATATCTTTACGAAAGACAAGTATTATAAGTGCGGCAATCTGAAGGATTCTTTGATTAATACGATAGGATCATCCGATTCTATGGTCGCCGGCTTCCTTTATGGAATCATACGAGGTGCCGACTGCGCTGAATCGTTCCGATACGCCAATGCCGCATCGCTTGCCACCTGCATGAGCAATGATCTGGGATCCAAGGAAAAGATTGAAGAAGTATTCGAGAATATCGAGATCAAGGAGCATGAATGAAAAAGTTTATACTTATCCTTATGATGCTTCTGTTGCTTTGTTCATGCAAAGAAGAAAAAAAAGAAACCGAAATACCTGAGTATACATTCGAGATAACATCCGATCGCATCGACATGTCCGGTTATGAAGGCGTAACTTCTACAAAACATAATTTCCGTATTATCAAGCTTTCAGAAGTATTCCGTACCATCGACGAAGGTTCCTCCGGCGTATTCTATCTTGGAAGGACAAACTGCGGATGCTGTCAGGAAGTCACAAGAATCCTGAATGAAGCGGCAATAGAACTGAATGTAAATGTATACTATATCGATCCATATGATGAGGAGTACGATCTGGTTTCCGATGCCGAAATGCGTAAGAAAACCATGGAGTATCTTTACGATATACTGGATCTTAACGAAGAAGGTGAAAAGGATCTGATGACGCCTCATGTCTTCACTGTCATCAACGGACATTTCGGCGACTCTCAGGTATGTTTCGATCACATGAAAGTAGACAGCTCTGATTCGGAGAAGAAAGCATCAGCCTTGAAATCCCGCTATCTCGATATGCTGGAACCGTTTCAGAATCGGGAATGAATATCATTTCCAGGGATGAAAGTCAAGACTGGTAAATCTCAAATATTCCATTTATAATGAAATTACCTAATGGGAATATTGAAATTCCTACATGATATTTACGGACTGTTGAACATTAGCTGCCCTTGTTGAAGACCTTAATCAGGGATCCTGAAAGCAGCTATAGACGGACCACCTTTTGAGAAAAGGGAAATTTCTCACCCATTAGGCCCTGTTAGACAAATATCGGTTTTATGATTAAAATTGATGTGTAAGGAAGGTGTGTTATGAATCCATTTGTTAGTTCAATTCTATATTTTGTCGGCGGAGGCATTATCGGTGCCGTAATCGCTTATTTTGTTACAAGAAAACAGTTTGAAAAACAGCTGAAAGAGAATCCGCCGATCAATGAGAAGATGATTCGCGCGATGTACGCTCAGATGGGAAGAAAACCGTCAGAAGCGCAGATCCGCGCAATCATGAAATCAATGGGACAGTAAAAGCTAGAAATAGCTTTTTCTTATTATGAAAAAAGAACCTTTTTTAGTAAGGTTCTATTTTTTATTCGCTTTAGGTTCCGTTCCTTGTATGATTCTTTGTATGTTGGAACGGTGCCGATAGATGACAAACAAAGCCAGAAGCAGTGACAGAAGTCCAGTTTTACCGTTTACGAAAATCAGGATCAGCAAGGCTCCAGACAATACTCCAAGCATCGAGGAAAGAGATACGTATCCGATAAAGCGTTTCACCGCAAAATACACGCAGATCGGTATGAAAAACGTCAGTATGAATTCATGATGAACGAAACAGGCAAGACCAAGCAGGAAGCCATATGAACAGGCTACGGCTTTTCCTCCCTTGAACTGCGCAAATATCGGGAAGCAATGGCCGATGCATACCGCTAGACCGCAGAACACTTCGCAGTCATTCTTTAATACGTGACAAACAAGCATCATCAGAAAGCTCTTTAAACCATCAAGGAAGATCACCAGATGACCTACGTTCTTTCCAAGAACTCTACCGGCGTTGGTTCCACCGAGATTGCCGGATCCATATTTCCTGATATCGGTATTAAAAAACTCTTTTCCGATGATCAAACCCCAGGAAACGGAACCTACAAGATATCCTAATACGATCCAGAATAATTGCTTCAGCATGTAAATATCAGTACCTTGATTTTATATCAGGATTATAACACAGTATCTATCTTGTGATATAATTTTAAAGGTTATGACACAGAAATATGACGACAGCAGCATAGAGATACTGGAGGGTCTGGAAGCGGTCAGAAAAAGACCCGGAATGTATATCGGATCAGTTGACGCTAGAGGTCTTCACCATCTGGTATGGGAGATCGTTGACAATGCGATAGATGAAGCATTAAACGGTTTTGGAAACGAGATCATTATCGAAATAAACAAGGACGGTTCCTGTACGGTAACCGACTTCGGAAGAGGCATGCCTGTCGGAACTCACAAGTCCGGAAAAAATACGTTACAGGTCATTTTTACCGTACTTCATGCAGGTGGCAAGTTCTCGGATCAGGGAGGCTACAAGACGGCAGGAGGTCTTCACGGTGTCGGCGCTTCCGTTGTAAACGCATTGTCGGAATGGCTGGAAGTCGAAGTATGCAGGGACAAGAAACGCTACCTGATGCGTTTTGAAAACGGCGGGAAAAAGGTTTCGAAACTGCAGGAACTTGGTCCGACCAACAGAACCGGTTCCAAGGTCACTTTCATGCCTGACAAACGCATTTTCCAGACTACCGTATTCAATTATCAGACCATTCTGGAACGAGCTCAGGAAGAAGCATTCCTGCTGAAAAACGTTAAACTGACCGTAAAGGATCTTCGTTCCGGCGAAGAACAGTCCTTCCTGTACAACGAAGGACTGAAAGCGTTTATGGATTATCTGCACGAAGATAAAGACGTACTGCATGAAACAGTATGTTTTCATGGCGAAAAGGACCGTATTTCAGCCGATATCGCATTCCAGTACACGGACAGCTATCAGGAATACACGTTCTCCTATGTCAATCTTGTCCGAACATCCGATGGTGGAACGCACGAAGTCGGCTACAAGTCCGCATTTACGAAGGTAATCAACGAATTTGCGAGAGAAAACGGACTGTTGAAAGAAAAAGACAAAAACTTTGAAGGAAGCGATGTCAGAGAAGGCCTTACTTCTATTATTTCCTGCTCCATTCCGGAATCCATTCTTCAGTTTGAAGGACAGACAAAAGGGAAACTGGGCACACCTGAAGCCAAGACCGTTATCGACAGCATCGTTTCCGAACAGCTGACATATTACCTTCACGAGAATAAAGAGATCGCAATTCAGCTGATCAAGAAAATTCAAAGAGCTTCCCTGGCAAGAGAAGCCGCCAGAAAGGCAAAAGACGAAGCAAGATCAGGAAAGAAATCATCTCTCAAGAGCAAGGAAATCCTAAGCGGAAAACTCGCTCCGGCTCAGACCAGAGATTCTTCAAAGCTTGAGCTTTTCCTGGTGGAGGGCGATTCGGCGGGCGGCAGCGCCAAGAAGTGCCGCGATTCTTCTTTCCAGGCCATTCTTCCTTTAAGAGGAAAGGTGCTGAATACCGAACGCGCATCTATCAGCGAGATCGAAAAGAACGAAGAGCTCAATACCATCGTGCATTGTATCGGTGCGGGTGTTGGACCTCATTTCAATATCGATGACATCCATTACGACAAAGTCGTCATCATGACGGATGCCGATACGGATGGTGCCCATATTCAGGTGCTTTTATTGACGTTCTTTTACCGTTTTATGAGAGAACTGATCGAAACAGGTCATGTCTATATTGCCATGCCTCCTCTATACGGCGTCATGAAAAACAAGGAAAGAATCTATCTGTATTCCGATGAAGAACTGAACGAAATGAAAAAGGAACTTGGAGACAGGGCGGATATTCAGCGTTATAAAGGTCTTGGCGAGATGGATGCCGATCAGCTTTGGGATACGACGATGGATCCGGAAAGAAGAACGCTGATACAGGTTTCCATTGAAGATGCGGCGTTATGTGAAAGAAAGATCTCTGTTCTGATGGGCAACAATGCCGAGATCAGAAGGAAATGGATCGATGACAACATCGATTTCACTTTGGAAGAAGACTACAGAGTTACTAGAAATGGCTAGAAAAAAGAAAGAAGAAATCGTAGAAAGCTTTGTCAATGAAACGTTGGACGATATCATGTCTGACCGTTTCGGCAGCTATTCGAAATATATTATTCAGGAAAGAGCTCTGCCTGACGCCAGGGACGGTTTAAAGCCGGTTCAGAGACGTATTCTCTATTCGATGTATATTGATGGGAATACTTATGAAAAACCGCACAGAAAGTCCGCAAAGACCGTAGGAAGTGTTATGGGAACTTTCCATCCGCATGGCGACAGTTCCATCTACGAAGCCATGGTCAGAATGTCTCAGGACTGGAAGATCAACGTTCCTTTGATCGACATGCACGGAAACAACGGATCGATCGATGACGATCCTCCGGCTGCCATGCGTTATACTGAAGCAAGGCTGGGGAAGAGCGCTCATCTGCTGCTGGATGACATCGACTATGATGCCGTCGCCATGACGAACAACTATGATGACACGCATCTTGAACCTACCGTATTGCCGGCCAGGTATCCTGTTCTGCTGGTTAACGGTTCGACAGGCATTGCCTCCGGATATGCCACCAATATCGCTCCTCACAATCTCAACGAAATCATCAATGCCTGCATCTATCGGATGAAGCATTCTTCCTGTTCGACTGAAGAACTGATGCAGTTCGTAAAAGGCCCGGATTTCCCTACAGGCGGTATTGTGCAAGGCAAGAAACAGATATCGGAAGCATTTAATACAGGGAAAGGCAAAGTCGTTGTCCGTAGCAGATGCGAAATCGAAGAAGGAAAGACTTCCTCGCAGATCATTATTACCGAGATCCCTTATGAAGTGGTCAAGTCGCAGCTTGTCAAGAAGATAACGGATATTTATCTATCGAAAGAGATCGAAGGCATCGTCGATGTCAGGGACGAATCCGGAAGAAACGGTTTAAGAATCGTCGTTGAATGCAAACGGGATGCCAATACCCGGCTGATCCTGAACTATCTTTATAAGAATACCGATCTTCAGGTCAATTATTCCTATAACTGCGTCGCTATCGTGAATCACAAACCGGTTCTGATGTCTCTTGGCGATGCACTGGACGCATTTATAGAGCACAGGAGAAGCGTTGTTTTAAACCGGTCTGTTTATCTTAGAGACAAGAAACAGGCGCGTCTGCATATCGTAGAAGGTCTGATAAAGGCCGTTTCGATCCTGGATGACGTCATTGCGCTGATCAGAAGGTCTCAGGACAAGAAGGATGCCAAGGAAAAGCTGAAAGAGGCTTTTCTGTTTACTGAAGAACAGGCTGAAGCAATCGTTTCATTAAGACTTTACAGATTGTCTTCTACGGATATTACCATCCTTAAGGAAGAAAACCAGACACTCGTCAAAGAGATAGCTGAACTGAATTCGATCATTTCTTCAACGGATGTCCTGGATTCCGTTCTAGTCAAGGAAATGCAGGAAATCAATGAGAAATTCATTACGCCGAGAAAAACGACTGTCGAAGAAGAAGTAGAAGACGTCGTAATAGACAAACTGGCGATGATAGCCAATGAAGCGTGCTACATCAGCGTTTCAAGAGACGGATATCTGAAGAGGTTTTCCGAAAGAGCATTCAACGCAAACGAGAATCAGCTTCCTTTCGTAAAAGAAGGAGATGCCCTGATCGGCATGAAGTCCTGCGATACGCTGGATACGCTGCTTCTGTTTACAAATAAGGGAAACTATGCCTATGTTCCGATATACAGGATCGAGGAGTGCCGTTTTAAGGATCTTGGAAGACATGTTTCTCATTATGTCAGAATGGAAGGAATGGAGAAGATCGTCGGTGCTGTCGTAGTCAAGAATTTCGATACCTACGCTTTCCTGATCACTGCAACCAGAAACGGAATGATCAAGAAAACGTCATTTCCAAGGCTGAAGGTTGAAAGAACATCGAAAGCTCTGACATGCATGAAGCTTCGTGACGATGATGAACTTGTCTCAGTATGCGTCTGCTACCAGGGAGACGATCTGATTCTGTTGACAAAAGAGGGATACTGCAACCGTTATTCGTCGGATATACTGTCTGATCTTGCTCCTAAGGCGCTTGGCGTTATCGCCATCAACGTCAAAAACGATGAACTAGCGTCTGTAGTGGCTGACAGACATGGCAGTGAAGAGCTGCTCTTATGTTCAAACAAGGGCGGATTCAAGAGAATTCACAAGGAAACGCTTGATCTGACTTCCAGAAATACGAAAGGCTACAGGGTATTTAAACAGATCAAATCGAATCCACACTATATCCATAGATCCATGATGGTATCGGGCTACAGCAATCTTTACATATGCAATGACGGTAACGTTAATGAAATACCTGTTTCGAATATTCCGTTCATGGATCTGGAACAGTCTTTCTCTGTTCCGTTGAAGCTTAAGAGCGGTTATTTCGTCGTAAAGAAAGACATGAGCGATATTTCTGACGTAGAGATCATCGATCTGCCTGAGGGATATTACGATAGGCAGCAGGAAGAGGAGCAGACATCTCTGTTTAACTGATATGGCATTATTCAGACCGAAGAAGATTCTTCCTATTTTCACCGATTTTGACGCGAAGTATTACAGAGAACGCGGTTTTGATACGGTTTTTCTGGACATAGACAATACAATCGCTGTTCCGGATACCGGAACATGTGACGAAAGAGCAGAACAATTCATTAACAATCTAAGAACCAACGGCTTCAAAGTTCTCATTTTTTCCAACAACAATCTGGAAAGGGTCAGGATGTTTATCCGCGACATTGATGCGGATATCTGGTTCTGGGCAGCGAAACCGCTGCCGTTTGCCTACTGGCTTGCCTGCATGAAGATGAAAACAAGACCTTCAAGAACAATCGTGATGGGCGATCAGCTTCTGACGGATATTCTTGGCGCCAATTTAAGCGGATGCTACGGCATTTATTGCAGGCAGCTGCAGGAAGAAGATACGCCGGTTACCGCCAGAAACAGAAAGATAGAGAAAATCATCTGGAAGAGGATATTGCATGAAGAAGTGTAAAGGATGCGGAATAGAACTGCAGCACAGAGACAGAGAAGGAGTAGGCTACGTTGCCGACATGAATCAGGATTACTGCCAGAGATGTTTTAGGCTGCTTCATTATGGCGATACGACTCATTTCAAGACGAACTATGTAACAAACGAAAAGATCATCAGGATCTTTCAGAAGTACAGCAATGAACTGTTCGTACTGATCATTGACGTTCTGGATGCTTTCTGTCTGAAGGACGATGATCTGCTTGAGATGTTTAAAAATTACAATGTACTTCTGCTGATCAACAAAACCGATATTCTTCCAGAAAATGTCAGCGATGCAAAGATCAATAAAATCCTTACGAGAATCCTGTTCGATCTGAATAAGAAATACCCGAATATAAAGGCTGCTGTCATGACAAACAAATACGAAAGAGCCTTTAACGATCAGTTTTATTTGATCCTTTCGGAGATGAAGGCAAGAAGAGTTGTATTCTGCGGCTGGGCAAATGCCGGAAAGTCTTCGCTGATCAACAAACTGCTTCATTCAGATTCCCTGACTGCTTCGATGTATCCCGGAACGACGCTGGAAGAGATCCAGATCGATTACAAAGACTATCAGTTCATCGATACGCCTGGACTTGTTGATGTGAACAACTATGCGACTTATCTGAATCTGGAGAAATACAGGCTTTCCAAGATCGACAGAACCATTAAACCGCAGGTGTTTCAGCTGAATGATCCGCAAAGTTATTTCTATGACGGTTTATTAAGAGTCGATATAATCCCGGAAGAGAAGTCTTCTGTCACTTTCTATATCAACAGTCAAAACAAGATTCACCGTACCAAGTTCGATCATGCGGATGACTACTATCAGCAGCACTTTTGCGAATTTGTTCTTAGAATCAAGCCATTGGGCATTACGGAATATGAAATCGTTGATAAACGTATGTTCATTATTAAGGGTTTAGGTATGTTTAAAGTTAATGGAAAATGCAGAATCAGAGTTCATTCTCTGAATAAAGTCAGGATATTTGAAAGTGAGGTTGATATCTGATGTTAAGCGGAAAGCAGAAAAGGTATTTGAGAAGTCTGGCAGTCAATGAGAAAGCTCTTTTTCAGATCGGAAAAGAAGGTTTATCGAAGAATCTGTTTGATTCTTTGAAAGAAGCGCTGAAAGCCAGAGAACTTGTGAAGATTTCCGTATTGAAAACCTGCGAACTTTCGATGAATGAAATATCCATAGATCTGTGTGCCAATACCGGTGCTGAACTAGTTCAGAAAATCGGTAAGACACTTGTTTTATATAAGGCCTCGAAAGACAAGAAGATCGTTCTGCCATGAATTACGAAGATGTTACGTTTGACTGTTTCATGTCTTTAGAATCAAAAGAAAGAAAGAAGATCCTGAACGATCCGGAACTCTTGAAACATCCGGTTAAGAATAATCTGAAACAGTCAAGATATGATCATTCGCTGTCTGTAGCCGAAACGGCGCGTGATCTCGCTTTATTTCATCATGTCGATCCGGAAAAGGCATACATTGCAGGCCTGCTTCATGATGTATGCAAAGGTTTTGAGAAAAGCGATCCAGCACTGCTTGAGGACTATCTTAATTTCTACGATCCTGACAAACTAAACGGCTTAACCGGTGCATACCATGCCTGGGCTGCTCCTTATTATCTGAAAGAGAAAACCGGTTTTCATGATAAGGATATTCTGAATGCCATATACAATCACACCATATGTCGGTCCAAAGACAGGCTTTCCTTGATTCTTTATATAGCAGATAAAAGAGAACCTTTAAGAGGAATAATCGATGATATTATAAAAATAGCCCGTAAGGATCTGTATCGGGCTTATAAGATCCTGGGATGGGATGTTGAGAGGTACATTAAAGAAGTAAAAAATGAAAGATTTATTGAAAATCGCCTATGATGCCATGGACGAAAAACAGGCATCCGAACTGACCGTGATCGATTTTACGAAACAGTCTCCGTATATCGATTATTTCGTTATCGGTACAGCCAGAAATGCCCGTATGGCGAAATCCATTATCGACAATGTGGAAAATAAAGTACTGGAAGCGGGTTTTCATGTAAAACACATATATGCGGAAAGTACGACAAAATGGTTTCTGATTGATCTGGATACGATTTTGTGCCATGTTTTCTATGATGGAGAAAGAGAACTTTATAATCTGGAAGGCCTATGGAAAGATCTGCCGAGAGTAGAAATGTAGACAACTACGAAATGCTTGCCGAATATTACGATGCGCTTCTTCAGGATGAAGAAGCTTTGTCTCTTTGGCTGAAATACATTGAAGAAGAACCGTTTTCTTCCGTTCTGGAGCTTGCTTCCGGATCAGGCGTCATGGCCGGCATACTGAAGAAAAAAGGATACGATATTACCGCTTCGGATATATCGGAAAAGATGAAAGAAGTATCCGTAAAGAACTATGACGGAGAATATCTTCTGCTGAATATGACGGATTATCATCTGAATATGAAATACGATCTGATTCTCTGTATCTGCGATTCGATCAATTATCTTTATGAAGAAGAACTGGACGCTTTCTTTAGATGCGCCTATGAACATCTGAATAAGAACGGAAGACTGATCTTCGACATGCACCATATGGACAGGCTGAAAGAATTCGAAGAACAGTATATCGAAGAAGGATATGTCTGCGGCGTACCGTATCAGTGGACGATCATGTCGGAACCGGAAGAAAAAGAGATTTCCGAGCATTTTACATTTTTTACGGAAGGTGGAATGATACAGGAAAATCATAATCAGAATGTTTTTGAACCCGAAACCGTTCAGATGCATATGAAAGATCTGTTTCAGGTCAGAGTCATAGAAGATTTTATTGAAAATGAAAAAATTCTCATAGTGGGGTACAGAAAATGATTGCGGTATTATGTGCGATGGAAGAAGAGCGTGACGCTTTTTTAAGACTGATGGAAAACGTCGAAAGACTGGACAGCGAGACGATCTACTATCATCAGAAAGTGCTAAATAACGAGTATTATGTCGGAAGAATAAACGGTAAGGACGTTGTTTTAGGACGATGCGGCGTAGGGATGATCTACGCTACGATCAATACAATGCTGATGATTCAGAAATTCGATCCTGAACTGCTGATCAACTGCGGTGTCGCCGGTTCCTTAAATGAAAACATACATGTCGGAGATATTGTCGTAGCAAACAGAACCGCTGACTGGCGCATGGATGTTCCAGGCTGGGAAAGAAGCATCAATTCGGATAAATTCTCTTTTTCCTGCGATGGCAGGGTACTGGAAATCGTATCAGACAATGAAAAAGTGAATATCGGAGCAATCGTATCCGCCAACGAGTTCATCAAAGATGAAGATCAGCTTAAAATCATCAGAGAATACTATCCTGAAGCTAAGGCAGGCGAGATGGAAGGAGCAGCTGTCGCTAATACCTGCTATGCGTTTGGAAAGAAGTGTTCCATTATCAGATCTATTTCTGATGAAACGCTTGTCAAGAACAGTTTTGAACAGTTTGACTTCAATCTGCCGGAAAGCTGCAGTAAAGTTGCCGGATTATGCAAGGAAATCATTGAGAGGTATTAAATGAAAAAGTGGTATAAAGAATCCTATTTCGACAGAAAAAACTGGATACTTGAAAACTTTGACCGTCTGAATCTAAGTTCTGATGAAACTCTGTTTATTCTTGTTGTTGAACTGTGCCGCTTCAGCAGGAAACAGATCAGTTATGAATATCTTTCTGCAAAAATGAATAAATCAGTAAAAGAACTGGATCAGATCATCGCTTCGCTTGTATCGAAACATTATCTAAAGCTTTCCACAAATACTAAAGGCCTCGTTTTCGATATTGACGGTATATTCGAATTTGATCCCGAGAGATATGAAGTTGTAGAAAACAAGAATCTGTTTGATACAGTAGGTGATGTGTTCGGAAAGCCTTTGACACCGATACAGTTGCAGAAAATGAATGATCTTCTGGAAACTTATGGACAGGAGAAGTTTACCGAAGCGCTAAGACTGGCTGAAGCGCATCGCAAGCTCAGCATGTCCTACATTGAGGGTATTTTAAGGAATGGAAAAAACTGAAAAGATCATTGAAGGTCTCAATCAGCTGTTTCCGGATGCATACTGTCAGCTGAATCATAGAAACAGTTTTGAGCTGCTGATTGCCGTAGTTCTTTCAGCCCAGACTACCGATGAAAGAGTCAACAGTGTAAGCGGTGAACTGTTTGAGAAATACGGTAATGCACAAAAACTGGCGAACGCTTCTCAGGAAGATATTGAGAGGATCATAAGACCGATCGGTCTTTACCGGATGAAGGCAAAAAACATCATTTCACTTGCCAAAGTACTTGCTGATCAGTTTAACGGAATCGTTCCGGACAGAAGAGTCGATCTGGAAAGCCTGCCTGGTGTGGGCAGAAAAACGGCAAACGTCATTTTAAGCAACTGTTTCGATGTACCTGCGTTTGCGGTCGATACTCATGTATCAAGAGTGTCCAAAAGACTTCGGATCGCCGATGAAAATGATGACGTCGATAAAATAGAAGAAAAACTGATGAGCTGTTTTCCTGAAGAATTGTGGGGAAAGTTGCATCATCAGTTCATATTCTTTGGCAGGTATAAGTGTAAAGCAAGGAATCCGGAATGCGACAACTGTCCATTCAGAGATCTCTGTACCTATTTTGAGTGATACAGTTTCTTTGTCTGATAGATCGGATCCATTGTCAGATTCATTCCCAGCTTCTTAAATACATTGACATCGACCTGAGAAAGGATGACGGAAGAATGCACTTCGCATCCTTTTAGTTTTTCCAGGGCTTTTAGTGCCCGGTCGCAGATATCTGATGTGATGGAGTCGACCGCCAATGCGATCAGTACCTCATCGGTATGCAGTCTTGGATTGTGTCCCTTTAAATACTGTGTTTTTAGTTCCTGAATAGGGGTAAGCACTTTTTCCGACAGCAGATGGATATCAGGAAGTTCTGCCGCCTTTTTAGCTGCGTTTAGAAGCGCTGCGGAGGCAGCTCCCATAAGTTTCGATGTTTTACCTGTTATGATTTGTCCGTTGTATTCGATTGCTACAGCAGGTTCATTTGTCTTCTGAGCGAGCTTGTTTGCAGCGACGGCTACTTTGCGGTCTTTCTTCGACACGACGGCCTTGTTCATGATGGTTTCCATCTTAAACAGGGAATCTTCACCTAAAACATCTCTTCTGACTTCAATTTCAGTGTCATAGTAACGGCGGATGATCTCGTCTTTTGCCGCCTTTTGACAGACTTCATCGTCACTGATACAGTTTCCTACCATGTTTACGCCCATGTCGGTAGGAGACTTGTAGATTTGTTTCCCCATGATTCTAACCAGTAGGTCGTTCAGTACAGGGAATACTTCTACATCACGGTTGTAGTTGATGGCGATCTTGTTGTAGGCTTCCAGATGGAAAGGGTCGATCATGTTGACATCGCTGAGATCTACGGTTGCGGCTTCATAAGCCAGATTGACCGGATGGTTCAACGGCAGGTTCCAGATCGGGAAAGTCTCGAATTTGGCGTAACCGGATTTCAGCCCGTGCTTGTTGTCGTGATACATCTGTGAAAGACATGTAGCCATCTTGCCGGATCCAGGACCCGGAGCGGTGACGACGATGATCTCTCTGGTCGTTTCCAGGTATTCGTTCTTTCCGAATCCGTTATCGGAAAGGATATAGTCTACATTATTTGGATAGTTTTCGATCGCATAATGGTATGCGACAGAAATTTTCGATTTTTCTAGATTTTTTCTTAAACGTACAGCTTCAGGCTGCTTGTTGAAATGGGTAATGACAACGCCGCCGATCTGCAGACCTACGACATTGAAAGAGTCTATCAGTCTTAACAGATCCTGGGAGTAAGTGATTCCAAGATCGGAACGCATCTTGTTTTTTTCGATGTCGTTGGCATTGATTACCAGCACCATCTCAACTTTGTCCTTCAGTTTCAGCAGCATCTTGATCTTCGCATCCGGTTCAAAGCCCGGAAGGACTCTGGAAGCGTGGTTGTCGTCGAAAAGCTTGCCGCCGAATTCCAGATAAAGCTTGCTGAATTTTCTGACTCTGCGGGAAATGTTCTGAGACTGAAGTTTTAAGTACTTGGCGTTATCGAAACCTGTTTTTTTCATATGAGTTGATTATATAACATTTTCCACTTAATTCACCTGAAAATAAGTGAATTTAAACATTTGCGAGTACTTTACGAAGTACAGGGTCGATATGTTATAATTTTCATAACAAAAGATTCATGTTTTTATATTGAATTGAAGTTTTGTGACAAAAATAGGAGGACAAATAGTAATGGCTCATTTACAGGAAGCGGCTGTTAAGCAGATTTGCGAAATCTGTGAACGTTACAAGGACGAAACAACGCCGCTGATGATGATTCTGAGTGACATTCAGAAGGAATACGGCTATATTCCTCTGGAAGTACAGGAACTTGTTTCTGAAAAGACCGGAATCTCTGTTGCCGAAATCTATGGCGTAGTCACGTTCTATTCATTCTACTCTTTAAAACCTAAAGGGAAGAACGTTGTAGGATGCTGTCTTGGAACGGCGTGCTATGTCAAGGGTGCACAACAGGTTATTGACAAGTTTTCTGAACTGCTGGGGATCAAACCGGGTGAGACTTCTGAAGATGGCTTGTTTACGCTGGATGCTTTAAGATGCATCGGTGCCTGCGGTATTGCTCCGGCAGTACAGATCAACGGGACGGTATATCCGAAGATGTCCGTTGATAAGGTAGCACCGCTGATTGAACAGTACAGAGGGGAAGGTGCTTAATGACAGAGATTATCCGCAGTTTTGAAGATCTTGAAAACAGACAATCGGTCTGTACGAAGTGTCTGGATGACAAGTATACAGGCAAGGACGGAAAACGCCATGTCGTATTGTGCGGCGGTACAGGGTGTCTATCGTCACATTCTGCAGAAATCAGAGAAAGATTTGCGGAAGTGATCAAAGCCGAAGGACTTGACGGCAAGGTTACTGTCAACCAGGTCGGCTGTTTCGGTTTCTGTTCACAGGGTCCGTTCGTAAAGATTTATCCGGAAGATACTCTTTACAGAATGGTTAAGATGGAAGATGTCGAAGAGATCGTCGAAAAGGATCTTAAGAACAACGAGATCGTCGAACGTCTGCTTTATGTAGATCCTCAGACCAACCAGAAAGTCACAAAACAGGATGATATTGAATTCTACAAGAAGCAGATGCGTATCGCCTTGCATGGATGCGGTGCGATCGATCCTGAAAACATTGACGAGGCTTTAGGTGCAGGCGCATTTGTCGGTCTGGCCAAGGCACTGAAGATGGATAGAAAAGCCGTTATTCAGGAAGTCCTGGATTCCGGTTTAAGAGGAAGAGGCGGCGCCGGATTCCCTACAGGAAGAAAGTGGTCGTTTGTTCCTGATGTAGAAGGACCGAAATATCTTGTATGCAACGGTGACGAAGGTGACCCGGGCGCTTTCATGGACAGATCCATTCTGGAAGGTAATCCGTTTGCGGTTATCGAAGGCATGATGATCGGCGGTTATGCGATCGGCGCTCAGAACGGCTATTTCTATGTCAGAGCGGAATATCCGATTGCCGTAAACAGACTGAAACTTGCGATCAAGGCAATGGAAGATGTTGGCCTTCTTGGCGACAACATCCTCGGTTCAGATTTCTCTTTCCGTGTTCATATCAGACTGGGTGCCGGCGCATTCGTCTGCGGTGAAGAAACGGCTCTGCTGAATTCCATAGAAGGCAAGAGAGGCATGCCTAGACCTAGACCGCCATTCCCTGCCGTTAAGGGTCTCTGGGGCTGTCCGACCTGCGTCAACAATGTTGAAACGCTGGCGACCGTTCCTTATATCCTGAGAGAAGGTGCTGAAAAGTTTGCTTCAATCGGTACTGAAAAATCAAAAGGTACGAAAGTATTCGCGCTTGGCGGCAAGATCAACAATGTGGGTCTTGTCGAAGTACCGATGGGAACTACTTTAAGAGAACTGATTTACGACGTAGGCGGCGGTATTCCGAACGGAAAGAAGTTCAAGGCTATACAGACCGGCGGACCTTCCGGCGGATGTCTGACCGACAAGAACCTTGATACGCCGATCGACTACGATAACCTGATCTCTGCAGGATCCATGATGGGATCCGGCGGTGCGATTGTCATGGACGAAGACAACTGTATGGTCGACGTTGCGAAATTCTACATGGAATTCATCTGTGATGAATCATGCGGCAAGTGTTCGCCATGCCGTATCGGTACCAAGAGAATGCTGGAGATCCTGACAAGGATCACTGAAGGCAACGGAACGATGGAAGACCTGGATGCGTTGAAAGAGCTTGCCAACAATGTCAAGACGAACTCACTGTGCGGTCTTGGTCAGACTGCTCCAAACCCTATCCTGTCCACAATGGCATCATTCATGGATGAATATATTGCGCACATTCAGGACAAGACCTGTCCGGCTCATGTATGTAAGAATCTGATGTCTTACGTCATCGATAAAGACAAGTGCTTCGGCTGTAAGATGTGTACGAAAGGCTGTCCTGCCGATGCGATTCATATGATCGAACCAGAATATATCGCTCCGGGTAAGAAACTGCCTGCAATGTTCATTGATACCGGCAAGTGTGTCAAGTGCGGTGCTTGTATTGCGACATGTAAGTTTGGCGCAATTTCGAAACAATAGGAGGGAGACAGGATGGAACTTGTAAATATTACAATTGAAGGTCAGACCTATCAGGTCGAAAAGGGTCTAACGATCCTGGAAGCCGCAAAGAAATGCGGCTATGATATCCCTTCTTTATGCGCATTCAATCACGGAGAGTGTTCTCTTGCTTCCTGCCGTGTCTGTCTGGTAGAAGCGCAGGAAGGCAAGGGTCCGTTCAGGCTTGTCGCTTCATGCGTTTATCCCGTTTCGGATGGCATGAATGTTCTGATCGGTTCGCCGAAAGCTACGGCAGCAAGAAGGACTTCCGTAGAACTTCTGCTTTCCAATCACAACCGAAATTGTCAGGAATGCGACAAGAACGGCAAGTGCGAACTTCTTCATGTCGCTCAGCTTACCGGTGCCAGAGAAAACATGTACGAAGGCGCAAAGACACCGACAACAGTTGATATGCTTACGCCTTCGATCAAGAGAGATACATCAAAGTGCATTCTTTGCGGAAGATGTATCGCAAGATGCTCAAATGCACATGGACTGTCTGTATTAGGCTTTGAAAGACGTGGTTTCAATACCATAGTCGGTCCAGCCGAAAACAGATCATTCCTGAATTCCCCATGTATTCTCTGCGGTCAGTGCACAACTGTGTGTCCGACAGGCGCTTTGATGGAAGTATCCGAGATCGATAAGGTAGATGCGGCTTTCAAGGCAGGAAAACATGTCGTTGTACAGGTTGCTCCGGCTGTCAGAGCTTCACTGGGTGAAGAATTCGGCATGAAGATCGGCACTCCGGTAACAGGCAAGATGATTGCCGCATTAAGAAGACTTGGTTTCGAAAGATGCTATGACGTAAACTTCGGCGCCGATCTTACCATTATGGAAGAAGGAACGGAACTCCTGCACAGATTAACGGAAGGCGGTGTTCTGCCGATGATTACATCCTGCTCACCTGGATGGATCAACTATGCGGAATACTATTATGGCGATCTGCTGGATCATCTATCATCCTGCAAGTCTCCGCACCAGATGCAGGGCGCCATCATCAAATCCTACTGGGCAAAACAGAAAGGCTATGATCCGAAAGATGTATTCGTTGTTTCCATCATGCCTTGCGTTGCCAAGAAGTTCGAAAAAGACCGTCCTGAGATGGAAGTCGACGGAATCAGAGATGTTGATGCTGTTCTGACAACAAGAGAACTCGGCAAGCTGATCAAGAGATCCGGAATCAACTTCAACAGACTGCCGGATGAGGAATGGGATCAGGATATCATGGGCGAGTACACAGGTGCCGGCGTTATCTTCGGTGTAACCGGCGGCGTCATGGAAGCTGCACTTAGAACTGTATACTTCAAACTGACAGGCAAGGAATACGGCAAGATCGAGTTTACTGAAGTAAGAGGCAACGACGCCGGTATCAGAGAAGCTTCTCTGGATATCAACGGAACTGTCGTTAATGTTGCGATCGCTTCAGGCATGAAGTCTGCAAAAGTTCTTCTGGACCAGATCAGAGAAGGTAATTCCAAGTATCATTTCATTGAGATCATGGGCTGTCCGGGCGGCTGTATCAACGGTGGCGGCCAGTCTTACGTAAAACCTTGCCTCTTGCCGAACGAAGACGATGACATTATCGATACCTACAAGGCTAAGAGAGCAAACGCATTGTATTCTGAAGATGAGAGACAAGTCGTACGTCAGTCTCATAACAACAAGCAGGTCCAGGAACTCTATGAAAAGTTCCTTGGCGAACCGAATTCGCATCTCGCTCACGAGCTTCTGCATACCCACTACAACAAGAATCGCGAGAGATTCGATTAGGATACGATTAGAAAGCTTCATTGAAAAATGAAGCTTTTTTTTGCATTCTGTTATACTGATGAAGAAATGAACTATTACGAAGAACTGTTTAAGAAAATCGACAGTCTGTTTCTTGATGAAAAGTATCAAGAAGTTCAGTCTCTTATTGACGACGAACTGAATGTCGCATATGTTCCCAGAGATGTAGAGGAAAGGCTCCGTTATTTTCAAAGTATGGTGAAAGAAAAAACATCTATCAGACCGAATCTGGATGATGAACAGATAGAAGCATATCTGTTCATGGATGAAAATCATCAGCTTCTGGCGGTAGATGAACTGGAAAAAAGAAATCTTAGGGACTATTATGCACTTTGTGATCGATATCTGCAGTCAGGAAGTTTCAGGAATGCGAAAGTTCTTCTGATCGATTCACTTATACGGCAGGAAATCAACAAAGAATACCTGTATTACGATAATGAATCCAGGTTCCATTTCAATCCATCTGAACTGAAACCGATTGAAGAAACGGATGGTTTCATTTCCGCGATGAATGATCTTAGGGAAATCTATCTGAAAGAGCCGTCGAAGCTGCTGATGTCTCAGGATCTTCTTTTCAAAGAATGCATGCTTGCTTTGCCACATAACCTGAATACAGACGAAGGGAAGCGGCTTGCAGTAAAAATCAGCCGTTTTATAGACGATGCCTTTCATGCTGATAAATAAGTGCTAAAAACGGTGTTTTTATAGAAAATAAATAATAAATAATGTTAAAATGAGATGGTTTAAAGGAGTATAGAAATGTCTGAATATAAGAAAATAGAAAACGCAAAGGCAGAATTGACCTGCACACTGGAAGGAGAAAACTGGGAGAAGGCAAAATTTTCCGCTTTCAGAAAACTTGCTTCCAAGGTAGAAATAAAAGGATTCAGAAAGGGACAGGCACCAAAGAATCTGGTAGAAAAGTACATCAGCAACAACGAAGTTCTGCTCGATGCCGCCGAAGCACTTGCTCAGGAAGCCCTGAATAAAGGTGTCGATGAACACGGTATCACTCTGATCGACAGACCGGAACTGAAGATAGACGAGATCAGCGACGACAAATGCATCATGACTTTCGTATGTCCGGTTCTTCCTGATGTAAAACTTGGCGATTACAAGAAAATCAAGTACAAAGTCGAAAAAACCTCAGTAGAAGATAAGGAAGTAGATGATCAGATTGCAGATCTGTTAAACAGAAAAGCCGATCTGGAACTGAAAGAAGACGGGGAAATAGAAGATGGGGATACGGCTGTCATCGATTTTGAAGGATTTATCGATGGTACTCCGTTTGAAGGTGGAAAAGCCGAAAACTATGATCTGGTGATCGGTTCTAATTCCTTCATTCCGGGTTTTGAATCTCAGCTTATCGGCATGAAGTCCGAAGAATCAAAAGATATTTCCGTGGAGTTCCCAGCTGATTACCATGCCGATAATCTTAAGGGCAAACCGGCCGTGTTTAAAGTAACGGTACATGAAATCAAGAAAAAGGTTCTGCCTGAACTGGATGATGAGTTCGTGAAAGAACAGAAGATCGAAAATGTATCGACAGTTGAAGAACTTAAGAATTATACGAAAGAGAATCTCTTAAAGAAGAAGGAAGAAAAAGCCAAGGATGATGCAGAGACTGCATTAATGGATAAGCTTGTCGAACTGACGGAAGTTGAAATTCCGGAAGTCATGGTTAAGTCGGAACTTGATTCCATGGTCCAGAACATGGAACAGAGAATGAAATCTCAGGGTCTTTCGCTGGCACAGTTCCTGCAGATTACCGGACAGAATGCCCAGGAATTTAGAGATTCCATGAAAGACGAAGCGAATAAGCGTATTAAGATCAATCTGGCACTGCAGGAAATCGCAAAGGCCGAAAAGATTGAAGTTAATGAAGAAGATCTGAATGCGGAATACGATAGATTAGCCGGATTATACGGTATGCCTGCGGAAGAGATCAGAAAATACGTTCCGGAAGGAACTTTAAAGGATGATCTGAAACTGCAGAAAGCTTTGGATCTGCTGAAGAAATAAATAAAGACGCTTTGCGTCTTTTCTTAAAAATAAAGGAGGTCATTATGAGTAAATACTATTACCCTTTATTATGCACAAGAGGAGCGGTTGTTTTCCCGATGCAGGATCTGGCTGTCGAAGTTGGCAGACAGGCTTCTGTAGATGCGGTTAACTATGCGAATGCTTATCTTACGAATATCGTTCTGGTATCGCAGAAAGATCTGACTGTCGATCTACCGGGACCTGATGATGTCTATAATTTCGGAACGATCTGCCGTATCAAGACATCAAGAGAGCGTGATGATCATCTGAAAGTGATCTTTTCAGGCATTACCAGATGCCGGATTCTGAAGCATTTCATCAAGGATGACGTAAACTTTGTCGAAATCGAAGAAGTTCACGACTATGTCGAGGATGAATCGACGATCGAGGAACTGACGAAAAAAGCGCTTGCCGAATTCAACGTCATCGCTCAGAAATATGCCAGACCGGGATTCCCGATCAGACAGCTGACCGTATTTGACGCTTCACTGGCATCCGTGATGGTTGATACTTTTGCGCAGATCTACATTCAGAACATCGAAGACAAACAGCTTTTTCTGGAAGAAGAGAACGTCAACAACAGACTGAACATGATGCTGAAGCATATTGAAAAAGAACGCAACATGGATCAGATCGAGCAGGAGATCAACGAAAAAGTCAAGGAGAGTGTTGAAGGAAGCCAGCGTGATTATTACTTAAGAGAGAAACTTAAGGCCATTAAGGACGAACTGGGCGGCTCTGAAGGCGGTTCCGATATAGACGATCTTAAGGAAAAAGTTGAGAACGAACCATATCCGGAAAACGTCAAGGCGAAGGCCAGAGAAGAATTCAAGCATTACGAAATGCTTCCGCCTACCACAGGAGAGACCGGCGTCATCCGGACTTATCTGGAATGGCTTCTGAATGTTCCTTGGTATCAGAAATCGGAAGACAAGAACGATCTGCAGGAAGCTTCCCGCATCCTGGATGAAGATCATTACGGTTTAACGAAAGTCAAGGAAAGAATTCTTGAATATCTGGCTGTCAAACAGATGACGAATTCCTTGAAATCTCCGATCATCTGTCTTGTTG
Organism: Erysipelotrichaceae bacterium; assembly: GCA_017515475.1. Taxonomy (GTDB): domain Bacteria; phylum Bacillota_I; class Bacilli_A; order Erysipelotrichales; family Erysipelotrichaceae; genus Colivicinus. The sequence continues at coordinate 93,784 of JAFWFS010000007.1, read as the reverse complement.
GACCTCCAGGTGTCGGTAAGACTTCGCTGGCAAAATCGGTTGCCAGAGCGCTTGACAGAAGATTTGTCAAGATCTCTTTAGGCGGAGTGAGAGACGAAGCCGAGATCAGAGGCCATAGAAGAACCTATCTCGGATCCATGCCTGGACGTATTATTCAGGGCATGAAACGGGCAGGAACGCTGAATCCGGTTTTCCTGATCGATGAAATCGACAAGATGTCTTCCGACTACAAGGGAGATCCATCCAGCGCCATGCTGGAAGTACTGGATCCGGAACAGAACACGCAGTTCTCAGACCATTATTTGGAAGAGCCTTACGATCTGTCCGATGTTCTGTTCATCTGTACTGCCAACTACCGCGAGAACATACCGGCAGCGCTTCTTGACCGTCTGGAAATCATCGAACTGTCCAGCTATACGGAAATCGAAAAGCTGAACATCGCCAGAAAACATCTTTTAGGCAAACAGATCAGCATCAACGGTCTGAAAGAATCGCAGATTTCCATTTCCGACGACATGATTCTCTATATTGTCAGACATTACACCAGAGAAGCCGGTGTCAGACAGCTGGAAAGAATATTAGGTACGCTTTGCCGCAAGACCGTTCTCTCCATTCTGAAAGAAAAGAAGAAAAAGATCACAATCACCAAAAAGCAGATCAACGAATGGCTTGGCCATGAAATCTACGACTACGGTACGAAAGAAAAGAAAAATCAGATCGGTGTTGTCACCGGACTGGCCTATACATCATTCGGCGGCGATATTCTTCCTGTCGAAGTGAATTACTTTGAAGGAAAGGGCAGCCTGATCGTTACCGGACAGCTTGGCGATGTCATGGTTGAATCCACGAAGATCGCGCTTGACTTCATTAAGGCGAATACGAAAAAATACGGCATACCGATTGAATTCTATGAGAAACATGACATTCACATTCATGTTCCGGAAGGTGCCGTACCGAAAGACGGACCTTCTGCCGGTGTAACGATCACGACCGCCATCGTATCCGCTCTGACGAACACTCCTGTCAAGAAAGATCTTGCCATGACCGGTGAAGTCACTTTAAGAGGAAATGTTCTTCCGATCGGCGGTTTAAAGGAAAAATCCCTCGCTGCACATCGCAGCGGCATCAAGACGATCATCATTCCGAAAGGAAATATGAAAGATCTTGATGATATTCCAGAAACCGTTAAGGAAGAAGTAACGTATATTCCTGTAGAAAAAGTCGATCAGGTCATTAATGAGGCGCTGGTCCGTGATTAGTTTTATCAAGAGCGCCAAAGCGGCGAAGGATTTTCCCGCAAGCGAAAAAGAAATCGTCTTTGTCGGCAGAAGCAATGTCGGAAAGTCGTCTTTGATCAACTCGCTGTACAAAAAGGATCTTGCCTATACCGGAAAGACGCCCGGAAAGACCCGAATGATCAATTTCTTCAATATCGATGATATATATACCGCAGTCGATGTTCCGGGATACGGCTATGCCAGAAGATCGCAGAAAGAGGCGATAGAATACGCTTCGATGATGGATGATTATTTTGATCGAACAGACAAAATCAGACTTGTCATTCAGATCACCGATGCACGCATCGGACCGACGCAGGATGACATCGACATGGAAGAATACCTAAAAGACAGAAAGCTGAACTACGTCGTCATCGCAAACAAGATCGACAAGCTTTCAAACAATCAGCTTACGAATGCCAGGCATAAACTGTACCGCGACAGAGTCAATGTGATCTACGTATCGGCGGAGAAGAAAAAGAATATCGATCAGGTAAAGGAATATATCGATAAATATATTTCCGACTAGGATTTGCCTTTATTTGAAAGATAAACTATAATTTAAAAGACGTTGAAGGAAAGAAAGTAATCCTGATCGGAAACATAGAGATATAAGGGCTGGTGGAACTTATACTGGATCGGATGAAAATGTTGTTCCGGAGTCTACATTCGTACGTATGTCTGCGTTAAAGACTTAAGTAACAAGTTAAGGTGGTACCTCGCGATCAGCGACCTTTTGCCACCTTTTTTCTTTAGGAGGAACGAATTATGCTAGAGAGTAAATATGTAGCCAAACAGGTCGAAGAAGGAAAGTATCAGGAATGGCTGGATCGCGGTTATTTTGAATGCGGCGATATGTCGAAAAAGCCTTACTGTATCGTCATTCCTCCACCAAACGTTACAGGAAAACTGCATCTTGGTCATGCCATGGACAATACGATTCAGGATCTGCTTGCCAGATACAACCGTTTGAAGGGATATGATGTCCTTTGGGTTCCGGGCATGGACCATGCCGGAATCGCGACTCAGGCCAAGGTCGATGAAAGACTGAAAAAGCAGGGCATTTCCCGTTACGATCTGGGAAGAGAAGGGTTCTTAGAAAAAGCCTGGGAATGGAAACACGAGTATTCGGACTTCATCCGTTCACAATGGGCTAAATTAGGAAATTCAACCGATTATAGGAAAGAAAGATTCACTCTGGATGAAGGCCTTTCTTCTGCAGTTACGAAAGTATTCGTAACTTACTACAAAGAAGGACTGATCTACAGAGGCAAGAGAGTCATCAACTGGGATCCTGAAGCAAGGACTGCATTAAGCAATATCGAAGTCATTCATAAAGATGTAGAAGCATACATGTACTACATCAGATACAATCTTGAAGACGGAAGCGGAACTTTTGAAGTCGCTACGACAAGACCGGAGACGATGTTCGGAGATGTATGCATCGTTGTCAACCCGAACGATGAAAAAGTTAATCATCTGATCGGCAAGAAAGCGATCAATCCGGCTAACGGAAAAGTCCTTCCTATCATCGGCGATGAATACATCGAGATCGGTTTTGGTACAGGCATCATGAAATGTACGCCTGCCCATGATCCGAACGACTATCAGATCGCGATCAGACACGGTTTAGATATGCCGGTATGCATGAACGAGAACGGAACGATGAATGAGCTATGCGGCGAATTCAACGGCCTGGACAGGTTTGTATGCCGTGAGAAGCTCTTAGAGAAATACAAGAACGAAGGAGCATTCGTAAAAGCTGAAAAAATCACACACTCCGTTGGTCATTCCGAAAGAACCGGCGTAATGATAGAACCGTATCTTTCCAATCAGTGGTTCGTCAAGATGAAACCGCTGGCCGATGCCGTACTTAAGGCTCAGGAAGATCCTGATACCAGGATCAACTTCTATCCGAAGAGATTCGAGAAGACGTTCAGCCAGTGGCTGGAAAACATTGAAGACTGGTGCATTTCCAGACAGCGGTGGTGGGGCCATCGTATCCCTGTTTGGTATCACAACGAAACCGGTGAAGTATATTGCGAATGTGAACCTCCGAAGGACATCGAGAACTGGCATCAGGATGAAGATGTTCTTGATACATGGTTCTCCAGTGCCTTATGGCCGTTCACGGTTTTAGGATGGCCTGAAGATACGGAAGACTACAGACGCTACTTCCCGACATCCTGCATGGTAACGGGATACGACATCATCTTTTTCTGGGTTGCCAGAATGGCGTTCTCCGCCAGACACTTCTGCAATGACGTTCCGTTCAAGGATTGTCTGATCCACGGTCTGATCAGAGATGAAAAGGGCCGGAAAATGTCCAAATCCTTGGGAAACGGAATCGATCCGATCGATCTGATCGACAGATACGGTGCCGATGCGCTTAGATTGTTCCTTTCGACCAATTCAACACCAGGTCTTGACATGAACTATTCTACGGAAAAGATGGAATCCGGATGGAACTTCATAAACAAACTCTGGAACGCTTCAAGATACGTTCTGATGAACAGGGATGATTCCTATGAATACCATAGACCTGAACATCTGTCCGATACCGATCACTGGATCCTGAACAGACTGAATCAGGTCATCGATTCCGTAACATCCAATCTGGACAAATATGAACTGGCAATCGCCGGCAACGAGATCATTTCCTTTGTCTGGAACGATTTCTGTTCGATGTTCATCGAGTTTACGAAATCGGCATTGAACGGAGAAGACAGGGAGCTCAAGAAACATACGCTGGATACGCTGATCTATGTTCTGGAAGCCGTTCTGAAGCTTCTGCACCCATTTATCCCGTTCGTGACGGAAGAAATCTATCAGAACATCCATTCAAGAAGTGTTTCGATCATGAAAGAATCATGGCCTGAGATCTTCAGCAAAGTAGATAAGAACAAGGCTGAAGCCATCGACAAGCTGATCGAGATCATCGTTCAGTCCAGAACGATCCGTATGGAAAACAACATCAAGCCGTCCAAGGAACTCCATATCATGGTCGAAGGTCTTGATGCTAATGATTCGATCCGCCAGATCTTATACAGGATGACGAAACTGAACATCATCGATTCAACCGATGAAGAAACCATAGTCAGACCTACCACTTACGGTAAAGTAACATACATCATGGATGAGATCGTCGACAAGAAAGCCGAACTTGAGAAGATAGAAAAAGAACTGACAAGACTTGAAGCAGAGATCGACAGATCGAAAAAGATGTTAGGAAACGAAAGATTCGTATCTAAAGCTCCGGCAGAGAAGGTCGAGGAAGAAAGAAAGAAGCTGATCAGCTACCGCAATTCTTATGAGACGCTGCTGGAAAAGAAAAAGGAACTCAACTGATGGACAGAAAAAAGCTAATAGCAGCAATAGGCGTTACTACAGGCATATCTTATCTTTCCTATAAGATGATCAGTGAGGAGATGTTTAAGCGTGTCTTCTCCAGCAGACATCATGATCCGTATCTGAAACCTGAAATCAAGAATCAGATAGATTCTTTCGACATGAAAAAGGTTCAAAGAGATTCATTTGACGGATTAAAGCTTTATGCGGAAGATATTCACAATCACGCTCATAACCGGTATATCATCATGGTTCACGGCATCTGGTCAAGAAGAGAAAACATGTATGAAAGGGCAGTCGAATTTGACAGGCTCGGTTATAATGTTCTGATTGTAGACCAGAGAGGCGCCGGGGAATCGGACGGCAAGTATTATACCTACGGATTCAAGGAATCTCTGGATCTTCTGATCTGGATCGATTATCTTACTTCTGCGTACAGCGACGTTCAGATCTGTCTGTACGGCGTTTCGATGGGTGCAGCTACGGTTATGATGGCTGCTGCAAATCAGCTTCCGGAAGCCGTTAAATGCATCGTAGAGGACTGCGGTTATTCTTCAATGAAAGAAGAACTGGATCATGTCCTAAGAAAAGACTACAAGCTTTCCTATACCGGAATTGTACTGAAACTGATTGAAAACAGAATGCAGGAAGAATTCGGCATGAAATATGAAGATGTCAACATCAAGAAATTCCTGGAAAACAACGACATTCCGATTCTGTTCGTACATGGTACAGCCGATGATTTTGTTCCTTACAGCATGGCAAAGATTCTATACAACCACAACAAAGGTTCCAAGAAGTTCTATCCGGTAGAAAACGCAGGACATACGGAAGCCAATACAGATCCGAACTACTACAGGAACATCGACGGTTTTATCAAGTCGTATCTTGCGTGATTTATTGACAAAACATAACGAAAAAACTATAGTAGTTGATAGAAACAGCGAATAAGACACGATCGTATGGCTGTTGTTTAAAGAGAGACTGTGGTCGGTGCAAACAGTTAACGATCCCATACGGTTACTACTTAGGAGTTTCTCCTTAATCGGAAGACGTTACTCGCGTTAAGAGTTCAAGTAAGAAAATAGGGTGGTACCTCGCTTCATTGCGACCTTAGTGCCACCTTTTTTATAGGGAGGATTATTATGATCAACATCAAGGAAAACGAAGAGTTAAGTATTCTGAACCATTCCTGTGCCCATCTGATGGCTCAGGCTGTGAAACATCTCTTCCCTCACGCCAAGTTCTGGGTAGGTCCTGTCATTGAAGAAGGCTTCTACTATGACATCGATCTGGGAGAAGATGCGATCAAGGATGAAGACATCGAAAAGATCGAAAAGGAAATGAAGAAAATCGTCAAGGACGGAAAGAGAATCGTCCGTCATGAACTTAGCAGAGAAGAAGCTCTGGAGATGTTCAAGGACGACGAATACAAGATCGATCTGATCAACAACATGGATGATTCTACGGTCATTTCCTGTTATACACAGGGAGATTTTACGGATCTTTGCAGAGGCCCTCATGTAGAATCCGTCAAAGATATCAAGTATTTCAAGCTGATCAAGTATTCCGGCGCCTACTGGAAAAACGATGCCAAGAACAAAATGCTGCAGAGAATCTACGGTATCGCCTTCTACAACGAAGAAGATCTGAAAGCGCACCTGGCCGAACTGGAAGATGCAAAACAGCGCGACCACAGAAAGATCGGCAAGGAACAGGAACTGTTCATGAGCCATGTTCTGGTAGGTTCAGGTATGCCGATGTGGCTGCCAAACGGAGCTATCATCAGGAAACAGCTGGAAAACTACATCTATGAAAAGGAACAGAAACTCGGCTATGAACACGTCTATACACCATGCGTCGGTACTGTAGATCTGTACAAGACTTCCGGACACTGGGATCACTATAAAGAAAACATGTTCCCGATGATGGAAGTAGATAACGAAAAATTCGTATTACGACCGATGAACTGTCCGCATCACATGCTGATCTACAAGAACAAGCTGCATTCCTACCGCGATCTTCCGGTCAGGATCGGTGAATTCGCTACAGACTTCCGTTATGAAGCCAGCGGAGCTGTAAAAGGACTGGAAAGAGTCAGATGCATGTGCCAGAACGATGCCCATCTGTTCGTTACTCCGGAACAGATCGCCGATGAATTCAAACGTGTAGTGACTCTGATCCTTGATGTATATCGTGATTTCGGTATCACGAACTATAAATTCCGTCTGTCATTAAGAGATCCACAAGACAAAGAGAAATACTTCGATGATGACGACATGTGGAATGAAGCAGAGAGCAGATTAAGAGAAGTTCTGAACAGTTTAGGTGTCAAGTATTTTGAAGCGATCGGCGAAGCCGCTTTCTATGGTCCAAAACTCGACGTTGAAGTAAAACCGGCCGTCGGTCCGGAAATCACTCTTTCAACCTGTCAGCTGGACTTCCTGCTTCCAAGAAGATTCGAATTGAACTATATCGATTCCAACGGGGAAAAGCAGACTCCGGTTGTCATCCATAGAGCGATCTTCGGTACATTCGACAGATTTACCGCCTATCTGATTGAAGAGACAAAAGGAGCTTTCCCGCTCTGGCTTTCTCCAAAACAGGTCGCGATGATACCTGTACATTTCGAGAAGCATACCGATTATGCCTATAAGGTATGCGATCTGCTGAAAGAAAAGGGCGTCAGAGCCTATGTAGACGCCAGAAACGAGAAACTTGGCTACAAGATAAGGGAAGCCCAGTTAAGCAAGGTTCCTTATCAGCTGGTCGTTGGTGACAGTGAAATGGAAAACGAATCCGTAAATGTCAGAAGATACGGCATAGAAGGATCGCAGTCCATGAAACTCACCGATTTCGCCGAAAAGATTCACGACGATATCGTAAACAGAAAATAGTCACAGAAAAGGTATAGCGCAAAGCTATACCTTTTCATTATTTCAGTTTTTCGATGATCTGATCCAGCGTCATTTCCTGAACTTCAGGATCTTTTCTACTCTTGAATTCAAAGATTCCTTCCGCGGCTTTCTTGCCGACGGTAATACGGTAAGGAATGCCGATCAGTTCAGCATCGTTGAACTTTACTCCCGGTCTTTCATCGCGGTCATCCAGTATGCATTCGATACCAAGTTCATTGAACTTATCGTACATTTCGTTCGCAATACGGCACTGTTCTTCATCTTTTGTGATCATAATCAGGATAATCGCCTTGTACGGTGCAATGTTTTCCGGCCAGATGATGCCTTTTTCATCGTGATTCTGTTCCACTACCGCAGCCATCGTTCTGCCTAAGCCGATGCCGTAGGAACCCATCCAGACATCCTGAAGCTGATTCTGTTCGTCCGCATACTGCAGATCCATGGCCTTGGAATACTTTGTGCCGAGTTTAAAGGTATTTCCGACTTCGATGCCTTTCGTAAATTTCAGAGGCTGACCGCAGATAGGACAGAGATCTCCTTCTTTGGCATTAACGATATCCCCGGACAGGTCATAGCTGATGTCTTTCAGATTGGCGTTGATGCAATGATAGCCTTCCTTGTTTGCGCCGCAGCAGAAGTTTTTCATATGCAGGACCTCGTCATCGACAACCGTCCTGCAGTGAAGTCCCAGCGGACCGCAGAATCCAGGTACGGCATTTGTCCTGGAGATCAGTTCGTCATCGGCAAAACCGATTTCGGTAGCACCCAGCAGTTTCAGGACCTTGCTTTCGTTCAGTTCTCTGTCGCCCTTGATGAAGAATACGACAGGTTCTCCATCTACGTTCATGATCATGGCTTTGACTGTATTCCTGATATCAAGCTTAAGATATTTCGCTACTTCTTCGATTGTCCTGCAGTTCGGTGTGGCGACTTCCTCAATGTCTTTCATTTCAACATTGCCATTTTCATACGCAGGAAGAACTTTTCCGACTTCCAGATTGGAAGAATAGGAACAGCTGTCGCAGTAAACGAGCGTATCTTCTCCCAGCGGAGCGATGGCCTGAAATTCTTCGGAAAGAAGTCCGCCCATGACACCGGTATCGGCTCTTACGATCCTGTAGTCTATCCCGATCTCATCAAACGATTTCTTATAGGCATCGAACATTTTCTGATATGAAACGTCCAGTCCGGCTTCATCCTTATCGAAAGAGTAGGCGTCTTTCATAACAAATTCCTTGACTCTTACCAGACCAAAACGGGCCCTCGGTTCATCTCTGTATTTAGTCTGAAACTGATAGAGATTAAAAGGCATGTTCTTGTAGGAACGGATCATGGATTTAGCCGCATAGGCAAACAGTTCTTCGTGGGTAGGGCCTAGAACCATGTCCTTGTCGTTTCTGTCCTTCAATTTGAAAATGGAAGGACCGAAACCCTTCATTCTTCCGGATTCTTCGTAGTATTCAGCCGCAATCAAGGCAGGCATCTTGACTTCCTGCGCTCCTGTAGCGTTCATATGCTTACGGATGATATCCTCAATCTTATTCTGAACTCTTAAGCCCAGCGGGAGCATCATGTAGACACCTGCGGAGGTCTTTTTGATGTAACCGGCTTTCACCAGCAGATTTCCGCTTGCGGAATCCTCGTCGCGTGCATCCTCTCTTAACGTATAGAAATAAGCGTCTTTCAGTTTCATAACCGTTCCTCTTTCATCTTCATCATTATACTATCACCGGAAACTGTCGAAATTCTTAAAATGCAGTTTCGCTACCTGTGCCAGTCTGTCTTTCCCGTATCTGTTCACAAACTTCTCTGCCGTTTTTGCTATCTGCTCCGTATCGGATGATCCTTTCGGGAAAACCATGTTAAATCTTTTCTCCATCTGATCCATCTGCAGCAGGAAAGCATAACGGCTTATGATCGATCCGATCGCTACGGCAGGGTATTTCTCTTCTGCCTTTGTTTCAAATATCAGGTCATGGTAGATTTCCGGTTCATCAAACAGATAATGGAAATAGTCATCGACTCCGCAGAACTGATCTACATATGCGGCAGCAGGAATATCGTAGCCTTTCTTCAACATGTTCAGATAGGCCTTGTTGTGCATCTTGGCCTTGATGGCATTCAGGTTGTTGTTTAGATGGACCTGATTGTACTTCTCGTTGTCCAGAATCAGCAGGGAGTGCTTAAACTTCTCCATGAGTTCCTTGCCGATTTTGCGGATATAGACGTCGGTCAGCTGTTTGGAATCGGTAATGTGATTTTCTTCGATGTAAGGGTAGTCTTCCTCTTCAACAATGGCCGCACAGACAACGATCGGCCCGAAAGCGTCTCCCGTTCCAACTTCATCGGAACCAGCCTGTCTCTTCTTTACCGGATCAAGATATGCTGACGCATAAAAAAAGGCGTCATTTCCCTGAAATACGACTTTTCTGGTCCTGTATATGGTGATCGTCAGATCGTCTTTCTGGATAAATGTATCCACATATTCGTTGCTGTTCGGTCGGATGTATTCCTTGAATGTTTCCTTGATTTTGGCGATTTTGTCTTCATCCAGACGAAAAGAAAAATTACTCATACAATAAGTATAACAAAGTTGGCGATATATTGATAAATGCGATAGAATTTATTTATGACAATACCTGAGAACTATTTTATCTACATTTCTATTCTGATTGCTGCGATCTATCTTGCTTTTATCATCATCGGCTATCATAAAGGCTTTTTATATGAACTCGTCAATATGGTTTATACGATACTGGCTCTGATAGCCGCCTGGTTCGCATCTCCGGTCTTTGCGAAAGTATTTCCGCTGATCGATCTGAACAAATTGAGTAACGAAACAATGATGATGAATAAACTGATGGATCTCAATCAGACCGTCAACATCATCGCCTATTTTCTGATCATATTCCTCGTACTGAAGGTTCTGTACATCTTCATATCCATTCTGCTGAAATCCATCAACAAGATCCCTGTACTGGGCGGATTCAACCAGACTTTAGGATGTCTTACCGGAATCTTCAATGCGACGATCGTATCTTTGGCGATAACGATGCTTCTGGGACTGCCGCTGTTCAAAAACGGCAAGGATGCCATCGAACACTCCGTCTTGAAGTACATCAGCGGCTTTTCCCGCTCAGCTTTGACTTTCGTATCGGAAAAGATCAACAGCTCCAGTTTAACCGATAAACCGGCCGGATTTGATATTGAAAGCTACCGTGAAGAATTCCAGAAATGGCTGGAGTCGTTCTAATGAACGATTATTCCAATCTGGATCTGGATGTCATTCATCAGCAGATCGCCGCAAGTGCAGCAATCAAGGAAGCGAAAGACCTCATTCTCAATGAAGAGGTCTCTTTTAATCCGCTGCAGATCAGAAAGAATACCAGTGAAACTGCGGAAGCCTTGAAACTGCTGAATGAAGGATTTCTGATCAGCTTCGACGGCATCGAGAATGTTTCCCATCTGCTGGAAAAAGCCGACAAGAATATCATGCTGACGGGACAGGAACTGAAGAAAACGCTGGTTTTTCATCATCATTGCAAGCGTATCGCAAAACTGTTCACAAAGTTCAATCATGAGCTTTCCATCTGCGATTATCCCGATTCTATTTCAACAAACGACCATGTCTTCGACAAGATCGAAGACTGCATCGATTCTTCCGGAGAAGTCAAGGACGATGCTTCCGATCGGCTGAAACAGATCAGAATGCAGCTGGAACAGTGCGAAAAAGACCTCTACAACAAGGCTTACAGCTTTATCGACAAGCATGGCGACTGTCTACAGGAAAGTTCCATTTATCTTCGCAACGACAGGATTACCTTCCTGATCAAGAATACCGATAAGAACAGGTTTCAGGGATACACCTACGGCAGCAGCGCAAGTGGACTGGCTTTCTATGTCGAACCCGCTTCTTTTATCGATCTTAACAACAAGAAGATCCAGCTGATGCAGGACAGGGATGACGAAATCGAGCGAATTCTAATCGAACTCTCGTATCTTATTTCCTCCGTCTCCGACATGTACATTCATAACTTCGAATCACTGATGCTTCTTTGCGTCATATTCGCAAAAGCCGACTTCGGTTTTAAAAGAAAGGCCATTGTCGCTTCGGTCGAAGGTGAAAGATACTTCGAATTCAAGGATCTTTGTCATCCTTTGATTGATGAGAATAAAGTCGTATCAAACAGCTACCGTCTGTATCCTCCTTATCAGGGTATCGTCATTTCCGGATCCAATACCGGCGGAAAGACCGTTTCTTTAAAGGCGATCGGCCTATCCGTCATCATGACATACCTGGGAATTCCGATCATCGCATCCGAAGCGAAAGTTCCGTTCTATAAGAACGTCTACATCGACATCGATGACAATCAGTCCATTCAGGACTCGCTTTCGACGTTTTCAGCTCACATTACAAATATCAATTCCATTCTGAACGATGCCGATGAACGCTCGCTGATTCTTATCGATGAACTGATCAGCGGAACCGATCCGAAAGAAGCCCAGGCCATTTCATTGGCCATTCTGGATCAGATCAAGGAAAAGAAATCGGTCTTTATCATTACGACCCATTTTGATGATATCAAGAAGTATTCTTACGAAGACAGCGAGATCCTTCTGTCTTCTGTCGGATTCAACATGAGTACGCTGATGCCTACCTACAGATATCTGGAAGATTCCATCGGATCATCCAACGCGATAGAGATCGCTTCCCGCTATTTCGATAATTCCCGGATCATCGACAATGCCAAGAACTACCTGAAAAAAAGCCAGAGCCGACAGGATGAGCTTTTAAACAGGCTTTCCAGACAGATCGATGAAAACGAACTTGAAAAGGAAAGATTGAATCAGGAGAATCAAAAGCTGGAAACTAAGATCCGCGAATACGAAACGAAAATCGCCGAATTCGATCAAGAAAAACAGAAACTGAAAGACAAGTATCTTGAAGAACTCAACGCCTATATCGAAGAAGTAAAAGAACAGGCGATGGAAAAGCTTGAAAGCATTTCCGACAGGAAACAGAAAGAAGTCGTTGATGAAATAGCGGATCTGGCCGTACTGCCGCCGGAAGAAAAAGAAGAAGTTCTGGAACTGAAAGTAGGAGACCATGTCCGTATTTCTGATAACGAACAGATCGGCGTAATTACTTCGATCAACAAAGAAAACGCCTCGGTTGATATCCGCGGCATTACCGTTAAAACGAAACTGTCCGATCTGACTTTGATTCCAATCGTTCAGAAACAGGAAACCAGAGTCTACGCAAAGAAATACTCCCGCGTTCCTTCGCAGATCAACCTGGTCGGCGAAAGAGTGGAGGACGGTCTTGTTATGATGGAAGAATATCTGGATAAGGCAAATGCCGCGCACATGAGTACTGTCAAAGTCATACACGGCATCGGTACCGGGCAGCTCCGTACGGCTTTAAGAAACAGAATGAAAAAGCTGTCCTACATCAAATCATTCAAAGACGGCGACTATTACGATGGCGGAAGCGCAGTCACGATCGTGGAGTTCAAGTAATGGAACTGAAAGAGAAGCTTAAGACGCTTCCTAAAAAGCCAGGCGTCTATCTTCATAAAGACAAAGAAGGAACGGTGATCTATGTCGGTAAGGCGATCAATCTTTTCAACCGTGTCAATTCCTATTTCAAGGGCGCTCACGACTATAAAACGACGAAGCTCGTAAGCAATATATCCGACTTTGAATACATCGTCACTTCATCCGAAAAGGAAGCCCTGATCCTCGAATACAATCTGATCAAAGAATACGATCCGAAATACAACATCGTCTTCAAGGACGATAAATCATACCCTTATATTCTTCTGAAAGACTGCTATGAACCTTACGTTTCCGTCGTCAGACTGAAAAAGAAAACCAGATATAAAGGAAAGATCTACGGTCCTTTCCCGGATGTCGGCGCAGCCAGAAACATGGTAGAACTGATCAACAAACTGTATCCTACCAGAAAATGCGATCCATTAAAGAAAGATGTCTGTCTGTATTATCATCTCGGTCAGTGTCCAGGGTATTGCAAGTATCCTGTCGATCCGAAAGAGAATGAGAAGACGAAAAGCCGGATAACCGATTTTCTCAACGGCGACAGCCGTCAGATCGTTCAGGATCTAAAGAAAAGGATGAATGAGGCAACGGAACGTCTCGATTATGAGAATGCGGCATATTACAGAGATCTGATCCAGGATATCGGGCAGACCAATCAGAAACAGAACGTCCAGAAAAATAACAGGGAATCCTTTGATGTTTTCAATTATCATACGGAAGACGGATACATATCTATTACCGGGTTTTTCATCAAGAACGGGAGACTTTTGTCTTCCGATAAATTCATCGATTTTCTAGTCGGAGACCCGGAGAACTTCGTCTCCTCCTACATTTATCAGTTCTACGAGATCAACCAGCTTCCGAAAAAGCTTTATGTACCGAAAGAACTGCTTCCTTATTTCAAGGATCTTTACAGTTGCGGCAGCGTCAGCAGGGGATACAAGTATCAGCTTCTGAAACAGGCAAAAGAAAACTGCATTGCGCTTCTGAATCAAAACAGAAACGTCATTACCGGTAAAGAAAACTACTATTCCGGTCTGGAGGAAGAATTTCTTCGAATATTCAACAAAAGAATCGGAAGAATCGAGCTTTTCGACAACTCCCATACCGGCGGAACGAATACAGTCGGAGCCATGGTAGTATATAAAGACTTCAAGCCTTCAAAAAAAGACTATAGACTGTACAAGCTTGAAGAAGGCGCAAACGACCTGCAGTCCATGAAAGAAATGCTTTACAGAAGATATTTCCGTGTACTGAAAGAAGGTCTGGAGAGACCGGATCTGATCATCGTCGACGGCGGCAGGATACAGATCGATGCCGCGAAAGAGATACTGCAGTCCCTGAACATGGACATCATTCTGACCGGTTTGGGGAAAGACGATCATCATAATACGTCCTATCTGATGAACGGCGATTATCAGATAGTACCGATCAACAAAGACTCCAATCTTTTCTTCTTTCTCACCAACATGCAGGATGAAGTACACAGATTCGCAATTACCTATCACAAGAAACTCCGCTCCAAAGCCGTCTATCATTCCGTACTTGACGATATCAAGGGTTTAGGACCGAAATCACGCATGAAACTTCTAAAGAAGTATCATTCCATCTCCAAATTAAGAACTCTCTCTCTGGATGAATTAAAAACGGTTCTAAATGCAAAAACCGCTGAAGAACTGTATAATAGAATAAGAGAAGAAAATGCTGAAGAATCTTTCTGATTATCTGTCGCTGTTAAGCCTGGTTCTGTTTACCGTGATCTCGTCCAGGTTTTTCGTACTGATGGCTACAGGCATTGAGAAAGACGACAATTCCCAAAGCAGATTCGCTCTGCTAAGAGACTACATCAACAACGAGGAAGAATGATGAACGACAGTCTGTTACTGATCATCATGGCAGGACTGTTTACCGTATCCATCATCGTCATCCTGATCATCGTACTGAACAACGCCAAGAAAACCAACGACCTGAACAATGAACTGACCAGGTCGGTTTTTGAAATGCAGAAGAACATCAACCGCGATTTCTCCGAGTTCAACCGTTCTTTGAATACCGATTTCAGCAATTTCTCGGAAAGAGTCAATTCCAACATCATCCAGTCTCATAAGACGACCAGCGAAGTATTCAACAGCATTACCGAAAAGCTTGCCAGGATCGATGAAGCACAGAAAAACATCAACGCCTTGTCCGAGGATGTCGTTTCCTTGCAGAATATTCTGACGGATAAGAAAAGCAGAGGAACTTTCGGAGAAATAGAGCTTTATTCACTTCTGGAAGCTTCTTTCGGCAATAATAAGGAACGCTGTCAGAAGCAATACAGGCTTCCTAACGGGTCGATTGCCGATGCGGTAATATTCGGCGGAAATACGCTGAAACTCATCTGTATCGACTCCAAATTCCCTCTGGAGAACTACAGAAAGATGAATGACGGCGATCTTTCTGCTTCCGACAGAGAAAAAGCCAAGAAACAGTTCAAGGAAGACATCAAGAAGCATCTGAACGATATCGCAACGAAGTACATAATTCCCGGTGTAACTGCCGATCTGGCATACATGTTCATCCCGGCGGAAGCCGTATTCTCGCAGATCTATACGGAATTCCACGATCTGGTGGAACTGTCTTACCGTTTGAAAGTGTACATCGTATCTCCAACAACCTTGATGGCTTATATTACTGCCATCCGTTCCATCTATCTGGGACAGCTGAAGGATGAAAAAGCAAAAGAGATCGAACATCTTCTAAGCGAACTATCCGTTGAATTCCAAAGATATGAGAAAAGAACGGCAGAACTCTACAGGGCATACGAAAGCCTTGGTACAGCTTTCAGCAATCTGAACACGACATCCGACAAGATCATGAAACGTTTCTCCAGGATCAATTCCGGTGAGATAGAAGAATAAAAAACAATGGCAGAGTGCCATTGTTTTTAGTATTTAATCTCAAGACCGATCTTTTTCTTGACCTCTTCCAACGTCCTGTCGGCGATCGATGAAGCTTTTATGGCGCCTTCATTCAGTACTTTTTCGATCTGATGCGATTCAATGATCTCGCGGTATCTGTTCTGTATCTTTTCCAGTTCGGCGCATACGACATCGGCCACATAGCCCTTAAGCTTGCCATATCCTTCGCCTGAGAATTCATCGACGATTTCTTCCATGCTTCTGCCGCTCAAGGCGGAAGCGATCTCGATCAGATTGTACAATCCCGGCTGATTCTCCTTGTCGAGCTGAATGATTCCGACTGAATCCGTTAAGGCCGACATGATCTTTTTTCTTGCGGATTTCAGATCATCCAGCAGATAGATGCAGCCTTTGTTTGTTTCTTCCGATTTGGACATCTTCTTGGAAGGATCGGAAAGGGACATGATTCTGGCTCCGACCTTTGCAATCAGCGGCTCAGGGACAACGAACGTTTCGCCGTATCTGTTGTTGAAACGCTGTGCGATGTCTCTGCACAGTTCGACGTGCTGCTTCTGGTCTTCTCCGACCGGTACGTAGTTCGCATTGTACAGCAGGATATCCGCAGCCATCAGGCATGGGTAGGTGTATAGACCCGCAGTCATGTTCTTTTCACCTTTTGCCGTCTTGTCCTTGAACTGGGTCATTCTGTTGAGTTCTCCCAGATAGGTATTGCAGGCAAGGATATATCCCAGTTCCGCATGGGAATGTACATCCGTCTGCAGGAAGATGACGGATTTTTCCGGATCCAGACCGCAGGCCATGTACAGCGCTACCGCATCCGTCAGATTTTTTCTTAGATCTTCAGGATCCTGGTATTCCGTAATGCAGTGCAGATTCGCAATGAAAACGACCATTTCATAGTCATCCTGATACTTTACGAAATTACGTAAAGCACCGATATAGTTTCCCAGCGTCAGCTGGCCGGTAGGTTTAATACCCGACAACATTCTTTTCATAATAGCCTCCCAAACAAATAAAAAGGTGATCGCAAGGGCGCACAAAGCGCGGTACCACCTTTATTTCTCACTTATTCTTTAACGCAGAAGATACGTAAACGACTCGTGCCGTCTAATCGGACAGGGTCCCAGTTCAGCCAGGGGTTTCTGATCATTTTCACCGTCCATGATCTCTCTTGAAAGAAAAAATCCGCAGCCTACTAATCCCTGAAAATATCTTAAATCAAAGCTAACATAAAATCAAATTGTAGTATAATACATTTGATGATCGTTATCTACACTTCACCAGGCTGCGCTTCCTGCCGGAAAGCCAAAGCCTATCTGAAAGACAAAGGACTTCCTTTTATTGAAAAGAATATTTTTAATACACTTCTGAATACGGATGAGGTACGGTATCTGTTTTCCCGTACGGAAAACGGAACCGACGATCTGATCTCTAAAAGATCCAAGATCATCAGAGAAAACAACGTCGACATTGAATCGATGTCATTGAGCGAACTCTGCGACTTCGTCGTTCACAATCCTTCCGTGCTGAAACGTCCGATCATTATCGACGACAAGAATCTGCAGGTAGGATACGATGTGGAAGAAATCGAAATATTCAATAAGCTGAAAGCCGTTTCCGGCTGCGACAAGAAATGTCCGCACTACAGCATCTGCGGCGAACTCTGCGAGGACGCGGCTTGAAAGTTCTGCTTGGTTTATCCGGCGGCGTCGACAGCGCCGTTGCCGCTTATCTTTTAAAATCAGCAGGTTATGATGTGACCTGCTGTTTTATGCGTAACTGGGATTCTGCGCTGAACAACGATACATTAGGCAATAATACCCTCAATGACGACATCTGCCCGCAGGAATCCGACTACAACGATGCAAGAAAAACGGCCGATAAGCTTGGCCTTCAGCTGCTGAGAAGCGATTACATCGAGGAATACTGGGACTACGTATTCCGGAACTTCATCGAGGAATACAAAAAAGGGAGAACGCCTAATCCTGATATTCTTTGCAACAAATATATCAAGTTCGATTATTTTGAACGTTTTGCGAGAGAGAAAGGATTCGACGCCATTGCAACAGGGCACTATTTTAAGGCATTGGAAACTGAAGGCATTCGTCATTACTACAAGGCCGCAGATCTTTCCAAAGACCAGTCCTATTTCCTAGCGCAGGTCAGCAGGAAGGCATTGAATTATTCTCTGTTTCCGCTGGGAGACATCCCAAAGAGCGAGGTGAGAAGAATCGCTCATGAACTGGATCTGCCGATTGCGGACAAGAAGGATTCTACCGGTATCTGTTTTATCGGCGAGAGAGACTTCAGGGAATTCCTGAAAAACTATATTCCGATGAAACAGGGGAAGATCATCGATATCGACACCCTGGAAGAGATTGGAACGCATGAAGGCGTCTATTACTATACCCTGGGTCAGCGCAAGGGTTTTGGCGTAGGCGGAAACAGGGGTCCTTACTACTGCGTAGGGAAAGATGTTCTAAACAACATTCTATATTTGACATCCGTTAAGAATGAATCCTATCTGGATTCCGATTCTGCCTACATTTGCGACATCAACTGGATCGAATACATTTCCGATGAAATGGACATCCAGTGCAAATTCCGTTACCGTCAGAACGACAACGAGGTACATTTAAAGAAGCTGACTGACAACGAGGCAATTCTATACTATCCGCAGAAAGTGAAATCCGTAACCCCCGGACAGCAGGCCGTCTTCTACAAGGATGGAATGCTGCTGGGCGGAGGTGTCATCGAAAAGACCTACATCAATGGAACGGATGTCGGCGAATGGCTTGATCAAAGAGTAAAAAATGGCTGATGAACTGATTGAAATACTGACTGGCGAATTTACCCATGTACTGTACAAATCGGACAATTACATGGTCACCAGATTCAAGACTGAAGAAGGGACGATCACGGTTACCGGACCTTCTTTTGATTTTGAGCCGGGGCAGAAGTATGTACTGACAGGCCATTATACGGAACATTACCGATACGGTCTGCAGTTTACGATGCTGACGATAGAGAAATACCTTTCCGATCAGAAAGAAGAGATCATTTCCTATCTGAAAAGCAGCGCTTTTCCGGGCATAGGCAAGAAAACCGCTGAAAAAGTTTATCTGCATTTCGGAAGCGATACACTGAAAGTCCTTAAGGAAGACCCTTCGAAGATTTTTGAAGTCGATCTGAGCGAGAAGCAGTATGCATCTTTGCAGGAAGGTTTTCAGCAGATGAACGATCCGGAAAACGAGATTCTTTTTTATCTTGTTTCCAACGGTTTCAACAATCTGGAAGCGCAAAAGATATTCAACCGCTTCAAACTCGCAACGGTTGAAGTTGCCAAAGACAATCCTTTCCGTTTCTATAACGAAGTCTATGGCATGAGTTTCGATAAGGTCCGTACTTTTGCGATGAAAAACGAATTCGACGATGCCCAGAACAAGTACCGTGAAGCATTCCTGATCAGGCTTCTAACGGACTATACCTTCAATTCCGGCGATTTATACATCACGGAGGATGAACTGCAGCGTCTTGTTTTCTATTATGGCGGCATGGACAATCTTGAGCAGATCATCGAAAGATGCGAAGAGAAAGAATACATCATCAAAGAGGAAGGACGTTACTATCTGTCTTCCGACTACTACGATGAGCTCTTCATCTGCGATTTTCTGAAATCATTTACGAGCGATATGGATGCGGATGATATTCTGATCGAGGAAGGGATAAAAAACGCTGAAAACAGCCTGAAAATCGCCTATGACGAGAAACAGAAACAGGCGATACGCTCTTTTTTCCTAAACGGCATCTCCATCATTACCGGAGGACCAGGTACCGGAAAGACAACCATCATCAAAACGATGTCCGATATCTTCAAGAGCGTTTTCCCGTTTTCAAATCTCGTCATAGCGGCTCCAACAGGAAGAGCGGCAAAGAGGATTGCCGAGATCTGCGAAGTAGAGTCAAAGACGATTCATTCCTTGCTGAGATGGGACAAAGAAACCAATACGTTCGTATTCGGCATGGATAATCCGATCCTCTACGACGCGATCATCATCGACGAGTTCTCCATGGTAGACAACTCGCTTTTCGCATCTTTGCTGAAAGCCTGCTCCAGGATCAAAAAGATCTGCATCATCGGAGACCACAACCAGCTTCCTTCCATCAGACCCGGAAATCTGCTGAATGACCTGATCGAATCGAAACGGATTCCCGTGACACTTCTGGATCTCAATTACCGACAGGATAAAGACAACGAGATCATTTCTCTTGCGGACGACATTATCAAAAACAATGCGGATATCTCCAGATATCAAAAAGACATTCACTTCTATCCGTATGAAAGAGGGGATTTCGATCTGATCTCCCTGATCAGGGAAGATCTGAAAGAAGGTTATTCGCTTGATGAGATACAGATCCTTTCCCCGATGTACAAGGGAGAATGGGGAATAGACAATCTTAATATCCTTCTACAGAATACCTTCAATCCAAGAAGCATCGACAAAAACGAGAGAAGAGTCGGAGATCATATCTTCAGAGAAGGGGACAAGATCCTGCAGCTCAAGAACAGGCCGACCGATGACGTATACAACGGCGACATCGGAATTCTGGAAGAAATCGACATGAAAGAGAAGTATCTGATGGTCAACTATTCCGGCGTATATGTTTTCTATGCCTTCGATGACCTCGCGGATCTCTCTCTGGCATATGCCATGTCGGTTCATAAATCCCAGGGATCGGAATATCAGATCGTCTATTTCATTTTCAACAGAAACAACATACATATGCTGAATAAAAAACTGATTTATACGGCAATATCCCGCGCCAGAAAAAAACTTGTTATAATAGGAGACGAGACTTTGTTCAAACAGGGTCTGTCACGTAATATGAAACAACGTGCAACAACATTGAAAGAGAGACTTGAAAGATGAATGAGAAACTTAGAAGAAGAACGGTTATTATCGTATTTGCGGCTATCGTAGCCGTTTTGCAGTGTGTTGCGACATTTATCAACTTCGGAGCATTCCCTATTACTCTGACGCTGATTCCAATCATCGTAGCCGGTGCTGTATTCGGACCTTTCATCGGCATGATCATGGGTCTGGTATTCGGTATTGTCGTTGCGATCATGGTCGTAACAGGAGCGGATCCTTCCGGTGCGACGATGCTTGCGGCAAGACCTGTCGTTACGATATCCGTATGTATCCTGAAAGGTGCTCTGGCAGGACTGCTGTCTGCCTGTACCTACCATCTGCTGAAAAAGAAGAATGAAACGGCAGCTATTGTACTGGCTTCCGCTGTTGCGCCAATCGTCAATACCGGAACGCTGTTCCTTTGCCTGATCATCTTCTTCGGATCGTCGTTCACCGTAATGCTGGCCGCTTTGACAAGTCTGAACTTTATCGTCGAACTGATCACGAACGTCCTGCTTGCACCGGGACTCCTGGTAGCGATACACAACGCAGAAAAAAATAACTGATTTTAAATAAAATATGCTAATATAGACTGGAAGATGAGTAATCCGTCAGAACCTAATAGAGAGTATCCGGGTGGTGGAAGGATACAGGAAGGGACGGATGAAGCTGCTTCCTTGGATTCAGGGCAATGCCTGACGTGTCATTCGCGTTAAGAACAAGAGCGACAAATTAAGGTGGTAACGCGCAGATGCGCCCTTAGGCCGCCTTTTTTATTTTAGGAGGATAGACAATGAAGAATCTTAGTGGTAATCAGGTTAGACAAATGTTTCTGGATTTTTTCAGATCGAAGAATCACATGATCGAACCGGGAGCATCGTTGATTCCGGTCAACGATCCTACGCTTCTGTGGATCAACTCCGGCGTTGCAGCCTTGAAGAAATATCTCGACGGCAGAGAAAAACCGCAATCCAACCGTATTGCCAACGCCCAGAAGTGCATCAGAACAAACGACATCGAGAATGTAGGAAAGACATCCAGACATCATACTTTCTTCGAGATGCTGGGAAACTGGTCCATCGGCGACTACTTCAAGGAAGAATCGCTGAAGATGTCCTGGGAGTTTCTGACTTCTCCGGAATGGATCGGCTTCGATCCCGACAGGATCTATGTAACGGTATATCCTGACGACACGGAATCCTACGATATATGGACAAAACAGATCGGTCTTGATCCTTCGCATATTCTGAAATCGTACGACAATTACTGGCAGATCGGTGAAGGTCCTTGCGGACCGGATTCTGAGATCTACTACGACCGCGGTCCGAAATACGATCCGGAAGGAATCGGCGAAAAGCTGTTCTTCGATGAAATGGAGAACGACCGTTATGTCGAACTATGGAACAACGTATTCTCCCAATACGATGCCAAGGAAGGCGTCGACAGAAAAAACTTCAAGGAACTTCCTCAGAAGAACATCGATACCGGCATGGGACTGGAAAGACTTGTTTGCATGATACAGGACGGCGAAACCAATTTCGATACGGACCTGTTTCTGCCTTACATCCGTAAGACCGAAGAGTTCGCCGCCAAGAAATACGCGGAAGACAAGATGGCTTACAGAGTCATTGCCGACCATATCCGTACCTGCGTATTTGCCTTGTCTGACGGCGCGACATTTTCCAATGAAGGAAGAGGCTATGTCTTAAGAAGAGTCTTAAGAAGAGCGATGAGATACGGACGCAACATCGGCATTGAAAAGCCGTTCCTGTACGAGATCGTAGATACCGTCTGCGAAAACATGAAGGACTTTTATCCGTATCTGATGGACAAGAAAGACTTCGTTAAAAAGCTGATTCTGAAGGAAGAAGAGTCGTTCCTGCTGACGCTGTCAAACGGTGAAAAACTTCTGTCAGAAGAGCTGAAAAAGGCTGAAAACGGCATTTTAAGCGGAGAAGTGATCTTCAAGCTGTATGACACTTACGGATTCCCGAAAGAAATGACGATTGAATCGGCTGAAGAAAAAGGACTGAAATGCGATCTGGAAGGCTTCGAAAGATGCATGAACAGGCAAAGAGAAATGGCCAGGAACGCCAGAGACGTCGAAGAATCCATGCACAACCAGTCGGAAGACCTGCTGAATTTCAATGAACCGTTTGTTTTTACCGGTTATGAAAAGACGAAAGATGAAGGCAGAGTTACCGGCCTGTTTATCAACGGAGTCAGAACCGATGAATTGAACGAGGAAGGGGATCTGGTATTCGATCAATCCTGCTTCTATGCGGAATCCGGCGGCCAGTGTGCCGATACCGGTGTTATATACAACGACGGTTTCAAAGCTGAAGTAAAAGATGTCAAAAAGGCTCCGAACGGACAGTTTTTACATCACATCATCGTAAAAGAGGGAACAGTCAGAGAAAACGATGTCCTGAAGCAGGAAATCAACGCGGATGACAGACTGAAGATCCGTGCCAACCATTCTTCGCTGCACCTGCTGCAGTCGGCTTTGATCAAGGTTCTGGGTTCACATGTCGCTCAAGCCGGTTCCTATGTCTGCAAGGATTATGCCCGTTTCGACTTTTCACACTACGAGAAGGTTTCTCCAGATCAGCTGAACGAAATCGAAGAACTGGTAAATAGCTTCATCGCTTTACAGCTGCCTGTCACTACCGAAATCCTTCCTATCGAAGAAGCCAAGAAGACCGGCGCAATCGCTCTTTTCGATGAGAAGTATACCGATAAGGTCAGAGTCGTATCGATGGGCGATGTATCCAAGGAATTCTGCGGCGGTACACACGCTTCCAATACGGCTGATTTGGGTGTCTTCAAGATCGTTTCCGAAGAATCCATCGGTTCCGGTATCAGAAGAATGGAAGTAATGACGAAAATGAAAGCCTATGAAGCTTTCAAGGATTACGAACATAAACTGGACGTTCTTAAGGATGAACTGAAACTGAAAAACATTGACATGATCTACGACCGTCTGCTTCAGCTGAAGAACGAAAACACTTCCCTGAACAGCGAACTGAAGATGCTGAAAGAGAAGCTGATGAACGAGGAAGCCAATTCGCTGATCCGCAAGGCGAAAGACAACGGCAAATACAGATATCTGCTGCTCTCTGTTGATGGATATGAAGGAAATCTGAAAGACTATGCCAACGGCATCAGGAACAAGCTGGACGGCGGCTTCGTGTTCGTTGTAAATAAGAACGGTGAAAAACTGTCGATGGTCGCATCTGCCGGAAACAAGGCCCAGGAAGCCGGAATCAAGTGCGGAGAGATCATTTCCAAGGCCTGCGCATTAGCCAACGGAAGAGGCGGAGGCAAGCCGGATCTGGCCCAGGGTGGAGGCATCAATACCGATCCTCAGCTCATCCTGAACGAAGTAGAAAAGTTCGTCCAATAAGTACCGATATAGTGTATAATGAGGAAAAGGAGGTAGAATATGGCTTCTAATATGTCAAGAACAATGCTGTTTACTTCTGAAGAGATCAGAAGAGAGAACATGAAACAGCTATTAAAAGAAGTTTCCGAAGCTCTTGAAGAAAGAGGTTACAATGCCGTAAATCAGATCTCGGGTTATCTGATGAGCAATGACCCCGCCTATATTTCCTCACATAAAAACGCACGTAATAATATCCAGCAGGTTGAACGCTACGAGATCATCGAAGAACTTGTGAGATATTATCTTGAAAGCAAGGAATCATGAGGAATCGCTTCTGATTAAAACGAATAACTGTTGAAACAGCTCTCCCTAACCGGAGAGTCTGTTTCGTTAACCGAAAGAAAGCAATCATTATGAAAGAAAACAGTATTTTTATTACCGATGAAAACGGCAAAGAAGTGGAGATGAAAATCTACATGACTTTTGATGCCAACGATAAACAGTATGTAGTAGTATACGAGGAAGGGAAGGAAGATGAGCTTTATCCTCTGATCTATGACGATGAAGGAAATCTTTATCCTGTAGAGGATGAAGAAGAGATGCAGATGATCGATGAGGTGGTATCCGCTTATGAAGAAGAGAACTAAGATCGTTATCAGTATTCTGGTGATCCTGTTTCTTTTGATCGGGATCTTTGCCGGAGTTCTTATATATATTAAATCGGCCTTAAAACCGACAAAGGCTTTCCTGAAAGGCCAGATCTGCGAAGACGGTTCTACAGGATGCGAAACGACTGCTTTTGTCGTGGATGAAGGAGCTTACGGCAAGTCCACTTTGGAGAAGCTTGAAGCCATGAAGATCATCAAGGATGCAGATATCGTCTACTATTATAACCGGATCATATCGGGATACTCTTTTTCCGCTGGCTATTTCGAGATTCCGCATCAGATCACTGATGAAAACGGAAGTACGCATGACATCACGCTGGATGAACTGATGGCTTTCCTGGCGAATCCAAAGAATGCCCATCAGGATACAGTTACACTGTCTTTCGATGAAGGAGACTTTATCCGTTCTTTTGCCAGAAAGATCGGTGAAAATACGACCGTAAAGGAAGAAGAGCTTTTGGAATACTGGAACAACGAAGAAACCGTGCGTTCCTACATGAATGAATATCCATTCCTGACGGAAGATATTTTTGGGGAAAACATAAAATACTATCTGGAAGGCTATCTTTTCCCTGATACTTATGAATTCTTCGAGTTTACCAACTGCGATGAGATCACCAGAAAATTCCTGGACAGGACGCTCGAGATTTACGAGAAGTACGAAGCTGATTTTGCCGCTTCCGATTTCTCTGTCCACGAAGTGTTCACTCTGGCATCCATTGTTCAGTGGGAAACAGGAAACGTAGATGATGCTCCGCTCGTATCCGGCGTATTCGTTAACAGAATGGAGGACTACATACCGCTTAGCTCAACGGTTACGGCTTGTTATGCGTTTGATCTTACCAAAGAAGAATGCCATGAACACGGCGATGAAACCAGATATACGCATCAGTGGGATCCGTACAATACATATACGATTCAGGGACTGCCTCCTGGACCGATATGCTGTGCAAATGAAACATCCATCAGGGCCGCACTGCATCCTGATACGTCGGATGGATACTATTTCTTCTGCGCAAACTGGTGCGATGGCGGTACTGTATTCGCCAGAACGGAGTCTGAACACCAGTACAATGTTGAAAGATACATGCTAGCGTGTGAACCATATTAAGGAGATTTATATGAGCAGAACGAAACCAGTTGTTATCGGCATTGCCGGAGGTACCTGTTCCGGAAAGTCTTCGATCGCCAATATCCTAATCGAGGAATTCAGGTATACCAAATCCATCAACATCATCAAGGAAGACGACTACTACAAGGACCAGACCGATCTGCCGATGGAAGAAAGGGTCAAGACCAACTACGATCATCCGCTTGCCTTTGACTTTGATCTGATGACCGAACACATCAAGAAACTGATCAACGGCGAAAGTATCGAGAAGCCGACATACGACTATACCGTTCATAACCGTTCCGATAAAACGGAAATTGTTCATCCTGCCGATGTTCTGATCATTGAAGGGCTTTTTGCTTTATACAACAAAGAAATCAGGGATCTTGAAGACATCAAGATCTTCGTCGATACTCCGGCAGATGTGCGTTTTATCCGCAGACTGCAAAGAGACGTCATTGAAAGAGCCAGAACAGTCGAGAACATCACGGAACAGTATCTGACGACCGTTAAGCCGATGCACGACCAGTTTCTGGAACCGACGAAACAGTATGCCGACATCATCATTCCGCAAGGCAAAAGCAATACGGTCGCCATCGATCTGCTGAAAACGAAAATCAATAGTATATTCAACGAGAAAATGATATAATCATAAGCCGGAGGAAGTATGGAAGAGAAATTTTA
The DNA here is from genome assembly GCA_017515475.1 of Erysipelotrichaceae bacterium. Lineage (GTDB taxonomy): Bacteria > Bacillota_I > Bacilli_A > Erysipelotrichales > Erysipelotrichaceae > Colivicinus. The sequence continues at coordinate 67,000 of JAFWFS010000007.1, read as the reverse complement.
TGTAACCGAAGAAGGTCTTAACGACCTTAAAAAAGAGCTTGATACGCTGATACATGTAACAAGAGAAGAAGTCATTGAAGAACTCAAGGCAGCCAGAGCACTGGGTGACCTTTCCGAGAATGCCGATTACGATGCGGCAAGAGATCATCAGGCCAAGGTGGAGTCCAGAATCAAGGAACTGGAACACCAGATCAAGAACGCCGAGATTATTTCCGATAAGAGAAGGACTAACTATGTCCGTATCGGTTCTACCGTGCTGATTAAAGAACTTGATACCGGAATGGAAGTCGAATACAAGATCGTCGGTTCTGTAGAAGCCGATCCGCTTAACGGTCTGCTGTCTAACGTTACACCGTTGGCTGAAGCGATCATGGACAGAAGAGTGAATGACGTCTGTCAGGTATCCGTAGATCAGCCATACGATGTTAAGATCTTAAAAATCAGTTAGGAATCAGTTAAAATTACGTGAATAATGAGTAGGAGGTCCTGCTCATTTTTTTATGAAAAAACTGTTTCTGATTGCCATTTTTCGTATTATTTCCATTTGCTTTCTGTTCGCTTATCTGAATGATATCCGGAAAGATAAGCATCCGTTCGTATTCACTGAATCGGATAGGACGTTTCTTTATCAGAAAAAGGAAGTATTTCTGAAATACTATGATCTTTGCGGTTCGGATAACGACAGCGATTCGTCTCTTGTTTATTCCGCCAGGATCGGTTCTGTCTCGTTTCTGTTTACCGGGGATATTTCTTCAGACATGGAGAAAGAACTCTTGTACCGTTACGGCCCGATGAAAATCGATATCCTCAAGGTGGCTCATCACGGTTCCTATACTTCAAGCAGCCGTTACTTCATCTCTTCGATACTGACCCGTTTCGCGATCATTTCCACTTCCGGCAGATACGGACATCCTCACAATATTGTCCTGTCCATACTTGACGACTACAAGGTAAAGTACTACGTAACAAAAGACGATGGGACCATCACTTTCTCATTCAGCCGCTTTCTGGACTTTATTACTACGGGAAAAGGCGAATTTGTTATAATTAGTTAGATGATATACATTCTCAAAGGACAGGAGGAGTACCTGATCCGTCAGAAAATCAATGAATTCACGTCCGTTCCGGATACGCAGATCATCCGGTTTGACGGCGGCGAAAAGGATTTCACCATCGATCAGATGCTGGAAGCGTGCAGCTCCAGCTCCTTGTTTTCTCCAAGAAACGTCATTCTGGTTAATCAGCCTTTCTTTCTCACAAAAAGGATCCCAGACGAAGAATTAAGCGGTCTGTATGAATATGTTTCAAATCCCTTATATGAAACCGATCTGATTTTCTATACGTTCACCGATAACTTCAATTCCCGCCTGAAAGCTTACAAGACAATATCCGCTAATGCGGAAGTCATCGATTACAAGAACTACGACTACAATAATTTCAATTCCTATCTGAAAACCCGAGTCAAAGAAGAAAATCTTGACATCTCTCAGGATGCCGTATCGGTTCTAGGAAACATCTGTAAACGCAACATTACGCTTCTGAACAGAAACATTGAACTGCTTACGCTTTATCCGGAAAAGATCACTGCCGATGTCGTTCTGAAACTATGTACCGCATCCGATGAAAATGATGTTTTTGAAATGATCAATGCGATGACCCGGAAAGATGTTTCTGAAACCATCCGTATCGAGAGAAAGATGCTCAGCGAAACGGATTCCGTGCTTGGCATAATCAGTTTACTTGCGAATCAGCTAAGATACCTTTATCAGGTAGCTTATTACCAGGAGAACGGGAAAAGAAGACATGAGATCGCTGAACTGACCGATTCCAGCGATTACCGGCTGAACAAGGCTTTCCAGTCGCTGCAGAAACTTAACAGCAGTCAGATCATGGAACTCCTGAACGGTTTGTGTCTTCTAGATATGCAATGCAAGAGCAACAGCTCGATATCGAACAGCGCACATCTGGAACTATTCATTCTGGATCTGTTAAAGAAAGGAAACCATGCAGGCAATAAGACAGCTGTATAAGATAGGATACGGACCTTCAAGCTCTCACACCATCGCACCATACCGTATTGCCGGATACTACAGGAACGCCTATCCGGAATGCACCTCCTATGAGGTCGTTTTAGGCGGTTCTCTGGCACTTACCGCAAAAGGGCATGGGACAATCGAAATACTGAAAAAAGCTCTGGAAACGGAGAATATAGACATCAGATACGATTTCGACTGCAAGGATAATGTCATGAACATCCTCGGCAGAGATGAAAACCATGAATATCCGCTTTGGCACGGTCTTTCTTTGGGAGGAGGAGCCGTTTCCATCAAAGAATACGACTGTGGAGATCAAAGAGAAGTCTATCCGGAAAACTGCTTTGAAGAAATAAAGAAAACGCTAAGAGACAAGAATACGGCTTTGATTGAATACATCTATTCCCATGAAACGGATCTGAAAGATCATCTCAAGGAATGCCTCAAAGTCATGTACGAGACTGTCAACAACGGTCTTAACAGAGACGGACTTCTTAATCAGGAACTGAACTACTACAGAATCGCCGGAAAGCTATATCAGAAAGCCAAAACGGATCAGGATTATCTGACCGCCTATTCCTATGCGGCCTGCGAAGAAAATGCGGCAGGCGGCCTGATGTGTACCGCTCCGACGCTGGGTGCCTGCGGTATTCTGACTTCTCTCATGTATTTCCTGCACTTCAACAAGAATGTAGATGATGACATGCTTTGCGACATGCTCGCAATAGCCGGAATTTTCGGAAACTGCATCAAAACCAACGCCTCGATCGCCGGTTCGACCGGAGGATGTCAGGCGGAAATTGGCGCCGCCTGTTCCATGGCTGCCGCTGCAATTTCCTATTACAACCATGAAAAGCTGAAAACCATCGAATACGCTGCCGAAATGGGCATTGAACACTTCCTGGGTCTGACATGCGATCCAGTCCTGGGTTATGTCATCATACCGTGTATTGAAAGAAACGCCATCAGTGTTCTGAAAGCCTTCGACTGTGCCTATCTGGCCAAACAGCTCTATCAGGTCAAAGAAAATCTGATCAGTTTCGATACCGTCGTGCAGACGATGAACTATACCGGCAAGAAACTTGCCATAGAATTACGGGAAACCTCGCTGGGAGGTCTTTCTCTGGAGTACAAGAATGAAAAAAGCTGAATTGCTTGCTCCGGCAGGCAACTTCGAATGCCTTAAGGCCGCGATCAGCAACGGCGCCGATGCCGTCTATCTTGGCGGAAAGAATTTCTCGGCAAGAGCTTTTGCGGGCAATTTCGACCATGACGAACTGAAAAAAGCGATAGAATATGCGCATTTAAGGAATGTACGCGTTTTTGTTACATTAAATACATTGCTTACGGAAAAAGAGTTTTCCAACGCCATTAAAGAAGCGGAATACTGCTACAGCAGCAATGTCGATGCTCTGCTGGTACAGGACCTTGGTCTTTACGATGTCATCAAGCAACGTTTTCCGGACTTTGAACTGCACTGTTCTACCCAGATGCATATTCACAACATAGTCGGAATACAGACTGCGAAGAAACTCGGTTTCAGCAGAGTCGTCATCGCAAGAGAATCGGATCTGGATTTTATCAGGCAAGCCTGCAGACAGGGAATAGAAATAGAAACATTCGTCCATGGCGCCATCTGTGTTTCCTATTCCGGACAGTGTCTGATGTCTTCCGCTACCAAGAACCGCTCTGCCAACAAGGGGATGTGCGCTCAGTGCTGCCGCCTCAAATATGCCTTGAAGGATCCAAACGGCAACAGGATCAGGACCGATACAGATTATCTTCTTTCGCCGAAAGACATGATGCTTATTGATGATATTCCGAAGCTGATCGAAGCAGGCGTTTCTTCCTTTAAGATCGAAGGAAGAATGAAATCTCCGGCCTATGTCGGTTATGTGACATCCGTTTACCGCAAAGCGATAGATTCCTTTTATGAAAACAGAGAATACGTTCCTTCGCAGGATGATATCGATAATCTGAAAGTCCTTTTTAACCGCAACTTTACCAGCGATCTGCTTCATGGAAAAGAAGATCTTTTCGGTCAGAAAACGCCGAACCATCTTGGCATAGAAATAGGGGAAACGGTAAACTGCAAAAACGGATCGGTATATATCCGTTTAAGCAGACCGCTGAATCAGTTCGACGGTATCCGGATCAATGATTTCGGGTGCATCGTAAACATGCTATACAAGAACGATCTGCTGGTAAGCCATGCGGATAAGGGAGACGTCGTCAGCATCCGCTGTGAAGATAGATTAAGAGGAAAGGTCTATAAGACTTACGACTATCTTCTGGAAAAAGAAGTCACGGAAAGAGAAGAAAAAAGAATTCCTCTGTGTATACATGCGGTCATTCTGCCTGATAAAGAAGTCACTGTGCAGATGAAATATCCGGATGAGGAATATACTTATCAGAGTTCTATCATCGCTCAGAAAGCCCAAAAACTGCCTCTAAACGAAGAAAACATCAGGAAACAGTTCGACAGACTGAATGATACGGTCTATTGCCTGAAAGAATTCACCGCAGAAACGGAAGATGCCTTTTTGCCGGTCAAGGAACTGAATCAGATCAGAAGGGATGCGATTGAAAGCTTGAACCTGCATAGACTGAACAGCTTCAGACACAAGGGTGTACTTCCATCTTACAAAACCAGACCATTGGCTGATGAAATCTCTTTCCGGGATCTGATAGAAAAAGACGGTTTTCTTTATTCGGACGAGAATGAATATACGGTATATCCGGTCGTAAACCGCGGATCTTTATATCCGGATACGGATAAGGCGGTTATCTGCGAATGGGGCGGGCTGTTCTGTGATGCAGAACGCAAGATTGCCTATTATACGCTGAACTGCTGCAATTCACACACCTACGAATTCCTGAAAAAGAACGGTTTCGAATCTGTAATCCTCTCTACGGAACTGCACGACAACGAAATAGCCGATCTGATCGAAGCATACGAAGAACGTACCGGAAAAAAGATCAGGCCATACTCTCTGGCAGAGGGTAACAGGGTACTGATGTATATCAAGACTGACCCGTTCAGGAAGTATATCGGTAAGAAAGAAGGATATGTTCTGGATGACGGGAACAACACTTATCCCATCAGATACCGCAACGGCATTACGGAACTTCTGGAAAACGACTGCAATACGGATGAGCTTCGGTTTAAAACGGTAAAATAACACAAGAAGTCGTATTTTAATATATTCTGAATCTGTTATAATGATATAAGCTGAAAAGGAGGCTGGATGTTTTTAAAACGTATCGAAATGCAGGGGTTTAAATCCTTTGCTGACAATATAAAAATCACCTTCGATGATCCTGTTACCGGCATAGTCGGTCCAAACGGATGCGGCAAGTCGAACATCTCCGATGCGATCAGATGGGTTCTGGGTGAACAGTCGGTCAAGTCGCTGAGAGGCGAGAAAATGACGGATATCATTTTTGCCGGTTCGGAAGACAGAAAAGCCATGAACATGGCAGAAGTTACGCTTGTTTTCGATAACTCCCAGCATCTTCTGAACTCCGATCTGGACGAGGTCGAGCTGACCAGAAGGATCTACAACACCGATCAGGATGCCGAATATCTGATCAATCACAAGAATGTCAGATATAAAGACATTCTGGATCTGGTCATGGATACAGGATTAGGCAAGAACTCTCTGTCAATGATATCGCAGGGCAACGTCATGAATTTCGCAGACGCCAAGCCATACGACCGCAGAGAGGTCTTTGAAGATGCGGCAGGTGTATCGAAATACAAGAAGAGAAAAATCGAATCATTGAATAAATTGGAGAGAACCAAGGAAAATCTGGACAGGACTTTTGATATTCTTTCTGAACTGGAAAGACAGGTTTCTCCACTAAAAAGGCAGGCCAGAAAAGCCGAATTGTACCGAGAAATGAAATCCAAGCTGGAACAGATCGAGGTTGCCGTTCTGGTCAATGACATTCAGAATCTGAATGATCAGAAAAACGAACTGGAAAAATCGCTGTTTGATCTGGAAACGACCATTGCCATGCAGGAAACGACAATGCAGATCCATGAAAACAACAATTTCGAGAACAAAAACAAGCTTCGCGGCTTCGATAAGGAAATCAACTCCATTCAGGAAAGGCTGATGAATGTCATCAACGAGATACAGATCCTGGAAGCCAGAAAGATCGAGATCGACGAGAAGAGAAAGTATGCGATTGAAATGGGTTCTTCTGAAGAAAAAATCAAGGAAATGGAATCCCATATCGCCGAAGCGAAATACGAATACGACGACCGTCTGGAAAGACTGAATAAACTCAGAGCGGAGCTGGAGCTTTTAAATACCAATCAGGAAAACACTGCCATTGAACTGGCGGAAGCCTCTTTGAAGAAAGACGAGGCCATAGGTATCGTAAACCGCTTATCCAGCCGCATGGAAATCCTTAAGAACGTTATTTCCGATCCGTTCTCATCTGCCAGCCATTCCGGCGTGCAGGCGATCATGAACAACAAGTCGTCATTCTTTGGCATCATGGGTGTCATCGGCCAGGAGATCCATCCGAATGAAGGATATGAAGAAGCTATTGCTACCGCTTTGGCCGGCAGTGTTTATCATATCGTCACCAAGGATGAAGAAGCAGCTAGAAAAGCCATCGCATTCCTTAAGAAAAACCGTTCCGGAAGGGCTACTTTCTTGCCGGAAACAGTATGCAGGATCTACGACCTAAGACAGGAAGATGAAATCGTCTGCAGCAATACGAAAGGCTATCTGGGCGTTGCTGCTGACTTCTGCCACTGTTCTTCGGAATTCGATATCGTCAGAGAAAGCCTTTTAAGCAATACGATCCTTACCGATAATCTGGAAAATGCCAACAGTCTGGCATATCTTCTGAATTACCGTTACAAGATCGTGACTCTGGAAGGGGATATCGTCCACAAGGGCGGTTCCATGACCGGCGGTAAGGTAAAGAATGAGATTTCTCTGATCACGGCACAATCCGAACTGAAAAGAATAGAGAACGATTATGTATCCTATCAGGCCGAAGGCCAGCTTGCCGTAAAAAAATACAACGATCTTGTTTCCCAGAAAGAAAGTCTTGATTCTCAATTGACAGAGAAGCGTATTGCCATTGCTCAGCTGGAACCGATCGTCGATACGAAACGCGCGAAATATGAAAAGCTGCGGTCAGATTACGACATGATCATTCCGAACAAGTCGCAGGAAACGATCGAGGATTCCGTCATAGCCCAGCTGGCCGAAAACTATGCCAGAAAAGATGAGCTCTCTACTTCTTTAAAACTTAAGAGGGAAGAGAGAATGAAACTTTCTGCCGACATCGATCGTAAGGATCAGCAGATCCGTCAGATCAGAAGACAGTTTGATGAATCCAGGAATGCTGTAGCGCAGATCAATACCAACAAAGCGGTCGTTGCCACCAAGCTGGAAAGCGATCTGGCAAGACTGGCTTCCGAATATCAGATGACTTATGAATACGCTCTGGAAAACTGCGAGCTTGAAATCAGTGAAGACGCCAGAAATGAAGTCATTTCGTTAAGAAAAGAGATACAGGATCTGGGCAACATCAACATGGCTGCTCCGGAAGAGTTTGAAGAGATCAACGAAAGATACGAGTTCCTGAAGAAGAACTACGACGATCTGATCGCTTCCAGAGACAAGATCCTTCAGGCGATCGATGAGATGGACGAAATCATGAAAACGCAGTTTTCGGAAGTTTTCGATGCAATCAATGCTGAACTTCCAAAGACTTTTGCCAAGCTTTTCGGAGGAGGCAGAGCGAGACTGGTCCTGGAAGATCCTGACGATATCCTGAATACCGGTATCGACATCGATGTTCAGCCTCCAGGAAAGGCCGTTAAGTCAATCAGACTGTTCTCCGGGGGTGAAAAGGCATTGATCGCCATTTGTGTTCTTTTCACGATACTGAAAGTCAGACCGCAGCCTTTGATCGTTTTCGATGAGATCGAGTCTTCGCTCGATGTCGCTAACGTCGAACGTTTCGCGAAGTACGTCAAGGAATTTGCCGACAGATCGCAGTTTTTGATCATTACGCATCGTCCAGGTACGATGGAACAGTGCGATACCCTGTATGGCGTAACAATGCAGAAACGAGGCATTTCTCAGCTGCTGAAAGTAAAACTTGTCGATGCGATCGAGATGGCTGAACCGGAAGAAAGCCATGAGGCGGTATCCTGATGGGTCTTTTTTCTTCAAACGCCAGTAAAGAAAAATACCTTCACGGGTTTTCTAAGACAAAGAGCTCTTTGGGCAGAAAACTGCGTTTTATAACCGAAAACAATACCAAAAACAAAGAAGATTTCATGGAACAGCTGATGATCACCTTGATCGAAGCAGACATCGGATACAAGACGGCCGAACAGATCTGCGACCGTTTCATGCAGAAAGAGGATGAATCTTTTTTCTATCTGAATTCCGATCAGATGCTGGAACTGCTGAGTGATGTTTTCAAAGAGCTCTATTTTGAAACGCCGGAAGATAACCCTGTATACAACGAAAACGGGCCTTCTGTCATCCTGATGGTTGGTGTCAACGGTTCCGGAAAGACATCTACCTGTGCAAAACTGGCGGATCTCTATAAAAAAGAAGGGAAAAGTGTCGTTTTGGTTGCGGCGGATACATTCAGAGCAGGTGCCGTAGAACAGCTAAAACGGCTTGCCGATAGACTGGAAGTACCTTGCGTCTGCGGAAAAGAGAACGAAGATCCCAGTTCCGTTCTTGTTGAAGGATGCCGTTTTGCTTTAAAAGAAAATGCGGATATTCTGATTTGCGATACGGCCGGAAGGCTTCAGAACAAGGTCAACCTGATGAACGAACTGGAGAAGATGAACAGAGTCATAGCAAAACAGATCGAAGGAGCTCCGCACGACAGATGGCTGGTCATCGATGCCAACACCGGACAGAACGGCCTTTCGCAAGCCGAACTGTTCAATGAAGTAACGGATCTCAACGGCATCATACTTACAAAAATGGACGGTACATCAAAAGGAGGCATCATCATTCCGATCAAGCACCTGACCGGTGTCCCGGTAAGATATGTCACGACAGGGGAAGGAATCGACGATATTCAGACGTTTGATTTCGATCTTTATCTTGAATCCATCATAGGAGAACTGAAACATGCAGCGTAACCGGGAACTGGAATGTCTGATGCTGGACTATTACGGAGATCTTCTTACGAGACATCAAAGAGATATACTTGATGAGTATTTTAATGAGGATCTTTCGATGAATGAGATTGCTGAGAACTACAAAGTATCCAAAAGTGCTATTCAGGATCTGATCAAAAGATCGCTGAATCAGCTCTACGATTATGAAAAAAACCTTAAAATGATAGAAAAAGATCATAAACTGAATGATATTATGAATGAAATGATGAAAGAAGAAAATGATCTTCTGATTGAATATGCCAGAAAAATAGAAAAAACGATTAGGTAAGGAGAAAACTATGACAAAAGTAATGGCGGTTAACTCGGGCAGTTCCTCACTGAAATTCCAGTTGTTTGAGATGCCTGAAGGAAAGGTTCTGACTAGCGGAAACATCGAAAGGATCGGCTTGCCGATGGGTATTTTCGGTATTAACGTCAACGGAGAGAAGATCTCCAAGGATGTCCCGGTTCCGAATCATCAGGTAGCAGTTGATCTGCTGATGGATGCTCTGGTTGAGTATAAGATCGTTGCATCTCTGGACGAGATCAAGGCAGCCGGACACCGTATTGTCCAGGGCGGACCGTATTTTAAGGATTCCGTTAAGGTAGATGTCGACGTCGTATCGAAAGTAAGAGAACTGATCGACATCGCTCCGCTTCACAACGCAGCCCATCTGACCTGTTACGAGGCATTCCGTCATGCATTGCCGAATATTGAACATGTGTTCGTTTTTGATACAGCATTCCATCAGACCATGGAAGCCGATTCATATCTGTTCCCGGTTCCTTACGAATGGTATACAGATTACAAGGTAAGAAGATACGGCGCTCATGGTACTTCGCACAAATATGTTGCGGAAAGAACGGCAGAACTGATGGGCAAGGATCTGAAAGATATCAACCTGATTACGCTGCATTTAGGTTCCGGAGCTTCCATTACAGCCATCAAGGGCGGCAGGTGTATCAATACATCCATGGGTCTTTCTCCGTTGGGAGGCATTATGATGGGCACCAGATGCGGCGACATCGATCCGACTGTCGTTTATTTCATGGCAAAGAAGCTTGGCTGCTCTCCAAACGAAATGGAGACATACCTGAACAAGAAATCGGGTATGCTTGGTGTATCGGGCATTTCTTCCGACTCCCGCGATGTTGAAAATGCGATCAAGGAAGGCAATGACAGAGCGAAACTTACATATGATCTGTACGTTAATAGAGTCATCAACGTCGTCGGAGGCTATGTCATGCAGCTAGGGCACGTAGATGCATTAACGTTTACTGCCGGTCTTGGTGAACATGCCACTCTTGTCAGAGAAATGATCTGCAAAAAGCTCGAAGAAGGTCTAGGACTTAGAGTCGATTATGAAGTCAACAGCACATGTCACAGTGAAAAAGAGCTTTCTACGCCTGATTCCAAGGTTAAGGTATACGTTGTTCCGACAAACGAAGAGCTTGCTATCGTTAAGGATACTGTTAGGATTCTGGGCTTGTAATGTATAAGCAGCTGCTGGAAAAGATCCTTGAATATGAACGGATAACGGTATTCAGACATCAGCGTCCGGATGGCGACTGCATGTTTTCGGCATATGCTCTAAGCTGCTTCCTGAAAGACAATTTCAAGGAAAAGCAGATCAGGATTGCCGGCAAGGAAGAATACGATCTGTTTCCCTATACTGAAGACGTTCCGGACGAGTTTATCAAATCATCTTTGGGCATTGCTGTAGATACTTCCACAATAGCCAGAGTCGATGATAAGAGGCTTGAATCATGCGATTATATCATCAAGATCGATCATCATCCGGCAATTGAAAACTATGGTAATCTGAATTATGTCGATGATAAGGCCGGAGCTGTAGGCGAATTGCTGACGGAGATCCTGTTTTCCGGAGATTTTGCATCATATTACAAGTCTAAGGAAGTCTGCAAGTATCTGTATTGTGCCATTCTTGCTGATACGATCAATTTCAGGACGTCCAGCACCACAGCAAACACGCTGAAAGCGGGAGCACTGCTGGCAGAAAAAGGGGACCTGGTTATCTCCGAACTGTCAGATTATATCCTTAATGTATCGTCTACAGTTTTCAGGAAGATCACCGATATAAGAAAACATCTGAACATATCAGGTAGCTTCGGCTATATCATATTGAATAATGAAGATCTGGCAGATATAGATATCCCTGCGCTGGAAGCGAAAAATCATATTACGGAGATCGGCAACATTATAGATTTGAACATCTGGGCATTCGCCGTTGAATCAGAAGGAAGATTTGACTGTTCCATCAGATCTAAGAAGAATTATCGGGTTAATGATATTGCAATGAAATACAACGGGGGAGGGCATTTCAATGCATCCGGAGTCAGAGGCTTAAGTATAGAGCAGCTAACCGAAATGTTTAATGAATTGCATGAAAGATCCTCTCAATAAGCCTAGATTTAAGCTTTAAAGTTGCTTAAAGATGCTCAAAAATATATAATTATTAAGGAGGTTTTAATTAAAAATGGAAAAAATAACTAAGAAAGAATTAGCAGAAGTTTTAGTTGAAAAGTATGGCTACACAAAGAAAGAAGCTGGCGAAGTTATCACGACTTTATTTGATACGATCTCTGAAAAATTGGCTGCCGGTATTATGACAGATATCTCTGGATTTGGTAAATTCGTCGTAAAGACAAGAAATCCAAGAATTGGAATTAATCCAGCTACAGGCGAAAAGATTGAAATTGCTGCTGTAAAGGCTCCTGGATTCAAGGCATCTAAAGCTTTAAAAGAAGCAGTAAAATAATAGTCTATCAAAAAAACATCTTCAACAAAAAGATGTTTTTTTATGAAAAGATAAATAAATAAACATATGTTTACAAATCTATGATATAAAACATTTAAACTTTAAAACCAAATAAATCTTAAGTTTCAGATAACATTTTTGATAAATGCAATAATAAAAAAAATTAAATAAATAAATACTACATTTAAAATTAATACGAAATATTAAATTTGTTATATGAACTACTAAACAAGGTATAAAACAGAGTGTTTTTTTATATAGAAAAGATGAATTTAATCAATAAAATATATAGATCTTTGCTTTTTATAATATTTCGCATAATGTATGTTATGCGATTTTTTTATATAGATAAAATGATTGATAGGAAATGAAATAAACCGACTTATTTCTCCCCCTGCTAGTTGTCTTTGTTTTCTTTAGCAAACGGATGGAAATTCAGATATGCTTTTTTAAGCCGTTCTGCTTCGACATGAGTATAAATTTCGGTAGTGGAGATATCAGAATGACCGAGAAGTTCCTGGATCACTCGCAGATCGGCTCCCCCTTCCAAAAGATGAGTTGCATAACTGTGTCTTAATTTATGAGGCGTAATCTTCTTCTTGATTCCTGCTTTATAAACATTTTCCTTCAGCATTTTTTCGACATATTCAGAATATATCTTTTTGCCATGCTGATTGATAAAAAACACATTCGTATTCTTTTTCTGCCATAATGGCCTTAATTTCGCATAATATTCCTTCATTAATCTCTTTGTCCGGTCAGGAATCGGGATCAGTCTTTCTTTGTTCCCTTTTCCGATAATCTTCACAAATCCATCATCCAGATTAACCTGATTTGTTTTGAGATTGCAGCATTCGCTTACTCTTAAACCCAGACCGTATATCGTTTCAATAATCGTATGATCAAACAGTTCGTTCTGATTTTCATCGTTGAATACCAACATCAGCTTTTCTACTTCTTCTTTTGTTGCATAAACCGGAAGTCTTTTTCTTTTTTGTGAGACCCTTAAGTTTACCGTAGGATCATTGTTATTATAACGAAACGAAAAATACCGGTGAAAATTCCGGACTGATGTCTTCATCCTGCTGATGCTGGATTCTGCATAGTTCTGTTTATACAGATATGAAACGAAGTCAAATACATCTTCGTCTGTCACTTTTTCAATATCATTGATTTCTCTTTCATTCAGAAAAAAGACGTATTTTTTCAAATCACGCTGATATGATTCTATTGTATTGTCTGCCTTCCCTTCTGATGCCGACAGGGAAAGAATGAATTCCTTTAATGCCGATGAAAGATTCATCTTCCAACGCTTTCCTGTGCCGTCTGATACAGTTCCTCTGCAGCTTTAATTGCCGATTCAGAATTATCGGTAGATGAAATGAAAGCCAGTTCATTGATGATCTCGTCATGTGAAAGCTTTCTGATTCCTGTTTTGGAATTCGCTTCATCATCCTGCTTGTATATATAGAAATGAACATCTGCACACGCTGCTACAGCGGCAAGATGGGTAATCGTCAATACCTGGGTCTTTCTACTGATTTCGGCCATCTTCTGCCCTATTGCCAGTGCCGTTTTTCCTGAAACGCCTGTATCGATTTCATCGAATATGACCATAGTCGTATCGCTTAATGAAGTAAACACAGTCTTAAGCGCCAGCATCAGCCTGCTGATCTCGCCTCCCGAAGCGACATTTCTTAACGGTTTCAGCTCTTCGCCCTTGTTTAGAGAGATGTAGAATTCCACATCATCGATACCGTTAACCGTTGGTTCAGTCTTTTCAAACTGTATTGCGAATCTTACATTGTTCAGCATCAGATCTTCCGTCTGCGCGATGATCCTGTTTTCAAGCTCTCTTGCTTTGCTTTCTCTGGAATCATGCAGCTTCTGTCCCGCTTCTAAAACCAATGCATATAATCTATCGATTTCCTGTTTCTTTTCATTCAGCACATAGTCTCTGTCTTCAAAGAAAGCGATCTTCTGTTTCAGTTCATTCTTCTTGGCAATCAGTCCTTCCGTATCCAGACCGTGCTTTCTCTTAAGTCTGGAGTACAGATACAGTCTTTCTTCGATCCACTCGATATTCAGGTCTTCATCCGAAAACTCGCCCAGAATGCTGCGCAGTTTTTCAATTTCATCATCCAGAGAATAGTAAAGATTCTGAATGTTCTGTCTGACCTGTTCGATCGTGTCGTCTTCAATGGAGATTTCTTTTGTAAGAATGCTGAGCTTCTCTTTGATTCCCCCATCGTCATCGAACAACGACAAAGCATTACTCAAGGAACTGATGTACTTTTCAGCTGATTTATAACGATTTTCCTTCTTTTGCAGATCTTCTTCTTCATTCAGATCAAGCTGCGCCTTTTCCAGTTCGTCCAGATCAAAACGGTAATAGTCCAGTTCCGCATCATTGTATGTATGAGAAACAAGTTCTTCATATTCTTTTGCCGCTCTACGGTAATCCTCATATTTCAGCCGGTAATCCGCATTCAGTTTCTCGTTTCCGGCATACTGATCCAGAAGTCTGAGGTGATTCTTGCGATTCAGAAGATACTGCGAATCCTTCTGAGAATGAATGTCGATGTGCTCGTCAAACAGCTGAATAAGATAATTCAGCGTTACTGTACACTGATTGATCTTAATCGTATTCCGGTTGTCCCTGGATATGACCCTTCGCACGATCAAATCGTCGTCATAATCGATTTCCGCTTCATTTAAGGCATCTTTCATGTATTCTTCAACTGAGAATACCCCTTCTATGACTGCCTTTTCCGAACCGCTTCTAATGATAGAAGGATCCGCCTTCCCTCTGATAAGATAAGACAAGGCTCCCACAATGATCGACTTGCCGGCACCGGTTTCACCGGTAAACACGTTAAAACCTTCGTTGAATTCGATATTCAATTCATCTATGATCGCATAGTCTTTAATGTATAAACTCTTAAGCATCTATTACTTCCTTCATTTCCTTAAACAGTTCACTGATATCCTCTTTTTCAATAAATACTGTTTCGGTTGAGATCCTGTGCTTCTGTCTGTAGTCCAGTATCCTGTTCCTGAACTGATTCCCATACACGAATACCAGCCAGTGTTTCTCGAATATCTCCTTCAGGCATCCTTCGTCGACCGGATTCAGATACAGCATCTCATAGAGATCGTATGGCAAGGAATTGCTTACGATGATCTTCTGAATCATCACCGTATCGGGACCGTAGGCAAGCAGTGCCACTTCATTTATATCATTCTTGTTTTCTTTTTGCCACCCTTCCCCTTCTGTGCTTCCATTATCCGACGATATCGCAGATTCCATGCATTCATCCGGAATGATGATCATTGTCGGAGAGAGTGAATGTAATGCCGTTTGAACCGTTTTTTCAATCCCTTCGGCATCTTTTGGTTCACAGACATGTATCCTGTCGAGCACATTCAGCAGATCATAATCGACAGGGCTGTCTTTAATCAGCGAGATGATCACCGGTTTTGGATAGTTTTCCTTTATCCTGCATAAAGCCGGATATGCTTCAGCCAGTTCGCTTGCTTTAAGCGGCAGATATACGCCATAACCGTTTTCCTGCATTCCGATCGCGAACGATATGCCTGAAGAAACATCCGACTGTGTCATAAAACATCTCTCAGGATATGCGGCAAAAAGTTCGTTAACACAGTTTCTGTCTTCATCGTTTGAAATCAGGCAGCAGAATTTCTTATCTGCCGCCAGCTGTTTTTTAACATATCGGGCTAAGATTCTTGACGCAAAGCAGTAATCATCAGTCTCGCAATGCAACGGCTTCCCGGTCTGTCTGTTGAACTTGCCGATCCTGTCGAAAGAATGACTGAGATCTTTTTCGACAAATTCATATCCCTTTCCGGATACGGTAATACAGTGAACGACGACCGAGCCGTTTTTCTCTTTTGCCAGTTCAAACGCCCTTTCCAGTTCCTTGAGATCATGTCCGTTGACAGGGCCGATGTAATCGATGTCGTATTGAGCGAAAACGCCTTCATCCACTATCGTTTTTCTGACTTTTCCTTTCAGATCATGGATACTTTCGATAATCTGATCTCCGAATTTAACCGGTCTGATAGCGTCTTTGACATTCTCTTTCAACGCATTGTAGGATTTCGTATTTCTAAGTCTGGAAATCACCTTTTCCAGAACCTTAACGCCTTTTGCGTTTCTCGTATCGTTAAAGACAATGATTACCTTATTCTTCGATGCATGGATCATCTGCAGGGCTTCAAGTCCCTTGGAACTCAACAGATCTGCACTGTTGATCACGGCAATGACTGATGAGTTGTCCTTTTCCAAAGACATCGCAGATGCCATTCCGAGGCTTTCAGCCATCACGTCCTTTCTGGTTGCATTGCATGCCGAAAGATCTGCGCAGCCATGCAGAAGCAGATCCGCATAGTTCAGATCATTGCCGGCATAAAGGATTCTTTCATCCTTATCGAATATCCTGTTCAAAACGACCGCTATTTCGACATTAGAAAGATTCGAAGCCAGAAAGCCTCCGTTTTCCGAAGTATAGTCGATGATGTTCTCCCTGATTCGTGCACAGATCTCCTTCATTTCCTTAAATTCCGTGTTCTTGAGAGATTCAGGGGAAGAAACTGCGGTTTTCATTTATCGTTCCTTAAGTGTTTTTAAAAGCTCTTTCAGCCGATCCGTATCGAAACAGGCCTTTTCAAGATACAGGTCAAGCTCTTTGAATTCTTCTTCAATCAATTCCTTCAATTCATCTAGAGAATAAACGGATAAGGCCGTACCCTTATTGTTCTTCTTATCGTTCAGGCTCTTTCCCATCTCTTTTTCCGTCTTGATCAGATCGAACAGATCATCCTGATTCTGGAAGATCTGGCCGATCATCGATCCTAGCTTCGTAAAGTATTCTTCCTCTTTTACACCGGCTATATACATCGGAAACAGGCAGGAAATCTTAAACAGTCCACCTGTCTTGTTGTCCTGTATTTCATCCAGAAGTTCCTTGTCAATCGTCTTATCGTCGACCGTGACATCCAGAAGCTGGCCATAGATCATTCCATCATGACCGGCATACTTGCTTAAGGCGGTAATCAAAGACACTTTCGTATCGCTGTCATATTCTTCCGATTCGCCGATCACTCTAAAAGCGTCGTTCAGAAGCTGATCACCGGTAAGAATTGCGATATCCTCTCTGAACGCCTTATGCAGAGAAGGTTTCCCTCTTCTCATGTCGTCGTTGTCCATTGCCGGAAGATCATCATGGATCAGTGAATAGGTCTGAATCATTTCCAATGCCAGAGCGGCATCGTATCCTTTCGTTTTTGCGATCCCAAAGCCTTCCAGAATGGCGAAAATGATCCGCGGACGGAATCTCTTTCCCCCTTCCATGGCATAGGACATCGCATCAGAGATAAGACATTTCCTCTGTTTCTTAAGATAGATGTCGATGTACTGTTCAAAACTATTCTTCATCTTTGTTCAGCTCAGCGATCCTTTCTTCAAACACCGACAGCTGTTTCTTGAGATCTTTAGCCAGCTGAAGACCTTCTTCATACAGATGAATCGATTCATCCAGATCGATATCTTCTTTTTCCAGTTTATCCACGATATCCTGCAGTTTCTTCATCTGATCTTCAAATTTCAGTTTATTTGCCATGATGAGCCCTTTCTATCGCCTGAATGCTTCCATCCTGGAATCTGACTTCAAATTCCGTATCTTTCAGCATTTTCTTTCTCTTTACTATTCTACCATCCTGAAATACCAGACTGTAGCCTCTTTTTAGGACGTTCTCGCTGCTGTAGGCATTGAGTAATGTAAATAATCGTTTATAAAGCAATTGCTTCTCAGAAAGCCTGAAATCAAGCCTGGTACGCATCTGGCTGACGTCATAGTCGGTTTTCTGCGCGTATATGCCGATTCTGTGAAGAATGCTGTTTCGTATCAGTTCGCTGTGATGATCTATGTTTGCAGAAATGCCGGTGAAATGTTCCTTGAAACGGAGCATATCTGACAGCAGATAATCATATTTCATTCTCCTATTGTCAAGGATTGATGTAATCAGGCTATAAAGCTCGCTCTCATAGTCCGTTACCAGATCCATTACATCGACAATATCCGGCGTGATCAGTTCGACGGCTGCGGTCGGCGTTGCGGCTCTTCTATCGGCGACGAAATCCGCCAGGGTGAAATCCTGTTCATGACCAATGCCTGTAATGATGAACGTTTTCATATCGTATATCGTATTTACAAGCGTTTCATCATTGAAGCAGAAGAGATCTTCAAAGGATCCTCCTCCTCTTGCCAGTATGATTGCATCATAGCCCATCGAATCTACTTTTCTTAGAGTCCGGCATATGTCTTCCGGAGCACCTGCTCCCTGTACCAGGACAGGATAGTAGTCGACCCTGCACAGAGGCCATCTTCTGGCGAATGCGGTTTTTATGTCAGACATTGCGGCGGACTTGTCTCCCACCAGAACTGCCGTATTTTCAGGATATTCCGTTCCTAGAATGATCTTATGCGCATCATCGAACTTTCCTTCTTCCGCCAGTCTGTTTTTTAAGGCTTCATACCTGGCGTAAAGATCGCCATACCCTTCCGGTGTCATTTTCAGAACATACAGCTGCAGCTGTCCGCCCGGTTCATAAAGCGAAGTATTGGCGTAGACGATGACTTTGTCTCCCGTTTTCGGCTCAAAGCCAAGAAAAGACGCTGCCGATTTGAACATCACGCAACTGACGGAAGCTTTTTCATCCTTTAAAGTAAAGTAAAGATGACCAGAAAAATGCCGGTGATAATTCGATATCTCTCCGGCTACGTAGATCTTCTGCAGGTTCTCGTCGGAATCCAGACGGTTTTTCAGGTATCTTAACAGACTGCTGACTGAGAGCTGTTGCATATATGGTCAAGGACTCCGTTTATGAATTTGTAGGAGTCGTCGTCGCAATATGTTTTTGCCAGAATGACCGCTTCATCGATGACGACAGCCCTGTCGTTGATGTTCAGGTGAAGTTCGGCAACTGTTTCAAGCAGTATCGCCTGTTCTACCAGATTGAGACGGTCAAAAGTCCATTTGACCAGATGCTGTCCGATTTCATCGATATAGTTCTCTTCATTTTCGATCAGATCATCTCTGACGTTTGCGATAAATTCATCATATTCCTCGTCTTCGAAGTTATTCTCAAAACATGCCGGCAGTTCTTTTCTTAAAAGAAGGTGCTGGTAGATCGTGAATACGAGTTTTTCACGGGCATCATGGCGATTTAGCATACATTCATTATAATACAAAAAGACAGACAGAAACCATTAGGTGCTATAATTGTTTAGAGGTTATCCATGAATACCGTACAGCGTTTTTTCAGACATCTCCATACCGTCAACACGCACCGTTTTCTGGTCATGAAAATGTGCTTTTCCTGCGGTATGTACAAGCAGGGTCTGATGCACGATCTATCCAAGTATTCTCCTACGGAATTCATTCCTTCAGTTCGTTATTATCAGGGCAACAGATCCCCTATCAGCAAAGAAAAGGAAGTCAACGGCTATTCGCAGTGTTGGCTGCATCATAAAGGTAGAAACAGGCATCACTGGGAATACTGGGTGGATCGGGAAAACGGAAAAACGAATCTGATCTGTCTGCCTATGCCGTTTGAATATCTGCTGGAATCTGTTCTTGATAGAATATCCGCGTCCAAGACCTACAACAAAGATAAATACACGGATGCGGAACCCTACGAGTTCTTTCTTCGTTCCAAGGAATACCATACGATGAACCGGAAGACCGCATCGGAAATCGCCCAGCTTCTGCTGTATCTGAAAGAAAACGGTGAAAAAAAGGCTCTGCGTCATTACAGAGACCTTTATAAACAATATAGGACGGACAAGAGCTTTACTTTAGAGTCTCGAGTCTGACTTTTACTTCATAAGGCAACTGAACAAGTTCTACGCCTGCTTTACGCAGCATTTTTTTTGATGCGACGTTGCCTTCCGTACCGTCGTATTTGTCTGATTCGTAGACGATCTTCCGGATTCCCGACTGGATGATCGCCTTGGCGCATTCGTTGCACGGGAACAAAGATACGTATAGTGTGCAGTCCTTGACCGGTCTAGGAGAATTCAGGATCGCGTTCAGTTCCGCATGTACAACAAAAGCGTACTTCGTATCCAGGAAGCCTCCTTCTCTCTCCCAAGGAAACTCATTATCCGAGCAGCCTCTAGGCATGCCGTTGTAACCGATCGAGACGACCTTGTTGTCGGCATCCACGATACAGGCTCCGACCTGCGTGTTGGGGTCTTTTGATCTTAAGGCAGAAAGATGCGCCAGACCCATGAAATATTCATCCCAAGTAATAACCATATTAACCTCCGTATTTCTGATAGACTTCAAGCAGTCTTTGATACAGTTTATTGCTGTAATCCTTGAATCCAAGATCATTCAGGATCTTTACGACTTCCAGATCCGTGCCACCGTAGAGCGGATTGATCGTTTTCATGGAAAGATATCGGATAAACAGACATACGGTCAGAGTAAGCAAAAGCAGACCCGGACCGAGTTTGTTTTCGGAATCATAGAAATGATACAGTACATAGGCGCCAAGCAGTCCGCCAAGATGGGCGATCCAGGCTGTCGTCGAAATGAAGTTGATTGCCAGATTGATCATGATCAATGGAAGCAGACTTCTTAGATTCACAACATGATTCTTGATTCCATCAAGGATAAACACCAGCATCAGCCCGTACAGTCCCGCTGAAATTCCTACCGTTACCGTGTTTTCGGTCAGTATGCCCTGCGACAAGGATCCAATAAGAACGGAGAACAGCAGGTATGACAGCATCTTCCAGCTTCCCAGTCTTTTTTCCAGATAGGATCCCAGGAAAAACAGCGAATACATGTTAGAGAACAGATGCAGGAAACCGCCATGCAGGAAAGCGCAGACGATCAGCCTGTAGAACTGTCTCAATCCCAAAGTAAAAGTCGTATAGTTTCCTCCCAGCAGCACAATAACGGCCGATTCCGCGTATTTTCTGCTTAGATAGGCCTGCAGAACGTTCATAAGCAGACAGATCCCTATTATGATCATCGTAGCGTATGGCGCTTTGATATCCGCCTGATATCGGCTGCTGATACGGCTTTTCATGATCTGCTGTACGCTCTGCTTCAGGCGGAAGATCTCGGCTCTTTCATCATCGACCTTATGTATCGCCGTATAGATCTCCGGATACAGGTCCATAACATTTTTCCCGTCTGCATATCCTTCTTCGACATTTATGTAGTCGTATGTCTCCGCTTCAGGATCGTATTTCTCGTTGCTGACATGAATGTCGAGGAAATTCAGGTCTTTCCCTGCCGTTTTCTGCAGATAGGAAAGATATGTTTCTATCCTGTCTTTATCGTAGACGGCCTGTGATGCCGGAGAGAACGTGATACGGATCAGCTGATACGCTTCATGGTCCAGTTTCGTCAGCCAGATTTCGCTTTGAGAGTATTGTGAAAACTCCTGTATGAGAATCTGATTGTATTCATACTTGCCGATGAAGATACTGCTTAACTGAAAGATCTTGTACAAGTCATTTCTCTGCAAGATATTTACCACCTTTGCTTCTGATATATTCTTTCATGTATTCAGGCATGTCTGTCTGAAAGGACATTCTTTCCCTGGTTGCGGGATGAATGAATGAGAGATAGTAGGCATGGAGATACTGCCCGCTGCCGTCTATGGTCTTTTTTGCGTACTTACTGTCATTGACGACGCTATGACCGATGTACTGCATGTGGACTCTGATCTGGTGCGTTCTTCCGGTTTTCAGTTCTACATCCAGCAGCGTGGAATCGCCGTATCTTTCCAGAACATGGAAGATGGTGATCGCTTCTTTTGAATTTTTCCCGGTAACCGTCATCATCTGTCGGTTCTTTTCGCTTCTTCCGATCGGAGCGTTGATCTCCCCTTCGCTGTTTTCGATGACACCGTTCACGATTGCATAGTACTTGCGGTAACATATCTTGTCTTTGAGCTGTTCCGAAAGAAACGCATGAGCGGCGTTGTTTTTGGCGCAGACAAGCAGTCCCGAGGTATCTTTGTCGATCCTGTGGACAATGCCCGGCCTGTAGTAGCCGTTGACATCGGATAATTCCTTGCAATGGTGAAGCAAGGCATTGACTAGCGTTCCGGAACTGTTACCGGCAGCAGGATGTACTACCATGTCTTTCGGTTTGTTGATCACGATGACATCTTCGTCTTCATAGACGATATTCAGAGGAATATCTTCCGGAAGGATATCCGTCAGGGTCTTTTCTTCATAGCTGAAACTGACATGGTCGTTCAGCTGGGTCCTGATCTTCTTGTTTTCAGGTTCCTGTCCATTTAAAAAAACCTGATGTTCCGATATCAACTTCTGAATCGCCGTACGGGACAAAGGCGTATTCTCCGCCATATAGACATCCAGTCTTAAATCGACGTTTTCTTCATCGACGATCAGTTCAATTTGAGGCATTTCTGCTCTCCCATAACAGTTCACCGATCAGCAGGAAACATCCTACCGTAATAAAGGAATCGGCAATATTGAATACCGGAAAATCATATCCGAAGATCAGAAAATCCAGAAAATCGGTAACATAGGTTTTCATCACTCTGTCGATCAGATTGCCTGCCGCACCTGAAATGATCAGCAGATATGCGGTCTTTGACACAAAAGACAGCTTTTTTTCATGCAGAAGCATGTATACGAGAATGCAGATGGCAAGTATGGATACGGCACTTAGAAAGACCGTAGCGTTCTGCAGGATAGAAAAACCCGCACCGTAGTTTCTAACGTGCGTAATCGAGAAAAAGTCTTCAATCAGTACGATCTTTTCTCCCAGATCCAGATTCTGAATGATTATAAACTTGGAATACTGGTCGATGCAGGTCAGCAGAATGACAATAAACAGATAAAGTATAACGGTCATATTATGCCAGCGAATTCTTGTATTTCTTTAAGGCTCTGGCGATCTGATCCGGGCAGCTTGTGCCCTTTCCGCCGCAGTCTACACCTTCAAAAGCGCTGATAACATCGTCAACGTTCATTCCTACGACAATACGCGAAATACCGGCCAGATTTCCCATACAGCCGCCCTCAACGTGCAGCGACTTGATCTTGTCGTCTTCGATTTCAATCGTGTAATGTCTGGAACAGACACCTGTCGGATAATATTCAAATTTCATCTTCTTCACCTTACTACTTTCCTATTTTATATGAAATACAGGTTTATTACCAGTTATATAACCGATATATGCTAAAATGATTTGGGGAGATTAATTGATCGAATATGAAGAGAATCAGAACAAGATTTGCACCGAGTCCTACCGGTTACATGCATATCGGCAACCTCAGAACGGCACTGTATGCCTATCTGATCGCCAAGAAGGATGACGGAGATTTTATCCTGCGTATCGAGGATACCGATCAGGGCAGACTGGTAGAAGGCGCGGTAGATATTATTTATTCAACACTCAAGGAGTGCGGTCTGAAACACGACGAGGGTCCGGATGTCGGAGGAAACTACGGTCCTTATGTCCAGTCGGATAGAATGAAAGAAGGCATCTACGCGAAATATGCACACGAACTGGTCGGCATGGGCAAGGCACACATCTGTTTCTGCAAGGAAGAAGATGTCGAAAGGCAGAGACAGGAAGCCGGCGATTCTTTCTATTTTGTGGATCCGTGCAAGCTTTTAAGCAAGGAGGAAATAGACGCAAGAATCGCAAAAGGCGAAGAATATGTCATCAGGCTGAACATCGATCCGGAAGGTACGACGTCTTTTCATGACGAAGTATACGGTACGATTACCGTTGAAAACAAGACTCTCGATGAGATGGTCCTGCTGAAATCCGACGGCTACCCTACCTACAACTTTGCGAATGTCATCGATGACCATCTGATGGATATTACCGACGTAGTCAGAGGCAACGAATATCTCTCGTCCACCCCGAAATACAACCTGATCTATGAGGCTTTCGGCTGGGATATTCCTAGATACATCCACTGTCCTCCGGTTATGAAAGACGAGCATCAGAAACTATCGAAACGCAACGGGGATGCTTCGTTCCAGGATCTGGTAGAAAAAGGCTATCTGCCGCAGGCGATTCTGAACTACATCGCCCTGTTGGGCTGGGCTCCGGAAGAAGAAAGAGAGATCTATTCTCTGCAGGAACTTGCTCAGGCGTTCAATGTGAAACGCATCGGTACGACAGGCGCCATATTCGACATTGAAAAACTGAAATGGATGAACGGCGTCTATCTTAGAAACATGGATATGGAAGCTTATTATGAACTGGTAAAACCGTACATCTATGAATCAGCCGATGAGAAGTTCGACTATAGATTGATCGCCAATGCGATCCACGACAGGGTATCGATTTTATCCGAGATCAAGGACATGGTTTCTTTCTTCAACAAAGCCGACGATTATGATTCCGATGTCTACAACAACAAGAAAGCGAAGACCGACCCACAGCTTGCTAAGACAATCCTGCAGGAAGTCTATGATTCATTAAAGGATCTGAGTGTCTGGAACAATGATTCGATCTTCACCGCGCTTGCCGAAAGAGCGAAAGAAAAAGGATACAAGAACATTACGATGATGTATCCGATGCAGGTGGCGCTGTCCGGCAGAAGCGTGGCTCCGGGAGGCGCTACGGCAATTGCCGAGATCCTGGGCAAAGAAGAATCTCTTTCTCGTATTGAAAAAGCGTTAAGCAGACTCTAAAGTCTGCTTTTGTTTTACAAATCATAAACAAAGTACCTTTATATCTAGTATAATTTTAGTATGGATAGAATAAGAATAATCGAAGTCAAGGAGTCTGTCTTTGCTTCAAACGACAGACGCGCGGAGGAATTAAGACAGCAGCTGAAAGCGAAAGGAACCTTTCTTTTGAATGTCATGTCTTCTCCCGGTTCAGGAAAGACTACCGTACTGACCGGCATCATCAATGAACTGAAGAACGAGTTTAAGATCGCCGTAATGGAAGCGGATATCGATTCCGACGTAGATGCCAGAACCGTCAGCAGAAATACGGGCGTAGAAGCCATACAGCTGCATACCGGCGGAATGTGCCATCTGGATGCGGATATGACAAAACAAGGGATCGAAGCCCTGGATAACAGGGACAATTACGACTTGATCATACTGGAGAATGTCGGCAATCTGGTCTGCCCTGCCGAATTCGATACAGGTGCCGTGAGAAACATGTGCATTTTATCGGTTCCGGAAGGTGACGACAAGCCTTTGAAGTATCCTTTGATGTTTCAAGTGGCGAACTTCGTTCTGATCAACAAGATCGATGTGCTGGATTATTTCGACTTCGATATCGACAAGTGCAAGGAGAATATCGCCTACCGTAATCCGACGGCGGACATTTTTGAAGTCTGCGGCAAGGACGGCAGAGGTATTCATGAAGTCAGTGAATACATTAGAAAACTGATCTACGATTGGAGGAAATAAAATGCCTGAGATGTCTAAAGCGTATACCCCGCGTTACATGGGTGAAGAGAAACCGAACGAGAAGATACTGGCGCTGGGTAAGAAGATCACGGATGTTGCCAAGCACAAGCTTTTTGGCATTACTGCGCAGGATCCAGAATACTGGGGGCTGAGATGTATCTGTACAGATGAAATGGCTGATATTGCGCTTAAAATGAAGGTTAGAGCTCATTATACACTGGATGAGATGGTAAAACTCACCGGTGTAGAGAAAGCCCATCTGGAAGAGGTACTGGAAGAGATGGCCCACAGAGGTCTATTGGAATTCGACTATGGAGATCATTATACAAACGAAGGTCCTGTCAAGGACGCCCCAAGGATTAAACGATACCAGCTTCCGATGTTCGTTCCAGGTTCAGCAGAGTTTACGAACATGCTGAAGGAACAGATCGATGAATTCCCGGAATTGGCGCAGTTTTTCGAAAGAATGACCTATATTCCTCTGGCCGGACTGACAGAAATGGTTCCTCCTGGAGGCGCAGGTATCGGCATGCACGTCATTCCGGTAGAAAAGGCGATTTCTTTAGAAAACAAAACCCTGGATATTGAACACATTTCCCACTGGCTGAAAAAATACGAAGGCCATCTGGGTGTCGGTATCTGTTCCTGCCGCTATGGCAGAGCGAAACTAGGCGAAGGATCCGGCGATTCCTGCGAAGACTGGTGCATCGGTGTCGGAGATATGGCCGATTACTGCAGAGAAACCGGCAAAGGTCATGACATCACATATGAAGAAGCGATGCAGATCCTGAAGAATGCGGAAGACAACGGATTCGTTCATCAGATCACCAATATCGACGGCGAAGACAAGATCTTTGCCATCTGTAACTGTAATGTAAATATCTGCAACGCTTTAAGAACGTCGCAGCTGTTTAATACACCTAACCTTTCCCGCAGCGCATATACGGCGAAAGTCGACCCGAAAAACTGCGTCGCCTGCGGCAAATGCGTGGAATACTGCCCTGCCGGAGCCGTAAAGCTTGGTCAGAAACTCTGTACAAAGAACGGACCGGTCGTCTATCCGAAGCACGAACTCCCGGATCATCTTTCATGGGGCAAGGACAAATGGGATGAAGACTACAGAGACAACAACCGTATCAACTGCTACGATACAGGTACCGCACCATGTAAGACTGCCTGCCCTGCCCATATTGCCATTCAGGGATATCTGAAAATGGCTGCTCAGGGCAGATATCAGGATGCCCTGGCTTTAATCAAGAAAGACAATCCGTTCCCTGCCATCTGCGGCAGAGTATGCAATAAACGCTGTGAGGATGCCTGTACGAGAGGACTGTTCGATCAGGCGGTTTCGATCGATGCAGTCAAGAAATTCATCGCTCAGCAGGATCTCGATTCAAAAACCAGATATATTCCTCCTGTAGTCATTCCTTCCAACGTGGAAGATCACTGGAAGCAGAAGATCGCCATTATCGGTTCAGGCCCGGCAGGCTTGTCCTGCGCCTATTATCTGGCTACAAAAGGATACAGACCGACTGTATTTGAAAAGAATGAACATCCGGGCGGCATGATGCGTTACGGCATTCCTTCCTACAAGTTGGAAAAAGACATCATTGAAGCGGAAATCGATGTTTTAAGAGAGCTTGGCGTCGAGATCAGATGCGGCGTTGAGATCGGCAGACATCTTAGTCTGGACGATCTAAGAAAAGAAGGCTTCGAAGCTTTCTACATCGCCATCGGCTGTCAGGGAGGAAAACTTCCTGGGATTCCTAATGAAAACGCGAAAGGTACTTCTATCGCCGTTGATTTCCTTAAAAAGGCAGCTGAAGACCAGAATCAGAAACTGAACGGCAAGGTGGTGGTCATCGGCGGCGGTAACGTAGCGATCGACTGTGCCCGTACGGCTCATAGATTTGGCGGATCCAATGTAGAGATCTACTGTCTGGAAAGCAGAGAAACGATGCCGGCTACGAAGCTGGAGATACAGGAAGCCGAGGAAGAGAATATCACCATCAACAACTGCTGGGGTCCAAAAGAGATTACACTAAAAGCTGACGGTTCCATCAAGGATGTCATTTTCAAGAAATGCGTTTCTACTTTGGATCAAGAAGGCAGATTCAATCCGCAGTACGACGAAGATGATATTACCGTTGTCCCTGCCGACTATGTGATCTATGCGATCGGTCAGAGTATCGACTGGGGTAACCT
This sequence comes from Erysipelotrichaceae bacterium, assembly GCA_017515475.1. Taxonomy (GTDB): domain Bacteria; phylum Bacillota_I; class Bacilli_A; order Erysipelotrichales; family Erysipelotrichaceae; genus Colivicinus. The sequence goes on along the minus strand of JAFWFS010000007.1, from coordinate 39,353 downwards.
CCTGAAAGGGTCGAAAGTAGAATTCTGGCACGGAAACTACCCTGTCGCCGATCCTTTGACATATCAGACGGCGGAACCGGACATCTTTGTGGGCGGCGATGTCTATACCGGACCGAAGTTCGTCATCGATGCGATCGAACAGGGCCATCAGGCAGCCGATTCTCTGCATCGATTCGTACAACCGGGTACATCGATGACCATCGGCAAGAACAGAAGACAGTTCATCATGCTGGACAAGGACAATATCGAAGTAGACGACTACGATCACGCCGGAAGGCAGGAAGAAGGCATGGATGGATCGATCGACTACAGGAATTCCTTCAGGGATGCCCATAAGACACTGACGGAGGAACAAGTCAAGATCGAAACGGCAAGATGTCTGTCCTGCGGCGCTTCCGTTGTCGATGAAAACAAGTGCATCGGCTGCGGCATCTGTACGACCAAGTGCGAATTCGATGCGATTCATCTGTTCAGAGACCATCCGGAAAATTCCAAGATGATCAAGTCCGAGGACAAGTTCAAGGCTATTATTCCTTACGCTGCTAAACGTGCGATCAATATCAAGTTCGGCAAGAAGACGGAAGAGGAAAAAGAGTCTCAAAAGAAACACAAGGAGTGGAAGAAAGCCCAGAAAGAAGCGAAGAATGCATGAATTAGGCGTTGTCTTCCATGTGATCGATGAGATAGAGGATATCGCTGCAAAAAACAATGTGGAACATGTCAACAGCGTTACGCTGCAGATCGGCACGGTAACGGGAATAGTCCCCTCTTATCTGACCGACTGCTGGAACTGGGCAGTCAGCAAGCATGAAAACATGACCGGCTGCAGACTGATCATCGAAAAGATCGAAGCAATTACCCATTGCGAGAACTGCAACCAGAACTACAATACGATCATTTACGGCAAGACCTGTCCGCATTGTCAAAGCAGTAATACATATCTCCTGCAAGGCAATGAGTTCATGATCAAGGAGATGGAAGTCATATAAAAATGCTGTTTAAATCAGCATTTTTTATTTTTGTAAACTTAATATACTATTTTGATATAGTGAAACAGATTCCGTCTGATATATAACTGTATTTCAGTTTCAGATCGTGGATATCCGCAACTTTCTTCGCAAAATACAAACCAAAGCCATGATGACCATCGTTTTCTGAAGAAAATTCAAAGAGATGTTTTAGTTTATCTTCCGGTATCGGATCCGATTGATTGCTGATGGAAAGCCGTTTACTGTCAATTTCAATTCTGATCCTGGAGTTTTCCGGTGCATAAGAAACCGCATTGTCCATCAGACTAGAAAGCATTTTATCAAGATGTTTTATATCGCCGATCAAATCAAATCTGCCGTTTTCTTCAATTGAGCATTCAATTTGTTTCTTATCTATCAATGGGTGATATCTCTCAATGACAGAATTCAGCAGTTCATTGAGACAAATCTCCTTCCTTTCCATTTCAAAACCGGAAGAATCGATTCTTGAAATATCCAGCATATCCAAAACCATATCATTGATCTCGTCTGTCTTGTCTATGATTCTATGCAGATAATCGTCGTTCTTCTCTTTGTTCTCATTATCAAGTAGGTTTTCTGAATAACCTTTTATGACCGTAAGCGGCGTTTTCAGGTCGTGAGCCATTGCTGTAACAAACGAATTTCTTGTATCATCCAGATCTTTCTGTTTGTCATAAGTCTTTAAGATACTTTTGGAAACGAAATATATACTGGCAGTACAAAGCAAGGCCTCCAGCAGATAGATGGTTCTTAATTCTTTCATTGCCGCTAGCCACGGACGATAAGTAGCGATAAAGATAACATTGCCAAATACTTGATAAACCAGTTTTCCTTTATATGCCGTCGGGACATAGAGTTCTGTATCATAAACCAGAAGAGAATCCGATTCAAAATCACTGTATTCTCTGTCCTTGATATTCTCTTTCGCTCTGTTGAGTTCTTCCTGAAGAACAGTATTATTCATCCAGGAGGTCCATCTCTTTTCCCATTGACTGACATCAGAAAACATTGTTTTCGGCATAAAACACGATGCCATTTCCGCAGAAACAGCTTCTTTGTTTTCATCCAGGATAATAGACATGACATGATTTCCCGTGTTTGCGTTTGTGTTGAGCGGTGAATCATCTGTACCTGGTTTCCAGCTATTGTCGTTGTTGTTTCTGCTCACGAATTCTATCGAAACCAGTGAGCCTTCCTCATCGAAATACAGATACGGCAGATAGTTCAGGTCCCCATCCGGATACTTACATCTTTTCATTGGTTCTCTTAGCGATAAAATCTCATCTTTACTTAAATAATCGGATAAATGAAATTCTCTGGTATCTTCCTTTCCAATGATGATGAAACGATTGTCACATATCGTTGTCTTGTTATTATAGAAATCGTGTACGGCAAGTGCGCGGTCATAGTATTCTTCATCTCGTTCCCACGAATTGAGATAATAATCCGCAAGATATTCAATCTCGGTTTCATACAGCCACCTTTCTTCCTTACTGATTTCGGATGAATGATTGATCTGGATTTGATTTGATAGATCAGACAGCAGAGCCTTGGAATTCTCCTTGAACTCCCTGACTTTACTCTCTTTAACCAAAAATGTGCATAAAAGCGCTGATAAGACCGTAATCAGCAGAATGACAGATACTGCAGGCAAAATTATTCTGATTCTCTTATTCATTTTCATCCATTTTGAAAGACCAGCCGTACTTGATGTAGGTACGGATCAGATATTCATATGTTCCCAAAGCCTTGCGGAGCTTGCGGATATGATTGTCTACGACTCTGTCGTTTCCATCGAAATCGTATCCCCAGAACCTCACCAATAGCTGTTCCCTGCTGTAGATACGTCCTTCATTCTCCATCAGAAAAAGAAGAATCTCGTATTCTTTCGGAGCCATACTGCATTCCTTGCCGTTCAGGAATACCGCTTTTCTGTTTCTTTCGATTCTGACAGGACCTTTTTCATAGATATCGTTTAATCCCTTGATCCGGTTAAGAATCGCTTCGATCTTGGCATGCAGAACATTCAAAGAGAACGGCTTTGTGGCATAATCATCCGCACCTTTGGAATATCCGATTAGCTTGTCTTTTTCGCTTACTCTGGCAGTCAGGAAAATGATTGGCATTGAATACATTTCTCTGATCGCTTTGCAGATCAAAAATCCGTCTTCCTTTGGAAGCATTACATCCAACAGAATCAGATCAACACGATTCTTCCCCAGAATCTCAAGAGAATTATCCTTGTCTTCACAGACAAAAACCTGATAGCTTCTTTTTGAAAAGTATTCCGTTATGATCTCCTGTATGGACGCATCATCTTCTATCAGCAGCAGAGTTCGCATCATTCCTCCTTCATTATAAGCCTAATCAATGGCTGTATCCTTTCTGTATCCTTTCACTTGAAATGAACCATAATCTCTCAATAGTGTTCCTGTTTCCTGTATAATGTAGTTATGAAGCTGTTTTTCTTCGATATTGACGGAACCCTGGCGGAAGGCTTGACTGTTCCTGAATCGACCCAGAATGCCTTGGAGCAGCTTAGAAACGAGGATAATCTTGTGTTCATCTGTACCGGAAGATCTGTTTATTATGTCAGGGAACACTTTGGACAGTATGCAGACGGGTTTATCTGCTTCAACGGCAGGTATACGCTTCTCAATGAAAGCGTTCTTTACGACTGTCCGTTAACGGAAGGCCAGATCAAGGAAATCATAGAGAAACTGGATAGATTGAAGGCCGGATATACTTTCTTCAACAACGAAAACTCCTATGACGGCGGATACCTGGAAGGCGGATATCGAGAATTCGATACTTCTATATACCCTCTATACAATTTCAATGTCTGGTTCAACGGATGGGATCATTTTGACCGGATCGAGAATGAACTGAAAGGTATCGCCGTACTGAACAGGCACGGACAGGCTTTTCACGCAGATGCGACAATCCTGGGAAGCGATAAAGGCGACGCCATATCTCATGTACTAAAGAAACTGAATGTCAGTAAAGAGGATTCCTATGCCTTTGGAGACGGCAGTAATGATATTTCGATGCTGAAAGCAGTCGGGCACGGGATTGCCATAGGCAATTCCGTAGAAAAAGTGAAGCAATGTGCGGAATTCGTTACCAAAGACATCCATGAGGACGGCGTAGCGTATGCCTTAAAGGAATATAGCTTAATCAAATAAAAAAGCTGCACATGCAGCTTTTGTTTTCTATGGTGATCGGTACGGGATTCGAACCCGTGAATGTCGCCTTGAGAGGGCGATGTGTTAACCGTTTCACCAACCGACCATAGCAGAGGCTGATAGCCTCTTACTCTTCTACTTTAACAACTTTTTTTCTCGTTGTCTTCTTTACCGGCTTTTCTTCAGCGTTTTCTGCTTCTTTTTTGTCCTCTTTTGCCGGTTTTTCAGCCTTAGGAGCCTTTTCTTCCTTGACCGGTTTGTCTACTTTACCTTTTTTAGCGGTTTCGCAGATCTTTGCGAAATCTTCCGGATTGCTGATGGCGATCTCGGAAAGCATCTTTCTGTTGACTGCCACTCCTGCATTTTTCAGGCCATTCATCAGTCTGGAATAAGACATTCCGTTCATTCTGGCAGCGGCGTTGATTCTGGCGATCCAGAGCTTACGCATGTTTCTCTTGAGCTGTCTTCTGTGGATCCAGGCATATTTCCAGGAATGCATGACCTGCTCGTGAGCGGTCTTGTATAACAGGTGTTTGGAACCGAAGTAGCCGGATGCATGCTTCAGTACTTTCTTTCTTCTATCTCTTGTAGGAGTTGATCCTTTTACTCTAGACATTTTCTTCTATCCTCCTATCCCTGTAATAACTCTCTGTCTCTCTTGACATCGGTCTTGTCGACAAGCGATGGTTTGTGGAGATGTTTCTTCTGTTTGTGCGTTTTGTTTGCGGCAAAGTGCGATACGTAGTTGGAATACTTTCTCAGTTTGCCTGTTCCGGTAACTTTTACTCTCTTGGCAAAAGTCTTTTTTGTCTTCATCTTTGGCATCTTATCTTCTCCTCCTATTTTTTCTTAGGCGCTAAAACACAAGACATGATGTTCCCTTCAAGCTTAGGTGCTCTTTCTACCGACGATACATCAGAAAGATTCTGCGTGAAATCATTCATGATCTTCATGCCGACTTCCTGCCTTGTCATCATTCTTCCTCTGAAACGCATGTCGATCTTGACTTTCATTCCGGATTCAAGCCATTTTCTGGCCTGCTTCATCTTGGTTTCGAAGTCATGCGTATCGATTACAGGCGATAGACGTAAAGGTTTCATCTCTGTGGTCTGCTGGTTCTTTCTGGCTTCCTTGGCCTTTTTCTGCGCTTCAAAACGATACTTGCCGTAATCCAGTATCTTACATACCGGAGGCTGTGCGTTTGGCGCTACACAGAGCAGATCCAGATCTTCGTCATAAGCTTTCTCTAATGCCTCGTTGCGAGACATTACACCCAGTTGACTCCCGTCAGGGCCGATGACCATTACTTCTTTGAAACGGATATTCTCGTTTACGATGTCATCATTAGAACGTTTTCTTGTTATAGTTTTATACCCCCATTTTTAAATAAAAAGTGAGACAAGGCCCACTTAAATATCGTTACATTCGTAGCAATATACCCAGGTTCTTATGAACTTCAGGTGAGAAGCGGCCTTCTTCTTTCTACATCCTTTTTATTACTTAATTATTTAAACATAAATGTTTATAATAGTCAACAGCAATATTCAGAGATCCACTCTTTCGGTCCTGATAGATCCGTCATCGTAGAAATAGACTCTGGCGTAGCATGGTGAGGTAAGATCGCGGTTGTAGAAGGTGCTTCCGGGATTGATGAAACGGATGCCGGAATAGACCTTATCCGTAAACATGTGGGTATGGCCGAAAAAGACGACGTCGACATGTTCATTGCGGGCTTTTCTGACGAAATGATCCATCTGGTATGTATAGCCGTGCCCATGGATCAGAAGAATGCGGTGTCCTCCGATCTCCAGGATCAGCTGTTTCGGAAAATCGTAGTTCCAGTCGTTGTTTCCTTCGATACTGATAAAAGGCCTGAGCTGTTCAGGCGAGAACTGCGAATCTCCGCAATGCAGATAATAGTCGCAGGCAGGATTCTTGGATAATACCTGCTGCAAGGAATCCATGTCTCCGTGATTATCCGAACACAGACATATTTTCAGCATCTTAACAGAAAGTCCGCTCCTTTTAGCGTTTCTCTATCGCTTAGATCAGAAAAACCGACCTGTCTCATACATTCATACGCTCCAATGGCAACACAGTTGGAAAGATTCAGGCTCCTTGCATCCTTGCGCATCGGAATACGGTAGCAGTCTTTCAGATTCTCTTTCAGGATCTTTTTATCGATGCCTGTGGATTCTTTTCCGAATACAAGGTATATGTCCCTATCCCTGTCAAATACGCATTCATTGAAGTTTTTCATGCCGTAACGGGTAAAATAGACAAACTGTCCCTCTTTTCCTTCCTTAAACGTTTCCCAGTCGGGATAGATCTGATAATCCAGATCTGTGATATAGTCCATTCCGCTTCTTCTTAAATGCTTTTCATCCAGAGAGAAACCCAGAGGTTCGATCAGGTGCAGTTTCATCTCGAAAACGGAGCACGTACGCATGATGTTTCCGGTATTCTGCGGAATTTCCGGTTCATAGAGTACGACATTGATCATGCGGATTTCCTTTTTACGAACAGCCGATATAAAACGATCGGAGATAAAAGCAGTACGAAGAAAGTGACGGTGATCGTTATGACCAGATGATTGAAGAACTCCGGCGGTACGATCATGATCAGGATGTCTTTTCTGAGATCCAGGATCCACAGGTCATTCCCAGCAAAGAAAACATGATGGAAAGCAGTCCAGAAGGAATCGAAGTCGATCAGAATCCACGATCCCAGTACGGCCAGAAACAGGAGTCCGTATTTCAGTACTTTCTTATAGCTGCTGTACAGATCGCTCAACGGATATTTCTTGATCAGATAGAATACGGCGTATCCGACAATGATCAGCAGGGATATGACCCAAAGACGGTTGGCAGCCAGATTGAGATTCCTTACATCTATCATGTGGGCTTTCTCATCGTCGGTATAAACTTCACGCATCTCCCCTTTTACCTTCATCTGCAGATCAAGACTGGCGTCCTTGTCGTTCAGATAAGCCAATGTAAAGGCGGTAAGATCCTTCAGCTGATCATCGGTGATACCGATGTGTTCAGAAATGGGCTTGCCGTAAAGTGTCAGCTTTGCGTGTTCACTGTCATAGAAAGCCTGATTAAAGCTCCAGAAATGTACCGCCGTGATCAGAAAAAACAGGATAAGTGCCAGTGAGGCAACGATTGAAAACGTCTGTCTACAGTCTTTCTTTTGCATCTGATATCCATTTCTTCAGGGCTTTTGCCCGGTGTGAGTATTCGTTCTTATAGTCGGCGCCCAGCTGTGCTTCGGTCTGGTTGAATTTCGGAATCAGAAAGATCGGATCATAGCCGAATCCCTCGTATCCGGCTTTTTCAAAGGCGATCTGGCCTTCATTGATTCCTTCATATTCAAAAATCTCTCCGTCTTTATCGATAAAACACATGCAGTCGACAAACTGTGCGCCTCTGTTTTTCACATCTTTCATCAGTTCAAGGACATAGTCGCATTTCTGGTCGTAGTTCATGCCATGCAGAAAACGGGCGGAGTGAATGCCCGGGTTGCCGTTTAGATAATCGATACATATCCCGGAATCGTCGGCGATCGTCGGCAAATGAAAACGGTCATAGTAGAATCTGGCCTTGATTCTGGCGTTTTCCGCAAAAGTCCTGCCGTTTTCGACAGGTTCTTCTTTACAGCCGAAGTCCTTCGGACAGACTAGTTCTATTTCGATCCGGTTTCTTTTCAGTATATCGGCGATCTCTTCGATCTTATGTCCGTTATTGGAAGCGATAAAAAGCTTTTTCATATGCACAAATTATAATATGAACGGTATATTCTATACAATCGCTCAGATCGTAAATTTCTCGATGATCTTCTGAACCAGCGGGTTTCTGATGATATCGGAATTGTTGAACTCTACGAAGCCGATCTGACCGACGTCCTTCAGTCTGTTCCGTGCGGCAATCAGACCGCTGTTTGCCTTATTGATATTCAGGTCTATCTGGGTGATGTCGCCATTGACGATCATTTTGGAATTGAATCCCAGTCTGGTCAGAAACATCAGCATCTGCTTATCGGTCGTATTCTGGGCTTCATCGAGAATAATGAAAGCTTCATTCAGTGTACGTCCTCTCATGTATGCCAGAGGAATGACTTCGATGATGCCCTTCTCGATCATCTTGTCTTTCTGTTCGCTGCCGAGTATACTGTCAAGCGCATCGTATATAGGCATCAGGTACGGATCTATCTTCTCTTTCAGATCTCCCGGCAGAAAGCCCAGCGATTCGCCTGCTTCGACTGCAGGTCTGGTGATGATGATCTTATTTACGGTTCCTTTTTTCAGATAGTTTACCGCCAGAAGAACGGCCAGAAAAGTCTTCCCGGTTCCGGCGGGACCGATGCAGAAGACAAGGTCGTTGTTTTTGACCTGGGATACCAGTTCATGCTGATTTGCCGTCTTGCAGCGGAAAGGCTTCCCATTGTTGGAATACGCGATGACCTTGGTATGAAAATCATTGTTTTCAAGGGTATTCAAAGACAGAAAAGACTGCTTGATAAAATCATAGTCTACGCTGTTTTTTCTGCTTTCTCTGACGATCTGATCCATGTGCCTGGTAAACTTCGCCGACATGTCTTCGTCATCGCTAAGCAGCTTAAAACAGTTGTCGCGATAAACGATGCCGCAGCCGTAGAGTTCCTCCATAAGATTCAGATTCTCATCGTTCACTCCGACAATATTCTGAATCTGTTCCTGATTCAGATCGGTAAATACATATTCCATAGTTCCTTAATCCTTCTCTAATTCTTTATCAAGCCATGCGGTTGCGCCTGTAAATGCGCAGGCCTTACCGCCAAACAGATTGGCAACACTGATGCATTCCTCAATCGGTTTGTTTTCAGAGAGACTTTTGATAAATCCGGCTACAAAGCTGTCTCCCGCTCCGGTCGTATCGATGACCTTACATTGCCTTGCCGGCGCATAATACCGGCCATCGTAATAAGCCCCTCTGGATCCGCATTTGACGATCACATGCCCTGCACCCATCTCTTTTATTTCCGAAGCGGCATCTTCCATTGTCCGTGTTCTGCTTAACGTTTCCGCTTCTTTCTGATTGCAGAAAAAATAATCGACATATTTCAGGAATGTGAATTTGCTGATCGTTCTGATTTCTTTCGGTGTCGAGCAGTCGCAGCACACCGTTACGCCTTTCTGTTTCAGACCGGCAAACAGTTTATCAAGAGACGCGATATCTAGATGCGGAGATATGAACAGAGATGCCAGACAGGCGATCCGGCAGTCGTCGTCTATGACGATGTCTGCCGGTTTCAGTTTCTTGATACTGCCGTCGTTAACCCCGACAAAGTAGCGTTCCCCTTCTCTGTCGATCAGAACGATAGAGAGATAGGTGAAAATATCGTCTCTGAGTATGTCCGTATTGTATCCGATGTCTTCTTTTTCCAGCTTGTTTTTGATCCATCTGCCGTTTTCGTCGTTTCCAAGCACTGTGATCAGCTTTACGTCGCATCCGAAACGTTTCAGAACCATGCTTTCATTGAAAGCATCGCCTCCATACAAGGTAAAGATCCTGTCTGCCTTATAGTTTCCGTTAAAAAACTCTCCTTTATCTACGCCCTGTACAAGCAGATCGACGCATGCGGCACCAAATACGTTTATCTTCGCCATATCAATTCTATTATACAGGGAATGCTCCTCTGTTTGATATCGGATAAAAAGAAAATCAGCATCAGCTGATTTACTTGGATCTTCTCAGTTTCCTGGCATTTTCTCTTTTCAGTCTCTTTTTAATGCCCGGTTTTACGTAGTACTCTCTTTTTCTGACTTCAAGAAGCGTGCCATTACGAGAAACCTGTCTCTTAAAACGACGCAGAGCATCATCGAGCTGTTCGTTTTCTTTAACGATAACTTTTGCCATAATTTCACCTCCTTTTGTCGCAACAGTTAAATTATAAACAAAAACAACTGAAAAATAAAGAATTATTTATTCTTCCATATCCGTTTCTTCTCTTTTTCTTTTTTCAAGGTATTTCTGAACATAGAAACGGTCGCCCTGATAGAATTCCTTTCCCAGACCCATGTTCAGGTATTTTTCGTTGCCTTTGCCGATGATGATGAGAGTATCTTCCTGATTCATGATTTCGATGGCGTTCTTGATGGCCTGAGACCGCAGGTCGCAGTGAATGACTCTGGCGTCTTTTCTGGTATATCTGTCGCAGCGGGACAGGATGTTCATCACTTCCCCTTCCAGGGATTCATTCTCGGTAAGGATTATGACATCCAGATTGCTCTGACATATCTGCATGATCTTTTCCAGCCGATTGTCACCGTCGGTATAGTTGATGCTGATGACGCCGATCGCTTTGTGACTGTCGGCCGCTTTCCTTGCGTAACGGCATATTTCGTTGATCGACGAAATATCGTAGGCGGAATCGACGATCACGTTGTACTGTGTATCACATCTTTCCATGACACCGTCAACACATGGAACGTCTTTCATTCCTTCGATGATTTTATCCAGAGGATGACCTTTCTGGTTCAAAGCCGCGATAGCGGCAGTCAGATTGTAGACATTGACCATTCCCTGAAGAGAAGAAACGACCGGATACGACATTCCTTCGTGACTGAGACTGAAACTGATGCCATGACTGGAAAGCGATACATCGGAAATGCGGTAATCCGAATCTTCGTACAGTCCGTATGTAAAATAGTTTTCGACGCAGTCGCTCAGTTCCATGTATGATACATCATCTGCATTGAATATGACTCTGGTTGCATTCTCCAGAGTGTACAGATATCTTCTGAAATAGCTGAAATACTCGTTCAGCTGGCTTTCGTTGGAATTGGTATCGGTACTTGTATAGATGAAGAAAGACGGATCGATACTGTCCAGTTTCTGCAGGTTCAGGGAAGAGGCATTCGCTTCAAAGGTACAGGAGCTGATCCCGTTTTCTTTCATGGTCTGCAGGATCTTGAGATTCTCCAGGGCATTGAGCGTCGTTACAGAGGATTTCAGTTCCGTACGGTCATAACGGATGCCGAGTATGCCGACATAGCCGCATTTTTCTTTCTTGTTCAGAAAATGATTGATAAACAGAGCAACGGAACATCTGCCGTAGTTTCCTCCGATCACATATTCGTCGATGTCTTTTCCCGGATCTCCATAGAATATATTGGCCGTCTTTTTCAGCGTCTTGTTGACATCGGCAACCTTGATGTAGATCGCTTTTTCTTTTCTTTCGATTTCTTTGGTATAAATGATGACTTTTGCGCCGTTTTTTACCGCTTCATCGATATAGTCGTGACCGTCGTACTTGATTCCGTTCAGACAGAAAAAGATCGCATCCTCCATCGGCATTCTGCTGTCAACGGAGAGCTGTCTGATTTCCATGTCCGGTGCACCGGAGAACAGTTTACTCAGCAACATTTCCTATCACCTCATCTTCTGACTTCTCTATGATTACATCCAGTATTGTCCCTGCTTCATAAACGCCGTTAACTCTTGTATAGATGTATTCCTTGCTGTATCCGTAGGAACAGTTCTCGTCGTGTCTTTCAATCAGGACCCTGACTCGTTTCCCGATGAAACGTTTCTTGAATTCCGCAGAAATGTCTTTTTCCAGATCCATTACCGTTCTGACCCGCTGCTTCTTGGTCTTTGGATCCACATGTCCTTCCATCCTGTCGGCTGCCGTTTTGGTTTTTCTGGAATACGGAAAGACATGGATAAAGGAAAAACGGATCTCTTTCAGCTGATTCAGGGTATTCTCAAAACGTTCTTCCGTTTCGTTTGGAAAGCCGACGATCAAATCTGTACTGATACTGATATCGGGGATCTGCGAACGGATATAGTTTATTCTGTTCTTGTATTCTTCAACGGTATACGGACGGTTCATGGCTTTTAGAATATCGTTGTCGCAGGATTGTACAGGGATATGCAGATGTCTGGCGATCTTTGCATTATGCTTCATCAGATCGATGATACCGTCGTTGATCTCGGTCATTTCGATCGAACTGAGACGAATCGTCTCCAGACCTTCGATCCGGCACAGATCGCATAAAAGACTGTACAGATCATATTCGCCGTCACGGTACCTTCCGGTATGAATGCCAGTCAGGACGATCTCCTTATTCTCTTTTGCCAGTATTCTGGCTTCCTTGAGCAGCAGTTCATGATTACCGCTTCTTTCTCTGCCCCTGGCATAAGGAATGATGCAATATGCACAGAACTGGTTGCATCCGTCCTGGATCTTCAGGAATGATCTTGACTTCGCCGGATAGGATTCGATGTAGAGATGCTCGAAATCGCTGCTGACCTGGTCACTTACATGGCAGTTCCTGTCCTGAGCCGTTATCAGGTCTACGATCTTATCTTTCTGATCGGAACCTATCACCAGATCAACATCATCAAAAACTTCGCTGTCGTGCTTGATCTGGCTTAAACAGCCGATCGCGGCGATATAGGCATCCGGATTGTTTCTTCTGGCATCGTGGATGAATTTTCTGGTCTTGGCTTCTGCGGTATTTGTTACACAGCAGGTAAAGATCAGATAGATATCCGCTTTCTGTTTAAAAGGAACTTCCTCATAATGTTTATTCATGTTTTCCCGGACATAGGTTGCTTCATAATCGTTGACTTTACATCCGAGGATCATCATCGCATATGTTTTCATTGGCATTTTCCTACGATATTGCTGGTGAAATAGATGGCGGCGGTTTCCGCTCTCAGAATGCGTTTTCCCAGGCTTACGGACTGATATCCCATTTCCGTGATCTTTTTGTATTCTTTCTCATCGAAACCCCCTTCCGGGCCGATGATATAAGTAACGCTTCCTTTGCATTCTAAAGAAGCAAGGTTCTTTTCCGCTTCGTAGCAGACGTAATTGTACCGGCTTTTGTACTTGTCCAGATCCTTAAGCGCAGCAACTTCACAGATTTCCGGTATTCTGTTGCGGTGGGACTGTTCGGCGGCTTCTAAGGCGATCTTGCGTATTCTTTCCAGTTTCCTGTTGTCCCTGAACCTGACAACGCTTCTTTGCGCCTGATACGGAACGATCCGGTTGACGCCCAGTTCCGTGAGTTTCTGGATGCAAAGCTCAAAATGATCGTTCTTGATCAGTGAAAGGATACAGGTAATGTCACAGGAGAGTTCGTTGTTTTCATCGAGCCGATCCATTGTCTGGCACTGTTTCTTATTGATCAAATGAGCATGATAAACGGTTCCGTTTCTGTCACATAAACGGAATATGTAAGAACCGTCTTTTCTTAATACTTTCTGAAGATGATACAGGATCTTATCATCCAGATCCAGGATCTCTCCGGAATGAATCTCTTCGCCAGTAAAATACTGCTGCATAAAACCATTATAACTTAAAAAGGACAATCACTTGTCCTTTTTGTCGTCGTTGTCTTTGAAAGTGATCTTGATTTCGTTCACTTTCTTGGAGTCGGCATCCGTTACTTCCACATGCATGTTCTTGTAGTCGAATCCGTCTCCCTTAACCGGGATCTTGTCGAGTACGTCTATGACCCATGCGGATGTCGTATTGAACTCGAATTCTTCATCCGTTTCGATACCGAAATGTTCAAACAGATCGTCGATATCAAGATCCGCCTTGATCAGGTAGTTGTGATCGTCCAGTTTCTTGTAGTATTCGATGACTTCATCATGCTCATCATAGATCTCGCCAACCAGTTCTTCCAGAATATCTTCCATCGTAATGATACCCTGGGTACCGCCGTATTCGTCGACAACCACAGCCATATGTGACTTTGATGTCTGGAACTGTTTCAGCAGCGAAGAAATCTTAACATGCGGAGAGGTATAGAATACTTCCTGCAGGATCTCTTTGATATTGGTGGACTTTTCATACAGAAGATGGTAGTAGAAGTCCTTTTCATGCAATACGCCGATGATGTTGTCCAGAGAGTCTTCATAGACAGGCAGACGAGAATAACCGGAATCGCGGTACATCAGTTCGATGTCTTCTACCGAGTCTTCATCGAAATCGATCGCAATGACATCGATTCTTGGCGTCAGAATCTCACCGACGTCGAGATCGTTGAATTCCAGGGCGTTGGTGATCAGATCGGCTTCGTGATCTTCCATGTCTCCTTCTTCATTGGCTTCTTCCACCATTGTCAGCAGTTCGTCGGTAGAATAGGTATCGTTCTCGACATAGAAAAGCCTGCTTATCAGTTTTTCCAGATAACTGAAGATGAAGGTCAGAGGCGTGAAAAGGAAAACCAAGATATTCAGGATCCAGGTCACGTTCATCGCAAACTTTTCCGGAACGTACTTGGCGATATTCTTCGGAATGATTTCGCCGATGATCATGATCACCAGCGTCATGACGATCGATGAGATCGCAACACCGTTATTGTGATAGAGATTGCTGAACAGAACCGTTGCCAGTGATGCCGCAACAACATTGACGATGGTATTGCCTACCAGGATCGTAGTAAGCAGTTTCGGGAACTTCTCCGTTAATGCATAAGTCTTTTCGGCCTTTCTGTTTCCGGTGTTTGCCAGGGCTTTGAGCTTGATCTTGTTCAAAGAGCTGAAAGCCGTCTCGCAGGCACTGAAAAAGCTGTAGCACAGCACGAGAAGGATCAGAACCAGTAGAATTGTATTGTTATCCATGAAAACACCTCATTTCTGAAGTGATGCCAGTACACGGTAAAGGAACGTCTTCATGTTTTGTCATAACGGCAATATATTAACAGAAACGATAGAAGAATGCAAATAAATATAAAAAGAAGGCTGAGCCTTCTTTTTTAAGCATTGCATTATTATTTATGTCCTGTTTTTGAAAAAGGACGGCACATCATCTTCCGCGATCGGAGAGACGAATTCCTCTTTCATCTGATTGATTTCCGCATCCGTTTCAGCGGAGATCTGCGGTTTTTCAAAGAGGAAGTCAGGCTGCGGGGCAGTCGTATGACTGGTTCCCGGCAGATCGAATCCGGTCGCAATGACGGTTACGATAATGGCTTCGCCAAGGGATTCGTTGATCGCAACACCGTAGATGATATCGATATCGCTTCCTGCGGCTTCTTTAATGAAGTCGACCGCAATGGATGAATCCTGCAGCGAAATTGACGGACCACCGGTAATGTTGATGATGGCGGACTTGGCACCTTTAATGTTTGCTTCCAGCAACGGAGAACGGATTGCCCTGGCGGCGGCTTCCTTGGCCTTGTTTTCACCCTGAGCCATGCCGATGCCGATCAGTGCAGTACCCTTGCCTGCCATTACGGTTCTGATGTCGGCGAAATCAAGATTGATGAAGGCCGGAACGGCAATAAGATCGGTAATGGTCTGAACACCCTGTCTTAAGACGTTGTCGGCTTCCTTGAACGCTTCCTGCATCGGAATCTTTCCGATGACGCTTAACAACTGGTTATTGGATACGATAATCAGCGAATCGACGTACTGTCTGATCTGTTCGATACCGACATTGGCCTGATCCATTCTTCTTCTGCCTTCGAAATCGAAAGGCTTGGTAACGATGCCGACGATCAGTGCACCCATCTCTTTGGCATACTTGGCAAATACCGGAGCGGCTCCCGTTCCTGTACCGCCGCCCATGCCGCAGGTGATGAATACCATGTCTGCACCGGATAGCGCTTTTTTGATATCTTCCTGAGATTCCAGAGCTGCTTTCTGACCGACTTCAGGATTTCCTCCTGCACCGAGGCCTTTTGTCAGTTCACGGCCAAGGACGATCTTATTCGGACATTTTGAAAGATTGAGGGACTGAATATCCGTATTGCACACATAAAAATCAACACCTTTTACGCCGTCATTCACCATGCGATTCACGGCATTACAGCCGGCACCGCCAATACCGAATACCTTAATCCTTGCTACCTGGTTGTACTCCGGTCTAATACTCATCTGATTTACCCCCTATCCAATATATTGCTTAAACAGATTTCTGATCTTTGAAGTGATCGTCTCACCTTCCGAATCCAGCTGACGCTGATCGATCAGTGAATCGTAAGCCAGCAGATCAATGCAGTTTACATCAAGATTATTCAACAACACTTTATCACGATATACGAAGAAGGCACCATATAATGCCGTCAAAGACGGATCTCTGACACCGATCGTATCCGGATAATACGTCTTCAGCTGACCGTTGCATCCATCCTTTAGAGCGTTGGCGAGTTCATTCATCTTCTCTCCTTCTCCGGTCAGAACGATCATGGCACCGGATTCGATGATCGGTTTGCACATGGTCAGCAGCTTTTCACTTAATGCTTTTAGAGGCTCTTCCACAGTTTCGTTCAGCTGAGCCGTGGTAATCGTTTTAGTCGTACCCTGATCGCTCCAGGCATAGATCGTATCGTCAGGATATTCGCTGCTGTAGTTGACGCAGTATTTCACCAACTTGCAGATGTCGTTGTAAGGCATGTTGAGATTTCTGTATACCCTATTGATCAGCGAGTTGAGTCCATCGAAGACGACTTCGGCAGATACCAGTTTGCCTTTGGACAGCAGAGTCAGATAGGTACAGGATTTTTCGATGTCCAGAATGACGATATTCCTGTTCAGGCTCTCTTCCAGAAGCGCCGCTTCTTTGGCGATCGCATAGTTATTCAGAGTAATATCCAGAACCTTGATCCCCGATTCCTCGATAACGGATACATATTCGTAGCACATTTCAATGTCTGCGCAAAGCAGGTCGATATCTACGGTCAGTTCATCGCATACTTCCTTTTCCGGCAGTCTGCGCGTCGAAATGCCGTTGACGGTATATTTGACTATAACCGGATTTACGACCATGACACCAGCGTCCCTATTGGCTTTCAGGGAATTGCTTACAGCTCTTGCGATATCTTCCCTTCTGACGATTCCGTTTTCCGGAATGACTGTAGAGTGCAAAGGATAACGTTTGAAATTATAGGCAGGAAGAACCAGAATCACCTGTTCGATCTGCGATCCGATCTTGTCGCCGCAGTCCTTTATCGCATTTCCGATATCCCTGATCAGTTCCTCCCTGTTTGTGATTTTAAAATCGCTGATTGAAGAGGTTGGATACTTTTCGCTGCGGATAATATTAAAACGGGTGTTGAAATACTCACCGACCAGAATTTTGATTTCATTTTCGCACAGCTGTAAAGATACGTAGATCTGTTTGATATGATTACCCATACATAGTCATTTTAGCATAATTAACAATAAATAAAAAAACATAAAAATATAATTTGCATTTCTTTTTCATTTATGTTAAAGTAATTAAGCGTCAAAAGAGAAAGGGGGCAAGCTGTATGTCAAGAGTTTGTGCTATCACAGGCAAAAAACAGATGTCTGGTAATAACCGTTCACATTCACTTCGTGCTACACGCCGTAAATGGAATGTCAATCTTCAGAATGTAACAATGCTGGTTGATGGTAAACCAAAGAAGGTTCGCGTTTCTGCCCGCGCACTTAGAACATTAAAAAATCAGGCTAAGGCAGCATAACTTCCGTAAGGAAGTTTTTTTATCTAAAAAGACAGCTTATTCGCTGTCTTTGTTTTTGTTTCCTCTTAGTTTTGCGACATTGGCTCTGATATCTCCGTTGAAGACAAAAGATCCGGCTACCAGCGCATCCGCGCCGTCGCTTACGATCTCATGGGCGTTTCTGTCGTTGACTCCGCCATCAACTTCAATGATGTAGTCGAGATTTCTGGCAGTCTTGAAAGCTTTCAGCTTGCTGATCTTCTCCGAAGATTCCGGAATGTACTTCTGTCCGCCGAAACCCGGTTCTACCGACATGACCAGAACAATGTCCGTTTTATCAAGCAACGGGAATATCGTTTCGACCGGTGTTGCCGGTTTGATGGAGATTCCGGCTTTCAGATACATGCCGTGAATCTTATCGATCAGTTTTGAGCACTTTTCAAGATCGTTGTAGGCTTCATAGTGGAAGATCAGGGAATCGGCTCCGGCTTTTGCAAAGACGTCGCTGTAATAGTCGGGATCCGTTACCATCAGATGGACATCCATGAACAGCCGGGTGTTTCTTCTGAATGCCTGCAGGATGGCGGGACCGAAAGTCAGATTCGGTACAAAATGTCCATCCATGACATCGAAGTGGATCCACTCGACGGTTTCATTTAAGGCAGCCAGTTCTTCATTGAACCGGTCGTAATGCATAGAAAGTACAGACGGTGAAATGATCATGGTTCAGTTCTCCTCATAATAATAGACAATAACTTTCTCATCCGCAGATTTCAGATAAGTCGATCCCAGTTCCGGTAACGTTCTGACTACCGTTCCAGGCGGAGCATCCAGAACTTCTTCTGCAGTAAAGAATTCTTTGCTTTGCTTCGAGAATTCATATTCGACATCGTTGTTCCTGAAGTAGGATGAAGCTTCCGATAAAGATTTTCCATACAAGTCATACGGCAGAAGCACAGCCGATTCCAGAGAATATTTCAGGGTGATTTCATTGTTCTTGGAAGCGTCGTACTTGGATTTCGCCGGTAAAGACTGTTCAATGACGGTTCCGGGTTCTTCGTCAGATTCAACCGGGACAAGCTTTACCTTGAAGTTCAAGGCAATCAGTTCATCTCTTGCGGCCGTGTAATGCACGCCGGTATAATCGCCGAGTATTGAATAAATGCCACTGGATACGGTAAGCTTTACCTTCGTTCCGGATTCAACTTCTTCCCCTTCTTCCGGGACGGAAGAAATGATCAGATCTTTCTGAACGTTGTCGGAAAGAGTCCAAGTGATATGGGAATCATCGACTTCCAGATTATTCAGTGCCAGAAGGTCTTTTGCCTCCTGAACCGTCAGATTTCTGATCTGCGGTACCGTAACAGTCTTTGTCCCTCTGCCTATGACGCCGGTAATAAACAGCAGCATAAACAGAACGATAACGGAGAATATCGTAGTACAAAGCAGGAAAATCGATAATAATGGCGTGTCTTTTGTGCCTTTCTTCGTTTTCTTGTTTGCAGTATCGGAAATATGAATATTTTCAATTGATCTTCTTTCCGGAGTATTTCTGATCTGCGCTCTTGGCTCATTACGGCGTGCCCGCTTCAGGCATTCGTTGAGATCCTGTATCATAAGAGCAATATTCTTGTACCGCTCGTTGACGTTCTTTGCAGTGGCTTTCAGAATGATGTTTTCGACGGACTGCGGAATATTCGGATCAAAGCTCCTGACGGAAGGAATGTTTTCCTTGACATGTTTTAGAGCGACCTGGACGGGGTTGTCAGCTTTGAAAGGAACGTCACCGGTCAGCAGTTCGTAGAAAACGATTCCCAGCGAATAGATATCTGACTGCATCGATGCCTGTTTCCCTTTTGATATTTCCGGTGCAAGATAATGGACAGAACCCAGAATGGAATCCTTATGGGTGATCTGCATTGCTCCGGATGCCATGGCGATACCGAAGTCGGACAGTTTGATCGTACCATCATCCTTGATCAGCACATTCTGGGACTTCACGTCACGGTGAATGACATTGTTGCGATGCGCTTCCATCAGCGCTCCTGCCAACTGTTTCATCATCCATACGGCTTCCTTGTAAGGAATCGGTCCCCTTTTCTTGATCAGCTGTTTCAGGGTATATCCCTTGACATATTCCATGACGATATAGTGCTTGTCCCCGTCGTCGCCGACATCATAGACGTCGACAATATTCGGATGCGACAGCTTTGTTACCGCTCCCGCTTCACGCTTAAAGCGTTCCAGTGCGACAGGGTCATCCGACATATCCGATTTCAGTACTTTTACCGCTACTTCCCTCTTTAAGATCGTATCAAAAGCAAGATAGACATCCGCCATGCCTCCCTTGCCTATCAGTTTTACGATCCGGTAACGTTTTCCGATGTATTCCGACATTATTTCTTCACCAGTATGACTGTTACGTTGTCATATCCACCTTTCAGCAGCGCAAGATCCTTGAGATCTTCCGTCTTTTCCTGTACCGTTTTATTCTGATCCACGACGATCTGCTGTATCTCTTTATCACTCACATAGGAATGCAGTCCATCTGAACAGATCAGATAGTAATCCATGTCCTTTACCTTATGAACATCGGCTTCTATTTCGCTGTATACGCCGATGGCTTTTACCAGATAGTGTTTCTTCGGATGATTGATGGATTCCGTAAAGCTGATCTCCCTGTTTTCCAGCATCTGGTTGACCAGAGTATGATCCTTGGTCAGATGAACGACCAGATCGTCGATAAAGCCGTAGACTCTGGAATCACCGCAGTTGATACTGACGGTGCCGTGTGAAGTGATCATGATGCCGGTCAGAGTCGTACCCATCCCTTCATATTCCTTGTATTTTTTTGAAAGATCATGGATATGTCTGTTAACCATTGATATATGGAAATTCAGATAACTGATCACATCTTCCAGTGTCGAAAAAGGTCCGGATTCCCTAAAAGCGAATTCAAAGTACTTGATCGTTTCTCCACTTGCGACTTCTCCGGCCTTTCCGCCCCCTATTCCATCAGCAACCAGAGCCAGAAAATCGCCGTGCTCGTTGTATAAGGCCAGATAAGAATCCTGGTTTTTTTCTCTTAACAGTCCGATATCGGTAATACAGTAATAATCCATCTTCTTTATTTTATATGATTCGCCCTGAGTTGGCCACAGGCAGCGTCAATGTCGTCTCCTTTTTTTTGTCTCAGAGTAACGGCTACACCGTTTTTCTTCAGCAGATCGTAGAATCTTAACGCATTCTCGTCATCCGAGGTTTCGAAGTCTTTTTCCGAAACCTTATTGTAAGGGATCAGATTGATATAGGCATTAAGTCCTTTCAGCAGATCTCTGATTTCATCGGCTTCCTTCCTGGAATCGTTGATTCCCTTCAGCAGCAGGTATTCAAACGTCAGACGGCGGTTGTTCAGAGTGCTGTATTCTTTTAAGGCATCAAAGAGTACCGGAAGCGGATATGCCTTGTTTACGGGCATCAAGGAGCTTCTTAGTTCATCGTTTGGGGCATGCAGAGAGATGGCAAGATTGTATTGCAGGTTCTCTTTGGCAAATCTTCTGATTCCCGGAACGATGCCGCAGGTAGAAATGGAGATGTGTCTTGAACCGATCTGCAGCCCGTACGGATCGTTCAGAATGTTCATGGCCCGCATGACGTTGTCGTAGTTGTCGAAAGGTTCTCCCGTTCCCATGACCACGATGTTTCCGAGCCGTTCACCGTCTTCATCCAGCTGTTTCTGAATCATCAGGGCTTGAGAAACGATCTCCCCGGAGGTCAAGTCGCGCTGTTTTTTCAATAGACCGGAGGCACAGAAGCTGCAGCCCATGTTGCATCCGACCTGAGAGGACAGACAGGCTGAAAAGCCGTAGTCAAAAATCATCAGAACGGATTCCACGAGAGCCTTGTCTTCCAGTTCAAAGAGGAATTTCTGGGTTCCGTCTTTGGAGATCTGTCTGTCTTTTACGGTCAAAGGAGAGATCGTAAAGTCTTCCTTCAGTTTTGCGATCAGATTCTTGGATAAATCGGTCATCAGATCAAAATCATTGATCCTTTTATCATAAATCCAGCGGAATATCTGCCTGCCGTGAAAAGCCTTGATATGATTCTCTTCAAGGTATTCCTGCAGTTCCTTCATTGATAAATCGTATATCGATCTCATTCTTTCGCCCTTTTTATCTTAGCATAATAGAAAGCGTCGCCCGCTTCATTAATGATCGTATCCTCTTCCAGCAATTCAAATCGCTCCTCTTCATTCAGGAACTTCCTGACCAGCCTGTCATTCTCTTTCCGGTTCAGCGTACAGGTCGAATAGAGAACGATTCCGTCTGTTTTTGTCAGTTCCTTGACACTGTGCAGCAGTTCAAGCTGCAGCTTTTCCAGTTCGTCCAGACTTTCCGGTCTGACATGGAATTTCAGATCCGGTTTTCTGCCTATGACTCCAAGACCCGAACATGGAGCGTCCAGCATGATCCTGTCGAATTGCAGATCCAGAACATCCTTCAGCTTTCTTCCGTCCTGATTCAGATAATGGATGTCCTTATAATCCAGTTTTTCTGCCATTTTTCGAATCAGTTTTACTCTGTTTTCATGCAGATCGTTGGCGTAGCAGTTTTCCGGTTTCAGGACATCCAGACAGTTGAAAAGCTTTGATCCCGGTGCGCTGCATACATCCAGCAAAGTATGGTCTTTTTCCAGATCCAGATGTCTGTATAAAGATGCGCTATTGTAGTCCTGCACATAGAAATATCCGTTCTTATACTCTTCTGTCGTCAGGAGATTTTCTGTTGAAGTAAAGACATCTTCATTCAGAGCGGTGATGTTCAGTTTTTCAAGATCTTCCATCCTGCATTTCTTCTTGTTGATGCGGTAATAGACGGAAGGAATTTTCTGATAAACGTTCAATATCTTCTTCAGTGTTTTTTCGTCGTACTGGCTTGACAGGAGCCTGTAGATCCATTCCGGAAGATTGAATCTGATCCATGGATCTTCCGCTTCTTTCAGAGCTTTCATCTTGTGCAGCAAGGCGTTGATAAATGCTTTCTCGTGCCTGTTTCTTCCTAGTTCGACATATTCGTTGTTTACGACATAGTCCTTCTCTTTCAGATAGAAACGTTCGTATAAAGCCATGCACAGGATAAGTCTGATCCGCAAAGCTGTATCTGACTTTACTTCATCCCGAAACTGATAAGAAAGATATTCATATTTCCTTAATACGCCGTTAATCAGATTCGTCGTAAAAGCACGCTGGATCTGCGGCAGCTTCTCCAGTTCTTTTCGCATCAAAAGATTGGAATAGGATTCCTCTTTGATCGTCTTGTACAGTATTTCTAATGCGGTTTCTCTCTGGTTCATGTTTATTCTAGATATAACGGATCGATGTCCACTTTGATTCTGGATATGTTGTTTCTCTTCAGGTATCTATCGATGATCTGATGAAGATCTTTCAGCATGCCGATGAGATCCTTATCCATGATCAGTATTCTCTTTCTGAACTGTTTCTTGATCCTGGCCATCTCATATAGACGGTATTTCTTGTATTTCAGTCTGCCGATTTCTTCATCCAGAAGTTCGGCTGAAGTATTTAGTCTGGATTCGTTTGTATCGGAAATGATCATTTCTATAATGTGCGAATACGGCGGATAACCGGTCTTTTCCCGGTAGTTCATCTCAATACGGTAGAAATAGCCGTAATCCTGATTCATAACGGCCTTGATGGCATAGTGTTCGGTATTGAAGGCTTGGATAATCACCTGTCCCTTGCTGTCGGCCCTGCCGGATCTACCTGATGCCTGCATCAGTAGATCAAAAGTCATTTTGGCGGAGTTGTAGTCCTGATGCATCAGACCGGCGTCGGCATTCAGGATGCCTACCAGTGTAACATCGGGATAATCCAGACCCTTGGCGATCATCTGTGTTCCGATCAGAATATCCGTCTCATGAGCCTCAAAGTGCTTCAGGATGTTCTCATGAGCTCCTTTTCTTTCCACATTGTCACGGTCCATTCTTTCAATCCTGGCTTCAGGATAACGCTGATGGAGCTCTTCTTCGACTCTTTTGGTTCCGAATCCATAATAGACCAGAGAATCCCTGCCGCAGTTCGGACAGGTCTTCGGTATTCTGTATGTTCTACCGCACTGATGACATTTCAGTACGTTTTCATCCTTGTGATAATTCAAAGGAGTATCGCAGTCCGTGCACATCAGCGTCGTAGAACATTCGCTGCATTTGATGATCGGTGAATATCCTCGTCTATTCAGTAAAATGATCACCTGTTTACTCTGCTCCAGAGTGTTCCTGATGGCTTCATCCAGAGGCTTTGAAATGATATAGGAATCTCTTTGCCTGATCTGTCTGGCCAGATCTATGACTTTGATCTCCGGGAGATTAAGATTGATCCTGTTCTGCAGCTGCAGGAACTCGTAATCCCCTTTTAAGGCTCTGGTATAGGATTCAAGGGAAGGTGTAGCACTCGCCAGAAGTACTTTGGCCTGATGCGTCAGAGCACGTCTGAATGCCACATTCTTAACATGGTAGCACGGCACGTTATCCTGCTTGTAGGACTGGTCATGTTCTTCGTCAATGATGATCATTCCCAGTTTCTGAAACGGCAGGAAGATCGCGCTTCTGGTGCCTACGACGATCCTTACCTCGCCCTGTTTTACTCTTTTATACTGCTCATATCGCTCCTGGTCCGATAATTCCGAATGATAGAATACGACGTCTTCAAAGCGTTCTTTTACCCGTTGTATCATCTGCGGCGTCAAGGAGATCTCAGGGACCAGGATCAGAACATCCCTGTTCTGTTTCAGGTAATACCTCGCAAGATGAAGATAGACTTCCGTCTTGCCGCTGCCGGTTACGCCAAACAGCAGGGATACGGTCTTATCCGTTTCAATGATTCTGTTAAAGGATTTCTGCTGATCGGGCGTCAGCTGTTTGAATGAAGACTTGGAAATCGGCCTGTTCACGTATTCCACTTCAGAAGCGTATTCACTGATCGCGCCTTTTTCCAGCAGCTTCTTGACAATACCGGTGCTGATCCTGTTCGCATCCGTCAGTGTCATGTCGTCTGTCAGCTGTTCAAAGACTTTTCTCTGTTTCTCCGTCAGATCGAATTCTCCCGCATTCTTTCTGATTCTTCTGATCATCTTGGGATTCTTGATGTTTTTGTCTGTTTTTAGGGTCTTCGGCAGCATCGCATTAAGACAGCTGATCAACGGCGACACGGTCGTTCTCGAAAGCCAGAACGCCAGTTCAAAAAGCTCATCGGACAGCACCGGCTCATTGTCTATCACTTCCAGTATCGGAAGCGGTTCAAATCCCAGTTCTTCCCTGATTCCCCGAAGATCTTTATCCGTGTATCTGCATCCCGATACGATCGCGTGGTTCGGCGCACGATGAAATTCTACCTTTACCCTGCAGAATTTCTGTACAGGTGTATCGGAATAATAAGTAAACGGCCTGTCGACATTCAGAGTGGCGTTTGTGACATAGACTTCAATCAGATACATACCATCATTATAGCAAGAAAAAGGAGCTATCCTATAGCTCCTTCCATATCCATTTTTAGCAGCTGATTCAGCTCTACCGCATATTCCATCGGCAGTTCTCTGGTAAACGGCTCCAGGAACCCCATGATGATCATTTCCGTCGCCTGGGATTCGCTTAAACCCCTGCTCATCAGATAGAACAGTTCATCCTCCGAGATCTTGGAAACCTTCGCTTCGTGCTCTATCGTTGAAAGATGATTCTCGTTGGTGTTCTTAGGAATCGTATCGCTCTTCGAGATATCATCCAGAATCAGCGTATCGCATTCGATCTTGGCCTTGGAGTAATCGGCTTTTCTGGAGAAACGGATCCAGTCGCGGAAGTTTGTAATGCCTCCGTTACGGGAAACGGATTTCGATATGATGGATGATGAGGTATGGGGAGCCAGATGGATCATCTTGGCACCCGTATCCTGCTGCTGTCCCTTGGAACCGACGGCGATCGAGATGCATAAACCGTGGGCATACTCTCCCGCCAGGATACATGCCGGGTATTTCATGGAGATACGAGAACCGATATTGCCGTCGATCCATTCCATGGTTCCATGCGCTTCCACCTTGGCTCTTTTGGTGACCAGATTCAGAATATTGCTGGACCAGTTCTGTACGGAAGAATACCTGCAGGTTGCGCCTTCTCCGACAAATACTTCAACGACTGCCGCATGCATGGAATCCTTGGAATACTGCGGAGCGGTACATCCTTCCACGTAGGAACACTTGGCTCCGTCATCGACGATGATGATCGATCTCTCAAACTGCCCCATGGCTTCAGAATTGATACGGAAATAGGATTGCAGCGGTTTTTCCAGTTCTACCCCTTTCGGTACGTAAATAAAACTTCCTCCCGACCATACGGCTGAGTTCAGTGCCGCAAGTTTGTTATCCGTCGGCGGAACGATGGTTGCAAAGTACTTCTTAAACAGATCAGGATACTCTTTTAAGGCACTGTCAATATCCAGGAATATGACGCCCTTCTCTTTCACCTCTTCCAGCATGTTATGGTAAACGGCTTCAGACTCGTATTGCGTTGTTACGCCGGCCAGGTATTTCCTTTCAGCTTCCGGAATGCCCAGCTTTTCAAACGTATTCTTGATCTCTTCCGGAACGTCTTCCCAGCTCTTTTCCGTTTCCTGAGATGCTTTGCGGTAGTAGGTAAAATCCTGGAAGTCGATTTCCGAAAGATCAGGACCCCACTTCTGCATCTCCATCTTTTCGAATACATGAAAAGCCTTGACCCTGAATTCGCACATCCAGTCCGGTTCGTTCTTGTAGGCGGAAATCTTTCTGACAATCTCTTCATTCAGCCCTTTACCGGTATCTATCAGCGACTCAACATCATCATGAAAACCGTACTTATAGTCATCCTGAGCGTAGATCGCATCTTCATTTCTACGATCACTCATTCTTGTTCTCGCTTTCTTCAATCATCTCCTGCATCGCTTTCCAGCCTATAGTCGCGCATTTGATGCGGTTTGCCTGTTTATATACGTTCTTAAAGGCTACGGCCTCTTCCAGTTTCTCCGGGTCGTAGTCCTTGTTTTCAATCATATTCAGATAGGTTTCGATGATATTCTTGGCTTCTTCCAGACTCTTTCCCTTTAGAAGATCGCTCATCATCGATGTACTTGCGGTAGAAATCGTACAGGCAATGCCGTCAAAACGGACGTCTTTGATCACGCCGTCCTGAATATCGGTCTGTACAGTGATGTCGTCGATACAGCTGTCAGAAGCCATATGTCTGGACAGGATATCTTCTTTATCAACCAGTCCGTGATTGTGAGGATATTTATAATGATCCATGACCAGTTCTCTTAAGAACACAGGATCATTCAGCAGTTCATCTGTTCTACTCATCTTCTTTCCTCCTAAATAAACACATCGATTGCCGATTCCAGAGACAGACCTTTCAGCGCTTCAGTGAAAACATCGATTTCTTCTTTCGTATTGTAGAAATACAGGGAAGCTCTGACGCTCTGATCTGTACCGATGATCTCGTGCAGTATCTTTGCGCAGTGATTTCCGGATCTTACAGCAATATTCTTTGATGCCAGATACCCGGCGACGTCCTGAGCAAAAATGTCTTTCACATTGAATGTTACAGGACCGCTTAGATTATCCGGATTGTACAGGACAATCTGATCCATATCCTTGATTTTTCCGATAAAATATCTTCTTAATTCTTCTTCATACGCATTAATGCGATCCATTCCCAGATCCGTCAGATATTCGCAGGCTGAGGAAAGACCGACGACGCCTTCGATATTCGGCGTTCCGGCTTCGAATTTCACCGGTGCATCTTTCAGAATATAGGTACCGTCCGCATAAAACCTGGCATTCATGCCTCCGCCAAGCAGCAACGGATCCATCTCCTGCAATAGATGATACTTTCCGATCAGAACACCTACGCCATCGGGACCGCACATTTTATGCGATGAAAAGCAGAAGAAATCCGCATCCAGATCCTTGAAATCAACCTTGCGGTGGCCGATCGCCTGGGCTCCGTCTACGCAAACCAGGATATTCTTTTCATGAGCGATCCGGCATATTTCTTTAATCGGCTGAACGGATCCCAGAACATTTGTCACATAGGCCAGAGAAACGACTCTCACGGTATCGTCCAGACAGTCCTTAAAAGCTTCCAGATCGACGTTTGCCTGTTTATCCAGCGGAATGTAACGGATCCTGAAACCTTTCTGTCTTGAAAGATAGAACCATGGCAGAAGATTGCTGGCATGTTCCGCTTCACTTAACAGAACGGTATCTCCTTCTTTCAGATGATCCTTTGCAAGACCGTATGCTACCTGGTTCAATGCAGCAGTCACATTCGCCAGAAAAGCGACTTCCTTTGTTTCACAGTTTGCCAGTCCGGCTACCGCTTCTCTGGCATGGTCATAGGCCTTATCTGCTCTGACCGCCGTATCGTAGTCTCCACGCTCGATATTGCTGTTATAGGAAGTGTAGTATTCCATCATCGCATCCAGAACACGCTTCGGTTTGTAAGTCGTAGCCGAATTATCAAAATAAACCATATCCGGATGATTCGTGATCATAGGAAAATCTTTACGTATTTCGTTTACATCAAACATAGTTCTCTGATTTTCCTTTCCAGTTCTTCTCTTAATGCCTTTCTCATCTCTTCGTTTGCGATAATATCCGCGATCGGCAGCAGATAACCCAGCGATATCAGCATCGTACATTCCTTCATATTCAATCCTCTGGACATCATGTAATAGAGCTGATTCTCGTCGACCCGCCCGATCGACATGGCATGGGACGCTTCGACATCGTTTTCGTCGATCAGCAGTTCAGGAAGTATCGTCGTATTCTGCCCTTCCTCAAAAGAAAGTGCCCTTGATACCTGATGACTCCTGGATCTTTTTGCTCCATTGATGATCTTTCCTACCGCATCGATCATCAGTTTACCGTCTTTTAAGACAACGGCATAGTTCTTTATCTCTGCGGATGTTCTTTCAGAGTTGTTTACCGCAAACATCCGGTAGTCTTTTCTGCTTCTGACCAAAGAAGCGCTGCTTAAACCGGCGTGAGCCGATCTGCCATTTAAACTGACCTGTACATCTCTTAAGGTATCACCCTCGTTGCATTCGCCGTAAGCAAGACTGAGGCTTCCGTCTCTTTCAACTTCGTAGGATTCGACGGTTTGGATCTTCTTATCCGTATCGTTCCAGAAAAGAATGGCAACATTCTTTTCTTCCGGAACTGTTCCGCGAATTTCGATTTTTCCGGCATTCCTGATTCTGAAAAAGAGATTTCCTGAATCCTTGATATTCAGTTCGAGCTTCAGATCCGTATCGGCATCAATGTCGACCGTCTGGAATCCCCCGTTCAGTTCTATTCTGCTATCCTGTCTGACGATCATTTTTTACCTTCCAGGCTTTCTCTTACTGCGCAGGATCCGATGGAAATCCTTGTTTTTTCCTGTTTCTGCTGCTTCTCCGGCTCGATACCGTAATCTGAATAGATCCAGTCGTATCCTTCCTTGTCGATTCTCTCATACAGTTCAGGACCGCCGTTTAGCGCAATCCTTCCGTTCACCAGAACATGAGTAAACTCAGGCCTGATCAGCTCCAGAAAACGCTCGTAATGAGAGACGATGATCAAAGACATGTTGTTTTCTTTTCTGATGCTGCTGATGGCATCAGCTACGATCTTGATCGCATCGACGTCCAGACCGCTGTCGATCTCATCCAGCATTGCAAGAGAGGGTTTCAGCATTTCCAGCTGAACAATCTCGTTCCGTTTCTTTTCTCCTCCGGAAAAGCCTTCATTCAGAAAACGGTGTGCCAGATCTTCATTCATCTGCAGATCGGATATCGTCTTGTCCATCTGCTTAATGAACTGGAAAAGCGAGATCGGCGTTTCTCTTCTGACATTGATCGCGGCCCGCAGGAAGTCGCTGTTGGTAACACCCGGTATTTCCTGTGGATACTGCATGCCCAAAAACAGACCGGCAATGCTTCTTTCATTCACAGGCATCTTCAGTACATCCTTGCCATCATATATGATAGAACCTTCCGTTACCGTATAACGGGGATCTCCCATGACAGCCGCAAGCAGCGTAGACTTTCCGTTGCCGTTCGGCCCCATCAGGGCATGAGCTTCACCCTGATGCACAATCAGATCGACACCTCTTAATATTTCCTTATCTTCGACAGATACATGAAGATTGCTGATTTCTAAAGTTTTCATATCATCACCTTTTTCCGAAATCATTATACCCCCTATTCCCGTTTTCCTGCCTATTTATTATCCAACATGACCTTTTCTGAACTTTACCTGAATTCTGAATTTTGAAATTGTATTAATATAAAAAAGATATTACAATATATAACGTTTGGAGGATTTATATGGATAAAAAAGAATTATTAAAAAAATACTGGTTTATCTGTCTGATCGCTGTAGCCCTGCTGGTGTTTATCGGCATCTATGCAGCCGATTCCTATAAGAACAGAGAAATCACCGTATCAAACAGACAGATCGACGGCAAGTATGTCGTCTATACGGTCGACGGTGAACCGGTATATGCAGACGACTTTTACGAGAATCTTTATGCGGCTGCCGGTCAGACTCAGGCTGTCGTAGCTTATGAAAGAGCGGTCTTTGAAGCCGGCATTGAAACGACCGAGGAAATGAAAAACAACGCTGCTGCCTATGCGGCAACGATTCTTCAATCCTATTCTCAGGATTACGTTCTTTCTTCATTAAAGACCATGGGTTATACCAACGGTCTGGATGATCTGACACAGTACTATATTGATGCCCAGAAACAGGATCAGCTGATCAGAGATTATGTTACGGCCAATACGGATGCTTATGTTACTCCGACACTGGGAACCAATGGCAGAATCATTTACCACATTCTGATTCAATGTGAAACGGAGCCTGTCTATGACGAAGAAGGCAACATCTTAGAGTATACGGCAAATCCGACCATGGAGCAGAGTGCTGCCTTGAATAATGTCCTGGAGTATCTTAAGGATGAAAACAATACCTTTGAATATGCCGCCTATCAGTTCTCTGATGATACCGGTTCAAAAGAAAACGGCGGTTATATCGGAGCCATTAATGAAGAAAACGCTGCAAACTACGACGAGATGTTTGCGAAAGCCGCTATGGCACTGAATGATGACGAAGTATCGAATGTCGTAGTATCACAGTTCGGTTATCATATCATCAAGAACGCCGGTTCTACTGTTGAGAAAGCCCTCAACGACTACTACTTCCTTTCCAGTCTGGAAAACAGTTATCCGGATCTGGCATTAAAGGCCATCCTGAAAAAAGGCAGTGAACTTGGCTTTGAAATCAAGGATGAAAAACTGCTCAACAGCATCAGCAGTCAGCTGGAAAGCGAGGAGAACTAAGATGAAAAAAGGATTTACAATCATTTTAACCGCACTGCTTCTGTCTTCATGTTCTTCAAAAAACATGTTTTCTTATCTTAGCAACGGTGATGATCCGATCTTTACCGGACCGAATGTTACTTATACATACAACGATCTGTACAAGTCCTTAAAGGTCAGCTCCGGCGATGAGATTGAAAATCAGATCCTGCTGTCGATCGCAGATACATATGAAATCGACAGAGAAGAGCTGGAAAACCAGGCACAGGAAGCGATAGATCTGTATGTTTCTCTGGGTTATGAAGAATACCTGACCAGCTACTACGGTTCACTGGACGCCTATAAGGAGATATACGTTTCCAATCTGATCCTGAATGAACTGTCCAAGATCTATGTCGAGGAAAACTATGCGACTTTAAAAGAGTCGGATCTTCCTGTAAAGATGCAGCTTGCTTCATTCGATACCCAGGAAGATGCTCAGAAATGTATCGATGATTTCAACAGCGGTTCTACATTCGATATGGCTGCCATCAACAACAACAGTCTGAATACGCCGCAGAGCACAGTATATGTCGATTCCGATTCTTCGCTGGTATATGAAATCAAGGAATATCTGAATTCAACGGATACTACGGGTATTTCTTCTATCATTACTGCAACATCCATGTCCAAGGATGATGACGGAAACAATGTTGAATCACATACTTACTACGTATTGAATATTGAAAACAGAAATGCTGACGAATTCAAGGAAGACTACGTCAATGCGGCTGCCGCCAACGCATCTCTTGAAACCGTAAACAAGTACTTCCTGACATCTCATGAACTGGAATTCTTTGATCAGGACATCTATGAGCTTATGTCAGGAAACTATGAGGAACTGAAATAATGTGTATTTTCTGTAAAATCATCGAAGGCGAGATTCCTTCAAGAAAAGTCTACGAAGACGATGATATTCTGGCTATCCTGGACATATCACAGACAACCATGGGCCATACCCTGGTTATGCCGAAAAAGCACTATGACGATTTCCTGCAGATGCCTGAGAACGAATTCGGCGCCCTGATGGAGAAAGTACAGCAGATCGCTGATCAGATCGTCAAGAGAATGAATGCCAAGGGGTGCAACATTCTGATCAATACCGGTGAAACAGCCGGACAGACAGTCAGACATGTCCATGTCCATATCATTCCAAGATACGATGAAAACGATACGGTAAGTTTCAGCTTTACGGAGAATCAGTACGATCTGGATGAGATCCTGAAAAAGATAAAAGAAAACTGAGTGTAAACTCAGTTTTCTTTATTCCGGTCTTATCTGTAATCTTTGGATATTTACAGGAGTCTTTCTCTTGTCGTCGATTTCAATCACGACACCGCAAAGGATTCCTGTTCCGGATGCGATCTTGTAGATTGTCTTTTCTTTTTCGATTCCCGCCTTGATCGATTCCTCTATATCTCTGCCGATGATTGAACAATAGGCGCCGCACATGCCAACATCGGTAATGAACGCACATTCGTGAATGATGGCCTCATCGGCTGTCTGTACATGAGTATGCGTTCCAAGGACGACTTTAGCCTCATCCTTAAAGTATTCCAGAAATAGTCTTTTTTCTGCGGTCGTCTCGGCATGCAGGTCGACGAAATAGAAATCCGGCTCCAGTTGTCCGGTTTTTTCAAGTACCGTCTTAAAAGCCGTATACGGATCGCTTTCGGATTCAGGCATCAGAACCGATCCCAGAATATTCGTCAGACAGATCTTCATTCCTTTGTAGGAAATCAGCTTATAGTAGTTGTCTGTCGTTCTTTTGGAATGATTATACGGAACAACCAGTCTGTCCATGTCATCGATATGATCGAATATTTCAGCCTTAGAGAAAGTATGATTCCCCATCGTAATGTAGTCGATGCCTTCATTCAAAAGCTGCTTATAGATCTTATAGGTGATTCCCTTTCCATGGGCGGCATTCTCTGCGTTCACAATCACCAGATCCGCCTGATAATCCTTCCTTAAATCATATAAAAGCGAAGAGACAATGTCTCTTCCGCTTTTTCCAACAATATCTCCTAAAAACAGTATCCTCATTATTTTGCTGTTTCGGAAGCCCTCGTTTCACGGATAACCGTTACTTTGATCTGGCCCGGATAAGTCAGTTCGTTTTCAATACGTTCCTTGATCTCTCTGGCAATGATGGCGCATTTGGCATCCGATACTCTTTCAGGAACGACCATGACTCTGACTTCGCGGCCTGCCTGAATGGCATAAGCCTTATCGACACCGTCATACTCATTGGCGATCTTTTCCAGAGCTTCCAGTCTGTTGATGTAGTTTTCGATACCTTCATATCTGGCACCAGGCCTAGCCGCGGATAATGTATCAGCTGCAGCTACCAGAATGGATATCAGGTTGTCTGCAGGAACATCCCCATGGTGAGATTCGATCGCATTGACGACTTCACGGCGTTCACCGTGCTTCTTGGCGATCCTGGCACCCAGTTCTACGTGCGTTCCTTCCTGTTCAAAGTCTACGGCTTTGCCGATGTCATGAAGCAGACCGGCTCTTTTAGCCAGATTCTGATTCAGACCCAGCTCGGCAGCCATCATACCCGCAAAGGATGCGACTTCAATGGAATGTTCCAGTCCGTTCTGACCGTAGGAATATCTGTAACGCATTCTGCCGATCAGCTTGACAAGTTCCTTGTCCATCTTGCCGATCTGCAGCTTGAAACAGGCGTCCTCGCCGTACTTGGTGATGTTTTCATCCATTTCCTTTGTCGTTTTCGCGACAACGTCTTCAATTCTTCCCGGCTGAATCCTGCCGTCTCTGATCAGCGTTTCCAGAGAGAGTCTGGCGATCTCTCTTCTGATCGGATCAAAGCAGGAAACGGTAATTGCTTCCGGCGTATCGTCGATGATCAGGTCAACACCGGTAGCCTGTTCGATCGCTCTGATGTTTCTGCCTTCACGTCCGATGATTCTTCCCTTCATCTCTTCGGAAGGAAGCGTCACGACTGAAACGGTCCTATCGAGCGATTCATCCTGAGAATACCTCTGGATCGCCGTAGCGATGATCTCGCGGGCATTCTCTGCCGCTTTTTCTTTTGCTTCTTCTTCTTTGTCACGGATGTAGACAGCTACTTCATCGGCCATCTTCGTTTCCACGACATCCATCAGTTCTTTACGTGCTTCTTCCTCACTCATGTTGGAAACACGTTCCAAAAGCGCAATCTGTCCATCGATTCGAGATTGCAAATCCTGTTCCATTTTATCCAGTTGAACAGCCTTGTCTTCAGCTTTTCTTAATTTTTCGTCTAATTTACGCTCTTTTTGTGTCAGATTCTCATCACGGAAATTAAGTGAATCCTCTCTTCTCTGCAGCTTGCTTTCCTGCTCCAGGATCTCACTCTTCTTTTCTTTGATTTCTTTTTCAGCCTGCAGTTTCAGATCGTATACCTGTGTCTTCCCCTCTAAAACCGCCTGTTTAACCGTATTCTTAGCCTGATTATTCGCTTCGTCCAAGACTTTCTGGGCTTCCTTTTTAGCATTTTTACCCATTAACGAGTATGCCAGCAATACTAACAGTGCCCCAGCAACTAATCCGATAAAAATGGAAAGTACATCAATTTTCATGTGTATATACCTCCATTTATTAAAACATTTGTGGATAAAATCCTTTTAAATTGTACAATATCAGCGGAATTTTCACAATATTTAACGATAAAGATCGGTACTGAATGGATAAAAAAACGAGGCTTAATCCTCGTTTTTCTTGTACATTGCTTCTTTGATCTGGGCCGTGATCTTTTCATCGATGTCCGGATTGGCCTGCAGATAGGCTCTTACCGCATCGGTACCCTGGCCGATTTTTTCTCCATTGTAGGAATACCAGGAACCTGATTTCTCGATAATACCCATGTCAACACCGAGATTGACGATTTCGGATAAATGGGAAATGCCTTCACCATAATAGATTTCAACCTGACAGGTCTTGAACGGCGGTGCAACTTTGTTTTTGGCGACCTTAACGTTGACCTTGTTGCCGATCACTTCCTGACCGTCCTTGATGGCTTCGGACTTTCTGACTTCCAGACGGATCGTCGCATAGAACTTAAGGGCGCGACCGCCGGTCGTCGTTTCCGGATTTCCGAACATGACGCCTACTTTTTCTCTCAGCTGGTTGATGAAGATCGTCGTGCAGCCGTTGGCGTTCATCGCTCCGGCAAGCTTACGCATGGCTTTGGACATCAGACGGGCATGGAGACCGATATTGGAATCGCCCATCTCACCGTCCAGTTCGGCCTGCGGAACAAGAGCAGCAACAGAGTCGATAACGATCAGATCGATTGCCCCGGATTTGATCAGTACTTCGGCGATCTCCAGAGCCTGTTCGCCGGAATCCGGCTGAGACAGGATCAGCTCGTCGACATCAACGCCAAGCGCTTTCGCATATCTAGGATCGATCGCATGCTCCGCATCGATGAAAGCAGCCTTTCCGCCGCCTTTCTGACATTCCGCGATACACTGCAGAGCCAGCGTCGTCTTGCCTGATGATTCCGGTCCGTAGATCTCGATGATCCTTCCTCTAGGAAGACCTCCCACGCCCAAAGCATAGTCGATCGCAAGAGAACCGGTAGAGATTGCGTCTACATCCACAAAGGCATGCTCGCCCAGTTTCATGATCGAACCTTTGCCGTACTGTTTTTCGATCGTCTTTAACGCTTCATTCAGCAGCTGTTCTTTTCTGCTGTCAGATACTTCGATGTTTTCTTCTTCTTTTTTTGCCATATATTCCTCCTAATCATTATTCCCGGAATTTCGGCCTATTCCTACATGGATTCGAAAATGTAATCTCTAACCTGCATGAAATACGAATATCCTCCGGCTACGGATATAAAAGAAGTAAACCAGATCAGGATCTCATCCACAGGCAGATACCACAGTTCAAAAGGCAGATTGTTGAGAAGGATAATGATGATCGTGACCATCTGCAGTGCCGTTTTCAGTTTCCCTAAAATACCGGCAGATACTACGACGCCCTTTTGTGCGGCAATCATTCTGCAGCCGTCTACGACGATGTCTCTTAAAATCATCATGATACAGCATACCAGCGGGATCATGTGCTTGTAGGACATGATCAGCAGCATCATGTTGACCAGCAGCTTATCCGCAATCGGATCAGCGAACTTTCCGAAAGTCGTTACCATATTCTTCTTTCTGGCGATATTGCCATCAAGATAATCCGTGATCGAAGCCAAGGCGAATATGCCTAAAACAATCAGATTCAGATAAGACAGCGTAATATTGCCGATAGTGAAATAACCGATCTCTATGCCTGCTTCTTCATACGGAAACAGCCAGACCAGGCAAAGGACCGGAACCAGGAATATTCTGAATAAAGTTAGTTTGTTCGGTAAATTCATAAGTCTATTCTAACACATTTCATCTACATATTGATTATAACTCAACAAGAAATATTTTCAAGTTGAAAAACAAATAAAAAGACCCTCAGGTCTTTTTGAATAATAGCATTGAATAAGCCATGTTCTGTACTGACAGTCATTTATCTGCACAATGGCCCCGCAAATCGTTTCATTTCACTATTGCAGGTTCCCCTACCAGATTTTGGGTTTCTCGCTTATGGGGTTTATCGCGTTCCACTCTTGCGTTTCCGCAAGACTCGTCTCTTTGACACTTTTACAGGCTGTTTCCATGGATCACTCTTTAGGAAATCTCGCCAGCCGTCAGCCGTAAGCTGCCCAGGCTTATTGTTTCACCTGGCATAAACACTACATCCGTCTCAGGATGTGCGAGCATGGACTTTCCTCTGGATTCCCAGCGACTGAATGAATGCTATTTGTTTAATATCTGTTCTTCCAGACGGGAGATCCTCTTTAAAATGTCTACTGAACTGTATGAAGTCGTGTTAGACAGATCAAAGGCAACCTTTCTTCCCTCCAGATCGATATTCTTTGATGTCAGTTCCTTGACCTGAGCCTGCAGATCATTGATCGTATCCAGCAGCTGCTGAACATTCTCTTCCATGATCTGGTAGTCTTCCAGAACGGTATCAAGAAAAGTATCTACTTCAGATGGTGAATAGCCCTTGAAATCGACGTTGAATTCCTTGTTGAGAATCTCTTCCGGCGTTAGATTTAACTTTTCCATATATTTTCTCCCACAATAAATAATAACTTAAAATCTATTCGCAATCAAGCAAACTAGCATTTCATATACCAATATTATATAATATTCTCTAGGTGAAAAGATGAAGTATCCTAACAGCAGCAAAGTTTATGTCAAACCAAATACCTCTGCAGCAAACCGCGGCATGTCTCTGGAAGAAGACATTAACAAGACAAACCGGTATTACCTCACCAGCGATATCGCTGTCATCTACAAGAAACCGACGCCGATCACCATCGTCAACGTCGATTATCCGAAAAGAAGCGCTGCCAGGATCACGGAAGCCTACTTCAAAGTCGCGTCAACGACCGACTACAACGGCATATACTTGGGGAAGTATATCGACTTTGAAGCGAAAGAGTGCAACTCCAAGACCTCTTTCCCTTTCTCATCGATTCATCCGCATCAGATCAGACATCTGGCTGATGTGCTGAGACACGGGGCTATCGCTTTTATTATTATAAGGATGACTTACTATAATAAAGACTTTTTAATTAGAGCACAGGATTTTATCGATTTCTACCAGTCCGGGAACAGGAGATCTCTTCCTTTTGCTTGGATCAGTGAAAACGGTTTTGAAATCCCAATGACCTACCAGAAACCATGTGATTATCTGGAAACTGTAAACAGAGTTTATGAAATGTAGGGAGCAATTATGACTAAGAAAGTTAAAACGAGAAGAAGAATCAATAAAGTACATGTATGGGCGATCATCATATCGTTGATGCTCGTTCTGGCATTCATCGGCGTAGCCGCCGGTGTATTTCTGATCGGCACGATGCTGAAAGACAAGCCGACGCTCAATGTTGCGGATTTCAATCAGTCCGAATCTTCCGTTATCTATGATGCGAAGGGAGACGAGATCGCCAATCTGGGTACGGTCATCCGTCAGAATGTCGAATATGAAGAGATCCCGAACTGTGTCGTCGATGCTTTTGTCGCAATAGAAGACTCCCGTTTCTTCGAACACAACGGTTTTGATATCCCTCGTTTTACCAAAGCTCTGATTGAAGACATAATCGCCAGATCTTTTGAACAGGGCGGTTCTACCTTTACCATGCAGCTGGTAAAGAATACCTATTTCGTCGATGACGAAACGGGCCAGCAGGCTGCCAGAAGCGGCGTCAGCGGTGTAAAGAGAAAGACTCAGGAAATCGCTCTGGCCATGGAACTGGAACACAACAGATCAAAGCAGGACATCTTTGAATCCTACGTCAATAAACTGAATTTCGGCGGAGACAACAACATTCGAGGCATACAGAAAGCCTGCCAGTACTATTTCGGCAAGGACATTACGGAACTCAACCTCGTAGAAGGCGCTCTGCTTGCAGGCGTCATCAACGTTCCGAGCTGGTACAATCCTTTCTACCATCTGGAAGACGCGCAGGATCGTCTGATTACGGTTCTCTATCAGATGAAGAACCACGGTTACATCACGCAGACTGAATACGATCTGGCGAAGTCTGTCAGAATCGAAGATCTGCTGCATGATCCTTATTCTTCCGACAAGGAAGGCGAAGGCGTGCCTTATCAGGCTTATGTCGATGCAGTCATTTCCGAAGTCATCGATCTGACCGGTCTTGATCCGTATACTACGACGATGCATATCTACACCTATATGAATAAGGGAATTCAGGAACAGATGGACGACATTCAGGCAGGAAACATGCCTGAGGACTATCTGACCTTCCCTGATGAATACTTCGAATGCGCTTCCGTCTGCATCAAGAACTCTACCGGCGAAGTCGTCGGTATTCTGGGCGGCAGAAACTATGCCGGAGGCGGACAACTGCTGCTGAATCATGCGACTGAGCAGTACAAGCAGCCTGGTTCTTCCATCAAACCGATCCTGGATTACGCTCTGGCCTTTGAAAACCTCGGCTGGGCGACCGACCACGTTCTTTGCGACCAGCCTATGTGGCTCAACTCCATCAACCAGATTCCGGTATACAACGACTCCGGAACCTACGTCGGAGACGTTACCTTAAAAGATGCGCTAGGACAGTCCATCAATACCTGTGCGATCAAAACGCTGCAGGCTGTTCTGGAAGAAAAAAGCTACGACTATGTAGTGGATTACACCCAGTCTCTGGGTTATGACTTTACCCTGGATGACTTCAACATCCAGTATGCGATCGG
>JAFWFS010000006.1 GCA_017515475.1 Erysipelotrichaceae bacterium | reverse complement strand
GTTTCAAAAGAGTTATCGTTGTAGAAAAGGCACTCATGCCATGGCAGACTGAAGAAGGAACGCTAGTAATAGGGCTGAAAGATTTTTTGTTGAACGACAACAGTCTGGAATTCTGATAGATTCTTCAGAATATAAAAAAGTCCTTTCGGACTTATTGTTCTCGATGGTGATTCCCTGGGGGCTCGAACCCCAGACCCTCTGATTAAGAGTCAGAAGGGTATGCTTCAAATAATGTAGTATTTATAGGTGTTTTTGATAGTAGGTGCTTTTCTACTACGACTATTATTACGACTTTTATCATTTTTTGACCATAAAAATCATTTTTTGAGAGACCTCCTTTGATTATTATAGTCATGAAGAATTACCATATTGCAATTTCAAAATGGTAATTGTATAATATGGTTGTGAACAAATTGGCTACGAAAGGGAGGAATTGCTAGCTATGAAATGGAGCGAGAAAGTAAAAGCGCTTCTTGATGAGAAAGGAATGAACCAAAAAGACCTATCCAAGAAGAGCGGTATAACGGAGGCTTCAGTGTGCAGGTACTTGAAAGGAGATCGTAAACCAAGAATTGATGTTATCGTTAATTTTGCTGAAGCTTTAGGTGTTGAGGTTGATTATCTTCTTGATGAAGAACAAAACACAATAACACCATTTGAAAGTATTAGAGTTGCTATCGCCAGACATGGAAATGAGCTGAGTGACAGCGAGAAAGAAAGGTTAGTAAAAATGATCTTAAAAGAGGAGTAGTTCGTGTACAGAAGTTCTGAAGAATACGACAGGATGGCAAAATTAGCCATCTCGATAATTGAGGATTATGGCGTCACCGCATTAGACTATCCACTAGACATGGACATATTATGCAGAAGGATGAAGATAAACATTGTTCCTTACTCATCTTATGAAGGAGCAGATTCAGGAAGAATCGATCTGCTTATGAAAAAGTCAAAGGATGGGTTTTGTATACCCCGTTCATCAAAACAGGAAGCGACCATATTCTTCAATGATAAATATGGCGACCATTTAACGCCTGCTCGTATCAGTCAGACCAAAGGGCATGAGATCAAGCATATTATTGAAGGAGATATTGATGATTCCGAAGATGATCTCTGCGACTACTTTTCTAAATATTTAAGATGTCCGTTTCCGTATGTATTCTATCTTAAGTTGGAATCAGCAGTTGATATTATCGCCAGATTCTCCATTAGTTATGAACAGGCAGAATATGTACTGAACAATATTATCAACCGAAGGAGCAAGTACGGAAACGGGATGTTTGATTATGAAATAGAACTGTTGAAATCTCTGCTGGGAAAAGAATTTGATGAAGAAGAAATTCAAATGATTGTGAAGGAGTAGGCAGTTTCTATAAAAAACACCGACATTGCTGGAACAATGTCGGCTAGTCATGTTGTTTGATCAACACTCTATATTGATATTTTAACATGACTGATCAAAAATGGAGCACCAAGTTGCTCGGAAAGGAGAAGTCATGTTATGACAGTTTTAAAGATGTATATTTAGCCTCTGGATTCGGTGAAACTATGGCTGAATAGCCGAAAGGAGTGAAAATGAAATATTCACTCGAATTCAAGAGAGACTACAAAGATGTTTTCGGTGCCTACATGTTAAGAGGCGCCGAGTACGATGTTGAACACTATGATATCCCTTATGTCGATGTAAAAGAAGATATCATTTTACCCGATCGGCTGATTTCTTACAGCAAGATCAATCAGACGGATCCGAACAGCAATACGTTTGTCCATTTCTATCAGGATGATTATATCTTTGATGGAACTTACGGTATCTGGAATGCGCTTCTGTACGATAGCCAGTTCAAAAAAGGATTCTGCTTTGACAAGCTGAAAAATGTCAAAGGGATCATATGTCCGGATTACAGCATATATGGAGATATGCCAATGGATCAGAAGATCTGGAACGTAGGAAGAAGCAGAAGGATCGGCAGCTACTTTAACAGAATCGGGATTCCTGCGATTCCCAACGTACATTGGCTAGGACCGGAAAGCTATGAATACTGTTTCGCTGGTTTAAGAAAGAATTCTGTGCTAGCCGTCAGTACTTTAGGGTGTCTTCGATCTGGTTTGGATAAGTCACTATTTATTCCTGGACTGATCTATCTTGTCGATCATCTTAAACCGTCAATGCTGATTCTATATGGAACATTGACAGAAGAGATCAAGAGTATCCTTGAGGATAACGATATTAAATATCTTTATTTCCCTTCAGAAATCTCTGAAGCCATGGAGGCCAAATATGGGAATGAAAGGAAATAGCGGATATTTCTCTGGGACATCTGGATCGATGAAATATAAGTTGGATATTCAATTCTTTGGCGCAAATCCAAAAGCAGGAAAAGATTATAATTTTGCAGGATCAAAAAGTGTTGGCGCGGTCACATACAAAACCATCACCAAAGGCAAGAAAGTACCAATGACTGCAAAATCCAATAGTGTTAAAACTAAAGTTGATAACAATGGAAATACTTTGCAAGAAAGATACTATGATTCGCACGGAAAAGCTTATCTGGATATTGATTATGTGGATCACGGAAACCCAAAGATGCATCCGCATGTACCACATGAACACCATATTCGCTTTGAAAATGGGACACCTATCAGAGGAACGGGAAAGGAGATTAACAAATGACGATTGAAGAGTTGGAACAATTAGTGAAAACAGGAAGAGAAATCGAATTCAGTTTCAAAGATAAGAGATATTCTATCACCTATGGCTTTATTGAAAACGAATATGTGATTTCGTTTTGCGAGTTTTACAAAGAGACTACAGAAGTGAAAGATTTCAATAGTTTACTTAAAGTCTCCAGAAACGGCACAACAGTAAAAGAAATGATAGAATCCGTCAGCGACAAGGATATCGAAATCTTTTGATGATCCTCTTATCTATTCTTTAGGAGGAAAAAATTGAGATACGAAATAAACTTAACTGTTAACAGATAAATGTATTCAT
This sequence comes from Erysipelotrichaceae bacterium, assembly GCA_017515475.1. Lineage (GTDB taxonomy): Bacteria > Bacillota_I > Bacilli_A > Erysipelotrichales > Erysipelotrichaceae > Colivicinus. The sequence continues at coordinate 25,673 of JAFWFS010000006.1, read as the reverse complement.
AAAGAAAAACGGAGAATCTCTATGCCATTCTTCCGGATAAGGGAAGACTTCAGATCAATTCCTATCATATGGTTCCATACAAAGAAACCATTTATAAAGTTGTCGATCATCTTCTTGAATCAAAAGAATGTAAAGATATCTGGAGAAGCTATAAGGCCGCACTTCGTTCACTCAGTCATCATAAATGATTAGTTATTATGAAGCATTACTGTTGCAACCAATTCGTTATTATCTTCAGAATATGAGACAAAACCGTCATATTTTTTCAGTATGCTATCAATCGTCTTGATTCCGTAGCCGTGTTCCGGATCGGTGCTGTAAGAGATGAAATTGCCTTTATAATCAAGAACGGGATGATCGATCGAATTGGTGATTTTGATTTTAAACATCTTTTCGACATCATTCATTTCTACACGGATCTTCTTAAGCATTCCGATATGTTCGATTGCATTATCCAGCAGATTCGACAGGAGCAGATACAGATCACTGTCTTCCATGGCAATTTCATGAGTGATATTCAAGGTTGAGGTAAAATCAATTCCTTTGCTGATGGCTTCTTCTTTTTTGATGTTCAAAACATAGTTGATCGGTGCGGAGATCGTTGTAACAGGAACAGCAGTATTCTTTATAAGATTTTCATATTCCCCAATGGTATTCTCAAAACTGTTTTTATCATTCAGTATCTCAGGATTGTGAAGAGCTTGAAACAGATGTTTCATATCGTGGCGAAGCTGATAAAGATCGTTCTGTGCTTCCAGTATCTTTCTGTTTGCGGACTGCTGGCTGTGAAGAATATCCAGCTCGATCTGCTGTTTTGTCTCGTTCATGGAATGGCGATAGATGGATACGAACAGATATACGATCAGAACGATGAAGAGAACGATCAGATAGATACCTAGCAGTACAAACAGATCCTGGTTTTCAAAATGATAACCCAGAGTCTCAAAGCATATCGTTAGATAATTGCAGACAAAGAAGATAAGACCAAGCAGGTAATAATCCCGGTCTTTCATCGTTTGATCCATTTTATTAACGGTTTTGACCACATAATAGAAGAGAACCGTGTGGATCATCTGAGAAGCAACAACATTAATGATTCTGTATTGTTCTGCCAGCATATAGTAATCGATTTTATGAAACAGAATATAGCTTATCGTTGAATTCTGGATCATATTCTCAATACCAATGATATTGTACGGAATGGCGCAGATGAAGAATTTATATGCGGCTGAATCTTCGGATATCAGACTCACATAGAAAAAAGAGGCCGATAATTCTATGATCTCAAAAACAGATTCGGTCATTGAGACGTAATTGATGCTTGTGATAAAAGAAAACTGGAATAAAAAGAAACAGAACGAAAAGATGTATTTGGTCTTTCCCGCTTTTTTTCTCCTGCACAGAAAGTACAGGACAAGCATAATCAGGAAGCTTTCAAACAGGTTGATTGCATGCTCAAACAGATTCATTTCGATAGAAACCTCATATATTCATTTTTGACTTCTTTATTGCTTCTTCTGGGAATATCAAAGAATATGCCGTTTTTTATTATTACTTTGTTATTTGATATCTCATCAATGAAATGAGCGTTAACCAGGAAATTCTGATTGACTTGAATGAAGTAATCCACATGAAGATTTTCTTTCAGCTGCTTCATACTTTTCCGTTCCTGATATTCTTTTGAATTGGTATGGATATAGAGACTGTTGCCGGATACTTCAAAATAGATAATATCTTTTATGGGAATTCTTATAATAGAATTATTTGTTTTGTATAAATATTCAGCATTAAGCAGGAAGGAATGGGAAATGTATTTCCTCAAAGCAAGGATCATATCATCCTTCAGGAAGCTTTTTCTGACAAAATAGAAGGCATTCAGCTTGAAAGAATCGAATACCAGGTCATCATGATTGGAACAGAAGATGATGACAGAGTCCGGTTTCTTTTCATAGATTTTGTTTGCCAAGGAAAAACCATTGATTTTAGGCATGTCGATATCCAAGATATATAGATCATATTCATTGGATAGATTCATTTCTCTTGGATCGATAAATGATTCAGTAACAAATGATATATTAGATTCACATGATAAACTGTTTGTCAATTTTGTGATGTTGTTCAGGTCGCTGATGTTGTCATCGATGATTGCACATTTAGTTATCATAGTATCGGTAGTTTTTACTCCTCTTAAGAAGTTCCATCAATATTACATTATAAACGAATGCTATAGAGATAGCTTGCGAATAATGAAACGAAAGAAAAGACCGCATGAGAATAAAAGCCACTAAATACAGAAAGCAATATACAAAACAACAATAACGGTTCTTTATGATTTCATCGTGTGAAAGAGGGTTGTATTTATGCTCGATCGGAGCGCAACAAACAATATAAAGAATTGAAGCAATCATAAGAACTGTATTGATGAAATCAGGCATCATAAATGAATTGAGAAACGAAAACAAGATGAACATACCTTGGTAGGTTAGAAAACACTTTACTTCTGAGGATGCATGCCATCCTCCGGTATGAACTCGTAAAGTGCTTAAGACAAGTAAATATAATAATGCTTGTGTAGTGTTTTTTAACGCAAGCGATAAAAGAAAAACACTTAGAAGATTTCTACCATCACTAATAAGAATATCTAGCCCGTGTTTTGCAAGAGCTATCTTTTTTTCATCGATTTCAGTTTTGTGTGACAAAATGTCTTTGATCATATTCTCTAGCATTTCACCTATATTTTATAACATTAATAGCATCATGTTTTCTCTTGTGATATTTGGATAGAAAAATGTGATATATGAGCATGAAATCAAAGAAAAACACAAATATCTCATGAAATATGGAGCTTGTCTTTTCTTTGTAATATTGTGAAAATGCAAAAAAGCGGGGGGGGGTGAAAAAATGAGCTTCATAGAATACTTTATTGAGATGTTATGTCAGCTAGCTGAGTCTTCTCTACACGAAACATCGGTTAGGGGCAACTATCAGAAGGATGTACGATCATTAAAAGAATTGGTTAAGTAGGAAAAAGAAATCACAATTTGCGGTGCACTAATAATTCGTTGTCTATGTTTTTTGCTCGACGAATAATGAACAATATGCCTAAATTTATTACTATGTAAATCTAATTGGAGGTTAATATGAAAAGGAAACAACGTTGTATAAAGGAGTTCATTGTTATGAACAAGAAGTTTCTGATATTATTGCTCTCTGTGTTATTTTGTTCCTGTTCAACGAGCAAAGCTGAAGCCGGGCCTTTTGTATATGAAAAACCTAAGTATCTGGAACTGTCTCTAACAGAAAATTTTGAAAACATGGATTACATTGGGGTTAAGAAGCCGTATCTGCTGCTTGATGAAGAGAAAAATGTAGGAATTATACTTGGTGAAGTTGAAACAGACGATTCATTGGAAGATAGAACGGTACAGACAAAAAAGTGGTATATCAGTATTCATAGAGTCCCTACATCTGTTGTGGATAAGAAAGATGTCTCAATTATAAAAGTTGTCCCATCTGAAAAAGATACGAACATTCCTTTCTATTACCACGCTATTTATGAAAAGCAGGGAAAGAAGTATATAGCGCTTGCCGAATATCCGGATGATCTTTCTGATATTTACCAGAAAGAAATACTGTCTTTATTAAAAAGTATAGATTTAAAGGAAAATTGATTTGATTATTATTTACCGGATAATTCATTTTTGTGAGCAATAAGATCTTTTGCTAAATTATCGAGTAAATACAGTTTTAATTCATCAGTAGTAAACTTATCAGGATGTTCTTTTATAAACTGTAAGTAATGATAAATCAGTTCTTCTTTAGAATCATGTATCAAACGCATTATGGTTCGTTTAGAAGTCAGATCAACAAATTCCAATCTTGAATCGTTTCCAAAAAATAGATTAATAAAAGCAACTGAGTTGTAATTAGGACCAAAATTAAATTCGTTTTGTTTTAAGAATTTGGCAAGGTCATTATCATCAAGCAATTCTGGTTTTTTTTGATGATAAGTAGCTTTTTGCTCGAACAGTATTGTTGGATCTACATTGAGATAGTATGACAAGAAAACTAAATTTGTAAGGTCAATGGACCTATTATTATCAATAATATCAACAATGTATTGAGGTTTGACTTCTAAATAATCTGAAATATCATCAACGGATTTATTCTTTAACGAGATTATTTTTTTCAACAATTTTCCATTAATATAATAATCTGTATAGAGAGCATTTTTGCCTTCTATATTGTTAAAGTAGCTGGCATAATCGTAATGAATCTTATATGAATCATCAGAATCATCATTGCTAGCGATGAGAGAGAAAGGATTTACATTAAGAATTTCAGCTATTTTTTCAACATCTTCAAAACGTTCCATTTTTCCAAGTCTAAGAGACCTGCTAAAACCTTCGGGAGTGTAACCGATGAGGTAAGCCAGGTCCTTTTGTTTGATGCCACTTTGCTTAATTAATGATCTAATATCTTTGCTATCAATTCTAACAGCTGAAGAACTACCTTTTTTTCCCATATTGAAATATCCTGTAATAATCATAACAAATAAAGTTAATTATGTCTCTTGAAACAAAAAAAGAAAAATGGTAAATTATTAATAACTTAACATATAATGTTAAGAATTTAAGTGAAAGGAGACAAATAAAACAAATGCAGAAAATATTACGAGTCAAACAGATTGCAACAGAGCTCAACGTCAGCAAATCAACAGCCTGCAGGCTTGTGAAGCAGGTGAATGAGCATTACGGCATCGATCCTAAAAGGATGCCGATCGAAGGCAGCTGTCCTGAGTGGGCATTCAACGAATACTTCCAGCTGGAAAAAGGTGCAAGAAAAAATGCCGGCTAAGCAGAGGAAGGACGGCGTCTTTGAAATAACAGCCAGAATTGGAAATACAAAGAAACACTTCTATGGAGCGACAGCAAGCATTGCAGAGGAGAAGATGTGGAGAGAGATCATTCGATACAAAGACAGTATCGGCGAATATCCTGATACTTGTGATACCTTCGGAGAGATCCGCAAAAGATGGTACAAGAGCAAGTCTCCCAGACAGGCCGCAACCAGAAAAATGTATGAGATCGACATCTTCCGCAAGATCGAAGCGCTTGATAACAAGCTAATCGCAGATATCGATGAAAATGACATCAATGAAGTCATGGATCCGTTCTCAGATAAGACCAACATCGCTGAGAAGGTGTACATGTGTCTGAATCAGATCTTCCAGTATGCGTTGGTAAAAAAGATCATCCGCTACAATCCAATGGATCTGGTGGATAGACCCAAGAACAAGACCAGCAGCAAAGCCAGACGCGGACTCACACAGAACGAGAAAACAGTGATTGAAAAAACAGTCTGGAACAAGCGGCAGGAGCTGCTTCTTAAGCTTGTCCTTGAATACGGATTGAGAAAGGAAGAAGCCACTGCACTTCAGAAAAAGAAGATCGACACGATAGAAAAGACCATCAGTATCGACCAGGCACTCGATTATACGGAAAACATTCCCAGGCTAAAGAAGCCCAAGTCTGATGCCGGCAAGAGAGTGCTGCCGATGCTGGATCAGGATGTTGGGTATTTTACTGATCTGATCAAGAACCTGAAGGATGACGATTATCTGCTTCGGATGCAAAACAGCAAACCTCTCACCCAGAACAGCTACCGGCAGCTTTGGGAAAGCATCCGCCGAAGGATGAGAAAAACAGCAAAGGAAATGGAACTCGAGATCCCGGACGATCTGACTTCACGGATCTGCAGACATGAATACTCCATCAGCATCATGAGCCTGACGGATCGGGAACAGATGTATCTGATGGGTCATGAGGACATCTCGACGACAATGAAGAACTACCAGACCATCAATGTGGAACACATCAACAGAAAGGAGCTTAACCGCATCGGCAAATACAAAAACGGATCCCCCAGTTCCGCCAAGAAGTAAGAGATCCGATTTGCAGATAAAAGAAACGAGCTTTTATCTATGTTCATTTTAGCATCAAAAGCAAGTTTCTTCGGGGAAAGACTATGAAAGACATAAGAACCGTAGAAGAAATACTGAAGGAAGATAGTCTGGAAGACCTGTGGATCTGGGAAAGCATCATCAGAGAAAAGACCGTCAATATCATCTCCGGGGATGAGAGCTCCGGCAAGACGACGCTGATGATCAACCTGTGCAAGGCAATATCCGATGGCGAGGAGTTCCTGGGACTCAGGACCGCAAGACAGAAGATCCTGTATATCTCTTCGGAGATGTCGGGGAAGGACATCTCACAGATCTTTGAAAAGATCGGACTGAAGAACAGGGACAACGTGAAGATCATGGAACTGCATGAGGACCCGCTGTCTATGCTTGGATATAGTGTGATGGACGCCGATCTGATCATCATTGATCTGTTCATCCAGATCCTGATCAACGAAGGCAAGGATCCTAACGTCTACAAGGATGTCAACGAGATGTATGCGACACTGCGCAAGGGCTCTATATTCGGTGACAAGACGATCATCCTCGTCCATCATCTCAACAAGCTGGGAGAGATCAACGGCAGCGTAAGTCTTGGCGGCGCATCCGATACTAGGATGATCCTGTCGATGCCCGAGAAAAGAAAGTCTCCGGAAAGAGTACTATCGGTGTATGGAAAAAATGTGGAACAGAAGGATATGAACATCCATTTCGATTTTCCATCAAGGATCATGACTCTTTCTGAAGGCGCAGAATCGGAAAAAATCGACTACGAACTCGCTTACATCATCGAACAGGTGATCAAGAAAGGTGAGGTCAGCGGAAACTGCCAAGAAGTGTCCGCCGTTTTGAAACTTTCCCGGTATGGCAGGAATCCCAATTCTTTGAAGAGATACCTTAATTCCAATATCGATGCACTAAACGAAAACGACATAGAAATGGTATCAGAAAGATCTAACAGAGAAAGAACAATAAGGCTTATCCATAAGCCAAAGGTGACAGTATGACACTTTAAAAGGGGTACCCCAAATAAACTGTCATTCTGTCACTTAGAGAAAGGAGACACATGTTAAAGCTTAGAATTGAAGGAAAAGAAACGGATATACAGAAGTATCTGGAATACATTCAGGTAGACAAAGGAATAGAGGTCAACAGCATATCCGCCTTATATCCAAACAGAAAGAACGTCTATTCCAGATGCTATCTGGAGATCAAACTGACCAATCGGGATGGAGGAGAAGCAGATGACTAGAGTGATATCGATCCAGTCAGCCAAGGGAGGCTGCTCAAAAACCACTACCAGCATCAATATTGCCGTAGGACTCTCTGAATCAAGCAGGGTCCTTCTGATCGACATGGATCCCCAGGGAAACTCTTCCAAAAGATTCTTTACAAACTATCTGGAACTTGACGGGATCTGCGAGCTTCTGAGGAAAGAGAAAAGCTATGGGGAATGCATCCATCATACGCAGTTTGACAGTCTGGATATTATTCCATCCAAGAGAAATCTCTTTGTCCTGAAGAAGGAAATGCTATATGCATCTCATGGGATCCAGCAGCTAAGACTCAAGAATGTCCTGGATCCGATAAAGCAGGATTACGACTACATCATCATCGACAATCATCCGGATATCGATCTGTTGATATCCAATGCCTTACTGTGTTCCGACATGGTGATCATCCCGGTCAATCCGGATGCCGACAATATCGAACTGTCCGATTCGATCGAAGGGATGAACCTTACTCTTCAGAACATCAAGGAAGCCATTGAAGAAGGAGAGATCGGTGAAATGGATTTCCGGATCCTGCTTACGATGACGGACAACACGAAGGCTTCAAGGATGTTCGAGGAGTATCTGAGATCTTCCTATGGTGGTTATGTCATGAACACAAACATCAACTATCAGTCAGCGCCGATCAAGAATAAGGACAGATCCGGATTCGTCATTGAAAAGGACAATACCAGGATTGGGCAGAACTATCAGCTGCTGGTCGACGAGATAAGGAGCTTAAACTGATGGAAGAGAATATCACAAGAGGACTCTTTAATCCGGATTCACTAACGGAAGCTGCCAAAGGAAAGATCAAGGCTATAGACACCTATCTGATCAAAGAGAACAGGCTCAATGAGATCTATTCCCAGGATGATATCGAATGCCTGAAGGAGAACATTAAGGAGTTTCAGCTTTCCCAGCCGCTGGTAGTAAGAAAGAATCCTGACGGCAGCTACACGATCATCTCCGGCCACAGGCGATTCAAGGCCTGTAAAGCGATCTTTGAAGAGGGAGCTGCTCTATATTACTTCGATAAGGAATTCGTCAACCAGATCCCCTGTGTGATCGACAGCAAGATCTACAGGAACGAGGATGACGAGTTCCTGGCCATCGTATCATCCAACGCTGCCAGAGTTCTTTCTTCAGATGAAAGGAAAGCGATCTATCTCAAACTCAAGGAAATCTATGACAGAAAGTGCGCTGCCGGGGAAAAGCCGAAAGGAAGAGAACGGGAGACGATCGCCGCTTGGATGGGAGTGACCGACCGCACGGTCCAGAACTACAAGAAGCAGACCGAAGGGGATCATGTGCAGAGACAGAACAATTCCGGGAAGATCCTGAAGAAGATCTCCGGGATCGAACACTACTTCACCGATCTGAAAACGGATATCTATACCGATGAAGAGCTCGAACATTTAAGGCAATCGGCCATTCCGGCAATCAACATTCTTATGATGAGACTCAATATCGATATCAGGGATCTCTAGCAACGTGGAAAATTTCACGTTTTCCTCAAAGGGGCTCTCAGACCTAATGTTTACGAAACTGCTCAGATTTGATAGTTAAGCAGGATAAAGGAAATGTTTACATATTTGCAACACATTTCCAGTCTGAATAACTTGGCTCTGCCAAGTTTTGCCTTTATTCAAAGGCTTTTGCCCCGTATCGTTTTGCAACACAGTAGTATGCAAAATGTGTTTACAAAAAGGATTTTTAAAGTTAAATCCCAGATGAAATGTAAACGTGGAAAATTTCCACGTTTGGAAAGAAAGGAATCATGAAAAAAGAGAAAAAAGTGCTGTCATTCAGATTTAAGGATCATATTTTAGAGAAGATCGATTATCTTATACAGCAGGATGCCAGAAAAACAGAAGAGTTCGGCGTTAAGCCCAGGACCAGAACTCAGATCATCGAGGACGCGATTCAGGATTATTACCTTCGTCAGATCGACGGAGACAGGGATCCAGACATCGTGGAAAGAATATCAAGGATGGTCAGCGATGCAGCGGATGTCAGGTTTGGAAGTATTAAAAGAATTGTGGATGAGATCCTGTTTCTGGTCATCAAGCACGATATAGGAAACAAAATGTTTTTCAGATCGAACAATATACTGCCGAAGTGTCCGGAAAAAAGCAAAGCCATATCGTATTTTGCTGAAGATTCTGCATGGGACAATGCTTTGCAGGAATATGTTAGCCAAAGATGGGGACGTATTGTTGCAGATATCAACTATACTAGGAGACCTAACAAATAATGCCGGCGCTCATCTGCAAAGCCAGGTACTTCTGCATCGGTGAGAAGGCGCCAAAGAACAGCTGCTTTAAAGGAACGGTTTCTCCGGCATCCATATTTGGAGGTTCTAGCAGCTATTTCAACTACACGGAAAGATACAATGACGGGGATAAGGAAAAAGGCTCCCTGATCGACTATACCGGCAGGTATGAACATACGATGACTTCCGACGGTTTTCTCGATACTGAAGAAAAGAGGAAACAGTTCAAAGACAAAGGCAAGGAATGCCTGTCCAAGGAAGGTTCCGTTGTTTACGAGATCATCTGCAGCATGGAGAACTATGAAAAGGCCAGCGATTATTCTCTGACCAATCAGGATCAGTTCTCCACTGTCGTAACAAAGATCATGCCTTCCTTTATCAGATCGATCGGCCTGGATCCAAAAAACGTCACCTGGTGGGAAGACTTTCATCCCGAGAACCGCACCAGCATTACACCACATCCTCACATTCATCTCCTTTTCTTTGAGAACGAGCCTTCGCACACGTTCGATCATCTTTATGGAAAGCTTCCCAGAAAGGCTCTAAATGACTTTAAGAGGATGTTCGCAAACGAGATGATCAAGAGACAGGACTACGAAAGATACAGTGAGATCTTTAATGACATCAACATGAACAAGGCGAAGGTCATGGACAGAGTCATGCATATCAATTTCGATAACGTCAAAACAGTAAAGGATCTATATGCGATCCTGCCTGAAGAGGGAAGGCTGCAGATCAACTCGTTTCATATGGCTCCCTATAGGGAAACCATATTCAAAGTGGTGGATGATCTTCTGGAATCAAAGAAGTGCAGAGAATCTTGGCGCAGCTATGTCGATGCACTGGAACGTTACGACGATATGATTGATTCTCAGAATCGCTATGAGATATCAACAAGGAAAGAAACGGAGATCATCAAGATCAGAGAGAAGATCGCGAACGCTATACTTCAGGGGAAGAAAGATTTCATTAAAGACAGCACCTACGAAAAAATCCTCTCCAACGAGAATCACAGATCTATCGATGGAGAGAAAGGAAAGACCTACAAAGATCCGGACATCGTCAGAGACAGGCTGTCATCACGGAAGCCGGAACCACATGTTAATAGACTGATCAACGGGCTTCTGGCACAGAGACAGAAAGAGATCGAGCAGGAGATTGAAACCTTCCTTGATATGGATAATGATAAGGGATATGAGATGACGCTATGATAAAAATCATTAGAAGGTTCCGGTTTACTACGACCATTTTGTAAAAAGTGATGAAAATCTGTGTCTACTACGACCACTACTACGACCGGAAGCTTCAATTTCTGCCAATTTCTGTGTTTCAGTCGTTTCTGTAGGAAATTTTGTTGTGAAGTGTTTCTCAGATGAACAAAGTATGAAAAAGTGCCTGAAATAAAGGCTTTTAGGCATATTTGAAATAAAAAAAGTCCTTTCGGACTTCTTGAAATCAATGGTGATTCCCTAGGGATTCGAACCCTAGACCCTCTGATTAAGAGTCAGATGCTCTACCAACTGAGCTAGGGAACCAGATTGAGCATATATATCTTAACACTTTAGCATTACCGAGTCAATTTATTTAAGTATTGAATCATAGGGTTTATAAACCGCTCCACATGTGAGATAATAGCGGAGTTATGGAAGAAACCAAGACGATAGGAAAAGACTATACGCTGACTCAACTGGGCCTGTTCGCCCTGCCAACGATCCTGAACGAATCGCTGATCTCGCTGCTTTATACGATCGATGACGGTCTGTTCATATCTCGTTATGTCGGCCAGAATGCCCTGGCTGCCTTTTCCATTCTTTCTCCGGTCTTCATGAGCAACATGGCGATGTCTTCCCTGTTCGGCGGCGTTGCCAGTCTGGCGTCCTACAAGATGGGCGAGAAAAGAAACGAAGAGGCCAGATCGGACTTTACCACCATGGTCCTGCTGGTGTTTGTCATCGGAACGATCATCGCACTGATTGAAAGAGTATTCATGAAACAGATCCTGTCGTTATTGGGAACAACGGAACTGATCTATCCGTATGCGGAATCCTTCTTCAGGATCAGCGCTCTGTATACGCCTTTGACTCTGGTATCAAATGTTTTCATGCGTTTCTACGTGCCTTCCGGAAAACCGAAGATGGAGCTGTTCAGTTCCATGGTCAACGTCGGCTGCAACCTGTTTTTCGACTGGTATCTGGTCGTCTATCGAGGGATCGGCATGATCGGTGCGGCTTACGCGAATCTGATTTCGACAGCCCTGCTGACGCTGATCGGCATCGTCTTCTTTTTCAGCAGACACTGCGAACTGCCTTTCGGAAAGCCGCATGCCGGAATACTTCCTTTGCTTAAGGATTCCTCTAAATATGGAATTTCCTCTTTCCTGTCGAATCTTTCCGTCGCTTTTGGCAACATCATCTCCAACTATGCCCTGCTGTACTTCGGTTCAGAGAAGTATCTGGCGTCCTATACCATCGTCGGAAACATCCAGTGGGTATTCATGGGATGCTACTTCGGACTTCTGGGAACAACGGGTCCTATCGTTTCCTACGCCATGGGCGAGAGGAATAAAGAAAAGCTCAGAAAGACCTTGAGACAGATCTTCGTACTGCTGAGCCTGCTGACATCGGTTACGGTCGTGCTGTTCCTGTGTTTCTCTCCATATATCGCTGAAATGTTCATCGCGGAAAGCGCCAGGGATTCCAAGGACCTGATCAACTACGGACTAAGCATCTGTCCGTACAGTTTCATTTTCTTCGGCTACAACGTGGGTGCCAGGATGATCTTCGCATCTCTTGGAAATCACCGCATCTCCGCGACTCTGACCTTCTTTCAGGAAGTTCTGTTCTCCAATCTGGCAATCGTACTGCTTCCGTTCCTGTTTGGCATCAGGGGCGTCTGGTTCTCTTTCCTGCTGAGCAATGTCATGATGTTTTTCGTGACGGCCTATGCGGTATACGTCAATGCGGACAAGTACGGATACGGAAGATCGGGAATCGCCGAACTCCTGGAATAAAACAAAAAACAGGTCTGACCTGTTTTTCTTTAGATAGTGGTGACAAGTACGGGATTCGAACCCGTGAATGCCGCCGTGAAAGGGCGGTGTGTTAAGCCGCTTCACCAACTTGCCATGACAATGGCGCCCGAAACAGGACTCGAACCTGTGACCTGCCGGTTAACAGCCGGACGCTCTACCGACTGAGCTATTCGGGCACATTGCTTATAAATCTTATCATAAGAAAGAGGCTTTTTCAAGATAGTAGAAGTAAAATGTCTATTTATTTCCCGATCAGAAGCAGAGACATTTTTAATCGTTTCGCAAAGATGTTAGAATGATGGTATGAATCACCTTCCGGGCAAGCTTATGAAGCTTAGAAAGCACTACAACTACTCCCAGTCTTATCTGGCTGAGGTTTTGGATGTGGATACCCTGGAATACATGAACTACGAGAACGGATCGAAGATGATCTGTTATGCGGAGATGAAGAAGCTGGCTTCCCTGTACCACGTGGATGTGATCGAGATCTTCAGAAACGACGAGGATGTCACTCTGTACGAGACAGACAAGGCCAATACCGACGAGATCAACATCGAGTATTTCACGGCCAAGAGAACCCTGCTTGATACGGCAAGGGATTTCTATCTGAATCACAAGATCGCCAGTACGATCATCATTCTTCTGGTAATGACGATCGTCATTTTGAGCATTGTTCTGCAGAATACGGTCAGGCCTTATACGCTGATCAGAGACAACATCAACCGGCTTTCGGTATCGGAATCCACGGTCGTCTACATCGACGATTATTCGGCGGTCAACGGTTCCGGAAGCAACACCAACGGTGAGCTGTCCAACCTGACTTCATCCGGTGCGATCAAGGTACAGGAAGGAGAAGGTTTTACCATCATTCTGAACGAGGACGGAACGGTGTCCAGCGCCGGTCTGATCTCGAAGTATGCGAAAGAGCTGAACGAATGGCGGAATATCGTGGATATCGCCGCAGGCAGGGCGCACGTTCTGGGCGTGGATTCCAACGGACGTGTTCACTGCACGGGAGATGGCAGTTCCGGAGCCTGCGACATAATGGATGCCAGGAACGTCAGAAAGGTCTATGCGACATCCAACGGTTCGATTGCGATGGATGAGAGCGGGACGTTGTACTACAGCGGAAGCTTTATCGGTTCGGGAAGTTTGAAGAATTACAAGAATATCAAGGATGTTGCCTCCAGCTACAATATCCTGGCGGTTCTGTGCGAGGATGGAACGGTGGATGTGTTCGACAAGTCCGGCAGCAACTATCTGCAGGTAGAGAGCTGGAAGGAAATCACGGACGTGACCTGCGGAGACAGTTTCGTTGCGGGTCTGGACAGATACGGAAAGGTCCACATCGAGATCGACAACGACGAGATCATTTCGGAAGTGGAGATGTGGTCCAATATCATCGCGATCGATGCGGGCAGCGACTATCTGATTGGCTTTGACGGCGTGCGGATCTACGGCGTGGGTAACAACAGCTACAACCAGTTTGCGAAAGAGGATCTGGATAAGCAGCGTCTGGAGATGGTTTCGGAAGTGGAATACAGTATCGATGAGGAATATGTTTCGGTTCAGTTCAAGGGCGTCAGCAACGCCTCGGGATATCTGGTATCGATCGATGTCGGCATCGGCATATCGAGAAGGATCGAAAAGGAAGAAGTCGTGAAGTTTGAGACCGCCAATATGACGGACGGGAAGAACTATACCATCACCATCGTTTCGATCGGAGAAGGAGACTATACGGATTCCGATCCGTACAAGCTGACCTTTACCTATGAAAGGCCGGAAGAGACCTTCAGTTTCGCCCAGGGCAGGAACACCTCGGAAGAAGTCTTCAGAAGCTATCTGATCGGTCTGGGAGTTCCTGAGGATCACATACATGGAACTAAAGGCGGCGAAGACGACATCTGCGGTGGAGATACGCCTACCGTTTCCTGGAGCAATCTTGACGGAAAGACCGTGAAAAAGTCCGAGCTTCTCAGTATGGAAATAGAATATACTTATTGTAGGATCATAGAAAATGACTAAGAATAAGATCTGGAAAATAAAAGGTTTTGAAGGAACATTTACCGATGAGGATCTCATCGCGCTTATCCGGGAGGGTCAGGTCAGGTCTGACTATCTTTTGAAGAGCAAGGATATGAAAAAGTGGATCGCACTGAAGGAGAGTATCTATCAGTACTACATGGAGGATAAAAAGAAATGAAACTTTATAACAGCTATACGTTGAAAACGGAAGAATTCGTTCCGATCAAGGAAGGACAGGTCAGCATGTACGTATGCGGTCCTACGGTATACAACCATGCCCATATCGGCAATGCCCGTCCGATCGTCGTTTTCGATACTCTGAGAAGGACTTTTGAAGCCCTTGGTTATAAAGTGAAATTCGTATCCAACTTTACGGATGTGGATGACAAGATCATCAACAAGGCCATCGAGGAAGGCGTGAGCGAGAAGGAGATCGCGGAACGTTATATCAAGGCCTACAACGATGTCCGGAACAGCCTGAACATCATACCGCTGGATGTGACGCCTAGAGTTACCGAAACCATGGATGAGATCATCGCTTTTATCGGGAAACTGGTAGACAGCGGCAATGCCTACGTGATCGACGGAGACGTCTATTTTTCCGTGGAATCCGATCCGCTCTATGGCGAACTGTCCCATCAGAAACTGGAAGATCTCAATGCCGGAGCCAGAGTCGAGACCAACGATCTGAAAAAGAATCCGCAGGACTTTGCCCTGTGGAAGAAGACCGAAAAAGGCATCAAGTGGGATTCCCCTTGGGGCGAAGGCAGACCCGGCTGGCATACGGAATGCGTGGTCATGATCGGCAAGGAATTCAACTCTTCCCTGATCGATATCCACGGCGGAGGAAAAGACCTGAAGTTCCCGCACCACGAGAACGAGATGGCTCAGTCGGAATGCGTCAATCACCACCGTCTGGCCAACTACTGGATCCATAACGGCATGCTGGAGACGAAAGGCGGCAAGATGTCGAAGTCTTTGGGCAATACCCAATGGGCCAAGGATGTCATCGCGGAATACGGTTCCAACCTTGTCAGGTGGTTCCTGCTGAGCGGCAAGTACCGCGATTCCCTGATCTATGACGAAGAGACATTCCAGGCAGCCAGGACCGAGCTTGCCAAGATCGAGACCGCCCTGAAACAGGTGGAAGTCAAGAGCCAGATCGCCGGTGTAGAACTGAGCGATGCGTTCAATGAGGCGAAGTATCAGGAATTCCTGGCCCAGATGGCGGATGACCTGAATACGCCTAACGCCTACATGGTGATTTTCGATACCGTCAAGCTGTTAAACCAGTCTTTGCGTACCAGAGAGATCGACTGGGAAGAAGTGGTAAAAAACTACAACGCGATAGAAAAGATGCTGGAGATCCTGGGTGTCTTTATCGATAAGACCGTTCTGGATGAACAGGACAGGCAGATCTATCAGGAATGGAACAAGGCAAAGTCTGAAAAGGATTTTGAAACGGCAGACAAGTACAGGAATATCCTGATGGAAAAAGGAATCCTTTAATGGATATCAAAGAAATCAGCAGCAATTCGTTGAGCTTTATCGGGGACGCGGTCTTTACCCTGAGGGTAAGGGAGTATTTCGTAACCCGCAAGTATCAGTCGTCCAAAAGCCTGCAGAAGCTGTGCAACGGCTACAATTCCGCCAGGGGACAGACAAAGGTGTTCAATCGTCTCAACGAAGAAGGTTTCTTTACGGAAGAAGAGCTGGAAGCCTACAGGCGGGGCAGGAACCACATCAGCCATATTCCGAAGAATTCCGATCTTCAGACCTATGAATGCGCATCGGGTCTGGAAGCCATCTGCGGCTATCTTTACCTGCATGACCGGGAAAGACTGGAATGCTTCTTTGAGAAGGTCTTTGAAGGAGGAATCAGCAATGAGTAACTACGTCTATGGAAGAAATTCCTTCTTCGAGGCACTGGACAACAGACGGATCATCAAGGCATATGTATTAAACGACAAAGAGATCAAGGGTAAGGGGATACCTTACGAGATCGTCGACCGGAAGACCCTTGACAGGATGTCCTCTTCCGGCAACCATCAGGGTTATCTGGCGGAAGTAAAAGAATACAGGCTGTCCAGAGTTGAAGACATGATCAGGGAGAAGAACGGTCTGATCGTGGTGCTGGACGGGCTTGAGGATGTCCACAATCTCGGGGCCATCATCCGGACCTGCGAATGTGTCGGTGCGGACGGCGTGATCTACAAGAGCCATCATTCCGTCAAAGTAAACGATACCGTCGCCAAGATCGCATCCGGTGCATTGGAATACGTCAAGGTGGCCGAAGTGAACAATCTTGTGAATACGCTGAAAATGCTGAAGGAATGCGGATACTGGATCGTCGGATCGGACGGCAGCGCCACCCGGATGTATACGGACATCGACTATGACATGAACACAGTCCTGATCATCGGTTCGGAAGGAAAAGGAATTTCAAGACTGGTCAGAGAAGAATGCGACTTCATCGTCAAGCTTCCGATGAAAGGCCATGTCACAAGCCTGAACGCATCCGTAGCCGCAGGCATACTGCTCTACAACATCGAACGATCCCGCGGGTAATCCACCCGTTGTGGAAAAAACTGACTGTATTTTGAGACAACTATGAAAACGGCTGTCTCTTTTTTTGTCGGATAATGGGGTCATGGATGAGGATCTTAAGCTGATAGAAAGGATCAAAGAAGGAGACGACAGCGCCTTTGCCGCATTGCTGAAACGTCATCACAGGATGATCTACAAGATCATCTATTCTTTCTCCCTGGAGAACGGAGATTATTGGGTCGATAAGGACGATCTCTATCAGGAGGCATCCCTGGCTCTTCTAAGTGCCGTCAGGACCTTCGAGAAGGACAGGAACGTTCTGTTTACTTCTTATGCCTTCATGGTCATCCGCAGCAGACTGCTGAATGTTCTAAGAGTATACTACCGTACCTATGAACAGGAAAAGTATTCCATCGATGTCTATGAAAGAAACGATGTAAAAGACTTCTACGTATCGGATAATCCGATTGCCTATCACAGGGAACAGGAACTTAAGGAGAATTACCCCTGTTTCATCCGGAAACTGCCGGAAACGGACAGAAGGATACTGCTGATGAAGGGCGAGGATCTTTCCTACAGGGAGATCGCCAGACAGCTGAAGATTACGGAGAAACAGATAGACAATCGTCTTAGGGCGTTAAGAAAAAGATTCCGGACTTATCTGGAAAAGTGATCAGAAAGAGGATCCGGAACATATGAGGAAAGTTCTTTGAGTTTTGGATAACTGATGATGTAGTATCTGCGCTTCTCTTTTCTTATGATCTTTCTTTGACAGAAAGAATCCATCAGTCTCAGCAGATGACGGTAGCTGATTCCGATCGCTTCACTGCACCTTGTCAGTCTGACTTCAAACAGCGAATCGCTGCTGTTTTGAAGAATGAAAGCAGCCAGCCTGTTTTCTGCCAGCGCTCCCACATAGGAAGCCAGAGAACGGTTGGAGTAGATGACCCGGTCGGAGAGAAGGCGGCAGATGTATCTTAAAAAACGGTTGTCGTTCAGCAAGATTTCACGGTATTTATACAGATCGATTCCCAAACAGTAAGCCGGTCCTATGGCCTGAACGGCATTGTTGGGAGGGAGTTCCCAGAGGGAAGAAACTTCGCCTATCACCTGAAAGGATTTTGCTGTTCCATAAGAGATGTAATTCCCGTTATTGGCGAATGTAAAGAAGAAGCACGATCCCTCGACCAGAAACAGCAGATATCTCGAAGCGGTTCCCTGAAGAATCAGGTATTCTCCCGATTCGAAATAAAGCAGTTCAACGGTGTTTGAAATGTCGTGGTCGAACAGGGAATAGAAGTCGTTTTCACTGATGTATCGGCTGATCAGACGCCTGTCATGGACAATTTTCATACATGCATAATAGCATGAAAATATGACATATGTCATATTTTCGTGGAATATAAATTGTTATGATAGTAAAGGAAATATATATTATTTCTAGGAGGAGAAAAAAGTGAAAAAGTTATTTCTATTAGTTCTTTGTTTACTGACTGTTCTTACTCTTGCCGGATGCGGCGAAAAGAAGGAAGAAGAACCGGTTGTAGATGATAATCCGTATGCCGGTCTTAAGATCGCCATGGTTTCCGATACAGTAGGTACGGACCAGTTTATCCTTCAGGCCAAGAACAAGCTTGAGGAAATGGCTGCCGAGTACGGTTTCACGGCAACCGTTATCGAATGCACCAATACGGATGACTGGGAGCAGAAATCGCGTAATGCCTGTGAACAGGGTTACAACCTGCTGGTAGCCGTAGGATGGACAGGCGCTCAGGCTATGAGTACACTGGCTGATGAATTCCCTGATATCGAATTCGGTATCATCGATACGATCGCTTCCAACGAAAGAGTCATGTCCATCAACTTCAATACGACCGACGGCTGCTACGTCATGGGTGCGATGGTTGCTACTGCTTTCAAGGATGATACGAAGTTCGGTTATATCGGCAACTTCCAGCAGCAGTCCAACTTCGAATACAAGTACGGTTTTATGGAAGGTGTTAAGTCCGTTAATCCTGACGCTGAATTTGTAGCTGCTTATGCCGATACGTACGGCGATACTTCCGCAACTTACAACAAGGCCGTCGAGGTCGTTGCCGCCTTAGGTGATGAAGGTCACTTCGTTATGGGTTCTGTTGCCAACAGTGCCAACGCAGGTATCTATCAGTATGCTCTGGAAAGAGGCGAAGAAGGAAAACCGTTCTACACTTCCGGTCTGTCTGTTGACCAGACGACATCCGAGAATCCTTATATTGTTACCGGTCTGACCAAGAATACGGCTATTCCGATGGAAACGATCGTTAAGGACTTCCTGGAAGATGGTAAAGTTACCGGCGGAAAGACGACTTTAGGTGTCAATGAGAATGCATTCTGCGTTGTCGGTGTTACTTTCGATGCCAACTACCGTAACAGCGAAATCATGACTGACGAAGCGATTGCTGCAGGCAAGAAGGCCGCTGAAGATCTGGCCAGCGGTGCTGTCGTTCTTCCTTACGTCATGGAAGAAGATTACAAAGAGTAGTCACAATAACCATTCAGCTGCGTGGGAGGCTTTCTCACGCAGCTTTTTTGAAAGGAACGCACTATGATTCTTGAGATGAAAAACATTGTCAAGACGTACGGGAAAGTCGTCGCAAACGACAATGTCAGCATTGACCTGAATGAAGGAGAGATTCTGGCCATCGTCGGGGAAAACGGAGCCGGAAAGTCGACGATCATGAAAATCCTCTACGGTCTGGAGAAACCGGACAGTGGAGAGATCTTCGTAAAAGGAAAAAAAGTGTCTTTTAACAGTCCTCTGGATGCGATGAAGCTGAATATCGGGATGGTTCAGCAGCACTTTATGCTGTTTGGACCGATGAGCGTTACCGAGAACATCGTTTACAACAACGAGGTCAGCAGACGCGGTTTTTTTGACTGGAAGGGCAACAGGGAAAAGGTTAGAGAACTTTCCGGAAAATACGGACTGAACGTCGATCCGGACGCCTTGATCAACGACTGTTCGGTAGGGACCCAGCAGCGTGTCGAGATCCTTAAGACGCTGTACCAGAATGCTGATATTATCATTTTCGACGAACCGAGTGCTGTACTGACGCCTGGGGAAGTCGATGAACTTCTCTCGACCATGAAGAATCTGGCGAAGGCCGGAAAGAGTCTGATCCTGATTACGCACAAACTGAACGAGGTCATGGAAGTCGCCGACCGCGTTACGGTAATGCGCTCAGGCAAGGTGATCGGTACAGTAAACAAGAAGGATACCAGTACGGACGAACTGTCCTACATGATGATCGGACGTCATACCAGTCAGCTGAACATACCGGATATGAAGACCGGGAAGAGACTGCTGGAGGTGGAACATCTATCCATGGGAAGCGCACTGGGAAAGAAGGTGCTCAACGACGTCAGCCTGCATGTCGATGCGGGAGAGATCGTCGGTATCGCCGGAGTCAGCGGCAACGGCCAGAGCGAGATGATACGGTGTATCACCGGTCTGGAGAAGCAGTATGAAGGCAAGGTCCTTGTCTGCGATCAGGATGTTTCCAATCAGGGTGTCAGCATCATCAGGAAAGCCGGGATGTCGCATATTCCGGAAGACCGTTACCTCTGGGGCAGTGCCAGAGAGGCAAGTCTTTCAGACAACTTCCTGATGGGAGAAGAGGATTCCGATGCTTTTTCCAGTCATGGGATCCTGAAACAGAAGACGATCGACAGGCATGCCGATCGTCTGATCGATGAATACGCGATCAAGACCGACGGCTGCAGACAGAAGATGAAAGAACTCTCCGGAGGAAATGCCCAGAAGGTCATTACCGCCAGAGAGATCGAGCGCGACTGCCCGCTGACGATAGCTTGCGAACCTACCAGAGGCATCGATATCGGAGCGATGGAGTTCGTTCATGAGAGGCTGGTAAACAAAAGAGACAATGGCGGAGGAGTACTTCTGGTGTCAAGCGAACTCAGCGAGATCCTGAAGCTTTCTGACCGTATTTACGTAATGTACGAAGGTCATCTGAACTATGAGTTCAGGCATGGAGAAGTTGATGACCGCAAGCTTGGAAGACTGATGCTGGGAGGAAAGGCAGATGAATAAAATCATGAATAAAATCGGCAATTCGAACATCCTTTTCTCTTTGATGGCGATTCTGGCCGGACTGCTGGTAGGAGGAGTCATCATGGCAATTACCGGACAGAATCCGGTTGAAGGCATTCTTGGACTGCTGAAGGGAGGCTATCTGACCTCCTATGCGATCGCGTCGACTCTAACCAGAGCGACTCCGATCATTTTCGCCGGTCTGTCGGCTGCCCTGGCCTGGGGTTCCGGCTACTCTTCCATGGGTGCGCAGGGACAGATGATCATCGGTGCGATCACGGCTGCGATCGTGGCTCCAAGGCTGGGTTTTCTTCCACCGTTTCTTGCCGTGATAATCACGCTGATATTCAGCATGACTGCCGGAGCCCTGTATTCCCTGATTTCCGCACATATTTCGGCAAAATACGACGCTTACCTTCTGATCGTTACGCTGATGTTCAACTATCTTGCGGATTATCTGGCATCGTATCTTACGAACTATGTTTTTCTTGATCCGGTCGCTCTTGACAAACTGGCGATACAGACGATCAAGATCGAGGGTTCCATCCTTCCTAGGATATTCCCGAGATATACGACCCACTACGGTTTTCTTATCGCACTGATCGCAGTTGCGGCCACGGCGTTTATCATCAATAAGACTTCGTTCGGCTACAAGGCGAGAATGGGAGGGCTGAATGCCGGTTTTGCGGAATATGGAGGAATCGACTCCAGAAAGACGATGTATAAGGTCCTGCTGCTATCCGGTGCTCTGGCCGGTCTGGGCGGAGCCTGCGAGGTTTTAGGTACAAAGTTCCGTTATGTCGATAAGATGATCACTTCTCCGGGTTATTCCTGGAGCGGTATAACGGCTTCACTCATGAGCAACTACAACATTATCGGTGTCTTATTCAGCTCGATCTTTCTTTCGGGCATCGCCATCGGCGGTTCGACGATCGAACTGTCCATGAATATTCCAAGCGAGATTACCCAGATCATACAGGGCGTCATAACGATGCTGGTGACGGCGAAGTTCGTGATCCGCTGGCACAGGAAAGAAAACGGCAGGAAGGAGGCGGAAACGAAATGATTTTTGAATGGTCCTATATTTCGGCGATTATTTCTTCTACTCTTCGGATGTGTTCCCCGATTCTGCTGTGTTCTTTGGCTGCGGC
Organism: Erysipelotrichaceae bacterium; assembly: GCA_017515475.1. Lineage (GTDB taxonomy): Bacteria > Bacillota_I > Bacilli_A > Erysipelotrichales > Erysipelotrichaceae > Colivicinus. The sequence goes on along the minus strand of JAFWFS010000006.1, from coordinate 3,321 downwards.
GATCTGTTCCAAGGCCGGCGTATTCAACATCGCCATGGAAGGCTGCATGATGGTCAGTGCTTTCTTTGCGATCGTCGTGAACTACTACAGCGGAGGAAGCGTTCTGCTGGCTATCCTTGCGGGTATTCTCAGCAGTATGCTGATATCGGCTGTACTGGCCGTTCTGATCATCAGACTGAAGGCTTCCCCGGTTGTCGCCGGCATGGCGATCAATACGATGAGCGGCGGTCTTACGACATATCTGATGTATGTATTCTTTCATACCAAAGGTCTTTTCCAGAATCCGACATTGAACGGATTAAGTAAACTGACGCCGTTCTTCGCTTCCGCATTCCCGGAACTGGCCCAGATGTTTTACGGACTGACCACTGTCGATTATCTTTCCTGGATCATCGCGATTCTGGTTCAGATTTTTCTGTACCGGACGGTGATCGGCTACCGGATCAGGGCAATCGGCATCAATCCGGAAGCGGCAAGAAGCCTTGGCACCCCGGTAGAAAAATATCAGTTCTGGACGATGACGCTTTCCGGGATCTTCTGCGGTCTGGCAGGCGTTCTGCTGTCGATGGGTTCTGTTACCCTGTTTATCCAGAACATTACCAGCGGAAAAGGCTATATTGCGATGACGGCAAACAATCTGGGCAAGTCCCATCCGCTGGGCGTTGCTGTAGCAAGCCTGTTCTTCGGTGCCTGCCAATCGCTGGGTAGTTTCCTGCAGCAGGCAGGATTAAAGGGACAGATCACCGGTTCGATTCCGTACGCGGCAACCGTTCTGGCTTCTGTCGTCAGTTCGATCCGATACCGCAGGCAGAAGGAAAAGAAGATCAGAGAAGCGATTTCGGAAAACTAGAAAGAAGGAAAAGAGATTTGAAATTTCTACATATATCCGATCTGCATAAACTGAACGATTATACGGATAAGGGAGGGATCTATCACAATATCCTGGAGAGGATGAGCGATCCTTTTGCGCAATTGAAGAAACTGCTCCGGAACAGAGACAATGTTTTCGATTTCGTCATCGTATCGGGAGATATCTGCGAGTATGGAGATGAGGAAGATTATTTTTCAGTGAAGAAACAGCTGGAGTGTCTTTTTTCCTGCCCTGTCTTAGTCTGCAGCGGCAATCACGACAACAAAGAAAAACTGATGCAGGTTTTCGGAAAAAAGACCGTTCAAGGAGAACTGTTTGAAGAGATACTGCTGGATGAGATCCGGATCATTCTGTTTGACAGTTCTCATCCCGAATACAATGACGGATACATTTCAAGCCGGACATGCGCCCTGCTGAAAGAAGCACTGGACAGAGATTGCGGTCTGCCGACCATAGCGGTCACGCACCATCACCTGCTGAAGGAACAGTTTGCGATGCCTTGTGCCGCATATCCGAAGGAATTCCAGGACATCGTTGCCGGTTCAGACCTGCTGGCCATCCTGAACGGACATACGCATCATATCTACCATGGAACGTTTGCAGGTAAAGACTACCATACGACAGGAAGCCTTTCCTTTGTAGCCGACACGACAGAACAGGGGCTGTGTTTCTACGAACATCCTTCAGCGGTCATCTATACCTTTGATCAGGGAAAACTGGTATGGGAAGATCTGGATTCAAAGGAAGAAGATAAAGAACTGGAAATATGGACAGAAGACCGCTAGAGGTCTTCTTTTTTATTGATTCAAGGTATAATGAATAAGAAGGAGTTTAACGTTATGAGAACACTGATCGCTTACTTTTCCCATGTAGGAGAAAACCTGCAGGACAACGAGGTTGTCGTACTGACAAAAGGCAATACCGAGGTCATTGCCGAGAAGATCGCCGAACTGACCAAAGGAGATCTGTACAAGATCGAAGAAGAGGATCCTTATCCGTTTGCTTATGACGACTGTGTCAGAAGAGCCAGAAGAGAGGACGAGAACAACGAACATCCCGCAATGAAAGGCGGACCTCGTCTGGACATCGATCAGTATGATGAAATATACATCGGTTTTCCGATCTGGTACCGTACCTATCCAAGAGTCGTGGCTTCTTTCCTGGATGCCTATGACTTTACCGGAAAAACGATCAGACCTTTCTGTACCAACGATGAAGGAACTTTCGGCATTTCACTGCTGGAGCTGCAGGGAATACTGAAGAATGCGACGATAACGGACGGCCTGGCGATCAGAGGCGTTAACGTGTACGAAGCCGACGATAAAGTCAGAACGTTTGTCGGACAGAGGTAGAAACATGAAAAGAAAAGATGCCATATTGCTGCATGATCCCGATCCGTTTCATTCCATCGTTCCATATGTCATGCCGAAAAGAACGGAAGCGGAAGTATCCACGACAGTCATGCTGGATATTACGGACCTGCTGAAGTTCATCGATAAGCACAACAGGGAAGAGGGCAGCAACTACAAGCTTTTCCACTGCATCTGTACGGCGGTAGCCAAGATGATTTACCACCGTCCGAAACTCAACATCTTCATCGCCGGCAGGAAATACTGGCAGCGCAACGACATCACCCTGTCTTTTGTGGCAAAACAGAAGTTCGAAGACGAGGCGGTTGAGACGCTGATGACCCTGAACGTCAAGGAAGACATGAACCTGGATTCCATTTCCAGAATCATTCTGGGAGATGTTGAAAAGGCCAGATCCGCCGGATCCAATTCCCTGGATAAGACGATGCAGTTCGTCGGCAGTCTTCCGCGTTTCGTTCTGGAGATCCTATTCTGGATCCTGAGCAGGATGGAATACCACGGTATCTATCCGGAAGATCTGAAAAAAGGCGATCCGAACTATACCACCTGCCTGCTGGCGAACCTCGGTTCGATAAAGGCCGATTCCTGCTACCATCATCTAAGCAATTTCGGCACCAATTCGATGATGATCACGATCGGCACGATGAGAAAGAACGCCGACGGCCGGGATGTCGTCGATATCACGGCTACGCTGGATGAAAGGATTGCCGACGGGTTCTACTTCGCCAGATCGCTTCAGCTTGGCAAGTATCTGATCGAACATCCGCAGCTGCTGATGGACAGGATTTCCGATCCGGTTGACATGAAAGTCGATTAATGCGAAACCTCTTCGGAGGTTTTGTTCATCAAGATAGGAGAGAGTTATGAATCACAACGACTGTCTGCTTTGCAACGATGCCGCCTGCAGGAAAGCCTGCGGTGTCTTTGATCCCGACAGACTGCTGAGAAGTCTGTATTTCGAGAACGAGGATGTTGTAAAGAACAGGCTGAACGGTTCCGTTCCGTGTTTTAACTGCGACGGAAGGTGCCGGAAAGCCTGCCCGATGGAGATCGATATCAGGAAGATACTTTTACAGTATG
>JAFWFS010000005.1 GCA_017515475.1 Erysipelotrichaceae bacterium | reverse complement strand
CTAAACCGGTGATGTAGTTGGACAGCGCATCGATCCAGACGTATACGACGTGTTTCGGATCGAAATCGACCGGGATGCCCCACTTGAAGGAAGTACGGGAGACGCACAGATCCTGAAGACCCGGCTTGAGGAAGTTGTTGAGCATCTCGTTCTTGCGCGATTCAGGCTGAATGAATTCCGGATGACTCTCGATGTAGTCTTCGAGCTGCTTCTGATACTTGCTGAGCCTGAAGAAATACGACTCCTCTTTCTCCATGTGCACCGGAGCTCCGCAGGTCGGACACTTGCCGTCCACGAGCTGCGATTCGGTCCAGAAAGACTCACACGGCGTGCAATACCATCCTTCGTATTCGCTCTTGTAGATATCTCCTTGATCGTAGAGCTTCTTGAAGATCTTCTGCACTTCCTTTTCGTGATAGTCATCGGTGGTACGGATGAACTTGTCGTAGGAAGTATTCATCAGATCGAAGATCCTCTTGATTTCACCGGCCTGAACATCGACGAATTCCTTAGGCGTCATGCCCGCCTTCTTTGCCTTTTCCTCGATCTTCTGGCCATGCTCGTCTGTACCTGTCTGGAATCTTACGTCATAGCCCTGCAGCCTTCTGTAACGTGCGATCGCATCGGCCATGATGATCTCATAGGTGTTGCCGATATGCGGCTTACCGCTGGCATAGGCGATCGCTGTCGTGATGTAATACTTTCCTCTGTTTTCCATTCTCTTGTCCTCCGCAAAAATAAAAAGGTGATTCCAAGGGCGCAAATGCGCGGTACCACCTTTACTTGTCGCTTAATTCCCTTAACGCAGGTCTACGTCCCGTCCTACATATCGTACGGAAAGCTCCGGATCCATCTTCGCCCATTCTCCCTGCCGATTTTCACCAGACATCGGCTCTCTGTAAGTATCGAATGAACGATCTATCCTTCAAAGCTATTTCTATCATAGCATATTGTTTTAAAAAACCATATGCCTATTTCTGATTCATATGGTTAATGATTACGTTGGCGGTAATATCTCCGGTTACATTCAGTGAGGTATAGACCATGTCCAGCAGCTTGTAGATGCCGGAATAGAAACCGATGAAATCCAGAGGAATACCCAGCAGCTGCAGATAAGTCGCTCCGATCACCACGCCTCCGTTAGGAATGCCGGGAGCGGACATGTTGATCAGTACGGCTGATACCAGCATCAGCAGGTACCTTGACAGTGTCAGTTCAACGCCAAACAGCCTGGAACAGAACAGTCCCAGCAACGAAAAGGATACTGCACCGCCGCACATGTGGATCGTACATCCCAAAGGGACAACCACATCTGTAATCTCTTCCGGAATGTTGAATTCTTCCTTGCAGGTCTTGATCGTATAAGGAAGAGTAGCGCTCGAGGAGCAGGTCGTTACCGTCATCAGCCAGATCCTGTTGACTTTTCTGATGAATGTCAGCGGAGACATCCTGCAGATGACCAAAACAGGAAGGACCATGACGACAGCAAGCGCGGTCAATGCGCACAGGTATGCCGTCAGAATGTATCTGACTCCAACGCCAAGCAGCACGGAACCGTAATGTGCCACCGTTACGGAAATCAGCGAGAATACCGCAAACGGCGTCAGGTACATGAAATATTCCAGGATCCTGAACAGGAATTCCTTAATCTTTCTGATCCCGCTTATCAGCCTGTTTCCGCTCTTGAACATGGAACACAGGTATCCAATCAGGAAAGAAACCGCGATCACGAAAAACAGATAAGAACCAGTCATGAATTTCTTTAGATCCTTCGGAATCAGATTCAGAAACATCTGTTTCAGATCGAACTGTGTCGTGGAGCCGTTCCATTCCACTTCTTCCAGAACAAATCCCCTTCCGGGATCGACGATCGTCACAATCAATGAAGAAAGCAGGAAAGTCGCAACGAACATCGCCGCAAACAGCAGGATTGTCTTGACGATCATCCGGTTCTTCAGATTTCTGGAATCATAAACGGATACCGTAATGCTGGTAAACACGACCGGAACGATCATGTATTTCAGGAAAGTAATGTACCAGGTTCCGATAAAGGCGATGTGACCCGCATATTCTGAAAAGAATAATCCGAAGATTATTCCCAAAAGCAGCGCAACGAATGTAAAGAGACTGATGTTTTTCTTCATGATTAAATCTGTGACTTCAGGTAGGCGAACAGGAAATTGCTGATATCTCCATTCATGACCTTATCCACGTTACCTTCTTCATAATTGGTACGGTGATCCTTTACCAGAGTATAAGGACAGAATACGTAGGAACGGATCTGCGAACCCCATTCGATCTTCTTCTGTTCACCTTTCAGAGCTCTCTTCTCGTTCTCTCTGTCCTCGATTGCCTTCTGATATAGCTTGGCTTTCAGAATGCTCAGGCATTTCTCTCTATTCAGGATCTGCGATCTCTCGGATTGTGAAAATGCCATCAGTCCGGTCGGAATGTGTTTCATACGAACGGCAGAGTCGGTCTTGTTGATGTGCTGACCGCCGGCTCCGGAAGAACGCATTGTATCGACTTCCAGGTCTTCATCCCTGATCTCGATATCGATCTCGTTATTGAATTCAGGCAGTACCTCTACCGAAGCAAACGATGTGTGCCTTCTGCTGGAAGCGTCAAACGGCGAGATACGTACCAGACGGTGTACACCGGATTCTCCCTTAAGATAGCCGTATGCCATGTCTCCCTTGATGCAGACCAGACAGGACTTGATTCCCGCTTCGTCGGCCTCTTCGTAGTCGATCACCTCAAATCCGTAGCCGTTGTTCTGGGCATAGCGCTGATACATTCTAAAAAGCATCTCCGCCCAGTCCTGAGACTCTGTTCCACCCGCTCCCGGATGTATTTCCAGCAAAGCGTTGGAATGATCGTAGTCGTTGGACAGCAGGACCTTGATTTCGAAGTCCTCGAAGTTCCTGCTGACTTCACTGTATTCCTCGTTCAGCAGATCAAACAGCTCCGCATCGTAGTTCTTCGTCAGTTCATCGACTTCACTCAATAAAGAGGTAATATCCTTCTCATTGCGATAATACCTGTTTCTCAGATCCTTTAAAGTATTGTATTCCTTGATAACGCTCTGGGCTTTCTTCTGATCCGACCAGAACGTTTCTGAACTCTGCCGCTGTTCCAGTTCGTTTAGCTTATTATCGATAGACGCGAGGTCAAAGAGAGTCGCCTAAATCTTTTAGCTTCTTTAAGGAAGTGTTCAGGCCTTGTTTCATTTCGTATATTTCCACGTTATTTCTCCTTTATAACGATTTTCAGATTATTGCAGAAAGTTACGACATCGTTGGATATCGTATTCATCATCATTTCAAAGAGTTCATAGCCCTCTTCCACATATGCCTGCAGAGGATTGTTCTGCGCATAGGAACGCAGATGAATGCCTTCTCTCAGTTTGGACATGACATCGATCTGATTCTGCCAGGCGCGGTCCATCAGTCTTAGAACCATCGTTCTTTCTACCGGCAGGATCTGCTTCCTTACCGGCTTGATCTTGTTCTCATAGGCACCGAAAGAAGCCTCCAGACACTTGGCAATGGTTTCTTCCCTGTTCAGGCCTTCGATCATCTTCTGATCAAAGCCGGAAACACCCATGTTGTTAAGACGTCTGGCGATCGATTCGGTATCAATGATCTCCTTCTTGCCGTCGACACTGACATTGGATTCAACGATGTTTTCCATCTCTCTCTTGAACATGTTCTCAACAACGGAATGTATGTCCTCGTTTTCCAGAATGAAGTTGCGCTGAGCGTACATCGTTTCTCTTTGCTGACGCATGACATCGTCATAGTCCAGCAGTGCCTTACGGATGTCGAAGTTAAGACCTTCAACACGTTTCTGTGCGCTTGAGATGGCCTTGGTAACGGTCTTGTTTTCGATCGGAATATCTCCCATCTGAGCAAACAGTCCGGAAATACGTTCGGATCCGAATCTGACCATCAGTTCATCTTCCAGAGACACATAGAAACGGGAATAGCCAGGATCTCCCTGTCTTCCGGAACGTCCTCTCAGCTGGTTATCGATACGTCTGGATTCATGACGTTCTGAACCGATGACCGCCAGTCCTCCCAGTTCACGTGATCTGTCGGTCAGTTTGATGTCGGTTCCACGGCCTGCCATGTTGGTGGCTATGGTGACAGAACCTTCTCTGCCGGCCTTGGCGATGATATCCGCTTCTCTGGCGTGGTTCTTGGCATTGAGTACTTCATGCCTGATTCTGGCCTGCTTGAACATCCTGGATATCAGTTCAGATGTTTCGACGGATATCGTACCCACAAGGACAGGCTGTCCTTTCGCATAAAGCTCTTTTACTTCTTCCAGCAGGGCATGGTATTTCGCCTTCTTCGTACCGAATACCAGGTCGGCATTGTCGATTCTTATCACAGGTCTGTTGGTAGGTATTTCTACGACCCGCATGTTGTAGATGGAAAGGAACTCTTCCTCTTCAGTCTTGGCTGTACCGGTCATACCCGCAAGCTTGTTGTAGAGACGGAAGAAGTTCTGATAGGTAATTGTCGCCAGCGTAGTTGTTTCCTGTTTGATCGGAACACCTTCCTTAGCCTGAATCGCCTGATGCAGACCGTCGGAATACTCTCTGCCCGGCATCTTACGTCCGGTATTCTGGTCGACGATGATGACCTCCTGATCTTCAACGACGTATTCTACGTCCCTGGACATGATGTAGTTGGCCTTTAAAGCCTGATTGATGTAGTGAACCAGGGAAGTGTTTTCCAGATCGTAAAGGTTCTCCACGCCAAAGGCTCTCTCGCCCTTGTGAACGCCTTCCTCGGTCAGCTGGACATTCCTGTCCTTGACATCGATGACGTAGTCTTCATCCTTCTTAAGACGTTTCACGAATCTGTCCGCATTGATATACTGATTGGCGGTCTTCTTCTCTCCTCCCGAAATGATCAAAGGAGTCCTTGATTCATCGATCAGGATCGAGTCGACTTCATCTACTAGGGCAAAATTGAGCGTCCTTAAGACCCTGTCTTCCACTCTGGTAACCATATTGTCACGCAGATAGTCGAAACCGACTTCCGCATTCGTCGTATAGGTAATGTCGCATTCATAGGCCTTGCGCTTCTCGGCCGGAGTCATGGATCTCAGGTTCAGACCGACAGTAAGTCCTAAAAACCTATGGATAGCTCCCATCCACTCGCTGTCTCTTTGCGCCAGATATTCGTTGACCGTTATGACATGAACGCCGTCCCCAGGCAAGGCATTCAGATAGACGGCCATGACCGAAGTCAGGGTCTTGCCTTCACCGGTCTTCATCTCGGCGATGTCGCCGCGGTGCAGAACGTATGCGCCTTCCAGCTGACAGAAGAAAGGATATTCTCCGATCACTCTTCTGGCAGCTTCTCTTGCCACCGCAAAAGCTTCGACCTGAATATCATCCAGGGTCTCTCCGTCATCCAGACGCTTCCTGAATTCAACGGTCTTTTCTCTCAGCTGTTCGTCACTTAAAGCCGCCATCTGGTCCTTCAGGGCATCGACAGGTATGACGGCTCTTTCAACTTCATTCAGAATCTTTTTATCGCTATTAAAGAATTTATCTAATAAACCCATATGTTCTCCAATTCTTTCATTATTATAGCATCTGCCTATAAAAAAGTTGACCTTATTAGCCAACTTTCTGTTCACGATTACTCTTTGATCTCTTGTATATTATGAGCTTGAAGTCCTCGATCGCCTTCAACTAATTCAAATTCAACTGGTGCTCCCTCGTTGATGGTTTTATAACCATCCATGATTAATTGAGAATAATGGAAAAAGACGTCACGACCATCATCTGCTGTAATGAAGCCAAATCCCTTAACCTTATTGAATCTTTTAACCTTACCTAACATTTCCTTATTCTCCTTTAAAAAGTATTTTATCATACTTTATTTTTAAAAGAAAAGTGAAACTATTTGTTAGCCAAAGATAACGCTCTGACATGCTCTGCCTTATCCTTTATCGCCTCATAGACTCCTATGATAGAAGAGCCGGTCGTAATCACGTCGTCCACGATCAGCACCTTATTCAGTTTCTCCCCCTCATAAATGTAGTTGCCCCTCATTCTGCTTCTGTCCCTGGCGTTCTTTCCTTCCTGTATGAGATCTTCCTTCATTCTTAGGCCTCTTGCTCTAGGCAGTTTTACTCCTTCGAATATCAGCTCCAGATGGTCGAATCCCCGCAGCTGCCTTTTTTTCCGACTGCTTGGCACAAACAGGATGTGATATCCGAAATACCGGATTGCGATATAGTCCTTCAGCGAATACAGGAAAACGTCCTTCAGCGCCTCGTCACAGCATTCCTTGTACTGCAGCAACAGGCTTTTGAAAATGCCGTCGTATTCATAGAATACCTCCGTCTTCAGTTCTCCCAGAAGTATCTTCTTCCTTTTCACTTTCAGCATCCTTCTGCACTCGATGCACAGAAGATCTCTCTCCAGGAACAGGGAAGTAAACGTAATCTTCTTCATCTCCCTGTCGCAATAAATACATCTCATAAATAAGAATTCGCTTTCTTCAGGTATTTCAGCGTTTCCCTGATGTTCGGATCAAAACGGTTGGATATCACATAGGCGTCTCCCGCCACGCAATCCGTTCCTCTTCCGACTCTTCCCAGCATCTGTATGAGATTGCTTTGATCGAATACATTGGCGAAATTCATGATGATAACGCTGACATTCTTGATCGTGATGCCTCTTTCCAGAACGGTGGTCGCAAAGATGAAACGGTATTTCTTTTCACGGAAATCCTCGATATGCTTCTTTCTTTCCGGCAGATCGGCATAGACATAGGTACAGGAAAAGAAACGGGAAAAAATCCTGTAGAAGGCTTTACAGTCGCGCTTGCTGACAGTAAAGATGATGCACTGGTTTTCCATTCTTCTCAGCAGCAGATACAGCACGAACAAGGCTGGATATCTGGGCAGATAGAAAGCCCTGGGGACAGTAAGAGGTCTGAAGGAAGGACGAACATAGAGTTCTACTGTACGGTACGGTCTTCTTCTCATGACCTTTCTTAAAGTATCGTCTACCGTTGCTGTAGAATAGATTATCCTTCCCTTACAGACGTTCACGGAGATATTCATCAGCGTTTCATTCCCTTTTAACGGAAACGCATCCGCCTCATCCAGAATCAGCAGATCGAAGGTCTGATAATAACGGTAAAGCTGATGACAGGTGCAGACGATCAGGTCTCCTTTCAGTTCGTCGTGATGTCCTCCATAGACTCCCATCACCTTTGCCCTGGAAAAAATCTTCTCAAAACGCTTCGTCAGTTCTATGACCACTTCTCTTCGCGATATCGCATAAGCCACTTTCAGACCTCTGGAAAGATATTCGCTGATACTCGCAACGGCGATTTCCGTCTTCCCCGCCCCGCATACGCAGCACAGCAGCACGTCGCCGTATTTCAGGCCCTCTGTGCACTTTCCGGATGCTTCCAGCTGCTGATCGGTCAGCCTGTAATCGAATCCGAATTCCTCCGCTCCCTCCGCTATTTCATAATCCAAAGGAAAGATCTCCTCCTCAAGCAGAATCTGCGAAAACCGGATGCACTTCCGGCAGTAATATCCTTTATGTCCCTTATAGAAATAAGCAGGATCCTTATTTCCACATCGCTTGCACTTCATAATCCCTCTATACATAATTCACCGAAAAACCATCGATTCCTGAACGATTTTAAAAAAAGAGCGAAACTGATACACTTAAGTTATGTCTAGGCTGCCTGAACAGTATCTTCAAAACATGAAAGAACTGCTGAAAGACGATTACGATCAGTATCTCGACTCTTTCAGCAAGAAGAGATATTACGGGTTAAGAGTGAACACTTCCAGAATATCGGTGGAAGATTTTCTGAAGATCGCTCCGTTCCATCTGGAACCGATTTCCTGGACCGATGACGGCTTTTATTACGATGAAGAGGAACGTCCGTCCAGACATCCATACTTCTATGCGGGACTCTATTACCTGCAAGAACCAAGCGCGATGCTTCCGGCAGAAGCGCTGCCGATCAATGAAGGCGACATCGTACTGGATGCCTGTGCCGCTCCCGGAGGAAAATCCTCCAAACTCGCAAACAGACTGAAAGGAAGCGGTTTTCTGGTATCCAACGACATTTCCGTATCCCGTTGCCAGGTTCTGCTGAAGAATCTGGAAACGATGGGCATCGTCAATGCCTGCGTCATGGCCGAAGACATCACAAAACTGGACCGTTTCGAGAACTTCTTCGACAAGATCCTGATCGACGCTCCCTGCTCCGGAGAAGGCATGTTCCGGAAAGAACCTTCACTGATCAGAGAATGGGAAGAAAAAGGAAACACTTACTATTCCGATCTGCAGAAAAAGATCATCGCATCTGCCATAAGACTTCTGAAAGACGGGGGCAAGATGGTCTACAGTACCTGCACCTTCTCACCTCAGGAAGATGAAGAAATCATTGAATATGCCCTGAATACATGTCCCGATCTGAAAGTCCTTCCGATTGAAACGGCAGAAGGCTTCGAACCGGGAATAAGCGATCATACGGGAAACTGCGTCCGTCTCTACCCTCATAAGATCAGGGGTGAAGGGCACTTCGTCGCCCTGCTGCAGAAGAAAGAAGAACCTTTAAACAAGAAAAAGAAAACTCAATATAGAAGCTTTTCCATCAGTGAAGACATATCCATCACACTTCCGGAAGGAAACATCGTTCAGCGAGGTGAAAAACTCTACTATGAACCCATAAGCACTCCTGATCTGAAAGGACTACGTGTTTTACGTTCCGGTCTCTTCCTTGGCGAAGAGAAACACGGCCGTTTTGAACCGTCTCAGAGCCTTTCTATGGCCCTAAAAGAAAAAGAGTATAAGAATACTCTGAATCTTTGTTCAGACGACCCAAGGGTCTTAAAATACCTTAAATGCGAAACTCTTGACGTCAAAGACTTTAACAAAGAAGGAACGGTCCTTGTATGTGCCGATTCTTATCCTTTGGGTTTTGGAAAAATAAAAAACGGGATACTCAAGAACAGGTATCCCGCCAATTACCGTTATAAATAATACTCCTACATCGGATCGATCAGACCTAGTCTGACCAGCGTATGATAGAAGCCATCATCCAGAACATCTTCAACTGTTTCGGTGGCGACTTTTTTTGTTCTGTTGCGGGCATTGCCCATGGCAAAGGAATGATCCACCAGTTTCATCATGCCGATGTCATTCAGTCCGTCTCCGAAACAGTACGTCTTTTCGTATGGAAAATCAATGTGTTCCAGCAGCAGACGCAAGGTTGAATCCTTGCTGACGCCTTTGGCAACGCAGTCGAATGTCGTTTCCTGCTGACGGTTGAGATTGTACAGGTCGGAGAATTCGGCTTCCATGGCCTGTCTGCCCTCTTCGGTCATGCTTTTCAGCCAGACGAAATCCGAATACTCGGTATCCGCCTCTACCAGGATCTCGTCCGGATCATGGGACATGGAGACGATAAAGTCTCTGATGTTCTGATTCTGTGCCGATTCCACATAGCAGTGATCCTGCTTCATGAACATGCAGTCATCGCCATGAGCACGGCAGTAGTTCAGAAAATGATTCACGCCTTCCTTATCGATGGAACGGTGGAAGATCTCCTTTCCGAACAGTTCCCCATAGGCGCCGTTATTCAGAACAAAACCGTCCGGTTCACAGTCCATGATACTCTTAGGAATAATGCACTTCGGTCTTCCCGTAACAAGGAAAAGATAGGCTTTCTTCTTGACTTCTTTCAGCGCATACCTGGTCTTTTCGCTGATATCCAGCATCTCTCTGGTACAGTCGACCAGTGTTCCATCGATGTCGGAAAAAACCAGAATCTTCTTATCGGCCATGGTATCCTCTGTTTTTCTTTCCGTTTTCGTAGAGCATCTTTACTTCTTCTTCCGGCAGATCGCAGTTTCTGTCTCCGAATACGCTCCTGCGGATGAAGTCGGTCTTTAGAACCATCTCTACCGACATGATCTTGGAATAAGCTTCCATCGGATCCTTGCCTACGGCTAGAATGCCGTGATTGGCCAATAAAACAACGTCATAATCATAGATATACTTATCCAGATCGGCAATGATATCCAGCGTTCCAGGGGTACCGTACTTCAGACATGGAACTTCACCGAAGAACATGATGAATTCCGTAGAACACTTGGAAACGATCGGTTCTCCGATCTGGGCATAGGCTGTCGCAAACGGGGAATGACAGTGAACGACGGCATTGATGTCAGGTCGAAGTTCGTAGCAGTGGGTGTGCATCGGAGTTTCCGAAGTCGGTTTGAGATCTCCTTCCAGAACATTGCCTTTCGCATCTACGGCAATGATCTGACCTTCCGAGATCAGAGCCTTGGAAGTCTGAGTCGGAGTAATAAAGATCTTGTCGCCTTTCTTGTAGGAGACGTTTCCTTCATATGTTCCGACAAAGCCTGCATCATTCAGCATGTGGCAGACATCCACGATCGCTCTTCTGTACTCATAATCCTTCATTCCTGTTTCCTCCTTATTCATTGATTGAATCGGTAAATTCTTTCATAAATGCGTTGATCGTATCGGTATCTGTTTCGATTGCCTGATCGAACCCTTCCGGCAGAATCAGATCCCGATGTCCGATCAGCAGAACGGATCCGTCATGGAAGACGATCTTTTCCAGATCATCCGTTTCTTTATTCCAGTAGAAATGCGTTTCCCGGGCACTGATCTTTCCTTTGATGTGGTCCAGCTGTCTGCCATTCTCGTTTACCGTTTCCAGATACTCGACACTGGCGATATCGGAAGGATCCAGAACCATGTTCTTGTAAAGATCCATCGGATCCTCAAACATCCTGCTGATGTTTACCTTATAGTAGGTCTCCGGTGTATCCGGTCCTTTTAAATAGCAGTATTCAACCGTATCGATATAGTACTGATCGATCTGGTAAGCATCGTTACGAATCGAAATCAGGGCCAGATCCTTGTTGGCGACCATTCCGATATCTGCGGCATTTGAGTCTTCTTTCTCCAGCAGAACATAGGTATTCTCCGCAAAACAGTAGGAAGTCAGCTTTTCTTTATAGTAGGAACTTTCTTCGCTGTTTTGACATCCCACCAGACAAAACAGCAGAAAGACGATCAGACATCTTCTTAACGTCATTTCACTTCCACTTCTCCAAATCTCTCTAAGGCAGCCTTAAGCTCTTCATGCTTCTTGGCGGCTTCTTTCAGCGATACACCTTCAGCCATGGCCTGCGCTGCCTGAACCATCGCCTTTGCGCCTGCTTCAGCGCCCTGAGGATGGCCCTGCACAGCTCCGCCCGCAGCCAGCACGATATCCAGACCGAAGTCTTTCGTGAACTGCGGAACCATGCCCGGATGAACGCCTCCGCCGCAGATCGGCATGGATGGCTTTATGTCGTAGTAAGGCAGGACAAGCTGCTGATAAGTCTTAAAATACTGCTGTCTGGTCAAAGGATAACCGCCGTAAGGCGTATTCATCATTACCAGATCCGCACCGGAAAGTCTCGGGAACTTGCCTACCGACAGATGCGAAGACAATCCGGAACTGATTCCTTCGTTCATCGCACCGCTGGTCGCATAATGACCCATGACCGGCACGTTCACCTTTTCCGATATTGCCCGGAACATAGAGAACCCGACAACCGAGAACGACAGCATCAGCGCCTTGGCTCCCGCATTCAGAGCCTTGTCTACAGTATCCCAGATCCGATCGGCGCTGTCCGTAACGTTGCAGATGTATATGACTTCCTTGCCTGTAACTCTGGCGGCTTCTTTCGCCGCTTCGTTATAGGCCTTTACTCTTTCCTCGACCGGAGAGAATACCGGATTGCCTAAAAGCTCGTCGTCCTTGATGAAGTCCAGCCCGCCAAGGGCTGTCTGATAGAAGATCTTCGCTCCGGCTTCGGGACTTAATCCCGTACAAGGCTTGATCATGTTCAGAACCAGCGGTCTGTCTTTGACTCCCGTCAGTTCGCGAAGGCCTTCTATGCCGAACTTCGGCCCCTTGAAAGGTGCCACGAATTCTTCCGGGAACTGTACATCGACCAGTTTTACCTGTGCGCTGGTAGAAGCGTCGTTTCCCAGCAATGTTGTCAGAAGCATCGGGAACTGCGCACCGAAGTTGACGGTCGGATAAGCAATCTGGATGAAATAGGTACGTCTGTCTTCCTCGATCTGGGAGAACAGCTCATAAGGAGGCGCATCAAAAATGTTCACAACCTTGCCCATGTGTTTCTCTCTCATCTCGTCCGTTACGCCCGGAACAGGAACCCAGGTCCCTACTGTCTGACCGACAGCCATCGTTTCCGCTTTCCTGATCACATCGGTTTCCTTGTCCAGAACGATATAATAGGTCGCCAAAACATAATTCTGCTTACGGATCTCTTCCGGTAAAGCATAGATGCTGTTGTTTTTCATATCTCTACACTTCTTTCTGTATCTTTAATACCATGCGGATGATCTGATTGAACTTATCCGCATCCCAGGCACTTCTGCCGATAAACAGACCGTCAATGTCTTTCTGGGCAAACAGTCCTTCGCAATTCTGCGGATTGACGCTTCCTCCGTAAAGAACAGGAATACCGTCCGCTTCTTCACCGAACAGTTCTCTTAACGTATTCTTAATGACTTCATGCATCTGCTGGGCATATTCCTTTGTTGCAGGTATGCCGTTGACGCCGATGGACCATACAGGTTCATAGGCAAGCATCAGTCTGCTACAGTCTTCTTTTGAAACGGAATGCAGACCGACTTTCAGCTGTGTCCGCAGGATCTCTTCGGATAAGCCGTATTCCTTCTCCTGCAAAGTCTCGCCGATGCACAGAAGCGGGATAAAGCCGTGTTCCAGAGCCTTGGATACTTTCTTTTCTTCCTCAATATCCGTTTCTCTAAAGACATGTCTTCTTTCCGAATGACCGATCATTACCATGTCGACACCGATCTCTTTCAGCATCAGCGGAGATATCTCTCCGGTAAACTGTCCCTGGTCTTCCCAGCCCATGTTCTGGGCTCCGATCAGAATGCGTTTATCCTTCATGACTTCCTTAGCCGCAGACAAAGCGGTATAGGAAGGTATCACAAACAGTGTCAATACATCTTCCGGAATATCTTCCGTCAGCTCGTTCAGACGCAATAAAAAAGACGTAGTGTCTTTTATGGTCTTGTACATCTTGGTGTTTGTGCCCAGATAGATTTTCTTTCTGTTTTCCATTATTTCATCGTTTTCTTTTCAATGTCCTTGATCGCTTCTACCTTCGGAGTAGATGAACCGTCAACGAATTCAAGCTCAAGCCATTCGCCAAGGATCTTTTCCGCCAGTTTGACACCGATGACTCTTTCACCGAAGCAGATGACATTGCCGTTGTTGGAAAGCGCAAGTCTTTCACCCGAAAAGCTGTCATGGCAGACGCCAGCACGGATTCCAGGGAACTTGTTTGCGCACATCGCCATGCCAAGGCCTGTCCCGCAGATCAGAACGCCCCTTTTGGTATATCCTGATTCAATGATCTTTTCGCAGACTCTCTCGGCAATCAGCGGATAATATGTCGGATCGTCCTTGCTGTCGCATCCGACATTCTCGACTTCATACCCTCTGGCTTCCATAAAAGCCTTCAGATCATTCTTCAGATTTACTGCTGCGTTGTCGCATCCAATTACGATTTGTTTGTTCATTCTGTTTTCTCCTTTTTACATAGGCATAAAACGTCCATGAATATTCGTCTGAACGATGTTTTCAAAATCTCTCTTGTCTTTTTCCGTCAGGATAGCCCTTTTCGGCAGGATGACCGCATCCGTTTTTCCGACGCCGATGACATAAGTCGTCTTGGTTTCCTGAACACGGTACACTTCATCCCAAGGTGCCGTTGCGGCTTCATTGGTAGCCAGGTTCGTAAAGGTGATGCCTTTGTCCTCAACGGCGATCCTTCTCTTGATCCCCTTGCCTTTCCTGTAGACATCCTTGTATTTATAGATGCTGATCTGAGCGGAAGCCCATACGCCGCCGATCGCAACCATGACCAGCAGGCAGCACGCATACATCGGGGATGACAGGGAAATGACATGGAAGGCGTTCAGGACGAAACCGGTCGTTCCTAAGACCCAGATGATCGCCATCGCTATCCTTTTCCATTTCTGTGAACCAAAAGTGATACACATAACGGTATCACGATAATCATCTCTATCTATTTTGAAATCAAAAACCAATTTCTTATCGGCCATGATTTATTCTCCAAATCCGGATTCAATCAGTGCAACGATGTTGTTTAAAGCTTCTTCTTCATCTTCTCCTTCCGTTGTAATGACAGCCTTCTCGCCTTTGCATAAACCAAGCAGCAGAACAGAAATGATGCTCTTGGCATCGCTTGGGTTTTCTTCTTCGCCGGCTCTGGCTACTTTAACGGAACACTTGTATTTGCCTGCTTCTTTTACAAAGTCTGATGCAGGTCTGGCATGTAAGCCGTTCTTATTAATAATCTCAACAGTTTTAGTTAACACAATAAACACCTCTCTTTTTTTAAATACGCCCCATAGACGAATGGGTGGGTCATAGGGGCGTATTTTATAACATTAAGCTTTTTTATTCAGCTTTGCCAGCTGGATTTAAAGCCTGCTTCTCTAATGCAGCATGGATCTTGTCCATGTTCTTCTTCAGAACGAAGTAGAGTACTGCGAAGACAGCGAGCTCGATAGCGATACCGACCCAACCGAACAGTTCTGCCAGTTTGAACAGGATGAAGCCTACAGGCTGACCGATGATGATGTATGAAGTAACCATCATACCAGCGGCACTTTCGCCACCGACTGACTTAACAACGGCGTCGAATGTAGGACCACATAATGTACAAATGTACAGGAATACAACACAGACTAATGCGCCACCGATAACGGATTTAACAACGTTACCGTTTGCCATGGCAACCATTGGCTGGATGCAGTAAGGAATAGCAACCAGGTCAACGACTGGTAAGCACTGGTTTCCTGGAAGAATGAATGACAGGAACAGAGCGATTGGCATACAGAGCAGACCGGAAATCAGCGTAGCTGTTTCGCCGTAGCCTGTAGCGTCGTTAACTGCCAGATACCATTCGCCAGAGAAGCCCTTGGTAGCCTGCTTAGAAGCCTGAGTCATAGCTGTGAATGCACCAGAGAAAATAGCGGAAATTCTTGGGAATACGGACATAACTGCAGAAGTAGCAATACCGCAAGTCAGAATTTCGCCCCAGGCAGCCAGTTCACCAATACGGGTCAGGTTTCCAACGAAACCGATGATCAGACCAAGGATCAGACCTAATGTCATTGGTTCACCGATGAAGCCGAGTTTCTTCTTGATAGCAACTGGGTCTGCTTCAATCTTGTATAAGCCTAACTTGTTCAGCAGCCAGTTAACAGGAATAGCAACGACACAGATTGTTGCTGTATGTAATGAAGCGATAGAGCAGCCTGGATAGCCATAGTATGTTGACCATCTCTTAGCGATAACTTCTGTCAGTAACAGAGTGTAGATCTGCTGTACGATCATTGTAGCAACAGCGAGTGCCATGTTCTGAGTCAGGACATAAATCATTGAACCCCAGCACATGTAAGAGTAGTTGTTCCACAAGTCACCAGCCTGGAAGACATTAGTGAAATGAGTAAGGAACAGAATAACCTGAAGTGCGATACAGATGGCGATGAATACCATGCCGGCCTGTGTTGAGTACGCAACAACAGAAGTGTTTGGCCAACCTAAGTCGTAAACAGGAAGGTTAATACCGGAAGCATTAATCATTCTGTCGATAACAGGGTTGATAACTCCGCCATAGGAGCCGATAACCAACGAGAAGCCTTCAAGACCTACACCTGCAGAAAGTGCTGATGTAAATGCCTTAGCTGGTTTAACTTTGAATGCCAGGTTAATCGCAAACATGATAACCGGTACAAAGACAGCAGCTGGGAAAGTATCAAAGAAGGCCTTTAAAGCGCTAAAAAATCCTTGCATATTTTTTCTCCCCTTTTACTAATTTATTTGCCCGGATTGATTCCAGCATC
Source organism: Erysipelotrichaceae bacterium (assembly GCA_017515475.1). Taxonomy (GTDB): domain Bacteria; phylum Bacillota_I; class Bacilli_A; order Erysipelotrichales; family Erysipelotrichaceae; genus Colivicinus. The sequence continues at coordinate 103,308 of JAFWFS010000005.1, read as the reverse complement.
ACTGAGAATCTGTTTGACATTGTCATAGAATTCATCAGTACCCATTCCAGTAATCAATCCGATTGCAGGTACAGCAGGAACGCCATCCAGCTGATCATGATCGATCGGGCTAGCATAAGCTACGAAATCATGATGCTGTCTGGCTAAGAAGTTAGCCATTTCAGAAGGGTTGCATTCATTTACTTCTACACCCTCATAGCCTTCTTCTTTCAGCCAGTCAGAAATTGTTTCTGCCAGCATGGAAGAAGTAACAATACCAGAACCACAAACAGTTAAAAATCTAACACCCATATTAATATTCCTCCTTCATTATTATATGGTAGTGAACTCTCTGTTCACTTAATTAAAGACGTCTTTGACTGCCTCGTATACTTCATCAACAGTCTTGAGATCTTTAATTCTTGCCAGTCTTTCAGGGTCCTGAATCAGCATCATGATCTTTCTTAATGTTCCGATCTGCTGTTTCGGGTCCGTTACAGCCAGCATGAAGATGACCTGAGGATGCAATGTGATCTCAGGAGAACCCATCTGCTGCCACTCGACAGGATGTGCCAGAATGGCAATGCCTACTGCCGGCTCATTCACATGTTCCGCAAACGTATGAGGTGTTGCGATATCGAAAGCCTTTGCCGGTAATGCCGTCGGATAATTCGCTTCTCTGTCTACCAGAGCCTGCGGATAGGTCTCTTTAGCAACACCGACATTAACAAACTCCTGTCCCATTGTCATCAGGACTTCTTTGCAGCTTGCACAATCCAAACCGATTTTGATCAAGTCTTTTCTTAACATATTCATCCCTCCACGCAGATATATACCGCTATTTTAAAAATATACTCTTATACTTCAAAAATAAAGTCTATAATCTGCACAAATCCAAAATCATTTTGCACAATCAGTAAACGGCAATGATCGAGAGTATGATGTCATAGATCTCGCTGCTGCTTTCGGCTTTTTCAATCAGCTGATTCAGCTCATCGCTTTTGAGCAGAACGCTTAATCCGCTCAGAATAAAATGGTGGTCAAACCGGTTAATCGGCGTAATTACGAAAATCTTCGATATCTCGTGACCATCTACCAATATTTTATTTTTCAGTCTCGTGAAAGTCAATCCCAGTCTGTGCGCGTGTTCAATGTTCGCATGACCCAGCAGATAGCCGTTCCGATAGACCATGTAGAAACCGTACCTGTCGATGTTTTCTTCAATGTGGGTACTGTAGTCTTCATCGATAAAACCGTCTTTTACCAGCGGTTCGCAGGCTTCTTTCAACAGTTTACGCCAGTCGGCATCCTTTTCGTTGTCCGTGATCCAGACATATTCCGGCTTGAAGATCTCTTTCAGAGAACCGCTGTTGCCGACCTCTTCCTTGACCATCTCTGCAGAAGTGTTTCTCTCTGTATTCCTTTCTGCCAGGATCTCATTGATCGCACCGACGATCATTCCGCGGTCTTCTGTCGTCACAAAGGAACTGATCTGATAGACCTTGGTCTTTTTCTTCTTCTCAAAGCGTACCGTAGAGATGATCAGATCGGCATCATAGTCGTTTTCCAGGTATTCTTCCGCACTGACGCAGCCGATGACCTTGATCCTCGAGTCGATATCCTCGATTTCGTTCTTCAGCAGGTAGGAAGTGGAAAGCCCGATTGCACAAATGATCAGGGTTCTGATATACGGGATCTGCTTGCTCAGCTTGATCGCATAGCCGGCGTAGTAAAGCGTCAGAAAGCCGATTTCGCTGTCGTTGATAGGCATGCCAAGTTCCTGTTCCAGAACCTGTACGGTCTTCTTGACGATCATGAAATAATCGTCGTACTTGCTTCGGATCTCGGAAATCAGCGGATTGTTGATGCAGACGCCGTATTTGTAACGCAGAAAGGCGGAATCGATGTGCTTTGCCAGAGATGTGACCAGATCTTCGCTGTCGATCTTGATGGAACTGTAAAGATAGAACACATCATTCATCTTCCTTGCCAGATCGGTCGCATATTCAAGATCCACGAAAGGATGTTCCCGGGAAATCAGAGAACAGGACAGATAGGTGGAGACCCATCTCTTTTCGGTTTCCGGAAGATCCCTGAATTCCTTGCAGACAAAGGCGTATTCATCAGCCGTCTGTTCTACCGGCAGTAGATCTTTCTGCTTATCCTGTCTGATCCCTGTCTTGCTTTGCATGTACTTGGCGATCACAAAGGCGATTGCCAGCAGGGACATGTCGTAGTAGTTGTGACTTTCTCTGGCGATCTTTTTCAGTTTGTTGTAATACTTTCTGAACTGCAGCGTCTCGTTGACGAAGATGGATCCGAGCCATTCTTTGGAAGTGATGATCTCGTAGATGTTCGCAAAGAAATAGAAGAAGGCCTTCCGGATATTGTATTCATCTCCTTCCAGAAAGTAGCCCGTTTTGGTATCGAAACCGATGTTGACTTCGAAATGCGAGATGATGCTTCTGATTTCATTGATATCGCTGATGACTGTGAAACGGCTGACCCGGAAGAGTTCTTCGTAGGTCTTGATGTTGTTTTTTCTGGAAGATGCATACAGGGTCGCAAAGATGATGGAATACCTTTCGATCTGGCCAAGGGAAAAGATCTCCTCGCTCGGAGCTTTCTTGTAGTAGTTCAGCAGCAGTTTCTTCTGCTGGTGATTGAGTCTGATCCCTTTTCCGTAAACCGTCGAGATCTCTTCTCCGTCAAGATAACGCAGTGTGGCATTGATATCGGAAATGATGTAATAGATACTGCGCTTTGATGAATCCAGAAAATCGGCGATCTCTTCCACGCTGACATAGTCGTTGCTGTCGACAAGCAGTTTTACGGCGGCAAGAAAGCGGTCGTTGGCACTCAGTTTCATTCTCTTTTCCCGTCTTTCCTCAATCTATATTCTATATGAATCATACCCGTTTTGCACAAATGAAACACAAAGAAAAAAGACTGCCGCACTGATGCAACAGTCTTTCTGCGTAATTCCAGAATTAACGCTTAGAGTACTGAGGTCTTCTACGAGCTCCTCTTAAGCCGTACTTCTTACGTTCCTTGACACGAGAATCACGAGTCAAGAAGCCTGCTTTCTTCAATACAGGTCTGAAGTCTTCGCCGACTTCCAGCAATGCACGGGCAATCGCATGACGCATCGCACCGGCCTGACCTGTCATACCGCCGCCGTAGACGTTGATATAGATGTCATACTGACCTTCTGTACCAGTTTCTACCAACGGAGATTTTACGACCATTCTAAGGATCTCCTGAGGGAGATATTCTTCGAGAGTCTTTTCACCGACGCTGATCTTGCCTGTACCAGGTGTCATGTAGGCACGTGCTACAGATGATTTACGTCTTCCCGTTCCAAGGTAAGTGACATTTGTTTTCTTTTTAGGCATTGTGTTTCTCCTTATTTAAGCTCAATCGGTTTTTGAGCGGCATGAGGATGCTCAGCACCTTCATAAACATACAAGTGGGTTCTCATCTTGTCGCCCAGCTTGTTGTGTGGAAGCATACCTTGGACTGCTTTTTCCACTAACTCAACAGGATAGTCTCTCTTCATCTCGCCGATCGGTCTGGCTTTCAGTCCGCCCGGGAACATAGAATGATGATAGTAGATCTTCTTGTTTTCCTGATCGCCTGTATAGACGACCTTTGCAGCATTCGTAATGATTACGTAATCGCCGCAGTCGACATTCGGTGTGAAAGTCGGTTTGTGCTTTCCTCTTAAGATAGCGGCACACTGTGTTGCCAGTCTACCCAGAGTCTTTCCGCTCGCATCGACTACATACCAGTCTTTTTTGACATCTGCTGGTTTCAGCATAGTTGTCTGACGCATATTTTTTCTCCTTTGTAGTTTCCGGGGCTACATTTTAAAAAAATAAGGCAATGATTATTATATGTTATTTTGCCTTATAATTCAACAGTATTTCCGCTTTATTTCAAGTTTTTTCGGCAGGATCAGATCCTGTGGTTTTCTGTTGTTTTATAGTCGTAGTCGGTAATGCCTTTGCCGGTATTCGGATGGATGAAAGAATAGACGGAGTCGATACCGAAAAGCATCAGCAGTATCAGGCTGATCGGGATCAGGATCTGTTTTTTTGCCTTCTTCAGTCTATCGTCGATCAGAGGCGCTCCGACATAGACAATCGCCATGCCTCCCAGCATGAATACGAGCAGTCCTTCCGCACAGATACGGCCGTGCAGGTTGATGAAGTAGCCGGAATAGTCCCACCAGCGGATTCCCCTGCTAAGTTCCAGGAACCAGTGTGTAAAGTATTCGACTGTACCGCATAAAAGCACCGTCAGAAGAGCGTGCATCAATGGACGGTTACGGAATCTGAACAGCAGCGTAAGGATCAGAACGGCACCGAATCCGTAGATAGGCAGCCAAGGTCCCTGCAGGAATCCTCTGTTGACAAAGCTTCCCGTTTCAACGATATGCAGCATGACCTCCCAGATCCAGCCGACCATGCAGAAGATAAAGAACATGACAACGATAGACAGAAGAGAATAATGTCTCATGTAATGTAGATGTTCCAGACGCGGATCATGGGTGCTTTCCGGAATCGTGTAAAGTCTATCCGGATACTGTTTCAGATCCAGGATCTGATGGTATTCCCGGATTTTCTCTTCCTGCTCGATGGCGGTATTGTACAGATCCTCGTCCTTGTCGTATTTCCAGATGATTCCCAATACGTTCTCTACAAAGCCTCTCAGTCCAGTATGCCGCAGATCTCTGACATCGATCTCGTCCGTCATGATGTCGATTACATCCTCATAAACCGCCTCAACACTCTTGTAGTCAGCTTTTTTCGACAGATAGACATCATTCATCAGATCGGCATAGGAAGCGCCGTTCTGCTTTGCCAGTTCTCTAAGATGGAAATAGTACTGCACATAGGTAGCTTCCCGGAACGGGTTGGCATACAGGATATCGCTTAATCCTAATGTCAGATGACCCAGCAGATACCAGAGAATAAACGACATGTCTAACTTGAACATTTCCCACTTATGACCATACATCATGCGCTTGGACAGTTTCCTTGCTTCGGAAGGTCTGATATCAGGATTTTCAGCCGTGATATACGGAACCATGAAGAAAGAATAATGAGCGATCGGTGCACCGACGATGGTAAGCCTGTACAAGAACTGGATCAGACCTGTGGTCAGCATCGTAAGGCTGCCTTTCACAACCTTTCTGACTTTGAAAAGGAAAAGGAATCTGGAAGTTCCGACCTTATCGTACAGATAGGATTCCAGGAAGATCCTGCGGAAAGCGATCCGGTATGTATAACGGATGAAGATAGTTACACCGGCCAGAACACCAGCCGTAAGAATGATGAACAGATCGGTAGTCAGTTTCTGCGACTTTACCAGTGAAAGGATCGTCTGATAGATCAGAACAAAGAACTGTCCGCTGCTGATCAGATTGACAAGCTGAGAGAATACGCCTTTCTGACGTCCCAGTTCGATCTGTCCGATCGTGGTGATCTCGCCTTCTTCATTTCTGGCAATGCTCTCGGCGATCTTGATGCTTTCCAGCAGATTTCCGCCAAACAGCCTGGCTACAACATCTCCGGCATTAGGAAGACCGACCTGACTGGTTCCGGTCTCAACGACTTCCTTGATCTCTTCGGTCTTCCTGACAGAAGAAGACGACAAAGAAGAAGAATAGGCCGCACCCAGAAGCGAAGCAAAAAGACATGCCGTGACCAGCAGCAGGTAGTGTTTCTTCAATGATTGTTTAGCCTGTTTTTTAGCAGTTTTCCGGTTAAACATATACAACAATTATAAACCATCTGCAATAAAAAAATGAAGCCACGCTTCACTTTTTCAGCAGTTCCTGCAGAACTCTTCTTCGGGTAACAATACCCATCAGCACATTTCGATCATCTACCACAGGAATAAAGTTGTAGTTGACGATGTTTTCTACGATCTCTTCAATCCCGGCATCCACCTTGACGGCTGGAGTATATCCTTTACGAAGCAGATCGGTAATCTTCGTCTCTTCCATTTTCCGGTAGTCGAATTCGCCGTTCCTGACGACATACCAGAGCAGATCTCCTTCGGATATTGTTCCGATATATTCGCCGTTTCCGGAGATCAGCGGGATCGCCATGTATCCATGCGCCTTCATCTTTTCTAAAGCCTGTCTGACATTCATGGTTTCTACCAGACATGCGACCTGGTTCTTCGGTGTCAGAAGGAATAATACGTTTGCTCTTTCCATATTTTCATTCTACTTGGAGATTATGAAATTACTGTGATAACGGAACGGAACGGATCTTTTCGATGATGACTTCTTTTTTAAGGTTTCGGATATCCCGGAAAGAAGGCGCAGAAGATCCGGGGGATCTTACACTGGCTGCTGCGCAAGCCATTGCCAGAGTGATTGTTTCTTCCGGATCTAGACCTTTCTGCAAGGCATAGGCAACTGCCGCAACCATACTGTCGCCCGCTCCTAAAGGAGATACGACTTCGGTACTGACTGCCGGACAGCGGTATACCTGCCCGTCCCTGATGAATAAAGCACCTTCTTTTCCCAATGAAATGATGACAAAAGGGATACCCAGGCCAAGACACGCATCGATCATGGCATCTTCTTCCAGCCGTTTTCCAAACAGTTCACAGATCTCCTTATCGTTCGGCTTGATCACGTCCGGAAATGCCTTCACGCCTTCCTGCAGCTTTCTTCCGCTGCAATCCAGAATCACGGTATTTCCGTTTCTCTTCAGCAGTTCAGTCATCTTTCTGTACAGATCGTCTTCTGCGTTTGCCGGAGCGCTTCCCGAGATTACAACGATCTCGTTTTGAAAGCCGCCAAGATAGTCGAACAGCTTTTCCGAGTCTTCCTTCGCAAGATCCGGACCCGGCCGGTTTTCTTCATACAGTTCCCCGTCTATGATTTTCTTCAGATTCGTTCTGACCTTTCCGTCCGTCTTGATGAAATGATGCGGAATGCCCAGCCTGTCCAGACCGTTCAGAATGATATCGCAGTTGTCTCTTCCGATCAGTCCCGTACATAATGATTCGCATTCCATGTTTCGTAATACCTTGGAAACATTGATTCCTTTCCCGCCGATATCCAAAACAGTCCCGTCTTTGCTGACGGTCTGATCGATGGCAGGATTGCAGGTAACGGTAATGATCATCCAAGTGAATTATATCAGAAAGAAAACACCGTTGTTTAGACAACGATGTTTACGACTCTTCCCTTAATGACAAAGTGTTTTCTGATTTCTTTGCCTTCCGTGTATTTCATAACGTTTTCCAGCTGTTTTGCCGCTTCAAAGAGTTCTTCGTCGGATGCATCCGTCTTGGCCATGAATTTGCCTCTGACTTTGCCGTTAACCTGTACGGCGATCTCTTTTTCTTCGACTTCCAGCTTTGACTCGTCATAAGTCGGCCATGGACGGTAGTCCAGATCCGTCTTTCCGGTCAGGATCTCATACATCTCGCTGCCCAAATGCGGAGCGAATACCGAGAGCATCTGTACGAAATCGACCGCATATTCCCTGTAAACCTTTTCTTCCTTGTAGCAGTCGTTGATGAAGATCATCATCTGAGAGATAGCCGTATTCAGACGCAGATTCTCGATGTCTTCCGTGATCTTCTTGACAGTGAAGTTGTAGGAATAATCCAGCTTGCCGTCATTGGTGTCGGAAAGCTTGTCTTTCTGTTCCACCATCAGACGGTAGACTCTTTCCAGCCATCTGTGCGCACCTTCGATTCCCTGGGTCGACCAAGGCTTGTCTGCCTCCAGAGGCCCCATGAACATCTCATAAAGTCTCATCGTATCGGCGCCGTATCTCTCGACGATGTCACTCGGATTGACGACGTATTCCGGAAAACGCTTGCCCATCTTGATGCCGTTGGCTCCCAGAATGTAACCCTGATGTACCAGTTTCTGGAACGGCTCCTGACATGGCACAAGACCTTTGTCATAAAGGTAGTTGTTCCACATGCGGGCATAAAGCAGATGTCCTACCGCATGTTCCGGACCGCCGATGTAAAGGTCCACCGGCATCCAGTATTTCAAAAGTTCAGGGTCCGCAAACTCTTTCTCATTATGTGGATCGATGTATCGCAAGAAATACCAGGATGATCCAGCCGAACCGGGCATGGTCGAGGTTTCCCTCTTGCCCTTCTTGCCGTGGTATTCGACATTGACCCAGTCGACGGCTTTATCCAGAGGAGCTCCGGTCTTGCTTGGACCGTAGTCTTCCAGTTCCGGAAGGATCAAAGGAAGATCCTCGTCATCCAGAACGCCGACCGTCCCGTCTTCATAGTGAATGACCGGAATCGGTTCTCCCCAGTATCTCTGTCTGGCGAAGATCCATTCTCTCAGCTTGTAGTTGACTTTTTTCTTGCCGATGTCTCTATCTTCCAGCCATTTCAACATCGCGTCGATCGCATCCTGCTTGTTTAGACCGTCCATGAAACCGGAATTGATATGAATGCCGTCCTGTGTCCATGCTTCCCTGGAAATGTCCCCGCCTTCCAGCACAGGAATGATCTCCAGTCCGAACTTGCGGGCAAACTCGTAGTCTCTTTCGTCATGGGCAGGAACAGCCATGATGGCACCTGTGCCGTAGGTCATCAGTACATAGTCGGAGATCCAGATCGGAATCTTCTTGTCGTTGACCGGATTGACCGCATAGGCTCCGGTAAACACGCCGGTCTTGTCCTTGTTCAGCTCGGTTCTTTCCATTTCCGACTTGGAAGCGCAGAGTTTCTGGTAAGCCTCTACTTCCGTCTTCCTGTCTGCTGTTGTGATCTTGTCTACCAGCGGATGTTCCGGAGACAGAACGCAATAAGTGGCGCCAAACAGCGTATCGCAGCGGGTCGTGAAAACGGTAAAGCTCTCATTGTGACCATCGACCTTGAAGACGACTTCCGCACCGATCGACTTGCCGATCCAGTTTCTCTGGATCTCTTTGGTCGATTCCGGCCAGTCCAGAGAATCGAGATTCTCCAGAAGCCTTTCCGCATAGGCAGGTATATCGATGATCCACTGCTTCATGTTCTTGCGGATGACCGGATAACCGCCTCTTTCAGACTTGCCGTCGATGACCTCATCATTGGCCAATACGCAGCCAAGTTCCTCGCACCAGTTGACCGGCATTTCGATGCATCTGGCGTAACCGTCCAGGAAAAGCTGCTTAAAGATCCACTGGGTCCAGTGATAATAGTCCGGATCGCTGGTAGAAACGACTCTTGACCAGTCGTAAGAAAAGCCAAGACCCTTCAGCTGTTCCGTAAAGTGTTCGATGTTTCTTTGCGTAAAGCCGTCAGGATGATTGCCTGTCTGGATCGCATACTGTTCTGCAGGCAGACCGAAAGAATCGAAACCCATCGGATGCAGAACGTTGAATCCTTTCATCCTCTTGTAACGGCTCATGACATCGGTGGCCGTATAGCCTTCCGGATGTCCCGCATGAAGTCCTACTCCCGAAGGATACGGAAACATGTCCAGGGCATAGAATTTCGGCTTGGAAAAGTCATGGATGTCCGTCTTGAACGTCTCGTTCTCTTCCCAGAATTTCTGCCATTTCTTCTCAATCGTCTTGTAGTCAAATACGCTCATGATTTACCTCCAGAAAACAAAAAAGGTGATCCAAGGGCGCTTTTGCGCGGTACCACCTTTGCTTATTACTCTTGCTCTTAACGCGAGCTTCACGATTAACCGCTTTATCAGGCGAGTTCGCTGTCTTCCCTCACCGACTTGCACCGTCCGTCAGTTCTCTAAACAGATCCGTACAGTTACTGCTCCTGAAGATTACTTTCTTATCTTAATATTTTATCCGTTATTTTTCAATATGAAGCCTAGATCATCAGTTCCACTCTGACGGAAGGATCCACCAGTTTCGCGAATTTCTCGCCGGCACTTTTATCTCCTGCCACATCGCCATAGTGGGTCGGGATGGCAAGCTGAGGTCTGATCAGATTGACCAGTTCCGCCGCTTCAGCATGATCCATCGTATATGTTCCGCCGATCGGAACCAGGGCGATATCGCACTTGACTTTCCGGTTGTCTTCATTCATGTCGCAGTCTCCCGCAACATAGACGGTCTTGCCGCCTATCTTTACCAGATATCCTACATATCCCTTGTCTTTTGGATGAAAGGCCTTATTCGGATTATAGGACGGTATGGCCATGACATCCATCCCTTCGACCACGCCCTTGTCACCCGGATTCATCGTAACGACATTTTCACCGCCCAAAAGATTGTACATGCATTCAGGGATGACATAGACGGTATCCTCTTTCTCCACCTTGCAGATATCTTCTACCGAGAAGTGATCGAAGTGGTCATGGGTAATGAGGATCACATCGGCATCATGGCTTTCTTCTTCGATCTTGAAAGGGTCAAAATAAACGACTTTCTCATCCTCGATACGGATGGAGCTGTGACAGTTAATGCTGATTTTCATTGATTATCTCCTTTGCCTTGATCATCTGCAGATCTTTATCCGGATTAGTGGCGATCTCTCTGCTGACATCGGAAAAGATCGCTTCAAACGTTTTCCCGTCCAGAACGGCATCGTCGCCCAAGTCTTTTCCGGCTTTGTATTCTCTCAGACAGTCGGCCAGACTCTGGTCGAAATAGCCATCCGTACGATCAACCGGATAATCCAGATACTCCAGAGACTGCTGAACCAGCTTTACCGTTTCCGATACGCTGTCCAGTTCATAAGTCTCACCTTCTACCGGAAAATAGAAAATCTGATAGTAGATCTCCGGCATCCGCACTTCCACATCCGGAACGATTCCCGTACCGTGGATCGATGTACCGTTTGGGGAATACCAGTAGTAGCTGGTCATTTTCAGGGCTCCGCCGTTGTTCAGAAGTCTGGTCGTCTGAATGACGCCTTTGCCGTATGTCGTAACGCCGACCACGGTAACGTCTTCCAGACATTCTTTCAGACAGATCGTAAAAACCTCGGCAGCGGAAGCCGTATTTTCGTTCACCAGAAGGACGATCTTCCTGAAATTGTCATAGGTCTTCCTTGAAGAAGTCCTGTCCGCTGTCTCGACGCCGTCGACGCCCTTCTGCCGCAGATAGACCTCGTCATTTCCGATAAACAGACCGCATACTTCCTTTACGGAACTCTGATATCCGCCGCTGTTGTTTCTCAGGTCGATGATGATCTTGTCCAGATCGGTATATTCATCCAGATAGTGCATGCACGCTGACCCCGTATCAGCACCGAAACTGTTCAGCTGCATGACCACATAGTCATCTTCCCTGTAGGCATAAACCGTATTGTTTACGGGACCCCGGGTGATCGGGATCTCGATCAGCTCTCCTCCTCTTAAAAAGGTGATTACCACCTCCGTGCCTGCCACACCCAGCACTCTTTCCCGGATGTCGTCGGAAGTAAAACCGTCAATGCTCTCGCCGTCGATCTCCTTAATGATGTCTCCGGCTTCGACTCCCGCCTTTTCCGCAGGAGAATTCTTGAACACCTTCTTGACTACCGCAACCGAATCATAGTAGGAATACTCCACACCGATCCCTACGTAGTCCATATTGATGCTCTCGGAGAACACATCCAGTTCTTCCTTGGACATGTAGCTGGTATACGGATCGTAATCGAAATCCGTCATCCCGTAAAGGGCTTTGTTTTCCAGTTCGCCGGTCAGATCCTCATATTCATCCGAATAAAGCCAGTAGTGATCCATGGCATATTCGATCTCGCCGATCACGTTTTTTGTATCGGCATTATAAGAAGGATGAACCGCCTTGAACAGGAAAAAACCTCCGACCGTTCCGCACAGGAAAAACAGTAAACAAAGCAAAAAGACCAGAAATCTCTTCTTTCTTCTGTTTCTTCTTTCTTCTCTTTCCGATTTTAGAGGTACTCTTTCCAGATCAAAGTAGACTTTATCTTCCATATTGAAATCTCTAATTCGCCGGCAGATACATTTCCGGATTCAGGATACATGGAGCACCCTGACGGAATGAGCCGTCGTCATAGTAGCAGCGGTTGTTGTAGGCGGTTCTTCCTCTTCCGACAGAGAAAGTCGCATTCCAGCCCATGGCCAGATAATCCAGAAGTTCACCGTTGCCTAAGTAATACATCTCGATATGACAGTGCGGTCCGGTAGAGGAGCCGGAAGATCCGACCGTTCCGATCACTTCATCCTGCAGGACATAGTCTCCATAGCTGACATAGACGCTGTGCAGATGGAAGAAGATCAGTCCGTAGACTCTGCCATTGACTTCGCACATCATGTATACCTGGTTGCCGCCTCCCGAGATCCAGTAGCCGCAGGAACTGCCAAGATAACCCGGATCTGAACAGCTCTGATTGGCACGGATAATGACGCCGCCTGCCGGAGCGTGGATCTCTGTGCCTCTGGAAGCCGCATAGTCGACACCCAGATGCCATTTGCCGTCAAGAAAGTTCGGAGAGTAGTTCCATACCGTTGCGGTGATCCAGGAATTGTGAACGGCAGCCACAAATCCGGTATTGACCGTTACGCCGATTTCCTTAAAGATATCTCTCAGGTCCTCATACGACTCGTAGATCGCATCTCTTTCTTCCGTCATCTGATCCAGTTCTTCGTTGATCCTGGCTTCCTCTTCTTCGTAGAATTCCTTCATGACCAGCAGTTCAGCCTGCTTCGCAACGATTTCCTGATAGCTTTCATCCAATGTGGCTTTCGCCGCATCCAGTTCAGCCTTGTCGGCCGTAAGCTGTTCGATAATGGCGATCAGTTCTTCCCTGTCGGCTTTGTCTTTCGATACGATCGCCTCGATGCCGTATACTCTCCTAAGCATATCCGTAAAGGATCTTGATCCCAGAATGAATTCCAGATAGCCGTTAAAATGCATCGTCTTCTGCGCTTCGACCATTCTGTTTTTCACTCTGGTATTCAGGGCTTCCACCTTCGCCTCATTTTCAGCGATCTGAACTTCCAGCTCTGCGATACGGACCTTCAGTTCATCGATCTGCTTCGCCAAAGTATCGATCTCGCCCTGCATCTTTTCCGCCTTTTCGGCATATTCTCTGGCTAAAGCAGCAGCCTTGTCTCTGTCGTCCTTGGCACTGGCAATCTGATCCTCCAGAGCCTGCAGATTGTTCTGCGTATTTACGGCGATTCGCTCGCAGGCTTCCTTATCTTTGTCGATGACGCATTTTTCGTAATCCGACTTCTCTTCTGTTTCATCGACGTCCTCTTCCGCATACACCAAAGAAGAACCGGAAAACACCGGTACGATCAGAAGCAAAGCGAACAAAACGACGACAATCTTCTTAATGATCATCTGGTAAGCCTCAGATACTTACATACGGAAATATAGGAACCGATAAAACCGACAAGAATGCCGATTATCAGCAATGCTCCGCCCAAATACAGAATAAACGGATAGACTGGAATCAGGGTGATTACGCCGGCCAGAACGCCGCCTGTTGCCTGATACAGCCAGTAGTAGGCATAGACGATGACGCCAATCGGAAGGATAGATCCAAAAATACCGATAATGATACCTTCTACCAGGAAAGGTGCCCGGATATAACCGTTTCTTGCGCCGACATTACGCATGATCCAAATCTCGTCCTTACGTGTTGCTATCGTGATCTTGATCGTATTGTAGATCAGATAAATGGCCAGTGCCACCAGAGCCAGAATCAGGATCGCTCCGGCATTCCTGGTTGTATGCAGGATATGGATCAGCGTATAGGTCTCGCTGCCTCCGTCCTGAACCGATGAAATGCCATTCATTTTTGTGATCCTGTTTTTGACTGTAGACATGCTGCTGCCGTCCGCCATATAGACAATAAAAGTGTCGTGGAACGGATTATCCTCGCGGTAAAGTTCAGAGAACTCTGCCATCTCCGGATATTCCTGATTGTAGAAATCGAACTCTTCATCCTTGGTCCGATAGACCACCCTGTCCACGCTTTCCATCTGCTCGATCTCGCCCTTCATGGAAGCGATCCTGGATGAATCCGTAACATCATAATCGATCAGACAGACCAGAGAAATGGACTGTTCGATCTCCTGGGTCAGGTAAGCCATGTTGATCGCAAAAGCCGCAAAAAAGCCTACAAGAAGAAGGGTGATGGTAACGGCAGAAGCGGAAGAAACAGCCATCGCAAAATGGCGTTTCACGCCGATAAATCCTTCTTTAATGTGCCGGAAAAAACGTCTGAATATCATGACACTTCTCCTTCGGAATACGCTTCTTCCTCAACCGTTTCTACAGCCGTTTCCAAAACAACAGGCTCTTCTTCAACCTCAGTCTGTTCTACTGCGGTTTCTTCTTTCTTAGGCTCCGGCGTCCTGTCCGTTACGATGTGACCCGCTTCAATACGAATCGTTCTTTTCGGATGATTCTCCACCATCACGTCATTATGCGTAACAACCACCAGAGTCGTCTTTTCTTCCCGATTGATCTTCTCCAGCAGCTTGATCATTTCGTTGGTCATATCCGGATCCAGATTACCTGTAGGCTCGTCCGCGATCAGGATCGTCGGCTTCTTCGCGATCGCTCTGGCAATGGCCGTACGCTGCTGCTGTCCACCGGAAAGCTCATGCGGCTTGGCGTTGGACTTGTCCGCCAGATCGACCAGTTTCAGCACTTCACGTACTCTTTTCCTGATCTTTTCGTCAGGCATGTCAAGTATTTCCAGGGCATATGCGACATTCTCGAAAACGGTCTTCTCCGGAAGCAGGCGGTAGTCCTGGAAGACAACGCCGATCTTGCGCCGGTAGAGATAAACCTTGGACTTCTTCAGTCTTCCTACATTGATACCGGAAACCAGAACGCTGCCGCTGGTCGGCACTTCTTCCCCGTCCAGCAGTTTGATCAGCGTCGACTTTCCCGAACCGGTAGGACCCATGATATAGATGAATTCTCCGTCATTCACTTTCAAAGATACATCATGCAGGGCATGTGTACCGTTTCTGTACTTTTTAGAAACGTTTTTCAATTCTATCATAAGTTAAATTATAACACTAATAAGGGAATGCCTCAAACCGCACATTTGGAATAAAAAAACCTTCCGGATCTTTCCGGAAGGACTTCCATGTTATTCAGACATTCCGCCTGAACCGGTTCAGACAGTAAAGCAGCAGAACGTATATCAGGAAACTCAGCAGCAGGATACCGCTAAGATAGTATACCGCATTGTATACCTGATGGAATCTTCCGATCAGGACCAGCATCGTGCCGATCGTAAAGGACAGCGGAATCAGCGAGATTCTGAGGATCTTTCCCGCATAGTATTTCTTTCTTGACACATAATACGTAACTAAACAGATCAGTGTTGCGAAAAGACCAAGCAGGATCCAGTAGTTGTAGATCAGTCTAGGCAGCGTCTCCATCCCGTAATCCGGGGAACCGTTCTTTGCGTAAAGCAGCTGATCGCCGCTTTCTCCCGGATAGTAGTAGATATAGTCGTAGGCATCGCTTTCACCAAGGACCACGATCGTCTGTCCCTTCTTTCCTAAAAAAGAATGCAGAAGCGTTCTGTAGCAGCTGATCTCACGGCACGTCTTTCCATCTTCCGGTTCCGTAAAATCGTCGATTTCATATCCGGCAACATTATCCTTCAGCAGGGCTACGATCCTGCCGTCCGAAAGAGTTTCTATATCCAAAGCGTTTTCCGCATCTTTGACATAGATCGGTGCATTCAGATGGACGGTCACAAGAGTCAGAAGGATCGCACCCAGCAAAAATCCTGCGATCAGACTTTGGATCTTCTTCTGACGTATCGCCTTCTTCAGCAGCGACAACAGATCGACGGTATAAGATTCTGTCTCGACCTTGCTGAAATCTTTCGTAAAGCGTTCCCCTCTCAGCAGTTCCGCAATAGAAACGTCCAGAGCATCCGCTATGCTTTCCAAGGAACCGATATCCGGAAAACCTTTCCCCGTTTCCCAGCGCGATACCGCCTTATCCGATACATGCAGAAGTTTAGAAAGCTGAAACTGGGTCAGATTCTTTTCTTTTCTAAGTTCACTAATGAACTCTCCTGTTTTTTCACTGTTCATAAACAAGACCTCCTAAGCTCAAGATAGTCTTTCCGTGTCTTTGTGTCACCCTATGAATCGTAGAGTTTCCCGTTTTTATCCGTAACGGTCTTCAATATATTATTATGAGCTAAATATCCGGAAATAATGCTAAAATGAATTTATACAGGGGGTAAAAGTATGAAACTGATACTAGCCATTATTTCTACAGATGATACAAAAGCCTGCATCTCTGCCCTGAATAAGGCATCCTTCCAGGTAACACGTCTGGCTACTACCGGCGGTTTCCTTTCATCCGGCAACACTACACTGCTCATCGGATGCGAAGACAAGGAAGTCGAAAGAGCGATCGAGATCATCGGCAGCGAATCACAGAGAAGAAAAGAAGCTGTACCTACGACGATTTCTTCCGATATGTCCAATCTGGTTTCTTATCCGATTGAAGTCGAAGTCGGCGGCGCTACCATTTTCGTTCTGAACGTCGATCAATTTAAGAAACTCTAAGAACTAGAAACCTAGTTCTTTTTTCAAAATGAAAGGATTCAAAGAGGGATTTAAAACCGGAATACCGATCGGACTGGGCTACTTTGCTGTAGCCTTTTCACTCGGCATTGCAGCGGCAAAAGCCGGTCTTAGTCCTTTTCAGGGTTTTCTGACTTCTTTTCTGGTCAACGCTTCGGCCGGAGAAAATGCCGCCTTCATTGCGATCAGGGAGAGCGTCCCCTACATCCAGATGATCCTGATAACCGTTGTAAGCAATATCCGTTATGTCCTGATGTCCTTTGCCCTGTCGCAGAAAATCGATCCCAAAGCCGGCATGCTTCACAGGCTGCTGCTGGGATTCTATCTGACGGACGAGTATTTCGCCCTGGCGATCTCTCAGGACGGGTATTGCGATCCTTTCTATTCCTATGGTGCGATATCGTTTGCTGCGCCCTGCTGGGCACTCGGAACAGCCTTCGGCATCCTGATGGGACAGACCCTGCCTTTCAAGCTCGTCAGTGCCTTGTCAGTCGCCCTCTACGGGATGTTCCTGGCTATCATCATCCCGCCGGCCAAGAAACAGAAAACGATCGCTGTTCTGATCGTCATCAGCTTCTTATCCAGTTATCTGCTTTCTCAATTCACTCCCTTATCCGAAAGCACGGTAACGATCATTCTGACGATTGTCATCTCGTCATTGGGTGCTGTCCTGTGGCCTGTCAAAGGAGAGATCCATGAAGAATAGCATCTACGTATACATTCTGCTGATGGCAGTCACCGTCTTCATCATCCGGGTCCTTCCCTTGACCCTGATCAGAAAACCGATACAGAACCTGTTTATCCGTTCTTTTCTATACTACGTCCCATATGTCACCCTTTCCGTCATGACCTTTCCGGCCATCGTCAGGGCTACGGCCAGTCCGATCTCCGGCATTGTCGCGTTGATCCTGGGAATGATTGGTGCCTACAAGGAGCTGGGACTGTTTAAAGTCACGCTGATCTGCTGCATCAGCGTACTGCTGCTGGAAATGTTTATCTGACAGGATAATTCACAACATACTAGGAGGAAACACAATGGAAATCACCAAGGACATCCGCTATATCGGAGTCAACGACCATCAGGTCGATCTGTTCGAAGGACAGTACAAAGTGCCTAACGGCATGGCCTACAACTCTTATGTCGTTCTGGATGAAAAAACCGCGATCATGGATACCGTAGATCAGCACTTTACCCATGAATGGCTGGATAATCTGCAGAATGCCTTAAACGGACGTCAGCCCGACTATCTGGTCGTTCAGCACATGGAACCTGACCATTCCGCCAATATCGCCGCATTCATGAAGGTCTATGACAAGACGGTCATCGTATCGTCGCAGAAGGCTTTCGAAATGATGGAGAACTTCTTCGGTACTTCTTATGAAGAAAGAAGAATCGTCGTCAAAGAAGGAGACAGCCTGTCTCTTGGAAAACATGTCCTGAACTTCGTTGCTGCACCGATGGTACACTGGCCGGAAGTCATCATGACTTACGACAGTTATGAACGGGCTCTGTTCTCGGCAGACGCTTTCGGCAAGTTCGGCGCTTTGGATGTCGAAGAAGAGTGGATCGATGAAGCAAGGCGTTACTACATCGGCATCGTCGGCAAGTACGGAAAACAGGTGCTCTCTGTTTTAAAGAAGGCTTCTTCCCTGGATATTTCCATGATCCTGCCTTTGCACGGACCTTTCCTGTACAAGAACCTGGGATACTATCTGAACCTGTATCAGACCTGGGCATCGTATGAAGCGGAAAAAGACGGCGTGGTGATCTGCTACACTTCCGTATACGGTCATACCAGGAAAGCCGTGGAACAGCTCGGCGAACAGCTGAAGAACTTCAACGCTCCGGAAGTAAAAGTCTACGATCTGGCCAGAGACGACATGTCA
Organism: Erysipelotrichaceae bacterium; assembly: GCA_017515475.1. Classification (GTDB taxonomy): domain Bacteria; phylum Bacillota_I; class Bacilli_A; order Erysipelotrichales; family Erysipelotrichaceae; genus Colivicinus. The sequence continues at coordinate 84,935 of JAFWFS010000005.1, read as the reverse complement.
AAAGCCGTTGCGGATGCGTTCGCCTACAGTAAACTGGTCCTGGCCACGACAACCTATAATGCGGACATCTATCCGTTCATGAAAGAATTCATCCATCATCTGACGGAAAGGAATTTCCAGAACAAATACATCGGCCTGGTCGAGAACGGGTCCTGGGCTCCTCTGGCAGCCAAGACGATGAAAGATCTGCTGGCCAACCAGCCTAACCTGACCTTTGTCAATCCGGTCGTTCACATCAAATCCGCATTAAACGATACAAACAGGCAGGAGATTGAAGATCTGGCGAAAGTCTTATGCATCGATTATGTCGCAAGAGATGAAAGCAGAGCCAACAAGAGCGATATGAAAGCTCTGTTCTCCATCGGCTACGGTCTGTATGTGGTTACCTCCAACGACGGCAAGAAGGACAACGGCCTGATCGTCAATACAGTCGCACAGCTGACCGACAATCCGTTCAGAGTCATGGTATCCATAAACAAGGACAACTATTCCCACCACGTCATCAGACAGACCGGCATCATGAACGTCAACTGTCTGAACATCGAAGCTCCGTTCAAGGTCTTCCAGCAGTTCGGTTTCCAGTCCGGAAGAAATGCCGACAAGTTTAAGGACGAAAAAGAGCTCCTCCGTTCCGACAACGGTCTGGTCTTCCTTCCTCGCTACATCAATGCCTTCTTCTCGCTGAAAGTTGAAGACTACAAGGATCTGGGAACGCACGGCATGTTCATCTGTTCCGTCACGGAAGCCAGAGTCATCAACAACGTCGAAACGATGACTTACACCTACTATCAGAAGAATGTTAAGCCAAAACCGGAAACGCAGGGCAAGAAAGGTTTTGTCTGCAAGGTCTGCGGCTATGTCTATGAAGGAGATGAACTGCCTGACGACTTTGTCTGTCCGTTGTGCAAGCATGGTGCAGCAGACTTTGAACCGATCCAGTAAACGTGTAGAATATTGGTATGAAACGTTATTACATCATTTTCACCGGTATTGTACAGGGTGTCGGCTTCAGATGGAGGCTCCTGATGTCTGCCCAGCGTCTTGGTCTGACCGGCTATGCCCGGAATCTGTCGAACGGCAATGTCGAAGTTGAAGTACAGGGACATGGCGTCGATGCGTTCCTGGCCGAAGCCTTAAAAGAAGACCGTTTCATTCAGATCTACGACTATACGATAAAGGAGATACCGGTCGTAGAAAATGAAAGAAAATTCGATGTAAAGTATTACTGAAACAAAAAGACTTCCTATGAAGTCTTTTTCTATTGTCTGAACCGATACATGATGATGGCCGAAGCCATTCCGACGTTGAGGGAATCGATATTGCGCATGTCGATCTTCATGACTCCGTCCGCTTCTTCCATCAGCTGTTTCGAAACGCCGCTTCCTTCATTGCCAAGAATGAAAGCCATCTTTTCCTTGCTTTCTACCTCATGGAGTTCTTTGGTATTGTCCTGCAGTCCTGTCGCATACACGGCATAGCCTTTCTGTTTCAGTTTCCTGACTTCCTGAAGAAGATCCCTGTGACAGATGTTTAAGGTGTAGATGCCGCCCTTGCATGTATTGAGACACTTTTCGTTGTAGATATCCGCGCATTCTTCGGAAAGGATCAGCGAATCAAATCCGAACAGCTGCGCTTCCTCCATGATCCTGCCGATATTCAAAGGATCCTGAAGATGATCAAGGATCATCACTCTTTTTCCATAGCTGTCCTTTTCTTTAATCATCTCCGATACGCCGATATAGCTCAGATCGTTTCTCTTGCTGATCTTGTTCAACACTTCCTGCGATACTTCCAGACTGTTCCTGAATTCAAAAGGAATCTCTCCGGCAAAGATCAGCTGTTTCAGGAAGCCGTATTCATTCGCCGTCCTGATCATTTCCGGATCACATAAAAGAAAAGACCCGCTGCGGTATTTCTTCTGATGCAGCTTCGTCAGTTCCTTTACCGTTTTATTCTCTAAGGAAGTAATCATTTCTTTCTCTGTTTAAACAGCAGTGTAGCGGTCACATCAAGGGCGCCGCAGGCGTTCAGAGCATTGCGGAAATCGGAACCGTAAGGAATAAAGAGATAATCATCGCAAAGCTCCAGGAGTTCAGAACTGATCCCTCTCTTTTCTCCTCCCAGCATGATCAACGACTTCTGTCCGAAGCTTTCCTCAAAGATATCCTTTGAATCATCTCCTCTGTACAGACCATAGAGACGATATCCGTTTTCCTTGTATTTTCTGATTTCTTCCGGGGCATTTCCTGCGACCTTGATATTCAGCATGTCATAGGCTCCGGCGGAAGACTTGAACAGCTGCGCTTCCATGCCGGAATAATCCCGCTGCGAGAGCAGGACATTCATGAATCCGAAAGCATACAGCGTTCTCAGGGCATAACCGAGATTAAACGGATCTTCTATCCCGTCAAGATAGAAGATATCTCCGTCGTTAAATTCATCGTTCTTGCGCGAAAGGACTTCGGCGCCGACGCCTCCGTGGCTCTTTCCTTTCAGGTATTCCAAAAGCTCTTCCGGTCCCAGTTCCATTACCGGTATGTCATTCAGTCTGGCTATCTTACGAATATAGTTAAAGTCCTTCGTCTTCTTTGTTTTGTTGATGTAGACTTTGGACACTTCTCTCTTTTTGCCGTTGATCGCAGCCTTGACGCTGATTGCACCCTCAATCGTCATTTCTTCTGACCTTTCTGAACATATCTCCTTCCGATGCCGCAAAAGGCATGCGGACATGCAGGATCTGCGTCGGCTTGTTGGCGATCTCAACCTCGTTCCAGTCGTCATCGAAGAGAAGCTGCACCTTGAAACGCTCGTTGTCGAGCTCCGGTCCAAAGACTTCGATCTCATCCCCGCGGGCAAACACGTTCTTTACTTCGATCTCGGCCATATTCCTGATATGGTCATAAGCTCTGACATAGGCGACATAATCGTGCGTTACACCTGCGCCATTGACGCCGTAAAGATGTTTCGAACTGTCGCACTCTCCGGAGAGGAATCCGTCGTCTGCCGGTCTGTTTTCCGCCTTGGAAAGCTCTTCGTCGTAATATGCCAGTCTGTCCGGACTTAATGAACCCCGTTCATAGATCTCATCGATCATTCTGCGATAGGTCTTCACGACCTGACCGATGTAGTATTCCGATTTCATCCTTCCTTCAATCTTCAAGGATGCGATACCGCATTTGATCATTCTCTCTACATAGGCCGACGCTCTAAGATCCTTGGAAGACATCGACATCAGGCATTCCGGATCGGAAATCAGTTCATCCCCATCATAGAGACGGTACTTCCAGCGGCAGGAATGGGCGCAGCCTCCCCTGTTGGCGTCCCTTAAGGTCATCCTGTTGGAAAGTACGCACCTGCCGGAATAATTAGAACACATGCCTCCATGAATGAAGACTTCAAGAGGAACGGAAACCTTCTTTCTGATCGCTTCGATCTGGTCCATGGATGCTTCCCTGCCCAGAACGACACGATCTGCTCCATAACGGCGTAAAGTCCATACCGCATCCGAATTCAGAGAAGACAGCTGTGTCGAAACGTGACATTCCAGGTTTGGCGCTTCCCTTTTCACGATCTGGATCAGAGCCGGTGACGATACGATAACCGCGTCGATGCCGATTTTTTCCAGGTATTTCAGATATTCCCTGATCCCGTAGAAATCGGAATCATGGAAAACGATGTTGACCGTAACATAGACCTTTGCGCCATACTGCTTCGCAAATCCGGAAATCTCCTTGAGATCCGAAAGATCGAAATTGGAAGCGCGTGAACGCAACGAATAAAGCTTGCCGCCTACATAAACGGCATCGGCACCGTAACGGATCGCGATTTTAGCCTTGGCAAGATCTTTTGCCGGGGCAAGCAGTTCTATTTTATTCATCTTTGCTTATGTTCGTTTTCTGATACAGATATCCGGTAGAATAGTTGTCCGGATGATTGTAGATCAGGTTGTTTCTGATAAATTCCCTGTTTTCCGGCGTAAGACGGGCATAATCCCTGCAGATCTGTACGATCAGACTCTCGTCTTCAATAAACAGCGTATCGATGATTCCGGCCCTCAGATTATCCCTTAGATCGCACAGTTCCCTGAACATCTCAAAGATATAGTCCGTATAGATCATCGTGCCCTGATCATCTTCCATGATCGGCAAGGCGTAGTCTCTTTTTTCTTCTACCAGTTTCAGCGTTTCCTTATTCAGATAATCGTATTCCCTGTTGATTTCATTGAAATAGTTCGTCAAAAACTTCCTGCGGGAATAGGACATCCGCAGATGTCCGAATATCTGCATGTCCACCCGGTGCGGATTTCCTTCAACGATATGTCTGACTTCCGGAAGGGTCAGTTCTCTGGAAATTACTGCCGATCGGATTCCCTGACTCAACACAAATGCGGTATCCAGAGTATTGCACAATACCGTCTTGCCGTCATAGATCAGTCTTGGAAGCAGACCGTAGGGAATCGCCCTTTCCACGACACAAAGATCATGGTAATAAATGCCGTCCAAGTTCAGTTCCCGGATGAACATCAGATACGCATCCAGCGTTTCCAGATCATCTTCGGAAATGAAGTTGTCCATGGCAATATAGCACTTTAAGGCATTGTCGTGACAGTACTCGGCAATATCCCTAATCTCCTGTAGAGAATAGTTGTACGCACTGGTAAAAAGCCTGCCGATTATGACGCCGTCAACGATCGGCTCAATCTTTTCCAGCAGCGATTTCTTTCTGAGTGTCACCAGAAGTTCCATAAACTCATTGTACCTAAAATGCAAAAGAAAATCACACTTAATGCGTGATCATTCTTTGTTTGCTTCTTTATTCACTTCCCGCATGTGTCTGCGGCGATCGAGGTTGGTCAGATAACGTTTCCTTAAACGGATTGCATCCGGCGTGATTTCCACCAGTTCATCGTCATTGATGAACTCCAGCGCTTCTTCCAGCGAGAAGATCCTGGCCGGAACCAGCTTCATCGCTTCATCGTTTCCGGTAGAACGGATGGCTGTCATCTTCTTGTTGACGGTAGGATTCACTTCGATATCCTGATTCTTGGAAGATACGCCTACGATCATGCCTTCATAGACTTCCGTCTGCGGCGTCACAAAGAGCTGTCCTCTTTCCTGCAGATTCCACAGGGCATAAGTCATCGCCTTGCCTGAAGCCATGGAAATCAAGGCTCCGTTAGCTCTCTGCGGAACTTCTCCGGCAAACGGTTCATATTCGATGAACTTGCGGACCATGACGCCTTCGCCTTTGGTATCGTTGATGAACTCGCTGCGGTAACCCAACAGTCCTCTGGTAGGCACATGATAGATCACCTTGGTATAGGATCCTTCATCCTGAATATCCACCATCTGTCCCTTACGCAGATTCAGCTTGTTGATGACAGAACCGGAATACTCATTCGGAACGGAACAGATCACTTCTTCGATCGGTTCACAAAGCTTTCCGTCAATCTTCTTAAAGATGACTTCAGGTCTGCTTACGGCGATCTCATAGCCTTCCCTGCGCATGTTCTCAAGCAGGATGGAAAGATGCAGCTCACCTCTTCCGGAGACTTTGAACGTATCGGTCGTATCTGTCGGTTCCACTTTCAGACCGACATTGACTTCCAGTTCTCTTTCCAGTCTTTCCTTGATGTTCCGGCTGGTAACATACTTACCCGACTTGCCCTGAAATGGCGAGGTGTTGACCATGAAGTTCATGCTTAAGGTAGGTTCCTCGATATCGATCTGCGGCAACGGTTCATAGACGTTCTCCGGACCGATCGTATCTCCTATTTCAATATTTTCGATACCGCTGATCAGTACGATGTCTCCGCACTGCGCTTCAGATATCGCCGTTCTTTTCAGACCCTGATAGTTGTACAGATTGGCGATTTTGCGGTTTTCCCTTTTGTTCAGATTGTTGCATACGGAAATCATCGCATTCTGTCTGATGATGCCGGAATAGACTCTGCCGATGCCGATCCTGCCGATATAGTCGTCGTAAGCCAGTGCACTCACCTGCATCTGCAGCGGTTCATCCATTCTGTTAGGATACGGATCTACATGGGAAACGATGGTCTCGAACAGCGGATTGATGTCGTTGTTGGAATCGCCAGGATTGTATCTGACGATGCCGTTTCTCGCAATACCGTAAAGGATAGGGAAATCCAGCTGATCGTCGTTGGCGCTCAGATCCAAAAACAGATCATAAACTTCATCGATGACTTCATTGATCCGGGCATCCTTCTTGTCGATCTTGTTGATGAGAAGGATCGGTCTAAGTCCCGCATCCAGGGATTTCTTTAAGACGAATCTGGTCTGCGGCATCGGGCCTTCAGAAGAATCTACCAGAAGAATAACGGTATCTACCGTTTTGATGATACGTTCTACTTCACTGGAAAAATCCGCATGTCCCGGAGTATCTACGATATTGATCTTGTAGTCTTTGTAGTTGATGGAACAGTTCTTGGAATAGATCGTAATGCCTCTTTCCCGCTCCAGATCGTTGGAATCCATGACCTGGGCTACGATTTCTTCGTGATCGGAAAAGACGTGAGACTGCGCCAGAAAAGCGTCGACCAAAGTCGATTTTCCGGCATCTACATGGGCGATTACAGCCACATTTATAATCTTCCTGAATTCCATACCTAATTATTTTATCACTATAAGGTCTTGTTTCAAGAATTTTTTGTAGTAGAATATATGTGTATGCACCAGTGGCGGAATTGGCAGACGCGTATGATTCAGGTTCATATGGGGCAACTTCGTGCAGGTTCAAGTCCTGTCTGGTGCACCACTGACAAACAAGGCATCCTTAAGGATGCCTTTTGTTTTATCCGCGTATCAGTCTTCTGATCAGTCCGATGATGATCTTTACCAGGAACAGAAAAACGATCAGAGCTCCGGCCATGATGCCGATTACGATGAAGAAGACTCTGTCTCCGCTGTGCTTCGGTGAGGCGTTTTCCGACAGACTGAAAGAAAGCTCTCCCTCCGGCAGACGGTCGTAATGCAGCGTATACTTGTTTTCTTCTTCGTTAAAGGTGCTGTTGCCGATCATGGAATACTTCGTATTGACGATGATGTTCAGATCGGAAAAATCCGCCCAGGTCGATGCCGGAGAAAGCAGATAGTGATAAGTATACAGCGCAGGTTCGTAGTATTCGTTGATGTCCGGATAGATCGGAGCCTTAACGGAGTTGGTAAGGATCTCGCCTGCCGCAAAAGACAGTTCGTATTCATACCATCTAAGCAGACAGTAAGTCATATCGGCGAAGGGACTGCTGTCATACGCCAGAAACGTTCTTTCTTTCATGTAATCGATGCAGGCATTGTACCAGTCTGTTTCCGATACTGTTTCATCCGGTTTCATTGAAAGGATCATTTCTTCCAGAATGATCTGTTTCTTTTCTTTCAGCGTTAGCTCTCCGGGAACTTCTTCTTCATTCAAGGTAAAGCCGCTCCAGACCGGTTCTTCTTTCAGATCTTCTCCCAGCAGGTAAAAACAATAAAGCGTTCCATTCTCAGCCGGACTGTATCCGGCTGAAACATGGCCCTTTGCATCGCTGCTGAATGACTTCATCTCTCCTATGACGAGATACTGTAGGGACGGATCTATCTGCAGTTCGAGACTGCATTCCGGATAGGCATTTTCTTCCGTTTTCAGACCTTCAACTTCATAGACGTAGGTGAAGACAGGAAGATCTTTCTGAAAGAAGGCATCTTCCAGATACTCATCCCTTAATCTCTCAACGTCCGTCGCAACATCAAAGCCGCTTCCCGTCATTAAAGAATAACGGATCTTTTTCTCTACGGGAACTTCATTTTTCAGGATCTCATACTTGTCCAGATCTTCGTTGACCGGATCATCCCGATGATACAGGTACTGAGGATCTTCGCCGAACGGGAATACCAGTCTGACTTTGATCTGAGAATCGGTCGGATTCTTCAGGGTATAGACAGCCGTAACCGAAGCGTCATAGGCCTGCAGTTCTTCTTTGCTTCCGAAGTAACTGGAAGGGAAACTGCCGATATCAAAAATCAGATCCTCTTTTTCACATACGACAGGACAGTCTTCATCCATGGCATAGGCACCGTTGCCGTCTGTTCCGTGCCAGGACTTGATCGCCGAATTGGCCGAAACAGGAACAACGCATGTCATAGCCAGAATAACTGCAATTACAAGCAATCTGATTTTCCGATACATGGCATATATCCTTTCTTCATCTTGATTATAGCATTGAAAAATACGCTTAAAGCGATTAAAATGAGGCACATAAGGGAGGATAATGCAATGAAGAAGATCCTGATCCTGTTATGTGTGATCATGCTGGGAGCGTGTTCTGCAAAGGGACTTTCCTGGGATGATGTAAAAGCGCGTTATGACGAATTGAGCGAGACGGTCGGAAATGCCGCAGATCAGTCCGATGTCTTTCTGAAAGACGACTATGAAAAGATCCTGAACAATGCTCTTGAAAGCATCGAGGAACTGAATTCAGGTGTTGATAAAGACGGCGAACAGACGGCAGAGGATCTCTTCAGGATCGCCGAAGGGCTGGAAAAGATCACATCTCTGTTCTCTTCCGACAGTTCTGTACAGCTGGCACTTGTTGCGGGTGAGATCAAGGAACTGGTAAAGGCCGCCTATGACAAGTCTCCTGACTTTGAACAGCTGAAGGAAAAGATCAGAAACGATGTCGTAGAGATCCTGGGATGGTCCAAGGCGCAATGGCTGTCCGTAGAAAAGAGACAGACCCTGAAATGGGAAGATGTTGCGGATGATTATGATAGTCTGTATCAGGAAACAATCAAGGGTCTAAAGAGATTCAGAGACGTTACCGAAACGGATCTGATCGGATTGAAAGACACGATCCTGAACGGCTATGAGCTGATCGCCTACGGCATTGATGAAAGCAACAGGGAAACTGCCGATGAAGTCTATGCGGCTGCCGTAAGTCTGAAAGAGTATACGCAAGACCTGAAGGGAAATGCCGCAGAGAAAGTGAACCGATTCGCCACCCAGACAATGGAATTCGTAGAAGCGGCATACGGCAAGACTGTTGAAGACCCGGATTACGATTTCCTGAAAGAAGTTGAGAACACCGGAAAATGGACGCTGTCCATGTTCAACGAGATTACCACCCAGATGAAAAGGTGGTAATAGGCCGGGATAATAAACTATAATAGAATCAGAAAAAAACAATAGAACCCATATCAGATATTCTGTTGTTTTTTTATCAGTATCGGGAGGTTTATATGAAACAGATAGAAAAACTGACACTGCTTCATTCCAACGACATGCATGGAGACTTTCTTGCGGAAGAAAAGGAAGGCTACCACGAGGGTGGCGTTTCCCTGCTGTCAGGGTATATTAAACAGGTCAGGGAGGAAGAACCGAATACTCTGTTTGCGATCGCCGGAGACATGTTCCGAGGATCTATCATCGACAGCGAATACCGCGGTCTTTCAACGATAGAGCTGATGAATTTCCTTTCTCCCGACGTCGTTACCGTAGGCAACCACGAAGTCGATTACGGACTCTCGCACCTGCTTTTTCTGGAGAAATGCGCCAAGTTCCCGATCGTCAACGCCAACATGTACATCAAGACCAATCATACAAGACTGTTCAAACCGTATGAGATCATTGACGTAAACGGCCTGAAGATCATGTTTATCGGCATAATCACGGAAGAAGTGCTTGCTTCAACAAGAAGCGAAGAAGTCATCGGATCCTTCGTAGATGTATGGGAAGCTGCCAGACAGGTCGGTGTCATCATCGACAACTACAAGACCACCAGGATCGATCTGACCGTCCTTCTGACCCATATCGGTTTTGAAGAGGACCAGAAACTTGCATCCCTGCTGGACCCGAACTGGGGTGTAGACCTGATCATTGGCGGGCATACCCATACCCTTCTGAATGAACCGTGTGTCGTAAACGGCGTTCCGATCGTTCAGGTCGGAATAGGAACGGACCAGATCGGAAGATTCGATATCGATATCGATACCGTTCAGCACAAGATGGTAGACTATACCTGGAAATGCGTTCCGATCAATACCAATACCTGCAGGACCGACAAGGTTCTGGAAGAAGTACTGGAATCCTACAAGAAGGAAACAGACCGTAAATACAACAGGATCATCACCAACTTCAAGCGTACCCTGACCCATCCAAGAAGAAACATGGAAACGGAACTAGGCAATCTGTTTGCCGATCTTCTGCAGGTAGATTCCAGCTTCGATATCATGCTGTACGCATCCGGATCGATCAGACTTAAGGAAATGGGACCGATCGTTCAGTATCAGGATCTGAAGGAATGTCTGCCTTTCAACGCTCCTGTATACATGCTGGAAATATCGGGAAAGCAGTTCCGACACATGATGAAATACATGCTGAGAGATGATGCGCTTGACGGAGACGGCCACACCGAGTTCTATCAGGTATCCAAAGGAGTAAAGATGGTCTACAGCAGATCAAAGCACGATTTCGAAGAATTCAGCTATAACGGCAAGAAGATCGTCGACAACCAGATGCTGAAGATCGCCATCCAGGACTATCATTTCAAGAACTTCACGGAGTTCTTCGATCTTCCGATCGAGCAGGTCCTGGCAAATAAGAAAGCCAGAATGGTCATTACCGACGATTTCTCGATCTTTGAAGAACTGCTTGTCGGCATGAACAACGTCGATGCGCAGATCGAAGGAAGAATCACGATCACAGAATAAACGCATAAATAAAAAGAAAAAAACCGGCATATTCTGCCGGTTTTGTTTTATTTCTTGGCTTTCTCCTGTTTCCGCTTGTCGTTGATGATCTTAACATGTTCATCCGTAATCAGCGTAACATTGTTCTCCTTTGCCCATGCGACGCATCCGTTCAGTACGGTCTTTAAGAATGGACGCGGAACCTTAACGAAATTCTTCAGAGCATCGTCGGTAAACTTGATATCCGGATCACAGCGGTTGGCCGCATATTTGATGGAATCCAGATCCACTTCCTTCGGTGCAGGGATCGGTTCGGCGATCGGTTTCTTGAAACGCGGGAACTGCGTATACCAGAAATTGGTAGAATCGCGATATCCGTAATCGACCGGAACCGGCGGGAAGCTGTCCTTCTTTACGCCGTTGACGATCGCATCATAGTAACGCTCCTTCATCAGGATCTTATCGATATTCAGGATAAAATGAGCGCCGTACTTGGAAGTGATTCCGTTGAAATTATTGTACGGACCCGGGTGTCCATCGTCGATATCCTCGACCTTGAACTTGCCGGCATCTTCCAGATCGACGTTCCACGTGCATTCAAATACCTGGAACGCTTCAGCAATGACCTGCGGTCTGTTCTTATCTGCAGGATCAGCCTGTCCGTCTTCCATCGTAAACTTCAGCGGTTCTTTCATTTTCTCTTCGCTTGGTCCAGGGAAGCCCAGTCTGACTGCTTCCTTAAAGGATTTTCTGTCATCCGGAATGAAGTTGATGGCGCACTTGTGCGTCCTTAGCAGATTCTGGCAGGTATTGGATGTATTTCGGCATTCCAGCAGCATCGCATAACGGTCTTTTCCGGCAATGTAGTAAGGGAAACAGAGCGAATAGGAACCGATATTCAGACTGCCGTCCGGATTGACCGTACTGATACAGACGGTAGGCATCGGGAAAAATGCCGATGTCTGATAGAAATTATCAACGATACGTAAATCTTTAAATGAACTCATTTTCTGATCTCCTGTTCTTCATCTATATTTTAACGCTTTTTTGTTCATCTTTGAGGAAAATAGAATATAATAGATGTATGCACCAGTGGCGGAATAGGTAGACGCGCACGTTTGAGGGGCGTGTGGGCAATCCCATGCGAGTTCAAGTCTCACCTGGTGCACCATGTTAAAACAAAGACAGCGAAAGCTGTCTTTTCAATTTAAGGCAAAATAGATCCATTCCTTGATGCAGGCAAAGAATTCTCTGGTATAGTATTGCGGATCCAGAATCCTTAATCCATGGCTTCCCAGACAGGAAACGTTTCTGAATCCGATCTGCTCGGCGATGTATCTGGCCCGATACAGATGAAAAGCAGAAGAAACGATCACGATACTGCATTCATCCGCATTCCTTCCTTCTTTTTCGATCAGCATCCGGGAATTCTGCAGGTTCTGTAACGTCGAATAGCTCCGGTCCTCCAGGATGATCCTGTCTGGATCGATACCTGACGCAAGCAGCTGCTCTCTTGCGGCAGAAGCTTCGGAAACCGGCTCATTGCTTCCTTGCGCTCCGGTCACGATGATGACTGTTCCGGGATTGTCTTTCAGATAGTTTCCAGCCGCACGGATACGGGCCATGAAGTCCATGGACGGTCCTGTCTTGCTGACACCTGATCCAAGCAGGATCACGTAATCCGCTTCCGGTTCAGCCTGCTTTACGCCGCAGGAAATGATCTTTACTTCCAGAAAACCGAATAGAAGCGTCCCAATCAGAAAAACGAACAGGATGATCGTTCTGCCTTTTCTGGAGAGCTTTTCACAATAGAAAGAAATCAAAAGAAAAAGAATACCCGTCAGCGCAAAGAAATAGCTGAAGATATTCCCAAAACCGATGATCAGCAGAACGATGATCCCGTATATCAGACAGATGCTTCCGATGATAAGAAACAGCTTTTTCATTATGTTCAGCGGATACGTTCTTTTGCCAGCTCCAGCATCTCCAGGATCAGATCGCGGTTCTGCGTAAGCAGGTCATAAACGGCATCTTCCGATAAGACACCGCAAGGAAGATCTTTCGGAATCTTTCCCGCTTCATAGTCCTCGTAATCTTTCATCCATTTTTCACCCGTATAGTAGGCTTCCAGTTCCTCGATCTTCTGCTGTATTGACCTGAAGTCGATCAGGGCTTTGTCACAGTCGTCCAAAACCTTCCGACACTCATTCAGCAGTTTCTCCATTTCCTGTATTCTTTTGATCTGCGCATTCATCTACAGTTCCTTCTTTCTTTTCAGATAGGCGTTGTATAGAGTGTTTTTCGAAGCCTGATGCCCCTCCGCAACCTGATTAACGGCTTCCTTGGTTCTCATTCCTTCCTTGACCAGCTGATCGATCTCCTCCATCAGTTCATTCTGATCGATGTCTTCTGTCTGTTTCTCTTTTCCTTCGATGATCAGGACCATTTCTCCCTTAAGGTCCTTCAGATTACACAGTTCACTTAACGAACCCCGGTGGTATTCCTCATGCAGCTTGGTCAGTTCTCTGGCCAGACAGGCTTTACGGTCTCCAAAAACCTGCAAAGCAAGAGAGAGCGTCTTCTCGATACGGTGGGGCGCTTCATAGAAAATCAGCGTGTACGGGAAGTCCTTCAGTTCCTCCAGCTCTTTTCTGGCCTGGGACTGTTTTGCGTTAAGAAAACCGTAGAACAGATAATGAGAGGTCTTAAGCCCGGATGCGACCAGGGCATTCAACGCGGCGTTCGGTCCGGATACCGTAACAATGCCGTATCCACACCTGATCACTTCATTGACCAGCTCGTATCCCGGATCGGAGATCAACGGGTAACCAGCATCGGAAACCAGAGCGACATCCTTGCCTTCTTCCAGAAACCTGATGATCCCTCTGGTGGATTCCTTCTCGTTGAAATTGTGGTATGTGATCATCCTGGTATGGATGTCAAAATGGCTCAACAGCTTGAGCGTATTTCTGGTATCTTCACAGGCGATCACTGCAACATCGTTTAAAACGTTCAGTGTCCTGTCAGATACTTCAGACAGATTTCCGATCGGTGTGGCTACAAGAAAAAGTGTAGCTTTCCTATTCAGCGACACTTTCTTCCTCACTTTCGTTTTTTACCGTTTTTCTGTTGTATTTGCCCTTCTTGACCAGATCCTCCAGCGAGATGTAGATCGCATGGTCCGGATTCTCCAGCTTGCAGTTCTTCGTAATGACGTTCATGGAAGTCACACGGAATCTCTCACCATCATATTCAACCTGGGAGTTAAGCTTCGGCAGATCCTTCCTAAGCTCCTTGTAGGCATCATCCTCGAAACGCAGACAGCACATCAGGTTGCCGCACTGTCCGGAAAGCTTCTGGATGTTCAGCGCCAGCAGCTGGTTCTTCGCCATGTTGATGGAAATACGGTCGAAATCGCCGATAAACTTCGCACAGCAAAGTTCTCTTCCGCACACGCCGACACCCGAAACCATTTTTGCCTTGTCTCTGGTTCCGATCTGCCTTAAATCGATACGGCAGTGGAATATGGACGCCAGTACTTTCAGCAGTTCACGGAAGTCGACTCTTTCGTCGGCCAGATAGATAAACGTGATCTTGGCACGGTCCAGCGTATATTCGGCGGAAATGACATTCATCTTCAGATCCAGTCTATCCGATTCTTCCTGACAGATCTTTCTGGCTTCCGCCGCATCTGCCTTGTTTCTTTCGAATTGTCTCAGATCTTCCTTTGTCGCCTTACGGATGATCGGTTTGATCTCCATTGAAACGTTCGGTTTCTCAAAAGGCTCTGTCACTACCGTGGCATATTCAATGCCTCTTTGTGTTTCAACTACGACGGCATCGCCTTCTTTGATCGATTCGTCGGTCGTAGAGAATGTATATGTCTTATTTGTCGTTTCGAAACGTATCGAAACATATCTTAACTTTTCTTCCATAATTCACCTTCAGATATATGATATTATCTCATAGCTTATCGCGTCAAACAGGAGCTTTCTTTCTACGTTTGAAAGGATCCTGTCGCTCGCTTCCGTAAAGATCTGCAGCAGCCTGCCCGGATCGTTTTCCCTGATCCGATCGAGACAGCAGTCGTATTCGCCATCGCCGCTGTTTCTGTTTTCCAGAGCGTCGTTGATCATCCTGATCATGATGGCCAGATAATAGTCGACGCATCTGCGGAATTCCTCGCGGTCCTTAAAAGATGGATAGAACTCTTTAGAAAAAAGGACCGGCAGATACTTCCTGTTATCGAATGCATCGATCGTCTTATAGACGTATTCCTTGGCCGTCAGATAATACGGATCATTCAGATCCATCTCGCTGTCATAACGATGCAGGATATTCGCAAGCAGATAGGCATCCGTAGAATCAAAACCGGCTTTCTCGTACTGTTGGATCAGAAAAGAGAAATCTCTGGTTAGAAAAGGGATGTCCTGACAGCGGGAAACGATAGTCGGAAGAAGATCCTCTTTTCTGTCGCTGATAAAAATACCGTAGGTATCGCTGTTTCCCGGTTCCTCCATGAACTTCAGGATCATATTCAGAACCTTAACGGAAGCATTGTTGATGTTCGCAAGGATGTATACCTTCTTTCCGGATACTTCCAGAGAGGTCCTGGAGAATTCATCCAGGATCACTTCGATGTCATCCTTTCTGATGCTCTTCTGATAGCCGTCCACAAAGATCACATCAAAGTATTGATTTCTTCTGATCCTTCTGCAGGTATCGCATTCCTCGCAGGCGAAATCGTCTTTTCCTTCAATGATGGACTGCGCCAGCAGATAGGCAGTATCGATCTTCAAAGGAGAATACTCTCCGGAAAAAAGATAGCTGTGTGCTACTTTCCGGTTCTTTAATGCGTTATACAGACTGCGATAGGCAATGGGTTCCTTTTCCTGCAGTTCTTCCTTAACCATTGATATGCTCCAGGATCCGATTCAGAGAATCTGCGATCACTTCTTCCTTCCCTCTGGATGCATCTACGATCCTGATACGATCCTTGAATCTTCTCAATACTTCCCGATAGCCTTGAGCTACCCTGTGATGAAAATCGATCGATTCCTGATCCAGACGGTCTTTGAAGTTTCTGCTGGAAAGCCTGTCCAGGCCGACCTGTTCATCCACATCCAGATATACGGTTAGATCAGGATAAGTCCTGTCGATCGCGAAAAGATTGATTTCCAGTACTTCATCAAAACCCAGCTGACGGCCATATCCCTGATATGCCAGAGAAGAATCCAGAAAACGCTCGCAGATCACGATCTTGCCGTCCCTGATGGCAGGAAATACCTTCTCCACAAGGTGCTGACGGCGGGAAGCCGCGTACAGAAGAGCTTCCGTCTTGGCATCCATCATCGTATTCTCCGGGTCCAGAATGATATTCCTGATCTTTTCCGAGATTCCTATTCCTCCGGGTTCCCTGGTATGAATGACTTCATATCCCCGTTTCTTCAGTTCTTCGCAGACAGCCGTAGCGACTGTCGTCTTTCCGGAACCGTCCGGTCCTTCGAACGTGATAAAATAACCTCTCATCAGTTCAGCTTCTCCGGTTTCGGCATCAAGGTCTTTTCCACGGCTTCCAGGATCTGTTCCTTGATCCGTTCATATTCATCATAACTGAGTTCGATCTCCTGATTCCCGGCTATCTTGACCTGCGGGATAAAAACAGGATCGTTCAGCCCTGAAAGGATGTCTTCAACGGCATCGTACAGTTCGATCGGAATGATCGCGTATTTCTCCGTATTGTTTTCCGTAACAAAAAGAATATCGCTTTCCGCCATCCGGTCCAGTTCTTCTCTAATCTCTTTCAGTTTTTCAATATCGACATTCATATTCCAATTATAGCACTATCTTGTTTTCATTGGCCTCTTTAAGCTCGTTGACCCAGGAAAAGAAACAGGGAATCGAAGAGATCTCCTCGTAGCAATCCTCCACGGTCTTGTAGAAACTTTCCTGTTTCGGATCCTTCAGATCCAGGTCCCAGAGATGATCGATGTATGAAGCGTATTCGATCCTGTCAAACATGTCGAAGAGAACTTCCTTGGCTTTTATTTCCTCTTCGTGCTTCAGCAGTGTCACCAGCAGAAGCAGATAGTCGTAGCAGCCGAATTCATTGTCCAGATACAGGCGGTAGAACTCTTTTTCATCTTCGATGATGCTGTACATCAGAGCCAGACGGCTTACGGTCCTGGGACTCATTCCACCCGAGAGACGGGCGATCAGACGCTGTATCGTGATCGCCAGAGTGATATTGTGCAGATCCAGCAGAAAATCCACATAGAAATCCATGATCCTTAAGTAGCAATGCTTCGTATAGTCGTCAAAATCCGCATATTCAGAAGCTTCCTTGCGGTATGCCTCGAAACGGTAGCTGACATAGATGTCTTCCGAAAGAATGAAGTAGGTAAAGAAGGCTTCCAGACAGAACGGATCTTCCTCAAAGGCAGACCTCGTTCTCTCCTTAAGTTCCTTCTTCGATTCAAACATCATCCGTATCGCCTTGACAGACTCTTTGGAAGCGTTCTGAGGGATCTCATACTCCTTCAGGTTCTTCTTCACGAAAAAATCATTCAGATAAGCTTCCGTTTCTTTTCTGACGGCGGATATCCCTTCTACCAGATCTTCAAAATCAGACATCTATTCCCTCGGTCTCCAGATGATACATCAGAGCGATCGTCTTACTGTCGTCGATCTGACCGGAGGCGATCATTTCCCTGATTTGCTTCAGCGTATATTTCTCCAGTTCTATTCTTTCATCCGGGTCAAAATGCTGACCGACTTTCTGATCGGCAATGCCGTAATAAAGATGTATTCTTTCGGAACAGTAGCCGCAGGTCGGAATGATCGGCGGATACTTTCTCAGATTCTTTACCGTATATCCGGTTTCTTCCTGTACCTCTCTTACAATGGCCTCATCTGGATCTTCTCCCTTTTCGATCTTTCCTGCCGGAAACTCCAGCATTTCTTTTCCTAAAGAATATCTGTATTGTCTGACCATGTAGAAAGAATCTCCGTTTCTCAAGGCAATACAGACCCCTCCGTTGTGCAGCACAACTTCTCTATAGGCTCTGTTCCCGTCATCCAGTTCCACTTCGTCTCTTACGACATGAATGACTTTTCCGTTGTATATCTCTTCTCTGTTGATCTGTTTTTCCATCTTCCGTCAATTTCCTTAGTTCTCTTGGATCCGTTACTCTTATTGTACTATGAATATCTCTTTTTATTCTCCTGCTTACGATATAATCCGCTTCATGTCTTACGGCCAGAACGCGGTAAAGACCCTCATAGAAGTCTTTCGATCTGCAGGCTTTCCTGACATCTTTTCTGCTCAGATCGATCAAAGAAACAAAACTGCTTAAAACACCAAGGGTCTGATACAGCACTTCACTGGAAACGTGTCCGGAGAGTTCCACAAAGCTGTGACAGGAAATGGCCGCTTCGATACATCCTTCCTGAGCCAGATACAGAAGTTTCCGGATATCCTGAGAATACTCGTTATCGTACAGCAGATCCAGCAGAGCATCGCTACTCAGCAGGATCTTCATCTTTCGCCGCCAGACCTTTCAAAGAATCCGCCAGATAAGTTCTGCTCTTTTGATAAGAAATCAGTTTCGCCACGATCTTGCCGTGTCTTTCGATCAGAACCTCGCCCTGAGACATGGCAATGTTCAGATACCTGCCGAAACTGTTTTTCATTTGTGTAGAAGTCGCAACATTCATATTTTTATCCTCTTTTCTGCTTCTATACATTATTCCCGGAAAAAAGGATGATTCCTAAAAGAAAAACAGCTTTTTAGCTGTTTTAATCTTCTGAAGGCAGGTAGAAGACCTTCTCGTCTCCCTTGGAGAACATGTATTCTCCTCTGGCATAGGTCTGAATGTATTCCGGATCTTCCAGTTTCTCTTTGGTAGAAGTAAGGGTGGCATTCTCTTCTTTCAGACGTTCCAGCTCCGCTTCCACCAGCTTTGCCTGCTGCTGCAGGACAAACATGTTATAGATCTTCTTCAAAACATTGCTCAAAACCACGATCGCAGCCAGGATCAGTACGATCGAGATCAGTTTGGAGATAATGCCTTGTTTCTTTTTCTTTCTTTTAGCGGCCATGTTCCTATTATACTATCTCTTCTTTTTTTTCTTCAACTACTTCATACATGCCAAAAGCCTGTTCCTTGGATGCGGAGGTCCTTATTTCCAGTACTCTTACCAGGATTTCCCTGTGTCCGAAAACGATCCGGATCATGTCTCCCTCTTTGACTTCGCTGGCAGCCTTGGCCGGTCTGTCATTGATGTAAAGACGCTGATTCATCGCCAGCTGTTTTCCCGTTTCTCTTCGTTTCAGTATCCTTGCGACTTTTAAATACTTGTCAATCCTCATGTTTCTCCAGTTTATCTAAATTATCTACCAGTTTCAGCATTTTGTTAATGTTTTCCTTCTGATTGTCTATCGATACCGTAAGCCTGCTGTTCTTGTAAGAGATCTTGAAATCCTTGGAAAGAGAGTTGCAGTATTCGAAGAGTTTCAGTCCGTCCATCCGATCGGAATAATCCTTCGACAGAGTCACGGTAAAGATTCCCCGGACATTGCTGACCTTGTCAATCAGATTCAGATTGTACAGCAGTTCCAGACGTTTCTTGTCGAACAGGGCTTCTACCTGTTTTGGAAGTCTGCCGTATTCATCCGTCACTTTCAGATAGTAGTCGAAGAGTTCCTCCTTGGTACTGACATCGTAAAGTTCATGATATAAAGCGAGCTTGTCGTAGTCGTTGTCCGAGAAGCTTTCAGGGATATAGCTGGACAGAGGAACATTGATGTTGGTCTTTGTTTCTTCCTCTTCTACCTCTTCGCCTCTGGCTTTCTGAATCGCCTTGTTCAGCATCGCCAGATACAGATCCAGACCGACATTGTCGATGAAGCCGGACTGCTTGTCTCCCAGAAGATCTCCCGCGCCTCTGATGGTCAGATCCCGCATGGCGATCTTGTATCCGGATCCTAAGGCGGTAAATTCCTTGATCGCCTCTAGGCGTTTCAGAGAATTCTCGTTGAGCTGTTTCTTCTCCGGAATCATCAGGTAGGCATAGGCGATCCGGTCCGAACGTCCTACCCTGCCCTTGATCTGATAGAGCTGGGCAAGACCGAAATTCTGAGCGTTATCTATGATGATCGTATTGGCGTTCGGTATATCCAGACCCGTCTCAATGATCGTCGTACAGATCAGGACATTGATCTCGTTGGCGTAGAACTTGTACATGATGTCTTCGATCTCCTGCCTGTCCATCTGGCCGTGCGCCACTCCGATACGGGCATACGGGATCTTCTGCTGCAGCCTGCGGGCTACCGTATAGATCAGTTCTACATTGTTGTATAGATAGAATACTTGACCGTTTCTTTCCAGTTCCCGCATGATGACTTCTTCGATCAGGTTTTCATTCTTGTGAACTACATAGGTCTGTACCGGATAACGGTTCATCGGCGGTGTATCGAGAGTGGAAAGACTGCGGATGCCGATCAAAGACATCTGCAGAGTCCTAGGAATAGGCGTAGCGCTTAAGGAAAGCACATCGATGGAATTCTTCATCTGTTTGATCTTTTCCTTGTGCTCAACGCCAAACCGCTGTTCCTCGTCGACGATCAGAAGACCCAGATCCTTGTATTCGATATCCTTGGAAAGAATGCGATGCGTTCCGATCAGAACATCCACTTTTCCATCCTTCAGATCCTTTATGATCTCTCTTTGCTTATCGGCAGGAATGTAACGGTTAAGCAGCTCGACTCTTACCGGAAAATCGTTAAAACGTTTCTTGAAGGTATCGAAATGCTGAAAAGACAGGATGGTAGTCGGGCACAGATAGGCAACCTGCTTGTCGTCGTTGACCGCCTTGAATGCCGCTCTGATCGCCACTTCCGTCTTGCCGAAGCCGACATCGCCGCACAAAAGTCTGTCCATCGGTTTGGACTGCTCCATGTCTTCCTTGACTTCCCTGATGGCTCTTTCCTGGTCCCTGGTCAGTTCGTAGTCAAAAGTATCTTCAAACTCCTTCTGCATCGCACTGTCCTTGGAGAAGGCAAATCCGATATTGGTATCGCGAATACTGTAAAGCTCAAGAAGCTGACCGGCAATGTCGGTGACGCTTTCCTCGACTCTGCGCTTGGTTTCCGACCATTCCTTGGATCCAAGTTTGTGCAGTTTCGGTACGGCACCCTCTCTGGAGACGTATTTCCTGACCAGAGAGAACTGCGACAGCGGCACCAGCAGTTCGTCGTTACCCTTGTAAATGATCTTCAGATAGTCGCACTCGATGCCGTTGACCATCCTCGATTCGATCGCCACATACTGACCGATACCGTACTGATCATGAACGACATAGTCGCCCTTGTTGAGTTCTTCATAGGAATTCAGAGTCCTTGCTTCGGCATATCTGTTGGCATAACGTCCGGAATGAGCCCGTTTCTTGAACAGCTCCTTCGCGGTATAGACAGACAGATCCAGTTTCTCAACCTCGTATCCGCCATACATCTGTCCGAAAGAAAGATTCAGACCTTCTTTCAGTTCGCCTGTATAGATGCCGTAAGGGATCGACAGTCTTGTCAGGGCATTGACGGTTTCTTCCAGCTGCTTCTCGTCCATGACCAGAAGCTTGTATCTGCTTTTTTCCGTATTCAAGACATTCAGTACATAATCCAGGGTTCCGTAAGGAAGATCGATCTCGGAGATTACGCCGATGTCGGAAAACGGTCTTCCTTCCAGAATGTCTTCACCTGCGCACTCTTTTTCAAAGTCCGCATAGACATAGAATTTCAGCGGAAGCCTGTTTTCCTCATACATTTCCTGAATATAGGCAACCGTTTCATCCGTAAGAAGCTTCAGATGGCTCTTAATCTTCTCTCTGTCAGACAGATAGAGGTAATTATCCGGGAAATAGTCTTTCAGGTGCGATTTCTCAAAGTAGCAGTAGTAGAAATACTGGGAAGGGCGGTAATTGCCCGCCTGAATGTATTCCATGTCCAGTTCCATCTCTCCGGAAGCGATACGGACATTGTTTCTGAGATATTCTTTTTCTTCTTCGGAAAAGAAAACATCACGGGCAAAACAGATCTCCGCTTCATCAACCGCTTCCAGAGATCTCTGGGTATCGTTGTCGAAGAAACGGATCGAATCGATCACGTTATCAAAGAATTCGATCCTGATAGGTTTCTCGTAGTTCACCGAGAAGATATCGACGATATAGCCTCTGGAGGCATAGGTCATCGGTGTCTCGACGTGGCTGGTCTTCTCATAGCCCAGTTCATTAAGCTTTCCGATCAGTTCTTCTTTCTCCAGAACATCGTCTTTATGGATCCTGATAATCCTGTTTAGGAGTTCTTCCTTTCTTGGAAGATGACGTATCATTCCATAAGGGGAAGTCAGAACGATCTTCAGTTTTTTATCCCTCAGGATGCGGTATAAGGCATTGATCCTGCCTGCCCTGTTTTCATAGGATGCGGCAATCTCTTCGGCTCTTAATGATTCTTCCGGCAGATAGGATACGATCTCCTCGTCGTCGAAATAGGAGAGAAGGATCTCTTTCAGACGGTTCGCCAGATAGGCGTTCTCCTTGACGATGACGATAGGCTTTTTGGCTTCTTTGGCTCTGATGCTGAGTTTTACCGCTTCTTCTACCAGAGAGTTATAACTTAAAAAAGAATGATCTGCATCATTCAGTAACGGTTCTATCCGGTTTAAGATCTCAGTGTATTTCATCCGTTGTATTTCGACATGACTTCGTCAAAATCATGATCCAGCGCATAGATCACGGCATCCGCGGCTCTGTCCAGCGTTTCATCCATGATCTTGGTCTCTTCCTTCGAAAAACGTCCAAGGACGTAATCCTTCGTGTCGATGTTCTTGTCGTTGGAAATGCCGATCCTGATGCGGTCTATCCTGGTAGTACCTAAACGATCGATGATGTTCCCCATTCCTTTCTGGCCGCCGGAAGAGCCCTGTCTTCTCAGGCGCAACTTCCCTACCGGAAGATCCAGATCATCGTGGATCACGATCAGATTTTCAGGACCGATCTGATAAAAATGCATCAGGGAACTGACGGCTTCTCCCGAAAGATTCATATAAGTCTGAGGCTTGGCCAGAATGATCCTGTCGTTCCCCCTGCGGTAGATTCCGTACTGGGAGCGGCACTTGTTCTTGTCAAGCTGGACGTTCAGTTTATCGGCTACCCTGTCAATGAGTAAAAAACCCGCATTATGACGGGTCTTACTGTATTCCAGACCAGGATTTCCCAAACCGACGATCAGTTTCATTCTTCTGTTTCTGTATTCTCCGTTAACGGCAGATACTTGTCATAGATACCCAGGGTTTCCAGATATGTCTTACCGATCAGCGTTTCCGCAAAGCTGTGCAGATCCTTTTTATAGTATTCTTCCATCGGTTCTCCGCCATATGCCAGAGTCGCAGCCGCAAAACGCTTGAATAAACCGATCAGATTCTTATCGTAGCGCAGATTAGTGTAGTTTCCATCCAGCAGATCCGTAAAGAACTTAACGCCGCCGTCTTCCTTCTCGCACAGGGCGTTGTATACCGCCTCGGTTGCGCAATACTCCACACAATCATCCATTTCCTTCAATGATCTGACCTTCTCGTACAGTTCATTCAGTACATCGAATCCGGACATCTGTCTGGCTTTTGCCATGACGATATAGATCCAGACAAACAGATCCACATTCAGGGCATACTTGCTCTTATCGAGCTTGTCTTTCTTATAGAACACGTCCTTGAAGTTGATGGCATTCAGCGTTTCCTGATAAGGCATCTTCTTATCCAGCTCTACGTACAGTTTGAGAAGCCTGGCCTTAGAAGCGAACTCCTGATCCTTCTGGGAGTCTATGAAACCGCTGATCCGCTCGTAGGCATTCTCGTCACCGCGCAGAATCGCCTTGTAACACTCGATATATTCCTTATTCTGTTTATACCTCTTCAGCAGCGTAACATTGCGGTATACCGTATACAGCAGCAGCAGAGCCATAAATCCAAACAACATGTAATCCATACTTATACCCCTTTATCTTTCTTCCATTATAACCCAAACAGTCTATGATAGTTTTCATTCAGCTGTTTTTTAAAATCCTCTTCATCGATTCCCAGTTCCTCGGCGATCTTCTTCCCTGTATAGATTACGTAGGAAGGCTCGTTTCTCGTCCCGCGTTTCGGCACGGGCGTCAGATACGGGCAGTCGGTTTCGATCAGCAGGCGGTCCAAAGGAACGTTTCTGATCACTTCCAGCGGTTCTCTGGCATTCTTCCAGGTAACGGTGCCGCTGATGGAGATGTAATATCCAAGCCTGACGAATTCTCTGGCCATTTCCGCGGAATCCGAGTAGCAGTGCATGACTCCCTGGTTTCTGTATTCCTTCATCAGATCATAGGTATCCTGAATGGCATCCCGGCTGTGAACGATGATCGGCTTGTGCAGCTTCTGAGCCAGAATCAGCTGCCGTTTGAAGATCTCTTTCTGTCTTTCCTTGTTTTCCCTGTTCCAGTGATAATCCAGTCCGATCTCTCCGATCGCATCGCAGCCATCGCCTTCATAAAGTTTCTCATAGGAATGAAACATTTCTTCATCAATATCGTCGGCATCGCCCGGATAAATGCCGAGGGAATGCTTAAAGACAATATCCGGATGGCTGATCTTCAAAGCGAAGTCATAGTCTTCGATATAGGAAGAAATGATCATGGCTTTTCTGACGTCGTTTTCGGCCATGCGTTCCAAAACGCCATCCAGATCTTCCTGGAAGGCTTTGTCGTTGATATGGCAGTGCGAATCCAGCCAGTTCGTCATTTTCCCAGACAGAAGTTTCTGAACATGTGATCGATCAGATCCTCCTGATACTCCTTTCCCAGAATCAGACACAGATCGTGGTAGGCGGCATCCAGATCGGTTACCGTCATATCCAGAGAATCCCGGTCGATATGAGCCAGTACGTCTTCCAGTTCCTTAAGGCACTGTTTCATGAGAGCGATCTGTCTCTCGTTGTTCAGGATGTCTTCATCCGCCAGCGAGATGTCTTCCTGATATCTGCCGTTCAGATAATCTCTCAAAGAATCGATGTCGTTATTCATCGCACTGATCGAGATATCGCCCATTTTATTCAGGTCGGATTTATTGTAGACGACGATCAGATTCCTGTCCTTGTATTCTTCCATCAGTCTTCGGTCTTCTTCATCGATGTTCGAAGCGTCCACGACAAGAATGATCAGATCTGCGCCATCTATGGCTTCCATCGTCTTTTCGATGCCGATCTGTTCAATCTTCTCTTGCGTATCCCTGATGCCTGCCGTATCGATTAGATTTAGGGTGATGTTTTTCAGATGGACCTTCCCTTCCACCAGATCCCTGGTCGTACCGGCAATATCGGTGACAATCGCCTTGTCTTTCTCCAGCAGAGCGTTTAGCAAAGAAGACTTGCCGACATTCGGCTTGCCGATAATGACCGTATTCAGACCATCCTTGATGACTCTGAACCGTTCCGCCTTGTCGATCATATCCCTGCACTCTTTCACCCACTTCTCGATGTAAGGCTTGACGACATCCTGCGACATCTGTTTCTCGTCTTCGTATTCCGGATAATCGATATTCACTTCGATCATCGCAATGACATCCTTCATTTCGTTCATCAGCGGCATGATCAGTCTTTCCACCGACCCGCTGATTCCTCTGATAGCCGATCTTGCCTGAACCATGCTTTCGGCCTTGATCAGATCATTAATGGAATCCGCTTCGCTCAAATCTATCCTTCCGTTCAAATAAGCCCTTCTGGTAAACTCGCCCGGTTCCGCCAGCCTGCAGCCATTCTCCAGCAGAATGTTCAGAATCATTCTAGTCACATAAACACCGCCATGGCAGTTGATCTCAACCATGTCCTCTCTGGTATAGGACTTTCCTTTCTCAAAAAAAGAAACCAGGACTTCATCGATGATCCGTCCCTTGTCTTTGATGTGCGTGTAAACGATCGTATTCGGATGGATCTCCCTGACGTCGGATATCTTCCGGATTATCTCAAAAGCATCCTCTCCGGACATCCTGACAATCGAGATCGCTCCGTCCTTGACGGCTGTCGATATTGCGCAGATCGTATCATTCAGCATACATCCATTTTAATATAATTTAACAAGTATTGCGAAAAACAAACGCAAACAGGATGCCGTACTTGAAAAAAGTACTGGATACATTTTAAAATGATAATAGGAATATTTCATATAAACATAATATAGGAGGAAAACTATGGGAAAGTATCTTATTGAGGTCAATGACAAGGGAAGTTATTATTTCAACCTGCTGGCGGGAAACAATGAACCGATCCTTCATTCACAGATGTACAAGGCAAGAAAAGGCGCCCTGAAAGGCATTGCCTCCATCACCAAGAATGCGGACATCGCTCCTGTCGAAGACCAGACTGTTGAAAAAATCGTAAAGGAAAGAAATCCTAAGTTCCAGCTCTATCAGGGAAAGGATGAGAAATTCTACTTCAGACTTGTCGCAGGTAACGGACAGGCAGTTGGACGTTCAGAAGGCTACAACTCAAAGGCAGCCGCGAAGAACGGCATCGAATCCGTCAAGAAGAATTCTGTTTCACCTGTAGAAACAAAGAAAGACTAAAAGATCATTATCATGAAAGAAAAGAACTGTTGGGAAACAGTTCTTTTTTTATTTTTCTCCTAAATTGAAGTCTACTCTTTCCAGTAGGTTCATCTGATCATCAGGATGCTCCAGCAGTCTCTTGGACTGATTCAGGATCGCATCTTCGACCAGGTTTCTGGCCAGACGGCCATTGCCTGAGTTCGGATCGCCTTTAGCCTGAATGATCGTGAAGTAATCCTGCAGAGGTCTTAAGGCATCCTCGGCAATCACGTAGTCCTTGCTCTTGGCAATCGATTTCGCAATCAGCATCAGTTCTTCGCCCGTATAGTCGGAGAATTCGATGATGTTCGCAAATCTCGATTTCAGACCTGAATTCGCTTCCAGGAATTCCTTCATTTCCTTTGTATATCCGGCCAGGATGACGATCAGATCGTCACGGTGGTCTTCCATGGCCTTGACCAGGGTATCGATGGCTTCCAGACCGAAGGAGTCGTCCTTTCCTCTGTAAAGCGAATAGGCTTCGTCGATGAACAGAACGCCGCCCAGAGCCGACTGAATGACCGACATCGTCAACGGAGCAGTGTGGCCGACATACTTGCCGACCAGATCCGCTCTGGTCACTTCCACCAGCTGACCCTGTTTCAGAATACCGCAGGCTTTCATCATTCTCGATACCAGTCTGGCAATGGTGGTCTTACCTGTACCGGGGTTGCCGGTAAAGATCATATGTTTCGAGATCTCGTTGGTCTTGAGGCCTTTCTGTTTACGGATCTGATTGATCTTGATCAGATTTTCCAGTGAAAGCAGATAGTTCTTTACGAAGTCCAGACCGACGATCTCATCGAGTTCCTTCTGAATCTCTTCTCTTTCCGCCTTGGCGTCATCTATGACATCCAGATCCAGCGTAACATCGTTGAAGGTAACCTTAACGCCATCCTCATAACGGATCTGTGCGCTGTTAAGATCATCGTATTTCAGTGCGACATCCACCATCTCGTTGTAGATCTTCTGCACCATCGGCGAGATGGAATCCTTGCCGTCGTTCGGTTCATAGATCGATCGCAGGTATTCATGAATCGACCTGTCTGCCTTGAGATCGATCTCCAGCTGATTCTTGCATCGGTTTTCCAGAGATTCAACCAGCTGATCGATGATGATCGCCAGCGCTTCTTCATCGAGTTTCTTGGTCTGGACCTTGTCGTCGATCTTGTCGATGAACGACTTTCCGAAGATGTCCATGATCTTGGTCGGATTCTTTTCCGAGACAAAGACCAGGATCTTATCGTTGCCGTTCAGGCGGTCGATGACATCGCCTGTCAAAGTATTGGTTGCCTCTATGAGCTGATTGTTTTTCAGCGTATAACGCTTGCTTAAGACGCAGGTCCCTTCCAGAACAAGTTCCGCAAGCATTCTGTTGAATACAGGAGACGCCTCCTCGAATCTTTCCACCAGAATGATCGGATTCTTTCCGGTCAGAGCTACATAGATATCCTGCAGGAAGAGAACTTCCTGCGAAGTGGACTGATATCTGGACATATCCAGAACGTAGACTTCGGAGGATACGCTTAAGCCGTACTGTTTCAGCAGCTGGCCCATCTCGGTAACCATCTGATATCTTCCTGTACCGTTGCTTCCGTAAAGAATGACGCTGTTACGGATCTTCTTCGGATCGGAACCTACGACATAAGGTCTTCTGAAGGCTGTCGTAAATGCCTTGCAGGCTTCATCCTGACCGATGACCTTATCGGAAAGATCCTTGTAGATATTGTCGAACACTTCCTTGGAGGCCTTTCCTAGCACGACCGTTTCCGGCGTGTCGATAGAGATGTTGAAATCCTTTTCGATATCCGCCTTCAGCCTCTTCAGGTCATCATCCGAATAGTTGAACTTCTTCGTCAGTTCTTCGATGTCTTTCTGATTCTGCGCCAGGATCTTGTTCAGTTCGCTTTCTGTATCTTTCAGAATATCCATGGAATCGTTGTAGATATTTGAAAAGCTTCTCTTTTTAGAGAAAAGCTCATCCATCATTTTTTCTTTTTCTTCGTGCTTGTTCATATTAGAGGTTCCTGTTAATCTCGCTGTTCAGCTTGGTCATCAGCAGTTCCTTGGAACGTTTCAGAGCCTTCAGCACATAGAAGAGTCCATCATAGTAGCCTTTCTCATAAAGCTGAGAATGCGTACCGTAACGGTTGATCTCGTCGTTGACTCTGGCTTCTATGACATAGAGATCCTTGGAATTGTTGTAGGCATCCTTGTAGTATTTCTCCAGAGCATCGCGGTGTCCTTCGACGTAGACGTTCACATTGCTTACACCGTAGTAGACATGCTCAATGACGCCTCTGAACGCTTCAAAACGGGTTTCGAAGGAACCGATCTGATCCGGAATACGCGGCTTGCTGACGGTTGCCGTTGTATTCGTATCCGAAGCATAGACCTTCTTTTTGACTGTGGTGACTTCTTCGTTCTTAACGGAATCCAGGTCAGAGAAAATGGCATCGATGTCCATCGCCTTCTGCTTCTCTACTTCCTCAACAAGCTTAAACATGTCAATGCTTTTGTCTGCCATCACTTGTCCTCCTTAAACGGCGTAGAGCCGAAACCGTCCTGCTTCAGCAACGACTGCAGGGTATTGATATTGGCATTGAGATTCATATAGTCGCTCTCGTGCATCGAATTGTAGATCGTCTTCAATGCCTCGTTGATCAGCTTGATCGTCTTGACCAGCTGCGTCTCGCATTTCTTGAATTCATCGCCTTTAATCGGAGAAGCGGAAAGGCGCTTGTAGTCCTCCAGAATACCTGTCAGGATAGGCAGATAATATTCATACAGCTTGTTCAGCTTCGGATCGACCGTACCGTCTTCTCTATCGACGATATCGATCTGTTTCAGGAGGTCACAGGTCTGGTACAGACCGTTGGTAACTTCTTCGTTGATCAGATCGCGATTCAAAGAGTTGATCTGATCGATGTACTTATCCGCATCGGAGAAGGAATCCTTCTTTGTTTCCTTGACTTCTTCCTTCTTCTCTTCCTTGTCTTTCTTCTTTTTCTTCTCGTTCTGTTTCACTGACTTTTTGGTCAGCTGTGCCAGAGAATTGATGATTTTTTCGTAGGCGCCCGGATAGTAGCTCTTGAACTCCTTCAGCTGACAGATCTTCTCTTCCTTGTAGTTGACATAGAGATTGTCCACCGTCGTATATACGCCGTTCTGTGTGCTGATCGATACATCGTCGAACAGCACCAGAGAAACATTGTTTTCAAAATATTCCGCAAGAACCTTGTCGATCTGCGCATTCCGGGCATTCTTCACATAGCTCGTAGACCTGTTGGTGTAAACGTTGGAACTCCTCCTGTTTGTCTGTCCCTCACCAAATACGTAGCTAAGGAACTTGGCTATCCCGTAAATAAACAATCCAGTAAATACTACAGGAACGATCAGACCGAAAATCAGCATGCCTCCGCTTTCAAAGAAAGCATCCAGAATAGACATGATAATGATAAATCCGAAAATTCCGATTCCGCCTCTTCTTCTCATAACAAAATCTATTATATCATTATATGATTACTAAACGAGTGCTAAATTATTTCATAATTCACATTGTTTTCACGAATTCTTATATAATAGATTTATAAGGAGGTATATCATATGCAGAAATTTGATGATACTGTAAAAGAGATGGAATCTCAGGTTAAGGAACTTGAGGACGATCTGGCTGAAAAAGTTGAGAAGCTGGACGATGAAGGTAAGGTAAAGGCAAAGGCTCTCGTTGAAAAGACGGAAGAAGCCATCAGGTCTTCAATAGAAAAAGTAAAGGGAATTATCAACGATGTTCAGGAAGATGAAAAACTGGATGAATTCCTTGATAAGGTAAAGGCAAAATCCATGGAAGCAGTTGATTTCACCAAGGGCAAGATTGCTGAACTGACCAGGAAGCCTGACGAAAAAGGCAGAACTCTGGAAGATCTCGGAAACGACATCATGGCTGAATTCGACAAGATCAAGGAATCCGATGCCTTCAAGAAGACTGCCGATTTCCTGAGCGATATCGGTGATAAAGTCACTGAATTCTTCGAGAAACCTGAAGTCAAGGCCGCCATCAACAAGGCCAAGACGACGACTGTCAGCATTGCTGAAAAGGGTGTAGAAAACCTGAAGAAAGCTCTGAAGACAGAAGAGATCTTGAACGAGGAAGAACCTGCTAAGGCTGAAGAAGACAAGCCAGAAGAATAACTGAATTCCAGCTCAAAACAAAACCCGGATGATTCCGGGTTTTTATTTTATCTTTGTCAGTTTGCCGTCCTTCAGCAGTACTCTCTGGTCGGACATTGCCGATACGGTATCGGAATGGGTCACGACGATGATCGTCTTTCCGAAGTCGTGGGCCAGTTCCTTGAAGATGGAGATGATCTCCTTTTCGGTTGCCGTATCCAGGTTACCTGTCGGTTCGTCCGCGAAGATCAGATCGACATTGGATGCCAGCGATCTGGCGATCGCAACTCTCTGCTGTTCACCGCCGGACAGCTGATTGACCATGCGGTCTGCCTTGGATCTGACGATACCGAAACGTTCCAGCAGATTGTAGGCGACATTCTTTCTGTCCTTCGGTATTTCGTTGTCCGTTTCCGACATCGCCAGCATAACGTTTTCTACAGCCGTCAGATAGGATATCAGATTGAACTGCTGGAAGACGATGGAAATCGCATTCCTTCTGAACTTGTGCAGACCGATCTCGTCGATGTCTTTTCCGTTGAAGTAGATTTTTCCGCTCTTGGCGGTATCCAGACCGGCAACCAGGGACAGCAGCGTAGTCTTTCCTGAACCGGAAGGACCAAGAATGGTATAGAACTTTCCTGCTTCAAACGAGTAACTCAGATCTTTCAGGATCTGTCTTTCATATCCGCCGTCGATATAGGAATAATTGATGTTTTCTAGTCTAAGTATTTCTGTCATATGATCCTCCTAGTTCTGATTCATCAGGATCTTCTTCGGATTGTAGCGCATGATCATGAAGGAAGGAATGATGACGGAAATCAGAACAATTCCCAGACCCAGTACATAGATCTCACCGATAATCAGTGGAGAGATCCTGACTTCATATTCCGAAACCAGGTCTTCCAGGGAGATGTCTGTCGTGTAGTCGGTATTCCATGGATCAAAACCGTGCCCATTATAGTAATACTCTTCTTCCTGCGATACTTCGCTGGAAGCGATCTGGTATTCCAGAACGGTATTGCCTATCCTCTTGGCAATCAGACTTCCGGAGACGACTGACAGCGTGAATCCGAGAACGGCTACGATAGCCAGCTCGATAAAGAACTGTCCGATCACTTTCAGCTTGGAAGCGCCGATGGAGAGCAACACGCCGATCTCGTATTCTCTGGTCTTAAGAGTCAATGCCGTTACCAGAGTAATGATGACGATCGCATTGATCACCACCAGCCAGACGATGAAGTTCGCATACATGCTCAGGGTATCCAGAGGCTTTGACAGCCGGTTGAATTCCTCGTTGTTTGCGGAGAGCGCAGCGAACTGGCTCAAGGATCCCTGATAGTCTCTTACGAAATCATCGACATCCAGCGGATCATTGAGAAGCAGCGTGACATCGTTGATGTTCATCTGGGATGCCATGTTTTCTTCACTCGGTCTGTTGGCAGGATCTAGATAGTACTCGTTGTTCTCATCATCGCCGTACATTTCCGCATAATAGTCGAACTGTTTCTGCTGCATCGGCAGCTGAGCCATGTAGATGGTGGTGGAAGGCATGAAAATCATGTTGTCAGGATTCTCGTACGGATAGCAGTAGTCGAAGTTCGGCGCATCCGGAGTGATCGGCTGACTGTGGGAGAAAATGCCGATGACTTCAAAACGGTTTTCCAGATCTTCTTCCGTCAGACCGAACTGCTGCATGTATCCTGCCAGATAGTTGACGGCCAGACTGATGGAATCGCCGACACCCACGCCGTTTAGGGCAGCGAGGTTTTCTGAAATCAGGCAGACCAGCGAACCGTTGTCGATCTCCTGCTGGGTATAGAATCTGCCGCTGACGATCTGATATTCCCCGTCTTCAAATTCGATCATGTCCGGGAACATGTTGCTCTTGATCAGGAAATAAGGGTTTTTGTAGGTCTCGCACATCTGCTCGTTAGTTACATCGTCGTACCAGCAGGACTGGCCGCTGCTGGAATCGATATCTTCTTCCGCCCTGTTGCCCAGATGAACGAAATCCAGGGAATTCTGACTGTCGGCATACCACATGTTGATGTTGACCGTGTTAGCTGTCTTGACTCTTTCGTCTTGCAGAAAGGAAGTCACTTCTTCCAGCTTGATTCTCGGGTAATTGTTGTAGAATTCCTCCAGTTCATCTTCATCCTCGATCGTATCCGCATACTGCCAGATCTTGTTGTAATCCAGACCGTAGGTTACGACCGCCCTCATCTTCTGCCTGGTCAGTATTTTGGCGCTTTCGGAAGCCTTTGATACGCCCAGACCGATAATGACGAGGTTTCCGATCAGAAAGAATGTCAGAATCAGCAGTACCGTCTTAGACATCCTTCTGCTTACGTTTTTAAATGCCCTATTGATAAAGTTCATGGACTTTTATTCTCCTTTGTCGTTAACGACAACGACGATCGATTCGCTCTGCGGCAGATACGTGTGGTTCTCCAGCTGTTTTCCGTCGCTTCTGGAAGCACTCAATACAACGGAGTTTTCCAGGCTTTCGTTCTTTTCATATCTGAACACAAAACTGATGTCCGGATTGGCGTTGAATAGATTTCTGACGTCTTCTTCATTCAAAGAATGCGGATCAGTTCTTAACGTGTCCCAAAGAGTATCATTCAGATAAACGTTTTTCCCTTTGGATATGACGACATCGATGCTTCCGCCGGTCTTTACCTTTTTGCTGAGGGAAATGATGTTTCCGGCAGGAACGCTGTCGCTGAAATCGTAGACAGGCTTGTTCAGCGTTACTCTTGCGCTTTCGATGTTGATCTTTTCTACCCAGGCCTTCAACTCATCCAGGGTGGTACCGTAGAATTCGGAGATATCCGGATCGCCTTTCGAAATAATGAAATAAATGATATCGCCTTCTTTTACGATGCTTCCGGGATTAATGGACTGTTTGATACACAGACCGTTCGTCGTATCATAATCCTCTTCAGAATCATCATATGCGACACCGTTTTTCCTGCACCAGTTTTCAACTTCTTTTCTGGTCCAGCCGTACATATTCGGTATGCTTATGGCTTTTCCTAAAGAAACAACCACATGCAGAGTATCGCCTTCGTTGATGGTTTTCCCTGATTCAATAGACTGAGAAATGACATACCCGGCTTCTACCTTATCTGAATAAGTCTCGGACTTGCTCAGCTCGATCTTCTTCGATTTCGCCCAGGCTTCAACCGTCTCATAAAGCTTCTTTTCAAAATCCTCTACCGTCACTTTTCCAGCCGGAGCAGGGCCTTTGGATACACTGATCTTTAGACTGCACGCTCTGGTAAAACTGTCCTCCTCGCAGCCGCTGAAAGAATAACTGATGACTCCGTCTTCTTCCACGCTGTCGTTGTATGCGGTAACGACTTTCGTCTTACTGAGCTTGTTTCTGCTGATCCATTCCTGAACTTCGGATTTCGTCATACCGGAAAGATCGGGAACCCTGATCGCTTCATCCGGATCAGGACCGAGAGAAAGAACAAAATTCATCTTCACATCCTTCTTGACCTTCTTGCCGGCAGCGACATTCTGAGAAAGAACCGTCCCTTCTTCGGTATCGAAATCATAGGTCTCATCAAAGACGATACCTGATGCTTCGATACCCTGCTGTCTGACCCACGCCGCAACATCGGACTTGTTTTTGCCGACAAAGTCCGGAACTGCAATCTTCGGTGCCAGGAAGAGGAAATACAGGAGTACGGCTATGGCTAAAAGAAGCGCTATGGCAATACCAAGAAGCAAAGGATTGACCTTCTTTTTTTCCTTAACAACCGGTATTCTTTCTTCTTCTTTAAAACTCTCGGGTTTATTGGCGTCAGAGAACTGACTTAGAAAATCTTTGTCTGCCATGTGTATCCTCCTGTCTGATCTACTTCATTTTAACTTAAATGCATGATTATTCAATGATCTATTCACGAAATTGTAGAATCCGGTCACATTCTTATGCAGTCCTTAAACATTGATCGACAGACGTTGTTAACTTCGCGTCATAACTGTTGTTATTCAAAAAGCCCTGTGTTTCTCTTCTTGTTTTCAGACACGGAATTGTTCTATCGTATATAGATTATTTACCACTTGAAATAAAAAAAGAGGAACGAAAGTTCCTCTTGTCTTTATTGATAGTCTGAATCGTGTCAGTCTTCAATGTAGGCTATGACGGTCGAAAGTCTTCTTGCCGCATCTTTCAGAGAACTGATGTCGGCCTGTTCATCTAAAGTGTGAATATACAGTCCATGTACACCAAGCGAATCAATCGTAGTGATTCCTTTTTGATTCATTCGGGAAGCGTCTGAACCGCCATGAGACCAGGTCGCTTCAAGCTGTTTCATTCCCAGCTCCCTGTAGATCCGGTTCATTTTTTCGAGAAGTTCGAAATTGTCTTGCCGCTTCTCCATGTTTGGGAAACCTCCCTTTAGCTCATATTCACATCTTGTTCCTTCGATTATTGGATTGCTGCACATGTCGTTGATCTGTTTTATAACGGATTCATATTCCTGAGCAGTCATATAACTTAAATCGAAGGCGAATTCGCAATAATCCGGGACATTCATTTCGGTATCTCCGTATTCTCCGGCTTTGATATATCCCACGTTGCAGCACAGTCCATCCGGCTGTTTGTATTTTTCAAGTTCGCAGATCATGAAACAAGCCTGCGCCAATGCACTGTGTCCCAGAAAACATCTCTTTGAGACATAAGTTTTTCCATATACTTTGACAAGCGTGGTAAAGGAGCCTTTTCTCCATAAGATAGCCTGACCGTAGCGGTACCATTCCAGATTGAAAAAGCACAGACAGTTCTTTGCCTGTTCATACATATAGTCGATCGACTGTAATCCGGTAGCGATCGAACTGTTCTCTTCATCGCACTGCATAATCAGCTTGACCGGCCGGTCCTTGAAGCCGCATTCCGCAAGAACAGCCATCGTATACAACGCTGCCGCAAGACCTCCCTTGTCGTCTGTCACTCCCGGCCCGTATATCGTGTCGCCTTCGATCCTTGTCCGCGGCGAAGAAAAAGCTCCCTGCTTGAAAACGGTATCCATATGGGCAGAAAGACAGATCGGTTTTTTCTTTGCTTCAGGGTTTAATGTGATTGTGCAAGTATCGCCCGCCCTTTCAAAATGATGCCTGTCTACCTGCATTCCGTAATGTGAAGCTTTTTCAATGATCAGATCAGCTACAGCGTCAACGCCTTCCTTGTAGTACGTAGGCGATTCGATTTCGCACAAATCTCGCCAGAACCGGATATATTCCTGTTCCTTCTCCTCGATCTTATCAAACAGTTTTTTTGCTTCAAGCATTCTGATTTCCTTCTTTCTAACCGGCCTGTAAATCATCAGAAACGGTATCCGGTGCTGTTCTCCTAATCACATACAATCTTATTATATTCTCAGAAGCGCATCTACGTTTATGCCCAGCAGTGAATAATTGGCCTTTTCCGCTGTTTTGTTTCTTCTTTTAAACCACCGGATTTATTGACGTCCGCTAAGCAGTATCCCGCTGTAGTATAAATAAGCGAATTCTCTTTCGTCCTGATCATAATCATAACTGATACATCCGAAGATAATCCTGCGTCCATCAGGCAATTCATACGCAAGCGGAGCCTGGAAAGACTGTTCATCGGCAGAATCAAGACTTAACAGGAACGCAGTCATATCAAGATCCTGCAATCGATCTGTTCCGTTTTCCGATATCATCTGCAGAGAATGATATTCACCGACATCGATTTCTTCTCCATCCAATTCATAACGATAATAGTATGATTTGATATTCTTGCCGTTCTCTCCGTAATCATAGAAAGACTTGGCGATCTTCGATTCGGCAAAAGTCTCATAGAAAGCGCTCTTTCTGCCGCTGCTCCATCTTAGGTATTCATATGCGGATTTCGCGTCCTCCAGATACTCCACTTCCATTTCGACGGTGTCGTCAAGTTTTCCCTCGACTAGAGCTCCTCCTTTTGTCAGGGCATTCATCAGCCTGTGCTCCTGAACGCGGTTTGGAACATCGTATACATTTAACGGGGTGCAGGTGAAAATCACCGCGAGGACAGGGATCAGCAGGAAGCATCCGGAAACAGGGAACTTCAAGACGCTCGAAAGCATGAATGCGACGGCAATGCCGATGAAGATCAGCGATACGAATCTCGCTGTAGTCAGGCCATAGGCATTCAGTCTGATAATGATGGCAAAAATCTGAATGGCCAGAACAGGAAGCAGCAGACAAGCCCCGTATTTCTTAAACAGCGCCTGCAGTCTGCCGTCCGTTTCATCAAGCGACAGATAGAAGAATACATAGAACAGCAAGGCAAAGCTGCCAAACCAGTTAAGCTTCCCGATCGGCATCTTCCAGGTGATGATGATCTTCAGAATGTACAGATACAGAATGCTTATCAGAATAAGATAAATGTAGAAAAGCGCCTTGTGGATCATCGTTCTGTATAGATCCGGGACTTCGGTTTCTTCATCAGGTCTTGGGACATAAGACAGAAACAGAGTGATGCCGAAAAGCGACGCTACTGTCAGAAAGAGTATTCCGTAAAGCTTCCAGATGTCTTGAAAACCGAATATCAGAAAATGAAAGGCGGCGATACAGACGGCAAAGCCTGAAAAAACCACGGCAGCGAAAATCTGAACGATGAACAGCGACTTAACAAGATGACTGAACAGTTTTCTGTTTTCTCTGTTTTTATAAAGAATGAAACAGATCAGCGAAACGATGGCGATTGCCATGGCGAAAACGGCCGTATAGACATATTCGTTCTGATGGTTCTTAAGAAGCCAGAATACCAGAACCGCTATCAGTAGGCTCGCTGCCGGGCTGGCAAGTCTGATTTTATGCATTCCGTATTCATAAGCAAGTTCTATCAGGAAGCAAGACAAACCGCCGAATACCAGGGCAGCCATTACTTCATATCCCTCGTTCTCGCTGATGATCAGATAGGATCCCGCAAGCGTGATCAGACACAGATATATGAAGCTGAACGGAAAACGTCTGATACAGTCTTCCAGTCTTCCAAGCGCGTTTTTAAATCGATCAAATAAATCTTTCATAAGTATCTCCTAACCGGTTTTATCCGGGATGCAAACCGAACAGTCAAAAACAATACAGATAATCATCCGGAAATTGCGTGTCAAAATGAAAACAGATCTTTGGATTATCTTTGATAGACTGTCATTTTGTCTATTTAACTTTTCTTGTTTTTAAAAACGAAGAGTTTCGAAATGAAGTAGTTCAGGATCGCCGTTACCGGAATCAGGATCGCCTTGACGATCTTCAGATCCATGTGCAGCAGATCGACAAAGACCAGGACAGATACCGTTTCTACGCCCAGAGTAAAGATTCTGGCAGAGGCGAACTTGATCAGTTCGTTGATGAAGCTGTTGTCCGTACGGTCAAAATACAGATATCTGAATAGAACAAACGAGATCAGCGTAGAAAGGATCCATGCCGTTACGTTTGCGACAGTTCCCGAAAGAAGCAGCTTGTCAGCCAGAATGATGGTGAATACATAGTTGCATACCGTAGATACAAAGCCCAGGAAACAGTAGATCCAGAAGGCTCTCTTCCATTCGTATAAAGGTTTCAGGATCCTGATGACAGGCAATGATACGATCCAGTCAAAGATCGCAAACTGCGGTTTTGTTTCGCTTACGGTAGTATTGTTCTTTTCTTCCATTACATTAATTCCTTTATTTTCTTAGCCAGACCGTCAACGGTTTTTAGAGGCAGGGAACACAGTCCGACCCTGATACCCCTGTTTACCTTGATGGTATAGATATGGTGATCGATCAGTTTCTGATGGAATGCATCACGCACTTCGTTGTTATCCATTTCCATCGTGACAAAGAACCCGTCCGAAAACCGATATAATTTTAACCCACATTCTTCCGCTTGTCTAATAAACAGGTCGGTTCTTTTCTTCAGCATCTTTTTTGCCTGACTGAGCTCATTCAGATATTCCTCACCGTGATTGTTTAATACTTCGGTGATATTTAGCATGGCCGCATTGCTTAAATTGGACCAGGTTGCGCGGGCAAGACGGCTGGAAAGATTGATGAAATGGTCCAGATATCCGGCGTCGTTGTGGATGGCGATCAGAGCGCCTATTCTCTGTCCATAGTAGGAGAAGGCCTTGGATGCGGATGCCGCGATCAGCACCAGCAGATCGTCCGGGATATCGTTAAACAGCGTGAAGAATCCTTTCGGATCATCATGCGCATAGTCGATATAGGCAATATCGCAAAGCAGTATCACTTCTTTATTCAGACTGACGAGTTTCTCTTTGATCTGTTCCCATTCTTTCAGGGAATAGGAATGACCCAGAGGATTTTCACATGGACTGTTGACGATCAGGAAGACCTTGGATGGAAACATGTCCAGCTTGCTGAAGAGATCGTTAAGATCGTAGATGTCGTAGGTCATCGTCTTCAGGTTCATTTCGGCAGCCATGACCTTGTAGTTGCCCCAGGAAATCTCGGGATACAAGACCGTATCTCCTTCATCCAGACACATCCGCATGGCGGCGAAGATCGCTCCGGTTCCTCCCGGCGTTGCCATTGTCCGATGATGGTTATCAACTTTATCTTCCAGCACAAAGCGGGTTATGGCTTCAATATAGGCGTCATTTCCCGCCGGAGAAGAGGCATAGGATGCGCGCTGAATCGGTGTGATCTGTTTTTCCTGGTCGTATACGGATCTGTAGGTAAAGAGTTTTCCTTCTTCATTATAGAGACATCCCGCAGTAGCGTTGATTCCTTTCGGATCGGCCTTGGCGGCTCTGACGACAGAAAAGATGTTGTCTACGTATCTCTCGACGTTTTCGTTCTCTTTTACAAACTTCATGGATATTCCTTTCTAACGGTACAGTTCCTTTAGATTGCTTGTACGCTTGTTCTGTTTCAGTTCTTCGTAGATCTGTTTCAGCTGCTGTTCATAACGATTCGGATTGAAAGAAGGAAACAGATCCACATCTTTCAGTTCATCCGGCAGATACTGTATTTTATGAAAGCAGTCGTAGCGTTCATAGGAATACTGTTCATTCCTGGCTAAACCTACAGGAGACAGTTTGAGGTATTTCGGCATGTCGCAGGCTTTGGATTCGGCGATGCTGTAGGCCTTGTGAATGGCATCTGCTGCCGTTCTCGATTTCGGTGAAAGACACAGATCTATGACATGCATGCCAAGCGGAATGATGGCTTCCGGAAAACCGACATGTTCCGCAGCCTGACAGGCACTGTAAGTCCTTGCGGCAAGAGCGGGATTTGCCAGTCCGATGTCTTCATAGGCGATTACCAGCAGACGCCGGCTTATGGATTCGATGTCTCCCGACTGGATCAGAATGCTTAAATAATAAAGTGCCGCATTTGGATCGGATCCCCGGATCGATTTCTGTAAAGCGGACAATAGATCATAGTGTCCGTCTTCCGAGCCGAAAGAGCGGTTGGATACATGACGGCAGTTCTCCTGAACGGTTTCTTTTCTAATGACCTTATCAGGAGAAAGGACGGCGGAAATCTCCAGGATGTTTAAAGCCCAGCGGATATCTCCGTTGACTGTATCGCAAATCACCTGCAATGCGTCTTCTTCGATCGTGTATTCGTTATTCAGGCCCTTTTGAGATTCCAGGGCCTTTCTGATACCTTCACCGATATCTTCATCAGTCAAAGGTCTGAATTCAAACAGATGGCATCTGGAACGGATGGCGGGATTGATGGAATGATAGGGGTTGGCCGTCGTGGCGCCGATCAGGATCACAGAACCGTCTTCTACATGCGGAAGCAGAAGATCCTGCTTGTCTTTGTTCAGCCGGTGTACCTCATCGCAGATCATGATCAGCTGGCCGGATAGTCTGGCTTCCGCAAAGATCTGATCCAGATCCTTCTTGTTGCCGGTGACGGCATTGAACTGCCTGTAAGGTTTATGCAGTTCGTTGGCGATGACTCTGGCCATAGTCGTCTTTCCCGTACCCGGAGGTCCGAAAAAGATACAGGAAAAGATCGTCTGTTTCTCCAGACACCTTCTGATGATGCCGTTTTCTCCGACCAGATCCTTCTGTCCGAGAATATCGTCAATCGTTTCAGGTCTAAGCCTATATGCCAGCGGTTCTTTCATTTTCTTTCTCTATTAAAGGGATAGCCTTGGAGATGACATCTGTCACCATTTCCGCATTCTCCATGTCTTCTTCCGTTAAAAAAGCCAGATCCTTTACCAGAATGTAACGCAGTTTTCCGTTGATTGCGGCCTGGGCTCCGTTATGGGAATCCTCAAATACCAGCGTTTCGTTTAATGGAATGTTGAAATGCTCGATCGGTTTCAGGAAAATCTCCGGATTCGGTTTTGTCTTTTCTACCATGTCTCCGGAGACCATATAGTCAAAATAAGCGGCGATCCCCGAAGCCTTCAGACATTTCTGTGCCACTTCTCCTCTGGTCGATGTCGCAATTGCCTTGAGGATACCCTGCCTGCTGCAGAATTCCAGGAATTCCGGTACACCCGGACGCAGCGGAATATCGCCACGGTCAATGAAGCGGTTGATCTTTTCCCAGCGTCTGCGCTGATATTCTTCATAAGGATAGTCTTCGCCGTATACGCTTAAGACTCTGTCGCGGTAAAGCTCCTTGCTTCCACCCATTACAGTCGTAAGAAAATCCAGGCTCATAGGTCTGCCCATCTCGGCGGATGCTTCTTCTCCGAACTTCGCATACATCTGCCTCTCGGTATCCAGAAGCAGTCCGTCCATGTCAAAAACACACAATTTAATCATCTATCATTCATTATAATCTATTGGAAAAGAAAAAGAAGGTTTGAACCTTCTTTACAGTTTGGCGAATTCGATCGCGACTTTCGAAGCGACTCTCGCATTGTTGTAGGCAAGCTGCAGATTGCTGGCGAAAGAAGTGCCTCCGGTCAGATCCTTGATCGTAGCCAGCAGGAACGGAGTCGTAGCCTTTCCTCTGATGCCTTTCTCTTTTGCCATTTCCAGAGCCTGATCAATGGCTTTGTCGATATAAGAATGATCCAGAGAATACTCGTGCGGGATCGGGTTGCCTAATACGACACCGCCCTTGAGTCCAAGATCCCATTTCGTCTTCATAATCCTGGCCGCTTCTGCCGCATCCGCTACTTTGTAGTCAACGCCAAAGCCGGAAGACTCGCAATAGAATGCCGGGAATTCGCTCGTCTGATAGCCCAGTACAGGAACGCCGTAGGTTTCCAGATATTCCAGAGTCAGTCCGATATCCAGGATAGACTTGCATCCTGCGGATACGACGCAGACGCTGGTATGAGCCAGTTCCTGCAGGTCGGCAGAAATGTCCATGGTTTCCTGTGCGCCTCTATGTACGCCTCCGATACCGCCTGTTGCGAAGACTCTGATTCCTGCCAGATCCGCAATCAGCATCGTCGTAGCGACGGTTGTCGCAGCCGTCTGTCCGCTGACCAGATATACCGCTACATCTCTTCTGGATGCCTTGGCAACGTTCTCGGCCTTGCACATGAGTTCCAGCTCGTCGCTGTTGAGTCCAACCTTCAGTTTGCCGCCGATGATTGCCGTCGTAGCCGGAATGGCGCCTTCGCCTCTGATGATTTCTTCCACTTTATGCGCAAACTCGACATTCTCAGGATAAGGCATGCCATGAGAAAGGATCGTTGATTCCAGGGCAACGATCGGTTTGCCTTGCGCTAATGCTTCTTGAATTTCTG
This sequence comes from Erysipelotrichaceae bacterium, assembly GCA_017515475.1. Classification (GTDB taxonomy): domain Bacteria; phylum Bacillota_I; class Bacilli_A; order Erysipelotrichales; family Erysipelotrichaceae; genus Colivicinus. Next base: position 42,714 of record JAFWFS010000005.1, on the reverse strand, counting down.
GGGTAATGGATAAATAGTCTCTGTAGTTCATTTTTTCTTCTCCTTTAGTATTCTATCCAGCAGTTCTACTGACATTTCATTACTTATTGTATTCTCGCTTCTGATGGCCGCAATTCCGGCAGCCATACCGTAATCCAGCGTCTTTTCGATATCCAGACCATTCACGTCTCCGTAGATGATGGCCGCCATCAGGGCGTCTCCCGCACCGGAAGCGTTGACCATGCGTTTTTCTTCCGGAAGCTTTCTGCGGATCTTCTGCTGATGATCGGCATACAGCAAGCCCTGTGCACCCAGGGATACGACAACCCGTTTTGTTCCCTGTTCCAGAAGTCTGTCTACCGCTTTGATGAGGTCCTTGTCATTCTTGATTTTAACACCGCTCAGGTTTTCCAGTTCGCCTCTGTTCGGCTTGATCAGATCGAAATACGGCACATATTCCCGCATCTTCAGAGCATAGTTGTCCGAGATCGGATCGATGTACAGCGGAGTGTGATCCTTGCAGATGCTGATCAGTTCCTTGATTACATCATCAGGCAGCGAAGGATCCATGACGACCAGTCTGGCGTTTCGGATGGTTTTCTCCTTGCTGCGAAGATAGGAAGGTGTAAGATTCTCCAGAATGGACATGTCGCAGATCGCCATGTACATGTCGTTGTTCTCATCCTGTATCTGCATGAATATTCCCGATGTGGCACCCTTTACCAGCAGGGAATCGTGGATGTCGATGCCGTTGCGTTTACATCCGGCCGTGATCATCATTCCATACGCATCATCGCTGTAGGCCGTGATCAGATCGGCCTTTCCTCCCAGTTTCACGTAGTTGCAGATGATGTTGTGCATCACTCCGCCCACGGCGGATACAATATCCGCAGGATGATCGTAATGTGTCCGGATCGGGATCCGGGATCTGCCGTATACGTCGACATTGCAGGCACCGATACCGACAATATAGTCTTCTTCCTTCAGAATATATCCCTTTCCCGAGATATAGCCCTGATTCTGCAGCGAAGAGATATGTACCGCTACCGTACTTCTGGAAATATCCAAAAGTCTGGCGATCTCGCTTTGTTCAATCAGTGGATTCTCTCTGATGATTTCCAGTATTTCTTTTTCCTTCTTGGTCATATTGTTATTTAGTTATATAAGCACATGTTTATTATAATATGGGATGCACAATAAGTAAATACGGAAGTGATTGGTGTTAGAATAAAAGTAGTAAAAGGAGAAATATCATGACTAGAAAAGTAATCCTGGATGTCGATACCGGCTCCGATGACGCATGTGCGATCCTGCTGGCGTATCTTCGTCCTGAAATCGATCTGGTTGCCGTATGTACCGTGAAAGGCAATCAGCCGATCGAGAATACGACAGAGAATACCTTAAGAGTAAGAGATCTGCTGAAAGCGGACTTCCCGGTCTATCGGGGATGCTCAGGTTCACTGGTTAAGACGACCGTCTATCCGCGTATCCAAAGGACACAGAACGCCGATGCCATCGATGCAAACGGCGAAAAAGTCCATATCCATACGCCGCTTCTTCCTCTTCCTGCATCCACCAGAAAAGAAGAAGATATTCCTGCTCCGATCTTCTATGTCAACTATCTAATGAACGCCAAGGAGCCTGTCACGCTGGTTCCGGTTGGACCTCTGACCAATCTGGCAGTCGCTTTGACGATAGAACCGGAAATCGTCAAGAATATCGAAGAGATCGTCATCATGGGCGGCGGATGGAACATCACCAATGCCACAATCGCATCTGAATTCAATATCTATGACGACCCGGAAGCGGCCCAGAAAGTCCTGCACTGCGGTGCAAAGATCACGATGGTTCCGCTGGATGCGACCCATACCGCCTACATTTCCCAGGAAGACTCCGACGAGCTCAAGAGGATCAACACTCCTGCATCTTTGTTTGCGGCAAGCCAGCTTGACTTAAGGATTCTGGTTCACGACCAGGCTCAGCCTCTGGAAGTACCGCATACCTGCGCCCTGCACGATCCTCTGTGCATCGCCTATCTGATCGATCCGGATGTACTACAGGATGTGAAGTTCTGCAACGTCGAGGTATCTCTTGGCGGTGTAACGGAAGGACAGACCGTCGTCGATCAAAGAGCGATACAGGAAAACCGAAACGTATACTTTGCCTTCAGAGGAGATCACGAAAAGTTCGCAAAGATCTTCATCGATGCCTTCCGATAAAAAAGAATAAAGAACCACCCATTCGGGTGGTTTTCTTTTATATGATGATTTTTAATACAGATTACTCCAGATCCGGATCTTCTTCTTCCAGATGACCTTCATCCAGATAGTATTTCGTATCCCTGGCGATCACGTTTCTTAGCAGCAGGACGGCGATGACGTTTGGAATGCACATTGCGGCATTCAGAATGTCTGCAAGTGTCCAGACTGCACCTTCGGAAACCAGAGATCCGATAAGGATCACAAGGATCCACAGGACCTGATAGGCCTTGATCGCCTTGTCGCCCAGAAGATAACGGATGCAGTTTTCGCCATAGTAGCTCCAGCCTAGGATCGTCGAATAGGCGAAAGTCAGAATGCCGAATGTCAGCAGCGGTCTTCCGAAGAACGGGATCTGATTGAAGCAGGCAGCCACCAGACCGGAACCGCTGATAGTCGAACCATCAGTCAGAATACAGGAAATATCCCCGTTGGCAATGATGCTGGAAACAAGCACCAGACCCGTCATCAGACAGACGACGACCGTATCCCAGAAAACGCCCGTTGAACCTACCAGTGCAGGCTTGACGGCGTTTTTCGCTACCGAAGCGGCAGAAGCCTGCGGTGCCGAACCCATGCCGGCCTCATTGGAAAACAGACCTCTGGCAATTCCTGCCCGGGCAGCCATGATGACGCTTGTACCGATAAAGCCTCCAACCGCCGCTCTTGGCGTAAAGGCCGAGGCGATGATCACGCCGATGGTCTGCGGCAGATATCTGATATTGATGATCAGAATCAGAAGACAGCCGACTACATATACGATAGACATGAACGGTACCAGCATCTCGCAGACTTTCGATATCGCTTTTAATCCCCCGAAAACGACCAGAGCCGTAAGTACGCAGATCACGATTCCCACTGCGATGTTAGGTATGTTGTAGTTGACGGAAATGACGTCGCTTATGGCTTTGGACTGCGAGGAACATCCGATCCCGAAAGCGCCCAAGGCACAGCACCAGGCAAAGATCTTGCCCATGGTTGGCATGTTGAGATGTTCGAAAGCGGTCATCGCACCGCCCATATAAGTTCCGTCTTCTCTTTTCTTCCGGTACTTCACGGCAATCAGCGATTCTGCATATTTTGTCGCAATTCCGAAAATTCCGCCGATCCAGGTCCACAGAACCGCCCCCGGTCCACCGGTAACCACAGCCGTACCGACGCCGATAATGTTTCCTGTGCCGATCGTTGAACTTAATGCAGTCATCAGCGAACCAAAAATTGAAAGATCGCCCTTGTTGGAACCATCGCTTCTCAGAGATTCCTTTACGCCTTGGAATACCTTCTTCTGAACAAAACCTGTCTGAACCGTCAGGAAAACATGCGTTCCCAGCAGAAAGAGGATCATCACCGGACCCCACATTATGTTGTTGTCAATCCATATCAGAACGTCATTCATATCGCAACACTCCTAAAAACCTATATTTACTATTATACATAGATGACTACGTTTGGATTAACGTGTTTGATATTCCGCGGTTTTTTTAAAAGCCTTAAAGAAAAAAGAAGCCTTCCGGCTTCTTTTCTTTTTTTATTTCTTTTTGCCCTGGTTGGCTACGGCTTCCATCGCCGCCTTCAGCGCTTCCTGATCGCCCAGATAATAGTGACCCTTTACGTTGAAGTCTTCATCGAATTCATAGACAAGAGGAACGCCCGTCGGAATGTTCAGAGCGATGATTTCTTCATCGGACATGTTGTCAAGATACTTGACCAGAGCCCTTAAAGAGTTTCCGTGAGCGGCAATAATGACTCTCTTGCCTGCCTTCATGGCCGGAAGAATGACTTCGTTGTAATAAGGAACGACTCTTTCTACCGTTGTTTCCAGAGACTCGTTCAGAGGCATCAGAGCAGGATCTTCATTGCGGTATACATCCTGATTCTTAGGAGCTCTCTCATCGTCAGGCTCCAGTGCAGGAGGCTTAACGTCGTAAGAACGTCTCCACAGCTTTACCTGATCCTCACCGTATTTCTCGGCGGTCTCGGATTTGTTCAAGCCCTGCAAAGCGCCATAATGACGCTCGTTCAGTTTCCAGGTCTTATAGACAGGAAGCCAGTTACGGTCCATTTCATCCAGAATATGGTTCAATGTGTGGATCGCTCTTTTCAGATAAGAAGTGTAGCAGACATCGAAGTCATACCCTTCCTCTTTCAAAAGCTTGCCGGCCTGAATCGCTTCCGCATGACCCTTTTCGCTCAAATCGACATCCGTCCATCCGGTGAACAGATTCAGCTTGTTCCACTCGCTTTCGCCATGTCTTACCAGTACAAGTTTCATGTTTTTCTCCTTTATGCTTTACACCTTTATTCTACAATAATTTCCCTTTGTTTCGGTATAATAATCATATGAAAAGAAATCGTAAGATCGCGCTGCTTTCCCTAGGAATCGCGCTGTATGCCGTGCTGTCGGCCTTTGTCATTATTCCGATCGTCAACCGGATCAAGCTGGATCTGGGTTATGTCGTATTCGGTCTGTATCTGAACAAGTTCGGTATTGCCGCTGCACCGGTCGGCGTAATCGGCTGCATCATCGGAAACATGCTGAAGGGTGGATCGTTCCCCATCGCCTGGGCAATCGGTCAATTGTTTATCGCCCTGACGCTGGGTTTTCTTCTTCCGAAAACAAAGAAGCTATACATGAAGTTTCTCTACGGCATCGTGATGGCCTTCATCGGCATTGCCTTGATCAAGACCGTCCTGGAAGTCGCCTTGTTCCAGCTGCCGCTATATGCGAAATTCCTAAGCAATTCCGTAGCCTTTGTCGCCGATGTCATACCCCTGCTGATCGGGATCGTTCTAAGCGATAAGATAAGGATTCACCAGTAAGAGATTTACGGAAAAACGTTTTCCCTTCATCAACGAAAACGATCCGCCGGATCAACGTCTTTAGATTCCTGAAACAAAAGCCTGTCAGATGACAGGATTTTCTATTCTGCGGTATTGTCTATCTATGATTCCCAGCCGAACTTCTCGCAGATCTCGTTCCAGGCTTCCTCGTCGATCAGTTCATCCTTGTACAGCTTTCTGCGGTCCTCATCGGTGATCATCCTTCTAACCTTGCAGGGATTCCCCGATGCGATCGCCCAGTCCGGCAGATCGCGGGTCACAACGCTTCCCGCTCCGATCACAACATTGTTTCCGATATTGATTCCCGGCAGGATCACAGTGTTTGCGCCGATCCAGACATTATCCCCGATATGAATTGCCTTGCCGTATTCATAGGCAGAAGCCCGGGTATCCGGATGGATCGGATGGCCTGCTGTATAAATACCGACATTCGGAGCGATCTGACAGTTGTCTCCGATCGTCACCGGAGCCGTATCCAGAATCGTACAGTTGTAGTTGGCATAGAAGTTCTTCCCGACGTGGATCCGTTTCCCGTAATCGCAGTAGAACGGTGGATTCACGAAGGCGCCTTCTTTTGCATCCAGCAGTTCCTGAAGGATTTCCGAAATCTTCTCAAAGTCCGAGCGGTCGCAGAAGTTCAGTCTCTGCAGGATCCTGCGGCATTTCTTCTGTTCTTCCATGACCGTTTCATCCGAGATATACGCCATCTCCCGGTTCATTCTTTCCCAGTTGTTCATGTGAACTCCTCCGTTTTAGCATTTACGGTCAAGACAGACGATTGTTTCTATCAGCGGAGTATTCGGAAATATGTCGTAGCCTTTGACCGAGTTAATCATATATTTTTTCTGCAGCAGATTCAGATCCTTTCCCAGGGTTGCGGGATTGCAGGAAATATATACAAGTCTTTTGATCTTTGACTGTAATAGCGTTTCAATCAGATCCTGATCCAGACCCGTCCTTGGCGGATCGACAATCAGCATATCGGCTTTCTGTTTTTCCAGAAGCTTCCGGATCGCCCTGGACGCATCGGAACACAGGAAGCGAAGATTATGACAGCCGTTTCTTTCCGCATTCTCTGTCGCATCTTTCACGGCTTCCTTTTCTAGCTCTATTCCGATCACTTCTTCGGCTTTCCCGCTCAGATATAGAGAGATCGTTCCGATTCCGCAATATGCTTCCACGACCCTGCCGCTTCCTTCCGGAACAAACGATACCGCATCCTTGTAGATCCTTTCGGCCTGATCCCTGTTCAACTGGAAAAAGGCCTGCGGGCTTAGACTTAACGAATAGTCGTCCATCCTGACGGTGATCTTCTCTTTCCCGTATAAGCGTTTCAGCTTCTCAGGCATCATCCGGATCGGATCTTTTTGCGTGTTGATACCCTGATAAATGGAAACGAGGTTCTGAATCTTTGACAGGTCATCGACGGTTTCCTGATCAAGTTCATCGTTTCCGGTGATGATGACTGCCTGAAATTCATTGTGGAATCCTCTTACAGCCAGCTGTCGGATCCCCTTTTTCTCCGATTGAGAGTAGACGGAATAATGATGTCTGTTCATTATCTGCAGGATGTCTGACCGTATTCTTTCTACCGTCGTGTCATGGACAGGACACTGTTCGATCGGGATCGGATGATTGCTTCCGCTCCGGTACATTGCCGAAACCAGTTTTCCGTCTTCTTCAATGACCGGCATGTTGCTTCGATTCCGGTAAGACAAGCTCTTTTCGCTTGGAACGATGTCATCTATCTTTTGCTTAAATCCGGCATATTTATGCAAGGCTTCCATCAAGAGCTCTTTCTTGATTTCAAGCTGTTTCTGATATTCCAGAGGCAACAAGGCGCATCCTCCGCATTCTTTCTGATACGGACAGACACAGGAAATCCTGTCAGGGCTCTTTTTCAGTATACGGACCAGTTTCCCTTTAAAGTACCTTCCCTGATCCTCCAGGGTACACTCTACCGTTTCACCAGGAAAACAGCCTTCGATAAATACTGGTTTACGCTTAAAATAGGCGATTCCTTCTCCATTGATTCCTGTCTTCTTGACATTCAGTTTCATACCTCTATTCTATCGTAAAAACAAAAAGACTTCACTCTGTCGAATGAAGTCCGTATCCATGAATCTGATTACAGTTCAGGCCCGGCTTTGCTCAGTTCTTTTCCTGCTTCGCTGTCTTCGTATTTATGGAAGTTTCTGATGAAACGAGAAGCCAGATCTTTTGCCTTTCTGTCCCATTCCTCAGGATCTGCGTACGTATCTCTAGGATCCAGGATCCCGGTATCCACGCCATCCAGTTCTACCGGTACTTCAAAATCGAAATAAGGGATCTTCTTTGTTTCGGACTTGTCGATCGCGCCGTTGAGGATCGCATCGATGATCCCTCTGGTATCCTTGATGGAGATTCTCTTTCCCGTACCGTTCCATCCGGTGTTGACCAGATAGGCTTTTGCATCGGACATCTTCATTTTTCTTACCAGTTCTTCCGCGTATTTCACCGGAGGCAGTTCCAGAAAAGCCTGGCCGAAGCAGGCAGAGAATGTCGGCGTCGGTTCAGTGATGCCTCTTTCCGTACCTGCCAGTTTTGCGGTAAAGCCGGAAAGGAAATAGTACTGCGTCTGTTCAGGCGTCAGAATGGAAACAGGAGGCAGTACGCCGAAAGCGTCTGCGGAAAGGAAGATCACATTCTGCACAGCCGGAGCACTGGATACAGGTCTGACGATCTTTTCGATATGATCGATCGGATAGGATACCCTGGTATTCTCGGTTACCGACTTATCCGCAAAGTCAATCTTTCCGCCTTCATCGACTGTAACGTTTTCCAGCAAGGCATCTCTTCTGATCGCATTGTAGATATCCGGTTCGGACTCTTTGTCCAGATTGATGACCTTGGCGTAGCAGCCCCCTTCCAGGTTAAAGACGCCGTTATCGTCCCATCCGTGTTCATCGTCGCCGATCAGCAGTCTTTTCGGATCGGTAGAAAGCGTGGTCTTGCCTGTACCGGATAAACCGAAGAAGATCGCCGTATTCTCGCCGTTCATGTCCGTATTGGCGGAACAGTGCATTGAAGCAATACCCTTTAAAGGCAGGTAATAGTTCATCATCGAGAACATGCCTTTCTTCATCTCGCCGCCATACCAGGTATTCAGAATGACCTGTTCCCCGGACGTGATATTGAAGGCTACGCAGGTACTGGAATTCAGACCGAGTTCCCTGTAGTTTTCAACTTCCGCCTTCGATGCGCAATAGACTACGAAATCAGGTTCAAAACTCTTCAGTTCTTCTTCCGTAGGCTTAATGAACATGTTCCTGACAAAGTGAGCCTGCCATGCAACTTCCATCATGAAGCGTACAGCCATTCTCGTATCCTTGTTGGCACCACAGTAGGCATCCACGACAAACAGTCTCTTGCCGCTTAACTGTTTCCTGGCAAGATCCCTGACCTTCTCCCATACCTCTATGGACATCGGATGATTATCGTTCGGATAGGCTTCTGTCGTCCACCAGATCGTATCTCTGGAATTCTCATCCATGACGATGTATTTATCCTTCGGAGACCTTCCGGTATAGATGCCGGTCATGACATTTACCGCATCCAATTCCGTAAGATGCCCCTTCTCATATCCCTCCAGACCGCTCTTCATCTCTTCTTCAAAGAGCAGTTCATAAGACGGATTATAGATGATTTCATTCACATTGGAAATGCCATATTTTGACAGATCAACAGTACTCATTATCGATAACCTCCTATAGATTGTTTAGAAAAACTGAAATCTATTTCATTGTAGCATTTTTTTATTATTATGAATTCCTAAACAGTTTATACAAAGATATCCAAAACATGTACGGATCACATCTATGAGTCAGAATATTCTATTCTTCTTTAATTCTTGTATAATAGGATTAAGAAGGAAGTCCATGGAAGAACTGGTAAAAAAAGATCATATTAGAGTCGGACTGGAAGCACCAGACTGGAAGGAAGCCATTCAGCTGGCGGGAGATCCCCTGATTGAATCCGGCGATATCGAAAAACAGTATATCGACGACATGATACGCAGCGTTGAAGAACTCGGTCCCTACATCGTTCTGACTAGGGGGTTCGCTCTGGCGCACAGCGCACCATGTCCTTCCGTCATCCATTCAGGCATATCCCTGATCACCTTGAAAGATCCTGTCGAATTCGGCAGCAACAACGACCCCGTCAATGTGGTGATGTGCCTGGCTTGCGTGGATAAGACTTCCCATATCGAAACCCTGCAGAAGATCGCCAGAGTTCTGATGCAGAAGGGATCGATAGAAAGACTTGCGGAATCTAAGACAGTTGAAGAACTGTATCAGAGAATAAACAATGCTGAGGAGGTTTAAATATGGCATTACCTAAAATTCAATGTGTTTGCGGATTTGGCTGCGGATCATCGCTGATGCTGAGAATGGCGATCGACGATGTTCTGAAGAAAAACGGGCTGGAGGCCGATACGCTGGTCGGTGATGTTGGGACCTGCCTGTCCAATCCTTGCGACGTGATCTTTATTTCCCGCGATCTAGCGGAAAGAATCGCAGATAGAGCCGAAATGCCTGTCGTTATCATCGAAAACTTCATGGACAATGCGGAGATCGAGGAAAAAGTACTGGCATATCTGAATGAGTTCAACAAATAGAGAAAGCTATTATAAATAAAAAAGGGGGTATTTTTATGGCAATTCTCAATTTCATTATCAATGAGATCTTTGGTCAGGGTGCGATCTTCCTTGCTTTAGTAGCAATGATCGGTCTGATCCTGCAGAAGAAATCGGTTTCTGAAGTCATTAGAGGAACTCTGATGACGGCAGTAGGCTTCTTCGTATTGAATACCGGTACCGGTCTTATCACCGGCAACTCCATCGATGGTATCATCAATGCCTTCAATACGCTGATGCCTGGCAACGCCGGAGCAAACATCGACATCGGCGGTCAGTACGGTACGCAGATCGGTATCGTTATGATCGTTGCCTTTGCGATCAACCTTCTGGTTGCCCGTTTCACTCCTTGGAAGACAGTCTTCCTGACAGGACACATGCTCTACTGGTTCCCGTATGTCTTCATCGCTGCAGGTGTTGACGCAGGTCTGACAGGCGGCAAACTGATCGGTCTGGCTGCCGTATTTACGGCTCTGTACATGATCGTCGCTCCAAACCTGATGAGACCTCTGGTTAAAGACGTTACAGGCAAAGAAGACTTCTCGATCGGTCACCCGACTACGACACTGTCTGTTCTGGCCGGTCTGATCGCTCCAATTGTCGGCGATAAGTCCAAGAGTTGCGAAGACCTGAAACTTCCGAAATCATTAGGCTTCTTAAGAGAAGTATCCATTACCGGCTCACTGGCCATTTCCCTGGTCTACATCGTTATGTACTTTGTATTACAGGCCAACGGTCTTTCTCCGGCTGAAGTATTCGGTTACGGCGGAAGTTTCTTCTCTTACTGGTTCATTCACTCCGTATACTTCGGTGTCGGCGTTACCGTCATGCTTCAGGGCGTACGTATGCTGATTGCCGAAATCGTTCCTGCTTTCAAGGGTATTGCGGAAAAAGTCGTTCCGGGTGCTATTCCTGCACTGGACTGCCCGGTTCTGTTCGGTTATGGTCCTAACTCTCTGCTGATCGGTTTCATCGTAGCGGTCATCACTTCTACGATCACCATCCTGCTCACCAGAGGCATGTTCCCGACCGTTATCCTTCCGCTGATCTTCACCTGTTTCTTCGAGAACGGCTGTGCCGCAATCGTAGCAAACGCAAAAGGCGGTATCAGAGGTACGATCATCGCCTGCGCAATCAACGGTGTTGTAATGGTATTGCTGGTAGGCTTCGGTGCTTACTTCTTCAACAATACGATTCAGCCATGGATGCTGGTATACGGCGGACAGGACTTCTCGCTGTTTGGCATAATCGAAGGCCTGATTGCCAGACTGCTGCACTAGTTTTAAGTACAGTAAGCAAAACAAAGAGCTGCAGATGCAGCTCTTTTTTTATTTCCTGTTTTCTGTCATCAGGTATTCCCTGCCGACTTCATGCAATCCTTTTCTGACTTCGTCTTCATATTCCCTGCTGACAGATATCAGTATGCCGGTCTGGTCTTTCGGAAGAAAACAGAGTCCGTATTTTCCCATTACGATACCGCTGAGCTCATCCCATTTCAGCCTGATGTCCTTGGAATCATCTCTGAATCCGACATATTCTTCGTTGATTTCGATTTCCTTGTTTCCCTTTTCGTTCAGGTATGTCTTGATCTGTTTACCGACCGCAAGATGATAGCGCAGATAAATAATCAGCATCAGTCCCAACATGCATGCCATCACGAGATGAATGACGTTTCCGTTCAGATAGTAGAAGTAGGCGTTCAGCGCTCCTACAATGAAAGCCAGGACTTCATAGACGGTCAGATAATATGTCAGTCTATAAGTCTTCTTCTTGAGATTCTTCTGGTATTTCTTATATCTAGGAACAATGTAAAGAAACTCGTCGTAGTATTCCCTGCTTCCTCTGGTATTCACTTCTATCTTCATATCATATCCTCCCTTTTCTAACAAAAAGGATCGCAATGATCCTTATTCCGCCAATGGTGGAGCGTACGGGATTCGAACCCGTGACCTTATCGCTGCCAGCGATACGCGCTCCCAACTGCGCTAACGCCCCATCACAGCACTATTATAGCACAAGAAAAGGCTTCACAATGGAAGCCTTTCATCTTTTATTCTCCTTTTTCCAGAGCCAGGGTTCTGGTCGTCTGGTCGCAGACATCACTTGGTCCGTAGTACTGGATCGCACCCGGATAAGTGTAGCAGGTCTCGACAGCCCATTTCTCACGATGTGCGGTAAAATACTTGAACGGATTTCCGTCAAGTTCTACCAGAGCTTTTCTGATAACCGGCTTGTCTTCTCCGTGTCTTCTTTCGATGTTCATCATCTTCGTAATAGGCATACCGCCTGCGACCCACTCTTCTGCCGGTTTCGACAGATTGGAGATCTTGGACAGATAGCCGTTGTATCCGTACTGTATCAGCATGAATGCATTGTAGCCCAGGGAGTAGCAGTAGTCCGCATCGAAGTTGGATGGGAAAGCGCATCTTCCTTCATAGCCGAAGAAGTGATGCAGAGCGGAGAACTTGCCCTTGTAGGTTCCGGCTTTCTTTCTCTCGGCCAGTTTTGCCTTTACCAATGCAGAGAAGAGCTTCTCGGATTCGATCAGGGATACCTGCACATTGCCGTGCGGATCTCTTTCCATGAACAGCTGCTGCTGAATGCTTTCAGGAAGGATCGCAAAGACATCCATGGACTGTTTGGTCAGACCCTTCTCGATAAAGGCATATCTTTCTTTCCAGGTAGACAGTGCGTTGAATTCTTCGGCCTTTTCTCCCGCCAGCAATTCGTTGATCTCCGCAATCAGTACAGAGAATTCCGGAACGAATTCCACAATGCCTTCAGGAATGATTGCGACACCGAAGTTCATGCCGCTGTTTCCTCTTTCCGCAACCGCATCCGTAATATAGTCGGCAATCGCAGAGAGCGACATTTTCTTTTCAGCTACTTCTTCACCGATCAGACAGATGTTAGGCTGGGTCTGCAGTGCGCACTCCAGAGCGACATGAGAAGCGGAACGTCCCATGACTTTGATGAAGTGCCAGTATTTCTTGGCTGAATTGGCATCTCTTTCGATGTTTCCAATCAGCTCGCTGTAGGTCTTGGTTGCCGTATCAAAACCGAAGGAACACTCGATATCCTCGTTCTTCAGATCGCCGTCGATCGTTTTCGGACAGCCGATTACCTGTACTCCTGTTTCGTGTGCTGCAAAGTATTCTGCAAGAACAGCCGCATTGGTATTGGAGTCGTCACCGCCGATGATAACGATAGCCGTGATGCCGTGCTTCTTGCATACCTCTGCCGCAACTGCAAACTGTTCTTTGGTTTCAAGTTTGGTTCTTCCGGAACCGATAATATCGAATCCGCCCGTATTCCTGAACTGGTCGATATATTCATCATCAAATATCAGATAGTCGTCTTCCAGCAGGCCGCTAGGTCCGCCCTTGAATCCATACAATACATTTTCCTTATTGGTGGCTTTCAAGGCATCATACAGACCGCATACGACATTATGTCCACCCGGAGCCTGTCCGCCGGAAAGGATAACGCCTACGACCTGTTTCTTTGCCAGAGAGGTATTCTGGCCTTTCTCGAACGTGATTTCTCTCTTGCCGTAAGTATTCGGGAAAAGCTCCTTGATCTTAGCCTGATCGGCTACGCTTTCCGTCTCTTTTCCTTCTTTTACACAGATCTCGGAAATACCGTTTCTAAGCATTCCCGGTAATTTCGGATTATACTGAAGTCTTTCTTTCTGAAGCGGTGAAATATTCATCATACTTTACTCCTTTTTCTATTAAAATCATACCATTTTAATGTTAAAAGAAACATATAAAAAAGGATCATAAGATCCTTATCCTTTCAATGGTGGAGAATACAGGACTTGAACCTGCGACATCACCCCTGTGAAGGGCGCGCTCTCCCAACTGAGCTAATCCTCCGTTCCTACATCTATTATATCTCCATAAAGACTATTTACGGATAAACTTCTCATTTCCTCCCATTTCTTCACTGACAAAACGTTCTGCCCGCATGTGCAGATCGTATTTTTCTCTTAATTCAGCAATCTGTTTCATCATCTTTGAAGCATGATGAATATCGATGGCCTCCTGATCCTTCCAGGAATCTATCAGCAGTACCGTTTCAGGATCATCTAAAGGCTGGAAATACCTGTATCCCAGATTCCCCGGTTCGTTGCGGATTGCTTCGGCGATTCCTGTATCTTCCATTTCCTGTGCAAAGTTCCGGGCGTTTCCATCTTTCCCGGTGTAATAAAGATGAACCGTTATCATTCAATATGCCTCACTTTCATATGATTCTTTTTATTCCGATTCAAAAATCTGTTTCACCTATCTTATATTATACAAAAACAGGACCGTCGGGTCCTGTTAATTGTCTTTCCTTGATGAATCGTCTTTCTGCTGCTTCTTTTTGCTTCTGTCGAACACAACGATCTCTTCGCGGTTGATGATCCTCTTGATGTTGATGCGGTGCTTGTAGACGATCAGCGCAGAAACAGCCGAAACGATCAAGGTAACATAGATGTTTGCCTTGAAAATGATCAAGCAGAGCGGGACGACAGCCATTGTGGTCAGTGTTCCCACGACAATGTAGTTGCTTAAAAGCGTAACGACCGCAGTCAGCGCCATGATGGCAAGAGCGAACTTCCAGTTCAGACCCAGAAGCATGCCGATGTAGCTGGCAAATCCCTTTCCTCCATGGAAACCCATGTAGAACGGATAGATGTGACCGACAATGGTCATGGCACCCGCAAGAGCCGGTATGACTTCGTCGTTCGGGAACAGACAGGCACACAGCTTCATGGCGACGATGGCCTTCAGCATGTCGATCAGACAGGTCATGATGCCTGCACCCCAGCCGAAGTTGACTTTCATGTTGCTGGCACCGGCATTCCTGCTTCCCGTTTCACGGATGTCAAAACCGTGAGCCTTGGAAACAAGATAAGCAATATTGAAACTTCCCAGCAGGTAGGAAATCAGTGATGTAAGGATATAATTCATATATCTATTATATTAACATTATGTCCGCATGAACAGATTCATATTCGTATGTATCTGTTACGGATGTTCGATATCCTTGATCCTTGAAATCATTTCTGCAGCTTCAATGGCCTTGATCAGTGAATCGGGCTTTGCTGTATTCTTTCCGGCAATATCAAACGCAGTTCCATGATCTACCGAAGTCCTGATGATCGGCAGACCGCAGGTTATGTTTACACCTCCATCAAAATCCAGCAGTTTTAAAGGAATATGACCCTGGTCATGATACATGGCTACGACCAGATCATATTCTCCTTTCAGACATTTCAGAAAAACAGTATCAGGCGGTATCGGTCCAAAAACATTCAGTCCTTTTTCTTTCAGTTCGCTTACAGCCGGTATGATCTCTCTGATTTCTTCGTCTCCAAACAGTCCGTTCTCACCGGCATGAGGATTCAGTCCTGCTATTGCGATTCTAGGCTTATCATAGCCCGCTTTGTTTAAGATATCGTATGCCATCAGGCTTACTTCAACGATTCTGTCTTTTTTGACTCTTCGTATTGCTTCAGCCAGAGAAACGTGGGATGAAACATGAATCGTCTTAAGCCTGTCAGACCACAGCAGCATGGCGCATCCTGACGCACAAGTCAGTGCAGCGAGAATCTCAGTATGACCGGCATAGTTGTATCCGCCCATATGCAGAGCTTCTTTGTTCAAAGGACAGGTTACGACTGCTCTGATTTTCTGATGCAGAGCATCCTTTACGGCATTTTCCAGATAGAGATATGCGCTCTTTCCACATGCTGCCGATAGATTTCCGGTGATGAAATCTGTGTATTTTAACGTATTTGGATCGATAATGTTGATTCTGTTATCAGACGCTTCATCTGGATCGTTGATTTGATTTAACAAAAACCCGTATCCAAACTCTTTACTGTAATGATCTAGAACATCAAAGGACCCATAGATGATAACGTCATTCAGATAAACATCCATGATCTTGAGAATGATCTCAGGGCCAATTCCTGCCGGATCTCCCATGGTGATTCCCAACCTTTTTTTCATCATTATTCCTTTCCGTTTTTTGAAAATGCTTCAGTCTAATCTATTTCAATAACAAACAAGGCTAGACCAGAAACGAATGATTTTATTTTTACAGAATACATTCTTAATAAGGTTTTTTAGTATTACTTTCTGCTGAGTGCTTTTGTGATGCGGGCAATAGCATAATCCAGCTGTTCGTAAGAGATTGGAATAGGCGGAGCAAAACGGATCGTATGATCATGCGTTTCTTTGCAGAGTATACCCTCATGGATACATGCCTTGACATAGTCGAATGCATCCCCGTAGAACTCGACGCCAACCAGCAGACCGCGGCCGCGGATCTCCTTGATTTCCGGATTATGAATCTTCTTTAGAGCATCCATGAAGTACTTTCCTTTTTCTCTGGCCATCTTCGGATAATCGTCGCGCTGCAGGATTTCAAGCGCTTTGATGCCGCAGGCACAGGCCAAAGGGTTGCCGCCGAAAGTGGAGCCGTGTGAACCCGGTGTATAAAGCCCAAGGATATCTTCATTCGCCGCAATGGCGGACAACGGCATAACGCCTCCTCCGAGGGCCTTGCCCATGATGTAAATATCCGGGATTACATCTTCATGCCAGCAGGCGAACATGTCACCGGTACGGGCAAATCCGGTCTGAACTTCATCCGCAAGGAAGAGGATGTTGTTTTCCGTACAGATTTCGCGGACTTCCTTGAGCCATCCGTCTGGCGGAAGAATGATGCCCGCTTCCCCCTGTATCGGTTCAGCCAGAAAAGCGACGGTATTAGGTGTAATGGCTTCGCGCAGCGCATTCGCATCGCCGTAAGGAATGGTCTTGAATCCCGGAGTATACGGACCATAGCCGTCCTTGGCCAGCGGATCGGTCGAAAAGCTGATGATCGTGATCGTACGGCCATGGAAATTGTTCGCACAGGTGATGATCTCCTGTTTCTCGTTTTCAACGCCCTTGACGCGGGTTCCCCACAGACGGGCCGTCTTCAAGGCAGTCTCAACCGCTTCCGCACCGGTGTTCATCGGCAGGACCATATCCTTGCCTGTCAGTTTTGCCAGGCTTTCATAAAACTCGCCCAGATTCTCGCAATGGAACGCACGGCTTGTCAGTGTACATTTATCCAGCTGTTCTTTGGCAGCTGCAACGATCTCGGGATGACGGTGACCGAAGTTGTGAGCTGAATATGCCGACAGCATGTCATAGTATTCTCTGCCTTCCGGATCAGTTACAACGGCCCCTTCGGCTTTCACGATGACGACCGGTTTCGGCGCATAGTTGTGGGCACCGTACAGATTGGTTTTATCTATGATTTTTTTTGAAGTATGCATAATGTTTCTCCTGTTTCTTGATTTGTTTCATTACTTTTCAGACATGTACGGATAGACGATCGCATCTGAAGGATTGAAGGCTTCCTTTACGGAGTGCGGACTCATCCAGCGGATCATGTTGAGCGCTGTTCCGGCCTTGTCGTTGGTTCCGGACTGACGTGCTCCGCCGAACGGCTGCTGTCCTACGACCGCGCCTGTGCACTTGTCGTTGATATAGAAGTTGCCTTCCGTATGCAGCAGCGCCTTCTCCATCATGACGATGGCTTCACGATCCTGAGCAAAGACAGCACCGGTCAGGGCATACGGGGAAGCCTCGTCGCAGATTTTCAGTGTCTCTTCCAGTTTTTCATCCGGATAGACGTAAACGGAAAGGATTGGTCCAAAGATTTCTTTAACCATACTTTCATAATCCGGCTTCTTGCACAGGATGACGGTAGGTTCAATGAACCAGCCTTTAGAATCATCACAGTTGCCGCCGATCACGATCTCGCAGTCCGGGTTCTTCTTCGCACGATCCAGATAATCCCTGCAACGTTCAAAGGACGTCTTGTCGATAACGGCAGCCAGGAAGGTATCGAAATCTTTCACATCGCCCATCTTGACTTCCCGCATCATCTCTTTCATGACGGAAAGCACTTCATGCCAGATGCTTTCAGGAATGAAGGCACGGGAACAGGCCGAGCATTTCTGTCCCTGGTATTCGAAGGAACCACGGATCAGAGCTGCCGCAAGCGGGCGGATCTTGGCGGTATTGTGCGCAAATATGAAGTCCTTTCCTCCGGTTTCGCCTACGATACGCGGATAGTTGCGGTAAGATGCAATGTTTTCTCCGATCTGTTTCCAGACGCCCTGGAAGACTTCGGTAGAACCAGTAAAGTGGAAGCCTGCCAGTTCCTTGCGGGAAATGACGTATTTCGCTACATCGCTTCCATTTGAAGGCACGAAGTTGATGACGCCTGCAGGAAGACCGCAGTCCATCAGCAGCTTCAAGTAATAGTAATTGGATAACACTGCTGTACGGGAAGGTTTCCACACCGCTACATTACCGACAATGGCCGGCGCAGTCGGAAGATTGCCGCCGATCGAAGTGAAATTAAACGGCGTAATGGCGCAGACGAATCCATCAAGTGCACGATAATCCTGACGGTCCCATATGCCCGGAACGGAGGCAGGCTGGTCCTTGAAGATCTCCTGCGCGGACCAGACGCCAAAACGTAGAAAGTCCGCAAGCTCTGCAATGTCGATCTCCGCCTGGAATACGGTCTTGGACTGGCCTAGCATCGTTGCGGCATTCAGCACTTTCCTGTAAGGACCGGTAATCATGTCGGCTGCCTTCAGGAAGATCGCCGAACGGTGCTCCCAAGGCATTTCTTCCCATGCTTTCTTGGCAGCCAGCGCAGCATCGACAGCCATGTTCAGTTCCTTTTCCCCGGCAACCGAACATTCGGCGATCACATGGTCATGATCGTGAGGCATGGTGACCTTGAAAGTCTTTTCTGTGAATATCTCTTTTCCGCCGATGATTAAAGGGATCTTAACGATCTGCTCGGACTGGCGGACAAGCTCTTCCTTTAGTTCCTTACGTTCTTTTGATCCCGGCAGATAACCGCGGAAAGCGTCATTCTCGGGACGATCGATAGTGAAGTAGGCGTTTGACATGAATCCTCCTTTTTGTATGAAATCATATAATTTGACTATTGTTTGTACGAAAAACCTATATATTCATTATACAGAAATGGCTTATTTCTTGAAAACAGATAACGTAAATACAAAAAGAATCTGTCTATTGAAACAGATCCATAAAAACCGGATTATTCGCAGGCAGATCTATCACTTCAGAAAAACGTTCCGCCATTCTCCTTTTCAAAGTCACGAATGCTTATGCTTTTTTCTATATCCGCAGTCACAGTAGGGACCCCCGGATGCCAATGTATATTCCCGGATAAAATCAGAAGTCCCTCCGGCATCGCTCATCGCATAATCCAGATGGCACATGGCAGGAGTATACTCGCTTAAGCCAAGTTCCTTCATCAGAGTACAGATTCCGCATTTATAGAATCTGGCCTCATAACCGGACCCGTCTTCATAAGGAAAAAAGTCCATGTTCCAGGAATAAGGATTACGGTCAGCCGCTTTGAATGCAGCAGTCTGCTTCATTCCCCTGATGTCCGCATCAGTGAATTTCCTTTTCCCCATTTTCCTGCAGAACCACTTCATTGTTTCTGTCATCATTGCCGATTCATAATACTCGCTCATCTGCTTCACTGTCGTTTTTTCTTTTAGATTCAGAATAAAAGCGCACAACATTGCACAGGAAAGAATATTCATTTTGAATCTGTCTTTCTTTTCAAATTCCGGAAGACCGACAACGATCCTTTTATACTCTTTCTTTGCCTTGCCGGCAATTTCCGCCGCTTCTTTCTTGCTGTACTTCAGTACATCCGTCAGATTATCCCGAAACGAATTCTGAAACAATATCCACATGCCCATAGGCATACCGACATACCTCATCCCCTTTCCTCCTTTCCGAATTCTATCCTGATTATTTTCATTCTGACCAGCCTGTCGCAGAATACCAGCATCAGCTTATGGAAAAAACCGACATCATGATAGATGTCCCGATAGCCTCTCATGTAGCTTCTTTCGCTGACTCTTTTAAAACGATTACTCCATCCTTCGATTTCCGATTTGTCTTTCAAAGAAAAATAAGCGGAAACATCGCTGATTCCGGCTTCTTTTAGCCAGGTCTTACGCATCATTTTCGCACCCAGCTCATTGCAGCAGTCAAAGACCAGTACTCCTTCCGGGAAGCTTTCCGCCATTTTCTTAAACAGCTTTTTGATCTCTTCTCTTTGAAAATAATAGAAAACACCCGCCGCAAAAAAGATCGCTCCCTTTCTGCCGTCGATCAGATTCATCCAGGCATGATCATTCAGATCAAAACTGATGTTTACTTCCCTTTCCGTTGCTCCCAGCAGTTCATTCCTGATTTCAATAACCTCAGGCAGATCGATATTATAACCGCGGCACAGACCGTTATCCGCCTTATGGAAAGAATCATCCAGACCGCAGCCAAGATTCACCACCGCCGCTTCCGGGTACACTTTAAGATAATCACTGATCTCGCAAAGAAGGTCGTAATGACGCTGCGCCACTTCCAGAGCACCGAAAAGTCCTGCCGGAGATTCCATGATCTTCTTTTTCGACGCGAAATCGTAGTCCAGCATCTCACAGATCCTTTCGGCTTCTTTATCCATAAACAGTTCAGGATAATGATCGGCACAGACTTTCCTTCCATAAAGCGGAATGACCAAAGTCTCCTGTACCGTATTCTTTTCGATATGATACTTTCCCGTAGTCTTCACCTTCTTTCTATGACATCATGGCAGCATTCGCCGTCAGACAGATCGGAATAACGCGTGAACTTCACATGGCGCTTCAGCTGACGGTAGGCAGAGATATCAGTGTTGCAGAAGATCTTGCACAAAGATCTAATCCCGTAATATTCAAACATATTCACATACATGCAGCGGCTGATGGAATACTCGATTCTGCCGTCTTTGACATTAAAGCGATCATAGGTGATACTGCCGTCTTTCACTCTCTTTTCATGATCGCTGATGTTCCATTTTTCAGCGATCCTGTAGGCATCCGGCAGGGTGTCGATGGCTCTCTCCAACATCGCAAAAGTCCTCTTCCGTTTCCGGAAAACCAGATCCGAGAAATCCATGATCTCCTTATCGTTCATGCCCTTCTCCTTTAATTCCAGACACATGGCAATGACCGCATAGATCAGAGAGACATTCATGGTCGGATAGATGTCATGAACCTTGAAGACAGGCGAATCATACATCTTCTGCAGCCGTTCCTCGTATTTTTCTTTCATAGCTCCGGCATCGGAAAAATCCATTCCCGTAAGCGCACTGTAATAGAGTTTTGCGTACTTTCCGACACGCTTATCCATTTCTATTCTCCTTCTTTGCCATAATGACCTCCTATCAAAACAAAGTACATATAAATGCCATAGCCATGGCAGCAAACGGGAACAGGATCAGCCTGGTCAGCTGTTCCTTCCTGTTGAAACCGAAATTATGATATCCTTGACATTCCTTTGTTTCCGGATAATAATGCTGAAAGAAATGCGATTTCGTTAATAGGTAATAGTCAAAGAACAGTATATCAAAAGCCTTAAGCAGATAAAGGATCGTAAGATAGCGGATGAAGAAACAGCCAAAACCATAACCGTTTTGAATCCCGTCATAGCCGGCATAGATAAACACGAAGCCGAACATCAAAAAAGCGATGAACGCCAGCTTCCAGCCTAAGATCCTCTGATATGGAAAACGCTCCTCGTGTTCCTGTACGGCTTCCTGAATATCCTTTGGCGCCGTCGTGAAAAAATGCCTGTCCTGAATCAGGGCGACAGCCGCATACAGCAGCAGAAACAGCGCAGCCATCGATAATAACGCAAGAAGTATCGTTGTTTTCATGCCGATTTCTCCTTAACCCAGTGCTACATCCAGTGCCATCATCAGACTGAATCCGATCGCAAAAGATACTACGCCGATATTGGAATGTCTGCCGGCAGACATTTCCGGAATCAGTTCTTCTACGACTACATACAGCATCGCTCCTGCAGCAAACGATAAGAAATAAGGCATGGCAGGTACGACAAGACCGGCAACGATCACCGTCAGCGCACCAGACAAAGGTTCTACCGCTCCGGATAAAACGCCAAGCCAGAATGACTTGATTTTGCTTTTTCCTTCCGCATACATCGGCATTGAAATGATCGCCCCTTCCGGAAAGTTCTGTATGGCGATACCCAGAGACAGAGCCAGAGCTCCGCCTGCCGTGATACTGCCCGAACCGTTCATCAGTCCGGCATAAACAACACCGACCGCCATGCCTTCCGGAATGTTATGCAATGTAACGGCCAGAACCATCATGGCGATTCTGGTCAGTCTGCTTTGCGGACCTTCGACCTGATCGATACTCCTGTGCAGATGCGGAATGACTTCATCCAGAAGCAGCAGAAACAGGATACCGAACCAGAAACCGATGAAGGCAGGCAGAAATGCCCATCTTTCTTTATCGGAGCACTGTTCGATCGCCGGTACGATCAGGCTCCATATCGAAGCCGCCACCATAACGCCCGCCGCAAAGCCGGTCAGTGCTTTCTGCACGGAAACCTTCAGATCTTTTTTCAGAAAAAAGACACAGGATGCACCTGCAGCAGTTCCGATGAACGGGATCAGCAAACCTGTCAGCAATTCTTCATTCAGAATCATCTGCCAAACAGTCCTTTCCTCTGATACGGCTCGATTACGATATCGCTGCAGACATAACCGGTCTCCTTGATCGCATCGATCAGCCTGTTTCGATCAAAATCCCCTTCATACAGGAATTCCGTTTCCCCTTTCTTATAGGATGATCTTAGTTTTCTGGCATCAGGAAGAACCTTTCTGACCGTATCATTCATATGAGCTTCACACATTCCGCAAACCATGCAGTCTATCTTCAAAACAACTCTATTCATATAACCTCCTAAACAACAAGCGTATTCCATCCATGTAGTTAGCCATAACTAACTACTACTATTATATAACAGATTATATGTTGCTGTACGAATAAAAAAGCCTATTGCAGCAATAGGCTCATTTTATAAACATTATTCTGAATTCACATTTCTTGACCGTCTGCGCATTTACACAGGCTTTTGCAGGCCGGATAATCATCTACACAAGAATTCTATCTAAGACTCTTCAGATATTCCTTGTGTTCATCGCTGACCCGATAGCTTTCTACTGCCTTCTGGATGGCTTTCCTATGTACCCACTCATCCAGTCTGCGCTGCTCAAAAAACGGAATCGTCTCATTGTACTTCTTCGCCAGCGCCGTGGCAAAATACCAGGCAATCATCATCTTCAGATAGTAGTCGTCTCCCTTTTTGTTTGCGACAAGTTCAGGATATTCGTCCTTAAAATCATCACCTAGAAATTCGTTCATCAGCATGCGTATTCCGAATCTTGCGGTATACACGTGGTCTGATGCAATCCATTTTCTGATATAAGGCAGAAGCTTCTGATGGTTCTTCGCAAACGCTTTTGGAGTCGCCTGATCCGATACCGGCCAGCAGTCGACATAAGGCAGGAACGCCTCTACAGCCTCAACGCATTCATCGAAATCCTTGATCATCGATATCACAAAGAAATGGATCAGATTTTCCTCGTAATACCGATGCGGCAGATCGTTCAGGAACGCATTCCTTTCGGGACTTTCAAAAAGTTCCCTGGCGATCTTTCTCATATCGGGTGTTCTTACACCCAAAATGGTCTCCGGTGAAATGTTAGGAACAAGCTTTGCCTGAAACTCCCGGTATGCATCGTCTTTCACTCCTATCAGCCGGTCATATAGAGTCATCGTCGGTCTCCTTTCTTTTTTATCTATATAGAATTAAAAATAATGATTCTGATGAAACGTGATTTATTTATCTTCTCTATTATACAAAACAAGACCTGTCAGAATGAAAAAAGGATCTATTATTACGAATAGATCCCTATAGAAGAAGCACTATAACTTCTTAACACTTCAAATATGTATTATTCGAAATCTGATTGTTTCGAGTTATTCGTGCGGATGGGCAGCCAGATAATCGGTCAGACCCGGAACGAACTAGCATCATCAGCGTTACAGCCAGAGTGCTCTGGACTGTTTTTCTAAAATGTTTCATACAGGTTGTTCCCCCATTAAAAGAAGATAATCACTTAATTATTTTTTATTATATATCATAATAAGATCATGAGAATCAAAGCATGCAGCATACGTTTCAAATCGATTGAATCGTAAGAATGAATCCAATAAAAAAGAGTCTAATTGCTTGAATTAGATTCTTTCTTTATGATTTTCTTCTTTGCGATAAAACCGGCAGCGAATACGATCGTCGCGGGAATCAGCAGATACAAAGCATTGAACAGAATCCACACGCTGTAAGGCGCGGAACCAAAGGATGCCAGGTACTGTTTATAGTCTGTGATGCACTTGATCACAAAGACAATCACAAGAACAGCACTTGCAGCATTGCATATGATCGGCAGCTTCTTTTTCATATCAGGTTAAACAATACCCCGGTTATTCTTCTTTGATTCCTACCGTAACGGAGTCATCATCTTCATTACCGACAACTATTCCTTCCAGCTGAATCTTGTCTCCCTTTCTTGAGAAAGTAAATCTTCGAGTAAGCCCATCGTTTTTTGCATTAGGCATTGCCTCATAGAATTCCGGAGCTATTTTGAATTCGCATATGCCTGTTGCCGGATCATAAGGGCCTTCGCCAAACTTTGTTGTTTCTATATCGATCCTGAGCGTCTTTTCATCTACTGCAGAAACATTATAGGTAAAGGTAAATTCTTCGGAATAGATTTCCGTCCAAGGTTCATCCTCATCCTTGCCCTTCATGTTTACCTTAAGTACAGATGCACAGGTATATGCTCCTTCGATTTCCTTTGCAGGAAGACCGACTGCTGTATCCTCAGGTTTATCAATCTTACAGCCGGAAGTGTCCTCCATTTTAGAAATCTTTATACCTTTATAAAGACCATCATCATCTTTCTCCAAAACAGATATATGGTATCTTGTGTTATCGTCATATTCGCTTATATCATCTGCCACAAGTATAAGGTCAGGGATTTTATATCCGTCTTCGCCTTCCTCCCCTTCCCATTTCTTTTCAATCTCTTCAAACTCATAAATCATCTGTCCCATTTCCTTATCATCTAAACATCCACAGATAAGCATTTTTAACTCTTGGTTAAGATCTTCTATGAGCTCATATTTTCTGCTGTAACCCTTGATTTCATTACTAGGAGGCTCATTATGATTTGTACAGGCTGAAAAGAGAAGTTCTCCGAATATAAGTAATATCAGTAAAAAGTATTGGATTGTTTTTTTCATATGATTGTTTCTCCTATATCTTATATATCTATTCTAACAAAAGCCAATATCAAAAAACAAAAAGACAAGCCTAATGCTTGTCTTTAACTATCATTCTCGTTGAATACTTCCTGCTTAATATCGGATGCCAGGATTCCGTAGTTGTAGTAGTCGCACCAGGTGTTCACCATCTTCCCTTGCCTGATCAGCCCTTCTCTTTTATAGCTGCATTTTTCAAGCATCTTCCATGAAGCAGTATTTCTGACATCGACCTGCGTCCAGAGCCTCTGCAGCTCCGTATTCTCGAAACAGAATCTAATCATGGCTGACAGAGCTTCTGTTCCATAACCCTTGCCGTGTTCTTCTTTTGACAGTCTGATTGCAACCTGTGCCATTCTGTCGTTCTCAATCAGGTAGACCCAAAGATCACCGATCACTTCATTGTTCTGTTTATTGGCGATTCCCAGATGAAAACTTTTTGTCGGTCTTTCTGTTTTCTCAAACAGAAGCTCCGGATACATTTCGGCCTTGCCTGGTCCTTTGCCCCAGTAAGTATAGATCGATCTGTCCTGCATCCATTTCCTAAGTGCGGGAACATCCAAAACCGTCATCGGTCTGATAAGCAGACGATCTGTTTCAATAACCGGTTTATTGTTGATATAATCCGCAAGCGCCATAGATCTCTCCTGTTTCTGACATGTATCATTGTACAAAGTGTCGACAATACTTCAAGTCCGGAATCAAAAGCGTTCATTATAAATGACTGCGGTCCCTCTTTCATGATAGAATACAGCCAATAATACTTCCGAAAGGAGACCACAATGAGTATGAATGCCCGCAGAGTCAAAATCGATACCCTGAAGCAGTGCATGATCGATCTGAAACCGAACCGCAAAGAAAACGAAGTCTATATCAACTCCGATCTCGATGTGACAGAACTGGTCAGATATATCGATGAATGCAAGAAAAAAAGGGATTCATATACCTACTTCCATGCCTTTCTGACAACCATAGGCAAGGTCATGCATAACTGTCCTTTCCTGAATCGTTACATCGTAAACAGACACATGTACGAAAACAGTGAGGTCCTGCTGTCTTTTGCGGCAAAAGTATCTTTCGACGACAACGCCGGAGAACTGATGCTGGTGGTTCCGATCGAAGAAAACGACAACATCGAAAGCATTTCCCGCAAGACCGCGGAAATGGTCGATAAGATACGGAACGCTAAAGAAGAAAAAGCCGGCGCAAACAGCGTCGCAGATGTATTGGGCAAACTTCCCAATCTCTTCCGGGTCCCGATCCTGGCGCTGATCGGTTTCTTTGGCAAACACGGCATGCTGCCGAAATCGATGACCGACAACAACATCTATTTCTCCAGCATGATCATTTCCAATCTCGGTTCAATCGGATGCGGAGCGATCTATCACAACCTGGCAGATTTCGGAACCTGCTCCTCGCTGACTACGATCGGAGAGATCGTGAATGAGAAACGGATCGGCGACGACGGAACGGAAAAACTAAGAAAGGTATGTTCCTTCGGCATCACGATCGATGAAAGGATCGCCGACGGTTTCTACTTCGCAAGATCCATACAGATGATCGAATACATCCTTCAACATCCCGAAATGCTGGAAGAACCCACAGGCAAGAAAATGACAGTATAAAAACACATCTTCGGATGTGTTTTCAATACGAATCGTAGCAGACTGCTATATATGGAATCTACCGGTAAATGTACATTCTGGCCAATCCGGTTCGCCATCGCCCTGAACCATGCAGAGAAATTCCCACCCGTATCTCTCATAGAATCCTGTATGGTCAGTAACCAGATAGACCGGCGAGATGCCTTTTGACCG
The DNA here is from genome assembly GCA_017515475.1 of Erysipelotrichaceae bacterium. Lineage (GTDB taxonomy): Bacteria > Bacillota_I > Bacilli_A > Erysipelotrichales > Erysipelotrichaceae > Colivicinus. The sequence continues at coordinate 15,852 of JAFWFS010000005.1, read as the reverse complement.
CAGATCCTCAACGGTCATATTCAACAGACTGCCGGCAATGCCTTTACAGCGGTATTCTTCTTCCGTAAAGACTGCACAGATGTTCGGTGAAAGATCCTTTCTGTCATGGAAATCATTTTCGATGACGCCCATACCGCCGACAATCCTGTCGCCATCCAGACACAGATACCACCCGTATTCCGTTTTTTTATTGAGATATGCTTCCATGCATTCCAGATATGCTTCAGTCGGAACGCCGAATCTGCTGTGGAACCATTCCGCAGCTTCTTCTTTCAAGTCCGATCTTTCTCTTAACGTGACATAAACATATTCATTCATCCTCAGTTCTCAATACTCCGATTTATCTATCTTTTTATTATACAGAACAAGATCCGTCATAAAGGAAAAAGGATCTATTTACTGGAAACAGATCCTTGGAAAATCTTTGGTGTCATAAGGGAAAAACATCCCCGAAGAACCTCAATCAAACAATCTTCTGTAAAAGAATTATTTGCCAAAGGTACCAAAGGCGGCAATCGCTTCGTCTATGCTAATGGCACCGGTTCCAACTCCATAGACCGCCATTCTTAACTGCTTGACCGCATCGTCCGTCAGACCGAATTCTTCCGGAGACAGGATCCGGGATTCCGGAACGCTTCCAAACGCAGCATACATGCTGTTGAAAGACAGGTCCTTGGTCGGCGACATAAGTCCCTTTTTCTGTGCCATTTCACTCAGCTCTTCTGACGTGATCAGGAAACGCATGAATTCATTGGCCATGTCCAGATTCGGACTGTCCTTATTGACGGAGAACTGCAGATTCGGCATGTCGAGGAAGTTGGCGCCTTCATCTGACATCGGTACCGGGGCGAAAGAATATTTAAATGGATTTGCGATAAACGATTCGGAACGGCTTTCCCTTTTCTTGGTTCCTGAGACGGTATCTCCGGAGCAGGTCATCATAGGTACGTCGCCTTCAAAGAAGCGAAGGATCACGGCGTCATAGTTGTTTTCGATCTGTGCGCAGTTGTCAAGATTCACGAAGCAGTCGTTTAAGAACTGCACGATCTTTTCGAGAGACGGACGCATGTATTCTCCGGCTGAAGGATCAAGAGCGTTTAACTTTTTGACGGCATCTGCATCATGCGCTACGGTTCCGCAGAAGAACGGATAAGTCGCCAGGGTGAATATGGATGTCGTTTCCTCTTTGGAGAAGCCCATGATCGGATTTTCATAGCCCTTTTCATGAAACGCTTTACACACTTCCACAAGTTCCTGATAGGTCGTCGGAACGTTCAGTCCTTCTTTTTCAAACAGATCGTTGTTCACCAGCATGCCGTAGGTGTTGGAAAAAACCGGAACCATCGGAAGCGAACCGTCTTCCGTATTCAGAATGATATTGCCGCGGATGCAGTCCAGATCAAATCCAAGCGCCGGATCGGACAGATCCTCGGCATGATCGATAGATGAACGATACTGTTCACGTCCGTACATCCATGAATAATTGACATAGATGTCGGGAGCCTCGTTTCCGTTAAGAACCGTGCCGATCATGTTGTTGTAGTCGTCGATCTTCGTGTATTTCAGTTCCACATCAGGATAATACTCGTTGAAACGGTCAAATTCGGCTTCCAGCGCCTCAAAGTTGTCGTAACCGCCACCAATGTTGATATAACAGTCGGTTGTCGTATCCAGAGAAGGAACAAAACCCTCCTCTGTCGCTGTTTCCTGTTCCTTCTGTCCGCATGCGGTTAAAGCCAGAAGCATCAGCACCGCTAAAAGCATGCACATCGTCCTTTTCATAGTTATTTCCTTTCTTCCTTGATTCTTCGAATCTCCTTGATAACCAGTTTAATATCGACAGGCTTTGCAATATGCCCGTTCATTCCTGCATTCAGACATTCCGTGACATTTTCCGAGAATGCGTCTGCCGTCATTGCGACGATCGGGATGGAAGACACCCAGGAATCCTTTAAGTTCCGGATCGCCCTTGTTGCATCAAGACCGTTCATTTCCGGCATCTGTACATCCATAAAGATCAGCTGATAACTGTCTTTCGCAGCCGCCTGCATCTTCTCAACGCAGATCCGTCCGTTCTCAGCGCGCTCGGCAGTGATTCCAAACATGGCAAGCATGGCGGAAATGATTTCCCAGTTGATATCATTATCCTCGGCTACAAGGATATGCATTCCCTGCAGATCGGAATAATCGTCCTCCGGTTCATAAGAAGACTTTTTCCCGATCAGACCGTTGATCTTATCATAAAGCGTAGAACGGAAAAGCGGCTTGCTGACAAAGGCGTTAACGCCTGCTTCTTTAGCTTTTTCTTCAATGTCCGACCAGTCGTATGCGGAAATCAGTAAAATCGGGATGTCTGCATCTATCTCCGAACGGATCCGTCTGATCGTTTCAGCGCCGTCCATTTCAGGCATTTTCCAGTCGATGATGATTGCACCGTAATCCTTCCCGGAAAGATGTCTGTTTCTGATCATATCGAGCGCTTCCTGTCCGCTTCTTGCCTGCTCCGGGGTAGCGCCAAGAGACCTGAGAGTATTGGCGGTCGTCTGAAGCATGATCTCGTCGTCATCGACAATCAGAACGTCAATCGGTTCTAGCTGCATATCGTCCCGCTGGCTGTCGGCTACAGGAATGTCCAGCGTAACCGTAAAAGTCGTTCCTTTGTTCTGTTCGGACTGACATTCGATCGTTCCGCCGAGCAGTTCAACCATCTGCTTCGTGATGGCCAGGCCAAGACCGGTTCCCTGAATGCTGTTGACTCGGCTGTCAATCTGACGCGAGAAAGGCTGATACATGGTCGCCATGAATTCCGGACTCATGCCAATACCCGTATCACTTACGGTATAGACCAGCCGTATGCAACCCGGCTGAGCGCTTTCCTCCTCACGCATATCTACGCTGACGTGTCCGCCAGGTTCCGTATACTTGATGGCATTGGAGAGGATATTGATGTAGATCTGATTCAGACGAAGCTGGTCTGTATACAGGTATTCCTTCTCCATCTGATTGACATGGAAGCTGAACTCTATGTTCTTTTCCTTGATCATCGGCTGCGAAATATTGACAAGATTCTCGACCGTTTCTACAATCGAGAACTTTACCGGACTCAGTTTCAGTTTTCCGCTTTCAACCTTGGATATATCCAGAATGTCGTTGATCAGCGTCAGCAGGTGATTGCTGGCAAGGCTGATCTTACGAAGGCTTTCCCTGGTCGATTCCACATCTCCCAGATTCTTTTCGGCAATGGTCGTAAGACCTATGATTGCATTCATAGGCGTACGGATATCGTGTGACATGGTGGATAGGAAATCGGTCTTTGCCTTATTTGCGGATTCGGCTTCCCTGGCCGCAACCTGAAGACGCTTGTTTATGTAAAGAGTATAGAACATGTCGAAGAGGAACAGAATCAGTAAACCGGCGGAAACGATTCCGATCAGCAGCCAGTTTTCCTTATTCACGCTGAGATCCATAGCCGGCACAATGCTCAGCAATGTCCATCCGGCAGTGGAAGAAACCGGAGTAAAGGCAAGTATGCACTCCTGTCCATGTGAATCGGTCATTGAAACGGAACCTGTCAATGAAGTGATACGATCGAACAGTTCTTTCGACGATGCTGGATCGGTTGGATTATAGGATTTGTAGAACTCAAAGAAACTGGAGTTCTTGAAACTGTAACCTTTCAGGATGTAATTGCCGTCGGCGTCGATCATGGAAAGCTCGGCATTGACAAACTCAACCTGCGGAAAAACCCACTTCTCTTCAAGTTCCGAAACGGGTACTACCCGCAGCAGGACTGCAGCTTCAGAGGTTTTGTTTTCCGGATCATACAGATCGACTCTGTTGCAGAAAGCCAGCGACTGTTCGCCGTTCATCGGATTGGTGAAAGCGCGGGTGATGTTGATTGATTCTCCGACTTCATCGATCCAGTCCACATCCTCCAGAAGACCCAGCCGTTCATATGAAACGGCATGATCGTCATCCGTTCCCTGTTTAGGGCGCGTAGAAAGGCCGGTAAGCGTTTCAAGGGAAACAAGGTGCGCAGAAGTATTTGAAAGCACATGGGAAGCGCGGATATACTCTTCTGCCTCTTCCATGGTCATGGTTTTGCTGTTGATATACTGTGCCCAAACATCGCAGATCCGCTGTTCGCCTTCCAGATAGTTCTCCGTTACACGTCCCATTGTGATCGTGGTGTTTTCAAAATGTTCCAGCTGCCTCTGGTAAGAAATCCTGCTTTCAGATCTGGAGTAGAATACGACAAAAGCCAATATGGCAAGCACAATGATGATATTGGCAATGATTACTGTTTTTTTCTTCATATTCTTGTCTCCTTGAATAGCCAAGCCATGACTACCGGTATTCAAACATCTGAAACGGAAGCAGGATAAGACCATAATTGATATGGTTCAGAATGACGCATGGTTTTTAAATAACTGCAGCATTCGCACTTCTCTTTTTATCATTATATCAAAACAGAACCGTTTCGGTCCTGTTTATAAGCATTGTGATAGGAAACTCCTGCCAATCCCGTCATGTCTGGTGCGAATTAAAGGAGATGTTTTTATTCAAACATGAAGCTCTCTTCACAAACTCCTTACTGAACGCCCCAAAGTCCGGTCTATTGATCTATCTTGAACAGGGCGAATATGCTGCCCGCAAATCCCAGCAGTACCGCAGGATAGCCGACGAAACTGATGAACCACGAAATATTGCTTCCAAACAGTTTCAGTCCGAACAGATACCAGCACAGTATTCCGATCAATAGATACAGGGTGACGTTTGCAGAGATAAAAAGCCTTTGCTTCGTTTTTCTGTCAATTTCCATTTTATTGATTTGATTCCAAATAAATCTATACATTTCTGCCGCTCCTTTAGTGTGATACCTCGTAATCCCTGTCGTTGATGTTGATGAGATGGTCTCCGATCCTCTCTACATCGCTCGCCAGCTTCAGATACTGCGCTCCTGCTTCTACACTGCACTGGTTCTTACCCAGCCTCTTGATGTGGTTTTTCGCCATCTTCTGCGTCAGATCGTCAATCTTCTCCTCGATCTTCATGGACTTCACGAAGGTAGCCCTGTTTCCGTCTTCATACACATCCATGGTCAGTTCATAAAGCTTGTTTATCAGTGAGGACAGTTCTCTAACCTCTTCCTTTGCATCCTCGGAAAGTGATTCATTGAATGATTTCAGGTTTTCCGTATACTCCATGATATTCTCGGAGTAGTCGCCAATCCTTTCGATATCCGCAATCGTCTTGTAGGTGGAGCTCAGATACTGATGGTCCTTCCGGCTCATGTTGCTCAGACTGCTGAGTTTTACGACATATTCAACCAGTCCCTGGTTCAGGAAGTTCAGTTCTTTTTCGTTGTTTCTGAACTTCTTGATGTTGTCGGTCTTTAAATCGATGATCGAGGCGATTGAATCGTTGAAGTTTTCCATGGCGATCCCGGCCATGTTTATGATCTCTTTCTTGACCTGAGAAACGGCGATTGCCGGTGTCGACAGCATGTTTTCGTCGATATAGTAGAATCTTTCGCCTTCCAGATCCTCATCGCTGTCCGGAATGATCTTCTTCGATAATGATACGAGCAGATCGGTCAAAGGAAGAACGATGATAACGGAGACAATATTGAATACCGTATGGAACATCGCCAGCTGAAAATGCGGCGTTCCCGGGAACATCCGGTCAAACAAAAATCCGATTGAAAGAGCGTTTGAGCTTAATCCCTTTATCAATAGATCGATCAGAAGCACCAGCAGGACGCCTCCGGTATTGAAGATCATCTGGATCACGGAGGTCCGCTTGGAGTTGGTGTTGCTTGACATTGCCGCCATCGCTCCCGTGAAGCAGGTTCCCACGTTTGCGCCAAGGGTGATATAGATGCCCTGTTCCAGGCTGATCAGTCCGGTCGCAACCATGGTAATCGCGATCGAAGTCATAGCCGCGGAAGAATGGATGATTGCCGTAATGATGGCACCTGCCGCCGTCAGGAAGACGACATTGTCCAACCGGGAAAGGAAAACCTTCAGGCTGTCCAGTTCCGCAAAGGAACGCATCGAAGAAGACATCAGCCCAAGGCCGATGAACAGGATGCCAAAACCGGAGACGATCTCTCCCGTTTTCTTCAGATTGTCTGTTTTTGCCAGCGAAGACAGGACGACTCCCAGTCCTGCCATCGAAGAAAACAGGATGTTGAGGTCGACCGTTTCCGAATTGAACAGTCCCAGGGCGACGATCTGGCCGCTGACCGTCGTTCCGATCTCGCCGCCAAAAACAATCGTCGCAGCCTGGGTCAGAGAAAGAATACCGGCATTCACGAAACCGATCGTCATGACTGTGACAGCACTGGAACTCTGTATCAGAACGGTTGCGACAATACCGATAAAAAGACCGATGATTTTGCTGTCGGAGATCTTTGCGAATGTTTTTTTCAGTCTGTCTGAACTGACCGCTTCCAGATTGCCGCTGATCATCTTAAAAGCGATCAGGTAGACGCCAATACCGGCAGTCAGTTCCAGCAGATGCTCTATTATTTCTATTTGACTCATAGGCAGATCCTCCCGAATCTACCATATAAAACGGGTTTTAATTCAATATCAGTTAATTGTAAAAAATATGTAAATCATGCCTTAGGGAAAAGGACTCTGAACGTACTTCCTTTTCCGGGCTTTGATTCCAGTTCGATTTTCGCATTGTTCAGGATACAGGCGTGCTTGACGATGGAAAGTCCCAGACCCGTTCCACCGGTATTCTTGGAACGGCTCTTGTCGACGCGGTAGAATCTCTCGAAAATGCGTTCATGATCCTTCTTTTCGATACCGATACCGGTATCCTTCACTTCCAGAACAGAAGAATCGTCATCACAGAAGACCTTCACGAACACTTTTCCGTTTTCCACATTGTACCTGATCGCGTTTTCGCAGAGATTGAAGATGATGCTTTCGATCAGCTCCCTGTTGCCGTAAACCGTGGCTGTTTCACCTTCATAAATGACTTCAATATCTTCGATTTTGCCTTTTCTTATCGTTTCTACTGCGTTGGCGCAGATCTCGTTCAGGTCTATCTTCTCTTTCCTGATCTGAAGCTCATCGTTGTCAAGATGGGAAAGCTTGATGACATCTTCGATCAGTTTCATCATTCTCTGCGATTCCAGATAGATCTTGTCCGCAAATTTCTCCTGGTCTTCTTCTCTGACGAAACCGTTTTTCAGCAGCTCGGAATAGCCTGATATCGTCTGTAAAGGAGTCTTCAATTCATGGGATACGTTGGAAGCGAACTCTTTCCTGATGGCTTCATTGGCTTCCTTGAAAGAATCGTCGAACAGGAAAAGAACGATGCCTATGACTTCCTTGTCTATTTCTACCGGACTTGTTTCGGCATCATATCTCTTTCCGTTGATTTTCACTTTATTCGAACTTCTGTGTCCCAGCAGCGCATCTTCAAACAGCGAAGACAGTCTGTCGTAATTCTTTACTTCTGAAATCTTTCTGCCGATCACGTCTTCATCGGTCTGCAGGATCATCTGCGCGCTCCTGTTGATATCGACGACGGTCATCTCATCGTTCAGCAGAACCATGCCTTCACTCATGTTTGCGGTGATCGTCTCGAATTCCTGGCGTTTTCTTCTTAACGTTTCCCTGTCGTATTCGATCATCTTTTTCTGCGCTGAAAGCTTCTCCATGATAGGTCTGACTTCATTGTAGGGAACCTGATCAGGCATGTCCGTATCGATCTCATTCAGAGGCTGAACGATCCTGTTGGCCAGCTTGTAGGCAATATAGAGCGAAACCAGAATAAGCAGCAGAATAATCACCAGCAGAGGCTGGGAAATCAGCATCAGAAAATGGTAGATGGAAGGATAGGTACTGGAAAGACGTACGACGTTTCCATCAGAAAGAAGGATTGCCGTATAGATGTATCTCTCCATCAGTGTGGAAGACTGACGGATACTGCTGCCGTAGCCTTCCGAAAAAGCCTGGATGACCTCTTCCCTGTCGAGATGGTTATCCATCGCATTGATGTCGCTGTCGATGTTGTCATAGATGACATCGCCCTTTTCGTTGATAATCGTGATACGGTAGTCGGCATCGTCCAGCTGATCGATAAACTGCAATCCGTCTTTGTTGATGCCGTAGGCGATGATTTTCGCCTGACCCTGCAGCACTTCCAGCTGCGAATTCGTAAAGCTTCGATACATCTCGTTGACAATAAAAAAGGTCGTTACCAGAAGGACCATGATCGCAACGGAAAGAATGCTCGTAAAAACCTTCCTAGCCATTGCTCTCCTCTTTCATGCAGTAGCCGATGCCGTGCATCGTGATGATGTATTTCCCCAAGGAACCAAGTTTATTGCGCAACGTATTGATATGGACATCGATCGTTCTGGATTCTCCCAGATAGTCAAGACCCCAGATCTTATCCAGAAGCTGTTCTCTGGAAAACACGATGCCCGGATTCTCGGCCAGACATACCAGCAGATCGTATTCTTTCGGCGTCAGATCGATCTGATTGCCATCGGCCTTGACGGAATACTTCGTTTTATCTATTTCTATTTCTTTGTATCGTATGATCTGATTTCCTGAATCCTTCCGGCTTCTTCTAAGAACCGCCTTTATTCTCGAAACCATCTCCATCATTCCGAACGGCTTGGCAAGATAATCGTCCGCTCCGGAATCCAGACCGATCACTTTGTCGAATTCGCTGGTTCTGGCCGTAGCCATGATCACCGGAATATCCCTGAATCTGTCGTTTTCCTTCAGTTCTTTCAGGATCTGCAGCCCGTCCTTGCCTTCCAGCATGATATCCAGAAGGATCAGTTCAGGAACCATTTTTTCAAGTGCAGCGAAAAAGTCTTTCGCATTCTCAAACCCTTCGGCATCAAATCCGGATATTTTCAGTGTATATGTGATCAGCTCTCTGATCGAACGGTCATCTTCAACACAGTAAATCATCTGTCAACAATAATATACAGAAAAAAGATTTTATATTTGTAAAGAAAATGTAAAAACCGGATATTAATGAAAAGCGGAAATGGTCCGTTTACCTGAAACAAGACTGCGGTTTTCTGATGGCACTTAAAAGGGCAGATACGAACCGCAGAACATCATTCGGTTTTCATTCTGCGGTTTAAAAGGAGTATTCTCGTCTTCATCCAGGGCATTTTCATGCAGTATAATAGTATACATAAATATGAAAAAGATCACCAAAAGACTTGTATTCATACTGACTGTATTGGTAGTGATGCTCTCGGCCATATACCTGACCGTCTTTCTTCTGGCGAAACAGAAGAAGATCTTCATCAACAGATGGTTTGTGGATGAAAGAAACAGCGTAATCGGCGTCGATGTTTCATCGTATCAGGCGGATATCGACATGGAAAGACTGAAACAGCAGGACATCAGGTTCATCTACATCAAGGCAACGGAAGGAAGCGGCATGCAGGACCCGAGGTTTCAGGAAAACTGGGAGAACGCCGAAAAAGCCGGTCTGCTTTCCGGAGCGTATCATTTCTTTTCCTATGACAGCCCCGGAAAGACCCAGGCGGAGAACTTCATCAATGCCGTAGGTGCGGATATCAGGGGAAGACTGCTTCCGGCAGTCGATATGGAATACTACGGAAACAAAGAAGAAAATCCTCCGGAAAAAGAAGATGTCGTAAGAGAACTGAACACATTCCTAGAAATCGTTGAAGAAGTATACGGAGTCAAACCATTGATCTACACAAGACCAGACATATATGAGAAATACCTGAAGGGAGAATTTGACGGATACAGGAAATGGATCTCCAGCCTGTATACGCCTATAAACTGGAACTACAGGGACGACTGGTATATCTGGCAGTATCTCAACAGAGGTCAACTGCAAGGATATTCGGGCGGTGAAACATACATCGATCTGAACGTTCTGAATGAAAACAAAGAACTGGAAGATCTTGTCGTCAGGTAAGCGGCATCATTGAGTTTCCTTTCAAAAAAAAGATACAAACGGCAGATAAAAAGCATCCACCGATATTTCCGTATATTACCATGGATGCTTTTAAAATTTTCATAAATGGTATTCTATCTGAATAGCGTTATCTTAACATCCTCGTTTCCCAGAAGGTCTCTCAGCTGATCGTCTGAAAGATCGATGTGGCCGAGTCTTGTATAAGCCCAGGAATTGGATCCATAGAATACTACGATATTGTTCCCTGCATACAGAACGATGTCACCGGGATCCGTTGTGATCTGCCTGTCATTCCTGACGATGCTTCGTCCGAGTTCGCCGACCTGCTCAAAACCGCCGTACATGGACATCTGTACTGTCAACGGCCGGTCCGATATCATATCCATGATCGCCCTTACGGAATCGTTATCTTCCCATGTTACCGGTACTTCTGTATCACTGATAATCAGTTTCATCTCAAGGTTCTCCTCGTTGTATTCTTTCTCTGCCGTTTCCGTTTTGTCCGTTTCCTGTTTTTCATCTTCCAAGGAATTCGAACATCCGGAAACTAAGACCAGAAACAAACAGAACCATATTATATACTTTTTCTTCATTTTCTGCCTTTCGTATACTCCCTGATCGGTTGTATCTTTTTAAACTGATGGATCGTAAAAACCGGGATTCATCGGTGGATATACATCCTGGTCATATCCGGTTCTCCGTCTCCCTGAACCATGCAGAGAAACTCCCAGCCGTATTTTTCATAAAAGCCGGTATGATCCGTTGTCAGATAGACAGGCGTAATGCCTTTGACTTTCAGATCGTTTACCGCCATCTCAAGCAAATGCCCCGCAATGCCTTTGCCACGGTACTCTTCTTCCGTATACACGGCGCAGACATTCGGATACAGATCCTTTCTCTCATGAAAGTCATTCTCGATAACGCCTGTTCCGCCGACGATTCTGCTGCCGTCCATGCACAGATACCATCCGTATTCCGTTTCTCTATTCAGATAGCGTTCCATGCACTCCAGATAGCTGTCTTTCGGCACTCCCCATTTTCTGTGGAACCATTCTGCCGCCGTATCTTTGAGTGACGGTTTATCTCTCAACGTGATATAAACAAATCTCTCCATATCTATCTTCTCCGCTGATAACCCGACAAGGCCATAAAGCCATTCTGTCAATACCCGTATACTTCACGCAACAATGTCGAAATAGATCCTTCTTTATAGAAATCACGGATCGTTGCTCCCGTATTGGGCACTACATATCCGATATCGGCTCCGGCATCTTTTAAGATCTGCAGGATGATTTTCAGATCATCATGAAGCTCTTTGGTGAAGATGCGATCGTTGCTCTCTCTATGTTCTCTGTAGTCGTATGACGGAAGGATCTGGTTTGCCTGCAGAATAAAACGGTTCAGTCCTGAATTTCCATAGGAATCAAGCGCATTGACATTCGCTCCGGCATCTATCATTCTTTTCAGCAGATTGATTGCCGCCTTTGCCCTTTCTTCATCAGAATGTACGACAAATCCTCTCAGACTGTCATTGGTGTTCCACCTGCTCAGCATGACTGCACAGCTGATCGCATCATGTATGGCGGGAGCTCTCCACTGATTGCAGCAGGATTCGTCCTCAATATAATTGACATCCGCCCCCATATCCAGAAGATATTCCGCAATGGCGGTATTGCCCGTCTTCAGCGAAACCTGCAGCGGCGATTGGCCGTCATCTTTCTTTGGCGGCTGTTTGGCTTTACAGTTGATCAGTTCCGGTTTATTCTCGATGATCTGCTTTACCGTTTTCAGATCGGCTGCTCTTATGGCGGTGAACAGTTTCTTCATATTTCTAAGCTCCGATTTATCTATCTCTTTTATTATACAAAACAAGTCCAATCGTAAAAAAGAATCTATTTACTTGAAATAAATTCATTATTCTCGGTTTTCGGGTTTCTGGCTTAATCTGTGCAGTTCCTTTGCCATCCGTTCCGGGTGAAACAGTGCCATATCGCCATGATCCATCCCTTCGAAACACCTAAAAACAGTGTCCGGCAGATACTTCTTCATGTATTTTATATCCCAGTCTCTGGCCTTGCGTTCTTTTTCCGCATACCAGTAATAGATCCTGCAAGGAAGATGCATGACTTCTTTCGGCATCTTGTAGTTGTTGCAGGAATTGAAAGTGTTCCATAATGTTTTAAATGTGCAATGGCGGAAGATTCCGGCCACGTATTTCATGTCCTCCTCACTGAACCCCGTAGAACTGAAAGCTTTTACGATCAGTTTTTCCCCTCCGGATTTGCCAAATGCCATGAGCCCAAAATCGCGAAGGGCGATAAAACGCGTCAGGATCCAAGGCAGCTGATAAGGAGTGATCCCTCCGTCCATGACAATGTTTTTAGCCGACAGTTTCCCATCCACTGCCATTCTGAGGGCGATACTTCCTCCCACGGAACAGCCATAGATCGTCTCCACTTCCTGAATTCCCCTATCCGCAAGATCAGCGGCAAGCCGCAAAGCGACCGCTTCAACCGAACTGAAGTCCGAATCATCCTTCAAATCGTATCCCGGAAGCGCCGGAATCAGCAGATGGTAATGCTTCTCCAGCAACGGTATGACATATTCAAAATAATCCCACGTCACCAGCGATGGATGGATCAACAGGATGCATTCCGGATTTTCTTTGCCGAATTCATAGATTCTCATCCAACAAGAGACCCTTTCAAGCCTTTTTCACTACATGGAAGTCGCAGCATTCATCGCCGTTTCCCAGTGTCTTTGTGCGTATCAGCTTTCCGCCTTTATACTCTATTGTCGGATAATCCATGACGCACATATGCGGAGTTAGAAACATCAGATTCTCCTGCTTTCCGATCTTGCAGACACCGCATTCATGATGTGTCACATAGTATTCCGGAACCGACAGGTCATATGAAAAATCAAAGACCCAGTCCATCGGATATTCGCGTTTCTTGGAACGCTTCGATCCGCGGACATATCTGTCGATCTCTTTTTGATCGAAACAGTTCTTCCCCTGATAAAAACGCTTCATCATGTCGCTTTTGCAGATTGCATCGATCATGCCGCCAAAGACTTCCATTGTGATATGTTCCGGATCAGCCCTGTAATAGGAAAATCCATAGCAAGCCAGATACATGACCGGTGCAAACATATTATCTTTCATTGAACCAATGGAAGGAGTTCTGGCAACCATCGCCTTGTATTCTTTCAAATGTCTTTCTTTGAACTTGCAGATATCTATATCTTTAACGGCAAACACCGTGTAATCATAAACGACTTTCTCTAATAAAACAGGAAACAGCCTTCCCATCAATCCCAGTTTCATTTTTTCTCCTTTTTGTGCTTTGTCTTTACTTAGAATCAGTCAGCTTCAGATGAAGGATCTTTACCGATTTGTTTCGTTCCGCTATCTTCATGGAGATCCTGGTTATCAGATTCAGTTTCTTCCCTATCATCTTCAGTGCATCCGGAAAAAAGGTTCTTTCTTCAAGCAGAACCGTTTCGCATTTTTGAGCAAATTCCTTACTGTCATCAATGCCAAAATACATCAAAGCGTTCTTATTGCCGGTTCGTTTAATGAACCAGTTGGTATACAGCAGACCGGATCTGCTTGTCGCATCAAAGATCATCTCCGCATCCGGAAAGACTTTTTTACAGTTTCCGATAAAGGCGATGATGTCTTCTTCATGGAAATACTGGAATACACCGGAAACGATCAGAAGCGTCGGTAAAGACGAATCAATACATTTAGTCCATTCCATTTTGAACATGTCTCCGGGGATCAGAAATTCCTTTTCACGCTGTCCGAACACCTTTTTTCTTGCTTCGATGACTTCCGGCAGATCGCACTCGTACCATTGGACTTCAGTAAGCTTTTTCTGCATTCGGTCGCAAGCCGTTTCCAGACCTACACCGAGATAGACCACGTTACATTCCGGATTTTTCTCGGCAAAGGCCATGACCATCCGGTCCATGTTGTAATATCGCGCTACCGAGGCGATATTGCTGTACTGGGACGAGCCTTTTGTTGCATCATCAGGCAGATACGGTTCCAGTTCAAGCGCTTTTTCATCTTTAAAATACTCCGGAAACTCTTTAGAGATGGCGATCCTTGCCACCAGAGGTACAAATAACGTATTGGCAACACCTTCAAATCTGTTCATTATTAATCCTTTCTAAATCATGAATCTTTTCGATTCATACGTTCTGTCAGAATACGGCATAGGAAATCCGACTTTTTTCTCTTGATCAGACCGATATTTGTAAGGAAGACGATCTGTGAAATAATGAGTTCCGTCAAAAAATAAAGCAGGATTCGTGACTTGCTCCTCCTATTATAATTAGTAATGACTAACTCAATCTTGTTTTATTTGCCTCACAACATCCGTGAGGCATCTGTCCTTTCCCAAGTTAGCATTAACTAACTATAATAATACATTAATCCCGTTCGGTTTTCCACCGGTCAAAAAGAGATTTGCTTCTGAAAAACTAAATCATTTATTTAAACAAAAAGGATCTGTTTGTCCGAAATAGATCCTTGGTTATTGATTGGTGCCTTGGGATAAACCAACAGATTTCAGTTTACCTGAAGAATTTCTTTTCTGACAGAAAAATGCGTTTGTAAATGTCCCTGCAGAATTGTTCTGGAAGAGCCTGTAGGGTTACTCAAACACGCATCCCATCAATCGGTGTTTTATCGAAAACCAACTTGAGATTATTTTATCCGTTTCTCAAATCGGAACATTCCATCCGAGAATTCCCCGTCTGTTTCTTCAGACAGATCAGGATCATTGGAATCAGGATGATGGGAATTGAAGAATTCAACGATGTGAAATCCGCACCGATTCACATAGAAATGGATGTTTCTGGTTTCAAAGTACGGGGTCACAGTTTCCCATACTTTGACTTCCGGATGAAGCTTCTCGACTTCACACCAGGCGGCATATCCTATGCCTTTGCTGTGGACATCAGGATCGATAAACAGGATATCAAGATCCCCCCGGTCCTTTTTGATCCTTATGATCAGACCTCCGGCTTTGACGCCGTCACAGATGATCCTGTAAGCCTCGCCGTTGTCAATGGATTCTTCGATGGTTTCTCTTGAAATGATCTCTCCTTCCTCTTCAAAATGATCATCTCTTTTGCCGAATTCTTCGGTAGCTCCATACTTGAAAGCCCACTGATTGTCTTTGATAAACTGTTCTCTGTCATCCTCCGAAAGAGGAATCAGTTTTACCTTTGTTTTCTTCATCATGTAAACCTCCTGTCAGCCGGAAAAACAAAAACCCGGCAAGAAAACGCTGTTCTTCCGGGCTCACCCGACATCTTATCTGACAGGCGGCCTGCCAACCTTACGGCTTGCGATCCCCTGTGCTACGGCACACTGTCCTCCGATGCAGTTTCATTCTATCACATTCAATATGGAATTCTTTTTTTATTTATCTGCACGTAACACTATTGTAACTTCTTCACAGGCACCAGCTCGATGTATCCCCGTTCTCCGATTGGCTCTAGCTGGATCCTGGGATTCATCTCATCCCATTCATATCCGATGAATTCCGGATCATACTTTTTCTCAGCATCCCATATCTCTTCGATTGCTTCGCCGTAACGATCCTCTTCAAAAGGCTCTCCTCTGAATAGAAGATATGCACAAGCCGGCAATTCTATGACTTCAAACCCTTCAGGAACGATACCGGAATAATCAAGACCCACTTCCACCCCCTGAACGTATCCATTCTCTATCGGCTTTCTTAAATGTTTCGGGAGCCACAGGCATACCGGTTCACCGCTGATGGATTTTATGCTTGATAAGAGTCCCCAGACATCACACCCGACTTCTTGGCAATATGTCCAGTATTCAGTGGCCTTTATGCCTCGTTTGATGATCACTTTCCTGGCAGG
>JAFWFS010000004.1 GCA_017515475.1 Erysipelotrichaceae bacterium | reverse complement strand
GCCTTTCATCTTCATCTTCAATGGAATCCATGTAAGCCCAGACTTTTTCATAATCGACCTTATAGGTAACAACCGCTCTCATCTTTTTTCTGGTCAGGATCTTGGCACTGTTGGAGGCATTGGAAACACCTAAACCGACGATGACGAGATTGCCGATCAGAAAAAAGGTCAGAATCAGCAGAATCGACTTCGAATATTTCCGGGTAACATTTTTAAAAGCGCGATTTATAAAATTCATCTGCTTACCTGTTCATATCGTTGACAAGGATCGTGAGTAGGACATCCTGCGGCAGATAGGTTTTGGCAGACAGAGAAACACCATCAGCCCGATAGGCATTCACAACCTTGCCATTGGTGTTTGGATCGCCGTTGTTGATATAGACGATCTCAAAGTTGACATCTTCACCGCAGAGCTTTCGGGCTTCTTCTTCACTCATGCCGATGATATCGGACCATTTCAGCTCATGTACATTGCCTTCATCATCAGTATAGGTAACATCTTCCAACCAGACATTCTTGCCTCTGGAGATGACGATATATAAAGTACCGCCGACTTCGACTTCCAGATCGTTCTTGATGACATAGCCTGCCGGAACGACATCGTCAAAAGCTGTGGTCTTGCTGGTAGTGATATCAGCACCTTTTTCATTCTGCGCATCTTTGTATTCATGCAGGCCTTCCACGCCATTGGTGCTGTGATATGGACGGTTATAGAAATCGCCGATCTTGACGTAATTGCCTAAAGAGACAACTGCTTCCAGATAATCATCATCAGACAGCAGTTTGCCTTTTGGAATACTTTGCGAGATACAGGTCCCTTCCGGCTGCGTTGTATAGACTTCCTTGAGCTTGAAAGCCAGGGAATTCTTGGCACACCAGCTGCTCACCTTTTCCTTGTCCCAGCCAACCATATTTTCCATATAGACGGCCTTGCCTTTGGATACGACAACCGTCAGCGTTTCGCCTTCCTTCATCGTCTTGCCTGAAGAGACAGATTGGGAAATGACACTGTCTTTTTCGATCTTATCGGAATACTGTTCTACGACATTGAGTTCGATCTTCTTGGATTTTGCCCAGGCTTCGACCGTCGCAAAAGGTTTCTTTTCAAAATCCTCAACCGTGACGGTTCCCGCAGGAGCAGCACCCTTGGAGATATTGATCTTCAGATTGCAGCCTCTGGTGAAAGTATCAGCTTCGCAGCCCGTAAAGCTGTAATCGATAACCGTGCTTTCCGGAACGTTTTCATTATAGGAAGTTGAGATCTTGGTCTTTAACAGTTTATTGGTTGAAATCCAGTCCTGGATCTCATCCTTGGTCATACTCTCGAGATACGGAAGAGTTATGGCTTCCTCTGGATCCGGTCCCTTTGATTCTGTAAAGTTGAGTTTTACATTCTTTTTCACTTTCTTGCCTGATTTGATACTCTGTGAGATGATGGCACCTTCCTCGTTATCAAAATCATAGACACTTTCAAAAACAATACCTGAAGATTCGATGCCCTGCTGTTTAACCCAGGAACCGACATCGGCTTTGGTCTTGCCTACAAAGTTAGGCATCTCAATCTTCGGTGAGAAAAACAGAAAATACGAAGCTATACCGATAAGCAGCAGTACGAACGCCGCAATGATCAGGGCTTTGACATTTACTGGT
>JAFWFS010000032.1 GCA_017515475.1 Erysipelotrichaceae bacterium | reverse complement strand
ACAGAGACGTTCGCTATTGATGAATACGGGAACATCGCAGTTCCATAAGATATGAAAAGAATCAGGTCAAACAGGAAATGGCTGCTTGCGATACCTCTGCTGCTGACGGCGGCCTTTTTCATTTATTTCCTTGACGGATACAGGGGTGATGAGAAGGCTCTTGAAGCCATGAAGTCCGATGAAGTGAAGATCAGTCAGACGGACTACGGCTGGCTGTTCGACGGACCCTCAGAGAACTGCGCCCTGATTTTCTATCAGGGAGGCAAGGTGGACGAAAAGGCTTATGCGCCTTTGCTGCATGAGATAGCTTCGCAGGGCATCGACGTGTGCCTCGTCGATTCACTGTTCGACTTTCCTTTCGGTCAGCACAATCGAGTGGGAATAGTAAGAACTGTCCTATTCTAGCCAAAATTATCAAAAAAAGGTTGAAATAAGATCATCATCTAGAAAGCACTACAAAAGTGAACGCATCCTATTCACTGAATTATAAAACCTCATTTCAGTTCAAAACCGAAATGGGGTTCTAGGCCTTTTTATGAATTGTCTGCTTTTTGATGACTAGTTCATGATCCGTTTTTTAGATAGTCTGATACCGGAACGCTTATCCGCGGTTAGGTTTGTTCTTGCTGCTGTCCTACCTTCTTAGTTCGCTGATTTTCTTTGCGGGAACGCCTTTGGCTTTGTAATAGTAGACTGCCAGGTTCGCCAGAGATTCGGTCAGATCTTCGTTTGAAGCCATCAATTTGTATCCGTCGTTGGTGAAGAACCCCGGGTCTGACACCTCAACACCCGCTGATGCATATTCGTCATCGGAAAAAACCAAAAATAAAGCTTCTCCCGATACTTTATCGAGATCTTTGTCCTCGATATTCTTTACGTTCATCTGTCTTCTTTTCTGTTATGATATAACTTCTTGTTTCCTATTCATTATTATATACGAAGAAAGGAGCGAAACCGTCAATAATACGTACAGCCTGATAAAAAACCTCCTCTTTATGTATGAGGAGGTTTTTATATGAGCCGTAAGCTGGGAATCATCAATGTGAAAGAATGTAATCCTTGTCGATCAGATTGATGAGGTGATCTCCGATCCTTTCCGTGTCATTGTAGAACTTCAGATAACCCGTTCCGGAAATACCGGTCAATTCATTCTGGTTCAGCCTTTCAACATAAGTATTCACCATGTGGCCCGATAAGGCATTGATGTTTGCTTCAAATTTCTTGATGTCTCTGGACGGTTTTTTCTTCCCGTCTTTATAAGAGTCCAGCACAAGCAGATAAAGACCGTTTATGAGCTGCCTCATGGCTTCCATTTCTGCAAGCAGTTTCGCTGAGAAAGAAGAATCGTTATCCGCCATGTCACGGGCATACCTGGCAATGTTTTCGGCATAATCACCGATACTTTCCAGATCGGAAACGGCAGTGTAAGTAGAAGACAGGTAGTTCAGATCCTTTTTGTTAACCTTGCCGGACTGAACGATCTTTAGGACCAGATCGACAAGATTTTCATTCAGAAAGTTGAGTTCCTTTTCGTTCTTCACAAAATCTTCTTCCCTGTCGAAGTTCAGTGTTTTTATCATGTCAACAGAGATATTGAAGTTCTGTATGGCGATATTGGACATGTTTACGATTTCCTGCCTGATCTGTTCGACTGCTATAGAAGGAGTAGAGATCATACTTTCGTTGACGTAGAAGAAGCGTTCGGCACTGTTGTCTGCAGGTCTGTCATCGATCAGTCTTTTTGCCAGGGCAACCAGTCTACCGGTAAAAGGAAGAACGATTACAACAGAAGCGATATTGAAAACGGTGTGGAACATCGCCAGCTGGGTATGAGGAAGTCCCGGAAACATGTTTGAGAACAATGCCCCGTATGTGATCTCTCCACCGGAGAACAGGGAAAGAAGCAGATCGCTCAGATAAACAAGAACAACTCCGCCGATATTGAACAAGAGCTGGATCAGGGATGTCCTTTTGGCGTTGACGCCGTCTGCCTTGGCAGCCGCAAGCATGCCGGTCAGACAGGTGCCGATATTTGCACCGAGAGTCAGATAGATGCCCTGAGAGATGTTGATCAGACCTGCCGCGACCATCGTAATGGAGATGGAAGTCATCGCCGAAGAAGACTGGATGATCGCTGTCAGGATTGCACCGATGATGATCAGCAGAAAGGAAGAATCAAGAACCGCAATGAATTCTTTGAGCTGAGGATACTGGGCAAATCCGCTCATTGCGCCTGACATCATATCCAGTCCCGCAAACAGCAGTCCCAGACCGGTCATGATGTTGCCGACGAGTTTGATGTTGTCGTGTTTGGAAAACATGGTTACGAACACACCCAAGCCGGCCAGGGCGGAGAATATCACGTCCATGTTAATTTCGCTGCTTCCCAGCATTCCCAAGGCAACAAGCTGTCCGGTAATGGTCGTACCTATTTCGGCGCCAAAGATGATTGTCGCGGCCTGTTGCAGGGAGATGATCCTGGCATTGACAAAACCGATTGTCATGACAGTGGTCGCACTGGATGACTGTATTGCGATCGTAGCTACCGCACCGATCAAAACGCCAACGATTTTGTTGTTGGACACTTTTGATAAAAGTCTTTTTAGTTTATCGGAGCTGGCGGCTTCAAGATTGCTGGACATGATGTCGCATCCCGTCAGGAATATACCGACGCCCGCAAGCAGCCGAAGAATGCCGATAAGAATGTTGAAGTCTTCCATCATAGTCCTTTCTAATCAAGTTTATAACACCCAAGCACAAAAAGAAAACATAAAGATTTGTTTACATAAAATCTATATAGCACGATATTCTACAAACAGCAAAACAAATACTGTATTATTAATACATATACAAACACAAGGAATAGAGAAACGAACACGAAAACAACCGAAGAAGCAGGCGTCAGACCAAAGGAGAAAAACATGGATAAAAACGTAGAAGAAGCCGCAAATTTAAGGCTAGGCGCATTAAAGAACCGTTTAGAAAACAATGGTTTCAATTGCGTTGTTCTGGAGAATGCCGATGAAGCGAAAGAACTGATCAGAAGCACCATTGAAGACGGATCGACTGTCGCAATGGGCGGAAGCCAGTCTGTACGCGAATTGGGTATTGAAGAAATGCTGTGTTCCATGAATATCAATTTTCTGGACAAGAATGCCCGCAGCAAGAGCGAAGAAGAAAGAAACGTTCTTCGTAGACAGGCGTTCATGGCCGACTATTATCTTGCAAGCTGCAACGCCATTTCCATGGACGGGCATCTGTTCAATATCGACGGAAGAGGAAACAGAGTGGCTGCGATCAGTTTTGGTCCTAAGAAGGTCTATCTGTTTGTTGGTGAGAACAAGATCGTCAACAACGAGGAAGAGGCATGGACCAGAATCCGTAATGTCGCCGCCATCGCCAACAACATCCGTCTAAACAATGATACACCTTGCAGAAAGGCAGGTATGTGCGTCAACTGCAGCAGTGACATGAGAATATGCAATCAGTTCAGCAAGATAGTAAAGTGTTTTGAAAAAGACAGGATCACGGTTGCTCTGGTTAAGGGAAGCTGGGGCTATTAAAGGACAGCGAACAGCTCCTGCTGTAAATCAGATATAAAGCAGTCTCAGTATAAGGCTGCTTTTTTGATTAAGCTTGTAAGATGGTTTCTTTGTTGTTTGTGTTTTTGTTTATAATGAAACTGCTGAAAAGGCTTTTTGTTTTACACACCATCATGTTCTTAAAAGAAAAGCGGATGTGACAGAATAAAAAAACCTGCCGGTAAGCGGCAGGTCAATTGTTTTTATATTTGTTAGACAGAATGCTTATACGCAAGTATAACCGCCGTCGACAGCGATAGCCTGGCCGGTTACATAGCTTGATTCCTCAGCGCCTAAGAAGATCGCAACGGAATTCAGTTCGCCTTCATGGCCGTATCTCTGCATTGGAACGGACTGTTTTGCGAAAGCCTGGAAGTATTCTGAATTGAGCGTTTCAGTCGTCAGTTCAGTATAGAAGTAACCCGGGCAGATCGTGTTAACCGTGATGTTGGAAGTAGCCAGCTCAGCGGCAGCGCCTCTGGAGAAGTTGACAACAGCACCCTTGGTTGTATGATAAGCGATCGTCGGAATTGCGGTATTACCTACAAGACCGTAGATAGAAGCGATATTGATGACACGGCCGTAAGTTTGCTTGCCTGCAGCCATGGCTTCCTTCATCATCTTGACGAAACCCTGTGTAACAGCAAAGATAGAAGTCAAGTCGAGATTCAGTGTGAAATCCCAGTCTTCTCTCTTGTAGTCAACCATCGGCGTACCTGTACCTTTTTCGCCACCCGCGCAGTTGACGATGACTTCGCAATGACCGAAGTGTTCCTTGATTGCATCAGTAGCGGCCTTGATTGAATCGGAATTCGTAACGTCGCAGGCAACCGGAAGGACATCTACACCGTATTTTTCTTTCCATTCCTTTGCGCTTGCTTCAAGTCTTTCGACTCTTCTAGCCATCAGTACCAGATTGGCACCCTGCTGTGCATAACCTTCAGCCATCTGTTTGCCTAGACCGGAAGACGCACCTGTAACAGCAACAACTTTACCAGTATAATCGAACATATTTTCCTCCTATCTCATATACATTTTTTATTAAAGTCCTTTTTAATAATACAAATTCAAAAAGTTCGAGTCAACCGGATTCAGGGGAATTAAACAGATCATAAAGAGAAAAAAATGATAGTATATTAATGTATTCTTGATCTGTCCGATTTCTACACAAGGAAGATATAAGAATGGCATTTACAGAAAGGACGGATTTTATATGTATAAAATTATCAGCAGAAAACCACTGAATGCTACCGTCACTCAGATGGAGATCGAAGCCCCTCTGGTCGCCAGAAAGGCGAAACCGGGACAGTTCATCATTTTGAGAGTTGACGAAGACGGCGAAAGGATTCCTTTGACTGTGGCCGGAACCGATCCGGATAGAGGAACCGTCAAGATCATTTTCCAGATCGTAGGCGGTACGACGGAAAAACTGAACCACAAGTCGGAAGGCGAATTCCTGCAGGACTTTGTCGGCCCTCTGGGCGTCGCTACGCATACGGAAGGCATCAGGAAAGTATGTATCGTCGGCGGAGGTGTCGGCTGCGCAATCGCCATGCCTGTTGCGCAGGAATTCCATCGTCTGGGTGCCGAAGTCACTTCGATCATCGGTTTCCGTAACAAGGACATCGTTATTCTTGAAGACGAATTCAAGGCCTGCTCCGATAAGCTCTTTGTCATGACGGATGACGGTTCATACGGCCAGCACGGCAACGTTACGGTTCCGCTCAAGGAAATGCTGGAAAACGGCGAGACCTTTGACCAGATCATCACGATCGGACCGCTGATCATGATGAAATTCGTCGTCGCTACGGCCAAACCTTTCAATATTCCGGTAACCGTATCCATGAACCCGATCATGATCGACGGAACGGGCATGTGCGGCGGCTGCCGTCTTACCTTGAACCAGGACGGCAAGAGAGTCACCAAGTTTGCCTGTGTTGACGGCCCTGATTTCAACGGCTATGAAGTCGATTTTGATGAAGCAATGTCAAGAAACAGAATGTATATGGATTTTGAAAGACACGCCTACGAAGAAGCGTGCAATCTGTTCAAGGAGGTCGCATAATGGCAATCGTACAAACGAAGAATCCGATGCCTGTTCAGGAACCGGAAGTCAGAGCCCACAATTTCAATGAAGTCGCGCTGGGTTACAGCGAAGAAACGGCGATCAACGAAGCCAGCCGCTGTCTCAACTGCAAGAACAGACCGTGCGTAGCCGGATGTCCGGTCAATATCCATATTCCGGAATTCATCGCCAAGGTCAAAGAAGGCAAGTTCGAAGAAGCCTATCAGATCATATCCGAAACATCGTCACTGCCTGCCGTCTGCGGCCGAGTCTGTCCGCAGGAGAGCCAGTGCGAATCCAAGTGTACTTTAGGCATCAGGTTTGAACCGGTCGGCATCGGCAGACTGGAAAGATTTGTTGCCGATTATCATAACGAACACAACACGGCAAAACCTCAGGTACCGGCTCCAAACGGCCACAAGGTTGCGATCGTCGGTTCCGGTCCTTCCGGACTGACCTGTGCCGGAGATCTGGCCAAGAAAGGCTACAAGGTTGCCGTCTATGAAGCGCTGCATACGGCCGGAGGTGTTCTGGTTTACGGCATTCCGGAATTCAGACTGCCGAAGAAGATCGTTGCCAAGGAAGTCGATACGCTGAAGGCTCTTGGTGTCGACATCGATACCAATGTCGTCATCGGCAAGACCCTGACGATCGATGAACTGTTCGAAATGGGCTATGAAGCCGTATTTGTCGGTTCGGGTGCAGGACTGCCTCGTTTCATGAACATTCCAGGCGAAGCATACAAAGGCGTATATTCCGCCAACGAATTCCTGACTAGATCCAACCTGATGAAGGCTTACCGCGAAGATCCGGTTACGCCGATCATGAAGGGCGGAAAAGTGGCTGTCGTAGGCGGCGGCAACGTTGCGATGGATGCGGCAAGAACCGCTCTGCGTCTGGGTGCAGAAAAGGTCTATATCGTCTATAGAAGATCGATGGAAGAACTTCCTGCAAGAAAAGAAGAAGTCGAACATGCGCAAGAAGAAGGCATCGATTTCAGACTGCTGAACAATCCGGTCGAGATCCTCGGCTACAACAACCCTGAAGATCCAAGAGATCCGAAGAACGGCTTCGTTACAGGCATCAAGTGCATCAGGATGGAACTGGGTGAACCGGATGCTTCCGGCAGAAGAAGACCGGTTGAAGTTCCGGGATCGGAATTCGTTCTGGATGTCGATACCGTCATCATGTCGATCGGTACTTCACCGAACCCGCTGATCAAGGATACGACCAAGGGTCTGGAAGTCAATTCCCACGGCGGCATCATCGTCAACGAGGACGGTCTTACTTCCCGTGATGCCGTCTATGCGGGTGGAGATGCGGTTACCGGAGCGGCTACCGTTATCAGTGCCATGGGCGCCGGTAAACTGGCTGCGAAATCGATTGATGAATATCTAAGTAAGAAATAATGAAACTGTATCTCTATTACGGCTCACATATCGCAAAAGAAGATGTGGAAAACATCGGTAATAGACTGAAAGAAGGGGGTCACATGATCTGTGACTCCTTTTCTGATTGTGATCTGATCCTTTCCCTGGGTGGCGACGGCACGCTTCTGAAAGCGGCCCAGAACGCGATCGTCTATGATAAGCCTCTGGCTGGGATCAACTGCGGACGGCTGGGCTATCTATGTTTGTTGAAACAGGAAGAAATCGCCGGTTTTAATGAAGCGATCAAGAAGGCCAAACTGAGTGAAAAGATCCTGCTGAAATGCGGGATGAACGGCGTTGAGCACTATGCCGTGAACGACATTACGGCAGGAAAGACCAGTTTCGGTAAGACGGTGGATCTGAGTCTCTCGGTGAACGGACATTTCCGTTATATGACCCGCTGTGACGGTTTGATCGTATCAACTCCGGTCGGTTCATCGGCCTACAATCTGGCCGCCTTTGGACCGCTGCTGGATGACGATACGAACACACTGACGATCACGCCGATCTGTTCCCATACCAAGGACATCCATCCTCTGGTCGTCAGGGACGACAAGCCGATCACGATCGCGGTCAATCACGATGAAGCTGGCATTTTTGCCGACGGCGAATTCATCGGCAGCATATCAGATTCAATCACGATCAAAAAAGCCGAAAAAACGCTGAAGCTTCTTTGCAAGAAGCAGTAAACAGAAACGTCACGACGATACAAATGCGCCCGTAAAAACAGGGGGAGCAGATGAAATGATAAAGAACGAGAAACCGAAATTCCTGAATATCCTGCTGTGGCTGGGTTCTGCCGCTGCCATGATCGGTATCTTCAATCTGTGGAGCAGATATTGGTATTAATGGGGATACAATTAATGTGTATGGAACAAGGAACGGTCATGATGAAAAAGTATATTGTGTCAGCAATGATTCTGCTGATGTGTATCACGGGATGCCGTTTTATTCCGGGACAGACGGAAAAAGAATTGAACTATGAAGACAACGGTCTTCCGGTACTGTATCTGCAGATCGATCCGGAAGAGTTCACGAAAGTCAACGAAAGTGCAGATCACAGCTATCGGGCAGAAGGCGCCACGCTAAGCATCGGTGTGCCGGAAGGCTATGCAAACGAATATGCAGACGAGATCTCCGGCGTCGATTCCCTGAAGCTGGACTACATCCGCGGACGCGGACATGGCACCTGGGAGGCCGACAAGAAGCCGTACCGTTTCAAGCTGGAAGACAAGGCGGAACTCCTTGGGATGGATGCCAACAAGCATTGGGTCCTGCTGGCGAACCGTTACGATACGACCATGATAAGAAACCGCATCATCAGTTACATCGGTGAACGGATGGGCCTGGCTTATACGCCGAAATCCGTACCGGTCGAACTGGTAGTCAACGGAGAATACTATGGCAGTTATGTGCTTAGCGAACAGGTCAGGATCGATGAAAACCGTATCGCCATCGATGAACTGAAACCGGAAGCCATCTTTGAACCGGAAATCAGCGGCGGCTATCTGCTGTGCCTCAATCCGGCTTATGATGAAGCGCTGGAAAACGTTTATCTCAGTGACCGCAATGTGCGTTTCGGCAATGAAGAACCGCAGTTTTCTCAAGACGAAGACGGCGTCATTGAACAGAAGGAATACATTTCCGACTATCTGCAGAAGACCGAAGACGCCATTTTCAGTGAAACGTTTGCCGATGATTCCGGTAAGCCGTATGATGAGCTGATGGACCTTCGTTCAACTGCCGATTACTGGTGGATCCAGGAGTTTTCCGGGAATCATGACGCCTTCATCACTTCAAGCACCTATCTTTACAAAGAAAGGGAAGGAAAGCTTTACTGGGGTCCGTTGTGGGATTTTGACCTTTCTTTAGGCAACGGTCTGGATGCGGTCGATGGTTTCGTACACCGGAACATGTCCTGGCTGAATCATCTCAGAGCTCATGAACCGGTCTATCAGCAGCTCCTCAGACAGCGATGGGACGTGCTTGATCCGATCATCAGCGACCTGGTTAAAGAGGACGGAGTGATCGATCAGCTTGCCGAAGAGATCGAGAAATCATGGAAAGACGATCAGCGCAGATGGCCGATCATCGACGAGAACGGCAAGACGTTACGGCAGGATTTCCATGAAGAAGTGGAACAGATGAAATCCTGGATGAAACGGCGCCAGGAGTGGATCAGAGCGAATATCGATCAGGAACTGTATCACATTTTCGATACCGTTACATATATGGCTGACGGAAAGATCTTCAAGACACAGGAAACCCCGCACGGTTATCCGCTGGAAAAAACGCCGCAGGCTCCATATAAAGAAGGATACGTTTTCAGTCATTGGACAGATGAAAACGGAAAGACTTATGAAGGAGAACGGATTCAAAACGACTGCACACTGCATGCCGTTTATCTGACAAGAGAAGAAGCGGGAGTTACGCAGGGGATCTATTTCGGCAATCCGAAAGAAGTCTGGGTGGACATTCACAACAAGTTCACCTGGCCTGCCTATGAACTGTACCCTGAAGATACGATCGATAAGAATATTCGCTGGAACAGCTCAGATCCGGAAACGGCAGAGATCGATGAAGAAGGTACGATCCGTCTGAAAAAGACCGGTGAAACGACGATTGAGGGAGCGCTTTGCACAGGAGCGACGAATTCTTATGTCTTACACATCTACGATTCCCTGATCGATCAGATGGGAACGATCAAAGGGCTGTCGGTTGAGGAAGAGACTTTCATCATGAACAAGGACGAGGTGAAACAGATCAGGGTATCGGTCTACCCTTCCTTCAGCAGCTGCAATCTCCTGTTCAGCTCGGATGATGAAACGGTTGCGACTGTCGATT
>JAFWFS010000031.1 GCA_017515475.1 Erysipelotrichaceae bacterium | reverse complement strand
GTTGACTTCCGCCGTTGTGACGATCTTGCCGAAGTCGTGACATAGAGCCAGCAGTTCAAAGCGGAAAGGATCGGATACCTTCTCACGGAACAGCGCCGCATTGTCCACCACCTGCATCGTATGGATCCAGACATCTCCTTCCGGGTGATAGATCGGATCCTGTCTGACGCCGATCAGCCGTTTCACCTCCGGGAACCAGACATCAAGCTGATTCATCTGTCTTAACGTCTCAAAAAAGACCGACGGTTTTACGCCTTTCACCAGAGCCTTTCTGAGTTCTTCTTCGACTCTCTCCCTGGACAGAGCCGAGAGATCGATCGTCTTGCACAATTCCACCGTTTGAGAATCGACGGCGAATTCAAATCTCGATGCGAACTGGGCGGCTCTCAATACCCGCAGCGGATCTTCCACGAACGTCACAGGATCCACACAGCGCAGTATCCTGTTTTCCAAATCATCTCTTCCGTGGAACGGGTCTACCACCTCTCCCGTCAGTACATCTTCCATCATCGCATTGATGGTGAAGTCTCTTCTTCGGGCCGCCTTTTCGTAACCGATGAAAGGATCTACCGTGATCTCGAAGTCTCTGTGTCCTCTGCCGGTTGTCGTCTCTTTTCTGGGCATGGCAATATCCACGTCATAGCCCTTCAGATTGTACACACCGAAACTGCTTCCGACGGTCTTGGGCTTTCCCAATTCTTCCAGAACGGCATAGAGCTTTTCCGGTGTTATGTCGTGTACCTCGATGTCAAGATCCTTGTTCTCAAGAGAAAGCAGTCTGTCTCTGACATACCCGCCCACGTAAAAGGTCCTGCCTCCGGCATCCTTTACCTTTTCGGCGATCTTTCTGCAGATCTCTTCATTTACGGAAACGTTTACGTTCTTCAAGAGACAAATCCTTTCTGTTCTCTATCATTGTATCAGTAAAACAGAACGTCTGTTCAATTCCTATCCTATAGAACAGTCATTGCGTGATACAATTTAGGATGAGGAGCACAAATATGGATCAGTTGCATTTCCACTTCACATGTCTTGACGGCACATACGATTTCGAAGCGCAGTTCACTGCTGATAAACTGCATTATGAAACAAAGTCCACCATTCCTGAACTGGAGAGTCTTTCAGGTACGAAAGATGATCCGGGAGCGTTTCTGAAGGAACTGGATCTGGCTGAAATCGAGAAATGGGATAGAATATATCCCGCCGAAGGAACGCCGATCGAAGATGCGGTAAAGTGGCAGGTAAAACTGGTCAAAGACGGCAAGGAATATGTAACGGAAGGCGAGGAATCTTATGAACCTTACCGTTATGAGCATCTTGTAAGAGCACTGATGTGCTGCGATGAGAAAGCGGAATATTTCATGATCTGATTTAGGGGATACTGTGGATAAGCTGATTGTCTGGATCTACTTCCTTCTCTTAGGAACGCTGACGGTGTACGTCTGTGTCATTGAAGGTATCAGGACGAAGATGGCACCGGAACAGACGGTATGGGCAAGGATCGAAAAGAAGTACGTTGAAAAAGGGAACGAGGGCGAATACCCTCATTTTGGCAAGCGTTACTGTCTGGATCTGATCAGAAGCGACGGCAGACCTTTTCAGGCGGAAGTATCCCGTAAGAAATTCAGAAGATATGCGGTAGGCGATACCGGCAGACTTACATTCCAGAGAGACCGTTTCGTTTCCTTTGTCAAGGACGACGCTTATGTCGACAACAAGGAAGACAAGGAAAGACTGATCGAGATGGCGGTCAAGACTCTGGAAAAAAACAGACTGACGGACCAGGGCGGACGTACGGAAGCCGAATTTGCCTACTTCGAGAAATACAGAAAGAAGAAACGCGACAGAGTCAGAGCGCTGTTCAAGATCATCCGCAGGAAAGGGAAAGAGGTCTTCTATTTCAAGGTAGAAGGCAGCAGGATGCTTCTTCTGAATCTGGATGAGGAAGGGTATAAAGAAATGGTGAACAGCTATTACCACGGAGACGATGAGTAGGCAATGAAAAGATTACACAGCAAGAACATAATCTGGTTGATCACGTTAAGCGTTTTTGTGCTGCTTCTGTGTCTGACCGGATGCAAGAAGAAGAAAGAAGCGGAAGAGATTGCAGAACCGGTGGAAGAGATTCAGGAAACTCAGACCGTCGAAGAGGATATTCCGGAAGAAGAACCGAAGACAGAGGAAGAAACCGTTCCTGAGACGGCAGAACCGGACGAGCCGGTATTCTATGAAAGAGCGAAGATCGTCTTTCTGGGCTGCATCTCAGAAGACAGAGATCTTGACATGATCCTGGGCAGAGCAATCGACACTCTGCATCTGAATACAGTCAGAAACATTAAAAAGGACCACATCGTATACGGAAGACGGGGCAATGAAAACAACGTCTATCTGATCATTCCGGAAAAGGACATCACTCTGACGATCGCATCCTATCCGAAAACAGACAAAACCTACTTCCAGGAAAGAAACAGCAAGCCTGTCATATTCATCGAAGACAGCGATGCCACGCATCTTAATTCTGTATTCACGGCCATAAAGGCGGACGACGCAAGTGAAGCCCGGCAGTTCTATCTCGGTATCGATCCGAGTACCAATGTCCTGTTTGTGAATGATGCGCTCTCTCAGGGCATAGAAGATCAGAGCGATTATGACATATTTGATGAAAGCGAACTCAAGGATTACGCTTCGATGTATGAGCACTATCTGTACAACGAAGCTCCGGGCGCATCCGAAGACCTTGACGATGAAAACTACGGGATCGGCGGATCGGGATACATGATCCTGGATGACAGGGTCTATGTTACTTATGTGATCAGCGAGACTCTGAATCCGGACAAGAGCTACCAGTATGCGATCCGTTACGACGATCTGACCAAGTCGATGGAATACATGATCTGTCTGGATGGATCTGGCGAGAACTGGATCGAGATGGGCGGAGAATAAGGACAACTGTCGTTTACTGTTCGGTAGAAGATACAGGAGGAAAAGAATGATCTGTCCGTATTGCGGAAATGAAATGATAGAAGGATTCGTACAGAGCAGGGAGCACCTCTACTTCAACAGAGGAAAGAATGCGAGATTTTTCGCTTCCGGAGATCTGAGCAGTCTTTCTCTTTCCCGTTTTAACCTGATCAAGGCTCCTGCTGCCAGAGCGAATCTGTGCAAGAGATGCAAGAAGATCATCATTGATCTTTCCGATAGATGATATGAACAAGAAGATCACATATAAGGATTATAATGAAAAGGATCCGAACAGGTATCCGTTTTTCAGGTATCATCCTGATCCGATGGAAAACGGCGTCTTTGTGGAATACGATTCCCCCAAGACGTGTCAGTGCTGCGGGAAGCAGGAAACGCTGATCTGCGAGGGACCGTTCATTACCGATGAGGATGTATCTTTCATCTGTCCGGAATGTATCGCCGACGGAAGGGCCGTGAAAGCCTTCGATATGGAATTCTGCGACGTATCTTCCCTGAACAGGATTTCCGATTCCGATAAGACCGAAGAACTGATCCATCATACGCCGGGCTACTATTCCTATACCTTCAACGACTGGCTTTCCCACTGCGGCGACTACTGCGCCTATGAGAAACAGCTCATCTGCGAAGATCTGAAAGATCCGCAGCTTTTGAAGGAACTGAAAGAAGATCCGGAATGGATCGAAAGCGGATTCGATCTTGATGATGCCTTTATCCAGATCCACATGTTTAGCTGCCTGCACTGCGGGAAACATCTGTTCTATATCGACCAATTCTTTGATTAAAAGCCTATGAAAAAAAACAACGGTATTCAGATTCTGATCATGACTTTCTGGGTGACCCTCTCGGCAGTGCTGCAGACGATCTCCCTGACATCTTTTTCTATTCCCGGAGGAATCTATCCAAGCGGCATTACCGGACTGTCCAGGTTCTTCTCCGACGTATTGAGAGACTTCTTTTCGATTAGCCTGCCTTTTGAAGTTCCGTACTTCCTGATCAACGCGATCCTGGCCGTTTTCGTTTACCGTCATATCGGAAAACTGTTTACCATATTCTCTCTTCTGCAGACAGCGCTGACATCGCTGTTTTCTACCTTTATTCCTCAGATCATCACATTGGAAGAGATGATGCTGATTGCGATCTTCGGCGGTCTGGTCAATGGGGTGGGCATCGGTTTTGCCCTGTCGCACGGCGCTTCCAGCGGAGGAATGGATTTCCTTTCGATCTACTTCTCCAACAAGTATCGCCGTTCCATGTGGAATATGACGTTCGGTCTCAACTGCATCCTGATCGCGGCTACGGGACTGCTGTACGGCTGGGAAAGGGCGGCTTATTCCATCGTCTTCCAGTTCATGTCCAACTTCATGATCAACAAGATGCATAAGCGCTATACCCATCAGGCCATCATCGTTGTCACCAGAAAACCAAACGAAGTGATCGAAACCGTTCTGAAGAACGTCCGGCACGGCATCACCAAGATCAGCGCTCAGGGCGCATACAAGGGCGAGGATGAAAGCGTTCTTTACACGGTAGTGAATACCTTCCAGACTTCGGAAGTCGTACGCTACGTTCTGGAAGCCGATCCGAATGCGTTCATCGAAACCAGAGACACCGCCAGCATCTACGGAAACTACTATCAGAAACCGCTGGACTAAAACAGATGATGACATCTGTTTTTTTTGTTAAAAAAGTCACTATGTTTATTTACGGAAACAGAAATGATACAATAATCTCATCAAGTAACGATACGGATAATATAGAAAGATCTGATCATTCTATGACCCTGTGCACTTGAAGCGAAAGGAGTCAGGCCATGAAGAAAGGATTCAAAATCGCCGGAATCATGCTGCTTACGGCGGTTCTGGCAATCGGTCTGCTGTTCTACATCGACAGAAAGCAGAGAAAACAGCTGGACAACTATCCTTATGAACCGGATACCCCTGAACCGGATCCGCATGACGGAACCTTTGTTTCGCAACACGGAACAATGGTCTTCAACGGGGATGGAACCAGTCTCGTATTTGATTTCGATGAAGAACTCGCAGGACTGACCGGTCTTCCTTCCGGGGAACAGGCCGGGACCTATGTCTTTCTCTCGGGAGATCTTCCGCCTCACGGAAGCATGGATATACGCTACGACGTCGCCCATGAATGGCGGATATCCCTGGATGATATATCTGCAGTGATCGATCTGGGGCTGGCTTCAGACGACGGTTCTACGGCGCAGGTCGGCATCGATGTCGTTACCGATCGCAGAATACCTCTACTGTTCATGAAGGACGGAAAGTTCTTCAGTGTCATATTCGAAAAGGAGTAACGAAACATGAAAAAAAGCTTATTCATCATTTTCCTGCTGATCTGCATGATCCTTGCGGGATGCAGCTCGACAGGAACCGCTTCTCAACCGGAAGAAGGCGATACGATTGCCTTGCCTGCGGCAGACGAACTGAAGGAAGATCCGCTGAACCGGAATACCATGGGTGTCGTTGATGAAGACCTGACCAGGGATCATTTCCACAATAAGGACAGAGAGACCGTTCCTAATACGGCGGACAATCTCAACTGGGAAGATTTCGATTTCTACTACGACATCATGTACGACGGGGTTCCGGAAGAAGCCTACTTCCCGGCTGTCAAGTATGCGGAAGGAATATGGAAATACGATCTGATCTTCCGCTATGATTCCTCGACGGACGGCTATTACTTCGAAGAGATGGGTTATGCGGAGCTGGGGGTCGATTACGACAAGGACGAGATCAACATCACCCTGCATCCGAGGATGGCGAACGACGGCAATGAAGCGTGGCCAGAATCGGATGAAGAGATCGGCTATGAGCCTTTCGGCGGAGGATTCGATGCGGATGACAACCTGAGACTTTATGGCAACAATGCAGTCATCGACTGCCAGTATTACTATACCTATTCCGGAAGAGAATACTTCATCGGAGAGCTTTGGATCTCGGAAGAAGACTTCGGCATGTTCCTGATGACCAGAGGACAGGAATAGGCGACAGCAGCTTACAGATTATTGAAACAAGCCGTGCAGCTGATGCACGGCTTGTTTGTTGATAGAGGCAGGAAAACAGAATAGAATGAGGAAGTAAGAAAAAAGAGTGATCAGAAAAGCGGAGGATGAGCAATGAGACTGACGACATTGTGCTATATTGAGAAAGATGGCTCTTATCTGATGATGCACAGAACCAAGAAGGAACAGGACGAGAATGCCGGAAAGTGGATCGGCATCGGCGGACACATGAAGAAAAATGAGACTCCCGAGGAATGTGTAAGAAGAGAGATCATTGAAGAGACCGGTCTGACAGTGGAAGATCTGAAACTTAGAGGCGTCCTGACTTTCATCCTGCCTTCCTGGGGCAATGAACTGACTTTTCTGTATACCGCATCAACCAAAGAAGAAGTATCCAGGGAATGCTCCGAAGGCGTCCTGAAATGGATCCCGGTCGATGAAGTGATGGAACTTCCGTTATGGGAGGGAGACAGGACATTTCTGCCGCTGCTGAAAGAAGAAAAAGACTGTTTCTCCATGAAGCTAGTTTATGACGAAGAAGGCCATCTTCTCCATTGTCATACAGAGGCCTAAATGTTTACATTTTAGAGTACAGAAAGTAAACTATATATTAGAAAAGATATTCTTAAACAAGAAATGAAAAGCGTAGTGAAGTGTTACCGCTGCGGTAAAGAGTATGATCTGAATTCAAAAAACATCAAAGAAATCATTTCCTGCAGTCACTGTCATCAGCAGATGAGATTCACGGATAAGACAAGAAAGCATTTTCGTCTGGTCCGTTACTTTTTTGTTCTGTTCATCTGTATCGCTCTGGCTTTCGGAATGAGCATGGTAACGAAAAACAACTACATCACACTGCTGGCGATGATGGGCATTTCGATGCTGATTGCCGGAGTATCCGACAACTGGTGCATGCTTATTACCGACAGGATTTTTGGACTGCAGTACGAGGAATATCATCAGGAGAAGATTTCCAAGAAGCAGCAGAGAAAAGAAAGAGAAACAAAGAAGAAGGGTTTATTCTCCAAGAAAGGGAACTGATGGATTTTACGGATCGTTTTGATTTATATAAAGAAGGCGGAATGATCACCGATAACGATATCGAGGATATCCTGAAAGTGATTGATCTGTTTAAGAAGGAATACGGCGTCGTACTGGAAGAAGAGAATGCCGCTCCGTTCATTGCGCATCTGTGCGCGGCGTATGGCAGACTGGTGACTCATGAAGAAGTCGATGAAGTACCGGAAGCCGTCATGGATGAACTGAGGTCTCTGGATTCTTATGAAGAATCACTGGAGATCCTTGAAAGAGTTATGAATGCGACAAATAACCCGCTGAACGAAACAGAACAGGGTTATGCGTTGCTTCATATAAATAATTTAATCGCTCAGTTTAAGGAATCAGGTGAATGGCACACCGCTTCCAAAACCGAGTAAACGATTAATGATTCAAAAGAAGGGGTAAAAAAATGGTTACAAATTTTGTATTTCCACAACTGCTTAGAACTGTCGTTCTGGTAGCGATCGCAGCGTGGGCAAGCTTGCTTTCCCACATGTGCATCTCCAACTTCAACGATGGCGCTAGACCTGTCTTCCCTGAACTCATGGAAGGCAGAATGACCCGTCCTGAATTCGCCGTTGTCGTTACCGGCATGGGTTTCGGTTGGGTCATGGCTGGTTTCAACCAGTGGTTGGGCACAGGACTGATCGCCTGCCACCTGATCCTGATCGCTACGGACTGTATCGGTGCATGGTCACCTAACAAGTATGTAGCTCTGGCTCTGGGTGCTGCGTATGGTCTGCTTTGTGCCTATGGTACACAGGCTATCGGTGCATTGTTCAACGGTCTGCCATACAACTTCCTGAATGACCTGACAAACATCACGAGTCCTGTTCTTCCTATCTTCTGCATGTATCCGGCAATTGCCATAGCCGGTCAGTTCGGAGCTAAGAAGGGCATCGTTGCTGCAGTCGTTACGGGTATTGTCTACATTTTCTGCACAGTCGTAGGAAGCGTACAGATCGGCCAGACTTCAATGGCTCTGTATCCTTACACATTTGCCATGCTGGCAGGCATGATCTGCCTAGTTGTCAATGCCGTACAGGCATCCAAGAATGCTGAAGCGATCGAGACGACTGAAGAAGAAGAAAACATCTTCACCAAGAACGCTGAAAGAATCAAGAAGAACTGGATCTATCTGTGCGTACAGGGCGCTCTCAACGCCTTAGGCATCAAGATCCTGGCTCAGGCTTATCAGCCGGTCATCCTTGCTTCCGCTATCACGGCCGGTGACATGAACATCTTCTATCTGGCTATGATCGGTGTAATCTTCGCGTTTATTCCGCTGATCGTTTCTACCGCTCTGGCTACAGGCGTTTATCAGGCCGTAGGTCTGACTGCCGTCATGCTGGTTGGTGCAATGGTACCGGATTCCATGTGGTTCCTGGCTCCTGTTGCAGGTTTCGCTGTAGAGTTCATCGAGATTCAGCTGCTTGGTCTGTTAGGTAAGGCTTTATCCAAGTTCCCGGAACTGACCAAGTGTGGCGATCACATTCGTGATGCCATGATCTCTTGTACGACTCTGGCTCTTACGATCGGTGCTTTCATGGCCGGTAATGCAATCTGGGGTGCTGTAGGTCTGATGATGGTCGGCGGCTTCTATACTTTGAATGAAGTAACCGGTCAGCGTGTTCCTAAGTCCGCTGTAGGTCCTCTGGCAGCTGTTGCCGTAGGTCTGCTGTACAACCTGGCTATACTGTTACACATCGTAAACTTATAATCGTTTTAAAGGAGGCTTTCTTATGAAGATTGAATGTTGTGGTTTGACTGCTACGCAGACAAAACAGATCATCGACAAGGATTTTGCGGATCAGGTCGAGACCTTTGTAGATCCGGATATGGTTGCGGCAAGAAAAGTCAAGGCTGGCGAGATGGATTACTATCTTGGCAGCTGCATGACCGGAGGCGGCGGTTCGCTGGCTACGGCAATCATGGTTCTGGGCTACGGAAACTGTCTGGTCGTATCCAAGCAGGGCAACTGCCCGAACGAGAAGCAGATCCGGCATATGGTCTATGCGGGAAATCATAAGGCTTTTGGTTATGTGAAATCGCATACCGAACAGGTCGTTCCTGCTCTAGTCAAAGCACTGACAGACAAGGCCGAAGGAAAGCCGGAATAAAAAAGAAAGAACAGGCATTCCGAAAGGAATGCCTGTGTTTTGAGGAATACTGATGATTCGTACGATATTAAAAGATATGAGCTCCGATGAGCTCGGTTTAACACTGGCGCATGAGCATTTCATCGTGGATCTGGATCGGATCCGCAAGGACGGCTATTCTTATATTCTGGATGTCGATGAAGTCGTTCCGGAAATCAGAAAGGCCATGGATCAGGGTATCCAAAGCGCTTTTGAAGTGACCACCAACGATATGGGAAGAGATGTCAGGAAGCTGAAGGAGATCAGCGAGAAGACGGGTCTGAATATTGTCTGTTCCACGGGTTTCTATCTCTCGGAATATCATCCGGAATGGCTGAATGACGCCACCAAAGAAGAGATTGCGGAAGTATATATCAGAGATCTGACGGAAGGGATAGACGGAACCGGTATCAGAGCGGGTCTGATCGCGGAAATCGCATCAAGTTCGAAGGGTTTTGTAGGGAACGAAAGGAAGATTCTGGAAGCGGCGGGACTGGCTGCGAAGAAGACCGGTTTTGCGGTATCGACCCATACCGGAAGGATCGCCGCGAAGGAGACGATAGATATCCTTTTGAAGGAAGGTGTCGAGCCCGATAAGATCATCCTGGGACATCAGGACCTGATCGACGATCCGGAGTATCATCTCTCTCTTCTGAAACAGGGCGTCAATATCGCCTTCGATACCTGCGGCAAGACCGCATACATGCCGGACGAGACCAGAGCCATGAATGCTTTGAAACTGAGTGAAGCCGGATTCGCAGATCACCTGGTACTGTCAAACGACATCTCCAGACATACCTATTTCACTTCTTTCGACGGAAAAGGCTATCTGGCCGTCATGGACAGCGTCGTTCCGCTGATGAGAGAATACGGACTTCCGGAAGAGATTATTCACAAGTTCCTGGCGGACAACCCGGCAAGGATCGTCAACAATCCTCAGATCTAAGACAGGAGGACAAGATGTTTCTGGAAAAACTGATAGAAAGAAATCCGAAGCTCATCGAATGCGCATTTAAGTTGCATCAGAAAGGGATACTGCTGCCGGATACCTACGTTCTGGATCTTGACAGCATCCTTTATAATGCCAAAGAAATGAAGAAAGAGGCGGACAGTTATGGAGTAGAGCTTTATTTCATGCTGAAGCAGATCGGCAGAAATCCGCTCATCGGCCGGGAACTGATGAAAATCGGATTCAAGGGCGCGGTCGCAGTAGATTATAAAGAAGCTTTATGCTACATCGAAAACGGCATCCATCTGTCCAATGTCGGCCACCTGGTACAGATCCCTAAGGCCGCCATGGATAAAATCATTTCAGCGAAACCGGACTTTGCCACGGTCTATTCCTACGAGAAGATCCTGGAGATCAATGAAGCGGCAAAAAGATGTAATACGGTACAGAAACTGCTGATCAGGATCTCTGATCCGGACTCCCAGCTGTATTCGGGACAGATCGGCGGTTTCCATAGCGATGAACTGGAAGAGCTGTTCAGAAAGGTCGATGCCCTGGAGCATGTCTGTGTAGGCGGACTGACGGTCTTCCCGGCACTGCTGTACTCAGAGAAAGAGAATCAGATTCTTCCTACTGCCAATATCAAGGCGATGGAAAGAGCGAGAAAGATCGCGGAAGAACACGGCTATCAGGATCTCAACATCAACCTGCCTAGCGCAAGCTGTGTCGCATCCATTCCTTTAATCAGCGAACTCCACGGAACAAGCGGTGAACCCGGTCACGGACTGACGGGCACGACGCCTTTACATAAACACAGTGAACAGATCGAGATTCCTGCCTACGTCTATGTATCCGAGGTATCCCATCGGTTCGATGGAAAGTCCTACTGCTACGGCGGCGGACATTACCGCAGAGGGCATATGGAAAATGCGCTTGTCGGAAAAGACATGGGAAGTGCAGTTATGACGAAAGTCGTTGCACCGGATAACGACTCGATCGATTACCACTTTGAACTTGAAGAAGAACTGCCGGTCGGGGAATGCGTTTTGATGGCGTTTAGAACGCAGATCTTTACCGTCAGATCGCAGGTCGCCATTGTTTCCGGGATACAGAGCGGCAAGCCTGAACTGCTTGGCCTGTATTCGCCTTTGGGAGAAAGGCTGGAAAGAAACTGGTAATGAACTATCAAGACGCGCACAGACTGGCACTGCTGAATCCTTACCGCTCCGTGGCAAAGATTTTTGACTGCCGGGAAGGCGATATCCTGGTCGGAATCAAGAACGTATCTTCCATCCCGAATACGCTGATGCACAAACTGGAGAAGACGGGATTTGCCTTGCATACGATAGACAAGAAATCGCAGCTGGCAGGAAGAGCAGTAGATACGGAACTGATTAATCCCATCACCGGTCATTACATGTCCGGTTCATCTTCCGGAACGGCATTGAACGTCTTTGCCGGGATCAATGATCTGGGCATCGGAAACGACGGCGGAGGGTCCGTCCTTGCGCCGGCGATGTGTGTGAATATCCTGGGCTTTATCTCAAGACTGATCGAGGAAGACAGAGTTCAGAACACGAAGAAGAATACCGATGGAATGATTGTCGAAAATTCTCTGGGTTTTATGGCCAGAGACAGGAAGATCCTGCTGAAGGCGATCAAGGATTCCATCAATATAGAGGCAGCCGATGAATGCGGAACCGTACTGTCCGACAGAGAATACCCGGGTATCAGATCGGAAGTGATCCGGGTCGAAGACGCCTTTAAACCGAGAAACGAACTGACGGAATACCTGAAGGAAACATTAAAGAAATGCGATATGCTGATCCTTCAGGAAGGTCCGGTCGATCTTAACGGTTTCGGCGATTCCCTGTTCGGTCATTTCGATGAAAGGACCAGACAGATACAGAAAGACAGCGGCAAGGGCTACGTCCGCGTATGCAATACTGCGGAAGCCACCGCAATGGTCATCCCGGGGAAAGAACTGGGATGCGCTACGCTGCTGATGTGCGAAAGCGTCAGAGAGAAAGTAAGCCGTCTGCTGAAGACGGCAGAATACATCGAAGACGTTCACGATGAACTGATCGAGAGATATTTCCTGGATGTAGAGAGTTATTTTAACGAAGGCTATCAGGTGTAAGGAGAACTATGAAAACATATCCGTTGCAGAGTATTACGCCGGAAGAAGCGGCACAGAAACAGTTCAGGATGGTTTCCTGCATTACCCATCACTTTACCGGTTATGAACAGTTAAGCAGAGGTGACCTGGGTGTACATCAGCCGGAGAATCAGCCTTTAACGACGAAGAAAGCGGAAGAGGCGATAGCCGAGTTCTTTTCCAGTGAAGCGGCCATCATGGTCAGAGGTTCCGGAACGGGAGCCATCCGTTACGCATTGTCTGCCGTGGCGAAGGCAGGAGACAGGATACTCATTCACGATGCGCCGATCTACTCCACCACGAAGATCAGTTTCGAGATGCTCGGGTTCGAAACGGTAAGAGCCAACTTCAACGATACCGAAGATATCAGAAAAATCATGAAGGAAAATGCCGATATCAAGGCGGCTCTGATCCAGCACTCCCGTCAGCTGTTGGAAGATTCCTACGATCTGAAGGAAGTGATCGATACGATCAAGAACGAAAGAGACATCCCGATCGTCATCGACGAGAACTATGCGGTGATGAAAGTCAGCCGGATAGGCTGCGAGATGGGCGCGGATCTTTCCTGTTTCTCTACCTTTAAGCTGCAGGGTCCGGAAGGAATCGGTGTTGTAACCGGTAAGAAAGAATACATCGACAGAATCAGAAAGATGCACTACTCCGGAGGATGCCAGACTCAGGGACATGAAGCGATGGATGTCTTGAGAGGCCTGGTAACTGCTCCTGTACTTCTTGCGGTACAGGCACAGACCAATGAGGAAGTACTCAGAAGACTTCAGAATGGTGAAGTAGAAGAGATCAAGGATGTCTGCATCGCCAATTCCCAATCCAAGGTATTAGTGATTGAATTCAAGAAAGACATCGCCGAAGCAGTATTAAAGAACGCAGAAAAACTCGGTGCATTGCCAAACCCGGTAGGAGCCGAGAGCAGATATGAACTGGCCCCGATGTTCTACAGGGCATCCGGTACGGTCAGAGAAAAAGATCCCGATATTGTAAAGCGTCTGATCCGGATCAACCCAAACCGGGCAGGTGCAGATACGGTGATCGAGATATTAAGAGAAAGCATTAAGAGATCTCTTTAGAATGGACTGTTTATGAAAAAAAGATTTGTGGTGATTGTTCTGGACGGTTTCGGCATGGGCGCTACAGCCGATGCCGCCGTCAATAGACCGGGAGATGAAAGAGCCTGTACGATAGGTTCTATTCTGCATGACTATCCTGATCTGTATCTTCCTAATCTGGAAGAACTTGGACTGATGAATGCATACGGACACGAAAGCGACAGGATGAAGTTCCGGAAGGATGCAAACTACGGCAAGGCGGAACTGATGCACTTCGGTGCAGATACTTTCATGGGTCATCAGGAAATCATGGGTACAAGACCGAAGGATCCGGAGATCGTCCCTTTCCAGGAAAAAGTGGATATCGTTGCGAAACATCTGAAGGATGAAGGACACAAGGTTGAGATTGTCGAAAAAGAAAGTCTGCGTTACGTAGTATGTGACGATTACGTGACCGTAGCGGACAATCTGGAAGCCGATCTGGGCATGTGCTACAACGTAACCGCCCCGCTTGACTACATGCCTTTCGAAAAAGAACTGGAGATTGCCAGGAAAGTCAGAGAAGTCGTAACGGTAGGCAGAGTCATCGTCTTTGGCGGTACAGGCAATACGATGGATGATCTCTATGCTGCAGAAGAGATCAAAGACGGCAAATATATCGGCATTGCTTCGGCGAAGTCGAAGTCCTATGATCAGGGCTATCAGTGTCTGCATCTGGGCTACGGCGTCGATCCGAATGTTCAGGCTCCTACCATTCTGACGAACCAGGGCATCCCTTGTGTTCTGATCGGCAAGGTGGCGGATATCGTACACAATGAAAGAGGTCTGTCCATTTCCTGCGTTCCTACAGCCGAATGTCTGGAACACACTCTGGATCAGATGAAAAAAATGGATTCGGGATTCATCTGCACTAATGTCCAGGAGACGGATCTGGCAGGTCATTCCCAGAGTACAGCGAGATATAAAGAAATACTGGAGATCGCCGACGAAGGACTGAAACCGATTCTGGATGAACTCCAGGATGAAGATTTTCTGGTCATCATGGCTGACCATGGCAACGACCCTAATATCGGACACTCCAAGCATACCAGAGAGAATGTTCCGTTACTGATCAGATACAAAGACAGAAAAGGGATCCACGTCGGATTAAGAAAGAGTCTTTCGGATGTCGGTGCATCGGTTTGCGATTACTTCAATGTGGATGCACCGCAGAACGGCGAAAGCTTTCTTCCTCTTTTCTTGCAGGAGAAACTATGAGCGATTTTGTGAATACCGTAACCGGTCCTGTCTCTATCGATGAACTCGGTTTCATCTCTCCGCATGAACACATCCTTTTCTCTGCCCGCGACTGCTGCATCGATCAGGAGA
The DNA here is from genome assembly GCA_017515475.1 of Erysipelotrichaceae bacterium. GTDB lineage: Bacteria > Bacillota_I > Bacilli_A > Erysipelotrichales > Erysipelotrichaceae > Colivicinus. The sequence continues at coordinate 4,619 of JAFWFS010000031.1, read as the reverse complement.
TCGAAGAACTGAAAGACTACTGTCATTTTGGCGGCAGAACGATCATGGAGATGTCTACGCCGGAAATCTGTGCTATGGATGTCAAGGAGGACAGGATCAGCGTACTGAAAGAACTCTCCGAGAAGACGGGTGTGCAGATCGTTTACGGCGCTGGCTTCTATAAGGAACCCAGGCTTCCTGAATTCGTCAGGGAAGCGTCCATTGATGAACTGAAGAACGAGATCAAAAGAGAACTGCTGGAAGGAAGAGGCAGAGGCAGGATCAAAGCCGGGTTTATCGGCGAAGTCGGTTCCAGCAACTATACAGTCCATGAAACCGAGGAAAAGGTACTAAGAGCCGCAGGCCGAGCCAGTGCGGAAACAGGATATGGCATATCTACCCATACCGGCAGAGGAAGCATGTACAGGGAGCAGCTCTCTTTCTTCGAAGAAGAGGGAGCCGATCTAACGCATGTGATCATCGGCCATCAAGATGTCTATCCGCATCTGGAAGAAAGAATGGCGGACTACGAATACATCTTTTCCAAAGGCGCAGGCGTGCAGTTCGACTGTTTCGGTAAACAGGGTTTCTTTGAAATAAACAAAGATATTGAATACGGCCAGAAATTCCCATACGACGATGAACGGGCCAGAATGATCAGAAAGTTTGTCGATATGGGCTATATCAGACAGATCTTCATTTCCTGCGACATCGACGGCAGGACGCTGATGAAGAACTGGGGAGGATGGGGATACTCTCATCTGATCACCAGAGGCTTAAGCCTGTTAAGAAAAGCCGGACTTACCTGGAAGCAGATCGATCAGATCACCAGAGAGAATCCGAAGGAGTTCCTGCGGGTCAGGAAATAGAAATCGCTATGAAAAAGATCAGAGAATACTGCGAAAAAGAACTTGGTTTTAAAAAATATACAGACGGCTTTCTGGATGATCTTTCCAGACTTCTGAAGTCGAAGAGAAACGGAAAGAGTACAGATCTTATCTGGCTGAAGAAAGAAACAAAAGACCTGTGCAGACTTCTGAAAGAGGAAGGATATGAGACAGAAGAAAAGAAGGCACTGATTCATGAACTTCTTGGCGGATATCTGAAAAAGGAAGCCGATGCGGTTGTTTTTGAGACCCATCCGTTAAAGATGATATCCATGAAGGAAGAGATTCAGAATCAGTATTGTCTTGTCGACATCATGCACCGTCATTTCAACGGTTTTGAAGCGCTGGAAGCGGGAGACTACGGATGTCATATCAGATATGGAAGACCGGAAAGAACGGTTAAAGTCGAAGAAGTTCTGGCGGAATACTTTCACACTGAAGCGGCAGCTCTAGTCAGAGGTGGCGGAACTGGAGCCATCAGGGCAATGTGCTATGCTTCTTTGAAGCCTGGAAACAGGGTTCTGATCCATGATGCGCCGCTGTACAAGACGACCCAGATCACGCTGGAAGCCATGAATGTACAGATCGTAAAAACCGATTTTAACGATTTCAGAAACATCGAGAAAGAACTCAGGAACAACATCGATGTCCTATACATCCAAAGAGTACGTCAGAAACTCTCCGACAACTATGACGAGATCAGGATCATCGAAAGAGTCAGAAAGATCGATCCGGAAATAACCATTCTGACTGATGAAAACTATGCCGTAAACAAAGTTGAGAAAACGGGTGCTGCGGCAGGCGCGGATATGTCTGCGTTCTCGACCTTCAAGCTTCTGGGTGTTCCGGGAATCGGACTGGTCATCGGCACTAAGAAGATGATCGACATCGTCCATGAACAGAACTATTCCGGAGGCGGACAGGTACAGGGTCCGGAAGCGATGGAGACTTTGAGAAGTCTGGTAGAGAATCCTGTTCTTCTAGGTGTACAGTCTCTTTCGGTCGATGAAATCGTAAAGCGTCTGAATCAGAAAGAAGTTTCGCATGTCGAGAAAGCCCTGAAAGCCAACATCGAAGAAAGGATCATTCTGGTAAAGCTGGATCTGCCGATCGCCAGAGAAGTCATTGAATGTGCAATCGCTTACGGAGCCCTTCCTCATCCGGTTGGATCGGAAAGCCGCTACGAGGTTCAGGCTCTCTTCTATAGGATCGCCAAAGTCATGATCGACGAGAATCCTGTTCTAAGCAGGTATGTGATCCGCATCAATCCGATGCGCTCCGGCCCGGACACCGTGATCCGCATCCTCAAGGATTCCATCGAGGATGTCATGAAAAAGAAACAGTAAAAGAACACAGCAGTGTTCTTTTCTTTAAAATACTTCGTAACATCAGAATAAAAATGCTATAATAAAAAAATAGAGCGAGAGAAGAGAGTTATGGAGAACAATTACAACGTTAAAGAAGAATTAATTGCTCAGGTTGAAGAACTGTTAAAGAGCGAAGATGCACCTGGAGCCTACGCGAGAGCGAAGGTATTAAGCAGGAAATGGCGCAAGGCCAGAGAAGATGAAGAGTCATTGTATGACAAGGAACTGAGCGATAAGTTCCATGCGCTGATGGATGAACTGTCAGAGAAAGCAGGAGATATCGCCGTTTCTGTCGAAGACAGAAAGAATGACATCATCGCCAGGGCAAAGGAAGTCGCTGCGGGCAATAACTATAAAAAAGGTACAGACATGATGAAACAGCTTCTGGATGAATGGAAGCATTCCGGTCGTCTGGACAAAGAAAAGGATGATGAACTCTGGAACCAGTTCCTGGAAGCCAGAAACGAATTCTTCACCAAGAAGAAGGAATACTATACCAATCTGAAGGAAACTTTTGCCGGAAACAAGAAGCTGAAGGAAGAACTGATTGAAAAGGCAAAGGAAGTCGCCAACATCGAAAACATCAAAGAAGCTTCCAACAGAGCCAATGAACTGATGGAAGAATGGAAGAAGACAGGTACTGCCGGGCGTAAGGATGACGACAATCTTTGGCAGCAGTTCCTGGCTGAAAGAAAAGCCTTCTTTGCCAGAAGAGATGAATACTACGACAATCTGAAGGAAACCTTCGCACAGAGAACGGAAGCCAAGAAGGAACTGATCAATGAAGCGAAGCTGTATCTTGCCAGAGGCGAGTTTACCGATGAAGAAGTAGATGCGATCAAGGAACTGAGAAACAAGTGGAAAGAGATCGGCAATGCCGGCAAGGACCACGAGAACGATCTTTGGAACGAGTTCAATACGATCATCAACAAATACTTCGAAAACATGAGGTATTACAAAGACTAGATAAACAGGCCTGTCAGATGACAGGCTTTTATTTTTCATAAGTAATATGCGACAATAAGAACAGGAGAAGGCCTATGAAAAAGATAATCATCAAGTTTCTGATTGCGGTACTGGTTTTTAGCGGTTTTTCCTATGCAGTTTTTCATGATGAAGAGCTACATGTTCATCTACATGCGTATAATCCCGGAGATGTATATGGAGACTGTCCTTATTGCGGAACAGGTGTCATGCTGGTAGTGGAAGGAATCGATTCAACCTGCACGACTGAAGGCCATTTTATAGCAAGGTGTTCAAACTGTGGTGAAATGACGGCAGGAGAGACTCCTCCTTTAGGGCATGATTATGAAGATGAGGTAATTAAGTCTCCTACCTGTACCGCTAAGGGAAGCATGAGAAGAGTATGCAGACGTTGCGGTTATAGTGTAACAGAAGATATTGCTGAATTGGGGCACAACTATAAACTGACAGAGGATGTTGAAGCAACCTGTGAGGAAGACGGCCATAAGTCTTATGTCTGCAGGAGATGCAACCGTTCCTATACAAAAAAGATTGCCGCTTTAGGCCATGATATCGATTACGAAGAGAAGGAAGCCACCTGTACGGAAGACGGCTACAGGAAAGGTACCTGCAAGCGCTGCGGCATGACCGTTGATGAGATATACCCTGCTTTAGGCCATGATCTGGAATATGAGATATTGAAACAGCCTGCCTGTGAAGAGGAAGGCGAAAGAAAGGTTACCTGCAAGAGGTGTCTGGAAACATGGACGGAAAAGATCCTTCCTGCCGGACACAAGTATCCGAAGGAATGGACTCTGATAAAGGAAGCTACCTATACGGATGAGGGTCTTGAGACCAAGACGTGTTTCTACTGCGGCCATGTTCTGGAGCATGTCCTTGAAAGAAAGAATCCTGCTCCTATCATCATCGGTGGAACTGCCTCGACTGCAGCGGTTGCGGGCGGACTGTGGATGTTCCTGAAGAAGCGCAGGGCAGCCAAGCTGGCAAAGAAAGCCATCAAGGAACTTGGAAAGCCTTCCTTTGAAGACAGGACAATCGTCATCAGCAGCGAAGACGAGAAGTTACGTGAGCTGCTTAAGAGCAAGCACTTCCTTGCCGTATCCTCTTGCGATTTCGAGGAACTTGAGAAGACCGTAGAAGACAACGGACCGGATCTAGTCATCATCGACATTCCGACAAAGAAAAAGCTGAAAGAACTGGATAAGAAGAGAAATGAGGTTCCTAAGCAGACAGAAGGAGAGGAAGAAAAGACCAATCCTCTGGCTGAAACAAGTTTTGCCTATCTGTGTCCGCAGAAGTTCATCGACAGGTACAGGGATGAGCTTGAAACATTAAAGAAAGATAAGAACATCCTCGATTACGGTCTGATCGGTGATGATCCGAACACCAATCTGGTCAAGCT
>JAFWFS010000030.1 GCA_017515475.1 Erysipelotrichaceae bacterium | reverse complement strand
TTTGCCATCTTCATACCGAAAGTGATTCCCAAAAGAACAACACCGTCTTCGATATCGAGATGAATATTGTCAAAGTATTTGTCGATGTAATCCACTTCTCTGGCGACATAGAGTACGTCTCCGGAAGCAAGCGACGGAGAAACTTTCATGATTTAGCCTTCATGATTATCTTATCATAATAATCGATCGTTTCAGGTTAGACAAAGATCTTTGCAGTTTATATAATTGATATAGAAAAGGTGATATTTATGGCAAAACCACAGACAAAAGCAGCCGATTTAAGAGGACCTTCGATTTATCAGGGCGAAAAACCCGGAACACTGTTCTATGATTTTTTCTGCAAGGAAGCATATGTGATTCAGAACAGCGATGCCTACAAATACGATGATTATAAGGCTTATATGGTCATAGGGATCATTCTTGCGATATGTGCGGGACTTTACGGAAAGTTTCATTTTCTGATTATTCTGGCAATGATCGCAGCGGTTGTTGCGGCAGGAAGGTTCGTGTTTCAGAAGAAATGTCTGGATGACTGCGTTCCTGTCGAATACAAACCTGGAAAGAAAGAGCTTTTCCTGAAGACCTGGTCTAAGGAAATAAAAACGAAGAACCTTGTTATCATCATAGTTCTGTCGATTATTCTGATACTCCTGTGCCTGTATAACATGAACAAGTTTGCGGAAGATGATTTCCTAAGAACAGGTTATCTTCTGATGACGATCGGAACCGCGATTTTCCTGATATGCATAATCATAAGCCTGATTATGAAACTCAAGAATCGCTCCGATTCCTAAAAAACAACAAGCCTCAGAAAGAGGCTTTTTTAATGGAATCTACCCTAGCACAAACAAGAAGAATACGCGACTAAAGTATGTACAAGGGCTCCTTCATCACATCAGATAAATGAATCGCTTATTTCAATAGTATGCAAGCCAAAACAACGACCGTTTCGTCACTGCGGTTTGTTATGCCGTGACTGTGACCGTCTTCACAGATCGTTACATCGCCTTCGTGAAGCTGTGTTTCCTGATCGTCATCCCGATAGACAGGATTTCCTTTAACAACATAATAGTACTCCTGCTCATTCTCGTGCGGATGAATACCGATTCCGCAGCCCGGTTCCAGTGTCAGCGTTCCAAACATCCTCGACTTGCCCATCAGTTCGTTTTTCTCGAAAAGATTCGTAACCAGCACCTGCCCCTCACCGCCACGCATGTGTTCTCTTACTTCGGTTGAACACTCCGATCCTCTTTTTATCATACAAAACATCCTCCGAGCTCATTATACCGCATACCGATAGATCATACGCTTTCCGGCAGATGATTTATAATAAAGACATGATAGAAAGCAACAATGTCAAAGTACTGTACGGCAAGGATGCCGTCTTAAAGAACGGGGACCTGATCCGAAGCCTCGGAAAGAAATATCTGATCGTCTGCGGAAAAAACAGCGCCAGACTTTCCGGTGCTCTGGACGATGTACTCAGCGTCATCGGCGACAGGGAACATGTCATTTACGACCGTATCAGAGAGAATCCGGAAGTCGCTTCCATTCTTGAGGCTGCAGGATTGCTGAGTGATTCTACCTGCGTGATTGGAATCGGCGGCGGATCACCGCTTGATGCCGCAAAGGTCATAGCCTCTTTGAAATATAATCCGGCCGAAACGGAAGAAGAGCTGTATGCGCAGAAGTGGGAAAACAGAAGACTGCCGCTTGTTCTGATCGGAACAACGGCAGGAACAGGGAGTGAAGTTACAAAGGTATCTGTCATGAGCAAGGCCAACGGCCGCAAGAGCAGCATACACAACGATCTGTTCTATGCGGATTATGCGCTTTGCGATCCGAAATACACATTCTCAATGCCGTACAGGACCAGAGTGTCTACGGCTGTCGATGCCTTGACGCACTGCAACGAGAGCTATTTCTCCAACAAGGCAAACGAAAAATCCCGCGGTTTCGCTCTGCAGGGAATCGGACTGATTCTTTCAGGCATCAGACATCTGGACAACATTAACGAAAGGACGTGTGACGATCTTTATAGGGGATCCTTATACGGAGGACTGGCCATCGATATTACAGGCACGGTCTTCGCTCACAATGTCGGTTACTATTTCACGGAGAACTGCCGTCTTCCTCACGGCTTCGCCTGTGCGCTTTTCCAGGAAGATCTTTTCGAGTTCGAAATGCACAGCAGCAAGGATTATACCGAAGCTTTCTTTGAACAGATCGGGATGAAAAAGGAAGAATATGTTGAACTGATCAATTCCCTTCTCCCTGAGAACGACATCGTCATGGATGAAGAAACGCTCGTCAGAATCCTCCCGCGCTGGAAAGACAACGGCAGTGTAAATAACACCTTAGGGAAAATGACGGTTGAAGATATTGAAAAGATCCTGAGAAAGAAATTCGTGAAGAATCGATAGACCATCGATCGAATAAGAGCGTTTAATAAACATTGTCTTTGCATAAATGTTATAATTACCACCGACTGAAATGATTTGTTTTTGGGGGAATAGGCATATGAAAGAAAAGAAGAATAAGACACTTGAAATACACCGCAATCAGGAAGGAAAAAGAATCCTGACAGGCAAAGAATGGCTGTTCGTCGTTATCGTCGGACTGGCCGGTCAGCTGATCTGGTGCGTAGAGAATACCTGGTATCCGAATTTCGTCTATACCAAGATCGCTCCGGATGCTTCGATCATTTCCTGGATGGTCGCCTTAAGCGCCATGGCCAGTACGTTCGGCTGTTTCGTCTGGGGAACCTTAGGCGACAGACTGGCGAAGAGAAGACCGCAGATGCTGATAGGCTATGCTGCCTGGGGCATTACGGTTGTTCTGTTTGGACTGACGGAATACGTGAACCACTCCAATATGACGGCATTGACGGCACTGGTTGTTTTTGCCGACTGCGTAATGAGCTTTATCGGTGCGATGGCCAACGATTCCGGATTCATCGCCTGGACGACGGATATTACGGAAGAAGGAAACCGGGGCAGAATGGGTGCTGTCGTAGCTGTGCTGCCGGTTGCCGGAACGATACTGGGAGGTCTGCTCTTCGGCAAGATCATCGAAAAGATCGACTACTTCAAGTTCTTTATCGTACTGGGTCTCTTCCTGGTTCTGATGAGTGTTGCTGTTCATTTCATGGTCAAGGATGCTCCTGATCTGGTTCCCAACAAGGATCCGAAAGGCTTCTGGCATCAGGTCTTTTCCGTTTTCGATTTCTCTCTATTAAAGAAAAACAAGCTGATGAAAGACATCTGCATCATCTTTGCGGTATACTTCATCGGTTTCCAGATGTACTTCTCGCATCTTACGAATTTCCTGGTATACACCCAGGGTTATACGACAGGCAACGCCGGACTGGTTCTGGGTCTGCCTTTGATTGCGGCTCTGCCGTTTACTTTCCTGTGTTCCAGATATCTGGATAACGGCAAGTTCTACAACATCATGTACATTTCCGTTGCGGTAACCGTTGCCGGTCTGCTGATCGTCTGGATCCCTAACACGATCGTGACCTGTCTGGGCATTTTCCTGTTCGGTACAGGCTACATGTGCATCTATCAGGCGCTCATGGTTATGCTGAAGAACTCCATGCCTGCCAGTATGCACGGCCAGTCGGAAGGCATCAGACAGGTATTCTACGTCGTTATCCCGATGTGTATCGGTACTCCGATCGGTTCTTTCCTTATCAAGCATTTCGGCTTCGCAATGCAGAATGAATACGGCGTCGCCGGTTATTCGGCTAACTGGGTGACTTTCATCGTAGCCGCACTGTGGATGCCTCTGGTACTGATTCCGATCAGAAAAGCGAAGAAGGATTACCTTGAATATTTAAGCAGTAAAGAAAACAATGAACAGTAAAGAGATCCGCAGAGGACTGAAACGCCATAAATTCGTCTATCACTTTTTGAGGATCCTGATCGGATGGCTGATCATGGGGATCTGCAACTTTTCATACAAGCCACACAAGATCAAGGACAAACCGGTTCTGATCCTTTCGAATCACAATTCCGATTTCGATCCGCTGCTGATGGTCATAAGCCTGAAGAAACATTTTAAGTTCGTCGCTTCCGCCAATATCATGTCCGGACCGGTAGGAAAGATCGTCAAGTTTCTGGTTGGCCCGATTCCCAGGGGCAAGGGAGCCAGCGCAGATCAGACCGTGCAGCTGATCATCGACAACCTGAATGCTGGGATCGATGTAGCGATGTTTCCGGAAGGAAACAAGTCCTGGGACGGTTCAACCAACTTCATTTCCAGAAGAACGGCAGAGATCTTTAAACAGACCAGGTGCGGTCTGGTTACTTACCGTTTTGACGGCGGATATCTGCGTTCGCCTAGATGGTCCAGATATTCCCGTAAAGGCAAGCTGATCGGTCAGGTGGTTGGCGAGTATCCTTATGAGCAGCTGAAGGATCTCAGCGTCGATGAAATCTATGACATCATCATCAGAGATATGCAGGCAGATGCTTTTCAGTATCAGGATGAACACCATCTTAAGTACACAGGCAAGGCTCTGGCGGAAGGCATTGAAAACCTGACTTATATCTGCCCGGTCTGTCACAGGTTCGATACCGTTCATGCAAAGGGTGATGAATTCTGGTGCGACTGCGGTATGAAGGCCGTCTATGACGAATACGGCTACCTCCATGGAGATAAGATCAAGGAGTACAATACGACCGTGAAATGGAACGGGTTCCAGAAGCGGTGGCTGATCAAGAACAAGAACAGACTGAAAAGACAGACCAGAAAGTTTATTTCTCACGATGAGAATCTGCATCTGTATCAGATCATCAACAATGAAAGAGTCCTGCTCAAGGATGATCTGTCGGCAAGTCTGTATGGCGACCGTCTGTGCATCAGCAATGACAGCGGATTTGAGATGACTTTCAGATGGATGGATATTTCCAAGATCGGCATGTTCCGTAACAACGCCCTGTATCTGACCTATGGCGATAAGCGTTATGAGCTGTTCAGACCGAA
>JAFWFS010000029.1 GCA_017515475.1 Erysipelotrichaceae bacterium | reverse complement strand
CCTGAGCCATGATCAAACTCTCCGTTTGATGACTCGATATTTAAGAACTTAACGTTCTTGGTTTAAATGAATTGACGTTTTGTTTAATTGCTTCTTATTTAGTTTTCAAAGATCGAATCGCACTCTATCGGAAGCTTTTTTCTAGCATTTCCTTCCGATGCGGTGCTTATTTATACTAACAGAATCAGAATTCGATGTCAACAACTTTTTTCACTTTTTTTCAAAATTTTTTTTCCTTGAAAAATCAGCCGTTTTCTGTACCGTTTTCTCCGCTTCCGGAATCAAAAACAAGTTCGAAATATTTCATGATATAGCCGTTGATATAGGAGAAATCAAACGGGATCTGCTTATTCTCTACCATCTCGACCAGCGTGTTCTTGGCATTGATACAGATATCCTTGATTTCTTTCGGATAATTCATCTTCTGGCAGTGGTATTCGAATTCGTTTTCATCCAGAACCATGTAGCTGCCATCCGGGAAAACCTTGACATCCAGATCGTAGTCGATGTTTTTGATCGCCTCTCCGTCATAGATGCTGGGAGACGCGATATTGCAGTAATAGTAGATCCCCGCTTTACGGACCATGGAAATGATGTTGAACCACCTGTCCTTGTAGTAGAAACAGATCGCCGGCTCCTTGGTCAGCCAGCGGCGGTTGTCGGATTCTACCACCCAGCTGTGATCGGTCACTACGACATAGCAGTCATCCCGTACATCGATGACCAAAGCCTTGGACCAGGTCCGGTGGATAGAACCGTTGTGTTTATAGGACTGGACGAATACGCTGTCCCCTGTTTTCAAATCGTGCATGCAACTATCTTACCATACTTTCTTCAGACGTTCACACAGCAGCGGTACAACGACGATGACGCAGAGAGTCGTCGGAATCATATAGGAAGCGTTGTATGCCAGGGAAGCCCACAGAGGCGTTTCCCAGAGCAGAGTTCCCGACAGCGTTGAAGAGAGCAGTCTCAGAACGCTGGTAATCAGAACACCGCTGTAGAAATACTTGTAATCCGGAAACAGGGAGGCCAGACCGTATACCGCATAGGCGATCAGATAATCCAGCAGAAAACTCCAGATACCGTAGAACTTGACTGAACCGACTGCCAGCTGCAGAAAGACCGAAGTGATTCCCACAAGCAGACCGTTTTTCCATCCCAGGTGATAGGAACACATCAGCAATGCGATTGGTCCAAGATTCAGTTTGCCGCCGTTGGCCATCTGAAACAGATTCAAAGCATCGCTTAATCTGTCCAGGATCACAAATACGGCACAGTAGATCGCCATGATGGTTAATGTCTTCGTTGTCAGTTTTTTCATAAAAAAACACCTCCATAATAAAGGTGCTTATTTCCTACGCCGGCATTATCCGGATCAGGTCAAGGGTATGATCTCAGCCTTTCAGCACCCCTATATCATTATTATTATAATACCTTATTGAAACAATGCTTCAAAAATATGCACGGTATCATCGAAATGCCAGTATTCTTTTCTGGTATGGCTACCCATGGCGTTGCCCAGCAAAAGAAGATAGGATCGGTTGCTGTCCCGGAACAGAACCAGGATGCTCTGCCCGGCCTCCGGGGTATATCCCGTCTTGCCGCCCATGATTGCAGTTTCCATCTCGCACAACGGTTTCAGTGTACTCTCTACCTTTAACCCGTCTTCCAAAGTATGTTCTACCGTTTCCAGGATCTTTCTGCCTTCCTCGTAGCGAAGAACATCCGTAATGATCAGAAACAGATCGTGTAAAGAAGTATGGTGATCCGGATCGTGCAGACCGGTAGAATTTACGAAATGCGTACTCGCGCATCCAAGCGATTCAGCCAGAGCGTTCATTTCTTCTACCAGATCCATCCCCTTTTCCGCAAAACAGTTTTCCAGAGCGACAGCTCCATCCGCTCCCGAAGGAAGGATCAGGGCATACAGGAGATCTTCAACCGTATACCCATAGTCCGCTTTCAGATAGGCGATCGAAGCATCTTCTGCGATCAGGCCGCTGATCTGTTCATAACTGATAGATGATCTTTCATTCAGGTCATCGATATGATGCAGAACAGTATCCATGGTCATGACCTTGGTGAGGGAAGCCGGATAAATGCTCAGATCGCAAAGATTCTCATAAAGGATCTCATGTTCTGAAAGATCCGCCAGCAGGTATTCACCCGAATGCAGATCCAGATCCAGCAGTTCGGCGTTGTTATGAAATACGTTGATGTCTTCGGTATGCGCAATGAAAGGTTCTTCGGTTTTCTGACACGAAGATGAAATCAGAACGATAAGTATAAGGGATATATATTTTATTATTTTTAACATATCGTTTTATAGAAGTCATAGGACCGAAGTCTCAGATCCGCATTTTCCAGGAAGAAATCCATCAGAAGGCAGAAATCCCTGAATTCGAACTCAAAATCCTTCAGGACCCCGTAATCCTTGAAAGAACCTTTGATCATCAGACGGAAACGTTTCAGCGTTTCCACAGGAAGAGCCTCTTCACCGCCCAGATGTTCCAGGCACAGGAAACCCCCGTGTCTATTCGACAGAGCTACGACCTTCCGGCTGTCGCACAAGGCACAGCGGTCTACGATCGGGGTAATGCCGAACTGTCTGATCAGATGCGAAACATACATGGATCCCAGCAGATAACGGCTGTCTCTGTTCAGATGCTTAAAAACAAAGCACAGTTCATCGAAGGTATCGATATCCCGGTTCTTTAACGTCAGTTCAATCAGCATGTTCTGGAACGACATCATTTCGATATCGCTGTCTTCAAACCAGTTCTCCAGAAGTCTTGAACCGTGGATGCTGTAGATGGTCTTGCCCTCCTTGTAGTCCAGGATGAATTCATACAGGCACATCGGCAGGAAATGGTTCTTGCTGGAAAGCTTTTTGGCCGACTTGCCGACAAGCGAAAGGATGCCGTATTCCTTGGTCAGAACCTGCATCAGAACATCGGCTTCCTTGTAGTCGCTTTGCGTGAGAACGAATCCTTTTATCTTGTCATTCATCGGAGTCTCCGGAAAAATAACCCAAGGAGAAAAGCTTCTTTTCCGAGTTCAGCCAGTCTTCTTCCACTCTGACATACAAGGAGAGAATGATCTTCTTCTTCCCGTCAAACAGAGGGCTGATATCCGTCGATGCCTGATCGTTGATTCTCTTCAGCATCTTTCCGCTTCTGCCGATTATGATGGCTTTATGCGATTCCTTGTTGCAGATGATGGTCGCTTCGATCTGGACCTTGGAGGTCTTCTCCTTGATCTCTTCGATCTGGCAGGCTACCAGATGAGGAATTTCTTCTTCGGTATTGAGAATGATCTTTTCCCGGATGATCTCGGCAATGCGGAATTCCCTGCTAGTATTGGTGATAACGTCCTGCGGATAGTATTGGATACTGTCTGCCAGATATTCCTTGGAAGTCTTGAGCAGTTCTTCAAGGTTGTCTTTCTTCAAGGCTGATATCGGTATGATCTCCTTGAACGGATAGTGTTCAGAAGCATAGGAAAGTCTCTTGATCAGCTGATCGTTAGACAGCTCGTCGATCTTGTTGACCAGCAGGAAAACGGGAACCTCATAGCCAAACAGCCTCTCCAGGATCTGTTCATCTTCCTTCTGCAGGCCCTTGTTTCCGTCAGTGATGTAGTAGATGATATCCACTCCGGCAGCCTGAGACATCGCTTCCTTGTTCATGTAGCTGCCAAGTGCCGTTTTCGCATTATGAATGCCCGGAGTATCGATAAAGACGATCTGGCAGTCGTCTTCATTCAAAATACCCAGAATCGCATTCCGGGTCGTCTGAGCCTTGTGAGTCGTGATCGCGATCTTTTCTCCGAGTATCGCGTTGATCAGTGTCGATTTACCGGCATTCGGTCTGCCGATGATCGCAATGAAACCTGACTTCATCACATCTCCAGATCATCTGTGCCAAACTGCATCGGCAGCAGTTCTGCGATCGTCGTCTCTACCGTTTCCACACCGTTGGACATAATGATCGGAGTATTCTGATTCAGCAGTTCCGAGAGTACCTGCCTGCAGATGCCGCACGGTGTTCCGATCCTTTTGCCGTCTGATACGATAGCAATCGCCTCGATGTCATCCTTACGGTAACCGTAGGAATAGGCGGCAAACACTGCACTTCTTTCGCCGCAGTTGGTCGCCCCGAACGAGGCGTTCTCGATATTCGCACCGTAGAAGGTTCTGCCATCCTTGCACAGGACGCAGGCTCCTACGTGATAGTTGGAATAAGGTGCATAGGCGTTATCCATGGCCTTGAATGCTTCTTTTACCAGTTCTTCATGTGTCATTGTATTCTCCTCCCGTATTATTTCAGATCCTTGACGATCTTTTTCTGCAGATCAAACATGATCTTTTCTTCTTCTTCGTTCATGTGGTCGTATCCCAGAAGATGCAGCAGTCCGTGTACGAACAGAAACACGAATTCCCTCTTCACGGAATGACCGTATTCTTCCGCCTGGGACAGCGTTCTGTTTCTGTTGATGAAGATGTCTCCCAGTTCTACCCTGTCCTCGTATTCAACTGCATCATCGCTGTCCAGCAAGGCAAAGGAAATCACATCCGTAACCGCATCGATGTTCCGGTATTCCCTGTTGATCCTTCTGATCGTCACAGGACCGCAGATGATCAGCGACAGGACGTAATTGTCTTCCATCTTAAGCACGTTTAAAGTCTTCCGGTAGTATTTCTCCAGCTCAGGATAATACTGCTCCAGATCCCTGTATTTGGTTCTATTGACAATGTTCAGCATACCTATATTATAACTTGATTTATCTCCATAATAGTGTTATATTTAATTAGCAATCGTAACGATAGAGTGCTAACGCGCTGCTAAAGGAGGTTAAAATCATGGCAATCAAACAGTTTAAAACAGAATCCAAACGTCTGCTGGACATGATGGCGAATTCCATATATACCAACACCGATATCTTCTTAAGAGAACTGATATCCAATGCTTCGGACGCTCTGGATAAAAGGCACATTCTCTCTCTCACCGATTCAAACATCACGGAAGACGATCCCCTGATCCGTATCGATATCGACAAGGCAAACAGGACGATCACGATTTCCGATAACGGCATCGGTATGGACAGAAAGGAACTGGAAGACAATCTGGGAACCATCGCCAGATCCGGATCCTACGAATTCAAGAAAGATCTTTCCGCAAAAGATGAAGCCGACATCATCGGCCAGTTCGGCGTAGGTTTCTATTCCGCCTTCATGGTTTCGGACAGCGTTGAAGTCCTCTCCCGTAAAGTCAATGAAGAAAACGCCGCCAGATGGGTATCGGACATGAACGGCTACGAGATTTCTTCGGCAAAGAAAGACGATTACGGTACAGTGATCACTCTGCATATCCGCAAGAACACCAAGGAAAAGAAATACGACAAGTATCTTGATAAAAACGAGATCCGTTCTTTAGTCAAGAAGTATTCCGACTTCATCCGTTATCCGATTCAGATGTCGGTAGACAGCTATGACTACAAGGAAGACGGCAAGTCCGAAAAAGTCACAAAAGATGAAATCGTCAATTCCATGACCCCGATCTGGAAGAAAAACAAGAAGGATATCTCGGCTGACGATTACGACAACTACTACATGCAGGAGTACTACGACTTCGCCAAGCCGTTGAAGACGATCCATTACAAGGTCGAAGGCAATACGTCCTATACCGCCCTTCTGTATATCCCTTCCCAGAGACCGTTCAACTACTATACCAGCGACTACAAGCTTGGTCTGAAACTGTATTCCCGCGGTGTGTTCATCAAGGACGAAGCCAAGGAGATCGTTTCCGACTACTTCCGTTTCATCAGAGGTGTCGTAGACTCGGACGATCTTAGTCTGAACATCTCCCGAGAGATCCTGCAGCAGGATTATCAGATGAACGCCCTAAAGAAGTCGGTAGACAAGAAGATCAAAACCGCTTTAGAAAACATGCTGGAGAAAGAAAGAGAGAACTATGAGAAGTTCTTCGACTGCTTCGGCTCTCAGCTGAAATACGGATGTTACGACGGTTTCGGCGTAAACAAGGATGTTCTCATCGATCTGCTGATGTTCAAGTCGACCTATGAAGACAAATATGTCACATTAAAGGAATACGTCTCCAGAATGAAAGAGAATCAGAAAGAGATCTACTACGCTTCCGGCGAGTCTCTGGATACGATCAAGAAACTTCCGCAGCTGGAGAAACTTCTGGACAGGCAATACGAAGTCCTCTACTTCACCGATTCCGTAGATGAATTCCTGACTTCCGTCATCAGAGAATACGACGGGAAGATGTTCAAATCCATCCTGAAAGGCGATCTCGATCTTGACAGCAAGGAAGAAAAAGAACAGCTGGAAAAGAAGAACGAAGAAAACAAGGATCTTCTGGAACAGATCAAGGAAGCCCTGAAGGATAAAGTCAGCGAAGTCAGACTCTCTTCCAGACTGAAGTCTTATCCGGTCTGTCTGGTATCGGATGACAACCTCTCGCTTGACATGGAGAAAATCCTGAAACAGATGAATCAGGAAGGTGTCAAAGCCAACAGGATCCTGGAAATCAATCCGGATCATGAACTGTTCGCCAAGCTGAAACAGTTGCATGAAAGCAACGGCGATATCGGCGAATATGCCGGACTGCTGTATTCTCAGGCGCTGCTGATGGCAGGACTGCCGCTGGAGGATCCGGAAGACTACGTCAAAAAGATTACCGGACTGATGCTGAAGGCAATGCAATAAAAAAGGAACAGAATTCTGTTCCTTTTTTTATTATTTGAAGATACTTACATCTCTGTTGCCCATGATATCCAGCATGTTGAGTTTTTCTTTCTTGCGGTTATTCTCGGCTTCAATGAGTTTTCTGGCCTCCAGGATACGGCGGCTTAATTCATATTTGAGACGCACTTCGTCCTGGTGGATCTCGTCATCCATGTTCTTGTAACGGCTCACCAGAACGGATACATCGCTGGACAGGGCGTTTCTCTTGCGAAGCAGTTCATCGAACTCGGCCTTAAGTCCGGCAGAAAGTCTGCTGAATTCGGCAGACGAATTCCTGATGTCTTCCTGGAACTTGACCGCCAGATCGTACTTCTCTTTCTTAAGATCATCATCCGATCCGGTATCCTGATTCTGCAAAGATGCAAGGTATTCCTTCTGTTCAGTCTCGATCTTCCTGATCTCGTTACTCAAGGAATTCTGCTTCTCGTTTTCGTCTCTGATCATGGCATCGTAGGCAAGAGAAAGATTCTTGATGTCTTCATCGTATTCCTTCAGCTTGCTGGTCTTGCTCATTTCCAGTTCATCGATTTCGGCAGTGATCTTTTCGATCGTTTCATCGCACTTGTCGCTCAATTCCGCAAGAATATCCTTATGGATCTTTTCCAGTGTATCCAGTTTTTCCTTAAACAGCTGCGTACGTTCCTGCAGATCGAATTCATCGCTGTTTTGCGCTTCGTTGATCATATCCGGCATCTTCCTGAGCAGATTGTCGTATTCCGACATGGTCGAAGCGATCTGCTTCTTGATATAGGTGATGCGCTTGTTGTGAGCGTATTTCAGATCGTTGGACTGTTTCACCAGAAGCTGTATCTTGTCGGAGATGTTGTTAACGGTATTCTCCGTTTCAGAACGCAGATCGGCAAGAAGCGTACGTTTCTCGTTTTCATACGTTTCCAGTCTGGAGTTTTCGATCGCCTTCTGTTTCTCCAGTTCGGCGATCTCATCCTTCAGGGCTGTACACTTGCCTCTGACATCCGTGATGTATTCTTCGTAGGCGTTCTTCTTCTTGTCCAGAACCAGAGCATAGTTGTTCTTGATGGTCTCGATCTCGGCATTGAAACTTTCCTGTTTCTGCAGGATAGCCGCAGAGATCTCACTGCGCTTCAGTTCATTGTCGTTTACCAGATCATCCAGTTCTTTCTGAATGGCCTTGGTCTGTTCGGCAACGACATTGTATTTTTCGATGCATTCCTTTTCGGTCGCTTCTTTTCTGGCGTTGATCTCATTGATCAGAGAATCATAGTTCTCCTGTTTGACCTGCAGTTCATTGCGGTAACCCTTGACTTTTTCATCGTACTGTCTCTGCAAAGTATTCTGCTTGTCGGTATATTCCTTCTCGGCCTTGGCATACTGCTCATCCAGTTTCTGATTAAGTTCATCCAGTTCTGCTGCCTTCTGATCCTTGATCTTCTGAATCTGCGATGCAAGTTCATCCTTAAATGTCTCCAGTTCCTGCTGACGTCTGGTCAGTTCACTGTTGAAGGTCTTCTCCAGATTCTCTCCGTCGCTCTTCATTCTTTCGAAACTGCCGTTGGTTTCATTCAGCAAAGCATTGGCGGCATCGATCTTCTGCGCATTATTCTTGCGGATATCCGTTTCTTCTTCATCAATCTTCATCTTGGCAGATGAAATGACAGATACCGTATCGTTGAATTCACGCTGTTTCTCGGCGTAGGCATCTCTGATAGCCTGCAGTTCCCGGGAAGGAATCAGTTCATATTCTTCCGTGATCTTTGCCAGATCTCTTTCCTGTTTCTCGGCCATTTCCTGCAGTTTCATGGCATGTTCATCCTGCAGTTTCTTCACTTCGTTATTGAACTCGATCTGCCTGTCTTCCAGCGCAATCTTGATCTTGGCTATGGAATCCAGAAGATTGTTCTTCTGCTGATCCAGGGCATCCAGCTTGATCTGGGTATCCTGGGAGATCGCATCGAGCTGCGAATCGATGGATGATCTGGCAGCTTCGTATTCCTGCTTCTTGGCTTCGAATGCTTCTTCGGCCTTGCGGATATTCTCGTCATAGAGAAGATTCATCGCATCCAGTTTTTCCTTATTGGCCTGAGAAGCGGCTTCCAGCTGTCTTTCATGTTCTCTGGTCAGCAGATCGACCTGAGCATCATATTCGGCCTGAATCCCGGCGATCTTCTTTTCATACTCATCCGAAGCGGCCTGACGCTTGCTGTCGACCTGAGCGATGTTCTTGAGATGTTCCTTTTCCTTTGC
Source organism: Erysipelotrichaceae bacterium (assembly GCA_017515475.1). Lineage (GTDB taxonomy): Bacteria > Bacillota_I > Bacilli_A > Erysipelotrichales > Erysipelotrichaceae > Colivicinus. Next base: position 2,415 of record JAFWFS010000029.1, on the reverse strand, counting down.
GGCGATCTTATCCTGCAGTACCTGCATCTTCTGATCCAGTTCGCTCTTTCTGGCCGCAATGTTCTTCAGAGAAGCTTCCCTATCCTTCTCCAGATTCAGTTTTCTTCCCTGGAAATCGCTTTGATAGTCTTCCGCTTCCTTTTGAACGTTCATGATCTGCTTGTTGACCTGACCGATCTTTTCCTTGACCGCATTGATCTGAGAAATGATGTTCTCTCTGCGCTGCGTGAATTCCTTCCTGGTATTCTCGAGATCTTCCTCATTCTCCAGTTTCTGGTTTTCCAGCGCTTCCGCATTGCGGTTCTTCATGACCCGGATGTCCTCGTTCAGATCCTCGCTCTTGTGTTTGAAGTCTTTCTGAAGATCCTTGATCTGCTGCTGAATGCCGCTGATGTTCTTGGAGACATCGTCGATATTCTGCCTGTACTGTTCCTGACGCTTATTGAAACGGCTGTCCAGGAAGGAATTGCGGTTTCTTAGCTGTTCCTCTTCCTGGGTCAGGTTGTATTCCAGAGTCGCAAGTTCTTCTTCTCTCTTTTTCTTGTCGTTAAAGAACTGCTGATCCAGTTCACCGACATAGTTCTGATATTTCTCTTTCAGATCCGGCTGTACCATCGCCAGTCTCTGCTTCAGATCAATGGCCTTTTTGTTTTTCTTGTCAGTCAGAAGAACCGTCAGGGCTTCCAGATCTTCAAGTGCCTTGGCGTACTCTTCCTTATGCGTCTGAATATCCGTTTCCAGCTGTTCCTTCTTCTGAACGATCTGCTCAGCCAGCTCATTGTTCTCGTTCAGGAAACGCCTGTTTTCATCTTCGTACTTCCTACCGAGGTCTTCAAGATCGCTTTCGTTTTTCGCCTTGAGCGCTTCCAGCTCATCCAGAGTATCCTTTCTGGTTGCTTCCAGAGCTTCCGCTTCTCTTTCCCTGGCATCCAGTTCTCTGTTTCTCTCATCGATCCTTCTGCCTTCGATATCCCTGATCTCATCAAGCTTGGCCTGCTGAGTCTCGGCCAGCTGCTTCAGGGCATTCTCGTGCTTCTTTCTGACGTCGTTTAAAATGCCTTCCAGTTTTTCTATCTCTTCATTCGACTGGGCAACCAGTTCCGCCCTTTGCTGCTCCAGCGAATTCTTTTCGTCGTTCTTTTCGTTCAGCAGGGAAACGTACTCATCCTTCATTTCGTTCATCTTCCGGTTGAACTCTTCGCCCTGCTTCCGTTTCGTCTCTCTTAAGGACTTCAAACGTTTGTCGATCGATGTCTTCTTACGCTCAAAAGCGGCAGCATCCATGCTGGCTTCCGCATCGATCAGCATCTCTTTTTTCAGTCTGAATTCCGCTATCTTAGTATTGATGTCGGCTTCATCCTGTTCATATTTATTCCTGAATTCCTTCTGTCTGGCTTCCAGTTCGATCAGTTCCTTCGATATCCTGTCCTTCTGCTTTGCCAGTTCCTTATTGTATGCCACCTGTTTCTTATCCATTGCCTGAAGTCTTTTCTGATATCTGACATTGGCATCGTCTATTTCCGTCTTTAAAACTTCAATCTGTTTATTCAGTTCGGCAATCTCATTATTCTTTTCGTCAATCTGTAAATCAAGCTGCGTTTCACTCGTAAGAGCAGCCTCTACAATTCTTTTTTTCTCGTCAGAAAAGCTCATTGGATTTCCCCCAAATCATTTTATACAGAAATTATAACAAATATAAAAACAAAATAAAATCTTCATGTTTTTTAATGTTGCTTTTTTCAGGCATTATTGTTAGAATTATAAGGCACGGAATTATTTTCCCTTAATGGTTCCTTAGCCAAGTGGTAAGGCAATAGACTGCAACTCTGTGATCACCGGTTCGAATCTGGTAGGAACCTCCAAGGGGATGTGGCGGAATGGTAGACGCGAGGGACTTAAAATCCCTTGGTAGCAATACCGTGTGGGTTCAACTCCCACCATCCCCACCACCTGTATGGAAATAGGCGTGTATATGCGCCCATAGCTCAACTGGATAGAGTGTTTGGCTACGAACCAAAAGGTTGCGAGTTCAAGTCTTGCTGGGCGCGCCAAATATTAAACGGGATGTAGCTCAGCTTGGTAGAGTACTTGATTTGGGATCAAGGTGTCACAGGTTCGAATCCTGCCATCCCGACCATCTTTAAGGCGCATGGCGAGGTAGCTTAGTTGGCTAGAGCGATCGGTTCATACCCGGTAGGTCGTGGGTTCGAGTCCCACCCTCGCTACCACTTATTGGACCCTTAGCTCAGTTGGTCAGAGCTTCCGGCTCATAACCGGGTGGTCGAAGGTTCGAGTCCTTCAGGGTCCACCACTATCTAAATCTGCAGGAGTACCCAAGTGGCTGAAGGGTCCGGTCTTGAAAACCGGTAGGTCATGCAAGTGGCGCCTGGGTTCGAATCCCAGCTCCTGCGCCAT
>JAFWFS010000028.1 GCA_017515475.1 Erysipelotrichaceae bacterium | reverse complement strand
GTGTTCCGCGAAAGTATGAGGCATGGCAACACCGCAGTACATACCCTCCTCATAAATGCCGGTAGGAAATTCCACTTCTCTCGCCATCAGTCCATCCAGATAGCTTTCCTTCGCTACGCCCGATTCCATAAAAAGCGTCGCAAGCCTCTTGATCGCCTCATCTCTGTCGGCACAGTCCTGATGGAACAAAACCAGTTTCTTGTCTAATAACATGATTCACCTCTTACAATGTTTTTCTAAACTCTTTTACAACATCCATGAATTCTTTCGCCCGCTTTTCGTCGACAGGATTTTCAAACTTTCCGTCCACTTTCAGCGTCGTTGCCACACAGGCCCCGTCCGCAACTTCCAGCTGTTTTACGATGTTTTCCTTTGTACAGCCCGTATTGGCAAATACCGGCGTCTTCGTTACGGAGTTTTTGACAATAGTCAGCACATCGAAGTCCGCAGCCGCGCCGGCGGTTATACCGGACACGCAAAGCACATCCGGACGGCAGTTGAACTCGGTCGTCTTGGCGATCGACGCAACATCTCTTTTGGATAGATAGGCCGAAGCATCGGGAACGATATTGTAGAGCATTCTGACATCGTCTGCGCCGATCCTGTGTCTGTGCCTTGCGGTTTCACCTGAATTTGTATTCCATAAACCAAAGTCTGCCGCATAAACTCCGGATATCACTTCTCTCATAAACTTTGCGCCTGTTGCTTTTGCAAGGTCCAATGACGAATCAGGATCCCATAAACAGTTCACGCCAAATGGTACCTTTACGATTTCTTTTACCTGACCGATCACAAACCCCATGGCAGCCAGAACGATCGGTTCAACCTTGTTGATGTGATACGGAAGGGAAAATTCATTCGAGAACATAATGCCGTCCAGTCCGGCGTTCTGTAAAGCAATAATGTCGTGTCTGGCGCATTCGACGACCTTTTCCATTCCGCCTTCCTCGTCATAGTACGGGTCACCCGGCAAAGGCTGCAGGTGGCACATGGCGATGATAGGCTTTTTAACGTGGAACAGTTCCTCAAGCCAGTTGCTGTTTGTGTTGTCATTAAATGTCATTCGCAAATCCCTCCTCTATTTTAAATTCTATCATTTTTTATATAATTACAAGTGAGGTACACACATGAGAAACACTATTATTGCCGTTCTGTTCGTTCTGCTGGTCATCTATATTCTGATTGCCTATTTCGGTTCCGCTCTGGTGAAAAGAAAGATCAAGGAACTGTACGACAGCGGAAAATACGACGAGTACATGGAATTCCTGGATTCAAACAAGTGCAGGATCTATGTAAGAGAAAATGAGATAGAGGAATATAAATATAAGGTTTATCTAAAGAGGAACGACCGCAAGCATATCGATGAATACTTCGACAAGATGTTGAAGCGTAAAGTTGACAAAACCACCAAGCTGCAGTACCAGATCAAAGCTTTCTACTACTATATGGTCCACAACGGTGCCGGCAGATGTTCTCAGCTGCTGGAAGACATCAGGGCTTACGGGGACGAGGGCGTTACGAAGCAAGTCACTTATCTTTATGAGGTCGTTGTCTTACGTAAAACCGATTACATCGATGAACTGAAAGAAATACTTCAGAAAAAACCGAACGATCCGTTCTACGAATATCTGCTGTCGGTCTCCTATGAAAACAAGGGCGACAGCAAAAACGCAAAGAAATACAAGAAGACCTACAAGAACCACATGACATACTAAAAAAGGCTGCTAAGCAGCCTTTCTGTTTATTTCCAATACATCCTTCACGGCTTCCAGTACGTTATCTACCGATCTGTAGCACTGTTTTTTCAGTTCATCGTAGGCATGAGACATGATGTAAGAGTATTTCACTCCCGTCAGCATGGCCATATCGTTCTCTGAATCTCCTACAACGGCAATTTCATCGTTGCTGTAGCCGTAAGCTTCTTCCAGATAAGCGATGATGTTCTTCTTGTCGCAGCCCATTCTGGTAATTTCCAGATACCTTCCCGTCGATATCGTAAACTGAACGATGCCCTCAAGCCGGCTTCTGATGATTTCTAGATTGTGTCTGCATTCTTCCGCGCTTTTGTGTACCAGCATGATTTTTCCCAGCTCGGTAAATCTGTCGATGTGCTCCTCGAAACCGAACAACGTATCTTTCGATTCGTGATCCTTTATGGAATGATAGAAAGCATGATCCCGGATTTCGCTGATACATACGCCATCTTCCTTGAAACACTCAAAGTAGCCGAAATCAAGATCTTTGATCGCTTTATAGACCATGTCGATCTCTTTCCTGTTCATGAAATTCTTCCTGACGATCTTATCGTTGTCGAAGATGATCGACCCCGTCATATTGCAAGAAGGTCCGAATACATGAACGTACTTTTTCATGATCTCTCTGGCGATAGGATACTGGCGACCGGAAGAAACAGCGAATCGGATACCGTTTTCCTTCATCGTTTCAAGTGCTTTTACAGATTCATCTGATAAATCGTAGATGTCGTTTCCGAATCCGTAAAACAGCGTACCGTCCAGATCACATACGATACACTTAATCATTCAGGATCTCTGTAATGTCGTTTTCCAGAACCTTGTCAAGCAGTTTATATGTCAGCTCCAGGTCGCTGATCGATACCTTTTCAAAGAAGGTATGTGTATAGCGGCATGGAACCGAAAGGTTGCCGACTCTGATTCCGTCTTCGTTCTCGAACATGGCAAAAGCGTTTTCCGTAATAACGCCAGGGGCAACGTCTTTCTGCAACGGAATGTTGTTTTCTTTCGCTTTCCTGATGACGCGGTCGTTAAACGGTTTGTAAGGCAACACGCCCGCCAAGGTGCCGCCCGCATGGAAATTGAATACGCACAGAGAAGGACCTCCGTTCAGCCGCGTCTCGTTGTAGTTAAGATCAGGCGTATCGCATGCCGGGGTGATATCGAAACCGATCGCCAGATCAGGGTTAATCTTTCTCATGACAGGCATGATACCTCTGACGTTGAATTCTTCCTGTACCGGGAAGCAAACATAGAGATTATAATCTAGATCTTTGTTTTCATAGTCGTTCAGCAGTTCGATCAGCAGGCCGACGGATGCTCTGTTGTCCATGGTCTTTCCTACGAGGAATTTGTCGTTTTGAACCTTAGACTGCCACAAGAAACCGCCCAGTGTTCCGATATCGATGCCTCTATCCAGGACCTCCTGTCTGCTTTCACAGTTCACATCGATATACATGTCGACGATCTGCGGAACCGTGAATTTGTTCTGTACAGGCATGAAGTGATGTGCCTGAACCCCGACAAAGCCTTCAACCAGTCCTTTTTCACCGTCAAAAACGAATTTCGTACCCGGCAGTATCTGCGTATTGACGCCGCCTACTCTATCAAACAGAATGAATCCGTTTTCCGTTATGCCTCTGACGATAATGCCGAGTTCATCCACATGCGCAAAAACCAGGACCTTCTTTTTACCTTCTTTATTCCCTTTGTGTTCGAAAGTCAGATTCCCGATCCTGTCTGTCGTAACTTTGTAGTTCCTGCCTTTCAGCAGTTCCTTGATGGCTGCAGTTACCTTTTCCTCTCTGGAACTTATACCCGGGATTTTTGTCAAATCCAGAATGTTTTTAATCAGATTATCTCTATTCATTTCCTTCCTCCGTTCTATTAACTTCATTTTACTTCATGTATGAACACCTGTAAAACTATACGCATGTTCTTGGTTTTTCATATATCGTAGTCGTTTATAGAATTGCTTTCGTAAGGCAGACCATCGACAGTGTCTGAATATAAAACAGAAGCGCTGGTACGCTTCTGTTTGGTTTTATCTCATTCTATGCCGGTTTTCGGAATTGGGGACGCTTTCGCACCGTATTCTCTGATCAGTTCATCATAAGCCCGGATCTTTTCGTGAAGACGATCCTCAAATTCATCGAAACGGTACATACTGTCTTCGTTTGCCGTCAGCCCCTTGAATTCAAAGACATAAGACATCGGCGGATGATTCAGATCGTGAATGGAAATGTTTCTAAGCTGATCGCTGCTGTCATAGATGAGACGGACTCTGATGTACTCTTCGCTGTTCTTTTCCCATTTCTCAAAGACGAGCTTGCTGCCGATCGGCGTGTTTCTTTCAATGGATTCCGGAAGAACATAATCTTTCACATCCAGTGCCGCAAGCACCGATGCGATGTTGGAATCGTGGCCGCACAGAAAGCTGAACAGACGCTCGTTGTTTTCCAGTTCCCTGTCTATCTCCTGAAGCAGCGGATGAGCGACATTGACGGCAACCAGCGGCGCGGTAAACAGCACATCCGTATAGGTGTCCTTGATGTTGGATATGGCTTTCCATTGTTCAGAATCAAGATCGTGGCC
>JAFWFS010000027.1 GCA_017515475.1 Erysipelotrichaceae bacterium | reverse complement strand
CTGGTAGCTCGTCGGGCTCATAACCCGGAGGTCGTTGGTTCAAATCCTTCCCTCGCAACCAATGGTTCTGTAGCTCAGTAGGTAGAGCAACGGACTGAAAATCCGTGTGTCGCCAGTTCAATTCTGGCCGGAACCACCATTGAAATGAAAAGGCCTGCAAAGGCCTTTTTGTTATTCTTCATCTTCTTCGACAATTTCCTCCTGAACAGCCTCTTCTGCTTCTTCCCATGGACAGGCAGAAGTATAGGCGTTGCCTGAAATATCCTCGAAGTAGTAGCATCCTTCATCTGTGCTCAGATGGCTTGATCTCATATCGAAATAGTGGTTTAGGATATTCAGCCCGTAAGGAGATGTAAAGATATAGTTTCCATCACGCATGATCAGCTCCAGATACTGATATTTCAGTTGCGGATAATAGTGGATCTCCGAGATCTCGTTGATGATCCTGTAATCGCAATCCTTCAGATTTTTCTCGATCAGGATGACATCCTCGATCGTGCATCCTTCCAGGAAAGGAACCTTGGAGATCAAATAAAGATTGTCGCCGCTTAACGGAATCCTCGTGTCGTCATCCAGAACCAGTACATAGGCGCCGTTTTCATACATGTAGGCAATGGCCTTCTTTTCTTCCACAAAGATCTGAACCAGACGATTGTTCAGCTTGCTGACCTTGCACCCGGCAATCAGCGGGTCCTCCTTCAGTTTCTTCTCGATGGAGAAAGGCAACACGGCAAGAAATCTGTTTTCCGTATTCAATGTACTCTTTGCAACGATATCCTCGTCACTCAGATAACGATTCCCTTCCACGGTGATCCGGTATATCTTTGAAACATCGCTGCTGAAATATAAAAAACCGATGAGGACAAGAGACAGGATGATACTTAAAACAAAACAGACATTCCTGATTTTCTGGTTTCTATCGGTGATCTTTTTATTTCTCCGGATATGGAATAAGGCATTCATATCCAGCAGTTTCTTCTTTTCGTTCAGCAATTGAATTTCTCGACTTCCATGATCAGTCTGATCCCGTACTTCTCTTTGACTTTGTCCTGGATCTGGCAGGCAATCGACAGATAATCCTCAGCCGTACCCTGACCGTTGTTGACGATGAAATTGGAGTGCTTATCCGATACGCTGACATCCCCTACCGCAAAACCGCGATAACCGATCCCGTCAATCAGTTTCCAGGCAAACTGGTCATCCGGGTTTCTGAAACAGGATCCCGCACTCGGTTTATCCAGAGGCTGTGTGCTCTTTCTTCTGTCCAGTCTGTCTTTCATCAGCGCTTCAATGTCTTTCGGATCTTTTCTTTCCAGTTTCAGTCTGGCGGCTACGACGACCCAGCGCGGATGGTCATGGAAAATGGAATGACGGTAGGAGAACTGCAGTTCATCGTTGTTCATCCAGACAAGTTCATCGTCCTTCAGCACCAGCACTTCCCTGATTACATCTGACATCGAACTCCTGTACGCACCGGCATTCATGTAGATCAGCCCGCCGATGCATCCCGGAATACCCGAAGCGAACTCCATGCAACTGAGACCCTGCTTTGCCAGAGTCTGAGCCAGTACAGGCGCCAGAACACCCGCTTCCACATAAAGCTCGTCATTGTGTATTTCAAAAGAGTTGATTTTCTTCAGACAGATCACTACGCCGTTGTAGTCCGATTCCCCGCAGACCAGATTCGATCCATTGCCGATCACCTTAAAAATGATGCGGTTGCTCTTCAGATAGGCAATGATCACCTTTAGGTCATCCACCGTTTCAGGCAGAATAAAATGCCTGATGTATCCGCCCATCTTTAATGTTGTTAGATCTTTAAAATATTTATCATCATGGTATTCGCCATGACTCTTTAAAAACGTTTCTAGCATAATTCTTCAATCGCCTTGATCATGTCGTCCAGAACATTCGGATTTCCAAGCTTCAGGGCGTTTTCTTTCAGTTCATTCAATCTGTTTCTGTCGTTTATCATACTATTGACTGTGTCATTAAGCAATAGCGGACTTAAATCTTTCTCTTCAATCAGTACGGCGGCGTCCCTGTCCGCAAGCGCCTTGGCGTTGTAGAACTGGTGGTTGTTTGGAACAAACGGTGAAGGAATCAGGATCGCCGGCATTCCGATGGCGCAGATCTCGGAAATCGTGGTAGCCCCTGCTCTGCATACCAGCAGGTCGGAATTCTTCATTACGTTGATTCCGTCGATACGCTCGAATACTTTCAGGTAATCGCTGTCTTTAACCCTGTTTCTGACCGTTTCATAGTGAGAAGCTCCGGTCGCATAGACGATCTGGTAGGAACCGTCCGTCAGATCGAAGTAATCCATCAGAATCCTGTTGACACTGGCAGAACCCAGAGAACCCATGAAGATGACAACTGTCTTCTTGTCAGGGTCCAGGGACAGATCCCTTATGACCTGCGGGTCTTCTTTGATTTCATATGCCTTGGATGATTGCGGATTGCCCAGGATCTTCAGATTCGGATTGGAGAACTGTTTCCTGTTTTCTTCATAGGATCCGATGATCAGATCAGCCTTCCTGTCCAGCAGACGGTTGGCCCGTCCTACAAAGGAGTTCTGTTCATGGATAACGGTCTTCAGTTTCAGTCTCGCCGCCGCCTCCATGACCGGGATCGAGATGTAGTTTCCAAAACCGATCGCCATGTCGTAGCCTTTGAGAATCTTCAGGCATTTCCTGTAAGCGAAGAAAATGGATAATAGACTCCTGCATTTCTGCGTGATTCCTCCCCTTGTCGTAACAACATCCAGACCGACATAAGGGAATCCCTTACCCGGAATAAGATCCTTTTCCATCCGGTCGTTAGAACCGATGAACGTGATCTCATGCCCTCTATTCTGCAATGCTTCCGCCAGAGTCAAAGCAGGATAGATATGTCCTCCCGTCCCTCCGGCAACAATAGCGATTTTCATACCATCTCATTTTAACATGAAATAAAAAAAGGTGACTAGACCTGTTCACCTTCTTCCGGATTAAAATGATTTCTGATCTTCTCACTGAGAATCCAGGTGATGATGGGATTAAGGATCAGCAGTAGGATCAGATAGAAGATCAGATGGGACAGATAGGAAGAGCCGAAGAAATCTGCCAAAGGGTTCAGCAGAAGAATCTCGGCTGCCGAAAGAGAAAGAAAAATACCCATGCACAGAAGTGTATACTTGACGAAGCGCATCAGTTGAACAGGACCTTGCTGTGAAGGACTTTTCCCAGTATCCTTACATCTTCCGGCTTGAACTTGCGGTCCGGGTAATCCGGATTAGCCGCTTTCAGCGTCAAGGAATTCTTTCCGAAGAGTACCGTCTTGATCGTGACTTCGTTATTGTCCAGCAGGAATACGCCGATGTCCTTGTTATCGAGATAATCCTGCTTTTTCACAAAGACGATATCCCCTTCTCCGATCCTAAGTCCGATCATCGAATCGCCCTTGACCTTAAGATAGAAATACTCTCCGGAACCGAACTCGTCGTTGTTGCAGTACTCGTAGCCATAAATGTCTTCGTTGGCATACATGTCGTAGCCTGCTTTAACTTCACCCAAGATAGGAACAGGTATCTGCTGCCTGCGGATATCCAGATTCAGCAGATGATCCACATCAACATTAAAAAGATCGGCAATCCTGTTCAGCGTAGAAACTCTTGGAAACGCCGAGCCGTCCTCCCATTTCTGTACGGTCGTAAACGACTTGTAGCCCAGCTTTTCAGCCAGTTCATCCTGAGACATGTTTGAAGTCCTGCGCAGAAAACGCAGATTTTCCTTAAATTCCATTCTATTTCTTCCTCTAAAAACATTATAGAAGAAACTTGATTTTTCTTCAAGTAATCATTGAACTTGATTCTATTTCAAGTATAATGAAAGTATGAACAAGGTGATTCTCCATTGTGATCTGAACTGTTTCTTTGCTTCCGTAGAGATGCTGCATCATCCTGAACTGAGAGATGTTCCCATGGCGGTTGCCGGGGATCCGGAACACAGGCACGGCATCATTCTGGCAAAGAACGTTCCCGCAAAAAGAAAAGGGATCAAGACGGCCGAAACGATCGGCGAGGCACTGAAGAAGTGCCCCGAACTGGTCGTTCTGAAACCGAATTACGATTCCTATGAATACTTCTCCGAAAAGGTCAGGGATCTTTACTATGAATATACCGACCGGATCGAGCCGTTTGGAATCGATGAATGCTGGCTGGACATCACGGGAAGCATATCCTATTTCGGTTCCGTAGAGAAGATCGTCAGTGGCCTGTTATCCAGAGTGAAGAACGAGATCGGCCTGACGTTGTCCATCGGTGTTTCCTTCAACAGAATCTATGCGAAACTGGGTTCCGATCTGGCAAAAGAGGATTCGGCCTGTTACATCGGTTCGCTGGATGACATCAGGCACCTGCCTGCATCTTCTTTGCTTGGCGTAGGCTACCACACCGGTGAAAAGCTGAAGAATTACGGCCTTTATACCATCGGAGACGTTGCGAAAAAGCCTCTTCCTTATCTGAAAGAGATTCTGGGAAAATGGGGTGAATCTCTTTACTGTTACGCCAACGGATACGAATCTGTTCCGATTCCCAGATACAAAGAAGTGACGGAAGAAGTGAAATCCATCGGCAACTCGATGACTTCGATCCGGGATCTGAAAGACATGGAAGACTTCAAGATCGTCCTCTCCGTCTTGTGCGACAGCGTATCGGCAAGAGTCAGAGCCAAAAAGATGTATTTCCGTACCGTTCATCTGCAGGTCAGAACCAAGAAACTGGAAGCCAGAACGATGCAGATGCGGCTGAAAGAGAACAGCGATCTGGGAAAGGATATCTTCGACTGTGCCATCACCCTGTTTGAGAACAACTGCGATTTTTCTATTCCCTATCGTTCGATTGGTATATCTGTCAGTTCTCTTTCCTTCCGGAAAGACGTCTATCAGACCAGTCTGTTCGAAAAAGACGGATATTCGATGAAACAGAAGAAAGAAGAAACCGCCATTGACACGATCCGAGAAAGATTCGGCCATTACGCCATTTCTTCCCTGAGAGTTCTGGAAGATGCAAGTCTATCCTCGTTCATCCCGAAAAGCGAGAAGGAAATCTCATGAGCATCCGTTATGTTGATGTGATCTGTCAGTTCAGCAAGGAAGGCATCATCAAGCCGCTCTGTCTGATCTGGGATCAGAACCAGAAGATACCCATCACCAAGGTCACGGAAGTCTGCCCAAGATCCTCCCTGCAGGCAGGATATACAGGACTGCGCTATACCTGTGTCTTTGAAGCGAACCGCATCCGTCATCTCTTCTATGACCGGGGCAGATGGTATGTGGAAACCAGATAGGCCATGTTATAATCTCATCAAGAGGTAAACAAAATGGATGAACTGTACGACGTAATCATTATCGGAGCGGGTCCGGCCGGTCTGACGGCGGCGATCTACGCTTCCAGAGCCAATCTGAAAACACTGATTTTTGAAGCGGAAGTGAATGGAGGAAAACTGTCCAAGACCCATGAGATCGAGAACTATCCGGGCATCGCTTCCATATCCGGACTGGAACTTGCCATGCAACTGAGCGAACACGGCCAGAAGTTCGGTGCGAAACTGATGAGCGGTACGGTCGATAAGATCGTTGAAAAAGATGGATACAAAACCGTCGTACTAACCGACGGGCAGGAATATCAGGCAAAGGCCATCATTGTTGCAACCGGAACCAGGGAAAGGATGCTGGACCTTCCAAATGCCAAGGAATACACCGGAAGAGGCATATCCTACTGTGCGGTCTGTGACGGATTCTTCTATCGAAATAAAAAAGTCGCCGTCATCGGCGGAGGCAATTCCGCTCTGGAAGAATCTCTGTATCTGGCTTCCCTGGCATCGGAAGTTACGATCATCATCCGCAGAGATGTCTTCAGGGCAGAGGCAAGCGTTATCGACAAGGTCCGTGCCAACGATAAGATCAGGATCGTTACAAGGCATGTCCCTGACGAGCTGGTAATTGAAAACGAACGAATCATCGGATTGAAAATCAGAAACGTCGATACCGGCGAGATACAGATCGTAGAATGCAGCGGCATCTTCCCGTATATCGGAGCCGATCCATGCACTTCCTTCCTGGATCCTTCCGTTCTTGATCCAAACGGCTATATCATCGTCGATCCCAACATGTCCACTTCAAGTAAAGGAATCTATGCCGCCGGAGACTGTATCGTCAAGGATCTGCGACAGGTCGTAACCGCCTGCAACGACGGGGCGATCGCCGCCAACAGCGTATCCAGGTATCTCAAAAAATAAAAGCAGGGTCTTGAACTGCCCCATTGAAAATGGACAGTGAATAAAAAGGACCTGTGACCTCCTGTACACTGTAAGTACAGGAGGTTTTTTCTATTTATGGGAAAAACAGGAAGAAAGAATCATCATTATTCCTATGAATTCAAGAAGAATGCGGTTGAAAGATATCTGAGCGGCGAACTGGGCGGTGCGGTCATCGCTTCCAGAAAGCTCGGCCTTCGTTCCGATACACAGCTGCTCAGGTGGACGACACTCTACAGGCAGGATCCGGAATTGCTGAAACTGGACGGCAGAGGAAAGGCTTCCGCCAAAGACGGTGTAAGGAAAGGAAGATCGAAGAAAGTAAAGACCGATGAACTTGATAAGGATGAACGGATCGAATACCTGAAGATGGAGAACGCAATATTAAAAAAAGCGAAGGCTCTCCGCAAAAGCTTCGGAGAGCGTTAAGGTATATGATCGTATACGACCTGAAAGAGGACTATCCGATCATAAGACTGTGCAGGTATCTGAATCTGTCTTCCAGCGGATATTACAGATGGCTGAAATCGGGAAGATTGATCAGATCTTCCTTCGACGAAAAGCTGGCCGATATGATCGAGGAGATCTTTCATGAGACACATAAGAGATACAGGTTCGTAAAGGATGAGATCGTAAGAAGACACGGGATCATCTGTAACGATAAGACGATCTATAAGTATATGAAGATCCTGGGACTCTCTTCCCAGGTCAGGAAGAAGAAATACAAGAGACAGGAGAAAGAACACAACACCGAAGAAAAAGCGGGGATCGTTTCCGACAACATCCTCGCCCGCAACTTCCGTGCGTCACGTCCTCTTCAAAAGCTCGTGACGGATGTGAGTTACGTCTGCTGTCAGGAAGGCCGTATGTATCTTTCCGTGATCAAGGACCTTTATGACAATTCCATTATAGCCTATCAGATCTCACCGTTTAATGACCTGAAGCTGGTGATGGACACTGTGTATCAGCTGATCGATGAAAGCTGGAACAGCACCCTCATCTGTCTTCTTCATTCCGATCAGGGATTCCAGTACACCAATCTCACCTATATCCGTTATCTCGAGGAAAAAGGGATCACGGTCTCCCATTCCAGAAAGGCCAACTGTTACGACAATGCGTGCTGCGAGAACTTCTTCGGACATCTGAAGAGTGAATGGCTGGATCAAGGGAAACTTCCCAAGACCTTCAAGGACCTGTGTATCTCGATCGATGAATACATCGGCTTCTACAATTACCGCAGGCCTCAGAGAAAACTAAAAGGTATGACTCCTGCGGAATACAGGGAATCATACCTTAACAGTCAAATACAGTCTTTTTTATGAGTGTCCCATTTTACTGGGGCGGTTCACTTCCCTACTTTTTAAATACGAATGATCTTTTCCAATCAGGCTCTGCCTGCGTATTTTCCGTCTGCCGTAGATACGGTAATTCTTTCTCCCTGTTCAATAAACAGAGGGACCTTGACCTGCAGGCCGGTTTCCGTTACAGCGTTCTTTAAAGCACTGGTAGCGGTATTTCCCTTGACTGCCTGTTCACATTCCGTCAGTTCCAGATCGACCTTGTCAGGAAGCTGAACGCCAAGCACTTCACCCTCGTACATCATGATATTGACATCCAGATTCGGGATCAGGAAATAAGATTCCCATTCCAGTCTGTCCTTCGGGATCTCCAGCTGCTCATACGTCTCGGAATCCATGAATACATCGCTGTCTCCCGAATCATACAAAAACTGCATCTGTCTTTTATCGATACTCGCTTCGCCTACCTGATCGGAACCGATAAATGACAGTTCCTTTACGACACCCGTTCTAGGCTGTTTCACCTTGACCTTGACCTTCATTTTGGCCATGGCCGTCTTGTTCAGCTGAATATCGATACACTGATATAATTCATTCTCCCAGGTAAAACACTGACCCGGTTTTATTTCTGTACAGTTCAACATAATACTTACCTCTGTTTCTTACGATAGTATTATACATCATAGCCTGAACAAATAGAAATCAACGATCTGTTTCTCATAGACGTAGATTTCCAGCCGGTAACTGTCATAATAGAGTTCATCCTAAATAAAAAACTCATTTCTTGAGAAAGTGAGTTTTTTATCGATTCAGATAGTAGTTATTGGCCAGTTCATACGACAGTTTCGTAGGAAAATCGTGCCCGGGATAGATATCGTAGTCTTTATCGAACTGCCTGAAGATCTGCAGGGACTGCTTCATTTCCCTGTCGCTTCCTCCTTCCAGATCGGTTCTGCCAATAGAACCCTTAAACAGCGTATCACCCGTAAAGATGCAGTCATCGAAGACATAGATGACGGAACCTCTGGTGTGACCCGGGGTGAAGATGACTTCAAAGTCAAAGGGTCCTATCTGCATTTTTCCTTCTTTCAGATGTTCGATCGGACAACTGATGTAGGCCGATAATCCGAAGGAAGCTCCACTGTATTTGTTTCTGGCCAGAGTTTCATCCGCTTCATGAAGATAGACGGGACAGCGGTATTGACGATACAGACCGTCCACCGCCTTGATGTGGTCGAAATGACCATGGGTCAGAAGGATGGCTTCCGGTTTCCGGTTTCCTAAAAGAGAGATGATCTTTTCCGCCTTGGATGCCGGATCGATCAGCAGGATCTTTCCGTTTTCCTGCAGCAGATAGGTATTGGTCTGAAAAGGGCCAAGAATGCAAGTCTGTACTTCCATAAACAAAAAACAGGCTTATGCCTATTTTTTCTCCTTATGGACAGTCATCTTGTTGCATTTAGGGCAAAACTTCTTGATTTCCATCTTTTCCGGATGTTTCTTCTTATTTCTTGAACCGAAGTACGTTTCTTCGCCGCATTCAGAACACTTGAATGTAACAAAATCTCTTGGCATTTATAGTTCCCTCCATTTACGCTTCATTATTCTAACATAGGTTATCTTTTATTTTCAATAATTTTTAAAATGATGAAAAAACGGATCAAAACAGTTTCTGACTGTAGGTCGCATTGAGATGTTTATAGGCTTTTTCCGTAACTACCCTGCCTCTTGCGGTACGGTTGATGAAGCCGATCTGCAGCAGATACGGTTCATTCACGTCTTCCAGGGTTACGGTCTCTTCACCGATCGCACTGGCGATCGCATCCACACCTACCGGACCTCCGTTGAATCTTTCGATGATGCCCCGCAGATAACGGATATCCACATCGTCCAGACCCAGAGAGTCCACCTTCAGTTTTTCCAGTGCCGTTCTGGCGATCCCGATATCGATGACTCCGCCGTTTCTGACCTGGGCGAAATCCCTGACTCTTCGAAACAGCCGGTTGGCGATTCTCGGGGTCCCTCTGGATCTCATGGCAATCTCCATGACCGCATCCTCGTCGATTGTGCTGTCGAATACTCTCGCCGTTCTGCGGACGATCTGAGCCAGTTCATCCTGAGAGTAGTAGTTCAGCTTGGATGTAATGCCGAAACGGTCTCTTAACGGTGAGGATATGGCTCCGGCTCGAGTGGTGGCGCCTACCAGGGTGAAAGGCGGCAGTTCCAGTCTGATCGACTTGGATGTCTCGTCCTTCCCTACAACGATATCGATGTAGAAGTCTTCCATGGCGGAATACAGGACTTCCTCGACGATCTTCGGCAGACGGTGGATCTCATCGATAAAAAGGACATCACCTACCTGCAAAGATGACAGGATGGCAGCCAGATCACCGGTCTTTTCGATACTCGGACCGGTCGTGGTTTTGATGTTTGTCCCCATCTCGTTTGCCAGAATATAGGCCATGGTCGTCTTTCCCAGGCCGGGAGGACCATACAGCAGAACGTGATCCAGCGCTTCGTCGCGCATCTTTGCGGCTTTGATGAAAACTTCCAGATTCTCTTTTAAATCGGTCTGTCCCACGTATTCGTTCAGATACTGGGGTCTCAGACTCGCTTCATCGTCATCTCTCTGCCTGTCGGCGGATAATACTCTTTTTTCTTCTTCCATACTTGTTTACTTTATGAGCATCGCCAGAGCTTTCTTGATCAGCTCATCGGTTGAACCGTCTTCTTTTTCCAGTTTTCTTAATACCGGCTTGATTTCGGCCTGTCTGTAGCCGAACTGTTTCAGCGCATCGCTTACATCGTTCAGTTTTTCGTTGTCGACCGTATCCGTCTCAACCAGTTTTCCTTTCAGATCCAGAATGATCTGAGAAGCCGTCTTCTTTCCTACGCCGGGCATCCTGCACATAAACTCGACGTCTCCCGTTTCGATTGCCGTAACAATGGAATCGACGGAAGAAGCAGAAAGAATACCGGACGCAAGTTTCGGGCCAAGACCCTTTACGGAAATCAGTTTGGTAAACAGATCATATTCCTGTAAAGACAGAAAACCGTAAAGAGAGATCTCGTCTTCCCTGACGTTCTGATAAGTATAGATCGTCATTTCCTTGCCGACTCTCAAAACCTCCGGATGATAGAAACCGATACGATATCCTATGCCGTTGACATCGATCAGAACATAATCCAGACCAAACGCATGAACGATACCTCTAACAAAACCAATCATATTTCAATTATACATCACAACACATAAAAGAAAGCCGGTTTTACCGGCTTAAAGCATTAATCTTCGTCGCTGAATTCAAAACTGTAGTCTTCGATGAAGACCTGGTCTCCGTTCCGGCAGCCCTTCTCTCTTAAGGCATCATCCAGTTTCATCCTGGATAAAGCCCTGGAGAAGCGCAGAACAGAATCGTCATCCTTGAAGTTGGTATTGAGGAAAAGCCTCTGTATTCTTTCCCCTTCCACTCTCCAGATGCCGTTTCCTTCGTTGAAGATCTCAAACGGTTTCTCTTCTTCGTAGGTATATACGACTTTCTTGTCGGTCTTGTTCGGATCGTAAAGCGGGAACTGCGGCAGTTCTTTCAGCATCTCCGCCGCTCTGTAGAGTACAGGCTTGAGACCTTCGTTGATCAGCGTCATCGTTTCAAAGACTTCCAGCTCGGGATACTTTTCCTTGAATAGATTCAGATTCTCTTGCGCGTTGTCAAGATCCATCTTGTTGGCGATGATGATCTGCGGGCGATCGATAAGATTGCCCGGATACTGTCTGAGTTCTTCATTGATAATCTCGTAGTCGTGGACCGGGTCTTCTCTTCCCATGTCCAGTATATGGAGAATGAGTCTGCATCTTTCGATGTGTTTCAGGAATTCGTGTCCCAGACCCTTTCCCTGCGATGCGCCTTCAATGAGACCCGGAAGGTCGGCCATGACAAAGGAACTGTCTCCGATCTTGACCATCCCAAGCTGCGGTTTCAGCGTCGTAAACGGATAGTCGGCGATCTCCGGCCTGGCGTTGGATACGACAGAGAGCAGCGTCGATTTGCCTACGGACGGAAGACCTACCAGCCCGACGTCAGCCAGAAGCTTCAGTTCAACCAGGACATTTCTTTCCTGCCCCGGTGTTCCAAGAGTCGCATATTCCGGTGCGCTGTTCCGGGAAGACTTGAAGTGATAGTTTCCCTTGCCGCCCTTTCCGCCCTGACAGATGGTTTCCTCAGAATCCACGGTATTCAGATCGGCAACGATCTCATCGCTGTCCAGATCCTTTACAATGGTCCCTAACGGCACTTTAACGACGACATCGTCTCTGGAAGCTCCGAACATGTTGTTGGTCTTTCCGTTTTCACCGTCTTCCGCCCTGATCTGCTTGCTGAAGCGCAGATCCAGCAGAGTCGACTTGTTGGTATCGACCTTGAAAATGATCGAACCTCCGTTTCCTCCGTCCCCTCCGGAAGGACCGCCCAGAGGATTGTATTTCTCACGCTTAAAAGCGACAATTCCGTTGCCGCCGTTTCCTGCCTTGAGTTTTAACGTCACTTTATCAATAAACTGCATAGGAACAAAAAAGCCCCTGAAGGGCTTTAAAGATCACTGATTAAGCTGCCGGATAGACAGAGACCTTGGTTTTCTTCTTACCGAGGTGTTCATACTTGACAACACCGTCGATCAGACAGAATAAAGTATCGTCTCCACCCTTCTTGACATTTGTACCAGGATGAATCTTAGTGCCTCTCTGGCGGTAAATAATAGAGCCGGCTGTGGCAAACTGACCGTCTGCCAGCTTCGCGCCTAAACGCTTGGATTCGGAATCACGACCGTTCTTTGTCGAACCTACACCTTTTTTAGAAGCGAAGAACTGAATATCTAATACATATTTCATGTGTGTCTACTTCCTTTCTAATTTAATGAAGTCTCCATAGGATTCTTCGATCGTTTTCAGCTGGAAGATTACCAGTTCAAAGTAATCCTGAACGGTACTTGAACCGGAATGATCCGCTACTGTGATATGATTCTCAGTCTGCCTGATTTCAACATTCTCCTGAAGTTCATCCAGAGCGTTCATGAAACCAAACAGAATGGAACTGACCGAAGCGCAGATCAGATCCTTGCCGTACTCGCCATATTCTGCATGTCCCCTGACATCCAGCGAGAGGTAGGAACCGTCTTTTACTTCGTATGCTGCTTTGATCATTAGCCGATCTTTTCAACAGTCAGTTTGGTGTATGGCTGACGATGACCCTGCTTACGTCTGGTAGAACCTTTTTTCGGTCTGTACTTGAAGATGATGATCTTCTTTTCCTTGCCCTGTTTTTCTACCTTGCAGGTAACCTTGGCACCCTCTACATACGGAGTACCTAAAGTCAAGCCATTGTTTTCGACTGCTACAACCTTATCGAAAGTAAACTTCTTGCCTTCTTCGACATCCAGTTTTTCAACAAAGATCGTCTGGCCTTCTTCGACTTTCAGCTGCTTGCCGCCGGTTTCAATAATTGCGTACATTTTAAACCTCCTTAATTTAGATTCAGACTCGCCATGAAGGTGGCTTTCGCGCTTGAAACCTTTTCTGAGCGGTTATAATCCCCTCTAAGGAGGGACTACAACATAAGTATCATAACAAATCTGAAAATCAATTTCAATAATATCTTTTAAACTATAATTCTTTATTTAGAAAGATTTTTCTGGAAAGCCGATAGGATCCGTAAAGGATTACGATCAGGGCAAGGATCTGGACAACGACAGGATGCTGCTGAGAATATGATGATATAATCTGTTTAAGAGGTAACGACTATGAGTATCATCAGGAATGAAGCAAAGATAAAGAATCCGCTGATCGTAGGAATCAGGGAACAGCTAGAACACCGTGCCTTATGGATGTATCTTCTGACGGACGAGGCAAAGAAGAAAGGACTTGATCCTGAAGATTATGTCCCGGATGCGATTCGCAGATGCGGCATCTATCAGGGAGAACTGCTGAAGAAAAAAGGCGGCATGGGCGAATCCCTGAAAGGACTGAAGAAGGCTCTCTTCGGTTTCTTCGCCAGACAGGTCTTCGAGATGAAGATCCTGCGCTGCGACGATGATCATCTGGATATCGACTTCCATTACTGTCCGCTGGTCAAGGCTTGGCAGAAACAAGGCTGCAGCGATGAACAGATTGCCCTGATGTGCGATCATGCGATGTGCGGCGACAGAGGAATCGGTTCCTGCTTCGGCTGTGAACTGGATCTGCCTTCGACGATCGCCAAGGGCGGAGAAACCTGTCAGCTTCGTTATATACGCAGAAAGAAATAAAATGGTCAAACGACCATTTTACTTTTCTAAAGACTATTCAGTTTTCTTATTTCAGTCAAGTTCTTTTTCGATCACTTTTACTGCTTCGTTATAAATCTTTACGGCTTCTTTCGCATACTGTCTGACACCGTAGGACTCGTCTATATCCTCCAGAGAATTCTCTACGACGTTCAAAGCCAGATCATGGACACGCTGTTCTCTGTCAGTCATATCGTTTACCTCCTGTTATCTTGATTATACTTGAGAATCGTTATTGATAAAACAGCAGCAAGCCAACCTATCTCTCTATTTTTATCTTTATTTAGGATACACATATTCGCCCTTGCTGATTATAACAGGTTCATAGACCTTCAGTTTCGACATCTTCCCGATCTTCAGTTTTACCAGAACGCGCAAAGCGTGCTTCGAATGTACGTCGTGGACATACTGCATCTTCATGATCTTCATATGATACTGCCTGCACATTTCGTAGAGTTCAGGAAAACGATCCGCCTGATAGATCAGATAGACCGTACCGTTGTTTTTCAGAAGTCTTCGGAAAGAGAGGAACAGTTCCTCTAACGGCAGTCCTTCTTCAAACATCGCCTCTTTGAAATACTCGTCTTCCGTAACGTTGTTCATTTCAAAGAAAGGCGGATTGCAGACGATGACATCGACCGGATCGATTTCAAGATCCTGTACTCTCTGATGATAAAGACGATAATGATCCGTATATCTTCTCAGATTCTCATCCGCCAGTTTCAGGGCATCCTCGTGTATTTCAACACCCAGCAGCCGCTTCGCTCCCTGATGATGGGCATACAGCAGAAGCGCACCGGTATTGGTTCCGATGTCCAGAACAATCTTGCCGATCAGAGGATCCAGAAACATGCCCAGGCATACCGTATCGGTATTTACCTTGTAGCGGTCTTCGTCCTGGGTAAACTCGTAATCGATGTATTTGAGTGAATCAGTCTTGTTCATCGTAGTCCTTTGACAGTTCAAACCAGAAGGTTGATCCTTCGTTCAGCACGGATTCTACTCCGTACTTTGCCTTATGTACTTCCAGGATCGCCTTGGCAATTGCCAGACCCAGTCCCGTGGAATTGACGGAACGGTTGAAGTTCTTGTCTACCTTGTAATATCTGTCCCAGATATACGGAAGCGCCTCTTCGGAAATGCCGTTGCCGTGATCGATGACTTCTACCCTGACCTTTTCCTCATCCGCGTGTTCCCGGATGATGATCGTGGAATCGTCGTCGGAATACTTCAGAGCATTGGACAGGAAGTTGTAGATGACCTGGGAGATCTTCGTTTCATCGGCATAGACAACGCAGTCGTCCAGATCCAGCACGAGGTTTACGTTCTTTTCGTGGATCGCCTGGGAAAGCAGCAGAACGACCTTGTTGATGCAGTCTTTCAGATCGAAATTGTCTCTGTTGAGTTCAATGACTCCCGACTGCAGTTTTGAAAGCTGCGACATGTCGGTTGCCAGCTTATCCAGATATTCCGTTTCCTTGATTATGACATCCAGATGTTCGTTTCTCTTCGCCGGATTCTCTCCGGATATATCCTTGATCATCTCGGCATAGGCCTTGATCATGGTTAACGGCGTCTTGATGTCATGGGAAACATTGGCAACCAGGTCTTTCCTTAGATCGTTGACCTTGGAAAGTTTTTCTGTTGCGTCATCCAGCGTAGATGCCAGATCGTTGATTTCAGAGAAGGAATTCGTCTTGAATTTGATGTCGTAGTCCCCCTGCGCCAGCTTGTTGGCTTCGTTCTTCATCTTAACGATAGGCTGTGAGATCTTTCTGGCCAGGAAGACTGCTACGATCAGGGCAATCAGGATGACGATCACGGCAATATAGAAATACTGGTTCAGGATGAAATCGATATAGGATTCCACCGGTTCCAGCGGCGTATTCAGTATCAGATAGTAGTTGGCCAGATCAGCTCTGATCAGTTTGCCATACAGAAGCATTTCCGCTCCGGTGTACTGTGAGTTGACGATAGCGGATAAAGGGTTTTCGTTCTTGATGGTTTCGATGAATCTCAAAGGATCCTGCGTTATGACGTAGGTCTGTTCCCCTACCGTTATTTCCTTGTCCAGCATGCACAGCTGTCCTAGGGAATCAGGCGGATAGTAGATGCTCTTTCCGTTTTCGTTATAGATAATGGCACAGACGTTGTTGCCAATAATCGTTCTGCCGACGGATTCAATGTCTTTTTCCGTAACATCGGATTTCATCAGAAGTTCTTCCATGGTATCCGATATCACGTTGATGGTCCTGATACGGTCATCCCGGTAATAGGGTTTGATTAAAACGATCAGCAGGAAACCCAGCAGAAGCATCATTGATAGCGAGAAACCCAGAAAATACAGCCAGGTCGAAAAACGGATGCCTTTGAAATTAAACTTCAAACTTGTACCCCACACCTCTTACCGTAACGATGTATTTCGCATATTCGCCCAGATCTTTTCTAAGCATCTTGACATGTGTATCGATCGTACGATCGTCTTCATAGTAGTCTGTTTCCCATACGGCTGAGAGCAGTTTTTCTCTATCCAGGGCAATGTTCTTGTTCTTTGCCATATAGATCAGCAGATCCAGTTCTTTCGGCGTCAGAGTCAGTTTCTGGCCGTCTGCCGTTACGCTTCTTCCATCAACATCGATTACCAGTCCTTCAAAAACATACTGGCTGTTGGTATGGACATGGTAACGGTCGCAGACCGCCTTGATCCTGGCCATCAGTTCTTTCGGGGAGAACGGCTTGGTTACGTAATCATCTACACCCAGATCAAAGGAGAACAGCTTGTCTTCTTCCTCCTGTCTTGCCGATAACATGATCACCGGGATATTCTGTATCGATTTGATCTTCTTGCATGCGGAAAAGCCGTCCAGTTCCGGCATCATGATATCCAGGACTACGCAATCGTAACTGCTTCCTAGCACCATTTCCACGGCATCCCTGCCGTTGCTGGCCTGGTCGCATTCATAGCCGTTTGCCGCGGCATATTCCGATACGACTTCCCTTATCTTTATTTCATCATCAACGATCAGGATCTTCATAATTGTTTCCCCCTATAATAATCTCATGTTTCTGACCAGACAGGAAGCTTCCTTTTCGATCCGGCCTTCAAAATAGACATATTTTCCTTTTGTCAGCTGTGAACCGTACTGTGCATACAGGTTCGGCATGACAGCCAGGGACAGTTCCCCCTTGTCGTCAACCAGATCCACGAAAGCCATCATGTCGCCTTTTTTGGTTCTTAGCGATTTGACCCTTTTGATCAGGCCGAAACCTTTGACCGTCCCGATCTTTCCGGAAAGCAGATACAGGTTTTCGGTAGTGATGCTGTTTTTCTTTTTGACATCGGCGATCGGATTGAAACTGAAGTAGAAACCCAGAACGTTCTTCTCGTTTTCGGCAAGAACCATGTTGTCGTCCTTGAGCTGTTCAATGATCGGCGTATCATCGAAGTCATCCATCAGGGATTCTTCCCCCCTGTGGGCATTGGCGTACATGATGACATTGCTTAAGGCGTTGATCATCGTATGCCGGGAATAGCCGAAACTGTCGAAAGCGCCCGCATAGATCAGGTTCTCCAGGACGTTTCTTTCAACACCCTTCAGGGTCAGTCTCTTTACCGCATCGATATAGTCCCTGAACGGCCCGTTTTCTCTTTCTTCAAGAATCTTTGCTGCGGAAATCGTACCTACATCCTTGCACACGCCAAACGGCATGACGATGGCTCCGTCTTTGATCTGATAAGCCGTTTCCGATTCATTCAGGGATATTCCCCTTACCTTCTGTTTGATGTTCAGACATTCGGCGATGTAGTCATAGGTCTTGGATTGTGAACCGATGACTCCGTTCAGCAGTGCTTTATAGAAGTACAGCGGATAGTTGGCTTTCAGATAGGCCAGCTGATAGGCAACCATGGCATAGGCGATGGAATGGGCTTTGCCGAAACCGTAGTTTGCGAATTCCAGAATGAGTTCATATACCTTCTCCGCAAGCTGCCTGCCGTATCCTTTTTTCAGACATCCGTCAATGAAGTCCGGATAGAGTTTTTCCAGTTCGTTCAGTTTCTTCTTGGACATGGCTTTTCTCAAGATATCAGCCTTGCCATAGGTAAAACCGGCCATGACTCTGGCGATATTGATGATCTGCTCCTGATAGACAATGATGCCGTACGTCTCTTCAAGGATCGGTTTTAGATTCGGATGAAGGTAGTTGACGCTTTCCGGATGAGCTCGGTTTTCCAGAAAAGCAGGAATATTTTTCATCGGACCCGGGCGGAACAGAGCGATCGCCACGGCGATTTCTTCGAAACTGACAGGTTTCATCTTGCGGATCAGATTGCGCATACCGGAGGATTCCAGCTGGAATACGCCGGATACGTTGACGTCCTGAATAAGTCTGAAAGTCTTTGGATCATCCAGAGGGATGTCCTTCAGGCTGAATGTTTCATCTTTCTGAATGTCTGTGGTAATCTCGGCTATGATGCCAAGGTTTCTTAATCCCAGGAAATCCATCTTGATCAGGCCGAGTTCTTCCAGATGTTCCATCGTATACTGGGTCGAATAGATGTCGTCTTCGATCCTAATTACCGGAACGACTTCTTCCAACGGTTTTCTGGACATAACGATGCCGGCGGCATGGGTCGATTCATGACGCGGGAAGAATTCCAGTTTTCTGGCGATCTGATAGAGTCTGCGGTAGCGCTGTTCGGATTCGATCTTCTGTTTAAACAGAGGCAATGTCGCATATGCCTTGTCCAGATCCATGTTTACGACGTTCGGGATCAGCTTGCAGATACTGTCGATCTCTCTTGGAGGATAGTCCAGAACTCTGCCGACATCTCTGAGAACCTGCTTTGCTTTCAGAGTACCGTAAGTAATGATATGGCCGACATGTTCGATGCCGTAGCGTTCTCTGACGTAACGGATCACTTCATCTCTGCGGTCGTCCGGAAAATCGGTATCGATATCCGGCATGGAGATGCGTTCCGGATTGAGGAACCGTTCAAAAAGCAGACCGTATTTCAGCGGATCGATATCCGTAATGCCCAGACAGTAGGAAACCAGTGAACCGGCAGCGGATCCCCTCCCCGGTCCGACCAGAATGTTCTGTTTCTTGGCATAAAGAATAAAGTCGTAGACGATGAGGAAATAGTCCTCAAAATGCATTTTCAGGATGACGCTCAGTTCATAGTCAAGACGTTTCCTGTAAACATCGGGAACGTTATTCTTAAGTCTCCGTTTCAGCCCTTCGTTGCACAAGGCGACCAGATAGTCTTTCGAAGGAATGCTTTTCTTGTTTTCATACTGTGGCAGAGATGTATGAAAAGCCATATCGACCCGGCAGTTCTGCGCAAACAGATCGGTGCTGATCAGTTCATCCTGTTCATAAAGGGCATTGTATTCCGGTCTGCTAAGCAGGTATCTTCCGCTTTCCAGTATGGCTGAATCGTGCTCGTAGATTCTTTTGTCTCTGATGCACTTCAGGATCTCATAATCCTCGTAGTCGTCTCTTTCCAGATAATAGGTTCTGTTTAAGGCGATCATCGGAACGCGATTCTTTTTCAGCAGTTCCTTGATCTTCCTGTCGCGGTTGGCATTCATCGCGATATCGTGGTCCATCAGTCCAACGGTATAATCGCCAAACAGCTCCCTTTGGCTGTCCAGCGCTTCCTGCAGATTCATGTCCCGGTCGGCCGCATAAGTCAAAGGCATATCGTCCGAAAGAAGGACGAGGATGCATTCTCCGCGGTATCTGTTTAATGTTTCAACATCGATTGTTCTGTCTTCTCCGGTACAGATGCGGCTCGAAAGCTTCATCAGGTTTTCAAAACCCGCATCGTTTTTCGCATAAAGAACCGCCACGTGAGTCCTGTCTTCGATCCTGATTTCAAATTCCAGACCGTACACCGGATGGATTCCGGCCTTCTCGCAGGCTTTCTTGAACGACATGGCTCCTGCCAGCACGTTCCTGTCAACCAGACCCAGATGCGTATATCCGTATTTTTTCCCATAAGAAACGATTCCATCGATCGTGCACATGGATGAAAGCAGGCTATAGACACTACGGATATACAGCGGACAGCTCATATTTCTATTATACTTTATTGTCTTGTGAATCATAAGATGATAAAATGATTATATACCCTGGGGGGGTATCTATGGAAAAGACTTATGAAGTAAAAGGGATGACCTGTGTCATCTGTAAAGGAAACGTTGAAAGAGCCCTGAAGAATACGCCGGGCGTTCTGGAATGCAAGATCAATCTGCTGGAAAATGAAGCCAGCGTCAGTTTTGATGAAAGCAAAACAAACGAAGAGATCCTGGCGAAAGCCGTTAAGGATGCCGGTTATGAACTGGTGATTCACAAGAACGAAGGAATCGACATGGATAAGATCAGACTGCTGATTTCCTGCGTTCTGATTCTGATCCTGATGTATTTCTCGATGGGCCATATGTTCGGTCTCCATGTCCCGTCTTACGGAGACTACGTTCAGCTGGTTCTTTCTACAATCATCATTCTGCTGAACTTCCGTCACTACAGATCGGGATTCCTCGCTTTGTTCCATCTGAAACCGAACATGGATTCCCTTGTATCAATATCATCCTTTGTATCCTATCTGTACTCTCTGTACGTTCTGTTTTCCGGAGACCATTCCTATCATCTGTATTTCGAAACGGCAGCCATGGTTCCGGTCATCGTATCGA
Organism: Erysipelotrichaceae bacterium; assembly: GCA_017515475.1. Classification (GTDB taxonomy): domain Bacteria; phylum Bacillota_I; class Bacilli_A; order Erysipelotrichales; family Erysipelotrichaceae; genus Colivicinus. The sequence continues at coordinate 191,956 of JAFWFS010000027.1, read as the reverse complement.
TCGGCAAGTATATCGAAGGCAGCAACAAGAAGAAAGCCGCCAAGACGATCAGAGGCCTGGCAACCCTGATACCGATGCAGGCGAATCTGGTAAAAGAAGATGAGGTTATCATCATTCCGATCGATGATCTGAAGAAAGATGATATCGTTGTAGTCGGACCGGGCGAATCGATCCCGCAGGACGGCGTGATCATTTCCGGATCATCCTCGATCGATGAATCCATGATTACCGGAGAATCCCTTCCGCAGACAAAGTCGGTTGATGACGAAGTGATCGGCGGTACCGTCAACATGAACGGCGAGATCAGGGTGAAAGTCACCAGAAACAGCGCCCAGACGACCCTTTCCAAGATCATATCGTTAACCAAACAGGCAACCATGTCGAAGATCCCGGTAGAGAAGTTTGCGGATACCGTATCAAACTACTTCGTCTTCAGCGTCATCGGAATCGCCTTAGTGACATTTGTCATCTGGATGATCACGGATAAAGACCTGGAGAAGGCCCTGAACTTCGCCATGTCCGTACTGGTCATCAGCTGTCCATGTGCCCTTGGCCTGGCAACTCCGGCCGCAGTCATGGTAGCGACAGGAAATGCCGCCAGAAACGGCGTCCTTATCAAGAATCCTGAAGTTCTGGAAGTGGCAGGAAAGCTGAAATACGTCATCCTGGACAAGACCGGAACACTAACCAAAAACAAACTGGAGATCATCGATCTGAAGGAGTATGACAGTTCATTCCTCAATGTTCTGTCTTCTCTGGAGAAACACTCCTCTCACCCGATCGCCAAGGCGATCAGCGAGAAGTATCCAGGTGGAGATCTAAACTTCGATGACTTTGAACAGATCTCTGCCGAAGGCATTCTGGCCCATAATGGAAAGGACAGCTACTATGCGGGCAACCTGAAACTGCTCAGCCGTTTCACCAGAGAAATCCCGGAAGATATCGGCTATGCGAGAGAAAACAACTATTCTTTCATCTGTGTCGGGAAAAACGAGCGGATCTTAGGCATCGTCTATCTGGCAGATGTCCTGAAAGACAGTTCAGTAGCGGCAATTGCTTCTTTACAGAGGCGGGGCATCACGCCGATCATGTGTACCGGAGACAACGAAATAACGGCTGGCAATATCGCAAGAAAACTGAACATCACAGAGTATCTGTCTTCCGTAACACCGCAGGATAAACACAAAACCGTAAACGAAAAGAAAGAATCAGGAAAGACGGCCATGGTCGGAGACGGCGTTAACGATGCGATTGCCCTTTCGGCTGCCGATGTATCCTTCTCCGTAGCCAACGGAACAGATATTGCCTATGCGACCAGCGATGTCGTACTGATGACCAACAGTATCCTTGATGTATCGTTCATGGTCGATCTTGCCCGTAAGACGATGTCGGTGATCAGACAGAATCTGTTCTGGGCTCTGTTCTATAATGCTCTGTTTATCCCTTTGGCGGCAGGCGCTTTCTACAAGCCGCTGGGCCTGTCTCTCAATCCGATGATCGGAGCGCTGACGATGTCAGTCAGTTCAATATTTGTGCTAAGCAACGCACTAAGAATAAATTCAGTAAAAAAGGAGGAAATCAAGAAGATGAACAAAACCGTACTGATCGATGGCATGATGTGCATGCACTGCGCCGCCCACGTAGAGGAGGCATTAAAGAATCTTGGAGCCGATGTAAGGGTTTCTCTGGAAGAAGGAAAAGCATATCTGTCAGATACCGCACTCAACAATGAACAGATCAGGGAAGCCGTTACCGATGCCGGCTATACCGTTACCGGAATTCTAGATGAGTAAGGATCACGAACAGGTAAAGAAGTTTCTGACGATCGCCAAGGGACAGCTGGAAGGCATCATCAAGATGATCGATGAAGACCGCTACTGTCTGGATGTTTCCGATCAGCTCATGGCAACAAGAGCTCTATTAAAAAAGACAAACAATCTGATCCTGAAGAACCACATCGACAGCTGCGTCAGAACGGCGATAAAAAACGGTGACGACCAGAAGATCGATGAAGTCATTAAGGCCTTAGAGAAACAAATCTAGGGCTTTTTATACTATAATAGACGTATGAACAGATCACAAACCAGGCCGATCCATGTAGGTAACGAACAGATCGGCGGACAGAATAAAGTCGTCATTCAGTCGATGACCAATACCAGAACCAAGGATGTCGATTCGACAGTAAAGCAGATCCTGAGACTGGAAGAGGCGGGATGCGAGATCATCCGTGTCGCCATTCTGGACAAGGAAGATGCCCTGGCCGTAAAACGGATCAAGGAACAGATCCACATTCCTCTGGTCAGCGATATTCATTTCAATCCGGATTTCGCCATTCAGGCTATACTTTCTGGAACGGACAAGATCCGCCTGAATCCCGGAAACATCGAAGACGAAGACAAGATCAGAGAAATCGTAAAACTGTGTAAAGAGAGAAGCATTCCGATCCGTATCGGCATCAACGCCGGAAGTCTGAACAGAAAATATACGCATTCCGAAGAAGCGATGATCGAATCGGCAAAGGACCACCTGAGAATCCTGGAAGCTCTGGATTTTCATGACATCTGTCTGTCATTCAAGTCATCCGACCCGCTGGAATGCATCAAGGCCTACCATCTGGCTGCGGAAACCTTTCCATACCCTTTGCACCTGGGCGTTACGGAGGCCGGCGGGCTGCTCAACAGTACGATCAAATCCTCTCTGGCCCTAGGCAATCTATTGCTGGATGGAATCGGGGATACGATCCGTATTTCCATCTCCGATGATCCAATCGAAGAAGTCAGAGTCGCCAGAAAACTCTTAAGAGCCTGCGGCTTGAAGAAAGACGTAGCCAACCTGATCTCCTGCCCTACCTGCGGCAGGCTGCAGTACGACATGCTGCCGATCGTCAAAGAGATGGAAGCATATCTGGAAACGGTAGACAAGGATATCAGCGTCGCCATCATGGGATGTCCGGTCAACGGACCGCAGGAAGCGGCTCGGGCCGATATCGGCGTTGCCGGAGGCAAGCAGAGCGCAATTCTGTTCAAGAAAGGCCGGATCGTTAGAACCATACCGCAGGACCAGATCATTCAAACCCTGAAAGAAGAAATCGAAAAGCTCTAAACAAAAAGCCTACTGCAGTAGGCTTTTTTTCTGTCTGCCTTCACTGGCATGAAGCAGACAGGTCTTATAAATAACGCAGGCTGCGGCCGGAATCAGGTAAGGCAGGAAAATGAAGGCATCCATCAGATAGAGATTCGGCTTCCCAAAGAGCGCATACAGTCCCGAAGGAAGTAGACCTATCAGCACCGTCAGAACGCCTATGCTGATCAGCATGATCACCAGAACCGGCATGATAGCTTTAACCCTGAAGAGATACAGATACTCGTTTACGACTGCCGTATTCAGACATACCGCAGCGAGAAAGAAATATGATCCGGAAAAAAAGAACGGGATCCTGGAAAAACTCAATGCCAACAGGATCGGACAGTACATCAGCACGCCGACGACAGCAATACGCCACGGATCAGCCTCACTCTTCACCGCCAGCAGTAAAACTCCCGCCAGAATACCTGCCGCAGTTCCAAACAGACTCCATCCGTTCAGATACATGCACCAGGCAAATATCATCGTCCAGTAATTGTAGATCAGTAGTCTTTTCATCTTCCTGCCTCCTGACTACATCATAGGATAGATGAAATACGGTATTGTCCAAATATTCGGACAGATATACAATTAAGACATGAATAAGAAAAGACTGCTGAAACTGCTTGAAATATTCAGAAGAAACTCCGACATGGATCACAGGCTGGGCCTGAATGAGATCGTTTCTTTACTGGAAGAAGAAGGGATTGCGGTAGCCAATCGCAAAACCCTCTATGACGATATCAGAGAGATATCCGAATCTGTCGGCGAGATCGAATACGAAAACGGGTATTATCTGGATGAAGCGCCCTTCTCTCTTTCCGAAATCAAGATCATCGTCGATTCTCTGAATTCCCTGAAAAACCTGGACGAGAAATTTCTGGATGATTTGAAGGAGAAACTTTATTCCTTTATCTCGGAATATGATACGGACTTCCTGGAAGAGCTGGAATATCAGAACAGGCATTCAGACAAGAAGTTCCTGAACCGTCTAGAAGACTCTCTGTATGCCATCAGAAACCGTAGAATGCTGTTTATCAGAAGAAAAGGCAAGAACGAAGAAGAGATCGCTCCGATCTTTCTTTACCGCCAGAACGACTATTATTACCTCTACTACCACTATCCAGAAAAGGACAAGATCTATCACACGCGCTTCGACAACATGGTCTCTTCCCGTTTAAGTGATCGTGAAGACGGCTTGTCCATTCCGAAAAGCAGGATCATTGATCATATCAGAGAAAGCAGCAATGCCTTCTATTCCGGCAAGACGAAGACCGTTGTTGCAGAGATCATGGAAGATTCAGAATCCATCAGAAACAGACTGCAGGATGATTTTCCGAATATCGTCTTTACCAGAAACGGATTCTCCCTGAAAGCCAGCATCAACGATGCCTTCTTCTCCAGACTTACATCCTACGGCAACCAGATAAAAATCGGCGATAGAGAAATCGCCGATCAGTATATATCCTTTCTGAATCAAATCATCACTCGTAATAGCCCGGAGAGAAGAAGTAGCTGATGGAAGACGGATCGATTCCGTAATATGTCAGCATGTCGGATACGCTTACCAGCTGGCAGCCCCTGTTGATCAGTTCCGGAACGATCTTTTCAAGCGCTTCTGCGGTTTCGAAGTAAATGTCGTGGAACAGGATGATGTCGCCGGATTCATATTCGTAACCCAGGACCTTGTCGCAGATGGTCTGGACGTCTCTGGAATACCAGTCCTCGGAGTCCACGTCCCAAAGGATGGCCGGCAAAGGCTGCACCGATAAAACATCCTCGTCGAATTCTCCGCCTACCGGACGATAGGTCTTCATTTCATAGTCCATGAACTTTTCCATGTAACGGATCGGACCGTTGATCTCGTCATAAATCTCGTCATAGGTGGAAAGATCTTTCAGGCTGGATGGATGACTCTGAGTATGGGAACCGTATTCGTTGCCCTGATTGATGGAATTACGCAAAAACATGTAGACCTGATAATCGGCCCAGATGTCACGGTTTTCCAGATTGTATCCTACGACATAGAAGGTGGCGGAAGCATCGTACTGATAGAGCAGATCGACGATCGCTTCGCTTGAGGTGCTCTTTTTTTCCGACCAGAAATACGGTCCGTCGTCGAATGTCAGGCAGATGATCGGATGATCCTCGCCCGGATCAAGATACACCGGTTTCCTGTACAGTTCCTGCGGATATCCGAAATTCATGTTCAGAGCTTTCTGCAGATATCTTAACGGAACGGATACATCCAGATCGTATTCCGGAAAGCGGCAGATCAGATTCTCTTCAGAGATCTCGTACGTAACATCGGTAAAATCCAGCTGATTGGCTGTAAGCGTACTCAGAAATTCCGCATTGTAGTACTCTTCCGGTCTTTGTTTCTTGATTTCGTAACGCAGATAATCGGCTGCGATTTTCTTTCCTTCGTCGGACAGATCTTCGATCTGAAGCAGCTGATACTGTTTATCGGTAAAGTACTTCAGATCCCTGCCGTAACTGACCATGTAGTAGTCGCCGAAAGGAATCAGCGTATAGTCGAAAATCCTGTCGTCCTTAACGCCTTTGCAGAGGTTTTTCGCTTCATTGAAGCCTGTTTTGGAGTCGGGATAGAAGACCAGACAGTGGCGTGTCCTGTATGTCCTGGCGTCTTCGTGGATCGATTTCCTGCCGAGAAAACTGAAATTGGTATTCAAAAGAAAAAGTACCGCACACAGCAATGCAAAAAGAATCGTGCATTTCAATATCTGACGGTACTGTTTCAGGACTTTTTTCATCTATTCCATTATAAACTAATTCACGTTTATTTTGCTCCGGATCGTGCTGCCGATGAAGTCGATCATCAGCATGATCGCGACTGCGATCAGCGAATACGCGAAAATCGGGATCATATTGGTTGGATCGGCACTTCTGGATGCGGCAATCACGCTGCCCAGACCGGCATTCGCACTTCCGGTAATGACCTCGGCCATGATCTCGATCTTGAAACAGAGGGAGAAACTGGATGCCATGGCGACAGCGATGTAAGGAAGAGCCAGAGGGAGTCTGATCCGCAGATTTCTTCTGATAAAGCCTGCTCCATCCAGTCTGCAGGCATTCAGGATGCTTAACGGGACGTTTCTGATACCGCCGGCAATTCCTTCGTACAGGATCGGAAAACAGATCAGGATGACCATCATCATAGGAGCCTTTTTAAAGCCTGTCAGAACGATGAAGAAGTAGATCAGTGAAGCGGTAGGAACAGCCCGCAATGTCGTGATAAACGGGCTGAAAAGCCGTTCAAAGAAGACGGAATTCCCGGATACTGTTCCCAGAATCAATGCGGCAGCCAAAGAGATCAGATAGCCGCACAGCATCTTCGAGAATGTAGCGCCAAGGCATCTGTAGGTATAGCTTTTTCCAAGCAGCGCGAAGGCGTATCTGAAAGTCTGCAAAGGTCCGGGAAAGACCATGGTTTCTTCGTTGATCATCACAGCAAAAAGCTGCCACGCAAGAAGCAGCAGCACAATGCCGTAAAGATAGGTTTTATACTGATCAGCGGTAGATTTCTTCACTCGTCTTTTCGATTCCCATTACCTCTAGAAAAGCATCGATATCGTTCCGAATGTCCTTGGCTCTCTTGAATCCCAGACCCATGGCATTGATGCCTAAGGCGTTCTTTTGAGCGAATACGGCTTTTACGACATTGAGATTCGGCAGACCGAACTGGGTCGTAAATTCGTCCCCTTCATAGACGCTTAAGGCGTCAAACATCTTTTCCGGATCTTCGATACCGGTATTGATGGATATTTCCAGATCGTTGAGGAAGGCTTCGACAGTAGCGTCGGATACGGTATTCCTGATGAATACGCCGGCCTGAACGATATCCATGCCCGACTTGCTGCGGTAGGCTTCCTGAATGTCGACAGCTACAGAGGCGTTCTCATTCTGTTTCAGTGCCGCAAACATGGCAGGCTGGGCCAGGAACACGTAGTCGACCGGATTCCCTTCCAGATCGGCACCTTTCATCAGACAGGCGGCAGCCTGCTGGGCATCGGCGACATAGATAATCGCATCATCATAGTCTGATCCATAAAGATAATGGAAGACCTTGCCGGGAAGCATGTTTTCATTGCCGAACAGGACGATTCTGTCGTCGCTGTCCATCGTATCGTTCTCGTCGTTTCCGGTAGCACCGATATAAAGATTGCCAAACGTAACAACGGCAGCCAGCTTGTAATCTGCACCGTTGGAAATGGCTTTCACGCCGCTGGTAATATCGACGGTAATCACGTCCGGAGATTCATCTCCCGTCCATAAAGCGCCGATCGCATCGGCAGCCACCCTGGAATAGTTCCCGCTGACGATCCAGTCATAGAAAGCCAGGACCGGGGCACCTTTTGGCGTTACAACGGTTAAAGAAGAAGGGTCGACAGCAGCCTGCGTTTCTTCTTTCTTTTCTCCTGCACATCCACACAGCAGCAGCAATACAGATAAAACGGATAATAATTTCTTCATTTTCTTTCAACCTCGCAGATAAATTATATATAATGAAGAACAGAAAGAATGTGATTTGAATCACGGATCATGAATATTATCGAAAAACTCAATCATGACGAAAGAAAGCTGTTAAGAGAAAGAAAACTCTCCAAAGGAGAGACTTTGTTCTATGAGAATGAGCGCTGCGAATGCATCGGAATCATCATCTTTGGAAGCGTACAGATCATGTCCTATCTCCCGGATGGCAAGCAGATCATCTACAATTCCTTAAAGGAAGGAGAAATTTTCGGCAACAACCTCGTTTTTTCTTCCGAACCTTACTACAGGGGCAATATCACCGCCATGGAAGAAGCGACAGTCGCATTACTGGAAAGGGGCGACTTGCTGAAGATCCTGGAAGGAAACAAGGATTTTCTGGTGGAATACTTGAGAATACAATCCAACTTCTCCAAGGAACTGAACAGCAGGATCAGGCTGCTTTCTTTAGAAAGTGCTGAGGAGCGTTTCCTGTACTACATGCATACCCACAAGAACCGGATCGCCTATCGTTCCGTATCCGATCTGGCTGGACAGCTCTATCTGGAAAGAGAAACACTTTCCAGACTGCTCAGCAGATTCGCCAAAGAAAAACGCATTATTCGTGATGATAAGACCATAATACTGATATAATATATAAATACAAAGAGGTAGCAAAGATGTATTCGTTCGCAAATGACTATTCCGAAGGAGCATGTCCAAAGGTTCTGGATGCTCTGGTTAAGACCAACTATACGCAATCCGAAGGTTACGGTCTGGATGTTTATTGCAGAAAGGCAGCAGAGACGATCAAGGCCAAGCTGCATCATCAGGATGTAGATGTTCATTTTGTTACGGGCGGAACGCCGTGCAACGTTCTGGCCATCAGTCTGCTGAAATCCTATGAGGCCGTAATCAGTGCCGAAACAGGTCATATCAACGTACACGAAACGGGAGCCGTAGAGGCAACCGGTCATAAGATCATTCCGGTGAAATCTTCCAATGGCAAAATTACCCCTGCTGCGATCAGAAGAGCGGTGTTTACTCATCTGGATGAGCATATGGTAAAACCGAAGATGGTTTTCATTTCCAATGCGACGGAACTTGGAACGATCTATTCCAAGGAAGAACTGATCGCCATTTATCAGACATGCAAGGAACTGAACCTGTATCTGTATCTGGATGGTGCCAGACTGGGCAATGCACTGACGGCTGTCGATAATGATCTGACTTTCAAGGACATTGCCGACAATACCGATATCTTCTATATCGGCGGAACGAAGAACGGAGCCCTTTTAGGTGAAGCGATGATCATCCGCCATCCAGCCTTAAAGACGGAATTCCGTTACCTGCTGAAGCAGCGTTGTGCAATGCTGGCGAAAGGAAAAATCATCGGCGTACAGTTTCAGGCTCTGCTTGAGGATGATACCTACCTGAAAAACGCCAAGAACGCCAATGTCATGGCTCAGGCACTGAAATACGCCTTCCAGCAGCTTGGCATCAGGATGTACATCGATTCCCCTACCAATCAGATCTTCCCGGTTCTGGACAACAGAGTCCTGGAGAAGATAAAAGAAAAATACAAGGTCACGGAATGGGGTAAGTACGACAAGAACAATACCGTTGTCAGATTCGTATGTTCCTGGGCAACCAAGAAAGACAGGGTCAAGGATTTCTACAAAGACCTTGTCCTGATCCTGAATGAAACAAAAAGAAGATAAACAAAAGCACTGCATGACAGTGCTTTTATTTCAGTTGGAATGAGATACTGCCCTTTCCGTCCCGATATTCAACCTTGCAATATGCTCCGTTGATCAGGGTCATTTTTGGGCTGGTATGTCCGATATCCATTTCACAGATGTGAGGTATTCTTCCCAGAGCCTTGTCTGCGGCTTTGATGTAATCCAGTTTCGGATCATCGATGCGCGGGAAGGCAACTCTGCCGATCAGCACGCCTTTGCAGTATCTGAACCATCCGGCATTCCTGTACTGCAGCAGAGTCAGATAGAAGTCGTAGGCGGACATGGAGAAAACGTCGAAGAACCAGACGATACCATCATCCTTATGACGTTCCAGAAAGGCATTGGTATCATCCAGAGAAGTTCCGATCAGCTTCTCGATACACTCGACGCATCCGCCGATCAGTCTCCCCTCGATCTTCATGTCGTTCTTTGCCGTCCAACATACCGGTTCATACCTCCTGATTTCACTGATTTCGTTCAGGAAAGTAATGTAACGTTTATAGGAATTCTGTTTGACGGTTTTCCCTTTCAGATAATTGAAGAATGTGTTCTGCTGGCGGTCGGCCTTCAGTACAAATCCGGCACCGTTGAATCCGTAAAGCGTTGCGATATCCAGTTTTGTCGTTACCGTATACAGGATATTGGTCGGATCGGACATGCCGATGATCCACTTCGGGTTTTCCCTGATTCTGTCGAAATCCACATACGGCATCATCTCCAGCATGTAGTCGCCTCCGGCGGCGCACAGGACGGCCTTTACTTCTGGATCGCAGATCAGTTCCTCCATTTCCCTAGCTCTCTGCTTCGCAGAAGCGCTTCTGTCGTTGTTTTTTCTAACCGATTTCGTTTCTTTGATCCGGTATCCGTTTTGCCTTAACACTTCATTGGATTCTTCCAGTTCATCCAGCTTATGACCGACGCCTTTGCTTGGGGCGCAGATACCGATCAGATCGTTTTCTTTCAGGAATTCAGGATATATCATACTCAAAATATACTAAAAGGTACCAATTAAGTCAAAAACCTTTGCAAGTGGTACCGATTTGTTCTAAAATGAAATTGCATATAGTTTTTTGCTAGTAAAGGGGAATTATGACAGGTAAAGTTAAGTGGTTTAATGCCGCTAAAGGTTATGGCTTTATCACAGGTGATGATGGAGTTGAAGTATTTGTTCATTTCTCAGCAATTCTTGTTGATGGCTATAAATCATTAGACGAAGGTCAGGCTGTCGAATACGAAGTAAAAGACGGTGAAAAAGGCCCTCAGGCATATGATGTCAAGAAGATTTAATTAAATCGTTTAATTAGACCGGAATAGAACTCAAAAGAGTTCTTTTTTTGTTCATAAGAAAAGCGGCATTATCTGCCGCTTTTTCTGTAAATCGTTATTATTGTCTGCTCACCGTATAATTGCCGTTCTTATCCAGATCCACGACGATGTCTTTCGCATCGTAGTTTTCCAGCAGATACTTGGCTACCAGGGATTCAATCGCTCTCTGGATGTGACGTTTCATCGGTCTTGCACCGTATGTTTCATCGAATCCGAGTTCTACGATCTTGTTCATGGCATTCTGCGTGACTGATAGACTGACATCCGATTCAGCCAGTCTCTTCTTGAGAATGTTCAGGAACTTTTCGGCAACCTTTTCGATCATGTCCTTATCCAACGGATTAAAGATGATGATCTCGTCGATACGGTTGATGAACTCCGGCTTGAATGTCATCTTGACGAGTTCTTCGTACTGTTTTGTCTTCTTTGCCTGATCCTTTTCAAACGCGTACTCGCTTCCCAGGTTGGATGTCATGATGATAATGGTATTCTTGAAGTCTACGGTTACGCCCTTGGAATCCGTAATCCTTCCATCATCCAGGATCTGCAGAAGAATGTTGAAGACATCAGGATGGGCCTTTTCGATCTCGTCCAGCAGGACAATGGAATAAGGTTTTCTTCTGACGGCTTCAGTCAGCTGGCCGCCTTCTTCGTAGCCTACATATCCCGGAGGAGCACCGATCAGTCTGGATACTGAGAACTTCTCCATGTATTCGGACATGTCGATACGTACGATCTTGGTTTCATCGTCAAACAGCTGCTCCGCCAGAGCCTTGGCCACTTCGGTTTTACCGACGCCTGTAGGACCCAGGAAGAGGAATGAACCGATCGGTCGATTCGTATCGGAAACCTGCGCCTTGGACCTTAAAATCGCGTCAGAAACAAGTTCCAGCGCCTGATCCTGTCCAACGACACGCAGAGACAGTTTCTCTTTCAGTTTCAGCAGTTTCTCCCTTTCTGAAGACATCAGTTTCGATACATCGATATGGGTCCATTTTGCAACTACCTTGGCGATGGACTGTTCATCTACGACTTCCGAGAGCATTCTGCCTTCCTTCTCGTTCTCGTTGATTTCATTGAGCTGTTTCTCCAAAGACGGAATGGTTTCATACTGCAGCTTGGATGCCTTCTCATAGTCGGCGCTGTTCTGGGCATCGGACATTTCCAGTTTGGCCCGTTCCAGCTTTTCCTTGATCTGCTTCACCTGCTGCAGATCTTCCTTTTCTTTCTGCCATCTAGCATCCAGAATATTTTTCTTTTCTTTCAGAGATTCCAGATCCTTTTCCAGTTCTTCCAGACGTTTTGATGCCTTTTCGTCGGTTTCTTTCTTCAGAGAGATCTTTTCGATCTCTAAAGTATCGATCTTACGGCTCAGTTCATCCAGTTCGGCCGGTTTGGAATCCATCTCCACCCTGGTAGAAGCGCATGCTTCATCGATCAGGTCGATCGCCTTGTCCGGAAGAAAACGGTCGGAAATGTAGCGGTTGGACAGTGTTGCCGCAGCAATGATCGCATCATCTTTGATCTTGACGCCGTGGTGGGCTTCAAAGCGGTCCTTCAGACCTCTCAGGATGGAGATCGTATCTTCTACGGTCGGTTCATCGATACTGACTTTCTGGAATCTTCTCTCCAGAGCGGAATCCTTTTCGATGTACTTGCGGTATTCATCGAATGTCGTAGCACCGATGCATCTCAGTTCTCCTCTCGCCAGCATCGGCTTCAGGAGATTGGCCGCATCCATGGCACCTTCCGTCTTTCCCGCACCGACCAGGTTGTGGATCTCATCGATGAAAAGAATGATCTTGCCGTCGGCATCCTGTATTTCTTTCAGTACGGCCTTCAGACGTTCCTCGAATTCTCCGCGGTATTTTGCGCCCGCAATCAACGAACCCATGTCCAGTTCAATCAGATCTTTGTCTTTCAGTCCTAACGGAACATCGTTATTAAAGATACGCCAGGCCAGACCTTCGACGATCGCCGTCTTGCCTACGCCCGGTTCACCGATCAGAACCGGATTGTTCTTGGTTTTTCTTGAAAGGATCTCTATTACTCTACGGATCTCTTCGTCCCTGCCGATGACCGGATCGATCTTTCCGTTTCTCACGTCATCCACCAGGTTTCTGCCGTATTTCTTTAGCGGATTCAGATTGTTTTCATCTTCCTGATTGTTGATCATCGTACCACCCCTTTCCATGCTGTATTTGTCTTCTATGTCGTTTCTGGTAAAGCCGCAGTACTTTCTCAGTTCCTCGCAGACCGAGGACTGGTTGTAAAGCAAGGCAATGAACAGATCGAACATGGAGATGTATTTATCCTTTCTCTGTTTCGATTTCTGCAGAGCCTCGTTGTAGGAATTGGCTACATAGCGGTTTACCATCGGATTTTCTACTGTATCTGATGAAGGAAGTCTTTTCAGATAGCTGTCGTTGATGCCAATCAGACGGTTTACATCGGTATGGAAACCGTTCAGCAGATCTGTAATATCCCTCTCCTGAAGAAAGGCTGCCAGAAGGTGCTCGCTGCACAGTTCGGGATTGCCGTTCTCCTTGCAGATGCTCAATGCCTTCATCAGAATATCCTGCAGTTTTTCTGTCATTAATTCAGGATTCATCTTCTTACCTCCTTTAGCACTTTTTGATTATGAGTGCTAACGAAATTGCATATTTTAAGTAGGAATGAATCCTACTTAAAGTTTTTCTTAAATCTCTCGAATACGGACTCTTTCTTACGTTTCGCCAGCGTTTCATAGAGTTCTCTTTCTTCTCTGCTGAGTTTCTTCGGAATCTCTACCTGTATCTCGACGATCTGATCCCCCATGGCATTGCTGCGGAGATCCTTGATTCCGTATCCTCTAAGGCGAAGCTGCTGGCCAGGCTGGGTTCCTGCCGGTATGGTCAGTTCCACATCGCCATGTGCCGTCGGAACATCTACCGTCGTTCCAAGGGTCGCATCGACGGCTGAAACCGGAACAGTAATGTGGATGTTGTTTCCTTCCCTGCGGAAATACTTGTGCGGTCTGACGCGGATCTCGATGTAGAGATCGCCGTTCGGTCCGCCGTTGCTTCCTCTTTCCCCATAGCCGGAAAGTCTGACCTGCTGACCGGAACTGATACCTGCCGGGATCGTTACTTCAACCTGGTCCTTTACGGTATTGTAGCCGTTGCCTCCGCAATGCGGACAGATCTTCTTGATATGCTTGCCTGTGCCCTTGCAATCCGGACAGACAGTCTGCTGCTGTATGACGCCGAACGGAGTTCTGGACTGTCTCATGACTCTGCCTGAACCTCTGCAGGTCGGGCAGATCTCGATGTCGGATCTGCTGGCAGCGCCGGTTCCGTCGCAATATTCGCACTTCTTATCAACGGAAATATTGACCAGCTTGTCGACACCGTGTACGGCATCCAGGAAATCGATGTCCATGGACATGTAACGGTTCTCGCCCTTCATCGGGCCTGTTCTTCTGGAACTGCTTCCGCCGAAGTTGAATCCGGAGAATCCCGATCCCATGCCTCCCATGAAGCTTGAGAAGATGTCGCCAAGATCATCCATGTTCATGCCGCCAAAGCCTCCGGAGAAGCCCTGGGAGAATCCGTCCATGCCGGCATGACCGAACTGGTCATAGGTAGCTTTCTTCTGCGGATCTGACAGGACTTCGTAGGCTTCGTTTATTTCCTTGAATTTCGTTTCGGCATCCGGTGATTTATTCACATCAGGGTGATACTGTTTTGCCAACTTACGGTAGGCTTTTTTAATATCATCCGCACTGGCGTTCTTAGATAAGCCTAAAACCTCATAATAATCGCGTTTGTCGGCCATAATACCCCCTTTCTAAGTTAAATGTTTTCTGTTGCTGACTACTTTGCCTTGAAATCGGCGTCTACGACATCGTCATTCGGATTTCCGGTATTGCCCGGATTCGGATCCGTGTAGGACTGCTGAGACTGAGCCTGCTGCTGGTACATCGCTTCACCCATGGCCTGGGCAGCCTTTTCCAGCTCGTCCAACTTGCTCTTGAGCTTGTCGTATTCGTTATTGTCGATCGCGGACTGCAGTTCATCTCTTAAGGCCTTGACCTGCGCCTTCTGATCGGCTGAAATGTTCGGATTTTCACCTTCCAACTGCTGATCGATCTGGGCGATAAAGCTTTCAGCCTTGTTCTTTAATTCGATCTCTTCCCTTCTCTTGTCATCGGCAGCCTTGTTTTCTTCGGCTTCTCTGACCATCTTGTCGATTTCTTCGTCGGACAGACCGGAAGAATTGGTGATCGTGATTTCCTGTTTCTTGTTCGTTCCTTTATCCAAAGCGGAAACATGAACGATACCGTTGACATCGATGTCGAAAGTTACTTCAATCTGAGGAATGCCTCTTCTTGCCGGAGCGATACCGGTAAGCTGGAAGTTGCCCAACGTCTTATTGTCGGCAGCCATTGGTCTTTCACCCTGCAGGACATGGATGTCCACTGCAGGCTGATTATCCGCGGCGGTCGAGAAGATCTGCGACTTCTGTGTAGGAATGGTCGTATTTCTTGGAATCAGGACAGTCATGACACCGCCCAGTGTTTCAATACCCAGTGACAATGGAGTTACATCCAGCAGCAGTACATCATTCGGGTTGTTGCCCTGCAGAATGCCTCCCTGGATCGCCGCGCCCATGGCAACGACTTCATCCGGGTTGACGGATTTGTTCGGTTCCTTGCCCAGTTCGGCTTTGACGGCTTCCTGTACGGAAATCATACGGGTAGATCCGCCTACCAGCAGGACTTCATCGATATCGCTTGGGCTTAATCCCGAGTCTTTCAGTGCCTGTCTGACCGGTCCTACGGTTCTGTCTACCAGATGTTTGGTCATCTTGTCGAAGTTGGCTCTGGTCAGATCCATGTCAAGATGCAGAGGGCCTGATTCATCGGCAGACACAAACGGCAGAGAGATGTGGGTCTGAACCATGGAGCTCAGATCCTTCTTGGCCTTTTCGGCCGCTTCTTTCAGTCTCTGCAAAGCCATACGGTCCGCTTTCAGATCGATGCCATGATGTTCCTTCTTGAATTCATCGGCCATCCAGTCGACAACGACATTGTCGAAGTCATCGCCGCCCAGGTGGTTATCGCCGGCCGTAGCCAGAACTTCGAAGGTCCCATCCGCCAGGTCCAGAATCGATACATCGAATGTACCGCCGCCCAGGTCGAATACCAGGACTTTCTGTTCCTTGTCGGTCTTGTCGATACCAAATGCCAGAGCTGCGGCAGTCGGTTCGTTGATGATTCTTTCAACTTCGAATCCCGCGATCTTGCCGGCATCCTTGGTTGCCTGACGCTGTGCATCGTTGAAGTAGGCAGGTACCGTAATGACGGCCTTGTCTACCTTTTCGCCCAGATAGTCTTCCGCATACTTCTTCATGTACTGCAGGATCATAGCGGATATTTCCTGCGGCGTATAGTCCTTGTTGTTGACGTGAACCTTTTCGTTCGATCCCATCTTTCTCTTGATGGATGAGACGGAATCCTTATTTGTAACGATCTGTCTTTTTGCTGCATCGCCTACGATGATCTCGCCGTCCTTGAATGCAACCACAGACGGAGTCGTCCTGTTGCCTTCCGGATTTGTAATAACTTTGATATCCTTGCCTTCCATGACGGAAACGCAGCTGTTTGTCGTACCTAAATCAATACCGATAATTTTACTCATTTTTCAATCCTCCTTATTCACTTACCTTGACCATTGCCGGTCTTAATATACGATCTTTCAATTTATATCCCTTCTGAAGGATCTCAATCACAGTGCCTGCTTCCGTATCTTCTTTCTTTTCCTGCATGATGGCCTGTGCGAGATTCGCATCAAACGGTTTGTTCAGACAGTCGATCTCTTCTACACCTTCATTCTTTAAAGCGGCAATCAGCTGATGATAGGTCATCTCGATACCTTTCTTGAAGCCTTCGTCGCTTTCGGCTACTTCCGTTTTCAGGGCTCTTTCCAGATTGTCGATAACCGGGAGGATCTCCTTCGCAAAACTCTGTATCCTGTATTTTCTGGTCTGTTCCGCTTCTGCCATCAGCCTTTTCTTTAGATTCTCCGTATCGGCATAGGCTCTGGCGTAGTCGTTCTTCAGCCTGTCTATTTCTTTCTTCAGCAGTTCCGTTTCCGATTCTGCGTTGAGATCTTCCACGGTTTCTTCGATCTCTTCCTCTTCAACGGTTTCTTCCGTTTCCGGGATCTCCTGCTTTATCTCTTTTTCTTTTTCTTTATTTTTCTTTGCCATGATCTTCCTTTCTAGTGGAACATGTCTTCGATTTCCTTACAGATGAAATCCAGAAGATTCACTACCCTGCTGTACTCCATCCTTCTTGGTCCCACCACCATCAGTCTGGCATTTTCATCCGGATTGTCGGAGAGACGGATCTCGCTGGAGACGATCGCAATGTCGTCTTTCCATACCAGTTCCGTACCTTTCGGGGTAATCGCTACCACGTCGTTTTTTCCGGTCTGCTTATCGACCAGACTTCTGAAGAGTCTGGAATCGTCGAAGAACTTCGTCAGCTCTTTCAGTTTCTCGACATCCGCATATTCCGGCTGATACATCATGTTGGTCGTGCCGTCGAAATACAGCGTTTCGGAAGCGAACTTGACGAAAGCGCCCGCAAAGGCATTGTACAGCATCTCGAAGCGCTGCACAGACTTGGTCAGGATCGGCTTCAGGGATTCCAGTTTTTCCGGCAGATCCTGAATCGGCGTTCCTTTCAATCTGTCGTTGAGGATATCGGTACAGGTCTGAATGTCTTCGATCGGGACTTCATCCTGGAAGTTGAACGTCTTGTTTTCGGTATGACCGGTATTGCTGATGAAGACGCAGACAGCCGTTTTCGGATCGATCTGGAAGACCTTGATATGTTCCAGAGTCTGATTCTTGGCATCAGGTCCCAGCATTCCGGAAGCGAGTTTTGTCATTTCCGATACGATTCTGCAGGATTCCTTGATCGCATCCTCGATATTGGCGGAACGGCGGTCAAAGATGCTCGACAACGCATATTTTACTTCATCGTCCATATCCTTTTTCAGCAGGTGTTCACAGTAATACTGATAACCCTTGTTGGAAGGAATACGGCCGGCGGAAGTATGCGGTTTTTCCAGATAACCCATTGATTCCAGAGCGGCCATGTCGTTACGGATCGTCGCACTGGAATAAGGCAGATCATACTTGTCGACCAGTGTCTTAGAACCGACAGGTTCGGCCGTTGATACAAATTCATCGACGATAGCTCTTAAGATATCTACCATTCTCTGTGTCAATGCCATCCGACCACCTCCTTTAGCACTCTAAACTATCTACTGCTAATATACACCTTATCTCTAGCACTGTCAACAGGAAAGTGCTAATCCTGTGAAATAGAAAAACATCTATTTATATGCCCGGATAGATATCTCTGACACTTCCAATTAAAAATAGCCTTTGAGGCTATTGGTAGAGTTTTTCCGATACTTCCTTGATGATGGCTTCGGGAATATAGGAAGTAATATCCCCCTTGAAGGAGGCGATCTCCTTTGCGATCGAGGATGACAGGAAGGAAAGCTCCGGCTTGGCAACCATGAAGACTGTTTCGATGTTTCCGTTCAGCTGCATGTTGGCGGTAGCCAGAGCGAGTTCCGACTCGTAGTCCGATACGGCTCTGATGCCTCGGACGATGATTCTGCAGTCCAGTTCTCTGGCCAGGTTTACCGTCAGACCTTCGCCGATGACGACCGTGACATTATCCAGATCGGCAACGCACTTCTCGATCAGTTCCTTTCTTTCTTCCTTCGAGAACGTACACTTCTTGTTCCGGTTCTCCATGACCGCGATGACCAGATGGTCATAAATGCCCGCGGCTCTTTTGATAACGTCTAGATGTCCGACCGTGATCGGGTCGAATGTTCCGGGATAGATCGCTTTAATCATTGTTCTTTTCCTTTCGATAGTACAGCAGCTTGCTGATGCCGTATCTTTTTTCTTTATACTTCACAAAACCGGGATATGTTTCTTCCAGATCCGTGTTCTTTCTGACTTCCACTATTATTATACCTTTTTCATTCAAGAGCCTATACTGCTCAACATAGGTGAAGATATTTCCATATTCCTTAAAATCATACGGAGGATCGCAATAGATGAAATCGAAAGTCCGCCCTTCCAGATTTCTGATGCAGTCCTTGTAGTCCAGGTTCATGACCTGCCGGTTTTCTCTCACTTTTGCAAGATTGCTGCCGATGACTTTTACCGCTTCCCTGTTGATGTCGTTGAATACGACTTCTTCAGCGCCTCTGGACAAGGCTTCCAGACCGATCGCTCCCGAGCCGGCAAAAAGATCCAGAAAAGAAGTATCCGAATAGATCATGATGCTGGAAAACAGCGCTTCCCTTACCATGTCCTTGGTAGGTCTGGTGATGTCATCGCCTTCCAGGGTGTTAAGCGGCGTCCGTTTGTACTTTCCTGCGATTATCCTCATCCTGATTACCTTTCGATCTTTCCAGTTCATTCTGGGCAATGCCTAAGGAAGCCAGGGCTGCCACCAGCGAAGATCCGCCTGAACTGATCAGAAGGATCGGAACGCCGGTCAAAGGAATCAGTCCGCTGACACCTCCCACGTTCAGTATAAAATGCATGATGAAATACACCGAGATGCCCAGCAGAACGATTCTGCTGAAAGTATCCCTGCTTCTGAGCGATCCCGCTATGATCGGATACATCAGAAGCCCGTATACCAGTATAAAACCGATGAAACCTGCCGTTCCAAGTTCCTCGACGATGACCGGAAGAATGAAGTCGTTGGACGGGTTCGGGAAATTCATGTATTTGTGGATGGAATTGCCGTACCCCAGTCCGAACCAGCCGCCGTTGGCGAAACTGACCAGAGACATGATCAGATGATAGCCGTTGTCGTACTGATACAGAAACGGATCGGCAGCAGCCAGAAAACGTCCGATCATGTAGTTGCCGGCGTGTTTCTTCAGCAGTTCCGTTACCGGCTCGCTCATCACCAGCAAAGCCGCAGCCACGGCCGCCAGAATCAGTCCGGTCATGATGAGCTGACAAAGATGCAGCTGCTTATAGCCCGGGACCAGAGTGACGCAATAGCAGATCACAAACAGGACGACTGCAGAACCGAAGTCGTGCTGATAAAACGCAATAACGACAAAATAGACAGCAGCCGCTATCCCGTATCTTTTCAGTTCGTTAAGATTCTCTTCCTGACGGTTCTTGCTTAAGATCCTGGCAGCAAAAACGATCATGAAGATCTTCGCAAATTCTGAAGGCTGTATTGTAATGCTCTGAGTGATATCGATCCATCCGTAGGCTCCGTTCCTTCCGCCGAACAGACGGCAGGCCAGTAAAGCAATCAGGATCACTCCGTATCCGAACCAGTATACATAGACGGAAAAACGTCTGTACGGGAAATGCATCAGTATAAAATAGGCTGCCAGACCGACCGCTGTAAATACGGCCTGTTTGATCATGATGGAAGTCAGATAAGTGGTATCTCCGGCGGAATTGCCCATCTCGGCGGATGCGATCATCAGAAAACCGAAAACCGTCAAGATCGCTACCGCTATCGATATTCTGATATCGCCAAGTAAAAATCTGATTTTCTTTTGCACAAACCCATTTTAGCATAATTGTGGTATTATAATATTGTTATGCTGATTAATAACGATACTATAATCAAGGATGACAATTCTCTGATCCGAGAGAAATCTGCAGATGTTTCTTTGCCGCTGTCTCAAGAAGACAAAGAGACCCTTTTGCAGATGCTGAAATACGTGGACGACTCTACAGTCGAGGAGATCGCCGAGAAGGAAAACCTCAGGCCGGCTGTCGGAATCAGTGCGATACAGATCGGCATTCCAAAGAAAATGACGGCCATCATTCTGAAAGATGATAAAGGAAACAAAGTATATGAATACGCTCTGGTTAATCCGAAAATCGTTTCCAATTCCGTTGAAAAAACCTATCTGGAATCCGGAGAAGGATGTCTTTCCGTGGCAGAGAATCACGAAGGATACGTCTACCGCTCCGCCAGAGTAAAAGTCAGAGCCTACGATGCCCTGCAGGATAAACAGATTGAAATCAAGGCACAGGGCTATCTGGCTGTCGTTCTTCAGCATGAACTGGATCATTTTAAAGGAATCCTTTTCTATGACCGCATCAACAAGGCAAATCCTTTCTACAAAGACCCGAATGCACTAGTCATTGAATAAACACAACTATATGGAGGACAGATGAAGAAGATTAATAACCCAAAAGAAAACAGTCCTTCTTTCGGATACAGCGGCAGGAACTATGATCCGCAAAAGGATACACTGGTTTATGCCTTGGGAGGACTGGGAGAAGTCGGAAAAAACATGTACTGCTTCGAACATGACGACGAAATCATCGTCATCGATGCAGGCGTCAAGTTTCCTGATGATGAACTGCTAGGCGTCGACTATGTGATTCCCGACTATACACATTTGATCAAAAACAAGGACAAGGTCAAGGCGCTGATCATTACACACGGTCATGAGGACCACATCGGCGGCATTCCGTTTTTTCTGCTTGCCTGCCCGGTAAAGAAGATCTATGCACCGAGATTCGCAAAAGCTTTGATAGAGAAGAAACTGCAGGAAAGAAGAAGGCTGGCTTCAACGGAAGTCATTGAGATCAATGAAGACTCTTCCATCCAGACGGATCATTTCCGTGTCGGATTCTTTAATACCGTTCACTCGATTCCTGACTCTCTAGGCGTTCTGATCAATACCCCGAACGGAAGAGTCGTGGAAACGGGAGACTTCAAGTTCGACCTGACTCCTGTCGGACAGAATTCCGATTACCAGAAGATGGCCTATATCGGCGCTGCCGGCGTTACTCTGCTGATGTCTGACTCAACCAATGCAGAAGTCGAAGGTTTCTCCATTTCCGAGAAACAAGTCGCTTCCGCCATCAACGACATCATGAAGAAAACGACCGGAAGAATCCTGATCTCGACATTCGCTTCCAACGTCAACCGTCTGGCTCAGATCATCAAGGCGGCAAAGAACTGCGGAAGAAAAGTCGTCGTATTCGGACGTTCCATGGAAAATGTCGTCGAAATAGGAATGCAGATGAAGACCATCGATGTTCCGGAAGATACTTTCCTTTCACCGGAGCTTGTAAATCAGTATGCACCGGAAAAGCTCTGCATCGTCTGTACAGGTTCACAGGGCGAAGCCCTGGCGGCTTTAAGCAGAATTGCCAACGGTTCCCACAAATATGTCAGAATCATCCCTGGCGATACGGTGGTATTCTCATCCAGTGCCATTCCGGGCAATGCCTTGAACATCGGCGGTATCGTCAACCAGCTGATGCGCAACGGCGCCCGGGTTCTGGAAAACTCCGCCCTTTCCTCTTTACACACAACCGGACACGCTTCCAAGGAAGAGCAGAAACTGATGCTGCAGCTGATCAAGCCGAAGTATTTCATGCCGATGCATGGTGAATACAAGATGCTGAAACTGCACGCCGATTCGGCGATCGAGACAGGCGTTCCGAAAGAGAACTGTTTCATCTGCGCCAACGGCGACGCGCTGGTTCTGCACGAAGGCGAGGTCTACCGTTCCAATACCAGGATCCAGACCGATGCCATCTACGTCGACGGCAACGACATTTCGGGTCTCTCTACATCTGTACTGAAAGACCGTAAGATCCTTGCGGATAACGGAATGGTCGCGGTAGTAGTGTGTATCGACTCCAGATCCAACAAGATCCTGTGCAGACCGGGCATTGTTTCACGCGGTTTCGTCTATCTGAAAGAATCGCAGACGCTGATCAAGGAAGCAGAGACGCTGGTCTATGACGCATTAAGAAACGCCATGAAACAGAAAGTGACTTTCGGCGATCTGAAGAACTGCATCCGGAACACGCTGGAACCGTTCCTGTACGAAAAGACGAACCGTAACCCGATCGTCATACCCGTCATACTGAATCATGTCAATGCCATGAAAAAAGAGAGCTAAGCAGCTCTCTTTTCATTTACTTTTATAACCCGATTATTTCTTCAGATTGTAGTAGGCGTTCTTGCCAAGATATACGGCGCAGGAACCGAGTTCATCTTCGATTCTGAGCAACTGGTTGTATTTGGCAATTCTGTCGGTTCTGGACATGGAACCTGTCTTGATCTGGCCGGCATTCAGACCGACAACCAGGTCAGCGATCGTTGTATCTTCGGTTTCACCGGATCTGTGTGATACAACGGCAGTCATGTTGTTTCTCTTAGCCAGTTCGATGGCATCCAGAGTTTCAGTCAGCGTACCGATCTGGTTCAGCTTGATCAGAACGGAGTTCGCACAATGCAGGTCAATGCCCTTCTGTACGTATTCGACATTGGTAACGAACAGGTCGTCGCCAACCAGCTGGATCCTGTCGCCCAGACGAGCCATCAGCTTCTTCCAGCCATCCCAGTCGTTCTCGGCAAGGCCGTCTTCGATGGAGATGATCGGATACTTGTCGCACCATTCAGCGTACATGTCGATCATTTCATCAGTAGTCTTTACACCCTGACCGGATCTGCTCAGTTCATAGTTGCCTGTTTCGGCATTGAAGAATTCAGAAGAAGCAGGGTCCATGCAGATACCGAAATCAACACCTGGTTTGTATCCTGCCAGTTCGATAGCGGATACGATGAGCTTTAACGGTTCTTCGTTGCCTTCCGTGCAGTTAGGAGCGTAGCCGCCTTCGTCGCCTACGGCAGTAGAATAACCCTTTGACTTCAGAACTTTCTTTAAGGCATGGAATACTTCAGCAGACCATCTGATCGCTTCCTTGAAAGAAGGAGCACCGTAAGGCATGATCATGAATTCCTGCATGTCGACAGTAGAATCGGCGTGCTTGCCGCCGTTCAGGACGTTAAGCATCGGAACCGGTAAAGTCTTGCCGTTGACACCGCCCAGATATTTGTATAAAGGCATGCCATAGAAATCGGCTGCAGCTCTGGCACAGGCCAAAGATACGCCCAGCATAGCATTGGCACCCAGACGTGACTTATCCTTTGTGCCGTCAAGTTCGATCATCGTCTTATCGATAAGAGCCTGATCCGTTACATCATATCCCAGCAGAGCCGGAGCAATGATTTCGTTGACATTGTTGACAGCCTTCAGTACGCCTTTTCCTGAGAAACGGGCCAGATCGCCGTCTCTTAATTCCAAAGCTTCTCTTTCACCTGTAGAAGCACCGGAAGGTACCATAGCACGGCCGAATGCACCGGATTCTGTAGCAACTTCAACTTCTACCGTTGGATTACCACGTGAATCGATGATCTCACGGGCATAAACATCAATAATTGCAGACATACGTTTTTCTCCTCCTATTTAGTAGCGTCAATTATTTCCTTAAATGAATCGACTTTCAGTGAAGCACCACCGATCAAAGCACCATCGATATCTTCACAAGCCATGTATTCTTTAATGTTTGTTGGTTTTACCGAACCGCCGTACTGTACTCTGACAGCTTCGCCGGTTTCTTCGTTGTATAAAGCCTTAACGGTATCTCTCACCAGTCTGCAGCAGTCTTCGGCGATTTCCTTAGTTGCGGACTTGCCTGTACCGATTGCCCAGATCGGTTCGTAAGCGATAACCATTCTGGCGACTTCTTCGGCATCCAGACCGGCAAGCGATCCCGCCAGCTGCGTCTTGATGACGTCGGCAGTCTTTCCGGCATCGTATTCCGCTTCGGTTTCACCGATGCAAAGGATAGGAACGATATTATCCTGAAGCAGTCTCTTGGCCTTTAAGGCACAGGCTTCGTTCGTTTCGTTATAGTAGGTTCTTCTTTCGCTGTGGCCGATGATGCAGTAGGTAATGCCCACTTCCTTCAGCATCGGTACAGATACTTCACCGGTATAGGCTCCGGAGTCTTTTTCGTTACAGTTTTCAGCAGCTATGATCAGATGCTTTGCATTCCTGACGCAGACATCCAGATCGACATAAGGAGCGCCTATGCCGTAGTCCGCACCCTCTTCTCCGGTCAGGACTGCTTCAATGCCCTTCATGAACTCCAGCGCTTCGCTTGGAGTCTTGTTCATTTTCCAGTTACCGACAATGATTGGTTTTCTCATAGTATCTCCTTATTTCTCGTCAATGATATCAACACCAGGCAGGCCGTTTCCTTCCAGGAACTCCAGAGAAGCGCCGCCGCCGGTAGATACGTGGCTTACCTTATCGGCATAACCCAGCTGTTTGATCGCAGCAGCAGAATCGCCGCCGCCGATGATAGTCGTGCCGTCTGTTTCGGCAAGAGCCTTGGCAACCGCATTGGTACCCTTGGCCAGAACAGGATTCTCGAATACGCCCATTGGACCGTTCCAGACAACCGTCTTGGCTGCCTTGACCTTTTCCGCAAACAGTTCAGCCGTCTTAGGACCGATATCCAGACCCTGTCTGTCAGCCGGGATCGCATCGACATCGACAACTTCCGTCTCGATCGGAGCATCGATCGGATCAGGGAAACTGTCAGCTACTACCGTATCGACAGGGAGCAGCAGTTCCTTGCCCAGATCCTTAGCCTTTTCCAGCATCTCCTTGCAGTAGTCAAGTTTTTCATCATCGACCAGTGATTCACCGATCTCTTTGCCCTGAGCCTTCAAGAATGTATAAGCCATGCCTCCGCCGATGATCAGCGTATCGCATTTTTCCAAAAGATTGTTGATGACTTTCAGCTTATCAGCGACCTTGGCGCCGCCCAGGATACCGACAAACGGTCTGACAGGGTTCTCGACGGCATCGCCCAAGAACTTCAGTTCCTTTTCAACCAGGAAACCGACAGCACTGCGCAGATGCGTAGGAATGCCGACTGTTGAAGCATGCGCTCTATGTACAGAACCGAAAGCATCCTCGACAAACAGATCGCCCAATGAAGCCCAATACTTGCCAAGCTCTTCATCGTTCTTGGATTCGCCTTTCTCGTATCTGGTATTCTGCATCAGTACGACTTCGCCTTCCTTCATGCCGGCAATCGCTTCTTCCAGTTCAGAACCTCTTGTCGCATTGACGAAGATGACTTTTCTGTCAGGAAGATGCTCCTGCAGTTTCTTGGCAACGATAGCCATGTCGTTCTTTTTCTTTGCCGCTTCGATCTCTTCTTCAGTCTTCTTATAGTCAACCTTTCCGAGGTGGGAAAGCAGAATGACCTTGGCGTTATTTTCCAGTAAATACTTGATCGTCGGAAGTGCAGCGACCACTCTGTTGTCATCAGTGATCACATCACCTTTGTGAGGCACGTTAAAGTCTACTCTGACGATGACTTTTTTGCCCGCAACATCTAAATCTGTAACCAGCCTTTTAGCCATAACAAAAATCCTCCTAAATTCAATTTCATTATAACATTACTGTATTTAAAAAGAAGGTCAATTTACCTTCCCTTTAACGTTTTCATCCTTTTTCTTCCGGCCTTTTTCCTCGATACCGTATTCTTCGCACTTCCTGGAATACTCTTTCTCCGCGGCGTCCAGTTCAGCCAGGATTTCTTCTAAACTTCTCATATTCTACCTCACAACATTTCCAATTCTAGCACATTTTCATTAAAATAGAGATATGTATTTGAAAGAAGAAACCAGCAATACGACGATCGTCGAAAAATCGCGTTTCATCTGCTATCTGAAACATGCGGAAAGCGAAGAAGAATACAAGACGTATCTGACGTTCATCAGAAAGAAGCATCATGATGCGACCCATGTGTGTTCGGCTTTTATCTGCGGCAATATCCGCCGTTCCAGCGATGACGGGGAACCTTCCGGAACGGCAGGAGCGCCGATCCTGAATGTGTTGGATAAGAACGATCTGGATGAGACCTGCGCCCTGGTCGTCAGATATTTCGGCGGGATAAAGCTGGGAGCCGGAGGCCTGATCAGGGCGTACGGCAATGCGGTAAGCGAATGTCTGAAACAGGCGGTCCTTGTGGAAGATCATGTCTATCCGAAGTATTCGCTGACGCTGAATTACGAGACCGCCAACAGGATCGATCATTACCTGAAGAACAGTACGATCCTTCTGGATACTATTTACGATACAAACATCACCTATGTCTTTGCTTTGGAAGATGAAAACCGTCTGGAGAAAATCAAAGAGTTCACCCGAGGGATCGCTCCGGAAAAGATTGGTGAAGAATGCATACAGAAAGTAGTAGAATAGAAGTATGAAGACAGTCAACCATATTATCGGTATTCTCGATATCCTGCTTGGTGCAGGTGCACTGATCGTGCTGATCGCTTTTCTGTTGCGTCTTAGAAAGACCGCAAAAGCGGCAGAACCTCTGACCGGAAGCCTGAATACAATGAACGGTGAGCTCAATGCGGTAAAAGCAAAAGCCGGCAGGATCAAGGCATCGGCCCCGTCCTACAAGTTCTTCGCTTCTCTATACATCATTCTGGTCGTAATAAAAGAAACGCTGAAGAGCTGGAAAAACGACATGTCTCTCCCCGGTTCCTTTACCAGCGCCTATCTAAGGCATTCCAGACAGATCAGTAAAATCCGTATTTAAAAGGAGATCTTCAGATCTCCTTTTCTTTTATTTCGTACCGTAGATCCTGTCTCCGGCATCGCCCAGGCCAGGAACGATATAGCCGATCTCGTTGAGGTGATCATCCAGGGCAGCCAGATACAGATCGACATCCGGGTGTTTCTCGGTGAAAGCCTTGACGCCTTCCGGAGCGCCGACCAGGCATACCATACGGATGTTCTTGGCTCCTCTTTCCTTGACCTTGTCAACCGCGGCGATGGCACTGCCACCCGTTGCCAGCATCGGATCAAGAACCAGTACGACGCCCTCTGTAAGTTCCTTCGGGAACTTGGCGAAGTATTCTACCGGTTCCAGCGTCGTTTCGTTTCTGTACAGACCGATGAACCCGACCTTGGCGGTAGGGATCAAATCCATGATGCCGTTGACCAGACCCATGCCGGCACGCAGGATCGGAACCAGGATGATTTCCGTATCCAGTTCCTTTGTGTCGCAAGGACCCATCGGTGTGGTAATATGGATATCCTTCATCGGCAGGTCTCTGAGGACTTCATAAGCCATCAGGGAAGCGATTTCGTCGAGATTCTCGCGGAAATCCTTGTGACCCGTTTCTTCCATGCGCATTAATGTCAGTTTATGAGTGATGAGCGGATGATCAAATATCGTAACCATAATATCCTCCTGTTTTTTCTTTTTTATTATAACTGAATATCAGAATAATGAAAGTCTTATCTGAAGATTCCTTAAAAATGTTCCGGATATCTCTTTCTGATAAGATGTATCACACGGTTTCATATTATAATGAATACAGGAGAATGCTTTCGAAACAGAAAGCGCAATCAAATCATGAATGATAATACAATGTGGGCTTTGGTGAAAGAGAAGGCCGAAGAAGGCATCTGGATGAAAAGAGTCCAGGTTCCGGAAGTCGGCTACAACGATGTCAAGATCAGGATAAGGAAAACCGCCATCTGCGGTACGGATGTACACATCTACAGCTGGAACCGCTGGGCACAGAAAACCATTCCTATCGGACTGACGATCGGACATGAATATGTCGGCGAGATCGTCGAGGTCGGCAAGGGCGTGGAAGGATTCAAGCCCGGAGATATCGTTTCCGGCGAGGGACATATCACCTGCGGCAAGTGCAGGAACTGCCTGGAAGGTCACAAGGAGAACTGCAAGGATGCCAAGGGTGTCGGCGTCAACCGGAACGGTGCCTTTGCGGAATATCTGGTCATTCCCGCTTCCAATGTCTGGCCGACCGATCCGCGTATTCCGGAAGAAATGTATGCGATCTTTGATCCGTTCGGCAATGCGACCCATACCGCCCTTACCTACGATGTGCTGGGCGAGGATGTCCTGATCGCGGGAGCCGGTCCGATCGGATGCATGGCCGCTGCCATCGTCAGATTCAGAGGCGCAAGACACGTGGTAGTGACCGACTTCAATCAGTACCGGCTTGATCTGGCAAGAAAGCTCGGCGCTACCAGAACCGTCAACCTGAGCGAAGAGAAACTGGAAGACGTGATCCATGAACTGGGCATGAGCGAAGGCTTCGATGTCGGTCTGGAAATGTCCGGATCGCCGAAAGCTCTGAATCAGATGATCCACAGCATGAAAAACGGCGGCAACATCGCCCTGCTGGGTCTTTTGCCGGACAATACCGAGGCGGATCTTGAAAGCGTCATCTTCAAGGGTCTGAATCTGAAAGGCATCTACGGACGCAAGGTCTGGGACACCTGGTACAAGATGTCGGTAATGCTGCAGGCGGGACTGGACATTTCCGCTATCATCACCCATCGTTACGACATCATAGATTTCCAGAAAGGTTTTGATGCCATGCTTTCGGGCAAGTCAGGCAAGGTCATTCTCGACTGGAGCCATATCAATGAAATGGAGTAGATCATGAAAAAAACAGAAGCGTTAAAACAGTATCGCGATACCGTTGAAGAAATAAAAAGCGCCGGCCTGTTCAAGGGTGAAGCCCCATTCGTTTCGGCGCAGGGAGCCTACGTCGTCATGGAAGATGGCAGGAAACTCTTGAACATGTGTGCAAACAACTACCTTGGTCTGGCCGATTCTCCGGAACTGATCGAAGCAGCCAAGAAGACCTATGACGAAAAAGGTTACGGACTCGCTTCCGTGCGTTTCATCTGCGGTACCCAGGATATCCATAAACAGCTGGAAAAGAAGATCTCAGCTTTCTTGAAAACCGATGATACGATCCTCTATTCATCCTGTTTTGACGCCAACGGAGGACTTTTTGAAGCTCTGCTGGGGCCTGAGGATGCGATCATTTCCGATGAGCTCAACCACGCTTCCATCATCGACGGAGTGAGACTGTGCAAGGCCAAGAGATACCGCTACAGAAACAACGACATGACCGACCTGGAGAAACAGCTGAAACAGGCGGATCAGGACGGTGCCGGAATCAAGATGATCGCCACGGACGGCGTATTCTCCATGGACGGCATTATCGCCAATCTGAAAGGGATCTGCGATCTGGCGGACAAGTATGAAGCTCTGGTGATGGTTGATGATTCCCATGCGGTTGGATTCATCGGTGAACACGGCAGAGGAAGTGTTGAATACAACGGCGTTGAAGGCAGAGTCGATGTGATTACCGGAACGCTTGGCAAGGCCCTTGGCGGAGCCAGCGGCGGGTATACATCAGGAAGGAAGGAAATCGTCGATCTGTTAAGGCAGAGAAGCAGGCCTTATCTTTTCTCCAATACTCTCGCTCCGGCCATCGTCGGTGCCAGCATCAGGCTCTTTGATCTGCTGGAAAACAGCAGCGAGCAGAAGAAACACCTGGAAGAACTGACAGCCTACTACCGCAGTCAGCTGAAGGAAAATGGCTTCGACATCATCGAAAGCACCCACCCTATCGTACCGGTAATGCTGTACGAAGAAACCCTGGCGGCGGAATACGCCCGCAGGATGATGGAAAAAGGCGTCTATGTCGTAGCTTTCTCCTATCCGGTCGTACCGAAAGGAAAAGCCAGGATCAGGACCCAGCTGTCTGCCGCGCATAAAAAAGAAGACATCGACTTCATCGTCAGATGCTTCAAGGAAGTACGCAACGAAATCAACCGGTAATCTCCCCTGTTACTGGATACAAAAAAGCGGATCATTCCGCTTTTTTTATTTCTCATTCCAGGTGAAGTTGATATCTTCTTCCAGTATCGGAAGCAGGTCTTTCAGATCCTTGACTGAACGGTTGGCTGCAGCTCTTAATTCTGCTTCCCTTTTTGGATTACCCAGATAGGCAACCGTATAAGCTCCGTAATTCTTGCCGCATTCGATATCCATCATCGAGTCTCCGATCATGACGCATTCCCTGTTCCAGCCGTTCTTCTCGATCATATTGATGATGCCTTCCGGATCCGGTTTCACATTCTTCACGTCATTCAGCCCGCAGATGTCATCGAAATACGTATCAAGGCCGAACGGCTTAGACACATCCGTGATCCCGTCGCTTGTTCTGGTCGAAATCACACCGATATGATAACCCTCATCATGGAGCTGTTTCAAAACCTCCAGACTGTTCCCGATCAGACGGTTCGCAACCGGTGCCACCTCAAACTGTCTCTTGTGATATTCCTCATACAGCATATCGTAGTCTAGACCAGGGAAATAGATTGGGAAAATATCCTTCAATGCCGGTCCAAGGACCTGCTGCTTCACTTCGTCGGTAAACAGGGAAACATCCGAATACTTCTCGAACAGGGCCTTGTAGCCTTCCTGGATCGCCAGGGATGTGTCTACCAGCGTGCCGTCGAAATCGAACATCAGCGTCGGCTTCTCTTTCTTCAGATAGCGATTAAAGAAACCCAGATATCCCAGCAGACCGATTCCCAGGAAGACGACGGAAGTAACCTGCGCCATCTTCAGATTTCCCAGATACAGGGAATCCGTTCTTCTTCCCTCGATGAAGAAACGGATCAGACCGTACCACATCAGATAGGCATAGGCCAGATCGCCTCTCTTGTTCTGATGCTTCTTAAGAACGTAACGGATCAGGATCCAGCCCAGCAGACACAGCACGGATTCATAGAAGAACAGCGGTTCATAGTAGTGTCCGTTAATCAGCATTCCTTCTTTCAGAAAAGAAAGGATACCGTCGAAGTAGGATTCCGCCACTTCGCCGCCGTGACATTCCTTGTTTACGAAATTACCCCAGCGTCCGATCGCCTGCGCCAGCATCACGTTAGGCAGCAGCATGTCCACCAGTCTTCCAAACGGGTAATGGTTCCGTTTAATGTACCAGTAGGCGAACAGAATGCCCGCAACAACACCGCCCTGTATTGCCAGTCCTCCGTCCCAGATCCGGATGATCTCTACCGGATTGGAGAAATAGTAGGAAAAGTTATGGAAAATACAGTACCAGAGTCTCGCTCCAAGTACACCTACCCACAAGGTGTAGATGAACAGGGAATCAAAGAAATCCATGGAAACGTAATGGCATTCTTTCAGCTCTTTCTTGGATATGCTGTAGGCCAGCAGCGCACCGATCATGATCAGTACGGCATACCAGCGGATATCGAAGGTCAAAGAACCGATCTTGAACAGTACGAAGGTCTGTCCGTTTGGAAAAAACTGTATCATCGCGCTTCACCGTTCCTTTCAATCTCTTCGCGGTAGAGCTGCTTAAAGGATTCATTGGAATCATAACCCATTTTCTGCAGCAGATAGTTGGATACCGCGGCTTCGATGATGACGGACATCGACTTGCCTTCGGTAATAGGTATGACCAGCATCGGCAGTTCCAGACCCAGAACATCAATCGTCCTGGTCATCGGATTCAGTCTGTCGATATCGACGAATTCGTCGTATTTTTCCAGACGGATCACAAAGTCCAGATTGCATCTGTTAAGAAAGGCGTTTGCCCCGAACATCCTTGTCACATCCACGATTCCGATACCTCTGATCTCCAGCATTCTCTTTAAAAGCTTCGGAGCCTGACAGAGTATCCTGGTGTGGATCCTGGTAACATCGATCCGATCGTCCGCCACCAGCATGTGTCCTCTGTTGATCAAGTCCAGCGCAAGTTCGGATTTACCTATTCCGGATTTGCCGGTAATCATGATTCCCTTCCCGTAAATATTCATCATGACGCCGTACATGTTGTCGGTTGGAGCCAGTTTTTCGGAAAGGAAGGTTACCAGATCGACGATCAGCTGATATGTCTTTCCGTCATAATGCAATACCGGAAAATCCTTCTCGTAAGCCAGATTGATCAAAGAGTCCATCGGACGGAAACCTTCCGACAGAATGATGCAAGGCGTAAACGAGTCGGTAATGATCTCAAAACGCTGTCTTTGCGTATCGTAGTCCAGCTTGCTCATGTATTCATATTCCTTGGTGCCCAGAATAACGACCCGTTTCAGATCGTTGGACTCCAGATAACCGGAAAGTTCCAGACCCGGTCTGTTGATATCCGGAGCGATCGCCCAGCGGTTCAGCGATTCATCGCTGCCGCTCAGCTGTGTCAGTTCGAACTCTTCCTTGATCTCTCTCACATATACTTTCTTGTTCAGTTCCTCATTCGCCATGTTTATCACCTAACACTTTCCTTAGATATTCGCCTGTATAGGATCTTTCGTTCTTCGCCACTTCTTCCGGTGTACCGGCAGCGATCACCTCGCCGCCCCGGTCTCCGCCGTCCGGTCCCAGATCGATAATATAGTCTGCACACTTGATCACATCCAGATTATGCTCAATGACGATCACCGTATCGCCGTTATCTACGATCCGATCGATGATCCGTATCAGCTTCAGCACGTCATCCATGTGCAGACCGGTCGTCGGTTCATCCAAGACAAGCACCGTCTTACCGGTCGGTTTCTTCTGCAGTTCCGATGCCAGCTTGACTCTCTGGGCTTCTCCTCCGGAAAGAGTCGTTGCCGACTGTCCCAGTTCGATATAGCCCAGTCCGACATCATACAGCACCTGCAGCTTATCCTTTATCTTCTTGTGATTCTTGAAGAATTCCAGGGCTTCCTTGACCGACATTTTAAGAACGTCGTAGATGTTCTTGCCTCTGTAGTGAACTTCCAGCGTTTCGGCGTTGTAACGCTTTCCGTGACATTCCTCGCATTCCACATAGACATCCGGTATGAACAGCATCGAAATTCTCTTGACGCCATCACCCTGACACGCTTCACATCTGCCTCCCGGAACATTAAAGGAATAACGAGATTTCGTGTAGCCTCTTTCCATTGAATCGGGCGTCATCGCATACAGATCTCTGATATCGTCGAAAACGCCTGTATAGGTCGCTGGATTGCTTCGAGGAGTACGGCCGATCGGATCCTGAGTAATGTAGACGATCTTGTCGACGTTCTTCAGACCCTCCACCTTGTCTACCTTACCCGGTCTGATACGTACTCTGTCCAAAGACTTCATGATGGACTTGGTCAGCGTTTCGATAACCAGGGAAGACTTGCCCGAACCCGAAACGCCGGTAACGCAGATGAATTTACCCAAAGGGAAACTCACGTCGATGTTTTTCAGATTGTTTTCTTTTGCACCGATGAGTTTAATGCTCTTGCCGTTTCCTTTTCTTCTCTTCTCGGGAATCGGGATCTGCTTTCTGAAGGACAGATACTGTCCAGTAATGGAATTCTCATCCCACAGTATTTCTTCCGGCGTACCGCAGAAGACAACTTCTCCGCCTTCCTTCCCGGCACCCGGACCGATATCGACGATATAGTCGGAAGCCAGCATCGTCTCCGCATCATGTTCAACGATGATGACCGTATTGTCCAGATCGCGCATCTTCTTCAAGGTATCGATCAGTTTCGCGTTGTCCTTCTGATGCAGACCGATGGAAGGTTCATCCAGAACGTACAGTACACCCGTCAGGGCCGAGCCGATCTGGGTCGCCAGACGGATACGCTGCGCTTCGCCGCCCGAGAGCGTTCCGGCATTTCTGTTCAAAGTCAGATAATCCAGACCTACGTCCTTTAGAAAACGCAGCCTGGCGTTTAGTTCATTCAAAAGCGTTCTGGCGATCTCGGCACGCATCGGATCCAGCTTCAGATCCTTAAGAAAATCGTAGGCCTTCGTGATCGACATGCAGGTCATCTCGTAGATGTTCAATCCGCCGACTTTCACCGCCAGCACTTTCTCGTTGAGTCTGGCTCCATGACATTTCTGACATTCGGATTCGGTCATGAAAGAGCCGTAGTATTCCTTGCCGAACTTGGACTGTGTTTCTTCGAATCTTCTTTCAATCAGGGTTTTTACGCCTTCAATATAGCCGACTTTATTGTAGGTCGTTCCTCCGGTCGAGGTTACGGAATAACGGATCTCTTCGTCGGACCCGTAAAGGATGATATCCATCTCTTTCTTGGTCATCCGATTCAGCGGTTTGGTCTCTGATATGTTGTAGTGTTTCAGCAGCGTCGCAAAGTTCTGCCATTCCAGGTTGTTTGAACCGTAGATGTTCTTATAGTAGCGGATTCCGCCTTCCGCAATCGACTTGCTCCTGTCCGGCATCAGATAATCCAGGTCTACGGACATGGTTACTCCCAGACCCTTGCATTCATCGCAGGCTCCCAGAGGGCTGTTGAAGGAAAACAGTCTAGGTTCCAGTGTCGGTACGGTAAATCCGCAGATCGGACATGCCTGATGAGCCGAGAACAGATCTCTTCTGTCTCCGTGCTTAACCACGCAGGTTCCATCCGTCAGTCTTAAGGCCGTCTCCAGGGAATCGTTCAGTCTGGTCTCGATGCCTTCCCTCTTCACGATCCTGTCGATGACCACATCGATGCTGTGTCTCTTGTTTTTGTCAAGTTCCGGAACAGAATCGATATCGTACAACTCGTTATCCACATAAAGACGGACATAGCCGTCCTTCTTCAGTTTTTCGAACAGATCCTTGAACGTACCCTTCTTGTTGTCGGTAACGTTCGCCAGGATCTCCATTCTTTCATTGTCCGGATAAGCCATGATCGTTCTTACCATGCCGCTGACCGTCATGGCTTCGATCGGCGTATTGTGATTAGGACAGTAGGCAATACCGCAGCGGGCGTACAGAAGTCTGAGATAATCGTAGATCTCCGTAATCGTCGCTACCGTTGATCTAGGATTGTTCGAAGTGGTCTTCTGGTCGATCGCAATGGCCGGAGAAAGTCCTTCGATCACATCGACATCCGGCTTGTCTACTCCGCCCAGAAACTGTCTGGCATAGGAAGACAGGGATTCCACGTATCTTCTCTGTCCTTCGGCATATATCGTATCGAACGCCAAAGAAGTCTTTCCCGAACCGGAAAGACCAGTCATGACGATCATTTTGTTTCTTGGCAGATCCAGATTGATGTTCTTCAGATTATTGACCCTGGCTCCCCTGATGATGATCTTATCGTTCATTCTCTTCTTCCTTCTTTATGCGGCGCTTGATCGCTCCCAGCATGTCGTTCATCCTTCCGGAATTCCTGCCGGTAAATTTCTTGATCCTTGATACGGCTCTTTTATAGAGATGGCTCATCGAGGTAACGACTTTCTCGATTCTCGAGGAAATCAGTCTCTTTCTGATGTCTTCGATCCTGTCTACCGCACCGTAGAACTTCTTATCCAGACCCTTTTCTTCATCCAGAATATTGCCAATGAAAGAGTCCATGTGCTCGTTGATAAAACTGTCCATGCTTTCGACTCTGTCTTCAAAACCCGACAGTACCGTTACCGTCAGGGTAAAATCCAGGGTAAACAGGAAAGTCAGCAGGATAGCCAGAAACTGGCAGAGATTCTCGTTCATTCCTTCCAGGATCGGAAGCAGGGCGGGATTGATCACATAGATGATGATCAGAGCGGCAAGTCCGAAACCGATGGAAGCAGGCAGGCAGATCCTGCCGTTCAGATTCAGCGGAGCCTTGGAATAATCCCACCAGTAGGCATGGAAAATCTGTTCCAGAACGTAATGAACGGAATACTCCAGGATGGCAGATGCTCCCATGCCGATCAGAAATACCGATAATGGCGTGTAGTCCTTTATAAAATAGGTAAACAGGATGGTTCCCATCAATGCACCGGCTCCATAGATCGGAATGGCCGGACCAAACAGGAAACCTCTGTTGTCCCATTTCCCTTCCCATATCGTCATCGCAAAACACTCGTAGACATAGCCTACGACGCTCAGTATGGAAAAATAGATCACATATCTGTCTACCATCTAAATACCGTCTCCTTTAGGGCACAGATCTTGTCCGCAATACATACCAGGACCGCTTCCCTGTGCCTAGGCACACTTCTCAAGGTTAATGGCCACATATGACAGCGTATCACTTCCTGCTGCACCTCGTTGATCCCGAAGATCCTCTTTGCGTTTTCACAGGCACTACCCGGATGGGTATAGCCGTGCATCTGGAAGATGTTCAGGCTCAGCCTAGCATCGTGCCAGTCGTAGAGATAGAAATCGTGCAGAAGCGCTCCCACAAGAAGATCTTTTCTGTCGCTGCCGACATGAAAACGCTGATCCAGCAGGTAGGCCGTTGCGGCAACATTCAGACTGTGTTCAAGCACGCTGATCTTTCCGTGTGCACAGTAATCCTTCATCCTTTGAACATCGGGATGTTCCAGATATTCCTTAAGAATACTGTCGAATTCTTCCTGCTGTTTCTGATTCAGTCCCATGTTTTCATTATACCAATTATATCCGTATTCTTAGATGTATAATAGAGTCATGTATGAAAATGTCGTAAAACTGAACTATAAAGACAAAGAGATCTATCTGGTCAAAACGGCGCATGTATCCAAGAATTCCGTCGAGGATGTAAAGGAATGCATCGAAACGGTACAGCCGGATTCCATCTGTATCGAACTGGACTCTCAGCGCTATGAAAAACTGAAACACCCCGACGACTGGCGCAACAGCGACATCGTAAAGATAATTAAAGAAAAACAGGTCGGTTTCCTGCTGGTGAACGTCATTCTTTCTTCTTTCCAGAAAAGGATAGCCAAGTCCATGGACTCTTCTTCCGGAGCCGAAATGATGGAAGGCATCAGACAGGCTGAAGAAAGAAACATTCCTCTGGTCATGGCCGATCGGCCGATCAAGACCACATTCTCCAGGATCTGGTATCAGCTCTCCGCATCGGAAAAAGTCAAGGTCCTTACCGGAATCATCAGTTCCATCTTTGAAGATGAGGATATCTCCGAAGAAGACATCGCCAGGCTGAAAGAAGCGGACGCTCTGGAAGCGGCGCTTCTGGAGATCGGCAAGGAGTTTCCTACGGTTAAAAGAATTCTCGTAGATGAAAGAGACCAGTATCTCTGTGACAAGATACGGAACGCTCCGGGAAAGAAAACGGTGGCCATCATCGGCGCTGCCCATGCCGGAGGCATCGAAAGGAACCTGAACAATAAAATCGACACCAATCAGCTGGATATCGTCGAAAAGAAAAAAGGATTTTGTTCTTTCCTGAAATACGCTATTCCTGCCATTATACTCGGAATCATTCTTTATACCATCATAACCAACCGCGACATCGGACTTCAGCAGCTGAGATCCTGGATCCTTTGGAACGGAGGTCTGTCCGCCTTGGGTGTGCTTTGCGCACTGGGACATCCATTATCGATTCTGACAGCCTTTGTCATGGCTCCGTTGACTTCATTAAATCCTCTGCTTGCTTCCGGGTGGTTCGCCGGAATCGTTGAAGCAAGTATTAGAAAACCTAAAGTAAAGGACTTTGAAGACATTGCAGAAGATACTGCCAGTCTGAAAGGCTTCTGGAAGAACCGAGTCACCAGAACGCTTCTGGTCGTCGTATTCGCAAACCTGTTCTCATCGATCGGCACATTCATATCCGGAATCGATGTTGTCAGAAGATTCATAGAAAGCTTATAGAAACAGTAAACAATAATAAACAGAAAAGAGAGGTTACCGCCTCTCTTTTCATCATCCTGTCTTTTCTAAAATACGGGTTTCATCAGGCTTCTCTTACCCTGCATAGAAGCACGTATCTGGCCGATGTATAGGCAGCCGAACACTTGATCATCATAACCGTCTTATCCTCTTCAGAAGGGCTGATTTCGCTTCTGAACGTCGATTTAGCGATGAAATCATCCAGATAAGCCATATATTCCTTCTTCGATGAGAAATTGAACTGCAGGAACGGAATCTCCGCATCTACGATCTCTCCGGCAAACGGTTCAAAGATGTATGTCTTGTCTTTTGTTTCATAAATAAGCTGCTTATGTTCCTCGTAGAACGACTGATCACGATACTTTTCCAGCAGGAAGAACATCGATCCATTCTTCATGGAATGACCATAAATCACCGTAATCTGGTCCTCAAAAGGATCCTTGTTACGGAAGTCTACAAACAGTGTTCCCAAGGAATTGTATTCCCCGTTAAACAGATGATGCAGATAATAGTCGTTGTCATCGCCCTTGACGACCGGATAGTCTATTACCGTATCGGGCATCGTCAGCCAGCCGACAATATCCGGATTGATCTGCTCCAGTGAAGCAAAATCGATCCTTGATCCTGTTGTTTCCTTTTCATCTATCGCAATATCCTTGATTTCATCATAGGCATCGGTTCCCTTGTTGTATTCATTGAGACCTTTGATGATCATGTAGGCATTAAATCCGGAAATACAAATTGCGATAATCAAAAAAAACAAAAGAGCGATCTTGAACTTCTTATCTATTCTTTTGTTTTTCTTTTTTGTTGTCATATCTTTATTCTAGCAGAAACCGCATAAAGCAATATTGCGCATACAATCAGTTCCCCGATCAGCAGTTTTCCTGATGCCGTGGAAACATAGGCACCTACAGCACCCATCCATGGAATGTGATGTTTCACAATGCCGATTAGTTCATTATAAGCCGCATCATGAAGATCGACGCCCTCGTTGGCATCGCCTTTGGTCGTAAACGTCTTCTCGAAAGAATTGTTTCTGACGACCCTGTGGGAAACGACCGTACCGTTGGAATAGAACGTTATGATGTCGTCTTCTTCTATTTCATAAGGATCGACGCTCTTCACCAGCAAAAGACTTCCCACCGGTATTTCAGGTTCCATGCTTCCGGAAACGACGTTATAGGTCTCATAGCCCATAAGCCTAGGTAAAGTAAGTGGTATTAATAATAATACCACTGACAGAATAACGATAATACCCAGGATTCTGGAAAACAGAACCAGGGTTTTCTGA
Source organism: Erysipelotrichaceae bacterium (assembly GCA_017515475.1). Lineage (GTDB taxonomy): Bacteria > Bacillota_I > Bacilli_A > Erysipelotrichales > Erysipelotrichaceae > Colivicinus. Next base: position 152,625 of record JAFWFS010000027.1, on the reverse strand, counting down.
AGCTTTTTATTCAGCTTCTTACTTTTCATCCTTTTCCCTTCTTCTTCTGAAAAGGAAGAACAGGAATAGCAGCAGCATGATCAGAGCAGCGCTTACGCTTCCGATCAGCCATGGTGTAGAGAACAGGATCTCCCAGAATGACTTTTTTTCAGGTTCAGGTTCCGGACCTGGTGTCGGTTCAGGTCCCGGAGTAGGATCCGGATCAGTCGTAGGAGGTTCCGGATCATCGATGTCGATGATATCTGGCACTACTGGTTCAGTTCCTTCGTTTCCGCCCGGTGTCGTGCCGGTCGGCTGGCCTGGTTCATATTCATAGGTCTCATCATAAGTAATGATTTCTTCCGGATTTACTTCTTCATAGATAAAAGTGAATTCGTACGTGTTCTTATCTATTTCCTTCCGGAAACCTACTCTAGTGTCATAAACCGTGGTAGTTTCACCATCGTAGCATTCCACCTGTTTCAACTTGTATACAGTACCGTCAATATCAAAATACTTCGCACCGCAGACAACAGGTTCATTAACATTGCAGTAGAATTCGTCGTACTCTTTTTCATAAAGGTTCGTACCGTCTTCGGTGTGGTAGTAGACTTTATAAGAATAGCGGTTTCCAATAACACCGAAAACCGGAACAAGATAAATGTCCTGATCCACGTTTACCTGCAATAAAAGGTCGCTAACGTCCAGATATTGACCGGAAATGCAGATACCTTTGATGTAATACTTGTTATCATTCACGGTTATGATAGATAAAACACTATTTCCGTTTTTGACCTGATAGGCTCCATCAACCTGTTCAATCGACAAAACCGTATTGCAATCGACAGAAAAAGAACTTACCGAAACGTCTGCGCTTGAGCCGCCATCAACATATACGTTATACTCTTTGTTGCCTTCTGCCTGAGCTCTATTTGTTCCTGCCCCTAAAAGCAGAGCAGCTATCAAGAAAACAAACAGGATTTTTCTTTTCATTCCTAGGCCTCCTTCTGCCTTTTCAGGTAACGGTAATATGCATAAAGCACGATTGCCAGCAGTATTAGAGACAGTACTTCGGCAATGATATAGAAATTGAGATTCAGCGTATCACCGGTATACGGGATATAGACGATCTTCTCTTCATGTTTATTGATTGGTGAAGGCGGAACAACTACGCCAAAACCGACCACAACATTCGCATCCGTACCCTGATAAACAAATGCGGAAGAAACGCCGTCGATCTGTAATGACAATTCCACCTTCTCATCATCACCGGTTCCATATCCTTCATGAAGCAGGAAATATCCTTCCAGTCCTTCGGTTGCTTCTTCAATTCCTTTCGGAACGTTGTCAACACTTTCTCCGACAAGTTCGCCACCAACGACATTGCTGGAATAAATCGTCTTGCCGTCCTGAGCAGGTACATATGCTGAATAAGTCAGACTATAAGTATAAGTCGCATCCTGAGCAATTCTAGGGGTATCATCTGAGCCTCCGGATGAATCATCAGAATCTTCAAATATATCTTCAGAAATATTGTGCATATACCAGTCGATTGCATCGCTCGAATTATTTACAAGATGGTAAATACGTTTAATGCTGTCATCCGGCTGAAAGTCTGATAGATCAAGTATTAAGTCTTCTTCATTCTCAATCAGAACCTTTCCTTCAGGTGTATAAAGATAATAAACGATCTTTTCGCCATCAAAGACGACATCATACTCTTTCACATCTTCTTCTGCCAAAAGAGTATTCGGGAAAACCGACAAAGCAATCAGAATAAGAGATAAACAAACAAGTATCTTTTTCATCTTTATCAATCCCCCTTAGTCATTCAATGAGAGCTTGCCGTCATTTACGGTGACATTTCTGCCCCAGGCAGCCTTAATAGCCTTTTCAGCACTGTGGTCCTGAACAGCATCCAATTCAACTTCAATCTTAATCGACTTGCCGTTATACAGATAGTCGTACCCGATTATCGTCTTGCCATCATCAAGATACTCTGTTTTATAGTCGTTTTTGATGCTTCCATCAATTTCAAGGCCTTTCATTAATTCAGCGCTGACATCTCCAGCTTCCAGCAAAGAATCATAATACAATATGATCTTTTCATTTGTCTGGGAATCCAGCAGCCATGTTCCAGCTGCATCTTCATCGTTTCCTGCCATGTTCCAACCCAGATCACTGTTCACAGTACCTGAAATGTTCTTCAGTGCAACATGAATCTTTGCCGGATCGGCAGAAAAATCCTTTTCATTATCTTCCATCCAGTATTTGTAGATGATGACACGGGTATATACATTGATCTTTTCATCCTCGTTGTCAATACCGTTTGCGATCGTTATGGAAGCATCGATGGTTTCTCCAACCTTCAACGAAGCATCCGAACCAAAGAGAGTAGTGGTTTCTGTCTTGTCCCAGCCTCCTTCTCCATCGTAAACGATTGTAGAAACAGGATCTCCGTTTTTCAGTACAGAAACACCCATGATCTTCATATTCATCACAGAAGACTGATCATCGGATGTAATGTTAGGTTCAGCGGCCGCTACACCGGAAACTGTTGTAAAACCCAGAATACCGATAGCAAAAATCAGAAGCAGCAGATAAACATATGACAGATTCTTCTTTTTCATATCAGTTTTCTCCTCCAACAGCCGGCTGTGTCAAGGTCTTTTCCCAGTTTGCATACCAGTAACCGATAACCGTATCGCCATCTTTCTGCGTCCAGTAAGTGCCACTTGTCGGTTGAACCGTGGTGAATAAAGCAGGCGTTCCTTCATAAACCACAGCAACATGTCTTGTTTCATCATCGGCGTATTCCGCTTCAGAACTCATCGTTACTGTAAAATTGATTGTTGTATTATCAGCAAATGGATCACCATCTACTCCATCGATTGGTATGTTGTAATAGTAATAGTCACCATTAAGTATCCAACCATCACCCTGATAAGATACTGCTACGTCAGACGCTTTAAAGACTCTAACCCTGATGAAGACAGGATCACTGTTTGGTTTCGCAGTAACAGTCACTTCTTTTACATTATCAACCACACATTCGTCAATATCGCTATCATCCAGCAGATTGATCGTAATCGTTCCTGTTGCCTTGGTATAAGTAAAGAAGTAGCTCCATGCTGAAGGCACAGAGACAAGCAGCAGCAGGAAGATCAAAACCAGCATCAGCAGTTTATTCTTCATCTTTCATTTCCTCCTTCTCCTGGCTCAACTACGTTACAGATCTTGTTTCCATCATATTTCCAGCCTTCCGAGCCATAACGGAACACGTTATCAAAACCATAGCCCTCTAAAGGATCAAAATCGAATTTGTTCTTAAAGTATGTATAAGCGAAAATCGTTCCTTCATCATCCTGATACAGATATAAATCTGTTGTATCATCCTTCAGATGATTTCCTTTCTCATCTCTCGCGGAAACGATAATCGTCGTTTCTAAAGGATTGTTTGTGCCATCCAATTTATAGGAACGGTCATAGATTTCTTTGACTTCTACCCTGGCACCAACCGGAATTCTTTCGACTATTGTCTGTCCAATCAGCTGCTCATCGGAACTGATAGTGATAGCTGCAACATCCTGATAGATTACTGTCTTACCATCTTTCGGATCATATGCCGTTATTTCATAAACAAAAGTCACAGGTTCAAAAGAGAATGTATCTTCCGTTATTCCTTTGCCGCCGATACTCGTAAGTTCCTTAACGATCAGCAGATCATCATATCTAGGATTCTCTTCATACTTTGGAGCTCCCTTAAGTTCTGCTGTTCCATCCGTGCTCTTCAAGAACACAAGCAACGGATTGAAATCGTACTCATGATAAATGGAGTTGGCAGCCGTATAATATACATCTTTTTCTGTATACGTATCAGAACCCGGTACAGGAACCTTAACAGTTTTCTTTTTCAGATAGTTGCTGTCACCATCCACATGTACAAGTGCCAGATAGAGGCCGTCCTCGATTCCTGTGTTTTTATCAACAAATGGGAGATTAGCTCTATCGTTTGTATCAGGATCTGTAGTATTAGGAGTAATAGAATTGTTGTAAACAATACGTGCCAGATCGTTTGCCAGTTCAGGAAGCGTGTAATCTTTTAGTGCTGTGTTAACAAGCTCATAGACACCAGAGTCAGGAGGTGTTTCTCTTTCACTGACGTTAATGTTTCCATCCGTGTCTTTGAAAGAAGCAGGGAATGCACTCTGATAAGAAGTAACTATATCCCCGGAAGGAATATAGTACTTTGTTGATTCAGGATTCGTGCCATCACCTGCGCCATCCCATTTGATCGGAGCGATATAATACAGATCATATACCAGAACATCTTCCAGTTGATCATCTTCATCATAGGCTCCTTCATGCTTTGGCAGTTCAAAAGTAAACGTTATGGAATTGTTTCCTGCCGCCAGTATACTTCTGAATGTCAGACATCCCGTTATTATGAGCAGCAGCAGAACTACCCTTGTGATGAATTTCTTCATTTTCATCTTCTTACTCCCTTCTTTGGCTTCCTATTACCAAACAGCACAATCAGTACTAATACAAATATAATCGGTGCAGCGATAAACGGTGCTACATAAACGCTGTCGATCTGAACCGCATCCGCAATGATCGCCAGATCACCTTGCGGATTCGTCGTTCTGTGACCTCTTACTAGCAGCCTGTGGGTATTGATACCGTAAGGCGTACAAGTAACCAGCGTACAGTAATCCATCCCAGGAATGATTTCCAGATCACTTAGATCGGAAGGCTCTACAACTCGGATCTGATCTACCTGGTACGTGTAGGTCTCGCCCAGTATGTTCAGAGAGAAGATATCTCCTTCCGCCATTCTGTCCAGGTTGGAAAACAGTTTCGCGCTAGGCAGACCTCTATGGCCCGTCAGAATACAGTGCGATCCATCCAGAGGATCCATTACTCTACCCTCATCATAATCGTAGGAATAAGCTCCGACCGGCAGAGAAGAACTCTCGATATGACCGATACTGGTCTGCAGCACGCTTTCGTTGGTTCCGTGATAGATCGGCAGAGTTACCTTGATCTTATCAATCTGGATATAGCCCATGATCCCGTTCCCGGTAAAGTTCAAGGTAGATTCATACTTTTCCTTGTCCGAATCCGACATGTTCCAATTCATTCCTTCAAAAACCAGATCGCGATTGTATTCCTTTGCCCTGTTGATCTCTTTTTCATAGTCTTCTTTAGACATGTTAGAGACGGCTTCGGAATAAGTCATGATCGCCCTGGTCTGATGGAACGAGTTCCAGTAATCGGCGAAACTCGGATAAATCAGCAGACCCAAACCTGCAACAAACACTGAAACAACAAGAACCGTACTCCAGTTTTTCTTGATCCAGCTCTGTTTTGGAGCAGTTTCCTGTTTCTTTTTCTCTCTTTTAAACATCTATAAACCGCTCCCTCTTACTGCCACGCAGCAAGATATCTGCATACATCAACAAGATATATGCACAGATCCTGACGCATAACCATCAGAATAATCATCGATAATAACTTTCTCAGGGAACCCTGCATTAACAGGGCTCCCTGATAATAAACTTAGTTTATATATTAGTTATTATTTGCTCTCTTTTTAGAGATTAATACGATACCAGCACCCAGTACAAGTAAAGCACCAGCTACATGGAAGATCGTGGTACCGATACCACCGGTTGAAGGAAGAACCGTTCCGGTATTGTTGGCTACTTCAACTACAGTATCATTTGTTGTTGCAGGAGCAGATGCAGGAACAGCATCCGCAGTCAAAGCATTATAGCCTTCCGGAGCGCTTATTTCTACAAACTGATAAGATACATCGGAATCAAGACCATCGATAACGATATTTCCTGAATCAACAGTTGTAAACTGAGTTACACCTGTTTCTTCTGCATCAGCTAAACGATAAGAAGCGCCTGAGCCTACTAAAGTTAGTGCTGTTCCATTTAGTCTCAGTTCAAATACGGCACCAGGAAGCGGTTTTTTATTTGTATCAGCGCCATCATACTTTAATAGTTCAATTTTGTTTGTTTTTGAAGTAAGTTCTACATCTTTAGTCTGATAATTTGAATATTTCAAATGAGCAGTGTTCTTGTATGCACCAGTATATGTAACCGTTTCTTCTACATGAGCAGAATAAGTGATCGTAACATCAGAGCCGGCAGCAGAAGCCGGAATCGTGAAAGTGATAACTTGCCCATTAACTGTTGCAGAAGCACCTGAAGCATCGTTGTTGTAAGTTAAACCGGCATCTAAAGTGTCCGTGATTGTGATAACTTTATTAACTGTTTCAGGTACTGTTACTTTAATGGTATATTCAACAGTATCACCGATTGCAACATACTTGTCATTAGTATTAGTGAATTCCTTGGTGAAAGAAGGATATACGTTCTTCTGAGCAACCTTCATATCTGTAGTTAAGGCAACAACGTATGAACCTAATGAAGATTCGATAACATAGAAGCCAAGAGGAAGAGTAGCAGAAAATTCAGTTCCAGCTGTGTTAGCCGTTAAAGAAGTCGAAGTAAAACTATTTGCTTTTGCAATCGCTAATAAAGCCTGTGCCTGTTCCTGATCTCCACCTGACGTCAAAGAATGGGCAGTAAGTACTTTTACAGCCGATCCACCGACATTGCCGTCAGCAAACGTGAAATAAGTACCTAATACAGCTGCCTTTGCTGCGGTTGTATAATATGTGATACCTTCATCGCCTTCAGCAATAGGGCTTTGATTATACAACTCTGCAGTCTCAGTTGCATTGAGAATCAAATATGCTGTGTAAGTCTCATTTGTTGTGTTTTCGCCATCCATTTCGGACGGTAAAACAACAGTAACTGTTGCTGTTTCAGGGTCTCCTGTTTCAGCGTGTACTCTGTTAGTCATTGTGAATACCATCATTACAGCAACTAACAATGTCATTAATTTTTTCATCATTTTCATAAATCCTTTCTTTAATAACTAATAATATAAATCTATAATCCAATTTATTCTGAAATAGTTTTTCGGCGTTTAGCGTCGAATCGAGGCTAGTATCTAGTTACTTGACCTCCTTTCTTTTCTTACGCCTCAAACTATGTTCATACATTGCGACAATTCCGCATGTGCAAAGTATTTTTATTTGTTCATTTCTTAACATATCTTTTTTCCTTTACTTTTTTCAAATACAGAACTGTTCCTCCAATAATAACCGAGATAATTGACCAGAAACACCCGGCTGATAGATTCAGAACGAATGGCTCGGTATCTCTAAAGAGATTTAATACAAAGCGAGATGCACCATACAGAAGTAGAAACCATGCGTAGACATATCCTTTTTCTTTTTTAGATTGAATAATCATCATAATAATAATCAGTAGGATAATTCCAAATATCATTTCTACAATCTGGCTTGGGAATCGAACTGGTCTGCCATTAGGTTCATATCTGAGTATCTTTCCGTAGCAGCAACCAGTTATCTTGCACTGAATTTTCATAAAAACAAGGGCAATACATCCAGCTGGTGCACACATATCCAACATATCCAATGGTTTAATCTTTAGTAATAATCCAAATAGAACCATTAGTATTGGAGCAAACAGAACGGCCCCATAGAAAGATACGCCAGACCAGGTATTGGCTTCAACCAGTCTCATCAGTTTTCCACAGAAATATCCAATTGGTACGATACCAAGAGAGAAAGAAACAATCTTCCATTTTGGTAATTTGTAGTACTTGTTATTGATGAACGTCATCATCAACACCAGTAGAATATCCCCTGTTAAAAAGAAATATTGATACACTAGTTTCACCTCATTCTTCGTACATTAAACTCATACTATCTGCTTTGAATTGATTTCCTCCTTATAAACGATGCAATTCCAATGCTCATAAGAGCAATACCAATAATATACATAGAAGTAACACCCGAACCTCCGGTATTTGGAAGTACAACACCTGGATTATTCGGAATCGTTATTACGAAATAGTTGTTCTCAGCAGTAGGCTCAGTTACATCGTATGGCGATGCATGAATTCCACTCGTATCCACAGTAATAGAAACAGGGGACGATAGAGGAATATATCCATCCGGAGCTGCTATTTCAGTCAGCTCATATGTTCCATAAGGGACCATCAGCAAACCATCAGAGAAGATTTCGTTCTTCAGATAACCATCTGTTGAATCAGAAGTTAATGTGTAATCTACTCCTCCAACATTTACAGTAAATATTGCACCGCCTAATGGAGTCGAGCCGTCCGTCTTGGTCTTTAAAACCTTAAGCTGCTGCGTCTTTCTGGTATTGATGACCGTCAATTCAACATTGCCTTTCACTGTAATGGTTGTGCCATTAGCAACATTCAATACAGTTTTATTCTCGCTTTCATCGTCTGCATCTGTCACTGAATACTTGCAGATTACATCAAACCCAGTATTTTCTGCTTCGGTAATTGAGAACTCGGTATCATAAGGAACCTGAACAAATTCCTTTGTGTGATCATAATGAACCGTTTCAATATCCACACCGCCCTCTTTGCCAACAAGCTGGAACGGTAAAGTATATGTCTCTCCAGACAATCCAGCAAATTCCGGGGTAAATGAGAACGGAATCTCATTGTCACTTTCTATGCCGTTCACAGACTTAACAACGGTAACCGTATATTTCTTAACATCCCATACAGCATATAAGTCATGATACGGATCCTTTTCATCAGCTGCAATCTGTGTTACTTCAGTCCATTCATCCGAGCCGTCTGTTACCTGCGCATAGAACTTACCTTCTTCGTATTTCAGGAACAAATCATCCCTTGTAAGATCCTTTTCTTCGATTACATAGCCTTCGGTTGTAGAATCAACTCTAGCCCAGCCAAGGAATTCATAACCATTTCGCACGAAAGTACCTGCAGGTCTAATATCTTCTGCCTGGTTTATCTGAAGAGCAGGGTCTTCTATCCGGTCTTTTGAATTATCTGTTGCTAATACACCACCGTTACCATACCAAATCAGGTGCGTAGGAGTCGGTTCATCTTTCGGACCATATTCAGCACGTAATTGAACTGTATATCTGTATTTCGGATCCTGTTCTGTACTACCTTCCAGTTCTTCAATAAGCGCATTTGCTTTCAATACTGTAAAAGTGTCGCCTGGATATACATGTAATAGATGACCATCACTGTCAGTAATGTCTACATATTTATTTGCAGAACTATCCCATTTCTGTAATACCCAATATAAGAATTGTTGAGTATCATCAGAAGGAGTGGAAGCTCCTTGTGCTACTGTATCGGTATTATCCATATACAGAGTAGTATCACTAGGTGCTCCGGAGCCACCGTTTGGATCATATTTAACACCAATGCCCTGTGCACCAATCAATTCCGCACGCCACTTGGCATACAAATCGAGCTTTCTGGTGATCCAGAAACGGTCTCCTCCATCATATCCGGTTAAATCTGAGTTATAACCCGTACCTTCTATATTCCCATACTTGTTCATCGGATCGGTCATATCAACAGTCTTGTCATATGGAGTAGTTACAGTTGTATCGTGCAAGACAAATCTATCCGCATCAAATACTTCTGTACATGCTTCATCAAGATACCAGCCAATAAACTTGTATTCGCTTCTAGTTCCAGTAGGAGCACTGACTTTACTTCCGGAAGAAACCCTGAAGTTCATATCCTGATCTTCAGAACCCCAATTCAATGTTGTATCTGTTTCTGGAACACTAGGATGTAGGAATATACGATACTGGTTCTTGATCCACTTCGCATAAACCGTTATACCACTCAATGGCATATCTCCGAATACATACGGAATCGTGCAAGCATCATCTGCATACCATCCGGCGAAAGTATATTCATTTACTGCAGGAGGCGTATAGTATGTACTTCCGTTCTTGTTATAAGAACTGACATCTTGGCCAAAGAAGTATTCGTTGGTTGTATAGAATTCCTCAGCCTGCGGTGTTTCGTCCATTGGATTGCCATTACCGTCAAAATATGCACCGTCCATGAAAGTAATCGTCGCTTTTGCTCGATTGTATCTGATATCAAGACGGTTACGATATGAAACAGGCGATCCATAAATACCCGTGCTCGGATTGAGTGCTCCGACATTCTGCCAAGTGCCGTTATCAACTCGATACTGATACGCATAGAAACCGGTAAACTTGTCATTGATATTAAAGTTTGCATTTCCCGTATTGACCTGAACTTGATCGGTATAATTCGTACCGTCTATATCCTGTGTCCAGAAATGAATATAACCTGAAGCGGAAGCCTGATTGCCCCAATACTCGACGGACATATCATCGTCTAGAGGAAGGAATGCGTCCTTATAAGTCATTCTGGTGCCAGTGCCAGATGTAGCATTGTGACTCTCATACCACCAGATGCTTGTATCTTCTGGCCAATCTAATGATTCACCATAGAGACCTGTGGATTTCTGGTAGACATTCCATTCGGAGGAAGAACTCACATATTCCCAGTGAGCTTCACGCATATTTGTTCCACCGCATGCACCAGTTGTTGAGTAATAATAGGTTCTTCCGTCATCATATGTAACACGTCCGGTGTATTGATCATATTCATTTCCATTTCGTATTGCTAATCTATTATCGCCTGAAGTTGGTGCATTTTGTCCGCTTGCCACAATATGTGAACCATCTTCCTTGCATAGATACCATGTGCCTCCAGATGAAGACTCTCCATATGTATAGAATGTATATGTAACTGTGTTACGGTCATAGTAAACGTTCACGACAGACGTACCCTCTGCCTTTACCATTACATTGGTATCGTAGCCTGCACAGTGGTATCCGGTGTAGGATATCGTCTTGTCAATTGCTCCTTGGCTGACTTCCGTGCCCTGAACTCTCACATTATAATACCTTGTGCCGGCGTCATCGCCGTCGACAACGGAAGAAGAGCCGTTGCTTACAGCGTTTGCAGGCTGTTCAACAGGTCCACTAAAAGTATATGATTCCGCAAAGTCATAATTCTTTGTCTTTCCTTCGCCTGTACCGCCGTTGGCTGCGTATGTATCGGACATACGTTCTTTCCAGATGATAACGGTGTAGTTTGCGGTTTCTGTTGAATTCCATTTTGCATAAATCGTTATATTATCATCTAATTCATGTCTAAATTCAAAGAGTTCAAAATTCTCATCGGTAATAATATAGCTGCCGGTTGAATCCTTAGGAACGTTTGCAATATCTACATTCTCTTTCAGTCTATACCAGTTTTCAAATGTATAACCGAGACGTACCATTTCAAGTGAAGGAGCTTCGGTTACTTCACCATCTCTAATAAAGCGTGGTGCATTGTAAGTGGCTCCCTTACCGTTTTCATCGTATACCAACCAGTGACCGGTAGGGGCATCTACAGACAATGTCACGTCTCCTTTAACCGTGATTACGGTTCCATTTGGGTATGGAAGTTCAGCATCCTCCCCTTCAAAAGTGGCCGAAAGAATGTTTGAACCACCACTGGCAACCAGCCATCCCACGAATGCCTGCGTAGAAGTCTGAGGCGTATAGTTCATATTGATTGTATAAGTTGCAATATTGGCAGGATCATCAGGATTGTCAGAACCTATGACTTTAAGATTCACCGTACCCAATAGAATATTCTGAACTTCACCTTGGTAAGATATGGTGATCGTCCTTACGATCTTCGCATAAATATTTACGACATCGCCTTCAGCGATCTCTAAATCAGCCAGATATGTTCTGACTTCTTCGATTGTTTTTCCTTCTGTATCTATATCATATTCTGTGCCATCGGTTGTGTTCTTTGTGCTGATGACCCAACCATCAAACAGTTCTTTCTTGCTGGCATCGAGTTGTCCACAGCCTGGATCATAAACAATTTCTTCCAGTTCATCAGCAGTATCGCTGTTCTTTACATAAACGGTTGCAAGCGGGGTAGTAGTGTCTTTACCGTAGAAATTAACGGCTGCACGCGCTTCGTCTTCCGTGCTTCCCTCTCCAACTACGGCATATACAGAGAATCCCTCTGCATCGAATTCTACAGACTTTGTGGTTTCATCTGTATCTTTTTTTGTTTCTTCATTAACCTGTACATCCAGTACTTCCGGTTTTCCCTCATCAGGGATATGCACTGCCTTCAGGTTTTCTTCATCTGTCAGGTCATTCAATTCGATCTTTACATTGACCTTGGATTCCGGCTGCACCTTTTCTTCTCCATCCATGATGGAAATATCAAAGAATCTGACATAGTACGGTTCAGATTTCAGTTCATTCGTTAATGTATCATAGTATTCCTGATATCTTTCATCTTCCGGAAGAATCTCTTCCGCTTCCAGATGCGCTCCTTCAGGAATCATCGCGTTTTCATCGTAAGAAACGGTGATATTGTATCTTTCACCGTCAGCGGTAATGACTGTGGTTTCAATCTCGGTTTCAACAACGACATAGGTAGAGAAGTCCTTTGATTCGAATACGACTTCATCTTCTTTTGTTTCCACATCGGCCTGTTCAACCAAAGAACCGGCACCCTCGTCATCAATATGAACGATCTGCGGATCTTTTGCCTCCTTGATGACATCGGATACCAGCGAAACCTTGATCGGCTTCAACGGTTCGATCTCTTCACCGTTAAAGTAGAATGTAATATCTACAGCCTGTACTCTTTTAACTTTTTCAACTGTATTGCTTACGGCATCCAGAACTTCTTCTTCATCGATCGGTGTTACCACCATGACGGTTCCTTCCGGGAAAGCATCCAGCGGCGCTTCCACACTGACAAAGACATCCGTCGTCTTGTCGAAGAAGTACAGTACGTCTTCTCTTACTTCAGATCCGGAAAGGATTTCATCTTCCTTATCGTTCCCGTTCTTGGCGTTTTCTCTTTCTTCTTCAATACTAAAAGGATCATAGACAGTTTCTAATTCGTTTACTTCTTCCTGGGAGAGAGTATCACTTGAAAGACCCGGCTCATCACCAGCCGTATCGTTATCCAGCGTAATTGCCGGTAATACTAACGAATAAATCGTAAAGAATGCAACCAATGCAGCTGCAATAATGAATAATTCCTTTTTTCCTGAACTATTCAAGATCCTTTCCTTTTTCATAGTTTTTTCTCCCTTTTCTATCTAACTGATCCAAATCCGGTCAAAGGCCAGACTCTGAATATAATCTTACCGACGACCTGTTCATCGGCTACACAGCCTATGGCTGTATTTCTGGAATCTACGGATACGCTTCTGTGATCTCCCATCACGAATACCCTGCTTTCGGGAACCTGATAAGGCAGGGCGATATTGCAGTCGCCGAAGGCCTTTTCCGTAACGTAAGGTTCATTCAGGAGCACGTTGTTGACATAGACGTTTCCATTGGTATCGATGTCCACCCAGTCGCCGCTTTTCGCAATGACGCGCTTGACCAGAATCTTGTTGTTGTAGTAGAAAGCTATGATGTCGCCGGTCTGGAAATCGGAACCTTTCACGGCTACGACATAGTTTCCTTCATCCAGTGTCGGGGTCATGGATGTTCCATAGATCCTTAACACCGGCAGCAGCAGTACGGCAACCAGTACAGCTACCGCAGAAACCGTAATCAAAGCATAGACAGTAGAACGCAATGCCTTATTAAAGTTGATTCTGTATCTTTCGTTCGCTAACGCTCTGCCTAGTTCTTCGCTTGAGGGTAATCTGCTCATTTGCTTTGCTTGAATGTCTGCCTTTCTGCGTAGTGATGAGTTTATCCGGGATACTTAGATCCGGAATCCCTTTTCCTTCCGTTGCCTTTTCATAAATCGACTTGATGCTTTCCAGATAAATATCGGCAGCCTTCTGCGCTTCTTCAAAGATATCGGTCAGAGCTAAAGAAGCATTGGCGATCGATCCCACCTGCTGCATTACGATCTGTTTTTGATGATAGGCTTTCTTCAGCATCAGATTTTCTTTCTGCAACTGCTCCAGCTGTTTCTGCTGTTCATAGAGCATTTCCAGGAGTTCGATTCGCTTCAGTCTTTTTATATCTTTCTCATCCATACTACTGATAATAATAACTCGTCAAAAAGAGGACATAATCATCCATTAATAATTATCTAACAAAATTGTAAACTTATCAATAATTTATCATTTATTTTTAAATAGTTGATATTCCTGTTTTCTTCCTCCTATTCCTTCGCATGAATCTTAAATCATTTTTATTATAAGAATCAGTCTAATTTCAAATTATTTTAGGTTTTTTATTAATTTTTATAGATTATCTATAAGAATTCTTCTATAAATATTTAAAAATGCATAAGAAAAGAGAAGTTTTTCTTCTCTTATTTCATTTCCTGTTCCAGGGTATCGATGACGTTCAGGATCTTGTTCCAGGTGATGGAAGCCTTCTCGATTTCCATCTGTCTGAGGTATTCTCCGTTGTCCGGATAGATCCTGGCCATGCTGTAGGCGTGCCAGTAGCGTCCGAAGGCCTCATATTGCGAAATATCTACCTCAATCGGTTCGTTGGAAAACTCGTTCTTAACGGTGTATTCGTAAAGCTGCTGGTACTGTCCTTCGTTGAAACAGTCGTCCAGTGTAGAAAGCCCATATGCCCTGTTGACGTAGTTGACGTCTCTTTTGATGTTGACGAAAAGAGCCATGGCGTTCATGAAAAGGATCATCAGGAAGAAGATGATCAGAACTCTAGCAATTCTTGTCCATCTACTCTTCATTGTTCATCCTCCCGCTGACCAGGATCAGCAGCTGGGAGCTGCTCAGGTCCTTGATCGTGGCGATATCCTCATCGGTAAGCTTAAGATGAGTCTTGATATAAAGTTCAAACTCGTCATTGATCGCCGTAAGGTGCTTTCTGGTGAAATCGGATATGTCTCTCTTCAGCTGACGGGTATAGTCGTCTTCGTAGTCGACGATATACTGACAGGTTTTGACCAGCTGGTCGGTATAACTGTCTTTCTCGTAAAGATAATTGCTTAGGCTCTTCATGACGCTTTCATAGTTGTAGGCGGCATAGTAGACCGGATAATACTCTTCGAAATCCCTGTAGCGTATTTCAAAACGGTCGTAGTACATCACGAACTTCGTATATTCCCTGTTTTCTAGATACTCGTTCATGTTCGCCTTGATTTCGTCGATATCGACGGACTTGGCGGTGATGCTCTCGGCAATTTCATAGGAAGCCGTATTCATGATAAACAGCGCCAGATTGGCCAAAAGAAGCATGACAAGGATAATCAGCAGGTTGTAGCCCTTTCTGGTCTTGCTGACTTCCTGCACGACTTCTTTTCTGGTCTTGTTGAATTCCTTATCCAGCTGCGCCAGCTTGCGGAGATGTTCCTGAGCTTCCGGATTCGGCGTTCCGCAATGCGGACATACGGCATCTTCCAGGCTCAGAGGTGCACCGCAGTTCTTACAGTTAACCATTCTTCACCTCCTGCAGAGCATCTTCGATGTCCGAAAGAGAAACATATCCGTAGGAATCCGCATATTTCTCGTAGATCTCATGCAGCTTTTCTTCCGGATAGCCTTCCTTCTCCAATTTCTCAATCAGCTTATTCCTGTTTTCCATGTATTCTTCCAGTTCGTCTTCCGAAAGCGCCTCCGTACGGCCGTAATAACCTGGATAGTAGAGAAAATACATGACATTGGCCATGTCGTATTTGCTGAAACTGTCCTTACTGATGAGTTTATCGTATTCTTCCAGCAGACTGAAGGAAGCGTAGTGTTCCCAATGTGAAACAATGGAGCTGTTTTCATAGTAAAGCTTGCGGATCGTTTCATAATCGTGTTTCTCGTAGGCCTCGTTCAGTTTCTGGATGTTTTCATTCTCCCATTCGATGTCTTCCAGACGTTCCCTGTCGTAACGGGCGTCGTTGTAGTAGTTGACATTGTAGAAACGGGATGCGACGAAGGCCAGCAGGATGCATACCGCGATCAGGATCAGGGATCTCAGGATCGACAGGAAGATCATCCTGGATACGGAATTGTAGGATTCTTCCTTCAGGTTCAAAAGTCTGTCAATGACAGCCGATACTTTTCTTCTGAAATCCCGGTAGGCGCCCTTCTTGTTCATGGTGCCGCAGTACGGGCACTTTGCCAGTGTGTCGGGGAATTCTCCCCCGCAATTCTTACAAATCATCATTTTTATCATAACACAAACTCGTTTATGCAAATATGCGGTTTTGCTTTTGTAATGAACCAAGAAAAAGGATCATCGTCTGATGATCCTTCATTTCATTCTAGTGAGATAAGATCTTCTCGAATTTCTCTCCTGCCATGGACATGCACAGATCCGTCTTCAGGATCAGCGTATTGGCGTCCTTTATCTCAAATTCGATCAGCTTGGTATCCGCTCCGGCAAACCCCTGTACCGTCGAAGCGTCATCCACGTGGCAAAGATAGGAACTGTCCGTCTTTTCATACCAGCCGATGAAATGACCGAAACCGGAATACAGGTTTTCTGTGAAGTCGAACATTCCGGCAGAGTCGAATTTTACGGTAGGCAGATAGTCGTCGTTCAGATCCGTGATCTTTTCATGTCTCCATTCACTGTTTTCCAGAGAAGGGGCTCCTTCCGGACCCGGGATTCCCGGATCGGTTCCCGGCATGCAGAAGCGGTCTCCGGACCGCGATACGCCCAGATCGGTCAGAAGAACAAACGTATTCTCGTCCTTCCAGTCCATGTACAGCTGACTCATACCGTCGGTTTCGTGATAAAGATTCAGGATCAGATTGTTTCCGATCAGGACATAGGTACCGCTGTACTCGAAGATACTGAAGTCGTTCATATCCTTCAACGTAAAGGTTCCGTCGGACCGGAGTTCGATGTTGGACAGATTCGTACTGTCCTGATCGACATTGTAGTAGAACGTGTAGATCAGTTCCTTTGTGTCGTTCGCTTCCGGTTTTATGTCCTTGAAAACGTCATCCGATTTCGATCCGGCAAGACTTGTCTTTAATGTCAGTTCGCTTTCGTCCATGATTTCAAAACGGATCTTGTCGTAGTTCCCGACACCCGTATCGGAAACGTCCAGAGTGACCACGTTTTCACTGAGCGACCAGGTGCCGTTGATCTCGTACCAGCCGTCGAAATAGTTGTCTCTCATGACGAAACTTCCGTCCTTGCCAAACCAGACGGAAGACGGGTTAACGGAATCGTATTTATCGTTATGACTATAGTAGGTCTTTCCTGATAGATCGTATTTGGCCGCAGACTCTTCGGCTTTCTTCGTACAGCCGCCCAAGAGCAGCACAAGGCTTATCATCAAGACCAGTATTCTAGCGAATTTCTTCATGGTATGTACCTCCATTGCTTAACAACATTATCCGATAATCTCCATGAAAATAAAAGCGGATCATCCGATCCGCTTTGGTCCAGTTATTTCATGTAGGTGATCACCGGGATCATCAGTTCATCCTCGCACATCCCGGCGTGCA
This sequence comes from Erysipelotrichaceae bacterium, assembly GCA_017515475.1. Taxonomy (GTDB): domain Bacteria; phylum Bacillota_I; class Bacilli_A; order Erysipelotrichales; family Erysipelotrichaceae; genus Colivicinus. Next base: position 135,260 of record JAFWFS010000027.1, on the reverse strand, counting down.
TGCCGCCGAATTTCCCTTTGGAGTTCTTCGGTCTGTCGCTGTAGTCCAGGACCAGATCGCTTTTGGCGATGGCCAGGAAATCGCCGACAAATTCCTCGAAACGCGGATGATTCTCATGATCGCCGAACAGATGGGTCTCCAGGACCTGCCTGTGCGTCAGCAGAACATAGTCATTCTCAAAAGCTTCCTTGAACTTTTCGGCGAATTCTTCCTGCATGCCTTCCTTGATGAAGAAGGTCATGGCTCTCGGTTCGATGGAAGGTCTCATGGAGAAATAGGCATCGAATGGCGAACCGTAAAGATTATAGACCCGCTTCGTATCTACCTGCCCGTGGTCGGCCGTTACGATCAGCATCGTGTCTTCCGCAAGATTCTCCGCCAGATTTTCGATCTCCCTGTCAAGGAAATTCAGGTAGGCATCGCAGATCTTCGAGGACGGTCCGTGCTTGTGCATGTAGGAATCGTACTTGTCCCAATAGGCATAGATGTATCTGAAATCTTCATCGTTGGAGAAACGGATCAGACGGCTGCACATCTCGTCGAAGTCTTCGCATCCATCCTCCCGGAAAGACGGATAAAGGTTTCTTGCCTTAACGCCGATCCGGTTGAGTTCATCTTCCGTTGAACTGACCGGAACATACTGATTCATGATATCGCCCGGATAGATCCTGTCTTCGTAGAAGCTGCAGGAACGCAAAGGAACGATGATGTCGTCGGCTTCCTTAAGATACTGACACCAGCCCAGCCAAGAGTTTTCATTGGGAGCTCTGCCGTTGCGGATAGCCGTGGTCGCGGCAGTCGTGGTAGAGGGAAAGACCGTGGTGGTGACATAAGTCATGTGTTTCCTTAGAAAACTGTCTTCCGGGAGCTTTCTCTCGATCAGATTGGATCCCATTGCGTCTATCAGCATCAGAAAGATCTTTTCAGGTCTTTTCTCGTTCAGAAGAGCGGAAAGAGCCTCGTTTGCCGGATAGCTCGAAGTCAGACCGAAATAGTTTCTGATCGAAGCGACGTAAGTCAGGATCGACTCGTCATAGTAGACAATCATTATTTCATGTCCTTCAGGAAGGCCTTATAGGCGCGGTACGCCTCATAAAGGTCGCCCTTGGATGCTGTTTCAAACGGAGCATGCATGTTCTGTACCGGAATTCCGGCATCGATAACATCCATGTTCTTGTTGGCCAGGATATAGGCGATCGTACCGCCTCCGCCCTGGTCGACCTTGCCCAGCTCGGAGAACTGGAACATGACTTTGTTGTCATCCATGACTTTCCTGACTTTGGCTACGAATTCGGCAGAGGCTTCCGAAGAATTGAACTTCCCTCCGGAACCGGTAAACTTGTTGAAGGAAATGCCTCTTCCGAAGAAAGCCGTATTCTTGGATTCCGTAACGGATGGATAGTTCGGATCGAAAGCGATCGATACATCGCTTGAAAGCATCTTCGAATTCTCCAGGGCGTGTCTCAGTCTCAGCTCGTTGTATTTGTCCTGCAGCGAGATCAGTTCCGCTACGGCATTCTCGAAGAACGATGAAGACGCTCCGGTCGAACCGATCGAACCGATCTCTTCCTTATCGGTAAGGATGCATACGGATGTCCTGTCGGGATCCTTGGATTCCAGCAGGGCGATCAGGGAAGTATAGGCACAGATCCTGTCGTCGTGGCCGTAGCCCATGATCATGCTCTTGTCCAGACCGAGGTCTCTTGCTTTTCCGGCAGGAACCAGTTCAAGTTCGGCAGAAAGGAAATCGTCTTCCTCGATGCTGTATTCTTTCTTTAACAGATCCAGAATGTTCTTCTTGATTGGATCTTTCTCTTCTTCCCCTTCAGCCGGGATGGAACCGATCAAGGCATTGAGATCTTCGCCTTCAACGATCTTGTTTCCGGTCTTGGCCATCTGGTCTCTGGCAAGATGCGGAAGCAGATCGGAGATCTCCAGAACAGGATCCCCTTCCTTCTCACCGATACAGATATCGACATTTGTGCCGTCTTTCTTGCAGACGACGCCGTGCAGCGAGAGAGGTCTTGCGACCCACTGGTAGTGCTTGATGCCGCCGTAATAGTGCGTATCGAAGAAAGCCAGTCCGTTGTCTTCGTAAAGCGGATTCTGTTTCAGGTCGATTCTCGGCGAGTCGATATGCGCGCCGAGAATGTTCATGCCGTCTTCAATCTTCTTCTTGCCGATGACGAATAAGGCCAGTGACTTGTCCCGGTTGTTGAAATAGAACCTGTCCCCGGGGTTCAGTTTCTTGACGTTCTTGAACGGCTTGAATCCCTCTTTTTCCGCCAGTGCGATGGCTTCTTTCACGGCTTCCCGTTCGGTCTTGACACCGCTCAGGAATCCCTTGTAGCCTTCCGCAAAAGCCATTACTTTCTTCAGTTCCTTGCCTTTGTATTTTTCCCAAACTGTTTTCATTTTCTATCCTTCTTTCTAATATGACCTATAGATCTTCTTGATCAGTGAAACGAACTTCTCTCTATCTACATCCAGGAAAGCCTGACAGTGACGGTCTTCGTACTTGTAGTCGGTCCAGAGATCCGTAACCGTCTTGCCCTGGCTGATCATGCCCTGCGTTTCGACATAGATGCCGCATTTCTGTCCCGTGAACCATTCCGGATGTGCCGTGTAGATCACCGGACAGGCATCGTGTTCGCACAAACCGGCGAACTTCTTGTTTTCCTGCGCCTTGTACATGAGATGATTGGAATCCTCAAAGAGTCTTGATGCCGGATTGCTGTAGGAGATGATCTCCTTGATGTCATCATCATTCAGGAATGCCTTCAGCGTCACATCCAGACCGAACATGTTTACCGGAATGCCGGATTTGAACACGTTTTCTGCACCGTGCGGATCGACAAAGATGTTGAATTCCGCACACGGCGTGACGTTGCCTCCGATCGCCGCTCCGCCCATGATATTGAGGATCTTGATATAGTCGACGATATCGGGATGCTTGGCGATCGTTATTGCGATATTGGTCAGCGGGCCGACGGCACAGACCGTCAGTTCGCCATTGAGTTCCCTGGCTTTCTCGTACAATGCATCGTAGGCGTTCATCGTCTCGACAGGTGCCTTGGATCTTGGGATCTCGGCTCCGCCTAGTCCGTTTTCGCCATGCACATGCGGTGCAGTACGCAACGGTTTTACCAGCGGTCTGTCGGCGCCCTTAAAGACTTTCACGTCTTCCCTTCCCGCAAGAGACAGAACATCTCTGGCGTTTCTGAAGGCGTTGTCTATGGTCGTATTTCCGGCAACGGCCGATACGCCCGCTAGATCGAATTCTTCGATTCCGCAGGCACACAGCAGAGCCAGCGAATCATCGACACCGGTATCGGTATCGATCCAGATCGGTATCTTTTTCATCCTATACCTCCCATCCTTCGAACTTGCTGCAGGCTTCAACCAGATAGTCCACGAACTTCTCTCTGTCCAGATCAACCACGCAGCGGCAGTTCGGCTTGTTTCCGGTGCGCCCATTGTAATCGGCGATCGTAGCCCCGCGGCAGTATTTGCCCTGCAGTTCAATGTCGACATAATAGTCCCTGATATCGAAGATTTCCGGATGCACCAGAGACATGACCGCACATGGATCGTGGGTCGTCGCGCCTGCCCAGCCCAGGGATTTCACATGAATGAAGAAGAAATCGAACCAGCCGGCAACCACTTCGGCAACCGGATTGTGCAAGGCTCTGATCCTTTCCCAGTCTTCCGGATAAACCAGAGCTCTTTCGGTAACATCCAGACCGCACATCTGTAAAGGAAGCCCGCTGTGATAAACGGTGTAGGCAGCTTCCGGGTCCACCAAAATATTGAACTCCGCACCGGATGTCCAGTTTCCGTTGCGCAGACCCCCGCCCATCGTAGAAATCATTTCGATCTTGTCTTTCAGTTCCGGATGAGACAGCAGCAGTGCCGCAACATTGGTCTGAGCTCCGGTCGTAATGATCGTAACCTTCTCCTCTGATTCTCTTAATACCTTCGTCATCATCTCCGGAGCGGAAAGTTTCGAGAGTTCACGGTGCGGTTCCGGCAGAGCCGGTCCATCCAGTCCCGTCTCGCCATGGAAGTTCGGAGCGATGATCAGATCCGAACACAGCGGTCTGTTCCTGCCCTTGGCTACTTCTATGTCCAGGTGCAGCAGAGCCGCGATCCTTCTGGCGTTGTACGTCACTTTTTCCAGCGTCTGGTTTCCCGCTACGGTCGTGATCGCCCTGATGTCGAATTCCGGGATCGTGGATGCCAGCACCCAGCCGATCGCGTCGTCATGTCCGGGGTCGCCGTCCAGGATAACGGGTCTTTTCTTCATTTCACTCATATTAGATCCTTTCTAGTCTTCCTTTTCTATTCTAACATAAGTGAAGTTCCGTTATAATGATGTTGAAGGAAGGTTAAAACAATGAGATATCCATTTCCAAAAATCGACCTGCACCTGCATCTCGACGGCTCTTTCCGTCCGGAAACCGTCTGGCAGCTGGTACAGGAACAGGGTGTCGAATCCCCTGCCGATACTCCGGAAGGCTACCGCGAATTCATCGACAGATGCGTTCATTCCGGAAGCGTCAACGAATACCTGAAGGCTTTCGATGCTGTTCTGCTGGTGATGCAGGACAGGGAATCGATCATTCGTATTACCAGAGAACTGATCGAAGATCTGGCAAAATTGGGTCTGGCTTATGCGGAGATCCGCTTTGCTCCACAGTTGCATACCAGGAAAGGCCTGAGTCAGGATGATGCGATACAGGCTGTTCTGGAAGGCAGAAGACAGGGCATGGAGGCATATCCAGAAATCAGCATCGGCATCATCTGCTGCATGATGTGCGTCGGTCCGGAGACGGCCAACTGGGACGCCAACATGGAAACGGCGAAAATCACCCATAAATATCTCGATAAAGGCGTTGTCGCGATCGACCTGGCTGGAGCCGAAGGCATCGTTCCGTTAAGTAATTTCGCTCCTTTGTTCAAGGTTGCCAGAGAATACAATACCCCGATCACCTGCCATGCGGGAGATTCTCAGGACTGGCAGACCGTCAAAGACGCGATCGAAATGGGAGCATCAAGGATCGGACACGGTCACCATATCTACGAGAATCCGGAACTCTGCCGCTATGCCGCAGACCACAACATCGCTCTGGAGATCTGTCCTACTTCCAACGTCCACTGCCATACCAGAGATTCATATCCGCTGCATCCGGCATGGAATCTTTATTCCATGGGCATTCCGGTCACGATCAATACCGACAACATGACGATGTCTAAAGTAACGCTGGACGATGAATATGACCACTGCCTGAAGGAAATGGGTTTTGAATACGAAGATCTGATCCTGATGAATATCAATTCCGTGAAATATTCGTTCATGAAAGAGGAAGAAAAAGGAAAACTGATCGCCAGACTGGAAAAGTATCTGGATGAGGTAAGCGAATGAAACAGGCGCACATTCAGCTGGATGAGACGGTAAACGCTCCATGCGCTCTGATGCCGGGAGATCCCAAGAGAGTCGACGTGATCGCCTCCTGCCTGGAGAATGTCGAGGAACTGACTTTCAACAGAGAATACCGTTCTATCGCAGGTACATACAAAGGCATGAGGGTCATCGGCATTTCTACCGGAATGGGAGGTTCTTCCGTAGCGATTGCGGTTGAAGAACTGAAGAATATCGGTGTACATACGATGATGCGCATCGGTTCTGCTGGAGCTCTGCAGGAAGGGATCGGCTTAGGCGATCTGGTCATCTGTGAAGGTGCGGTAAGAGACGACGGCGCTTCGAGATGCTACATCGATCCGATCTACCCTGCCGTCCCCGACTACAGACTGATCAACCATTGCGTGGAAGCGGCGAAAGACCTGGGTTTCAGACACCATACCGGCATCGTTCTGTCACACGAATCCTTCTATTACGACGAAGATGCGCAAGACAGCGAAAAGTGGTCCAGAAAAGGCGTCCTGGCTACCGACTTTGAAACAGCGGCTCTTTACACCGTAGGAAGATTAAGAGGCGTTCATACCGCCTCCATCCTGAACAATGTTGTGCTTTGGGGTGAGAGTACCGAGGATTCCATCGGCTCCTACCAGGGCGGCGAAGATGCGACTGCCATCGGCGAAAAAAGAGAGGTCCTGACCGCTCTGGAAGCCATGTACAGGCTGGAGCAGGAACTCTGACAGAATTACAGATCATAATGAAAAAACGCTCTCTAGAGAGCGTTTTTGTTTAGATATTCACAGGCTTTGATCGCCGCGTTGGCACCGTCGGAACAGGCCGTAGCCACCTGCCGCAGCGTTTTGGTACGGCAGTCTCCCGCAACGAAGACATTCTCCGTCTCAGTCAGCCCGTATTCATCGGAAATGAAGTATCCTCTTTCGTCGATCCGGGCGACATCGGCAAATGCCTGATTGTCCGGAACCATGCCGACAGCCAGGAAGACGCCGTCGCAGGATACGGTCCTTGGTTCGCCATTCTCCAGATAGGCAACACCGCAAAGCTTCCCGTCTTCCGTCAGATATTCCGTTACTTTCGTATTCACGTGTTTCTCGACGTTGCCTTTCTTGAAGAGCTGTTCCTGCAGCTTCTGATCGGCCGTAAAGAACGGCATGTCCTGCAGCATGATCACCTTATCAACGATGTCCGCCAGAAGATTGGCTTCCACGAATGCGGAATTTCCTCCTCCGACCATGATCACCGTCTTTCCCTGATAGAAATTCCCGTCGCATACGGCACAGAAATGAATGCCCTTGCCGATGAGATCCTCTTCCTTCTCAAGCCCCAGATGACGGTGCTTCGTTCCGGTAGCCAGAATGATCGTCTTTCCCTCAACAGGTTCAGACAGATCGCAGATCACGCTGATGCCTTCCGCCGTCTTTTCCAGTTTCCTGACCTCATCGAACAGAACTTCTCCGCCCTGTTTCATGACCTGGTTCAGCATCATGTCTCCGAACTCTTCGCCGGAGATCGATTCAAAACCCGGAATGTTTTCCACTTTCGGCGAATTGACGATCTGTCCGCCAAAGACGGACTTCTCGATCACCATCACGCTCTTTCCGTTTCTTAACGCATAGACGGCTGCCGTCATTCCTGCCGGACCTCCGCCCACGATCACTGTATCGTATATCTTTCCCATAAATACCTCTTGAATCTAAAGCCCGCAGCTGCGGGCTTTACTGATTACTGTTTCGTGTTGTGATATTTCATCCAGTCGGCTGCCGCGTTGGCTCCCACAAACATCGTTCCATCCGGGTCGATAATCGTCGGAGTCTCCGTCAGGTTCAGTCTTCTGGCTTCTTCCATGTCTTCGCTGCAGTTGACGGTCCTGTGTTCGATGCCGCTGATCTGCAGTCTCTGTTCCGCACCCTTGCATTTCGGACAGTGATCCTGAACATAGATGGTCGGAATGTCGAACCCGGTCACTCTGTTTTCCGCAAGTTCTTCCTGCTTTGCTTCCAGGACGTCGGACATGATGTCTCTGGCCTTCATGACGGATGATTCGATATTGTATTCCTTACGATGCTTGAACTCCTGAACCTTGCCGTCGTTCCAGTTCTGAATCGGACGGTAATAGCCGGTGATTCTTGACCAGACTTCCGTCTTCTTTCCGCACTTCGGGCAGGTATAGGCCTCGCCGGTGATATAGCCGTGTTCCGGACAGATGGAGTAAGTCGGAGACATCGTATAGTAAGGAAGCCTGTAGTTGTCGGAGATCTTCTTTACCAGATTGGCTGCCGCCTTCCAGTCAGGAAGCTTCTCACCCAGGAAGCAGTGGAATACCGTTCCTGAAGTGTACAGCGTCTGCAGTTCATCCTGAACATCCAGAGCCGTGAAGATATCTTCCGTGTATCCTACCGGCAGATGCGAGGAGTTGGTGTAGTAAGGCGTTTCCCCTTCCTTGCCTGCGGTAATGATGTCAGGATACTTCTCCTTGTCGTGTTTCGCCAGACGGTAAGCCGTCGACTCGGCCGGAGTAGCTTCAAGGTTGTAGAGGTCATGATACTGTTCCTGATAAATGACCAGTCTCTTGCGCATGTAGTTGAGTACTTCTACCGCGAATTCCTGGGATACCTTGTGGGTCAGATCTTTTCTGATCCAGTTGGCATTCAGACAGGCCTCGTTCATGCCTACCAGACCGATGGTCGAGAAGTGGTTGTTGAAAGTGCCCAGATATCTCTTGGTATAAGGGTACAGACCGTTGTCCAGAAGCTTGGTAATGACTTCTCTCTTGACGTGCAGGGATCTGGCGGCAATGTCCATCAGATTATCCAGACGCTTGTAGAAGTCTTCCCTGTCCTTGGCCAGATATGCCAGTCTCGGCAGGTTCAGCGTTACGACACCGACAGAACCTGTAGATTCGCCGGATCCAAAGAAGCCGCCGGATTTCTTTCTCAGCTCTCTCAGGTCAAGACGCAGTCTGCAGCACATCGAACGGATGTCGGAAGGCTTCATATCGGAGTTGACGTAATTGGAGAAATAAGGCGTGCCGTACTTGGCCGTCATTTCAAACAGCATCTTGTTGTTCTCAGTCTCGGACCAGTCGAAGTCTCTGGTAATGGAATAAGTAGGGATCGGATACTGGAATCCTCTGCCGTTGGCGTCGCCTTCGATCATGACTTCGATGAAAGCCTTGTTTACCATATCCATTTCCTTCTTGCAGTCCTTGTACTTGAAGTCCAGCGTTCTGCCGCCGACGATGCAGTACTGGTCAGCCAGGTCTTCCGGAACGGTCCAGTCCAGGGTTACGTTGGTGAACGGAGCCTGTGTGCCCCAACGGGACGGCGTATTGACGCCATAGATAAAGGACTGGATGTTCTGTTTGACTTCCTTGTATGACAGATTGTCTACTTTTACAAACGGAGCCAGATAGGTATCGAAAGAGGAGAACGCCTGAGCGCCGGCCCATTCATTCTGCATGATACCCAGGAAGTTTACCATCTGGTTGCACAGAGTGCTTAAGTGGTTGGCAGGCGTAGATGTGATCTTGCCGTTGACGCCGCCCAGACCTTCCTGAATCAGCTGCTTCAAGGACCAGCCGGCACAGTAACCCGTCAGCATCGACAGGTCATGGATGTGCATGTCGCCGTCTTTATGGGCATTGCCGATCTCTTCATCATAGACTTCCGACAGCCAGTAGTTGGCCGTTACCGCACCGGAGTTGGAAAGGATCAGACCGCCTACGGAATAGGTAACGGTTGAGTTTTCCTTGACTCTCCAGTCGACCGCGTTGACATAGGAATCCACCAGTTTCTTGTAGTCCAGCATCGTGGTGGAAATGTTTCTGGCTTTTTCTCTCTGTTTTCTGTACAGGATGTAGGCCTTGGCCACATCCGGATAGCCTGCTTCAGACAGGACTTTTTCTACGGAGTCCTGGATGTCTTCTACGGTAACCTTCTCGTCCTTGACTTTCGATGCGAAATCGGAAGTTACCCTCAAGGAGATCAGATTGATCACATCCGGATGATACTCCTTCTTGCAGGCTTCAAATGCCTTGGTGATGGCGTCGGAAATCTTACTTAAATCGAAATCAACTGTTTTTCCATCTCTTTTTACTACTCGGTACATGTTTTTACTCCTCTATCCCTCTTATTTCAATATTCTCCACATACGGCGCAGCTGCGGCTTTCATCTGTTCCAGGATTTCGATGCCGACCTCACTCAGCCCTTCCCGGATACAGGTCCCGTGATCTTCGAAGTTCTGCAGATAGTAGTTCTTTGCCCCTTCTATCCATCTGCCGATCTTTTCGAAGTCCGCGACTTCATGAAACTGTGCTACAACTGTCGTACGGAATTCATAGTCTACGTGTCCCTGAAGCAGGTAGTCCTTGCTTCTGGCGACTTCAGCAATATCATAATTCTCCAGACCGATCGTCTCTGCGTATTTTTCCGGACACCCCTTGATGTCCATGGCCACATAGTCGACCAGACCTTCTTCTACGAGCCGTTTCAGCGCTTCGCAGTTTGACCCGTTGGTATCCAGTTTTACCAGCAGGCCCAGTTCTTTCACTTTTCTGATAAAGTCGAAGATCCCCTTGTGAAGCAGAGGTTCTCCGCCGGTAATGCATACTCCGTCCAGGACTTTCTTTCTGGTTTCCAGATATTCCAGAATGTCGCTGACGGATATCTCGGAATCATTCTCGTTGAGAAAGACCAGGCTGCGGTTGTGACAGAAAGGACATCTGAAGTTGCATCCTCCCGTAAACACCGTACAGGCCATCTTTCCCGGATAATCCAGCAGGGTCAGTTTCTGTAGACCGTAGAAACGGATCTCTTCGTTTTCCAGCTGTTTTTCGTATTCTCTCGCCTTTTCGATCAGTTTTCTCTGTGTGGCGTTGTAGGCGTCCAGTTCATCCGATGAAAGCTCGGAGCTCAGATAGGAATTCCATTCCGAACGCATCCGATACAGCTCAGGCATGATGACCTGGGTCTTATCGGTCGTATATAGCAGTTTTGAACGTTTATCCGCCTCGCTGTTTTCTATCCGCACATAAGAGAGCTGTTCCAGACGCTGAATCGACTTGGTGATGGTTCCCTTATCAAAGACACCCATTATAGCCAACTCATTCATGGAGATACCTTCATTCTCGTAGATCTGGGTCAGCAGGATCAGCTGGGTATAACCGATATCGAATCTGGATAATAATTTATCAAAGTGTTTTTGATTGCAGCGATACAAAATAGAGGAGTCTAAACTTAGGTAATTATTCTCGCTCATATGTACCTCGTAAGCATATTATAAACCATATAGTTGAACTTTCAACTAAAATAATCTGAAAATAATTGAAATTTCAACTAATAAAATTTCCCGGAAATAAGAAGAGAAAACATGGCAAAATACAGTCTGTTTTCTAAGCGATTTACAGACCTATATCGGGGGAAAAAAGAAAGATTATCTGTTATTCAAAACAGGAAAAAACATCTTTAGGAAAGGCTGAGAAATGCCTCAGAATCGATCCTTCAGTCTGCAGGATAAAGCTTTTTCTCTCCTGATTCTGTTTCTTCCCTGAAGGTATCAAAAAAGCCCATCTTCCGATGGGCTCCTATCGTTCTATTACGTATTCTAGAACAGCAGCGTATCCGTCTGATCCACGTACTTGATCAGCTGATTCCTGTAGTGTTCTATCAGTTCCTTCTGATCAGGCATTCGCTTGATCGTCCTTCTTAAAGCCCTGGCATAACCGATCACCTTGGCCTTGTCTATGACGGATTTTTTGAATTCTTCGTCCTTTCCTTCGAAATAGAAGTCAATCAGTTTATTCATCACGTAGCTTGCCGTATCGTAATCCATCTGCAGGAAGTTTTCGATTTGTCTGTGATTCAGTTCGCCATAACCCTGATAAGCCAGGAAGATCGAAGCGAATTCGAAGATCGGATCGCCAACGGAAAGCGTATCCATGTCAATCAGGATGGCTTCGTTGTTGGCGTAATGGACGTTGTTGGTGTGATAGTCGCCGTGAATCATCATATTGCTTTCAGGGACTTCATCAACCAGTCTGTGCAGCTTATCGTAGGTTTCCGCAGGAATGTGATCGTGGAGCCATTCCACCCAGCCCATGGCCGCTTTCTTTGCGGAAGGCAGGATGCCTTCCTTGACTTCCGTCGCATGGATCTCCTTCAGCATGTCCGCAAAGATCTTGATGTACTTGTCCTTGTTCTCCGGTTCGGCGGCGATCAGCTTGGTGATGGATTTTGCGCTCAGCAGTTCAAATACGGAACCGTACTTGTCCCCTACCTTTACCACATCGAACGGAATAGCCGTATTGACGCCCAGAACCAGAGCGGTCTTTGCCAGCTCGCGTTCTCTCTTGATGTCTTCCAGCGCATCGCTGTTCTTGTAAACCTTGATGATAGTATCAGGATTGAGACGGTAGACGATACCGTTGGATCCTTCGCCGATTACTTCGCATCCCTCGATGCTCATCTTGCGATAGCCCTTGGAGATGTCCATCATTTCCGCAAAACCGGTCATTTCAAAAATATCATAGATCTCGGAAGAACAGTTGATGATCTTCAGATCACTCTCTTTCTTTTTCAGCCTCAGGATCTGTCTCAATCCGGCACTGGAAATGTATTTCAGTTCTTCCATGTCCAGAACCAGCTGACTATCCGGATACTGGGCCAGCAGTTCATCCACTTCCCTGCCGAACTCTTCTGCGTTGGCGGTATCGACACTGCCGCTAGGATAAATGGTTAATATGTTGTTTTCAAAAGTGTTTTTCATATATGACTCCTACAGATATTTCGCAAAAACCGTGTCGATAAGGAAGCAGAACTCCTTATATACGGCATAATCCTTCAGTTCTACCAGAGCCTCTTTCAGCTCGCTGTAATACCAGTAATGCATCAGGGGATCTTTCTGGTTGAAAGCGTTCCAGAACTCCTCGCCCTGATCCAGCAGTCCCAGATGGAAACTTCTCAGATTCGATACCTTGTCGGCCAGACATACCATTTTAGCTCCGACATCATCGATCTGACGGATCGTGTCGATCGTTTCCTGTTTACGGTCCTTCCAGGTAGCGGCCTTGTTTTTCTGGCCGCGCTTGTCTTCGGATTCATAGGCAACCAGTCTGGCGACATGTTCGCCGAATTCTCTTGTGATATCGTCAATCGTCGCATCGGTATCTTCTACCGTATCGTGCAGAACGGCAGCACACAGAACATCGTCGTCCAAAGTCATCAGCGAGACCAGGTTCAGCACTTCCAGAGGATGGAAGATGTAGGGCTGACCGTTTCCCTTGCGGACCATGCCCTTGTGGGCCAGTGCCGCAAATCTAATCGCCTGATCTATCATTTTCTTATTTTCCTTTTCATCGTGAAGATGTTCTGACCGTTTCTTCTCTCGTAATGGCATTCATCCATCGACTGCTTCACCATGAAAATGCCCAGACCTCCGACTTCCCTTTCTTCAATGGAAGCCTTGACGTTAGGGTCTTCTTTTTCAAGAGGATTAAACGGTATGCCGCTGTCGATCAGATAGATCTCCACTTCATCATTATCAAAGCTCATGCCGATCGTAGCCTTTCCTTTCGAATCCGGATAGGCATAGTGGGCGATGTTGACAAACATCTCCTCCAAAGCTACGGTGATGGCCATCGTCGATTTCATGTCGGCTTCATGGGCTTCCAGACCTTCTTCAACAAAGGCCATGGCTTCATGAAGCTTTTCATCTGTCGCGTCAAATGTTCTTTCCACAGTTTCTTTATCCTTGTTTTTAGGTGTATAGTCAAATGCCAGCAGAGTCAGATCGTCGAACTGCTCAGCATCCTTGACAAATGCATCGATGTCTTCCCTGACGGCTCTTAAAGCCTGCGTACAGCTGACATCCTTTCCCAGTTTCTTCAGACAGGAGATCAGACGGTCTTCTCCATAGAGTTCCTTCTCGCTGTTGCTGGACTCGGTAGCGCCGTCCGTATACAGGAAGATCTTGTCTCCCTTATGTAAGGTCATGGTCTGTTCACTGAAACGGTAGCCTTCCAATCCAGCCAGGACAAATCCCGGTTTGCTGCGCAGATACGATATTTCTCCATCCAGCATTACAACCGGAGGATTGTGGCCGGCATTGGCATAGGTCAGTTCTCCGCTGTCGATGTTCAGAACGCCCATCCAGGCTGTGACAAACAGTCCGGCTTCGTTTCCTTCGCAAAGCAGATTATTGACCTTGGTAAATACTTCGGCAGGAGACAGGCCCAGCTGAGAATGGTCCTTGATCAGCGTCTTGGCAATGACCATGAACATGGCAGCCGGGATGCCTTTTCCGGAAACGTCGGCGATCACCAGGGCAAGATGCTTCTCGTCGACCATGAAGAAATCGTAGAAATCGCCGCCTACTTCCCTGGCCGGTGTCATCGTCGCATAGATATCGAAATCGTTGTATTCGGGAAATGCCGGGAAGATATTCGGAAGCATGTTCGCCTGAATGCTGCTGGCGAGATTCAGCTCGGTTGCAATCTTTTCGCTTTTCCTGGTCTCTGCCTGCTGCGAGAAGATGGCGATACGTCCTCTCTTTGAAATCTCCACGCAGACGGACGCGATCATCAGATACATTGCCAGTTTCGGAAGATATGCCCTTAGCACATAGGATGTCCAGCTTCCTGAAAAGTCAACCATCCCGCTTTGACGGATCGCATCTTTCAGGGAACCGCTTCCTAGCTGAAGCACAGCTCCCTCAAGGAATCGCACATAGTTCGAATCCATCAGGCCCTGTCCCATCTTGATTCCGAAATAAGAAGCAAGACCCGAAAGCAGTACCGTCAGTATCGCGGTTGAGACACAGACCGGACGGGAATAGTAACGGATCGACATGATGATCGGACACGCCATGATCAGCGGAACGGCATAGGTCATCGCCGATTCGATCCTGGCACAGACGATCGTATAGGTCAGCAGCATCACGACCTTCAGCCACTTTTTCCTGCCCTTGAAGTAATAGCAGAGACCCGCCGGAATCAGCAGTTCTCCGATCGAAGCCAGAGAAATCCTTCTCATGAACGTCGGATCAACATCCATGATCCCGACGATATTCGCCAACCACATCAGGGCAACGACCGCAACCGTTCCAATCATGGAACTGGCGACGAAAAGGTTGGCATTGATCTCGTTTTCCCAAAGGGTATCCGTCGTACGGATGAACTCTTCTTCGAATCTCTTGATCAGGCTTTTTTTCGCTTTAACTAACATGCCCTTATTCGATGGTCAGAATGTCGATAAAACCGGTAATGTCGAATACTTCCATGATTTCTGGCTTGACGTTTCTGATCGTCATTTTGCCGTTCTCGCTTAAGCTCTTCTGGGCAAACAGCAGCACTCTCAGACCGGCAGAAGAAATGTAATCCAGCTGTTCAAAATCCATGGTCAGCTGGCTGACGCCCTGTTCAAACAGTTCCTTCAGCTCTTTTTCCAGATCCGGAGCGGTCGTCGTATCAAGTCTGCCGACTAAGGCAATATCCGTTGCGTTTTCATTTACTGTTTTAATGATTTCCATCTTGATCCTCCTTGTAATATGGATTTTATCTATATGCCGAACTGAACTTCGGCAATAAACCGTATTCTTTGAATTTGTCGTAAGTTATATCCATCAGCTTGCTTCTGACCAGTTCCGATCTGTGCGCAGGGCATCTGTATTTGATCGTATAGATCACGCCCCGGTCGGAAATCTCCTGTATTCCCTCATAACGGGCATCCTTGGCATAGCTGGTTTCTTTCTTTAAAGCAGCGCAGATCTCTTCCAGACACTCCGCAATCTTATGACGGTCCACGTCAAACCCGAACAGGAAATGCTGCACTCTGCTGTCCTTGATCTTCTCGACGGAAGTCATCAGCGAGTTGTTTACCGTGTAGGTCGAATTAGTCTGTACCGACTGCAGCTTCGTCACTCTTGCGGAGAAATACTTGACATCGCACTCCTCTCCATTGTAACGGATCAGATCCCCTACCTTGTAGAAATTGTTGTTGTAGATGCTGATGCCGGCAATGATATCCTTCAGCGTATCCTGCAGGGCAAGACCGATGATGGTAGCCATAATACCTAATCCGGCAAGTATCCTGGTGACGTTGACGCCATGCTGGTGCAGAATGCTCACGACTGCTACGATGACAACAATATACTGCAGAATGCTGAAGATGACACCGTTAAAAGTGTTCTTATGTTGTTCGTCCTTGGTCGTATAGGCGACTTTCTTGATCAGAAACTGTTTTATGACATAGAGCACCACTATGGTTACGCCGATAATAGCAAGGCTCATCAAAAAAGGCTTTGAAGCAAAATACTTTATACCGGTCCCTAAATCCTGTGTTTCATTCATCTTTCTTACCTACATTTCTTAACATCTATATTTTACTATTAACTCTCTGTTTCTTGTCTATTATTTCTCTTCGACTAAAGCTTTATAGTCAGAATATTCATGCCGAAATTGACGTGATAGTTCATTTCTTTGGCGATCTTTGAAACCATCCTGATGCCGATATTCTTGCACGGATCCTCGGGATTGAACATCTCTACTCTGGAATTCGGATCAAACGGAACGCAGTTGTCTCTCAGTCTCAGGGAAACTTCATCGTTCTCAACACAGGCAAAGATATCGATCGTGTTCTCTTTCCTGTCCTTCTCGAATCCGTGCTCTACGACATTTCCCGCCATTTCTTCCATGCACAGGCCTGCCAGCATCGCTCTGCGCCTGTCGATACCTTTGTCTTTGCAGAACGCTTCGATGTTTCTGGATACCTCCACAACTTCGGAGAGTTTTCTGACCGAGATCGAATACTTGTTTGCGGTATCGAACTCTTCCGGCAGGTTCAGCAGATCATCCACATTGATAAGAAGTTTTTTCTTCCTGAACACGGCAGTCAGACAGAGGACGGAAAGCGTGATGATTTCCGAAATGGTGTAACATGCCCAGATTGCCCTGATTCCGAAGAATTTCGTAAGCACGATGCAGCACAGCAAAGGCACGATGATGCAGTTGACCGGGTAGATCATGTTGCACATTCTGACTCTGCCAAGACTCTGATAGACTCCTATCAGGATCAGGGTGAAGATATTGAAAGGTGCGCACCAGGCGTAAAAGATCAGCAGTTCCTTCGACAGACCGATAACCGAATCGTGCGCTCCGAAAAGCACGGAAATGTTTCCGGCAAACGGGTAGACGATCAGGAACTTGAACAGGCACAAAGTGAGACCTGCGATAGCCGTGATCTTCATCAGTCTCTTCAAAGATCCCGAATCCCTTTCTCCGATAAAAACGCTTGCCAGCATGGTCAGGGTATTGCCCACCCCGATGTTAAAGGCATCCAGGAAACCGCCGAAAGAACCAAGAATGGCCAAGGCATTGACAGCATCGTTTCCTCCCACAGATGAAGCGTAGGAGTTCAGGAAGATGTTTCTGATGGAATAAAGAATGCCCGCAAGGGATGCAGGAGATCCGTATTTCAGGATATCGACGATCATCGACTTTTCCGGTGTTTCTTTCCGGAAGGATACCAGATCCTTTCTGATCAGGAAGAAGATGATCAGTCCGGCTGCAACAAGCAGCTGGCTTAAGGAAGTAGCCGCTCCTACACCGAATATGTCTCCGTTCCATACTCTGATTACCAGCAGATCGAAGATCGCATTCAGCACAGCCAGCACGATGGTGGCGAGCAGGGAAACACCCGATCTGTTGCACATCTGCAGGAAGGTCATCAGACATGGCAGTATCAGCATCGGAAGAATGCCCAATGCCACGCCTCTGATATAGGCAACCGTTTCCGGGATGACGCTCTGTTCCGCCCTGAGCAGAACGGCCAAAGGATTGGCAAAGAAGAAGCATATCACGGTAAAAAGGATACCCGAAACGCCAAGCAGGATCATAGATGCGGAAAAGACCTGATCGACCTTTCTGGTATCGCCTTTGCCCATGTAGTTGCCGCAAAGGATCCCTGCGCCTGTCGATACGATGGTTGAAATGCCACCGATGATATTGAACAGCGGAGAAACCACTCCGGAAGCGATCATTGCCGCAGGCGAAAGGCTGTTTCCGATGATCAGACCGTTGACAAATCTGCTCAAGGATGAAGCAAGATTGACAAATATCTGTATCGGTAGCAGTTTCAGGAACAGTTCAATCGTATTGTTTAAATCATTCATCTCTTTAACCCCACCTATTCATCATTCTCTTTGTGAAAGAAACTCTTTTCGTGTCGAAGCAGGAAATCTCCAAGCACCTCTCCCAGAAGATAGCTTCCCAGAAACTCTCCCGCCAGGATATACAGCATCATCAGATAGACCGGTATCTGAACATCATAGGCATAATGAAGCACCAGCGGGATGATCACCGCATTGGATATGACGGTAGGAATCGGTACAAGCCAGCGGTTTTTACGCAAGAGAAAACCCAGAAAGGCACCGATCAGTGTTGCGATGCTGCCGAAGACGATATCGGTAATCACCGCTCCACCCAGCAGATTTCCCAGGATGCATCCGATGAACAGACCCGGGACGGCAGCTTTTGTGAACATCGGCAGGATGCTTAAGGCTTCGGCTATTCTGACCTGAACTGGACCAAAGGAAATCGGCGCAAAGATCAGCGTCAAAGCCGCATACAAAGCCGCAATGATACCCCCTTGGGCAAGATGCAGAAGTCTTTCTCTTTTGTTCATTTCCGTTCTTTCATTAACGGAACCATTTGTTAACGGTGACCGGTTCCTGATATCCCCAGTCTTCTTCGGCGATCGTCGTCTGAATAAAACCGTTTTTCTCCAGAACGCGTCTTGAAGCCATGTTTTCGACCATGGTACTGGCAGTGATGATCTCGATTTCCGTAAAAGAATACAGATAATCTACCATCAAAGCAACTGTCCTTGAGGCAATTCCCTTTCCCCAGTATTCCTCCAGCAGACGATAACCGATGCTGATCTTATGAATGTAATCCTTGAAACCGTAGAATTCCGCCAGACCGCACAGCTCATCCTTGTCTTTCAGACATATCCCAAGGATCAGCGATTCCTTATTCAGGTACAGATCGTCATACAGTTCGGCTATCATCCTGTGCATGTCCTGATACTGTCTTTCAAAAAGATAAGTCGGCAGATAACGATATATTCTATCGTTGTTTACCAGTGATTCCAATGTCAGTGCGTCGGAATCATTGATTTTTCTTAATCGGATCCTTTCATCTTCCAGAACAGGGATCTCGCTGAACATCGCTTGCATTGTCTGATCGGTCTCTCCTCTGCCATGTGTTTCTAGTCTATATTCTGTTTATTTGCTTATTTATTTTCTGGTAACTTCTTCACCGTAGATGGTGATCCAGTCGTTTTTCATCGAGATCGGGATCCATCCGTTCTCTTCACAGGTCTTAAACATCTTCTCGGCTTTTGCCTCGTCGCCGTTTTCTCTGACCGTATCGTCGCAGCACAGCATGAATGCCATGCTAGGATACGGATTGTTGGTAACGGTATATCTGGCCATGCTCGCATCTCCGGATGAGTTTCCGAAAGCCAGAACAGGCTGTACGCCGATCTCCTGGGCGATGACGGTGACCTTGTTCATCTTCAGGTTCTTGATCAGGAACTGACCCGCCAGGATCAGCTCATCATCATCGGTAAAGACATAGTCCAGACCGTCGGTATCTCCCTGATTGCTTGAAACAAGCAGTTCATCGGAACCGATGATCTGATTTGCCGGAATGTTCATGAATGACAATCCGTCTACAACGCCTCTGACAATCAGCCTGTCCGTTCCGGAAACGATATAGGTCTTGAATCCGTTGGCCTGCAGCATGTCGAGTATTTCCAGCATCGGCAGGTAGAAGGCGTTTCCGATCGTCATGTTTTCATAACCCGGGCACGGTGTCTGACGGTATTCATAAACATAGTCGTTGAATTCTTTTACGGTCATTCCCGCAAAAGCCGAAGCGACACCCTGTCCGTGCAGATTGTCCAGTCCTTCCGGATAGTTACCGGTATCGATGAATTCCTGAACTTTTTCTGCAACTTCCAGTTCGAATTCGCTCGCTTCATGCGTTGGATCGTCCTGCACCCTGTGCATGAACAGCATGTGGTCGAAATAGACCGGATCCGTCTCACAGAACAGCGTTCCATCCAGATCGAAAACGGCTATTCTGTTTTCTTCCGGGATATAGGATGGACTCGTTTCATCCGTTACTTCTTTGATGTATTTTTCCAGTTCTATTTTCGCTTTGGCGTCATCGTTCCATAAAGAGAGATAGGAGATTTCCTCTTCCGGTACGCTTTCTTCCTCCACGGGTTTGTTCAAGCCGATATTGTTGACGTACAGAACACCGACGACTGCCAGCATGGCGATGGCAATCAGTGCTACCGCTTTCCAGATATTTGTTTCCTTTTTGTTCATATTCATTCCTCCGATTATTCTATTGTGATTCTGCCTTCAGTATTGCGATACAGATCGCCGAATCCGCCGATCGTATCCAGGTATGAGCGCAGCGCTTCAACATCCGTGATGCCGTTCTCTATGACGGCTTCACTTCCCTTAAAGGCGGTATTGCCGTCGCCCGAATTCAGCAGTACATAGTTGATGCCCGCCACCAGATAGGTCTTTTCCGGATCGATCGGAACATATTCCCCGTCCTGAAGGATCAGGACGTCTTTCACCCTTCTTTGTCCTTCTGCAAATCCCGTCAGCATGTCGCTTTCGTCGAGCAGCACCGGAGACTCAACAGAAGTATCGATCGTATACTTCATTCCCGATACCTGCAGGAATCCGCCGCTTTCTCCTACGGCATTTCCATCCAGTTTGTAGATCCTTTCAGTGAATCTGGCTCCGAATTCCAGCGCATCCAGGATCTGCTGACCGGTCGCTTTTACAAGCGCCAGACTGTTCTGGAACGGCGCCACATTGAACAGGTCGCTGTACATAACCTCTCCGGCCAGAATATCGCTTCTGACGCCGCCGCCGTTCATGAGTGCTACATCGCCTTCCATCACATATCGGATCGCATCCGCAAAGAAATCTCCGACCGTCGTCTCTCTGGATCTTGTCATTCTGATCCCTTCTTCATCTTTGATAAGCATGTCATGGTCGAGATCACAGACATACTGCGAAAGGATACCGTTGATTGTTTCGTTCGCCTTTTCAACTTCTTTTAGTATTCCTTCATCCTGTCTGCCGTATTCCTCGACATGCAGGACACTGATGCTGCCGTCTTTGCCAAGAATGAGTTCTCCGGCTTCCATCAGCTTGGTTCCAACGGAAGACAGAACGACATCCTCTCCGTTTTTGTTCGGATAACGGTCTTCTACAATAACGGAATGAGAGTGTCCATCCAGTACAACATCGATTCCTTCGGTATGGGAAATCAGAGAAATGGAATCGTACGGGGCCAGTATCTCAAGCGACCCAAGATGAGACAAAACGACAACGTAGTCCGCAACTTCTTTTCTGACCTGGTCTACCAGAGACTGGACCTTGTCGTAAAGATCCTGTCCGTCGTTCCCGGAATAGAAATCATAAACAAATGTGCCGTCTTCCATGAAGAACTTCGGTGTAGAAGAGACTCTGGATTCCGGAGTCAGAACGCCAAGAAACGCGACCTTTGTCCCATCGTAGTCGACGATGATGTATTCCGGAATATCCTCGAAAATGTTCTTCGTTGAACCGCTGTATTTGACATTGGAAGCGATCAGATCAAAATCCGCTTCATCCATTCTGCTGCTCAGTACGTCCAGACCGTAGTCGAATTCATGATTGCCGAATGTCGCGATATCATAGCCGGTTGCATTCATCAGCTCAACGATCAGTTTCCCCTGAGACAGCGAGCCCAGAGTTCCTCCCTGCAGATAGTCGCCGAGATCGACCAGGCTGACATATTCATGTTCCGCTTTCGTATCATCCACCAGCGCCTTCAGACTCGCCAGCGTCAGATTCTCCTCAACGCCGCAATGTACGTCGCTGGTAAAGAAAATATAGATATCATCTTTCTGAACGGTTCTGTTCTGACATCCCGTCAGGATAAGCATAAGGATCAGGATTACCCCGATTGTTTTCTTCATTTACATAACCTTCCTTTTGTTTATTCTTATTTATTTTACTACAGAGTATTCATTCGGAATACCTTTTGTTTTCTGTGCTTCCTGCGGCATTTGTCAGATAAGGGAAGACAGGATAAAATGAAGTCATGAATACCGATACCGATGCCTATCAGCAGTATCTCTATGCCCGAAGAAAAGCCAGGAAGACTCTTTTTCACGACCGTCTGAAGCGAAAGGATCCCTACCTGAAAGTTCTGGATCATATCGTAGACGAAAGGAAATGCAGGCCGCTAGATCTGGGAATCATCGATGTACCGTCTGAACTGATCGTAGGAACCAGAACAGATGGACGGGCTCTTTCTTTTTCCAGCGACTTCATGCCGTTGCTGAACGAAAAAAGCGAATTCGCCTCGAAATGGATGAACGTCTGCCGTTATCATCTTTCCGATCAGGGCATAACTCAAGCGCCTCTGGCTTATGAATATCTGGGCCGGTTCTATATTGCCGAAGGAAACAAACGGGTCAGCGTCCTGAAATCCTACGGCGCTCCTTTTATTCCTCTTCAGGTCACGAGACTGCTTCCGGAAAAAAGCGAACGCGACAGCATCCGTCTCTACTATGAATTTCTGAAATTCTATAAGCTGTCTCATCTCTATTCCCTGCAGTTCTCTCGACCCGGCTATTACGCAAAGCTGCTGCGATGTCTGGGCTATGACAAGGATCATGAGTGGACCAGAAAAGAAAGAATCACCCTGATCGGTTTTTACGGCCGACTGGAGAATGAACTGGATAAGAAAGGCATTCACGAAAATCATGCGGACTGTCTGGTGGCGCTTCTGGAGATGTATACCTACGACTATCTAGTTGAGATGAGTGACAGACAGATGGATAAGGTGATAGCGGAAAACAGGCAGCGTCTGGCATATGGAAAAGGATTCTACAGTATCACCTGCATCGCGGACGAGGAAGATCCGCTGCTGTATTCCGAGAATGTCAAAGAAGCATTGAAAGATACCGACTTTATTCTTTCGGCCGGCGATCTCAGCAGGGAATACCTGGAATACATCGTAACCTTAAGCAACAAGCCTCTGTTCTACATCCATGGCAACCACGACGCAAAGCTGCTGGAAAACCCTCCGGAAGGCTGTATCTGTTTCGATGACGACCTCTATGTTTATCAGGGTATCCGTATTCTTGGACTGGGAGGTTCTTTCCGTTACAACAGCGATACCCTGCAGTACAGTGAAAGGGAAATGGAAAAGCGGATCAGAAGGCTGAAACTGAAAATCGCAAAGGCGGGAGGCGTCGATATCGTCGTAAGCCATGCACCGATCAAGGGATACGGAGATCTGAAAGACATGCCTCATTGGGGCTTTGCCTGCTTCAACAGGCTTCTGGAGGATCTCAAACCGCGTTTCTGGTTCTACGGCCATGTGCATACGAACTACCAGCCGTCCATGAAAAGGATACATTCCAACGACAGAACGATGATCGTCAATGTCAGCGGCAAGTATCTGGCGAGATATTAAGTATTACAAAAGGCTCCTAAGGAGCCTTTATTTTTGTTTTCCTTTGTATTCAAAGCACAGCATCGTCAGATCGTCGAACTGTTCGGCGTCTTTCACGAATCCGGTGACAGACTCGGCGACATTTCCGATGATCGCGTCAGGTTCTTCGTCCGGATCGATGTTCAAGGCTTCGATCAGCCTGTCTAAGCCGAACATTCTATTATCGGAATC
Source organism: Erysipelotrichaceae bacterium (assembly GCA_017515475.1). Taxonomy (GTDB): domain Bacteria; phylum Bacillota_I; class Bacilli_A; order Erysipelotrichales; family Erysipelotrichaceae; genus Colivicinus. Next base: position 112,058 of record JAFWFS010000027.1, on the reverse strand, counting down.
GCTTGCTTCCGGAATGCCGTCCGTATACAGGAAGAGTTTGAATCCCGGCTGCAGTTCAAGCTGATATTCATGATACTTGATCCCATCCATTCCGCCTACAACGAAATCGTGCCTGTCTTTCAGCAGTTCGAATTTCCCTTCCGGTTTCTTGATCATAGGATACTCGTGTCCGGCATTGGCAGCCGTCAGGATACCTGATGAAATTTCCAGAATGCCGACCCATACCGTAACAAACATTTCCGCCTGATTGTTGGAACAGATGGCTTCATTGGTCTTGGAAAGGATCTCCCCAGGAGAGCGGCCTAGCATTGCGCAGCTCTGCAGAATGATCTTAGAGACCATCATAAACAGTGCGCCAGGTATGCCTTTTCCGGAAACGTCGGCCATGACCATGCAAAGATGATCGTCGTCAATCATGAAGAAGTCGTAGAAGTCTCCGCCGACGCCCTTCGCAGGCTCCATCGTGGCATAGATCTCGAATTCTTTTCTGTCCGGAAACGGCGGGAAGATATGCGGAAGCATACTCTGCTGAATGCTGGCAGCCATGTTCAGTTCGTTGGTGATACGTTTTTTGTCTTCTTCCTCTTTATGCTTTTTCTCCTGAGCCTGCAGTCTTTCGTTTACATAGTTTTTGACCGTCTCGAAGATCAGTATGTTTACTGCCACAAACGCCAGAACATAGAACCACACCTGTTCGTAGAACGCTTTTTCTTTGACGATCTGTACGGATATCGTCTTGCTGATCTGGCCCATGGAATCCATCAGATCCATGGCAAAAGTATAGTTACCGCCCGGAAGATTGGTATAGATGGCAGGAAAAACATCCACGCTGTGTCCGGTATTGCTGAATTTATCGATTCCTTCCAGTCTGCAGGATACTATAGGTTCAACCAGCGAATACGTGTACACATGGCCCTGGATAGCCAGCTTGGTGAAGTCGTGAGGCAGCATAAATCTCCCTGCATCGTCCGGATAAACGATCTGTCCGTCGATTTCGACATAAGGAATTCCCGCCTTCAGATTGCTGACGTTTTCAGACGCTTCTTCAATGTTGACTTTCGCAATGCCGGTCGTACCAGCGATATAGAGATCTCCATCATCCGTCAGTTCGCTGTAGGAGTTTGCCGTTGCGATACAAGGCAGGCCGTTTGACATGCTGTAGTGGAAGGCATCGATCTTCTCGTTTTTCAGCAGATCTTCTATTTCCGCAATATAGATGCCGTTGCTGCACAATATCCAGAGTTCTCCCTTGCTGTTTCCGTAGACGTCGAAGTTGTTGGAGTAAGGGAAATTGCTGACAGTCGTTATTTCATAATCTTCATTCATGTACGCCAGTGAATCGCCGGTAATGATCCAGTAGACATGGTGATCCTCGTCATGCTTGATCCGCATGACTGCACCGGAAGTCAGACCTTCGCTGTAGCTGATGTTTCGCGTACCGCCATCCGAAATGATGAAGATGCCTCCGCCATCGCTTCCGGCGATAATATCGCCATTCTTGCCTTCCGCCAGAGAAAGAATCTCGGTGTTGGTTATGTCATCAGATTCATCATAGGAAGCAATGACCCGATCCCCTTCAATGACGCTTACTCCTCCGGTATTCGCAACGAGTATCGTACCGTCCTTGCGTTCGCATACCGTTCTGACTGCGTCGGAGAACAGACCGTCATCGACGTTGAATGCTGTTATCTCTCCATCATCATAGCGAAGCAGACCGTAACGGTTCCAGGTAGACAGCCACATGCGTCCTTCGGAATCCGGAATGATGGAACGGATGCGGCATCCTTCCAGCATCTGCAGAAGATCGACATATCCCATGTCTGAGCCATCCGCCGCTATGACTTTTTTTACAGGCCATTCAGACAGCCTGCCCTCTTCATCGAAAATCATCAGACCGTTGTCTGTCGCAGCGAAGAGTTTTCCATCGTACATGCACGTGGAGTTTACGACCCGATCCGAGATCCCGTATCGTTCAAACAGATCGATAAAGCGGTTCGGAACGATCTTCATGACACCCTGCCTGGTGGAAGTGAACCACAGATTTCCTTCATAGTCGGTCATTACATGTCCGATGGAATTGTTCATCGGAACGTTTTCAAGCTTATGAAAACCCGCCTCATCAAGTACGCCGATACCGTTTCTGGCACAGATCCAGATATCTCCATCGAAGTATTCAAAGGACTGAATCTGAGAAAGCGGATAAATGTCGATCGGTTCAGGATCGATCTGATCCTTGTAAAGATTTCCATGATATACGATAGAATCCACCGTTTCGAAATAGACCAGATTGGCGTTTTTCGGATCCGGGAAAATGCAGTTGATGCCTTTGATTTCGGTATTCTGATAGGAGAAGTATCTGTACAGTTCGCCGTTACGGATCATGAACACGTCTCCCGAGTTGGTTATGCCATAAATCGTGCCGTCGATGCCGATCCTTAAATCATGCAGAAAGGCGTCTTTCAGCTTGCCTTCATCCAGATAGGACAGATTGAACTCTTCATCCAGGATCAGCAGACCCTGCGTCGTAGAAACCAGAATCCTTCCGTCCGGATCTTCGATGATAGAACGGATCGAAGGAGACTTCAGTCCTTCGTCGTAGCCCCACATCCTGATTTCGCCATGGTCGTACATGGCTAAACCGTTGCTGTTTGTACCGATCCACAGACGGTCCATGCTGTCGACATAGAGACACTTCACGCTGGTGATTCCTGTCGTAGAGTCCAGACGTTCAAAAGTGCTTCCGTCATAACGGATCAGGCCGCTGTAGCTGCCGATCCAGATAAAACCGTCCGATGTCTCGACAATGTCGTTGGCTTCCGAAGTCGGAAGACCGTTTGTGTTGTTGTAGAGTACAGCCGAAAAGCCGTCGCTTTTTCCGATCGGATCAACGGCTACCGTTCCGTTGTGTTTTCCTGCACCGGTCCAGAATTCATCCTCATCTTCGCCGGTAACCGGAACTGCGGCCTTCAGAAGAAAAACCGATAATACAAAAAGGCACAACCCGATTACAGTTATCTTCTCTTTTACAGTTCTTCTGTTATGAGTCCCCGCCATTGCCGTTCCTTTATATAGCATTATTATATCGTTTCATCCGCATAAGTACCAATATCTCATACGATCCTCATGAACATGAATGAATAAGCATTTCATCTGTTTTACGTTCATTCTACCAAAAAGACCCTTATTTCTGTTTTGCAGGCTTTCCGGTATACGAAAAGGCCCTGTTCAGGAACTCGTTTACTGTTCTCCCGCATTACAGGTTTCACTTAATATTTCACTTCTGACGAATTTGCCATCATTAAAGGAAGAAACGATGCTGACACCGCTGCACATGCAGTTGGAAATAAAACTCTCGCATCTGGAAAGCATGTACATCGCATAGAAATAATTTGCTGTCGTATCATCAACGGAAGCATTGTATGCATCTCCCGAATACTGTTTTTTCTCCAGCTCAGAAATATATTTCAGATCATGAAAATCCGTAACCCTGTGTCTTTCCTGAGATACGGCCAATATCTTATGAGGGAAAGCCGATATCATTCTTTCCAGAAAGTATTCATCTTCCGTTGCGACAAAGATCTTGTCATAATCATATTTCTTTAAATACTCATTAACGGCTCTGATACTGTCATCGATTGAGACAGGATGATAAAAACCTGCGAAGTTGGCTAAAATATAATCGGTACCTCTCAGCAATACACCCAATACCTTTTTATCACCCATGACTTCATCGGTGTATTCTTTCATTTCGTTGACGAATCGCGGCTGAAGCATACTCAGCTCGATCCTTGACTCATATCGATCAACAAAATGATTCAGGATCAAAGAATTAAAGCTATGCGCACAAATGGTGTTATCTTCATTCGAATCATCAGGTGCATTGCCAAATACAAAGTACTTCGATAACAGTTCGCTGGAGAATCTTGTACAATTCGGTTCAATAAACACTTCAATATCAAATCTTTTCAAAGCCTGAGACAGCTTGCTGTAGGTTGTCATGATGCTGCCGATACCTTCCGTCTTTCTGATCGAAAAAGAAAGATACTTTATTTTTTCTTTAGGTAAATCAGTCAGCCACTGCAGCATGAAGACACAATGAAACAGTCCCATGGTACAGAATCTGTCTTTTGTTACATAGATAGGATAAAAACTTCTTTGAACATATATTGATTTATCTTTCCCCGGTTTGTTTCTGCACTTGGCTCTTTTTAACCAGGAGAATAAACTTATACTATTGTCTTTAAAACCGATATCTATATCCGTATATTTCTCAAGGACGTATGCCAGAACAACGGTATATTCGTTGACTTCTTCAAAGAAAACTTCATCAAAACCCTCGAACGGTTCCAGATTAAGCTTAGCCCGGTCGTTTTCATCATAAGAATAATAAGGAGGAAAAAACATCTCGCTGCGATAAAAATCACTGTCAGGAAAACAAGGATCGGCCTTGGCTTTTTCATCGTTATCTTCATATATCAGATCAAACATCACTGTTTCATCATCTTCTACATGAAAACGTTTCTCACCTTTTAGCACAGCCTTCAACGCATTGTGAAACAGCATAGGATCATTATGCAGTTTGCGGTAATTGTTGCTGCAGTCGTACTCTTTTATGCTTAACATGGTTCTTTATAAAATTGTAACACTTATTATAATCAATCATTATCCTTATGATTCTATTTCATATTTAAGAAATCAAACAGATCCGCACATAAAAAAACAGCCCCGTTTCAGGGCTGTTTTATCAGATTTGATTAAACCAGTTCAATTGTTGCCATCGGAGCAGCATCACCGCGTCTGATACCGGTCTTAACGACTCTGGTATAGCCGCCGTTTCTGTCTTTATATCTCGGGGCAACTTCCTCGAACAGCACGTTCAATGCCGTCTTACCGTCTTTGGTCGTCACGTTTCTCAGATAAGCGGCAGCGCTTCTTCTGGCTGCCAGATCATCTTTCTTCGCAACAGTAATCAGATGGTCAACAACGCTTCTTAATTCCTTGGCTTTCATCTCAGTCGTTTCGATCTTGCCTTTCAGGATCAGATCCGTTGCCAGGTTTCTGAATAAAGCTACTCTGTGATCAGCTGTACGGCCTAATCTGCGATTCCACATATTTCCATTTCCCCCTTAGTCATTGTGTTTGAATGATAAGTTAAGAGCCTGCAGTTTTTCCTTAACTTCCTTGAGCGATTTCTTGCCCAGATTTCTGACTCTGCTCATCTCTTCCTCTGTCTTCTGCGTCAGTTCTTCAACGGTTGAAATACCGGCTCTCTTCAGACAGTTGTAAGACCTTACGGTCAGATCCAGATCGTCGATCGACATGTTGACTTTCTTGGCATTGCCTTCGTTGACATAGTCTTTCATGACGGAATCCATTTCACTGATTTCCACATCGATGTTTGTCAGCAGATCCAGATGCGAGATCAGGATCTTGGCAGCCAGTGCCAGCGATTCTTTCGGATCGATAGAACCGTTTGTCCATACTTCCATCGTCAGTTCATCATACTTTGCCGACTGACCGACACGGGTCGGTTCAACCGTATAATTCGCCTTGACGACAGGCGTATAGATCGAATCGGTATAGATCGTACCGATACCCTGGGAAGAACCCTGGTAAAGAAGCTTGTTTTCATCTGCCGATACATAGCCTCTGCCTTTTCTGGCCAGCAGTTCCATTTCCAGTTCGCCGCCCTGATCCAGATGAGCGATCTCCAGCTGAGGATTGAGGATCTCTACACCGGCAGGAAGTATGATGTCTTCCGCCTTGACGGTGCAAGGACCCTTGGCCGAAATCCTTAAAGTATATACGTCATCATCCGCGATATCCAGAATCAGACTCTTAATGTTCAATACGATTAATGTCACATCTTCTCTGACGCCCTTGATCGATGAGAATTCATGGAATACACCGTCGATCTTTACGGAATATACCGCATCGCCAGGTAAGGATGAGAGCATCGTTCTTCTTAAGGCATTTCCTAATGTTGTGCCGAAACCTCTTTCTAATGGAGAAATAACAAATCTGCCGTAGTTTTCTGATTCAACATACTCACCAACTTTAAATTTAGGACGTTCAAATTTGTTCATATTCTCCTCCTTATCCTCTAGGCTTCTTAGGTGGACGACAGCCGTTATGAGGAACAGGCGTTACATCATTGATAGCTGTGATCTCCAGACCGGCTGTAGACAGCGAACGGATAGCCGCTTCTCTGCCCGGACCCGGTCCCTTGACGTTTACTTCTACCTTCTTCATGCCGTGATCCATGGCGGTCTTTCCGGCAGCTTCAGCAACCAGCTGAGCGGCATACGGCGTAGACTTACGTGAACCCTTGTATCCTAATGCACCGGCACTTGACCAGGCGATAACGTTGCCTGCTTCATCAGTGATCGTAACGATTGTATTGTTGAATGTTGAGTGGACATGTGCAACGCCACTGGCAATATTCTTCTTGACACGTCTTTTACGTGTGGTTGTTTTTGCTTTCTGTGCCATTGTTTATCTCCTTACTTCTTCTTGTTAGCTACTGTTCTTCTAGGTCCCTTGCGGGTTCTGGCATTGGTCTTGGTTCTCTGACCTCTGACAGGAAGACCTTTTCTATGTCTGATACCGCGGTAGCATGCGATTTCCATGAGACGCTTGATGTTCAGCTGCGTCTCTCTTCTCAGATCGCCTTCCAGCTTGTATTCGTCTAAAGACTTACGGATGGCATTCAGCTGCTCATCGGTTAAATCCTTTACACGGATATCTTCGCTGATCTTGTTATCAGCCAGTACCTTCTTCGCCGTCGTCAGACCGACACCGTAGATGTAAGTCAAAGCGATGACAACACGCTTATTATTTGGAATATCAACTCCAGCTATACGAGCCATTTATTTCTTTCCTCCCCTTTATCCCTGTCTCTGTTTGTGTTTAGGGTTTTCACAAATAACCATAACGCGACCCTTGCGTTTAATCACACGGCATTTATCGCACATTGGTTTTACAGATGGTCTTACTTTCATGTTTTCCCTCCTAGACTATTTATGTCTAAACGTTATACGCCCACGTGTTAAGTCATAAGGTGAAATCTCTACTGTCACTCGATCGCCCGGTAAAATGCGGATGTAATGCATACGGATTTTACCAGAAACGTGAGCAAGGATCTCATGACCGTTTTCAAGTTTCACTTTGAATTGTGCATTTGGTAAGGTATCTGTGACAACACCTTCAATTTCAATTACGTCCTGTTTCGCCAAATATTTCAATCCTCCTTTGTCAGTATTCTATAACCATCATCCGTGATCGCCACGGTATGTTCGTAATGTGCCGCCCAGGAGTGGTCATAGCTTTTCACTCCCCAGCCGTCCGGTAAAGTATAGCACTTCGGCGAACCCATGAAAACCATCGGTTCGACAGCGATACACATTCCCTTCTTCAGCAGAGCCATCGTACCCGGTTTCCCGACATTCGGTACATAAGGATCCTCATGAACGCTTCTTCCGATCCCGTGTCCCGTATAATCGGCCGGAAGTCCGAATCCGAACGACTCGACATAAGTCTGGATGGCATTGGACACATCACCTACATGGTTACCCGGTTTTACCTGTTCCAGTCCGATGTACAAAGCCTTCTCAGTCACTTCCAGAAGCTTCAGTACTTTCGGATCGGTAACGTTCCCCACCGTATAGGTCCATCCCGAATCACCGTGGTAGCCCTTGTAGCAGGCTCCCACGTCGACGGTAATGATATCGCCGTCCTTCAGGATCGTATGATCAGGGATCCCGTGCACCAGCATGTCGTTGACCGACGTGCATACGGCACAAGGGAAGCCCTGATAGTTTTTGAATGACGGGGTAGCACCGTTCTCGCGGATCACTTCCTCGGCGATCCGGTTGATCTCTAAGGTTGAAATACCTGGTCGGATAATCTCAGCCATCTTTCTGTGGACCTTGGCGACAATAGTGCCGGCGATGTCCATCAGTTCGATTTCCCGCGGAGACTTGATTGAAATCATCAGTACAACCCTTCCAAGATGTTTTTCACACTGTCATACACTTCGTCCTTCGACATCGAAGCATCCACATGTCTGACAATGTCCATCTTTTCATAATACTCAATTACAGGCTGAGTATTCTTGTGATATTCCTCCAGTCTGACTTTCAGACTGTCCGGATTATCGTCTTTTCTTTGAATCAGCGTTCCACCGCACTTATCACATATGCCTTCTGTCTTGGAAGGCTTGTAGTAAATGTTGTAGATCTCGCCGCAGTCAGGACACAATCTTCTGCCTGTGATCCTCTTGATCAGATCTTCATCATCGATGTCCAGATCGATGACACAGTCCACCTTCTTGTCCAGCTGTTTCAGGATCTCGTCCAGATCGACAGCCTGATTCTTTGTCCGAGGATAACCGTCGAACAGGAATCCGGCATCCACATCGTCCCTGGAAAGTCTTTCCACGATGATGTCGTGAATGACTTCATCCGGAACGAGCTCGCCTCTGTTCATATAACCCTGGGCCTGCAGACCGACAGGTGTACCGTTTTTTACCGCTTCTCTAAGCATGTCGCCCGTCGAAACGTGAACCAGTTCATAGTCATTAATGATTCGATCCGATACCGTACCTTTACCGGCACCGGGAGCACCGATTATCAGAAGATTCATTTCCTTCCTCCTATTTTCCGACAAAACTCTTATACTGCTTTGAAGTAAGCTGAGACTTCAGCTGCTTGATCGTATCCATTGCCACACCGACAACGATGATGATACCTGTACCGCCAACCGCAGCACGCTGCGAGAGACCGGTAAGATTCGATACCACATACGGCAGAATGGCGATGAAAGTCAGCAGCAGAGCACCCAGAACAGTGATCCTGTTGAGAACCTTGGAAACATAGTTCTTGGTCTCGGTTCCAGGTCTGACACCCGGAATGTACTGTCCGTTCTTTCCCAGATCGTCTGCCATCTTCTGCGGATCAATCGTCAGATTGGTGTAGAAGAAGGTAAACAGAATGATCAGGAAAGCATAGAAGCACAGGAACCACGGACTGGTGAAGTCGCAGATCTTCTGCAGCCAGTTGTAGGCGTCCTGGTTGACCCAGGAAGCGATGATCTGCGGACCCTGAATCAGGGATGACGCAAAGATGACCGGAACAACGGATGCAGAGTTGATCTTCAGCGGCAGATGGTTCAGATCGCCCTTGGTCTTGTTCAGAGCTCTTGAAGAAGACTGCTGGATCGGAATCCTTCTTTCCGACATCTGCATCAGTACGACCAGAACGATGATTGCCACATACATGACACAGTAGGCAATAAAGCCGCCCATGCCAAGCTTGGAAACAGCGTTCTCTCCCAGGAAAGTCTCGTAGACTGTCCTGAAAGTCGTAGGCATATCCGCAACGATGCCGGCGAAGATGATCATGGAAGTACCGTTTCCGATACCCTTTGACGTGATCTGATCAGCCAGCCACAGCAGGAACATCGTACCGGCGGTAAAGATAACGGAAATATACAGATAGGAAGTAAATCCCGGATTATCGATAAAGTTGTAGCCGGCATACGCCCTGTCAAGATACTGGACAATGAAGTAGCCCTGTACCAGTGCCATGACGACACCCAGATATCTGGTAATACGGTCCATCTGCTGACGGCCCTTCTTACCCGATTTAGCCATCTCTGCCAGGGCAGGAATGATATCCATGGCCAGCAGTTCAATGATGATGCTGGCAGTGATATACGGTCCTACGCCCAGAGAGAAGATAGACATCTGTTCGATAGATCCGCCACCCAGGATGCTCATCATGTTCAGCAGGGAGTTCGCGCTCAGCTTAATGATCTGGGTGTTGACTCCCGGAGCCGGAATGGATGATCCCAGACGGAAGATGAACAGAATAAACAGTGTAAAAAGCAGTTTCTTTCTAATGTCCTTGTTTTTGAGAAAATCTATGAATGTTTTGAACACTTAGATCACCTCAACTTTTCCGCCTGCCTTTTCAATAGCAGCCTGAGCGCTCTTGGAAATCTTATGGCATGAAACGGTGAGTTTCTTTTCCAGTTTTCCGTTGCCCAGTACTTTGATACCGTCCAGCTGCTTTCTGACGATACCTGCCTGTTTCAGCAGTTCCGGAGTAACCGTAGTACCATCTTCGAAACGATTCAGTTCAGTCAGGTTTACTACAGCATATTCCAGACGGTTGAAATTGGTGAAGCCTCTTTTCGGCATGGACTTGAAGAACGGAGTCTGACCGCCTTCAAAACCGATCGCAACACCGCCACCGGATCTGGCATTCTGACCCTTGTGGCCTTTACCGGCAGTCTTGCCCTGGCCCGAGCCCTGGCCTCTGCCTAATCTCTTTGTCGTGTGTCTTGCACCTTCGTTGTATTTCATTTCATGTAAGTTCATAAGACACCTCCTATCGTACTTCTTCAACCTTCATGCCACGCAGTTTGGCAACGGAATTGACAGTCTTCAGTTCCGTTAAGGCCTGCATTGTCGCATGTACCTGGTTGATAGGTGTACGTGAACCAACGCACTTGGTAATGACATCGGTTGCACCTGCAAGTTCGAGAATGGCACGAACGACGCCGCCGGCAACGATACCGGTACCCTGAGCAGCCGGTCTTAATACGACTTCACCTGCTCCGTATCTGCCAGTCGTTGCGTGCGGAATGGTTCTGTAACCATCTACCAGTGGAATTCTTTTAACGTTTTTCTTTGCTGCTTCAGATGCTTTTCTGATTGCATCAGGAACTTCATTTGCCTTGCCTAAAGCATAACCTACTCTGCCCTTCTTATCACCGACTACCACGATCGCAGCGAATCTCATTCTGCGTCCGCCCTTGACGGTCTTGGAAATACGGTTGATCTGAACGACACGCTCTTCGAATTCTTTAACTTCTCTGTTAAATCTTCTGTTGTTGTTAGGTCTTCTGTTTTCTCTCTTGTTATCTTTGTTTGTATTTTCCATAGTATAACTCCTAGAATTTCAGGCCAGCTTCTCTAGCTGCTTCAGCAAGCGCCTTCACACGGCCGTGATAGATATATCCGCCGCGGTCAAAGCATACGTTTTCAATTCCCTTTTCTAAAGCTCTCTCAGCAAGTTTCGTTCCAACTGTCTTGGCGGCTTCCACATTACCGCCGTTTTCCAGTTTCAGTTCAACAGATGAACAGGAAACCAGAGTGTTACCTTTTTCATCATCGATGATCTGCGCATGAATATGGGCATTTGAACGGTATACGTTCAGACGTGGGCATTCAGCAGTACCGATAACTTTATTTCTAATACGTTCATGACGTCTCTGACGTGTCTTGTTTTTATCCTGTTTAGAATACATATCTTTACTCCTTTCCCACTATTAAGCCGCAGCCGTCTTGCCTTCCTTATGGGCAACTTTTTCACCCTTGTACCTGACACCCTTGCCTTTGTAAGGTTCAGGCTTACGGAAGCCCCTGATCTGAGCGGCAGCTTCGCCTACTCTCTGCTTATCGATGCCGGATACGATGATCGTCGTTGGATTCGGCGTCTCGATCGTAAGTCCGTCTTCTACATCAAAATTGATATCGTGTGAATAACCTAAACTCAGGTTCAGCACTTTGCCCTGCATTTCTGCCTTGTAGCCGATACCGACGATCTCAAGCGTCTTCTTGAAACCTTCTGTCGTTCCGACGATCATATTATGCAACAGTGCTCTTGTCGTTCCATGAAGCTGTTTTGTAGTTTTGGCTTCATTTGCTCTTTTGCAGTTTACTTCAGCGCCTTCGACCTTGATTTCGATCAGCGGGCTGAATTGACGTGATAGAGTTCCCTTAGGACCCTTTACCGTCACCTCATTACTGTCGGATACAGTAACTTCACATCCGGCAGGAATGGTAATCGTTTTATTACCGATACGTGACATATATTTCTCCTTATTCTTATTACCACACGTAGGCAACGACTTCCCCGCCCAGATGCGCTTTTCTCGCATCGCGGTCCGTCATTAAGCCCTTTGATGTAGATATGATTGCGATACCCAAACCGTTGAGTACTCTTGGAACGCTGTCGCTCTTCGCATACACTCTTAAACCCGGTTTAGAGATCCTCTTGAGACCGGAAATGACTTTCTGTTTGTCCGGTCCGTACTTCAGTTCGATCGTAATGATCTTGTCTTTTGCTGTGTCGCCTTCAACGCTGTAGTTGTCGATGTAGCCTTCCTGCTTCAGGATACGGGCAATTTCGATTTTCATCTTGCTGGATGGAATCACTACAGTATCATGTTCGGCACTGATGCCGTTTCTGATTCTAGTAAGCATATCAGCAATCGGATCTGTAAAACTCATTTCATTACCCTCCTTTACCAGCTGGCCTTCTTGACGCCAGGGATCTGGCCTTTGTAAGCCAGTTCTCTGAAACAAATACGACACAGTTTATACTTTCTTAATACAGAGTGCGGTCTTCCGCATCTTTCACATCTTGTGTAAGCCCTTGAAGAGAACTTAGCAGGACGATGTGCTCTTACTTTCATTGATGTCTTTGCCATGTGTTCTCCCTTCTTACTTCGCAAATGGCATGCCGAGTTCCGTTAACAGTTCTCTGGCTTCTTCATTTGTCTTGGCAGTGGTAACGATAACGATATCCATACCACGAACCTTGCTTACCTTATCGTATTCGATTTCCGGGAAGATGATCTGTTCCCTGATACCTAAAGTGTAGTTTCCTCTTCCGTCGAAAGCGGTATTGCTGACGCCTCTGAAGTCTCTCACTCTCGGTAAGGAGATGTTGATCAGTTTGTCCAGGAAGTCGTACATTCTTTCGCCTCTGAGCGTTACTTTACAGCCGATCGGCGTGTTCTCTCTCAGTTTGAAGTTGGCGATGGATTTCTTGGCCTTGGTGATGATCGGCTTCTGTCCGGAAATCATTGTCAGATCGGCTACTGCATCCTCAAGCTGTTTCGGCTCGGATACGGCTTCACCAACACCCATGTTGATGACGATCTTGGCTACCTTAGGGCATTCCATGGCGGAAGAATACGCATGCTTCTTGATCAGTGCGGGTTTGATTTCTTTTACATATTTTTCCTGTAAACGATTCATTATTTCTTCTTAGCCCCCTTTGCATTCTTCTTTGCCGACTTCTTTTCTTTCTTGCCGTCGACAAGCTTTACATTGGAAACGCTGATCGGCAGTTCCTTGTCAATGATTCCACCGTCAGGGTTGGCGTTGGAAGGCTTGCTGTGTTTCTTGACGACATTGACGCCCTCAACGATAACTCTGTTGGATCTAGGAAGTGCAGCTACTACTTCAGCAACAACACCCTTGTCATCTCCAGCGATAACTTTTACTTTGTCACCTTTCTTGATTTTCATAGTTACCCTCCTATAATACTTCTGACGCTAAGGACACGATCTTCGTATAGTCCTTATCACGCAGTTCTCTGGCTACAGGGCCGAAGATACGCGTTCCCAGCGGAGTCTTATCTTCCTTGATAATGACAGCCGCATTGTCATCGAACTTGATGAAGGAACCGTTTTCTCTTCTCAGACCGTACTTCGTTCTTACGATGACGGCCTTTACGACCTGACCCTTTTTCGCCGTTCCACCAGGAGTAGCGTCCTTAACGGTACAGACGACTACATCGCCGATGTTCGCATATTTTCTTCTTGAACCGCCTAAACAGCGGATAACCAGCAGTTCTTTCGCACCGGTATTGTCAGCAACTTTTAATCTAGTCTCAGTACTAATCATATCGGTCCTCCTTACAGAATAACTGCCTTTTCAACAACCTTCACCAGGCGGAAGTGAACTTCCTTGCTCAGGTTTCTGGTTTCCATGATTTCAACAGTGTCGCCGACATGGGCTTCATTGTTTTCGTCACGTACTTTAAACTTTCTGGTAAACTTTGTTCCTTTACCATATAAAGGATGGCTCTTCTTTTCGTTGATGGCAACGACGATCGTCTTGTCCATCTTATCCGAAGTAACGACACCCGTTAACGTTCTACGTGTTGTTCTTTCCATCTGTTAACCCTCCTTTACTTCGCTTTCTCTTTCATGCAGTACAGTCAATACTCTGGCAATTGACTTCCTTAGTTCTCTGATACGCATCGGGTTCTCAATGGAACCTGTTGCTCTGGCAAATCTAAGGTCGAATAGTTCGACTTTCATCTCTTCCAGACTTTTCTTTAATTCATCTGAAGATTTTTCTCTAACTTCCTTAATGTTCATGACTATTCACCTTTCTTTATAAATTTCGCTTTGACAGGCAGTTTGTTCTGGCCGAGTCTTAACGCTTCTCTGGCAACCGCTTCATCAACGCCGCCGATCTCGAACATGACTCTGCCCTTCTGAACGACTGCTACCCAGCCTTCAGGAGCACCCTTACCTGATCCCATACGTACTTCCAGAGGTTTCTTTGTTTTTGCCATCTGCGGGAAGATCTTGATCCAGACCTGACCGCCACGGTTCATATATCTGGTCATGGCAACACGGGCTGCCTCGATCTGATTCGATGAGACATAACCGCCTTCCAGAGCAACCAGACCGTATTCGCCGAATACGACTTCTCTTCCGGCTTTCGACTTGCCTTCCCAACTCAAACGATGAGGACGACGATACTTAGTTCTTTTTGGCATTAACATAATTATTCAGCATCCTCCTTTACTTCTGCAGGAGCGGCTTGCGCTTCCTTAGGCTCTACAGGTGCTTCTGCAGCAGCTTCAGGTCTGCCAGGTCTTGCTCCGTCTCTTCTAGGTCTTCTGTCTCTGTTTGGACGATTGCCCATTGTCTTTGGTTTTTCCGGTTCTTTGACCATCTCACCAGGGAGCACTTCGCCTCTGCAGATCCATACCTTGACACCCAGTTTGCCGTAGGTAGTCATGGCTTCTTCCCAGGCGTAGTCGATATCGGAACGTAATGTATGCAGCGATACAGAACCTTCTGAATATCCTTCGCTTCTGGCGATATCGGCACCGCCTAAACGGCCGCCGATCGAAGTCTTGATACCTTTTGCTCCGGCTCTCATTGTCTGCTGGATGGCACGTTTCTGCGCTGTACGGAAAGACTGTCTTTCTTCCAGCATCTTAACGATCTTTAACGCAACCAGTCTGGCATCCAGATCAGGATTGGCAACTTCAACGATGTTGATGCTGATATCCTTACCGTTCGTCAGCTTGGCCAGTTTCTTCTTCAGTTCCTCGATCTTGGAACCGTCGGATCCAACAAACATACCCGGACGTGCTGTTCTGATGATCAGAACGACACGGTTCTTGCTTCTTTCGATCTCAACACGTGATACCAGACAATCAGCGCAGTCTTTTAAGATAAGTTCACGAATCTTGACGTCTTCCAGCAATAAATCGCCGTATTCTTTTTCGGCATACCATCTGGACTCCCAGTCACGGATGACACCGACTCTTAATCCTACCGGACTTACTTTCTGACCCATTGTTCTCCCCCTTATCTCTCACTTACGACCACAGTGATGTGGCTGGTTCTCTTCATGATCGGTGAAGCGGAACCCTTCGCACGAGGCATATAACGCTTCAGCGTAATGCCTTCGTTTGCGTAACACTCTTTAACATACAGTTTTTCCTCGTCCATCTGGAAGTTGTGCGTCGCATTCGCGCAGGCGCTCTTGACGACCTTGTAGGAGATCCTTGCGGCCTTGTTAGGCAGCAGTTTCAGGATGCCCATGGCTTCCTTGACGTCCTTGCCTCTGATCAGATCCAGAACAAGCTTGGCTTTTCTGGTCGTTACTCTGACCGTCTTGGCGGTAGCCTTAACATCGCGAGGTTCAGGCTTAACTGTTTCTTCAACTTTCTTTCTTGCCATAATTCCTCCTACGCTTTCTTATCGGCGTTTGCACCGTGGCCACCGAATTTTCTTGTCGCTACAAACTCGCCGAGCTTGTGTCCGACCATGTCTTCTGTAACATATACCGGAACATGTTCCTTGCCGTTGTATACGGCGAACGTATGTTCAACGAATGCAGGGAAGATCGTAGATCTTCTTGACCAGGTCTTGATCACTTCTTTTTTGCCGGCGGCATTCAGAGCTTCAACCTTCTTCATCAGGTGTTCGTCTACGAATGGGCCTTTCTTTAAACTTCTACTCATCTTTCTTCCCCTTTCTACTTAGCATTCCTTCTTCTTACGATCAGATCGTTAGAAGCTTTCTTGTGCTTTCTTGTCTTAACACCCATGGCCTTCTTGCCCCAAGGTGTCATTGGCGATTTACGTCCTACAGGCGATCTGCCTTCACCACCGCCATGCGGGTGGTCGATCGGGTTCATTGCGGAACCTCTGACTGTAGGTCTGATGCCTTTCCATCTGTTTCTGCCGGCTTTGCCCCAGTTGACCAGAGTGTAGTCTTCGTTGCCGACAACACCGATCGTAGCACGGCAATTCGCCAGGATCTTTCTCATTTCGCCGGAAGCGAGTCTGACGGTAACGTACTTGTCTTCGACTGCCAGGATCTGAGCGCTGGCGCCGGCTGCTCTAGCCAGCTGACCGCCCTTGCCAGGCTTGAGTTCGATATTGTGTACGATGGTACCTTCAGGCATGTTTCTCATTTCGCAGCAGTTGCCGACCTTGATATCGGTCTTAGGGCCGGAAACGACTTTCATGCCGACGTTCAGATCTTTCGGAGCGATGATATATCTCTTTTCGCCGTCCGCATAGAACAGTAAAGCAATATTTGCGTTTCTGTTTGGATCGTATTCGATCGCATTCACGGTTGCCGGTACATCATCCTTGTTTCTCTTGAAATCGATGATTCTATACAGCTGCTTGTGTCCGCCGCCGTGGTGTCTTGTTGTAATTCTTCCTGTATTGTTTCTGCCACCGGTCTTCATCAGAGATACTGTCAGGCTCTTTTCAGGAGCTGTCTTGGTGATCTCTTCGAAGGTAAGAGTGGTCATTCCACGTCTACCAGGAGTTGTAGGCTTGTATTTCTTAATAGCCATTGTATTCTTTCCTCCTTATGCAATTATCCGGAAATAGCATATTTCTTCCGATAGTTTCGACCGATTACTTATCCGCCAGGATATCGATCTTGTAACCGTCTTTCAGCGTAATGTACGCTTTCTTAAGATGGTTCGCTTTGCCAACGTATCTTCCCATACGCTTGGTCTTAGGCTTCTGATTGACGACATTCACGGATTCAACCTTCACATTGAATATCTCTTCGATCGCCTGTTTGATCTGGATCTTGTTGGTGCCTTTCTTTACTTCGAATACGACAGTATTGTCGGCTTCCTGAGATCTGATCGTTTTTTCTGTTACAAGAGGACGAATAATAATGTCTCTAGCGTTACTCATTACCTAATACCTCCCCTAATTTGACTGCTGCCGCCTTGGTCATGACCAGCTTGTTGGCGTTCTGAAGATCATAGATGTTCAGGCCTTCAGCCGTAACCATGACGATGTTGTTCAGATTTCTTAAGCTCATGTAGGCGTTGTCGAAATCTTCATCGAAATCTACAACAAACAGCGCTTTTCTTTCGATGCCCAGAGCACTCAGAATCTTGACGAATTCTTTTGTCTTGATGGCATCCATCTTGATGTTGTCAATGCAAAGCAGATCGTTGCTCTTTGCCTTGAGCGTCAGACCGGAACGCAGTGCCAGTCTTCTGACTTTTCTGTTGAGCTTGAAGGTATGGCTTCTAGGCGTAGGACCGAAGGCGATGCCGCCGTGTCTGTACTGAACAGCACGCGTACTACCCTGTCTTGCTCTACCTGTACCCTTCTGTCTGAACGGTTTCTTGCCGCCGCCGGATACTTCCGCTCTTGTCTTTGTATCATGGGTGCCCTGTCTCCATGAACTTGTCTGTCTCAGTATTGCATCGAAGATCGCCTGTTCGTTCACTTCGCAGTTGAAGACTGAATCAGCGACTTCAACGTTGCCGACTTTCTTTCCAGTTAAATCCATTACATCTAACTTCATGATTATTCAGCCTCCTTGCCCAGTAAAACCTTAGGTTCTACGTGTTTTACTTTCTTGCTGGTCGTCTTGACCATGACCAGACCCCTCTTAGGTCCCGGTACATTGCCCTTGACCAGCATGTAATTCTTTTCAGTATCTACTTTTATGACTTCAAGGTTCTGATTGGTAGTCTTCAGACTTCCGTCATGCCCCGGCATCGGTGTATTCTTTTCGATACGTCCGTTGTTTCTACCGGTCGTAGCCAATGATCCGACATGTCTGTGTACAGGACCTGCACCGTGCGTCTCGTTGATCATATGCGCATGATAACGTTTGATTGTTCCCGTATATCCTTTACCCTTTGAGATACCGGTAACGTCTACCATATCACCAGCGGAAAAGATATCTGCTTTTACTTCCTGTCCTACTTCATAGTTCATTTCATCGCTTCTGATTTCTCTGATGAACTGCTTAGGACCAAGGCCAGCCTTCTTCGCATGGCCTAATTCAGGCTTGCTGGCACGAGCTTCTTTCTTATCCTCATAACCGAGCTGTAAAGCTTCATAGCCATCTGTCTCGACGCTCTTCTTCTGAAGAACGGCGTTCGGCTGAACTTCGATCACGGTTACAGGAATCAGATCGCCGTTGGCGGTGAAGACTTGTGTCATGCCAAGTTTTCTTCCAAGTATTCCTTTCATGATGTCACCTTTCTTTACAATTTGATTTCAATATCTACACCACTAGGCAGTTCCAGACGGCTGAGGGCATCGATCGTCTTAGCGCTAGGCCCAATGATTTCAATCAGACGCTTGTGCGTTCTGATTTCGAACTGTTCTCTGGAGTCCTTGTTGACATGTACGGATCTCAGTACAGTTACGATCTGCTTCTCTGTAGGAAGCGGAATAGGTCCGATGACCTTTTTCACACCACCGTCTTCCGCAGCCTTAACGATCTTCTCGGTTGCAGCATCCAGTGATCTGTGTTCGTAAGCCTTTAACTTGATTCTTACGTTGTTCTTTGCCATGAAATTTTCCTCCTATATTCCATTAATCCTTACGGATAACCCGCTCCATGCGAGTTCCCTGGTTGTCACACAATTCCACAGGAATCCGTGTGCCAGCAATCTCCCATATCTTCGCGAGCGCTCGTATATTATATGATTTTATTCTTGTTTTTTCAACATGTTTTTATCGAAAAACGGCCATTTTACTGGGTTTTTCGCGTATCACATGTTCAACGCTTATCGGTGTTTCAGAAATAACTATAAAAATATGAAAAAACAGCCGGAATTCATTGTTTTTCCAGCTGTTTTCAATGATTTTTATTCAAATTATTTCCCGGAAATATGCCTAATATGTCGCTTTATTGCCGGAATTGCCGTTTGTTTCATGTTTCTGGTCCAGGGAAACGCCGGAAACGTATTCCAGACTCCTGCTTTCTTCCAGCAAGGCATAGAGATCTTTGTCGCTAAGCGGTTCAAACACGAAAATGTAGATGTTTGACGTATTGACGCCCGACTGCGCTTTTCCGCCGCAGAACTGTTCGAAATCCTCGATCATCTTTACCGTATCCCCTTCCTTGAAGGATACGATGATCCGGTCGTTGCGGTACCTTCCGTCTTTTGTCGTATCGTCTTTCGATTTGTTAACCACCAGCGCTTTTCTTTCTTTTCCCAAAGGATTTGGCGAACTGATGGTTGATCTGATCTTCTTCAGCATTTCTTCCGTTTCTTTCTCCTCAAGATATCCCGCTTCTCCATGCAGAAGTACGGTCTTGTCTTTTGCGACATAAACGATGTTGGATCCTTCGTTAACGATTAGATACTCATCGTGATCTTCAAAGCAGTTCAGCAGATCGTCATCCGTAATATACTTGAAGGTCTTGTCTTTTACAGCCAGAGCGGCCAGCCTGTCATTGACATAGACCGGATACAGGCTTATCGTCTCTGCATCGTTTAAATCCAGCGTACTTATTCCCGTTCCAACCGAAAACGCGTCATCGCCGCCGTAGTTTTCCGCAAGAAAAGAACCGATTTCCACTTCATCCGTTCCGGTCAGTTCCGAGATCTGATTCTCCACTTTTTCCGGAGTTCCGGCTGTGCAGGCAGCCAGAAGCAGCATTATGATCAACATCAATGTCTTTTTCATTTGATACAAGCATATCACAGAAACATAAAACAGGGCCATAAAACGATTACAGCCCTGTTTTCTTTTTTATGACGATTGTCTACTCTTCATCGTCTCTTCTTTTCATCAGTCCCAGAAGGATCGCGATCGCCAGAAGAACACCCATCGGGATCGACCACTTGTCGGCTAATACCGTTCCGTTGCCGAATCCCTGCGTCAGGAAGAAGACAACCGCTGAAATCGCCGCAAGAATCAGTCCAAGATAATTCTTCTTGAACGCCAGATAGACAGCGGTACCAAGTGTTGCGATAACAAAGATCGCATCCAGTATCGACATCTTCTTGCCGCCGTTGTCCGGTCCTGCCTGCGGTGTCGCTGAATCATCGATGACTGTCGGATCATCCTTTCCGTCGTCTTCTTTGTCGAGCTTTTCCAGAACGACCGTCTTGGAATCGGTATAGGTCTTGCCGTTGTATTCGACTGTAGCGGTATAAACAATGCTACCTTCGGCATCATAAGTTGCCGGAGTTTCCGTCTTGGACAGCTGTGC
Source organism: Erysipelotrichaceae bacterium (assembly GCA_017515475.1). Lineage (GTDB taxonomy): Bacteria > Bacillota_I > Bacilli_A > Erysipelotrichales > Erysipelotrichaceae > Colivicinus. Next base: position 91,505 of record JAFWFS010000027.1, on the reverse strand, counting down.
GTCGATCCTGATCGTTTCACCGGTCATCAGATCCTTGAAAACTGCGGTTGCTTTTGTTCCGTCCTCGGACCATTCGAATCCTACGAACTCATAGTCATGTACCTGACCGTTGTGACCCGTAGCAGGCAGAACGACCGTCCTGGAATCCACATATTCGACTCCTTCGAAAGTTGTTCTTGCCGTATAGACGATCTTTCCTGCCCTGTCGGCAGTCGGTTCCGTTCTATCAACGGTCACGTCAGCTCTTTTGCTGATTCCATGGGAACTATCCCTTCTGCATCTGAATTCGGCATACGCCAGTTCGTCCGCTTCCCAGTTCCATCCGATGAAATACCAGTCGTGGCCGATGCCTTTCAGCGTTTCTTCATTTTCTTCGCTCAGACCAAGTTCTCTGTTTCTTTCGATGGTCGTTTCTTTGACATCGGAATCGACACAGACTTTTTCGAATCTGAATTCAGCGATCGCATCTCCTGCAGCAACGCTGTCAAGCTGCGCACAGGCGAATCTGATCTCGCCGCTTTCTTCATCGACCTTGACGGACGTATAGTCCACAGGGGAATTCACACCCTTTTCAGGACCGACGAATTTCGCTACCTTCGTATCATAGGATAGTGTTACACATCCGTTCTTGACCTCGACATCTTCCGTATAAACTACAACAGAATAATCAGTACCGTCTTCTGTTTCATCCGTTACGTCGGTGTTTCTGTTAGGAACAGTGATACGTTTGATATCTTCTTTTTCTTTTCTTTCCAGAATAGCAGCAGTATTGACTGTGCCATCAACCGGATCAGCATCAAGAACCTCTTCAGCTTCTCCATCATCAACCTTTTCAGGAAGAATAACTTCAGCAACTGGTTCAGGAAGTTCTTCCGTTGGCAGGCTTTCTTTTTCAGAACGATCAGCCAGCTGTGCTTCCATAGAATGCATCTGCCCTGAACCCTTCATGGCCATGATCTCTTTGAACATGGAAGTATCTACTATTTCTTCCCAGTCGTAGTAAGCGCCCAGGTTGAATAATGTAGAGATATTCGTTGCACCTTCGATAAGACCAGCAAGACGAGTTGTAAGTACAATCTCGATGTCATAGTCTTCGTCTCCCGGCACTCCATGCTGAATGAAATCAATATTGACATACCAGATCAGTCCGTTGTCGCTGTCAGAAATGAACACAGCGTACTCACCCGTCAGATTACCGGCAAAAGTCATGGAATAGTTTTCGATATTATCCCCGAAAGGAATCAGATCGATCTGTCCAAAATCCGCAATCTCAGCACCGAATCCACCTGATTCAGCATCATAGTAAAGATCCCATAAATACAGTGTGCCATCATTGGACAATAGCAAGTATTCGGATATAGTTACACCAGGAACATCATCGGTTTCATCTTCATCATCGATGTATGATCCAAGATAGGCTATACCGACAAACTGTCCCAGATCATTGAGATCAAAGTATCTAACATTGCCGTTTTCCATATCATACAGTGCAAAGTATCCGGCAGGAGTCACGGCGACAAGATCATAGTCTATCTCGGCAATTGTCGGATCTTCGCCTTCTTCACCAGGAATCTCCACCTCATAATACGGAATGTTGGCGGCATCCAGTAATGCAAAGTTATGATTGATCGTCATGACATGCTCAACATACTCAATTCTAATATCATATGTTTCTTCGTCGATCTTGATTCCGTATTTATGTAAATCATCGTCTATGTCGTTACCATAGATATAATCACCGGCCTGTCCTCCGCCATAGAATGCAGAGAAGACTTCATCACCGTCGATTTTATAAGTGCTTGAATCGCTCAGATCGATCAGGGCAAATTCTATATCGTCATCGCCATAAGCAACCTGCCCGAATACAAAGGTATCCTCCATCGGTTCAACACCCGCGACCGTAATCTCTGAAGATGCAGATATGTTCGGATTGCTTACTGAAGTTGCGGTAACTGTTGCAGTACCTACGCCTACCGTAGTCACATGGCCGTTTTCGTCAACAGCCACGACAGACTCATCAGAAGAAGCCCATTTGACTTTCTTCTGTTCATCAGTCAGATATGGTGGCCCAACATGAGCATATAGATCGATCTCATCGATTGCACCTAAGATCAGCATTGCCGATTCAGGCTCAATCTCGATAGAAGAAGCCACATTCGGGTCATCAATCGTTTCATATTCTATAATTTCATCCGAAACAAAGAGATATACCGGACCGGCAAGGTAATAATAGAAATATCCGTTCTGATAATACAATCCTTCGCCATATTTCGGATAGTTGTATAATGCGTTTTCATCGGCATCATAAGTGAAATGATCTCCGTAATTCGCGTTTGGCCAGCTTACAAACGGATAGCCCCAGTCATAATTGGTGCCACCGCATCCTAAATAGCCCCCATCTTCATTGTTTACAAGGGTAATTCCATCGTACGCAGACCAGATATCAGCATCCAATAAATCATCTGCCAGAATGTAATTTCCATCTTCATGGTCATGAACTTCAACCTCGTCCGAAGAGGTCCATACATAGCTCTGAACGGATAGACCGTTGCTCTTTAGTACAGCGGCTCTTCCGGATTTGGCACTGGAAATGACATAATCATTATCAGCTTCAAGAGTATCTGTCAAACGATAGATTTCTGTAATTACTTTCTTATATATCGGACCATCGCCAAGCTTAACAAATACCGCTGATTCATTTCCGGCGTAGTCGCCTGTAAAGATGACGACCGCATTCTCTTTCAGCATCTCTTCGGTCACTTCGAATTCATATGTATCGGTATCCTTTTCAGGAATCACGCCGTCAACGAATTCCGTACCGCCGGCATCCATGATGCCAAGCAGGGCAATGTTCTGATTGTCGCTTGCCGTTACCGTAAGGACCGTCTTGTCATCGCTCAATGATACTTTCTCGATCACCGGAACGGTATCGTCTACCGTCATCGTATAGCCGACATAAGACCCTTCTCCGATCGTGCCATCGTTGAACAGTTCAACCATCTCCTCGACAGTGACGTTTCCGTCTGTCGTATTCGGATCATCGAACAAGCCGTAATACTCAGGAACAGCAAACTGTCCGATCAGGAACTTATCACCTTCGCTCAAGCCGAAAGACGGTGCTTTCTTATTGATAGGGGTTACTTTCGAAGCGGTTTCCTCCCATGAATTCCCGTTCACGTAGAAGAAGGCTCCATCGACATCGGAATCCAGATTGTCGCTGTAGATCAAAGAACCGTTTTCATCCAGAACAAGTGTTGCAGTATTGGCGGCATTTCTGATCAGCGTAGTTGTGATAGATGTGATCGTCGTATCGCTGCTGATTGCCAGCTTGTCGTAAGGGAATTCTTCTTCGGCGATGTACGGGTTCCCGACGAAAGCGTTTTTCTTGTAGGTCTCTGGATACTGGATCGTCATGAAGTTCGTAATATTATTCTCATTGAAATATGACTCTTTCCCTGTCGGATAGTAATTATCGACATATGACACCGCATCATACATAGAAGGATCCGTCCAGTTGCCGTAATAGCCCAGAATAGGGATAGAATGTTCGACATCCAGGATCTCGCCTTCAGCCGTTACGCTTTCCGGAATTACATAGGTAAAGCCTTCGACATATGCGCCGTTCTGGCGGTACATAGGTTCCTGATCAGAATCAAGTTCGATGCTGACGGTGATTTCCGTAGAACCACCTGCAGGCACCAGAACCAGATCGTTTTCATGGGCATCAATCCACTGCAGGAGAAGCTGCGCATCGGCGGAAGAAATACCGCTGACATTATCCAGTTCTCCGGCTTCAAGATCCAGCTCGCTGCCGTCGTTAACGCCGGTAACATAATCCAGGATAGCCTGTACGTCATCGGTGTCTGTATCGCCGTCCATATCGACGTCGTGGCTGTTTACGTCCTCATAATACCTGACAGTCGCTTCCAGAGGCAGCGTGCAGATATCCAGATACTCCTGATATGCGTAATCTTCATCTGCATATGCATAGGCATCCTGTGTAAACAGATCGGTATCAAAGGAATACGTCAGATCTTCGTCAGAGAAGTTGTTGATAGTGAAAGAATAAGAATATGATCCGGTCCTGTCTTTATCCTGTCCGAGCTCGGCTTTGACCTTGCCGTCTTTTGCCGTACTGGAAAGAAGCGTGGAACCTTCACTCATCATGATGTAGGTCTTTGCCTGCGTAGCGGCATACACGTCACCCAAGCCTGCGCCCTGTCTGATAACAGGGTAGTAAAGCCCGTATTCGTCAAACATAGGGGTAGCGGTGGACATTAACAGGCTGTTCATCAAAGTACGGGCAGTCAGACCTTCCGTATTCGCTATAAGATCGCTTATATTTTCATTCTCTTTAAAATACTGTGAAAGAATGGCAACCATGCCGCTGACATGCGGAGCAGCCATAGAAGTACCACTGTAGGATATATATTCGTCCTGCGTCATGCCTTCTACTGACCAGATATTGCCGCCTGGAGCGGTTATTTCCGGCTTCAGGATCAGAGATCCGGATACGCCCCAGGAAGAGAAATCGTCGATTTCGGCATCTTCTCTATCGGTCTGGGCTTCAGATGCCAGCTCATCGGTTACCGTGATCGTACCGGTCAGATAATACAGTCCGTTTTCAGTGACATGTTCTTCCACGTAATCGGACATCCAGATCATCTCGCCGTCATTTTCCTGAATCATGATAACCGGAGCGGTATAGTCATACTGCTGTCCTTCTTCTTGACCTTTAAGGCCCATGCTGATCAGCCCCTTCTGGTTATTGACGATGATTGTAGCGATGGCACCGTTCTTTACTGCGGCATTGGCCTTTTCATAGAATGAGATTCCGCCTCTGTAACACATGCCGATCTTGCCTTCCAGGACATCGGCTACTTCGGCAAAATCCTCATCCGTTCCATAGACATAAGTGGAATCATTTATGTTGCCTATAATAAACACAAATTCCTGATCGCCTTTCAGCGTGGAGATTGGCTTGTTGCCGAATTCTGACTCGGCAGGTTCAGAATAGTAAATGCTGTTTCCATCATACTTCAGCGGTTTGCCGGTGTAGCCTACATTTGTCGCAGAAGCTACTGACAGCGAGTTGGCAAAAGATCCGGATGATCCGTTTGTTGCCAGACTGATATCATCCAGATAGAGATCACCATATGGGGTATTGCTGTAGGCCGACCAGTGATATGCATTGCCGGCAGAGAATACGACAGCGGTGGAACTGTTTACCAGATTTTCCATGATCGTCTGATATACCCCGGCAAAGGAGAAACCGGGATTTCCGGAACCTAAAGAAAGGTTTACGGAATCGGCCTTCAGAATGATCGCATCTTCGATGGCGGCCATACAGTCGGAATCATATGCGCCTCCGCCTTTGCCAAAAACTTTCATTACCAGTATCTGTGCATCCGGCGCAACGCCTACAGCATGGGTCGCTTCCAGAGAATCGACATATTCTCCGTCTATTTTCACGTATCTGTTGGCTGCAGCGATACCGGCGACATGAGAACCATGGTTGCCTTCTTTATCGCTGAAATGGTCAGTCGTGTTGTTGCCGTCGATATAGTTGAACGCAAAAGGAAGCTTTGTGTTTTTATATACGTAATCAACAGAACTGATGTTGTGCTTATTGTCTGTATTATTCTGATTCAGTCTGTCAAGAACGCTTTCGATTTCTTCCGGTGTCAGAAGATTGTAGTCGGCTACAGCGTCCTCGTATTTTGTATCATCACCTTCCAGTGCATAGATCAATGCGTCAGGGTCAAAGGAAATATGGCCCTGGTTGACACCGGTATCGATGATCGCGATTCTGCTTCCAGCACCAGTATAGCCCTCTCTCCAGGCATCAGACGCATAGACCATGTATTCGGTTGAGATGGAAGTATTGACTTCATCTTCCATGATTTCATACTTATTCTCAACAAAAACATCATTGACACCATATACGTTCTTAATGGTTTCAATATCGCCATAGGCGACATTGGCGGAAATGATATTGGCGGCCAGCGTCAGATTCCATTCAACATCCAGCTCATCGCCCAGTTTTCTTTCAATGCGTTTCGTAACGATTTCCTGTTCATCTGCAAGGGAATCGCGGTATGCCATGGCTTCATCGTTATCCACGACATTTTCCGCATCATAGACTTCCAGTGTAGCCGGAGAATCCAGAACGATCGAGACACGAACGACCTCGTCATCGTCATATTCCTGTTTTGAGTCTAAGTCCGCATCTACGAAAACGTCTTCGCCCAGCTTATGAACGCGCAGTGTACTTGGATCGACTTCTTCGGTCTCAAGTTCCGCTTCCTCAGCCGGTAAGACTTCAGTATCCTCATCATTCTCGTCAGGTTCAGCATACACCGACGTAAACATGCCGGTAGTAAGCATAAATCCAACAAGAATAATCTTGAAGACTTTTTTCATAATACTATCCCCCTATTTTATTAATTATCTAATAAATATACATTATTTTAAAGTTTTTTGTTCCTTGCTCTATATATGAGAGAGAATAATCAGACACTTCTGTATGCTGGTCAGGCGAACTTTTCTTTTCTTTCCATCAGCTCGTAGACTTCCTTAACCAGTTCAATTCCCGTTTTTCCATGTGTCCCTTTGAACAGTGTTCTGCGGAAATAATGCCTGATGACGCTGATCCGGTTATGTCCCAGCGATTCCGAAACCTCCTTCACTCCTTTTCTACTGACGCAGAAATCCTTGTATTCTCCTTTGAAACGATACTTATCCTTCTCCGGTAGCATGCTCGTATCCGCCGCAACCATATCGATGTATCTGCAGGCGTAGATCGACCGCAGCACATGATAGGAGTAATCCTTGGGAATGGAATCGAAAATCCTCTTCTTCTCTGCCACTTTCATCGCCTGAACGATTATCGAGATCTCCTCTTCCGTGCCAATGATCCTGGTGTATCTTTCTCTTCCACCCTTCGATCCGACCGTGACATGTAGATGCCAGCTGCCGTTTCTGCGGATCAGTGCATCACCTCTCAGATTTCTGGCCTCATTCCTCCTCAAGCCCGTACAGACGATTAGAACAGTCAGAAGATAATTCTCTTTCCTGAACCAGTTCTTGCTGTCTCTGGAAAGATATCTGTATTTCCGGAAATCATCGATACTGACACTGTGACCATAGATTTTGACTATCTTGTAGTCGTCTGGAGACAAGCCGTAAAGCTTTACCAGTGCCACCCGGTAATTGGCTGTCGTTTTGATCGACAGCCCTTTTTTAAAGCAGTCTCTCAGAAAGCAACCCACATACTTGCGGCACTTCCGGTAATGGTCTAGCTGTGGATATCTACGGCTGCACCAGTTCAGGAAAGTGATGCAGATTTCCAGATACTTCCGGTAGGTCCGATATGAGAAGATCCTCTCATGGAAAAGGGCTTTCTTTCCGTTTCTGACATCTTCTTGTTTTCTGTTTATGATCTTGGCGTTTTTCTTTGATTCGCCGAATCGGCACATGCTTTTCAGCCTACCGTCGGCCTGATAAATCATTTTTTTAAGATTTCTTGGTTTTCTGTTTTCTTTGTTTTCCATTATTGTTTTCCTTTCTTGCATTGAGGTACTCACCCTTTCGGGCTTTCCAGTCTGTTTTCCGTGGTGAAAACAGACGAGTTCCAAATCGCAATAGATTCGGGACACCTGATGCTTCAGCAGTTCCTCTTCCTCCACCGCATCAGGATTTGAAAAAGGGCTTTTCTTTGCTTGCCCACTTTACTTTTTCTTCAATACGCGTAAGGAAAACGAGACTGGTGCCGAAAACTGAATCACAATCATCTGTCCGGCATCCTTTTTTGAGGTTTCCCCTATGTATACTTCTCCAATGGCTTTTCCATTCCGTACTCCTTTCCAGAAAAACAAAAGAGTTTGTAAAATGGAGTGCGCCAATCTAAGTACTGATTCACATCAAAAATAACTTTTGATTATTTCATATACCATTGCAGATCGGGTCAAACCCTCTCCAACAAACACTTTATTTGTTTTACGTTTTAGCCATATCAAATATGTTCTAATAAATGAATTTCGACATAAAAAAACGATTATTGGATAGGAATGCACCGTTCTAAGCGTCAAGCGTACCAAAAAAATTTGATAAAATCGTCTTCAAGCGTAGATTGGGTATAAGCCCTATCTAATAATCATTTGTTTATATTCTAATCATATCATGTTTTCTGATTGGGTCAAATATGTGACATTAAAGGAGAGTTCCCTGAAAACAAGAAAAACGGACTTCAAAACAGTTGAATGCCATCTTTTCAAATTCATCTATACATAATTCAACTAATCAAATGGGACTTTTTCCGTAACCGGAGTCGTCAAATCTATATCTTCTGCAAGAGATTCTGTTTTCTCCACCAAAGAGGCATCCAGGACATAGCTCAGGGCTTTGCTGGCATCCAGAAGGACTTGAAGATTGTTACTATCCAATGGTTCAAACAGGAAAACGTAGGTAAAATCCTCAGATTCCGTTTCTTCCACCCTGCCGTGGCAGAAGGCTTCGTACATCCGGATCTTATTTTTGACTTTATCGCTGACGAGACGGACAATGATCCTGTCGTTGTAGTACCTTGCTTCATTAATGATGGACTGTTGATTTTCCTGCTCAGGCATAATACGGATTGCCCTTTTTTCAATACCCATCAGATTTTTTTCAATCGTTCCGTTTCTTATCTTGTCGATCTTATCGATCGTTTTTTTCGGCAATTCCTTCTCTTCTCCGCACAGAAGGAGCAGTTTTTCCTTTGAGGCAAAATAAACATTCTGTTCCGCCTTCAGAATCAGATATTCATCATTCTCTGCTATGCTGTTCAGCAATTCTGGATCAGACAAATAAATCGCTCCGTTTCCATATAAAACAAGAAAAGCCAATTCGTTGTCGCAATATATAGGAAACATCTGTAATTCATTATCCGACTTTTTATCAAGATCCAGAACCACAATTCCATTTCCCATCGAGTATTCCTGTTTCTTATCAAAGTTTTCACCGATATATTCTATCAATTCTTCTTCCATCTCAAATCCATAACCTTTAACAAGATCATTCTTCATGCTTTTCTGTTCAATGCCCCCACTACATCCACATAAAAACAGAATCGAAATGTAGAGAGCCACATTTCTAATGCTTTTCTGCAGTATCTTTCCATAAAAAACTTCTTTTATCATCTTTGTTATTAATCTATTTTGAAACACTACCTATAAAAATACTATCAGAATAATTAACTCTGTGCCATTTAATTTTAATTCATGTCTGACTACATTATTTAAAATACTCTCATGAGATTATGAATATGACCTTATATGAAAAAGGGTCCGGATTGATCCGGATCCTTTTTTGTTTTAATATGCTTATCTGTCAACACCTGTAATAGGAAGTGCATAAGGTTCTATTGGCAACTTTTCCCATAATGCAGTTAGTTTAATTACGCCTCCGGCTCCAAGCTTTTTAAGCTCTTCGATAAAATCGTTGATATCTGTATAAACTTTGCCATCATAGTCACTTTGGAAGCCAATCCACTTGTAGCCTTTTCTTTCATACTCATTTTCACTAGAAGGCATTTCTGAGGAAGAACCATAATAGATGTTTGGATCCATTTCGCCTTCTTTGCCAGGAACGTGTCCACCATTTCCATCATAAATGATCTTATAGATCGGATCCCACTGTGCATATAGTGTAATAGATCTTGTTTCCTGTTTATCAGTTGAGGTCAAAACATCTTTGAAATCATCTGTCTGATACAGTGTATCACCTTCATTATATTCAGGTGTATCTAGTGTAAATCCTAAGAACGCATACTTATCCGACTCAAATTCGTTAGCATGGGAATCCATTGTTGAAGCCGTGAACGGGTATGAATGGGAATCCATTGTACCGGTTGCATCATCGTTGTTCTTATCATAGTTAATTGTATAGTCCAATGGTTTCCAAATCGCATAATAGTCTTCGTCATGCTGAACAGGAATTGTTGCAATCTCGCTGCTCGTAGGATAAGTGCCATTTGGATCCGCATTCTCATCAGTAGACCAGCCGCGAAACTCATATCCGTATCTTTCCGGCTCATCTTTTCCACCCAAAGTAAACTTATTAGTCAATTCATCAAATACATAATCATCTTTTTCCTGATCGGCAAAGACTTCCTTATTGACGTTATCATGATAAGTTACTCTAAAATTCCGCTCAAAATAAACTTTCAGAACCAATTCGTTTTCGCTGTTTATTTCCAATGAATAGACTTTTCCAGAATAATCGTCATCTAATGAATAACCTTCTCTTTGAGAAGTTTTATCTGTCTCTGTGACATCAACCGTAGTATTTACCGTGTTATCATCGTTGTAAACCTTCAGATTTCTTTCATCAGTGCCACCATTAGGCTCATCCGGATAACTGACAGAATAAGTTCCATCAGGGTTTTCGGTATAATTCTGATAGTAGTATTCAACTCTATATGGAGCATTGATTATTATAAAGTCCGGGAGATAAATCCAGTCGTTACGACCTTGAACCGTAAACGTGAATGATCCTCCGTCAGCCGGTGTCATCAAGACACCGATTTCTTCATCAGGAAGACCGCCTGTAAATGCTTTTCTGTAAAGGCCATCGGCTTTAACAATATACTCATTTTTCAAACCATCTTTATTTGTATAATAAATCTCTCTTCCTGCAGTCGGGAACAAATAATCAGCCTGGTCAGGGTCCTGAAAAGAAACAGCGCCATCAAAATTAAATGGAATTGTGCATTCTTTATCAACAAAGAATGAAATCGTAACTTCATAATCGGCTCCATTGGCAATCAATCGAACCGAATGCCTGATCCTTTTTTGCGAATGCGTTCCATCATCTACCCAAATACCTGTTTTATTCTCATTGTCATCATTAAGATGCGCATTATATCCATAATCATTTGAGCCTAGATAAGTAATATCAACTTTGACTGATAACTTCTTTCCAAAATAATCCAAAGCCTCAAGATAATAGGCCGAAGGATATGGTTCTCTGCTGTTCGGATTTGTTGGTTCTAATTTTGACGTAGGTATATCCGTTTGAATCAATTCCTTCTTAAATCCAAAAAACAGATAATCACCACTAATCTCATGACCCTTTTCGTAATGCTCAAGATCTGGATCGCTTTCACCTTCAGCCGCAACTGAACTAGGTAATACAGTTAAAGTAAGCAACAAGACTATTAAGGCGATTATGCTTTTACTTAGCTTCTTTAATGATACCTTCATAATACTTCCCCCTTTACACAATGCAGATAATCTCAGATGATTCAAAGTGTATATATATCAAAAACAGAATCACTGCATGATCATTATTATTTTAACAGAATTCTTATTCATTTGTATATATTTTTTATTTTGGTAGTTCTATCATTTTTCCGATTTCATAATCTGTTTTGGGTGGATCCCATGGGCAAACTCCTGAAGAAGAACTAAAAGTCATTTCGCCAAATCTTATGTCACTGTCATTAAGAAGATATAGATCCACTCGAACATGTATAAACCCTTCAGACAGTTTTTCGGCAATGGTGATCATTTTATTCAAAACCGCTGGTTTTTCAATATCGTTTTCAGCCATAGACGGGTTACCGGCCGTAAAAGGTAGTCTATTCCACTCTAAATCAAACACTGCCTCTCGAGCGTTGCGTTTTCTATCAACAACCATTTCAATGAACTTGCATTTGCCACTAAAGCACCAGAATTTGTAATCTGGAAGATCATCGTTTTCGTTCGTCATATACTTTTCAACAATCAATCTTCTAGGAATATCATCATAATGCATTTCAAATCCTGTTACAAAAGAATAATTTTTCTTTAACCACTGATCTGCTTTTCTTCTAATTCCATTTAAATCAGCTTTTGCTTTATTCTCAACGATGATGTTCATTCCAGATCCATGATTAGCTTTTAATACAAACGAATCCGGTAAAGCATTAAAATCTATTTCGCTAGCCTGCCGATAAACTCCAAGCAAAGGGATCAAATACTCTTCTCCAATCTTATCTCTTATCCAATCTCTGACCAGATATTTGTCGGCTAAAACCGTTTTCCTGGGATCTTTGTCATAGAGTTTCAGCCATTGTATTTTTTCATTGTAAGTCTGAGGATTCTCCAGATCCAACACATTTCCAGTACGATCCTTATACCATTGTTTTAAAATCTGAGGATATTTATCAGGATCGATCTGATAATACAATAGTTTTTCCATCCGATCTATTTTCTTTTGACATTCATATAACTCTTTTTGTAGAGAATCGAAACGCCCATTCAAGATATTGATCTGGTTCGCAGATGCTTTTTTTGATAAAGGTAAGATTCTATTTAATAAGTCTTTCATTGAAACCCTCTTTTCTTAATCGTTGAAAAACGATAGACTTCAGTCTACCGTTTTTTATTCAGTTTATTCACCATTATTCCCTGATCCGCTAGAACTAGGAGAGCAGGCCGATCCGGACAGCATAGGAATTGGTGTAGTTTTTTCGTTTCCGCAGTTTTTGCAGCGATATTTGTCATATCCATCCCCATCACAGGAAGAATCAACATGTTCAATTAATTCATAATCATGATCTAACATCGGAATATCTTCATCCCATTCTTTTCTACATCTTGGACAAGTAAAATGACGTTTCCCTAGACTTGCGCATGTCGGGTCGCTAGTAACTTCGCTGCTTGCTTCCGAATGGGAACATGTTAACGTCCAGTGTGCATAAAGGGTCGTATCCCGACTCAGCTGGCTGGAATTCGTGATCTGTTCACCACCATTGGCACTCGTATACCATCCATCAAATACCCAAACTTCACCCGCATCTCCTGCTCCTGCTGCGACATTACCAAGCGATTCAAAACTGTAGGTCTCTTCATCACTTAATTTAACAACAATATCACTCGGTTTGTAGCTTCCTTTACCGTTATTGTTGAACTCTATCTCAAATTTGCTGTCTTTGATAACGATTGTAAAATCGTTTACATCCTCGATAGGGGTATATGCGCTGTGAGACTGAGAAACAACATCGCCAGGATTCCCTTTCGCATCTGCATCCCACCTCTTGTGGACATACACGCCATATCTGTTGCCCCAATCTACTGCCTCACGATAATTCTTTCCGACAAAGTTCGGAACCTGCTTGCTTTCATCAAGTTCGCCTGTGCCCATGACGACAATGCTTCCGGAAGGATATTCCGAAATAAGAGCACCATGCCTTGGTGTCTGTTCCACAACCATGCCGTCCTGTGTAGGATCGTAGCGAGAATCACCGGCTGTGATAAAGGTAACACTCAAGCCTACGCCGTTTTCAGCTGCCCATTGCATCGCTTCAGCATAAGGCATGCCTTCTAAAGTCGCCCAGTAAGGAGGCATCGGATCCGGTTCAAACATGAATTTATGTTCATATTCCGTAGAATAGAAAGGTAATCTGACATACGGATTCAATGCAGAGAATTCCAGAGAACGCGTTTGTGAGATCGTAGTATATCTGCCCATCACATCTTCAACATGAGCCATAGATTCATCAAAGGACCCCTGATAAATCAGGTAGACCCATAGAGGAAGCCTCATCGCATAACTGTAGTACATGATTCCACCATAACCGGTAATTCTTAATGCGTGGAAATCAATCAGGTCAAAAGTTGGAAGACCGGTATAGTTCTTGGTATTCAATATCATATTAAATATGCTTGTCAGCTGTGAAATAGATAGGTCTGTGCTCATCAGTTTGCCTGCACCTTCCATTGCGTACAGAGCCATAGATACATCGCCGGATTCAATAAACTTTCTGGCTATTGCCAGTATTACTTCCTTTTGATGTTGCTGACGATCAAAGTCGCCGTTCGGCATGTGGTGTCTTTCTCTGCAGAACTGTAAAGCCTGCCAGCCATCGGCATGCACGTAACCCTGCGGTACATAGACGCCATCAAGTTCGAATTCTACCGGATTATAGATATCAATGCCATCAATACGGTTGACAATTCTAACGATCGCCTCATAATCGGCTTCCATATAGAAGTCGATTGTAATTCTCTGATCCTCTGGAATGCCAGTATTGATAAAGTTTTCTACTGTTTCAATAAAACATGCTCTTGAAGTCGATCTACCCGAATTGATCTTGTCATAGGCATCGCCGTAACAGCTGATTGGAACGAATGAGTCTCTGGCAATCGACATCATGGATACTGTATAAGTTTGCGGGTTGATCGTAGCCAGAATGATCGCATCAGCCAAACCGACAGAAGAACCAAGTTCTACTCTTGACCATCCAATCAAAAGGACATTGAATGGTTCGGTGTTAATCTTTTTACTGCTTCTCGATCCGCCAACCTTGACACTGTCTTCAAAAACATAATTATCGACCATGTCTTCCAGATACTTGCTGTAATCCAGTGTTTCATCATTTTCAAACATGGTTCGATAACCATTCATCATTACAGCAACATCAATATCTCCATCCAGTAGACTCTGGAAAAGCTCTTTGTAACTGTTATAAGTTAACGGAACATAATCCACTTTAGCTTTATCTAAAAGGTTTGTGGCAACGGAAGCAACACCTTCAGTATTCTCATTTAAGAATCCGACTTTTGCTCCAGACATGCTTTCCAAAGAAGCATAATTTTTCTTGTACGATACAAATACGCCGCTGACATCTTCGTATTTGTCAGAATTTCCATCCAGAACATTGTTTACGACGCCATTCACCTTTGCCAGATAATATGATCCAAACGTACCGCCAAGGAAAATCATTAAAGAAAGAACAGATACAACAATCTTTAATGCTTTATCTTTTGTATTCAGACCGACAAAAAGGACAATATCCAGAATCAGCATCAGCAGCAGCACGATTGCTACAAGGCTGACAAAGATGCTTGGATAAATCGCATAGTAGCGGAACGAAAGAACGATTGCGGCAATCACCGCAATATGACTTAAAAGAGACAATGTGATCGAAGCGATCGAAAGAAGATTTCTGTTGCCTGATTTACTGTGCTTCATTTTCATCCACCTCTTGCGTCTCTTCCTGTATTATGATCGTGATTGGTTTCTCGCTTGCTTCGGTAATTTCAAAACGGTTTCCGTTCTTAATGACCAGGAAATTCATTTTATTTGCATAAGTTCTACTTGGGAACTTTTCATTCTCTTTATAAGTCCATGTACAGGTGACATTGTATGAATCATATGCCATGCCATCCAGAATATAATACCCTGCTGCATTCTTTTTTGCTTCGGATATTTCGACGTTTTCTACTTCCAGAAGATTATTTGCACCGTACTGGTTGATATATGTACTTAAGTATTTGTAGAAACCGTCTCTGGCCTGCTGATAGACGGCAGACCTCTGCGGTTCATAGACATAGTAAAGTCCTCCTACATCGTACTGCCCCTGTTTGTTGCTCCAGGTATAGAAATCGGCGATATAGTTCTGACATACCAGTTTTGCGATTTCCGCATCATCGGCATCATCTGTTTCAACTGCAGCCTTCAGTTTAGCAAAGAGCTCTTTCTGCAGATCCGTTGCATTGTCTCTCAAAACATAATTCATAGACGAAATGACGTTTTCTTCTTTCGTTTCTGTCGAACCCTTTGCCAGACTCAAAAGATCCTTACCTTCCTTAAACGCAATAAAGCCCAAGACTCCGATCGCAATAATGAAAGGAAGGATGCAAAGAAGCAGACGCAGATAGCGTTTCTTTTTATCCGCAAACAGCGTTGCAATCCTTTTAAACAGTGTTCCCATTCTATTAGCAGGTTTTAATTTCAGTTCATTTTTTTCCATATTCATAACAAAAGAGGATTACAAAATCCTCTTAAATTATATGTGATTAAGCTGTGAAATTCAAATTATCACATTATTTCACACTATTTGATGCCTTCTGATGACTCCTTGTTGAAAATGATTTTTAATGTCAGCAATAGCAGTTTAATATCGGAGATCAAACTGTAGTTTTCGATATAATACAGATCCAGCAAGAGTTTATCTCTTAATGAGGTGTTGTACTTCCCATAGATCTGAGCATAGCCTGTCAGTCCCGCTTTTACGACCAGGCGGAAGCGGAATTCCGGCATGTCCTTACAGATCTCGTCATAGATTTCCGGTCTTTCCGGTCTAGGACCGACAAAAGACATTTCCCCTTTCAGGATGTTGATCAGCTGCGGTAGTTCGTCGAAACGGGTCTTACGGATGAACTTTCCCACCTTGGTGATCCTGTCATCGTCTTCCTTCGCCAGAACGACACCGGTCTTGTCTTCCGCATGCATCACCATGGAACGGAACTTGACCATTTTGAATTCTTTCTCGTCCTTGGTCAATCTGATCTGGCGATAGAAAACGTCTCCGCCGTCATATGCCTTAACCGCGATCGCCGTCGCCAGCATGATCGGGCTGGTCAAAACAAGCAACATGATGGAACCTGCGATATCAACGATCCTCTTAATGATTTTTTCCGTCTCGGTAGGACCGTATTTATTGATTTTAAGAATCGGGGTATCAACCATGTGAAGGATATCACTGCTCGCCAGCAGCATATCCGTAATGCTTGGAACATCGTAAACCAGAATTCTCCTGTCGTAGCAGGCCTTGAACAGTTTCTTTTTGTTCTCATGGTGCACATCTAGAGTAACGACACCATTGACGCCTTCCAGCAGTTCGTCCAGCCTGTCATAATCCAGATCCTTCAAGTCGATAGAATGGACAACACTGATGGAAAGATCGTTGACATTGTTCAGTTTATCAATCAAGCCGTAGTGTTCTTCACCATAGATTGCAATGACTTTGATTGGCGGAAAGTTTCTTCGCAGATAATTGTTTTCCAGATACAGCAAGAAAGCCGAAGTAAAAACGCTGATCGCAGTCATCAGGACGATCGGACGTAATGGAATGATCCGCAGAGTTATCAGGCAAAGCACCAGATAAATCACGGCATTTGAGAAGAACAGAGACAACGAATGTGACAGGAAAAGATCCGTTGTCGTACTTCCGCCGACGTCAAAAGCATCAAACAGTCTGCCGAACAGGATGAACAGAATCAGATATAGTCCGAAGAAGACCAGATAACCGTTGGAATAATAGAAGAAATAACGGTTGTAGCCTGTCATCAGGACACTCAAAAAGATCAGCTCATAAACAAAGATGTTGGCTACGACTGTAGCGATCTTGGCATTTTCTTTTGTGCTGAATCTTTCGAACATAAATCTATTTTAATCCACTCTCAATTAAATATCTACTTAGGGCATCTTTCCAGTTGGGCAGTCTTTCAAAACCGTTGTCGCTCAGTTTGGATTTGTCCAGCCGGGAGTTAAAAGGTCTTCCGGCCTTGTTTAAGCCGTATTCTTCGGTTGTAACGGGGATAACTTTCGTAGATAGACTGGCCTGTTTGTAGATCTCCAGGCAGAATTCGTACCAGGATATGTATCCTCCTTCGTTGGTGGCGTGATAATAGCCGTACTTATCCGTTTCAATCATGTCGACCAGAAGTCTTGACAGATCGTAAGTATAGGTAGGTGTTCCGATCTGGTCGTTGACAACCCTGACTTCATCGTGCGTTTTTCCAATGTTGATCATGGTTCTGATGAAGTTCTTGCCGTTAAGACCAAATACCCAAGCAATACGGACAATAAAGAATTTCTTCAGTTTTGAAACGGCGAATTCACCTTCCAGCTTGGTCTGACCATACCAGCATAACGGCGCATATGATGTATCATCCGGCTGCCAGGGTCTTGTTCCCTGTCCGTTAAAAACATAATCGGTGCTCAGATACAGAAAACTGCAGTCTAGCTTTTCTGCCGCCTTGACCAGGTTCTGTGTCCCTAACACATTGATGGCATATACTTTTTCTTTGTTCTCTTCATCTTCTGCTGCATCCACGGCCGTCCACGCAGCGCAGTGAATAATCGCATCTGGATTGATCTCGATTACCTTGTCAATGATATCGACTTTGGTGATATCCAAAAGATAGTCCATATCCCCGGAAATATCCGTTGTAATGGCTTCGTGATTTCTTTTTCTTAACTCATTGACCACATCATGGCCCAACTGGCCATTGGCTCCTGTAACAAGTACTCTCATATCGTTTTATTTCTTGGAATACATTTCCTCATAATACTTCAGGTAATCGCCAGATGTGACATCATCCATCCACTCCTGGTGATCCATATACCATTGGATGGTCTCCTTGATTCCGGATTCGAAATTGTATTTCGGTTTCCAGCCAAGCTCCGTCTCAATTTTGGTTGGATCGATCGCGTATCTTAAGTCGTGACCTCTTCTATCCTTGACATAGGTAATCAAAGACTCCGGTTTGTTCAGTTCTCTTAAAATCGTCTTGACGACTTCAATGTTCTGCCTCTCGTTGTGTCCACCGATATTGTAGACTTCCCCGTTTCTTCCGTTGCGCATGACCAGATCAATGCCGGCACAATGGTCGTAGACATGCAGCCAGTCTCTGACGTTCAGTCCTTCTCCATAGACAGGAAGCGACTTGTCGTGTCTGGCATTGTTGATCATCAAAGGGATCAGCTTTTCCGGGAACTGGTAAGGACCGTAGTTGTTGGAGCATCTCGTAATCGTCATATTCAGTCCGAAAGTCCTGTGGTAGGCCATTACCAGAAGGTCTGCAGAAGCCTTGGAAGCAGAATAAGGAGAGCTAGTATGTAAAGGTGTCGTTTCTGTGAAAAAGAGGTCTGTAGCCTCTAAAGGCAGGTCTCCATAAACTTCATCCGTCGATACCTGATGATATCTCTTGACACCGTATTTCAGCGATGCATCCATCAGGACTTCCGTTCCGATGATGTTGGTCTTGAGAAACACTTCCGGATCTTCGATGGATCTGTCCACGTGGGACTCGGCAGCGAAGTTGATGACGATATCAAATCTTTCTTCTTCAAAAAGTCTGTAGATATTCTCTCTGTCTCTGATATCCATTTTGACAAACTTAAAATGCGGATTATCTTTACATCCGTCCAGATTCTTCAGATTTCCTGCATAGGTCAAAAGATCTAAAGCAACAATCTCATCTTCAGGATGCTTGTCCAGTTCATAATAGACGAAATTTGAGCCGATAAAGCCGGCGGCACCAGTAACTAACAGTTTCATTGTTCACTCTCCTATTTCATTCTGTTATTTCTTTTACGAATGTATCAAAATAAGCAAGACGGTTTATAACATATTCCTTGAATCTACTCAATTCAACATCTTCACTGCTGAAGGTTCCCTTTGGCCATCTGTCCTTGTCCCGGGAATATGCACCGGAAACATAGATGTCTTTTTCATACCCATTCAGAATCTGCAGGACGCTTTCATTGGACCACCCGTTGTTTCTAAGATAAGTATAACGCTCTCTGATGTGTCCTTTGATCTGCGGATCGTTCAGTTCCAGCAAATACTGCACCGGATTCATCAGCATCGGTTTCTTGTACGAATCGGCATCCAGATAGTATTTGTTGGTATAGTTCTTTGCAGTATAAGACCAGTAGTTTCCCCAGGTAATATCCATATCCCATGGTGTATAAACCATAATCAGCCTGCCGTTATAGACTTTGGAGCAGAGATACATGTTTTTAAACTGGTAACCAAGGGAATTATCGGTTCCCTGAATCAAAGATACATACAGGTAAACATCAATGGCACTGTTCAGATCAATCATATCGTAAATCTCTTTAGGATCATTTCCGGTCATGATGGTTCTGTAGTACTCTTTAAGGAATCTCCAAGCAATGGCACTGTCTTTGTTTGTTTTCAGTTCGTATTTTTCGATTGGATCATTATTGGAAAAATCGATTTCAGCAGCAGGCGTCTCGTCTCCTTCTTCCGGTTCAACCAGCCATTCGTTTTTCTGATACAGGTTCTCTTCCAGCTCTGTTCCGATTGTTTCGGCATCGATCTGCATCTGTTTGGCATCGATCGGAAAGCCCAGGGCATAAAGTCCCCAGTATTCACCGTTCATGAATAGTTCGACATACTTGTAATACATGCCGTTTTTTATGCCGAGAGAATTGTCTCCGGCATTGACATCATACCAGAGACGGCAGTTGAAAACGTTCCTGATCTTTTCCTGATCATTATATCCGGCGTAAAGGATATAGTCATCATCTCTTCGCATTCCCAGAAGCGAGAGATCGTTCTGTCTGGTATTGCCACCCAAAGATTCCTGGAAGAAGCGCAGACGGAAGCTCTTTTTATCATAGCTTGCAGTCGTATGTCCTTTGACATTGATCTTTCCATCGGAAGAAATCATTCTGTGGACTGCTCCCCTGCGATTATCAAACAGGGTAAACTTCATGTCTGTTCTCGTTTCTTTTTGAATCTCATCGTTGACCTCAATGTTGATAAGTGGAAGATTTGTGCAGACAATATCGTATTCGCCGTAGTAACGATCATCATACACCAGCATCTTTATTCTTTCATTCTGATGGATCATTTCATCCGTTATCTGCACATGATCAAAACAGATTTTAACTTTTTTATTGTTCCAGCTGACACCGGGATCGTGGGAATACCGGCTTTCTTCAATCAAGGAATAATAGTAGCATCTTCCTGTTTCGTCATAAAACAGAGGATAACCGTTAAAGGATACTGTTTCGGCCAGATCTTTTTTCTCTCTTCTTGCCGATTTGATCGTATTATATTCGCTCTGACTGATGGCCAAAGAAGAAAAGGATCTCTCGTAGTTGAAGTACACAAAAAAGCACACAGCTGTCGCAACCGTGATGACCAACAATAATACTCGTAAGATCCTTTTATTCATTTATCGATTTATATGATGTCGTTGTTGTCGAATTCGACAATCGAAAACTTCGTAATACATTCTGCCGTATTCAGCTGTTTTGCCAGCTCTTTCGGTGTTCTGGTTCTCATCTCATATACATAATCAACGCCGTTGGAAAGATAATTTCTGCTCTTGAGACGATAGCGAACCTTGTTCTGTTTCAGAAGCTCGTTGACTTCTTTTTCAATGTCTTTCGAACTGTTGATGACCAGATAGTAAGGGTTCGAGAAAACCTTTCCCGCAAAGATATTGATAACAAGCAGGATCAATGTAACCAGCAAGGAGGTATAGACGCACAGTTCATACAGGGAACAGCCGCAGCAGATACCGATGAATACGCTCCAGAGGATGTAGATGATGTCTACCGGGTCCTTTACCGCTGTACGGAAACGGATGATGGCCAAAGCACCGATCGTACCCAGGGTAATGGCCAGATTGGACTGCAGGCTCTTGACGATCGCTCCGATAAAGAACGGGATTACGATGATCGAAACATGAAAAGACATGTTGTAGAAAGAACGGTGCGATACGAAACGATATACCAGAAACTCATAAAGCGATAGCACCATGATCATTAGAAGCATCGCACCGATCTCAATCGAATTCAGATTGGCGTTTGAGAATTGAGCCCCAATCGTTTCTAATACGTTATTTAACCAGTTCATCATGTTTATTTCCCCTCCACTGATTTTCTACACAAATAATACTTACTGAACGAGGTCTGCTGAAGGCCTCGAATATAGGATGCCTGCTGGATATAAGCCGGCAGGATGTCGTCAAATTTCACTTCCAGGATATGCATATCTTTTTCCAGCAACGGTACCCTGAGATAATCGTTATCCAGAAACTTGTCCGTTTCGTTGGAACCGCTGATATTCCTGTCCAGGGTAATCCTGACGTTGGAGATCGGTTCCAGATAGGCTCTTCTTTCATAGCTGACGATGGTCTTCGGACGATAGCCGTTTGTCATGATGTCAATGCAGAACAGTTTCAACAGTTTACTTTCGCTGTTCCAGAAGACTTCAGAAACATCTCCCTTTATGATCTTCTCGGCTGTACCTCTGCTGATGGTACAGCTCTTTTTTCCGCACATGCCGAACAGTTTGATCTTCTTTTCCAGAACGATGTAGTTTAGATCGTTTCCATAGAAACGGATCCGCCATTTCGACCGTTTATACTCTCCCGCCTCGTTGTCTCGGGCACAGGAATTCTTGAAATCATCGAAATACAGACTGTTGATGGCGTACATTCCGTCAACGGAATGCGGATCCAGTTTTAAAACGCGCTTCAGTTTCGCATCGATAGCGCTCATCTTCGCATTGCTACAGTAGTATTTCCATTCGTTTCTGTATTTCACTTCTTTTATTTTAATTGATTTTTATACGTAAACAAAGCCTTATTCTATTCGCCGTAAAGGATATGTTTTTCATAGTATCGGGAATGCTTGCTTGCTAGACGGTTTAGTTCTTCTAAACCATACTTCTCGACCAGCGTTTCCGTTTCGGAGAAAAGATTCGTTCCCAAACCAAGACGATCGCCTTTCCAGGTTATGCCTAAAGATGCTACCGTTGTCGGATAGAAATCGGCCGTATTCAGTTTTCTGTCCTGTGTCGGTACACATCCTTCTGCCGGGTTGATGATCGTGTAGTACACTTTCCGCTGATAGTCTTCCGGCATCTTTCCTCCCCAGGTAGTGTCCATGGAACAGTGATCTCCTACGATAATGATTGTCGTATTCTCGTAGAAATCCTGCTGCTGCACCCATTCCACAAACTCGCAGGTCTGTCTGCTGGTACAGGCGAACACATTGGCTAAAGAATAGATGTCGTAATCATCTCTGCAAAGTTTGCAAGTATATCCACCCATATGATGCGAATCGACCGTCAGAAGGGTCAAGTTGAACGGTTCATCTTTTTCAGCCAGTTCTAACAGATCGTTTTTGGCAAACTCAAATAGTTTGAAATCCTCGAAACCCCACCATTCGTAATAATCGATCAGCCCCGTATCTACCGACCAGTTATAGTCGTGAATCAGATAATGTCCATGCTGGGTGAAATAGTCCCTTCTGCCGCCGAAAGACGCATCCGAGCCGATCAGCAACTCATTCGTATAACCCTCTTTTTCCAAGATCTCGCCAATGCTGTACGCGCCAACAAGAAATCTGGAATCGGAAATATAGGAGTTTCCATCAATTGGAATAGACAGGTTGATGCCACTGGTATGGGCAATCATTGCAGCTACTGTCCAGCCAGTATCAGATAGGACATAATATCCCTGATTGTCGTTGAAAGTAATGTTATCCTGTGCCAACTGATACAGTTCCGGAATGTAGTTTTCAGGGAAGGCTCCACCTTCGTCATATGAATAGTCGCTTGTTTCAACCGATTCTAAAAAGATATAAATCAGGTTTCTCTTCTTTTCTGGAAATGTGAATTCGATCTGGCTAGGATCAACATATTCATCTTCGTACAAAGTCGTACTCTTTGTAAGATTATCAATATACCCAAAAAAGCCGATCCGATAAAGGCATATCGCTAAAGAAATGACGCAGAACATTGAAGCAAGCAGGAAGCGATGCTTCTTAAGATACAGAAACGGTCTAAAGTTATAGCGGTCTAGAATGGAAAACTCGAAATAGGACGTTTTGTTGTAGATGACATAAACAAGAAAAAAAGCGACTGCAAACGGAAGGATAACGCATTGCACCAGTATCCCCTTGACAAAAGCCGAACCTGTTCCATAGGTTGGAACCATGATGTGAAATATGATCTGCTCCAGTGGATTTGTTTCAAATGCAAAATTGCTGAAAGCGTAAATGACTCCGCTGATCGACGCAAGGCTGATGAACAGAAGCAGAAAGAAGAGTACCGGTTTAAGCTTTCTCATCCTTATACTCTACTTTCAGTTTCAGTTTTTTCTTAAGAATCACGAACATGTAAGTCGGTACAATGGCAATCGCAACGGCAAAGCCGAGATATTTCATGCTTGTTAAAATCGGGAACTGAGAAAAATCAATTACGAATTCACTTCCCCGAATGATATAAAGTATTCCAAAAAACAGTACGTTGTTTATCAGAGCAAAAATGCCATAGTAGAACAGATAGACGATCGATTTCTTCTGTGAATCATAATGATAGTAAATAAAAACCGAAATAATACTTGGAATCAGTAGTACCAGGCTTTCCATATATCATCCCTCCATATCCTATAAAATTATAGCAGAAACCTTACTTGAGCGAATACTTGATCCAGATCCTTGCGATCTTTGTAGCCCATCTGCCCCAGTTTTTTCCGTAGGCGAAGCCAATCAACGGCTCATCGTCATCAACAACAATATGCCCGTTTTCTCTTTTTGAAACACCGCAGTTATGCGCATATTCTTCCAGGAAGTCTTTTGTCCAGTCTGCCTCCACAAATTCCTTGCCGTCTGAAGAAACAAGCAGAATCAGCTGGGATGATGTATCCATCCGGTATTTGATCGTAAAGGCCAGGAACCTGTCAATATCCTCCGCATAGACAACATCCAGCGAATCGTTCGCTTTCCATTTAAAAACCATACATTGGTCTTCTATTGTAAAAGGCCAATCCTCGGAAAGATCAGCTTTAGCAAGCCTTGTGCAGCTTCCCATCGAATCGGTATGCGAATAGTACAGGTAAAGCTCATTCTCCTTAATTACAAAGCTAGGCTCACCGATTCCCCAATAGGATGGATCGCCTTCGTAGGCAATGATCGGTTCAGGATTACCGCCCCAACCGGATCCGTTCCATTTTTCAAAAGGTCCGTCTGGATACATGCTTCTGGCAACAAAAATAGAATTATTATAACCGTTTCTTTCATAATCGTTCGTCGATGTATAAGCTAGATAATAATACCCGTTAAAACAAATAACCCCTGGATCACATACGGAACAGCTGTCTTTCGAATCAGGCGTTGGTCTCAGTACTACACTTTCTTCGTCCCAGTGAACTCCGTCATAACTGTGACGATAAACGATCCAGTCCCATTCGTCATTACTGTTGCCCGGCGAAGAGAACCAAGCATCAAAAGATCCGTCTTCATTCTCAATTATCGACGGTCCATAACGGTATCCAAAGTTTTCTGAAGCATTATAAAGAATATAGCCGAGATCGGAATTCTTAATCCTGAACTCCTCTTCCGGCTTTTTCTTTGGTTCAACCGTTTCTATATGGGATGTGATAATACCGATCAAATCCTTGAAAAAACCGGTTTTCACATCTCCTTCCTTTTCTTTCGTTGCACATCCACTCAGAAGCAGGACCACAAGCAATAAAGCCCTGATCTGTTTTTTTTCTATCTTATGTTTTCTCACAAAGGATATAATATGAAAAAAAGCAGCCGATTGCAAATCAGCCGGCTTTTCCTAACATGATGTTGTTGTAATAGTCCGAATACTGGTTAAGAACCTTGTTAAACTCATCTACCCCATACTTCTCTGCCAGTGTTTCTTCTTCCGAAAAAAGATTTGCACCTAATCCAAGGCGGTTTTCTTTCCACTGAATCCCCAATGATGCAACTGTCGTAGGGAAAAAATCGACGGTTGTCAATACTCTTTTTTCTGTTGGCGTGCAGTTTTCAGCTGGATTGATAATTACATAATAACCTTTTTTAGAAACTCCATGTTCATCAATTATACTGAAAAAGCTCTTATCCATAGTATGATGATCACCCGTGATGATTATGGTTGTATTTTCATAAAATGGCTGGTTCTGTACCCAATCGATAAAAGAATCCAGCTGTTTGCTGGCGCACGCATAGACGTTTGCGTATTGATTCTCATACTCCTCTTTGCAAAATGGGCAAACTAAACCTCCAGGAAAATGCGTATCCACGGTAAGCATCGTCAGATTGAAAGGTTCATTCAAAGCCGATAATTCAATCAGTTCGTCTTTTACTGCCTCATAAAGCTGATAATCAAACGCTCCCCACTCATTGCCGTTTTCTGTATTTGTATAACCCATCTCTCTAAGATAAGTGATATCCTTGATTTCATAGCCATGGTTTTCAAAAAAGTAATCTCTTCCGGCAAAAGCTTTATCAGAGCCAAACATTAGTTCATTTATATATCCTTCTTTATTCAGTATTTCTCCCAAAGAATAAGCACCGGGCATATATGAGTACCGGTTGATAATGTCTCCGGAAATTCCCTGCGTTGAAAGAGGAATCCCGGATGTCTGTCCAATCATTGAAGCTATTGTCCAACTACAGCCATCCAGAACGTCGTATCCTTTGTTGTTGTTGAAAGTGATGTTGTTTTCTGCCAGATCATAGAGTTCAGGAATACAACTCTGAGCAAAAGCTCCTCCGTTTTCAATTGCATAATCTCCTATTTCCAACGACTCTACAAAAACATAGATCAGATTTCTTTTCTTTTCCGGAAATTCAAAGAAAATCTCTGACGGATCTACGTATTCTTCTTCATAAATTGATGAATGGATAAAAGATCCTTCAATATACTTAAACAAGGCTACCTTATCCCCTAGGTAAAAGAAAAACGCTGAAGATAAAACCAGCAACATCAGATTCACATGTTTTCTTTGAATAAGAAAACCAATCTGATTAAAGAATAAAACTGAATATCTGATAAAAAACGAAAGAAGAATTCCTGACAGTAAAGTTGCTCCCAGCGGATAAACAGCACATTCCAGAATGATCTTCAACATGATTTCCTGACTGGCTCCTTCGTGATTGGTAAAAAGATGAAATATCAGTTGAGAAAAAGGCAATCCAGGATAATTCTGTGAAAGATAACGGTAAATAAATAGTAATAAGAAACTAATAAAAAGAAGAACGTATGTCAGAATAAAAGACTTGTTTTTCTTATGTTCGGTTCTTTTGCATCCTATAGAGATTTTGGGTTTTTTCTCACATATAAAAAGGAGTATTGCCAAGAAAACAGAAAGAGCTGAATTCAGCAATGTGTGTTTTAAAAAAGCTTCTAAGGAGTTTATATGATAATCATTTAGATAATCAAGGAAATTCAAATATTCATAATACTGATTCAGATTATAAATATAAAGGAAAGCCCCGTAGAAAAAGATGTGAACTATGAAAAAAACAAGGATCTTGATTATCATCTGTTCCTGTCGCAATGATTCATTTATTGTTTGATTCAACGCTTTGTAAAAAAGAAATGTAAAAACGCTATGCAACAGAATTTGAATACACAACTTAATCATAATATTATTATATCTTTATTCTTTTTTCAGAATTATAAAGTTATCTAAAATCATCTGGCATTAGTAAATTCGAATATACCATCGTAACGCCCGTTTTCAGGAATTCCCGTGCTTTTTCTTTTTCATCAACTGTATGGACAGCGGTTTTTATACCGAATCTTTTCCATATGTCTATTCTGTTCTGATCCAGAAAATTCTGCCCCATGGTTATAAAACCGATTCCGGTTTTTGAACAGAACAAAGCCATCATATCGGTTTCCCAGTCTGGATCCTGGTAAAGTGTATAAATCATTGACTTGAATTCATAGATTTCCATTACAAAATCAAACATTTGTCTGGAATAAATCTGCGGGATAATCCTGTCCATAACGGTCAGATCTTTTTCTTTGGCATAATTCAGAAGCTGAGTAAACTGCAGTTTGGTCCTGAATTCATCTGAATATTTGGTGTCGGTGATGATGTAAATATCCGGATACTCGTTCAGAAGGTCTATGATATCTTTTCCATCCAAGGTATTGACGTCTCCACAGATTGGACGAGATTTGAAGTTTTCCAGACTGTATTCAATGCTATCGTCTGATTGAGAAATCTGCCGCCAGTATTCTTCATCATGAGAGCAGATCAGGTAGTGATCGCTGCTTAAGTCGAAATCAACTTCAAAAACCCTGTATCCAAGATCGTAATTATACTTGAATGCCTGCAACGAATTTGTATAAGTATCGCCGTCATATGCGCCCATGGCATGAGCTACCAGAACATTTTCTTCTGCCCAACTATAATCAAAATCATAATGTCTGTAGTTTCTTTCGGATTCATAATCAACGAGCTTCTCTATATTATCAAGATGTTCACGGAGATAATGATATTTATCTTTTACAAAAAGAAAAACCTTGTAGCCGGCAATGCCACATAAAACCAGCAATACTGCCACTAGCAGAATCAATACAGTTTTCTTATCGTTTTTCATAAATAAAGTCCGCATTGCATTCTTTCAGGGTTGGAGCGATCTTGTCCTTATCCGATAATACCGGTTCTATGCCGTTTAACAATGAGCCCCAGTCGATACCGATATCAGGATCATCATATCTGATAGATCCTTCCGATTCCTTATTGTAAAGATTATCACACTTGTACTGGAATTCAACGTCATCCGTTACCGTCAGAAAACCGTGAGCCATGCCTCTAGGAATATAAAACATCCTTTTGTTTTCTGCCGAAAGCTCACAGGTTACGTATTTTCCGTAAGTCGGAGATCCTTTTCTGATATCTACCGCAACGTCGATGACTATCCCTCTGGTACACCTGACAAGCTTTGTTTGAGAGTGTTCACCTCTTTGATAGTGCAAACCTCTTAAGGTGCCTTTCTGTGCAGAATACGACATATTGTCCTGCACAAAAACAGTATCTATTCCAAGATCACGAAACTTGGCCTGATTATATGTTTCCATAAACCAGCCACGGTTATCGCCGTAACAGTCCGATTCGATAATATATACTCCCTCAATGGCAGTATCGATCCGCTTCATTCTATTCTCTTCCTTCGGCCACAGCCTTAAGATGCTCTCCATATGGAGATTTTCCGTAACGTGCAGCGCTGTTCAACAGTCCATCCCTACTGATCCAGCCATATTTATATCCAATCTCTTCCGGAGCGGAAATGACATAATTCTGCCTCTTGGATAAAAGCTGTACATAAACGGCCGCTTCAACAAGAGAATCCATCGTTCCAGTATCCAGCCACGCATAACCTCTTCCGAGAAGTTCCACATCCAGTCTTTCTTCTTTCAGATACATGTCATTCAAGGTTGTTATCTCCAGCTCGCCTCTTGCAGACGGCTTCACTTTGCCCGCCATCGCTGAAACACCTTTCGGGTAGAAATACAGACCAGTAATGCAGTAATTTGATTTCGGATGAGCAGGTTTTTCCTCAACGGACAAAACCTTTCCGTTCTTGTCGAATTCAACAATTCCGAAGCGTTCTGGATCATTGACGTGGTATCCGAATATCGTCGCTCTATTGTTTTCTTCAGCGTTCATTCTCGCCTTTTCCAGAATATGTGAGAAACCATTTCCGTAGAAAATGTTATCTCCCAGCACCATTGCACAGGAATCATCTCCAATGAATTCTTTTCCAAGAATGAAAGCCTGGGCCAGACCGTCCGGAGAAGGCTGTACGCAGTAAGAAAGAGAAACACCAAACTGTGAACCATCACCTAAGAGTTCCTGGAATCTAGGCGTATCCGATGGTGTAGAGATAACCAGAATCTCCTTGATTCCCGCCAGCATCAATGTGCTTAAAGGATAGTAGATCATCGGTTTATCATAAACAGGCAGAAGCTGCTTGGATGTCACCATTGTCAGGGGGTACAGTCTTGTTCCGGCTCCTCCAGCTAAAATAATACCTTTCATGAAGTCGTTTCCTTTCTAATAATATTCTTACATAGTTTATCAAGATTTTTCTCAACAAACGAAAAAAACAAGGATGTCGTCATCGAATAAAGCACTACCTGAGCATATACAAACAGTGAAATGTCACTTTTTCTTATGAAGCCAAAGAACAAGTAGGAATAGAAGTAAGGATGGGAATACCACATGTAGGAAGAATAGTTTCCAAGACGACATAAAGCGGTACTCAAGTATTTCGAATACGACATAAGTCCGGAAACGCTGAGTATGAACGGGATAATAAACATAATATCGAAAACGTAATCCCCGGGCACTCTAATCACCATGGTACGCAGAACAAACGTTGCGGTTAAGAGAAGAAGATTTGTCAATAAACCCATCTTCCGACTAATTTTATCAAGTATTAAAAATCTACAGCAGGCCATTCCTTCAAAGAAGACGGTCATATAAATAGTGAACGGGCTCTGAATCAGATTCGAAAAAATCATAAGATAATGCGGCAAATCATTGATCATATAGGCATAGCACAGAATCGTAGCAGAACAGAATATGCCGGCAATCGCTAGCCAAACGACTAATCTAAAGCTGATCTTTCCGTTTAATACCGCATAAAAAAGCGGAGAAAGCAGGATCATGCAGTAATATAAAGGAACGTACCACAGGGTCGCATTGTATGATGTTCTCAAGCCCAGCATATTCAGTATAAAATTCAGAAATGAATAATCAAAGCCATGAGAATTATCAAACAGCAACTGGTAACCATTAAAAAACAGAAAAGCAATCATGAACTGTTTATAGAAAGACCATAGTCTTCTGAAACAGTAACCATACATGGATCTGTACGTTCCATCACATTTCTTGTCCAGCTGGGCACAGATCCCATATCCGGATGTGAAAGCAAAGACCGCAACGCAGATCTTACAGAACCAGGCAAATAAGAGCTGCACGGAAGCAGAACGATACGGATTCATGAATTCCAGTATATCAAACAAAGAAGCCCCTTCATTTAAGCACCAGTGGTTACCATTAATAAAGAGATGATGATATATCATCATCAATATGGCTAATCCGTGCAACATAGAGGTTGTTTTCTTGCTAAACAGTGTAGACTGGCCCATTGTCATATTTTTATATAGTTGATTCCAATACTGTAATTATCTGTTATCTTTTTTCGTGAGCATAATACGCAAAAAAATAATTCTGGGATGGATTTAGATGACATTGATCAAATAGGATTCCGGTCTTCCAGGCAACGTAATTAAAACTAAGTTGATCTCTTCTACTCCCGTTTTTTATCTCCATCCACCACTTTTCGTTAAAATCGGTTATTGTCTTATTGTTCTTTCTATATAAAACATTTGTCATAATTAGCCCGTTGTGTTCAGGGTATTTATTATTCCGATAGATACTCAACTGCCTGTCAATAACGTCACATGCATCTTTTTTCTTTTCCTTGCAAGCTTCTCCTTCTTCATAAATACAGTCTCTTAATGGATGTTTGAAGGTCAGCATGGCTGCATCGTTTAAAAAAAGCCCGATCCAGTTTACTATGCTTTTTTTAATCTGCAGATTTGCATCAACCCAAAGGGTCTGTTTATAGTTCTTTAACAATACATGCGGATGTGTCTTAATATATCTGGCTACCTTTACAGAATCACATTCCTCTAATTCTGGATACTGATTTCGATCGAAGAAAACAATATTCCATTTATCTGAAACGATTTCTTTATTATTTGTGAAACAGTAGTAATCACATCTTTCATCAATATAATCAGGTTCCCATAAAACATCATACTTATCGATTATTGCCGTATAAACTGCGATTTTTCCTTCAGGTATGCTGACTCTATTCCTTCCCAAAATAACTTGATCCAATGCGTCGATCTCGTAATCCATTCTGTTCTGCATTTTTGCAAGCTGCCTTTTTAGGTTTTCTATCTCTTCCTGCATTTGAATCTGCTCGTGAAAAAGCTCTTCCGTTCTGGAAAGTAGATTGTCCGACCTTGAATAAAGGCTATTAAGTACAGGCAGTTTTTTTACTAGCTTTTTTGCTTTTTCTTTTAACATCCATATCCTCTTTTCAAAATCATAATACATTTCTTTATTCATGAAACTGATAATTCATGTGTAGCTCTTTTAAATATGACAAGAAAGGTCTGGCGGAAAACATGTCAAAATGAATAACGTCTAAAGAAAGAACATTTATCATTTTGTCTTTGCCGTATTTATTCATTATCCAACATGCTCTATGTGTTCCATCCAGTATTCTGTTAGTATTCTTTTCGATTATGATCGGTTCATTTTCGTTATATCCGTTTTGGTTTAAGTCCTCAATCAGCCTGTCAAATCTCTCGCAACAGATCTCCCTGATCTTCTCTTTAAACTCATCATCTGACAAATTAAGATAGTCCGATCTTCTGCCGGTTTCACAATATCGTATATACTCTTCACGATTCTCAACCGATTTTAAGTACCTGAATGGTGCTAGTTCATCTAGATGATAAGCTTTTAAATCCTGAGGTTGCAACGAGAAAAGATCACCGACTCTGATCTTCTCGATACCGTAATCTCTAATAAATCCATTATCTAAACATCGGAGTTTAAACTCTTCGGACATTTTTATTGGTAGTTCAGATATGATCCTTATCCCGCTAAGTTTGCGTAGTTTTTCTTCGAGTCTATTCCACTTGTTTTCTTGAATCATCCCGGTATGGTTACCTTGATAAAGGTAACCCATTTCTTTTGCTACATTACCAATATATCTTTCTAATGCGTGAGCGTTAGAGAAAAAACCACGGTAAGAAGAACGAGTGAAGTTCTCTTCTTTAACATCTAATTCTTTAATTCTTTCTGCAATTTCCTTTTTAATCGCAAAACAGGTTCCAGAAACAAAACAGTAATCATCCGATATTGTTATTCCCAGTTCTTTCAATCTCTTTTTTGTTCGGCTCAGTTTCGGTTCTGAATCAGAAACGATAAGTCTTTGCGAACATGATAACCCGATTCTTTCGTTAGATGTCAGGCTGCTTACGGTTTTGTGCACGTTGTATGGGCCTAAAATCCCGTCAAAAAGACATAAAAACCAATCTCTGTTTTTAAAGAAGTTTCCATAGATAAGATTTGCGTATTCCGTTCTTTTGGACTGAATCTTAAACACTATATCATAACTATCCAGATTCGTTTCTTTTAATACCTTAATAAACGGCCATATATCATATCCAAGATTCTTGACAGGAACAAAAACTACGTCTTTTTTGAATCTCTTAATTTCTTCAAAAAGTGTTCCATAATCATAATTCTCTACATAGGAGATAACAAGATCATATTTATAACATGAAAGATTCTGAAGATAATATTTAATCTCTTTAAATGCATTAATATAAAACAAATGCAGAATTACCAGTATCTTTTTATTCTTGTTCTTTTTTATATCTTTTTTCCATAGCAATTTGTTTATCGTTCTCGGAAGAAACATGAACGGTCTTTTTTTATAATTACCTTTATAGATAGATGAGGAAGGATAGATTTTCGCTCCTTCCCATAAACCGTATCGGTAATAATGTATCAATGGACATATGTTGGCCTCTCTCACATCTGGACGGTCTTTCAGGTAATGGCTAGTAGAAAAGAATCCAGATGGATTATAATTCTTCCTCCATCCGATATCTATATAATGTTTGAAGGCCCCCTTATTGTAGCTATTTGCTTCTGGGTAATGTTGCAAATACCATTTTTTGTCAAACAGTCTTCTCATTTTTATAGTCCCAGCCTATCTTTCAATGTTACCGTTGCCTTGAACAAAGAATCCGCATTTACTTCTTCAGCGATCTCAGCCAATCTATAGTTTTCCTTGCGTATCCTGTCCGCCGGAGCGCCGCAGGCAAAAACAACAAAAGGCACTTTCAGAAGCATCAGTTCCTGAACGGTATAACTGTATGTCTCGTTACTGAAAGAAGGCATGATAACCAGATCTATTTTCTTATCGCTTAGGATCTTTCCCAGATCGTTCCTTTCGTATTTTCCTGTGATTTCATAGTCTACCTTGTATTCGTCATCCGCATAGCCGATAATATAAAACTTCGACTTGATGTTTTCTTTCAATTTCTTCGCTGTTTCGATAAACAGATCAGCTCCTTTTGTTCTGGTGAAATGCCCAACAAAAGCGATGCGTAAGATTCCGTCCTTTTCTTCATTTGGAACGTATTTTGAAGCGTTCTGATCCATCAATGGTTTGTGCGGAACTACATGACTTCTAGCTTGAATTTCGGGATATACATTCGTAATGATCTTTCTGGTATAATCGGAGAAGAATAGAAAACTGTCAACTCGTATAAACAGTTTACGATAATGCTCTCTCCATTTATTCACATCATAGCGCTCTATAACTTTGTATGGATTCTCTTTTAGACAGTTTACGCATGTCTGCCCTTTAGAAACCGGGCACGGAAGACATTTATCATTGATCAGAAAATAGCTTGGGCAGGCAGGAAGATGATCGTTAAAGGCATATTCCAGCTTAAATGCATGTTCATCTTTCAGTAAACACAATTGATCAATGATAGCCTCAGGATTCAGGTAAAATGCAAGATTATTTATGAATACCGTCTTAACGAAAATCAGTTTAAACAGTTCATTCAGATCAGAAAAACTGTCTAAGCTTATCGAACAGCCAGAATCAATGGAAATAGGAGATACAAACCATTTCTCGCTGTTCTTCTCATAATTTAAAAGAATGACACGACAGTCCTTTCTTTCAAATTCAGCGATCTTGTCATATGCGTAGTCGATCGCTCCGCTCTTGTCATTGCTTTCTTTTCGGATATCGATAAACAGTACCGTTTTATGGTCGGACAAAAACAGATCTGCAAGTGCTCTGTATTTCTTCCACGGGTCTTCTTTCAGGAAAGTGGGAATTGTTTCGTTCATCAGTTTCGGATAACGCTGTAAAAGAACTTTAGCGTGTTCTTCCTGCAGTTTCTGCTTCTCTTCGGATTCAAAGGTTCCGCCATGGCGATGTTCTACAAACAGATCCGGAACGATCTTGTGGCGGTAACCGTTCTGCAGCGCCCTGAAACACCAGTCGTTCTCTTCACCATAACCTTTTCCAAAAGAAACCTCATCCAGTTCGCCAACTTCTTTCCATGCTTTCATGTTTACCGCCATACAGAAACCCGTACCGCTGTAGGTATCATCCAGCCCGTCATTCAGACTCTGAATACGGCCGAATGCTTTATCTATCTCTTCCAGGGAGAACTTGAGCTCATTATCTTTTGCAAAAACAGGATAAGAGAAAGTCACACCGGAATTGGTAAAAGGCGTAGCTGTAGCAAGATAAGGATCCTGGCAGAATGGTTCGGTCAGTCTTTCCAGCCACTTGGAAGGTACGATCGTATCTGAGTTCAGCCATACGGCAAGATCCGTCTTTACCAGCGACATTCCTCTGTTTATGGAACCGACAAAGCCCAGATTTGTATTATTACGGCTAGCTTCCCAGTTTCTGTTTCTTTCACTATACTCGCGAATCAGGTCTTTTGTCTTTTTCTCGCTGCTGCAGTCGTCTATCAGCAGGATTTTCACTCTTTTTGAAGTATTCTTTTCCAGAGATGGAAAAAGTTCACGCAGATGATCGGAACCGTTGTAGATTGGAACAATTACCGTGACAGAAAGATCTTTATGATACTCTCTTGTTTTTTCTTTTCTGGCGTATTTCAGCAGATCGTTAAAATGAACTTCATATCCATAATCATTAACCTGTTTACCTGCTTTATTCTCTTCCGGCTTTACGCCCTTAATCAATTTCAGAAGCTTTTTGATCAGTTTTCCTATCAGCCAGAGTGCATTCAAAAAAACGTTAACCAGATAGGACAGCGGATTATCGGAACTCAAAAACCTCTTGAGCGCATCCCATACGGTAACATTCAATTTATAAACAGGCGTTTTTTCTTCCATAATTTTTATTATAGCTTATTTAAGTGTTTTTCTTAATTCCTGCGGATCGCTGCTGCCGGAATAGACGAGATATTCCATGTCTTTTTTCCCGTATTTATCGATGAAATGATCGCGCAGTGCATCGTTTTCACAGATCAATACATCTGCCTTCTGATAGAACCTCTTTTCTATCTCACTGGTGACTTCTCCGGTATGAAAATTCGCATGCTTTTCATATTCTTCAGGAATCATGCCATGACTGTCCCAGATGACCGTTACATCATCCAGATCAAATACCCGGAACATATCATCTGAGATCTTTTCTCTCATGAAACGGATCACGGAATGAATCAGACAGTTGTGAGACTTTCTGATCAATTCAAGAACCTGTTCGGTCTGATGAATGTCGTAGCTGTTAAATATGATGGAAGCGTGATTATCGTCGATAAAGTCCGTCATCAGATGCTCGCAAAGCCTGTCTTCTCCGGAAAGATAGATTTTATAAACATCTCCTAATGCATCATCCAGCAGTTTGACTCTTTGGTGATAAACATCATTTTTTTCAGCAAAATACGGAGATATGACAAAGATGCTCTTTTTCTCCTGAAGCATCTTTTCCAGTTTCTTCGTATTGTTCTGATACGTCTTCTGTTTCCTGTATTCATTGAGCTTCTTCCTCAGTTTTTCTTTCAGCCACACAGGAAAATCTTTTCCTTTTTCTTTTATCTTCCGATAGACGCGTTTAAAGAAGATGACCGTCTTTACAAATGTGAGATCTTCAATCGTTTTCTTGTCCGTTACCGGCTTATAAGCTTCTGTGATTTTTTCCAGATAATCTTCCGCCAGAATATCCAAAGAGTACTTTTTCTTTGCTTCCAGGAGGCAGTTTTCGCTGATTCGGCTTCTTAACTGTTCGTTCTCTATTAGCTCGCAGATGGCCCTGTACCAGGCTTCTGTCGTGTTCTCTACCAGGAGGCCATTCTCTTTATCACGGATTCCAAAGACATATGGTTCCAGATCGGAATAGATTCCGGCAATGCCAAAAGAAGCGTATTCCACATACTTGTTAAAGTACTTGCATCTGTGAAACTCCGTATCCGGCATCGGAGCCAGACCGATATCCCAGTTGCATCTGGCCATGAAAGCCGTATAGGCATCGTAGCCATCCTGATACGGAAGATGTGTCAGTCCAAGTTTTTCGACAAAAGCCGGTTTTGCACCCATGACTTCGATCTCTATGGAGTCCTGATATTTCTCTACCAGCTTCGAAATTGCTTCTTCCAGAATATCGTTCAGGTCTTGAGATCTGTCAATCGATCCGGCAAATCCGATCTTGATCTTATCATTCTTCGGTTTTGTATCAATCGTATTCAATGAAGGTTCATCAATTAAAAAACTGTGGTTGAATCCTTTTCCGTACTTATCCAACAAGACAGGAGAAGTCGTAAGGAAAGTATCACAGTTTGACATGATGGTACAGATGTTGTTTTGTGTTGATGGTAATAAATAGTAGGGCGCACTGGAGAGATATTCCGGAACATTCAGAATGTCGTCATCCAGAACGTAAACAAGGTGTTTGCCCGCTTTCTTTGCAATCTTTGATACATAGGCATCAATATCCGAATCACTTCGTAAAAAAACGATGATATCCGCCCATTCAATATTCTTCTTATCGGTAAAATGCGAAATGACGAATTTATAGTTTACTCTCCCCTGCTTCTGTAAAAAATCCAGCTGGCAGTGCCCGCAAAGGATCACCGAAGGAATGAAAGTCGTCGAACTGATCAGTACGTTCATTTTTTCTGAAGCTTCTTTTCGTTCTGCCACTGAAGATATGCGTCGCAGACTTCTCCGACATCGCCTTTCTGAACGATCTTGCCTTTCCTCAGCCAAACGACTTTATCACACATCTCTCTGATTTTTTCTATGTTATGGGAAACAAACAGAACAGTAGCACCACCGTTCATGAGCTCTTTCATACGATTCAGGCTTTTTTCCTGGAATGCAGCATCGCCAACCGAAAGAATTTCGTCTACAATCAGGATTTCCGGCTGAACAACGGAAGCAATGGAGAAAGCGAGTCTGGCCATCATGCCCGAAGAATAGTTTCTGATCGGCATGTCGATGAACTCTTCAATTTCCGCAAAGTCAACGATCTCATCGTATTTAGATTCCAGATATTCCTTGGAATAGCCCAGAATCGCGCCGTTAAGATAGATGTTTTCTCTGCCGGTAAGTTCCAAATCAAAACCGGCTCCCAACTCCAGCATCGGTACGATATTGCCTTTGGTCGTGATTGCGCCGCTAGTAGGTTTCATTATTCCGGAAATCAGTTTCAACGTAGTTGATTTACCTGCACCATTGTTGCCGATAAGGCCAAGTGTTTCTCCCTTGTTGATAGAAAAAGAGACATCATCCAAGGCCTTGAATTCATTGTATTTCAATTTGCCTGACAAGGCAGTTGTAAAAATCTCTTTTAAAGAGTTGATCGGTTCTTCCGACATACGGAACTTCATCGTTACGTTTTTAACTTCGATCACCTTTTTTGACATATCAGCTCCTAGAGATACAGAGTAAACTTATCCTGAGTCTTCTTAAATACAAAAGCACCTACAGATAAAGAAAGCAGAGCGAATATCGCACAGTAAATATAGGCGGGAAACTCCGGTGAAACGCCGTCAAGCAGACATTTACGCAAATTCCCGATGAAATGATACAAAGGATTAAACAGGATAATGAAGTGATATTTTGCCGGAATGATTTCAGCCGGGTAGAAGATCGGCGTTGCGTATTGCCAGACCTGGGTAATGACCGACCATAAGAACTGGATGTCTCTAAAAAAGACCATCAAAGCAGCCAGAAACATTCCGACACCTAAAGAAAAAACAATCAGACAGCCCAAAAAATAGATTCCAAGTAAAACGGAAGCGTGTAAAGTAATTCCCATCAGTATGCTTACCAAAATTAACGGAATCAAAGAAAGGCCAAGATTGATCATAGATGAAATCGTTCTCGCCAAAGGGAAAATATACTTAGGGATATAAACTTTGTTTATAAGGTTAGCATTTCCGGATATAGATGAAAGACACATGTCTGTAACTTCCTTAAAGAAGCTGAAGCATACAACACCACTCAAAAGATATACCGGATAACTCTTGGTATTCGCCTTGAAGATCGTTGAGAAAACCAGAAACTGAACGATCATGGTCAACAAAGGATTCAGAAAACTCCATAGAACACCCAAGACGGATCTTTTATACTTGGATTTAAAATCGCGTGAAACCAGCTGAGAAATCAGAAAACCGTAACGGTATACGGCATAAACGATTGCCGCTACATAATCAATGTATTTTTTCTTGTATTTAAGATAAGAACGTAACAGAATAGCAAAAAGAGCCAGACAGAATATCGAAACAAATATCCAGTAGGTATTCGTAAAAACCAGATCTTTTCTGGCGATCAGATAGAAAAGCAGGAAGGCCGATAAACAGGCCGTCCAGACTATCAGATAGAACTTTCTGACTTTATTTATATCCATCATTCTAATCCAATTCTAACACACTATATTTTTTATCTGCAGCAGAGTCTGCTTCTCGATGTTCCTGCCATCAGACAGATAGAAATCTTCCATGGATTCTCTTGCGATTTCGCCCTTGTTTTCTTCTTTCAAGGCTGTTCCAGGATGGAAAAGAATTTCCAGTCTGCGATTATCTCTCTCTGTTTTCTTGAGCATTTCAGGATAAATCTTTTTAATTCTTTCAAAGTCCATTTTCCCGCTCATGACTAGACCCCACATGTACATCTTCTGCATATGGTTTCTGTCACAGTAACTGTCGTTTTCTTTCGAATACAGCATCAGTATTCTGTTCTTGATGAAATTGACAGGCCGGTAACTCTTCCAAAGGGATATCTCTTTTATGAAAGGAAGCAGCGGTTCTTTTGGATTCCTGATATATTCCACTTCGTATCCGTTTTCTTCAATTGCCTCCATCAAAGCTTCCCAGACGATCGGAATGGAGTGTATATGCTGATGGGAATCGATTCTAAGATGATTCTGTTCATAAGGAATATGATTCTCTTCGGCAATCTGAAAGCACTTCTTTGCGACTTCCCAAGTCCTGTCGATCTGGGCCTTGATTTCCTTCTTCAGTTCTTCTTTCAGTTGCCTTCTTTTTCCGGTAAAAGCCATCAGCCAAACGCCTTTCCAGCCTAAAGACATAACTCCGTTTTCTGCAATAAGCCGAAGGCCTTCAGATAAGGCAAAACCTTCCACCAAATTCAGATGGACAGAAATCAGCGGAAGAAAAGAAAAAGAAGGAATTGCCTGATTTAGCATTTCCATGCACTCATCAAAAGATGAAGTATTGCAGATGATACTGAAGCTGTCCAGCACACCTTCTTTCATGCATTCCAGCATGTCCTGAGACGTGTGTACAGTTAGAGCATAATCATCCGCATGTATGTCGATCTGCTTATTTCTTTTTTCCATTTTTTGTAGATTCGTTCCAGATAATAGAATCGATCGTATAACGCGGTCTTCCCTTCACTTCGGTGTAGATCTTGGCGATATACTCACCGATAATACCCAGTGAAAGCATGATCAGTCCGGTCGCGATCAGCATGACTACCAGCAGCGTCGTATAGCCCGGCACGTTCTTTCCCTGTGCCCACTCAACCAGGCTGACCACCAGCATGATGCCGCTTAAGGCAACAATAATGAACCCGGTAATGCAGATCAGATGCAGAGGAACGATCGAAAAGGAAGTGATCCCGTCGATCGCCAGATTCGCCATCTTGCTGAAAGTGTACTTCGAAGATCCGGCTTCTCTTTCCTTGACGTCGAAATAGACGATATCGGAATTCAGTCCGATGGAAGGAATCAGGCCTCTTAAGAAAAGATTGGATTCCTTGTATTCCGCAAGGATGTTCAGGGCTTTCTTGGAAAGCAGACGGTAGTCCGCGCTGTTGGAGATAATCTTGCAGCCAAGCAGATGCATGAAACGGTAGTACATGGTTGCAGTGAACTTCTTGAATGCACCATCCGTATTTCGGTCGTTTCTAACACCGTATACAACATCATTGCCTGCCTGATAGGCCGCTATGAAACGATCCAGTGCTTCAATGTCCTGCTGCAGATCGGCATCGATCGTTACCACGATATCCGCGTAATCCTTTGCGGTGATCATTCCGGCATAAATCGCGTTCTGATGCCCGTAGTTGGTCGTAAAGTTCAAAACGGCAAACTCTCTGTTTTTCTCTACCAGAGAGATCAGAATCTCTTTTGTCGCATCTTTGCTTCCGTCGTTAACGAAAAAAACCTTGCTGTCTTTGGAAATGACTTTCTGTTTCTCCAGAGACTGCAGTTTCTTTAGCATGATTCCTGCGCTTTTTTCGATCACTTCTTCTTCATTAAAACAAGGAACGACCAGATAAAGGATTGGCGCTTTTTCGTTTTCTGTCTTTTTATTTCTGTTTATTTCTTTCATATTTAAACCTACCTAACCATTATAGCCTATTTAAATATAGTTTACGAATACCAGAATCTTGAAAAACAGATCATTGATGGTATTCGTCCTGAAACTCTTTTCTTTTAACAGCTGCTTTTTCAGCTCTTTGCTGTCCCGGTAGCCGGCAAGCATTTCCAGCAGCCTTTTGTCCTCCTTGGAACACTCTTGCCCGTAAACCTTCAGCAGGGACTTGGCAGTATTGCTTCGGTAATTCCTGATCTTGCCATTTAAGAAACGGTTTATTCTGCCGATAAACACCCTTAAAGCATTGGCGTCCATGCCGATCTCGTTGTCTCCGTGCTGACGGTAGTACATGTGGGAATCAGAATCAAGGATCATCTTTCCGAACATGCAGACGATTTTATGGATGATTGCGTCATGAATCAGACAGTATTCCTGATCGAGATCGTATTTGATGATCTGTTTTCTGGCTTCGTGATTGAAAACAAAAGTACATCCCGGCGCGGTGTGATAGACCAAAGAGTGCGGAAAATCGGAATAACCATACAGTGATGAAATATCGGAATTGATTGGATTCAGCTGCGCATCTGTTAAGGTGTACCTACTGCAATACAATAGTGGCTTCTGATTGTCTTCTTTTTCTAAACGCTCTACGGCAACGAAAAGCTTGTCTTTGAACCAGACATCATCCTGATCGCACAAAGCATAATAATCGGCTTCTTCACAATTGCAGATCAGTTCCCAGAATGATTTTGCCGGTCCTTTGTTCGGACCGCAGAAGTACCGAATAAAGCTGTATTTTGAACAATAATCCTCTAGTATAGCAACGGTATCATCCTTCGATCCGTCATCTCTTACCAGGATCTTATCAGGTCGCAAATCCTGCTGCAAAAGCGAATCCAGCTGTGCTTTAAGATATTTCTCACCGTTATAAGTGGATAACAAAACAATCAGTTTCATTTCATGACCTCATCCAGAACTTCCTGACAGTTTTTAATAAAAATCTTTTTAGTGAAGTTTTCTTCAAAAAGCCGATATATATTGCCGTTGTTTTCTCTAAAATCGATTATCTCACTACAATGAATCGCTGTCTTATCATCCACATTTATCCCAGCATGGTAATTCTCTACCAGCCTCCAGGTATCGCCTTTGATGTTGCTGATGACAGGAAGACCATGCTCAAAATAATCGATACACTTGACAGTCAGGCCAATATAAAGTCCTTCCTTATAAACATTTATTCCGGCATGGCAATTTCTAAAGATTTCGCTTTTTTCTTTCTCGTCGTGTATCACGCCATGGTAGACGACTTCGCAGATCTTATCCATTGTATTGATCATTCTGTCTTTGTTTTCTCCGTCACCTATTATGTGCAGAATAACCGGCGCATCGCAATTTCCGATTAGTTCAGCGATCCTGTCAATGTCTATGATATTGTTGATGGAACCGATGTAGCATAGGGAAAGCCTGTCATTAGGAAGAATTGCCTTTTCTTTTACGGCCTTGCTGTCACGGGACCAGTAGATTGTCTTCATCGGACCGTTGTATTCGTTTTTTAGAATATCCTGATACAGATTGCATTCGCTCACCAGATAGTCGGCACATGACAGATGATCCTTTCTGATCTTTTTCCATATGGCGAAAGGAAATAAATCCTTGCTGAAACTGAAAGGCAGTGATTCTGGCCACATGTCAATCATATCAATGACGATTTTTACGGATGGATTTTTTTTCTTATAACGATCAGCTTCTTTAATTAGTGAATTGGCAGGAGTCATCAGCCAGATTAGATCGGGTTTCAGTTCTTGAATATATTTAAACGCATCCTTGGCAAATTTACGATGTGAATACATGCGTGCGATGGATAGATTTTTCTGATAAGGAATGGTATCGATTGCCCGATAATCATCTGGAACGGTTTTTCTTTTTTGCTTTCTGGCATGAGAAAAATCGGAAGTGACCACACTTGTCTCATAACCCTTCATACGACAGGCTTCACAGACAAAACGGACACGTTCCTCGTTGGATTCAAAACAGGTCAGAGCTACAGCTTTCATCCGGTCTTCCTTTATCAATTAACAAACGTATAGGACAGAATATAGACGATTGTAATAAACATCAGAATGATATGTGTAAAAATCAAATAACGGTCGGCTTTTTCGGAAATCGTTATTCTGCCATTGTTAAATATTGGGAAAAAGTAAGGAAGCAATGGGGAAAAGTATCTTCCCTGTATTCCTTCGATCATATCACTTTGTGTACTGGTCCATCCCAGTAGCATGCCAAAAAGCGTCATCATGGCGCTGACAATACATAAAACAGCAAATAACGCTTTTAGCCAAATAGGTTCAACATGCTCTTCTTTTCTCAGTGAACAGATCAAAAGCAGCAACGGAAAACTCTGCACCAGTCTTAACGGCAGAATCAAGCTCAAACCCGACATTGTTCTTCCTATTGATCCATAGAACCACAGTTTAATGCTGTAACGGATCGTATAAAGGAACAGGTGTATCGTTTCCATTGGATGCTGGAGAACATATGTAAAGGTATAAGGCTCATTTAAAGGTGCGACCCAATCCGAAACAAGACCGGTTTTCCCTGATGCCGCAGGCAGCAGCAGAAGATCTGACGGATTAGAAAACGCCAATCCGAAAATTCTTTGGATATGAACCTTTATCCTGTATTTCCATATTTCTTCGTATAAAATCTTAAGCGGATAAAAACAAATCAAAGTGCAGATCACGAGTTTCTTTAAACGGGTTCCGAATCTTTTTTCCGGAATAAACCAGTAAAGAAAAGAAAATACACAATAAACGGATTTTGCCGGAGCAAGAAGCTGATTTGCTACAA
This sequence comes from Erysipelotrichaceae bacterium, assembly GCA_017515475.1. GTDB lineage: Bacteria > Bacillota_I > Bacilli_A > Erysipelotrichales > Erysipelotrichaceae > Colivicinus. The sequence goes on along the minus strand of JAFWFS010000027.1, from coordinate 47,890 downwards.
AAGCAACGGCAAATTCAAAAACAGTGATATCTTCATCTACAAAAAACCATTTTAGAAAATAAGCAGCAACAACAAAAGTCAGGCCAAAGATAAAACCGTCATAGGAATAAGATGAAGCCTGCTGAATAAAAATTGGCATTGAAGCGAGGATACCGAAAAGAGTTTTATGTACCGGAGTTTTTCTTACAGCTACAAAGATGCATAGAACATAGAATAGCAGATTTGTAAAACGTCCCAAATAGAATGTCTTAAGCATATTCAGACCAAACAGCCTGCCAGTAGCAATTCCAATCGCCTGTGGGACATAGTATCCTAAATAACAGTATTTCGGTATTCTGTTCAGATCTTTTATTTCGTCCTGATTCTTTGCAGGAAAACTGAATTCATTCAACAGTTTTTCATAAGACCCGGAATTGTTATGATGTCCATAAAAACCAGCATAGTCCAAATAAGTCGTTTCTACTGTATTTCCTTTTCTAAAAATGATCCTGTTGGAAAGCTGCAAAGATCTTTCATAATGCGTCTTTTCATCCGGTACTGACATAGGTGTAATAATAAACATGAAAACAACGCCTAAAGCTAGAGCCAGGCCGGCAAAAAAGACTTCATATTTCGGCTCCAGTAAAAGAAGAACAATCATCATTATTGTTAGAAGAATTATGGAACTAGCAACAGAAATCCGATAGAACTGTTCCATATGTTCATCCGGAACCAGATAACGGATGCAAAGACTTCCTTCATTTTCAATTCCATTTACTGTAAACGGTTCACCTTGAAAATCATTATATGTTGAACAGTAAACGCCAGGAGCTTCTCCATTGATTCCTTCTCCCCCCTTACAATCGGAAGAAAGCCGTACAACGATCTTCTGGTTATGCAACGTTTCATTTAAACTGACCGTCAAAAAAGCATTATCCTGAATATGGGAAACCGGAACGGATTTGTCTGCGTATACTTTCTTTCCTGAGTCATCTGTCACTCGGATATTCAGGGTTCCTTTGTTTCTTCTCGCATAGGTCACCATCAGCACAGAAACCGCATCTGTTCCCTCTTCAACTTTCAAGGTTTGAGAAATGACGGTATCTTTATTGATTTCCAGTGTAAACTCTCTGTCAGAATTGCCGTAAGATTTCTTTCCCATCGTATTCCTGTAACCTAAAAGCGTAACTGTAACGGCAGCAATCCACAAAAAAGAAAAAACAAGCAGAACGATTCTGTTCTTTTTGTAATTACTGCTTATTCTTTCCATAACCGTCTTCATTTCCTGCCGGCGTTCTCCAGTTCTTCCAGTTTTTTGCGTAAAGACGCTATCTCGTAATTCAGGTTGACGATATCTTCGTTATGCCTGCTGATCCTGAGATAAAGATAGAAAGTCAGGCAATACAGAAGAAAGATCGTTATCAGGAAAACGGCATTGGACTGCGTCTGAATTCCCAGAAGTCTGGCTACCTTAGCAACGATCTGCGGGAAAAGGGAAATAATGACCATTCCAATAGCCCACATGATCCATACCATGGCATAACCGATATTCATCCGGTTCTTAATGATGTTCCTTAACACAAATATTAGAACCAATACGGAAACAGCGAGTAATGACAACTGCAGATTATTCATAGCGAAGACTCCTACCACTGTACAAACAGAATGCTCAGTATTTCTGCGATCATATATTTAATGGATTTGAAAGGATTAACAAAATAGCTTTGTCCTCCCTGCCTGTCCATCATTTTTACCTGAATCTCTTTTACTTTGTATCCACTTTTCAGGATATGACATAACGCATCCGGTTCTGCCCAGTAGTTCATACTGGAAGAAAAATCGGCGATGACTTTTTCTCCCAAGGCGCGCATTCCGCTTGTTGGATCGAAAACGGTCTTTCCGGTCTTAATCTTGATCAGCAGGCAAAGCAGCCTGCTGCCAAACATTCTGGCGGTAAACGGCTTCTTCTCGGAAACAAAACGGCTTCCCACAACATAATCAAAACCGTTTTCAATCTCTTTCACTAAAGAATCGATTTGATCTGCCGGATGCTGACCGTCTCCATCAATATTGATGACACAGTCATAGCCATTATCGTGCGCATACTTAAAACCGACACGCGTAACTCCGGCCAGTCCGACATTTACACATAGATCGAGATGGGAGTATCCCTTCTCATCCAGTATCTTTTCCGTGGAATCCGTACTGTGATCGTTGATTACGATATAGTCGTATCCGAATTCTTTTATGTTTTCTACGACTTTCTCAATGTTTTCTTCTTCGTTGAAAGCCGGAATAATCACCAGTGTTTTCATCTAAACAATTATAACATGTATCTCGTAGGATTGCCGTTTTCCTGTCAATAAGATATAAATCATGTTAAGATTAGTTGTATGAAAATCAGTATTATTACCGTTTGCTACAATTCGGAAAAGACAATTGAAGATACGATCCACTCCGTTCTTGCACAGACCTATAAGGATTACGAATATCTGATCATCGACGGTGCCTCGAAAGACCGTACGCTTGAAATCGTTGGAAAATACCTGAATGATCCAAGGGTTAGACTGGTTTCTGAAAAGGACAAAGGCCTGTATGATGCCATGAACAAGGGCATTGCCTTAGCTACGGGGGATGTGATCGCAAACATTAATTCCGATGACGTTCTTTATGACGAAAACGTTTTTCAAACGGTTGTTGACCATTTTGATGATAATACCGATATCGTTTATGCCGATGTTCTTTATTGTGATGAAAAACTGGAGAAAACGGTTAGAAATTATATTTCCGGACAGAAGAACTCCGATGCATGGTGTCCGGCGCATCCAAGCATGTACGTCCGCAGAAAGGTTTTCGAAAAGCTTGGAAACTACAATATCTCCTACCGGATATGTGCCGACTACGACTTTATGGTCAGATGTAATATCAACGATATCAACTATCGGTATGTCAGACAGTATTTCGTAAAAATGCGTTATGGCGGAGCCTCAAATGGCCTAAAAGGATATCTAAAAAACTTTAAGGAATGTTATGTAGTCCTAAAGAAAAACGGGATCTCTTTCCCGCTTCTGCATACGGTTTATAGGTCGCTGCGCACGATCGTTCAGTTAATAATGAAATAGCTTTCTGGCAATGCGGTCTGATAAAACCGCTGCCAGAACCGTCATAATCAGAATCAGAACAAAAGTTGCGTAATGGTTGATCAGAATGCCGTTATGGACAAATAGATTCAGAAAGATCATATTCAGTACATAGATTCCGTAGGAATAGTCTTTTTTGATGTTTAGCTGTCTAAACTTATAGGCAAAGGAAAACCAGAAGACACAGTTGACTAGCACATGGATCGGTGCCGCAGTGTTGCTGGTATGAGGAATGAAATTAAAGAATGAACCGTTGAAGCACTCAAGCACGAAAATGGCAGCCACTACGTAAAAGTGCTTTGTCAAGAAAGAAACGATCTGATCGAAATACTTATAGAAGATGATTCCTAGATAAAACATGTAGGCATACGGAAGAATCGTCTCCCAGACCAGTTTGTAAACGATCTCCGGGAGATATACTTCGCAAAGCGACAGTACACCATTAAGCAAAACTCCTAATGCAAGCATCGTCAAATCCTGTTGCAGATTCAATTTCTTAATTCTTGGGTAAAGATAATAGATCAAGACATAAAACTGAATGTTTACCGGGATGGTCCACAGCGATCCGTTTGGTGTGCCGTTGCCATAGAATCTTAGCAGATCAGGGGTCCAGAACTGGAATATCGTAGATTGCCCGAAGAGCCAGAGATAGTATTGGAATTTCATCAAAAGGTATGGAAACTGGATGATAATAACCGTTGCGCATAGAAAAACGGAAATCCAAAGTTCCGGATAGATACGTAGAAAACGTTTATACAAATAGTCTTTTATAGAATAGCGATTCTTATCCAAAGAAGCAGACGTTAAAAAACCACTGATAAAGAAAAAGACAGGTACACAGGCAAAATAACGGAAAACGACAAAGTCACTAATCCCGATATCCCTGTGAGAATGCCAGACGATGACGGTCAAAGCCATAATATATCTAATCAGCGTAAAGCAGTTGCTCCTGATTTCGATTTTGTCCATACGTTAATCATTTTATCATAGAAGCTATTTTAATAACCTTGGAATGGTATAATATAACCGATATGAAAATCGTAAATGTGATCTTAGGAAACACCTATAACGAAGGCTGGGGCTACCAGGAAAATTTAATCAGCAAGTGGCAGAAGCTCAATGGAAACGATGTCACTGTCATTACTTCCAGGATGATCAACAACAAAAACGACGACGGCTATCACCTGACTGATTCATGTGAATATGTCAATGATCTGGGAATCAAAGTCATCAGGCTAGAATATCTTTTCAATACCTGGGCAATTCGGACATTAAGATCTTTCAAAGGTCTGTATAAAACTCTGAAAAGAGAAAAGCCGGACTATATTTTCATTCATAACGGGCAGTTTCTTGATTCACTGAAAGTATGCCGTTATCTGAAAAAACACCCTGAATGCAAGGCCGTCTGCGACAATCACGCGGATGAAACCAACAGCGCTAAATCCTTTTTTCCTAAACTTCTTCACTATACAGTATGGAACTTCTGCATGAACAGACTGAACCACTATGTAAGTTGTTTTTATGGCGTTCTACCTATTCGTTGCGGTTTTTTAAAAAAGTATTACCATCTTCCGGATGAAAAAGTAAAACTGCTGGTAATGGGCGTAGACGATGAACTAATTGAACCGGCGCAAAAAGATGCCGAAAAATTTAGAAATGAACATCACCTGTCCGATAAACAACTGAATATCGTTACCGGTGGTAAGATCGATCATTACAAAACGGAGACACTGAATCTAATGGAAGCAGTGAAGAACAGGAAAAATGTCAGACTCTTTATCTTTGGCTCAATCGGCGACGAAATCAGGGACAGGTTTAATCAACTGGTGGCTGATAATATCACTTATCTTGGATGGTTGAAACAGGACGAAAGCTATGCGGTTTTGAAGGCCTGCGACATTGCTGTATTTCCAGGAAGACATTCCGTGATCTGGGAGCAATGTGTCGGTCTGGGAGTTCCGTTAATTATCAGAAGATGGCCAGGAACGGATCATGTAGATATCAACGGTAACTGCATCTTTTTAGAGAATGGGTCGGTTAAAGAGCTTAATGAAACAATCGAAAAGATATCAGATAGAAACACGTTAAACAAAATGAAAAAAAGAGCAGAGTCATCCGACAGGGATCTCTTCTCTTATAGAAGCATCGCTCAAAGAAGTATTGTTTAATTATATTCTAGGAATAGATATTAAATTCAATTTTGTTGCAAGGATAAACGGATAGAAACGCAACCCGGCATTTCTAAACCCGTTTTTCTTTATCAGGTTTTTTGCCTCATCAATTGCGGTTTTATTCTTGTTGACAGTCTTTTTAATTCCGTTTGTCTTGATAATGAAATAAAACAGAATGCCTAAATACTTGTTATATGCTAGATTTTCAAATTCCGTCCCTTTGTAATGCTCGTAGATTTCAAGACCCGCTTCAACCTTGTCATAATTATGATTTCCATATTGTGCTCTGGTAGAAGAACCGCTTCTGACTCTCACGTTGTATGAAGCGTAATCAATATGAGCCACGCTGTTCACATTGCTTAGCCACTGATAACAGATAAAAGTATCTTCATAATGCTTTCCATTTCTAAAACGAACCCTATTCACTGTTTCTTTCTTTAAAAGCTTACAGCAGGGAGACTCATAAAAAACCCGATCTTTAAAATACTCATATGTAGCCTCTTTGGATGTGTAAAGTTTTTTCTTTCTGGTCCCCCTGTCACCTTTAAAGCGATAAAGGTCACACGTTGAAACTTCCGCATTACACTCCAACATGGTTTCATATAGCTTTTCAATGAAATCGACTTCAACCGTATCGTCACTGTCGACGAATGTTATCAAATCGGATTCCCTGTCTTCCATAAATCTATCGATTCCATAATTTCTTGCACTTGCCGCTCCGCTATTGGGGATCAGGTATGAAGATACCCTTAAATCCTCATTTTTATATCTTTCAATAATCTCTTGAGAACCGTCTGTACTTCCGTCATTTACGCATATTATATGAATATCACTGTATGATTGACGAATTAAAGAATCCAGACATTCCTCTAGGTATTCTTCCGTATTATAGACAGGCACAACGATCGTGATAACGTCCTTCTTCATCCTCTTTTTTTAATTATTTCTTTCAATTCATCAATGTTCTCTGGAACAAATATCTTGCCGTCATCTTCATAGCTTTCTTTGAATTCATTAACCATCTTCTCAAACATCTGACATTCTCTGCTGTCGTAACGGCTTAGAAAGAGCTTATACAAGAAAACAACGTAGGGTTCTTTCCCAGCAATCAGTTTTGGAGAAAACTGTGCGGAAGAATAAAAACTGATTAGTGTGTGTTCGTTGCTTATGCTCTTGATACATTCTAATTCCCATAGATTATTGATGTGATCAATCCGATAATCGCCATATTCTATGTCTTTCTGTACAGGATGAAGTCTAACCAGCGTATCAGATGTATCCACGGATGCTTCATCAAGTATTTCTTTGAATTTCTTTTGGTTGTAGTTCTCTTTTTTATCTAAAGGCTGTTCTAGAACTATTACTTTTTTTGTCGCTATTTCACTTGAAACATTGAAATCAAAAACTCTCATCAGTACTTCAAAAACGGGATTCTTTTTGCCAAGTAAAGGAAGCTGTTCAATGTGATCAGAAATCTGTGACCGGCAGAATTCTTTGTTGTTGACAAAAAGCTTTCGGATCTTATAGGAAAGAACATCGCTTCTAAATAGACGATTCAGGAAAGGATATCGGTAATTTGAAGGATCAGAGATGCTGTTCCCGCTATAGGTGGCGATACCGTCATCAAAGACATAAACATTTCTACATCTGCTAATATAGTTTAATGCAACACCAAGCAGGTTGCGGTCAGAAACAAACAGATTGTCATAGCGCATATCCATGAATGATCTGTCAGAAAACTCATACGTAGATAGAATCTTTCGAGAACTTAACAGATCTATAAACGAAGTGATCTTTTCACCTGTAGATCTGAAACGGAAAACGTGTCTAAATAGTTCGGTTGTTTCCACACGATCAGCTATTCTGTCCGAATCACGAAAATTCATAATCAGATATAGATCGCAGTCGTTTTTACAGCATTCTACATCATTGATTACGATATTTAGCGCATTCATAACCTGTAAAGGCGTGTTACAAACAATGGCAGTTTTCATTTATCCTCCATTAAACATCTGTAGTAGTTCTTTTCTTTTTCTGATCGTAAATGTCAGGGCAACTATGCCGATGGCCGCAAACAGGAAAAGTCTCAGTGCGGCGAAATCGGTAAAAAGCACGACAATGGCATCTATTGCGAACAGTATTAGAAGCAACAGGACAAAAAGCTTACTGCTGAAGTAGTTGTTTTGATCCAGTTTCTTCGCAGAATAGTCGTGAATAGCAACCAGAGCAATCTTGGAGATTGTCTTGGCGTAAACAGCGCCGTAAAAACCATACAGCTGTATGAACAATACGACCATCAAGGCATCAAGTAAAGTTGCAATCACTGTCGCAAACATGATATTTTTTGTGTTTTTGTAATAATACTGGATGTTTAACGGTACCAGATAGATCAGTTCAATAAAACTGTTGATAGTAATCGGAAGCAGATAGAAGACGCAATCCCAGTAGGACCGATTAAGAAAACGTACCAGTTCAGGCAGTATCAGCATGAATTCTCCGAGTATTACAGCAAAAATCGTGAAGTACGTGTTGTTTGTTTCCCGAATCTTTTCCGTATCTCCAACATTCATTTTATTGAAAAACCATGGACTCCACGCACTTTCGAAAGTCGCTTCCAGGGTTGCCGGTACTAAACCAAGTGTTGTGGCCATGCCATATACTCCAAGCTCGGAAAACTCAGAAAAAACGTTAATCAGCTGAGTATCCATCTGGCCAAACAACGAAATCATAAAAGAATGAATCACCAACGGAGCACCCCAAACAACTCCTTTCTTCAGATAGCCCGGACTGATTCCTTTATAGCCAATTGTGCATACAAAGAAGAGAATGCTTAAGAAATTTCCTGCAGACTGGCCAACAATCCGCGCCATATAGGTATTTTCGAGAAAGACAAATTTGGCAAGCAATAGAAACGATCCAATTGCAATGAGGGTATTGATCAGAAGATAAATAAAGTATGCCTTGTATCTCCCATCAAGGACGAACCGATTAGAAAGAATGATGCAGATCACATTGGTAGCACAGTAAAACAACATCCAGTTCCATACCGTTCGATTCAAAGACATCAAAACCGGATTGAACAGCATATAGACATTGCTTACAAGTGCCAATAAAAGAACCAGAAGAATCGGTATGACGACAATGGTTGAGGTATATAGTTCATAATCGGTATCATTATCGTATTTTGCCATGCGGATAGTCGGAGCTAATCCAAAAATGATAATGGAATCAATCAGAGCGGCGTTTGACGTAAATATCGTATAGACGCCATAATCGGCAGTCGACATCAGATTGCTGAAAAGGGGCAATACAAAAAAGGATATGCTCTTAACAAAAACGTTACCGACTGCATACCATGATATCGCCTTTAATACGCTGTATCCCTTTTTTGTTTTATTCATTTGCGCAGTAATCCTGAAAGGACATTAGATTCCTGTCTTTATCACTGATAATCAGGTTCTCTATTCCACCGATCTCATCATATGGCCAGCCTATTGCAATATCCGGGTCGTTGTACATGATCCCGCTGTCTCCATCCGCATAAAAGACTTCACCACATTTATAGGAAACGATTGAGTCCTCCAAAACCAAATATCCGTGTCCAAAGTATTCAGGAATATACAATTCTTTTCTGTTTTCTTCACTCAGGTAATATCCTGTCCATTTACCAAAGGTATCAGAATCTTTACGCAGATCAACGATCACGTCATAGATTTTCCCTTTAACACATCTAACCAGTTTTGCCTGCTGATGTTCCAACTGAAAATGAATTGCTCTGATCACGCCTTTATAGGAAACAGTATAAAAAACTTCTTTCAGTTCGTGGTCAATTCCATTCTGTCTGAAAACATCGATATTGTAATCCTTTATAAATCCTCCTCTATGATCCGAGGAATAGAATGGATCGATTATAAACGCTCCTTTTAAGGGGGTCTCAATAAAGCTGAATTTCTGTATCATTTCCTAAAAAACTCGTGAATTCTGTCAGATACTTCTTTTAGATCGGATTCTGTAATCTCCGGATGAATCGGAAGACACAGAAGTTCTTCGTATATTTTTTCCGTCGCAGGAAGATGATTGTTTCCTTTATAGAGACTGAACGTATGGCACGGGATATAGCTGATGCCGGATTCAATATCATGGTCCATCAAATACTGCTTTAATTCCTCGCGTTTACCGTTTTTAACACGAATAACGTACATGAAGTTGGTTATTGTATCTATGTCATATACCGGGAGTTTTATCTCCGGGATATCAGAAAGCAGGCTATTGTAAGATTTTGCGACTTTTTTACGATAATCGATAAAACCATTGAGCTTTTTTATCTGCGCCAGGCCGATAGCCGCGTTGATATTTGACATATGATATCTATATCCTGTTACAGGTACATCATATTTCCAGGAACGTTTCTTCCAATCGGTCGTATGCATCGTCTTTCGATCGATTCCCAGCAGTCTCTTGATCCGGATCAGTTCAGCGGCATCCTTATCGTTGGTAATAATGCATCCGCCCTCACCGCAGGTCATGACCTTAATAGAATCGAAAGAGAAGCAGGCGATGTCGCCGAAAGAGCCGACTTTCTTTCCTTTGTATACAGAACCAAAAGCATGTGCGGCATCTTCAATGATGCGGATTCCATATTCTTCCTTAATCTTCAGCAAAGCTTCCATGTCACATACGGCTCCAGAATAGTGAACCGGAACAATTGCCTTGGTTCGATCTGTGATTTTTCTTCTGACATCTTCTATATCGATCAGCATCGTTTCTTCATCGACATCGACAAAGACCGGATTTGCTCCGCAGGAACTGATTGCCTGAGCGGTAGCCACAAAGGTAAAGGACGGAAGAATCACTTCATCTCCTTCGGAAACGCCGATCGCGTCCAAAGCAAGATGCAGCGCAGCCGTACCGTTGCACGTACAGATTACTTCCCTGTCGGTCTGTATGAATTTCTGGATCTCCTGCTCGAATTCATTTACTTTATACGCAAGTCCAAAATAACCATAGTCAAACGCTTCCTTGACCTGGTCCAGCTCTTCCTGACCACAGCATCCTCTAGAAACTTTAATCATCATCCAACCTCCTATCCCAAATAAGCATCTATCTGCTGATTTAAGATACTCATTATATCATCATTTCTACTGATTGTTTTATATAATTCGACCGTCTTTTCAACAGCTTCGTTTACACTCCACTTTGGTCTCCAGCCTAGGGTATTTCTTGCCTTGGAAGAATCCAGTTTTAAGAAATTTGCTTCGTGAGGGCCATCTACGTTAGCGAATTCATAACTCGCACCCTGCCAATACTGACAGAACAGTTTAACTATCTCTCCTGATGTGATGCAATCGTTCTCGTTTGGGCCGATGTTGTAATGCCCCGCCAAAGAAGGATCGATGTACTGTTTCATCGCCAGCATCAGATAAAACATGTCAGCCTCAAGCACATGTTGATAAGGACGGACAGAATTAGGATTTCTTACCTTGATAGGCCTTTCTTTGCTGGCGGCAAAATATGAATCAACCATGATCCTATTTGCAGAAAAGTCGCCTCCACCGATCACATTTCCTGCTCTGCAGGTCGATACGGGGATTTTAAAAAAAGATTTTATGTATGACTGAGTGACCAGTTCACTGCAGGACTTGCTGTTGGAATAAGGATCATAGCCGTTCAGTTTTTCATCTTCCCTGTAATAATGATTTTCATCCTCAACGTTTTCGTAAACCTTATCCGTAGTAATGTTCACAAACGATTTTACACTGTCGGAAAGCCTGACGCATTCGCAGATATTGACGGTACCCATGATGTTTACATCGTAAGTATATCTGGGCTCCTTATATGAATCGATCACTAACGGCTGAGCGGCAAGATGCAAAACAATCTCCGGTTCAAACTGATCAAATATCTTCTTAATCGTATCGTAATCTCTTATGTCAACATAATGATTATTCATTCTTTTATCAAGATTCAGTAAAGTAAACAGATTTGGTTCCGTTTTTGGTCTTAACGCAATGCCACATACTTCTGCCCTGAAATTTAAAAGGATCTGTGAGATCCAACTCCCTTTAAAACCGGTATGACCGGTTATCAGTACTCTTTTATTGCTGTAAAAATCCTTTAAAGCTTCCACGGAGCGTCCCCTTTTTTCCATAATTCTTCCAGGATCTGTTTTTCTCTTAAAGTGTCCATACATTGCCAGTATCCGTGATGTTTGTAGGCAGCCATGCATCCGCTTTGGGCTATCCTTTGCATAGGCTCTTTTTCAAATACGGTCGCATCCCCTTCCAGATAATCGAAGACCTCCGGACTGCAGACCATAAATCCGGCATTGATCCAGTCGCTGTCGTCTCTGGTTTTCTCACTAAAGGACAGAACGTTGTCGTTCTCATCGAATTTCAAAATTCCGAACCTGTTCTCCGGAAGATAAGCCGTTATCGTCAGTGTCCTGTTTCTGTTATAGTGATACTTCAGCAGATCCTTGATATTGATGTCAGAAAGACCGTCCCCATATGTCAGCATGAAATCCTCGTTCCCAATATATGGCTGAATCCTCTTGATTCTGCCTCCGGTCATTGTATTCAGACCAGTATCAACGATCTCAATATTCCACTGATCCAGCAGATCCTTGTTCTTCTCTGCCCATTCGAAAATGACTTCCTGTTTGTACCCGGCACAGATGACAAAGTCATTGAAACCGTGCTTTGAATATATGTTCATGATATGCCAAAGCATCGGATATCCGCCGATCTGCACCATCGGTTTCGGAACAAAACGTGTTTCTTCTGATAGTCTGGTTCCCAGACCTCCGGCTAAAATAACTGTTTTCATAATTTAATCACCATATTTCATTTTACTATAAAAACTAAAAAGCTTTTGTAACAACACGGCATATGCGGCTTCGTTTTCCAAAGCACAGGACATATAGATCCGGGAATAGACGCAGGACCGCAGACTAGTATAGTCAGAATGGCCGGTTGACATGTTGTCATTGAGGTATCTATTTAAGCATCTGTATATCCGATAACAGTCAAGGAGCGTTTTCTTTTTCTTTTTTTCATACTTTATACTCTCTAAAGCATATTTCATCCGCATGTCTTCTTTACAGATCCTTGTTCTGATTTCAAAATACTCTTCCGATTTAACGTCCCTAAACCTGACGCTATCCTTATTATCGCCGACTCTGTATAAAGTAAGAACTTCAGGAATATTGTATCCCTTTGTAACCTTAAGAAGCCTATCCCAGATTTCATAGTCTTCGGCGATCTTCAGTGTTGTATCATAGTAAATTCCATTGTCATGCAGTATTTCCGTACGGTACATGACAGCCGGATGATAAATACAGCTGCTAACGCCTTGAAACAGGCGTAGTCCTTCATCCGATACACATAGATTCAAAGGCTTTGATATCACATCATCTTCCGTGATGTTTCTGATCATTGAACCGCAGAAACCGCATTCAGGATGTTCTTCCATGTATGCAACCTGCATCTTTAGCCTGTTTTCAAGCATTAAATCATCGGAATCGATTCTGGCAATGTATTTTCCTTTGGCAAGATCAAGGCCTTTATTCAAAGAGCCGGTCTGGCCGATGTTTTTTTCATTGATTACCAGTCTAATCCTTTTGTCTTTGTAAGTTCTAATCACATCAACCGTATGATCAGTTGATGCATTATCAATAATCAACAATTCAAAGTCAGTAAAAGACTGAGCCAAAACAGAATCAATACACTTATTCACTCTTTCCCGGTTATAGACCGGTAGTAACACAGAAACTAGAGGGTTCTTCATTCTTTATATCTTTCTTTTTTTCACATAAAGTTGCAACAAAAGCACAATAGGAACTATTTTATCCATTCAATCAATTCCCTGACTGCCCCATCTCCTCCTCTATACAAAGAGATGAAATCCGCTTCTGCCAGCGTTCTTTCCGAAGCATTCAAAGGACATGCAGCAAGTCCGCCGTTCTTCTTTACCAATTCGAAGCATTCCAGGTCATTGTCGTCATCGCCAACATAAACCGCTTCAGATAACGACATGTCAAGATCATTCAGCACTTCCTGAAGTTTCTGAGTCTTATCCTTCACTCCCTGATAAAGATGAGCGATTTTCAGTTCTCTTGCCCGATTCTCCACAATTCTAGATTCTCTGGCGGTAATAATGATCGGGATGATTCCTTTTTTCGGAAGATAGTTGGCGATCCCGTATCCGTCTTTGATGTCAAAAGCTTTCATCGCTTCTCCATCGTTGCCCATATAGATCTTTCCATCGGTCAATGTGCCATCCACATCCATGACCAGAGCTTTGATCTTTTTAGTATGAATATATGGGATTTTAAAGACCATCTTTCTAACGTGCTTCGGATCTTCTTCCTTGATGCTGATACAAGGCATGTGCCCTTCTTCAGGATAGAGAATCAGGAAATCCCCCTCCTTAAGTTCGTATTCCTTCCCCTTACCCCGATCATAATAAAAGGCAATATCCCTTTCCGGAGCGTACTTCTCTATGACTTCCAGTTCCTTGACATCATCGACGATGATCTTCTCTGAACCGGAAATGATGTACTGGATGTCTATGTATTTTCTATGCGATTCAAAACGGGCATCTTGCCTTCTTTTAGTCGCATATTCCTCGACGTTGGCATAGATATGATTATGAAAAAAGTGTCTTCCTAACGGAACACTTTTCATATCCGTATCTCTAATATAGCGATATACTTCATCGCTAAGCTCTTTGATCTTTTCTAAATCCATATTATGCAACGATTCCTGCCTTGACGATCTGTCTCCAGTCGACGACACCGATGAGTTTGTTTTCTTCATCTACGACCGGAAGGTTGTTGATGTTCTTGCTGCGGATGAACTTCAGGGCTTCTACCGCCAACTTGTCTTTTGTGGTACGTTTCGGATCCGGTGTCATGACGTTTCTGACCGATTCGGAATAGATGTCTACCCTCTTTTCAATGACTCTTCTCAAATCGCCGTCGGTCAGGATGCCTTTTAGTATCCCGTTATCATTGACCATGCAGACGACGCCAAGACCTTTCTTGGTCATTTCCTTGATTGCGTCCACCAGTAGAGAATCCACATGGATCTTCGGCAGATCTTCGTTCTTTGCCATGCAGTCTTCGACCTTCAGGATCAGCTTCTTGCCCAGCGCTCCGGCTGGATGCAGTTTGCCGAAGTCGACATCCTTAAAGTCGTACATTTCCGATGCCACGACCGCCAATGCATCGCCATAGACCAGTTCAACTGTTGTAGAAGAGGTAGGTGCCAGACCAAGGTGGCAGGCTTCTTCGAATTCCGGAAGTTCCTGCACTAGATCACTGGCCTTAGCCAATGTGGAATTTCTGTTTCCGGTGATGGCAATCAGCTTTGCACCGATCAGTCTGATAGCCGGCAGAATCTCGATGATCTCGTTGGATTCACCGCTGTAACTGATGGCGATAACGACATCGTTTTTCGAAACCATTCCTAGATCTCCATGCATCGCTTCAGCAGGATGCAGGTAGAAAGAAGGCGTGCCCAAACTAGAAAAAGTTGCAGCCAGTTTTTCGGCAATATGTCCCGGCTTCCCCATCCCGGTCAGGATGACTTTCCCTTGGCAGGAAGATATCTCGTTGAGTATGCCAATAAAGTCGTCACCCAAAACGTCTCTGGTTTTCTGTAGAGCTTCTATTTCGATATCGAATACTTTCTTCGCTTCATTTAATCTATCCATCTTAATCCTCTAATGAACGGCATCGTACACTTTAATGACTCTCTTCAGCAGTTCTTCAAACTCGTCCAGCCTGACCATGTTCGGACCATCGGATTTGGCTGTGTCCGGATTCGGATGTACTTCAAAGAACAGAGCGTCAGCTCCGGCTGCGATCGCCGCTTTCGCCAGAGGTTCCACATATTCCCGGTTTCCACCGGTTGCCGTTCCCGTTCCGCCCGGTTTCTGTACGGAGTGGGTCGCATCGAATACGACCGGATATCCGAACTTCTTCATCTCATAAATTCCCGACATGTCGACAACCAGTGTATTGTAACCGAACGAACTTCCTCTTTCACAAAGCATAAAATTCTTGCATCCGATCTCTTCAAGCTTGGTTACGACATTCTTCATGTCCCAAGGAGCCAGGAACTGCCCTTTCTTGACATTGATCAGTTTCCCCGTCTCTCCCGCCGCTTTCAGCAGATCGGTCTGACGGCACAGAAATGCCGGGATCTGCAGCATGTCGCAGACTTCCGCCGCTTTGGCCGCCTGCCACGGTTCATGGATATCGGTCGTTACTTTTACGCCTACTTCATCTTTGACTTTCTTCAAAATCCTCAGTCCCTCTTCAATACCCGGGCCTCTATAGGAATAGATCGAAGTACGGTTTGCTTTATCAAAAGAAGACTTGAAATAATAATCCAGATCCAGTCTTTCAGCGATTTCTTTTACTTTGCTTGCCACCTGCAGACACAGTTCTTCCGATTCGATGACGCACGGTCCGGCAATAAGGATAAACTTAGCCATATATTTTCTCCATCAGTCTTTCGACTTCTTGTATCTGATCCGGCGTATCCACGCCGACCGTCTGGTATTTCGTTTCTTTTACCCTGATCTGATATCCGTTTTCGATGGCCCGAAGCTGCTCCAGAGATTCGGAGATCTCCAGAGGCGATTTTTCCATCGCACTATACTTCATCAGGAACCATTTCTTGTATCCGTAAGCGCCGATGTGCTTGTAGTGCTTTACGATGTTTCTGTTTTTCTCGTCCCTGACATACGGAATGGTATATCTTGAGAAATAGATCGCATTGCCATTAAAATCGTTGATTACTTTTACCGCATTCGGATTGTTCAGTTCCTTCTCATCGGTAATCTCTACTTTCAGAGTGCCGAAATAGACGCTTTCATCCTCAAAGATCGAAAGCAGGTCTTCTACCATTTCTTTTCTGAAAGTCGGCTCATCGCCCTGAATATTCAGGATAATGTCCTCGTCATCCAGGTTCAGGATCCGGGCGCATTCCGCCAGTCTGTCCGTACCGCAGGTATGCTTGTCGGAAGTCATCAGGGCCTTGCCGCCGAAAGCTTCTACGGCATCAAAGATGCGTCTGTCGTCGGTCGCAACATAAACATCGTCGACTTCAGGACACTGCCTGATGTTTTCTACGACCCATTGAATCATCGGCTTTCCCTTGATCAAAGCCAGGGGTTTTCCAGGAAATCTGGTTGAACCGTACCTGGAAGGGATCAGTGCTATCTTTTTCATCATTCCTATTATAAACGATATTATCTTTACATACAAAAACCGCCTTTCAGCGGTTTATTCCATGAATCCTTTTAGTTGTTCATAATTGTCAAAAATGTATAGGATTCTTTCATTGTCTTCATAACGGATGTAGCTGCTGACATCTTCATTGAAATGAACCAGTTCTTTTTCCTCCTGCAGCAGAAGCAGAAATACTTTGCCTGAAGGCTTTTTTGTCTGATGATCCTTCGCCTGCAGCCATGTGCTAATACTTTTAAGACCGTTTTGATTTAGTCTCCAAGTTTCAATCTTGCCGTCAGTCAATTCCGTAAACAGATTATGACCGTTCCAGTGATCAATTGTGTAACCGCTAAAGCAATCATTAGCAAGAATAGTCTGCTCAGCGGCAAATAAACTGTCGTCCGTATAGCAGTTATTATCTCGCTGATAATGGATCTGGAATCTGGTATTGACTACTATAAATACGACAATCAGTGACAGCATTCCCCATTTTTGCCATTCGATACGGTAATGAGAGAAGAAGATGCCGACAGTAAAGACGGAGAAAACCGAAACCGGCAAGAGATAACGGTTTACATAAGCTGTCGTTGTAAAAACAAACAGCGCACTGATAACCAGAGCGGCAATCAGGAAATACAGGTTCATAAATCTCTCATAGAAATCGTATTTCTCTTTATATTTAAGAATATCAATTACTGCCCAGCACAAGATAATGAAGAACAAGGCAAACAGCGGTTTAAGAATCAACTGTGTTGGCATGAATACAGGCATGTTGTCGCTTTGATAACCGAGCACATCAATCCATCCGTCAATGACCTGCCCTAATGATTCAAAATCAAAACCGGAATAATATAGATCCGTACCATCCATCTTGTAGGAGTATCCCAAAGCAGGAAGTATGTTTGAATTGACATAGGCACCCGCATAGGAGAATACAAAGCCTAAAGCGCATACCGCCGTCAGCATTACGGTCCGTTCTTTCAACCGGAACCTGCCTTCTTTCAGCTCGTCCAGTTCGCTGATGAAACAGCTCAACATAGCAGTCAGAACCAAAGGCAGATAAGTAATCGATACTAATCTCATACCTTCAAGTCCTGCCGCAAACGCCAATGCGAATAGAATAATCAGTTTTAGTATCTTCCTATTCTTCCTCTCATCCTTAAAGAAACCAATGATCAGTCCTATAGAGATAAAAGAAATCGCAAAATGCGGAACATAGAACGATCCCATTGTTACAAATAGGAAATAATCTTTGGAAACACATCCCAGGATCAGAAAACCAATCCATGGAATATGCCTAATACTTAACTGTTTTGCGAGATAAGCAAAAGTGATAAACAGGATTATATTCAGTATCGCCATTCCAATCATCCTGACTAGATGCCAGTTGTTCGTAATCAGGAAAAGAGGTGCAAATACAAGATTGGTATTCAGAATTCTGATTTCACTGGAATAAAACCAGCTTTTCGTAATCAAAACCTTCTCTGATGCCAGGATCCTTGCCAGAACAAGTTCGCTAGACATATCAGAGTCGATAAGTCGATCTATCACCGTATACATCTTCAGATGCAAAAAGATAAAAAACAGAGCCAAAGCGATATATCCGATTAAGTCCGAATGCTTTTTAAATAATTCAATGTATTTTTTAACAGTTTTGTTCATGTCAGTTTACCAGCTCCGTTTTCATATCATTATCTGTCACCGTAATTCTGTATATGCTTTCAGGCAGGAAATCTTCTCCATTATTCATCGGATTGAAGAAATAATTGAATACATCGCTTGTTTCAATAACGTATAGGTAGTTATATGTTTTTAATTCATCAACGGCTTTCTTGTAATCATCCATATCCGAATACTTGTCTTTGTATAAATCCATGTTCCTCTCATTAAAAAACACATCATCACAATAATATGCTATGAAAGCAGGATAATTATCATTGCTGTCCTGATTATAGACAATAAAGACCCGGGAATTGCTATGAACTCTTTCTTTGATAAAATCCGCTCTCTTTTCATAAGATGCGAATCTGTTCCCTAACAGAATCTGCGGCACAAAATCCAGAAGTCTGTTTCCGTCCAGAACCGTTAATACTGTTAACAAGCAGAGAAATGCTTTGTGCATATCCATGTCGTTGATTTTCTGCTTAAACGTATCTATAAGAATAAATAGGATACAAACAATTAATGCACAGATGAATGAGGTCATATACCTTTCATAAGATTTCAATACAACTGCTTCCCTTTCCGGATAACAGAATGCATAAAGAATGAGCATCATCAAAGCATAACCAGCCGTTCCAACTATACAGCACAGTTCGAAGAAAGTCTTTTTTTTCTTTTCTAATGAATATCTTTTTATCAGCTCCAGAAGCAGTATCTCCAGCGGCAACGAAGACAGAAAAGTGATAGGAGCAAACCATTTGAAAATGCTGGTCTTGAATAGAGCATTCACATACATTTTGATCGTATTCAGCTGGAACGAACCGCCCGAAAGAATTTCCTTCATTCCTGAAACGCTGATGTTTCCTAAATCAAATTGCTTTATAAGCTCATAGTCTTTGATGAGATAGTTCCACAGCAGATAGAAAGCAACAGGCATAACAAGGGATGACAGCAGATTCAAAAGTTCCGTTCTTCTGTTACGGCCAAAGATAGCACATAAAGCAGCATAGAACAAAGACAGCATGCAAAAAGCGATACCAACCTGTTTTGTCATCAAAACGGCCGTCAGAATCAACGAATAGCATAACACTCCGAAATGGTTCTCTATCTCATCTGAATAAATCAGGAAGATACTGTAAGCAAACTGAAGAGCAATCAAAGTATCGGTATATATGGTATTAAAAACATCAGTACTGTCAAGGAAGACAACAACGCCGATCACAGATACACAGAGCAATAGATCCATGATAATCTTTTCGACTTTTCTTCTGCTTTCAAAGTAATCATCGAACACAGGAGGCAGTAAAATAGAAAACTCGAAGAAATGCAAGGCGAAGGAAATATTGCTTTCGCTGAAACCCATAGACAACCAGCACCACAGCAATTCAAACAGAGAAATAAAAGGCGGATAATCTTTATGGCTCCTCAGCGAAGATTCGTTTACATAATAGAACTTATCCAGTCTCCACATTTCTTTTACCATCTTCCCCCAGTGACTAAGTTCGTCATCCCAAAAGAAACGTCTTCCAAAATCAATAAAAAGGAAAATAAGGCAAAGACATAAACAAATGTAAAAACCGCTGGTGAAAATGTAGTTTCTCTTGTCGTTGTTCCTATAAATCAGGAACAGAGAAAGGATAAAAAGCAAAATCAGAAGATAATATCCAAACCTAAATGTATTGAATATTGTTTGAGATATAAACACCATAAAAACTGCTGTCATCAGAGTGAACGGCAGACATTTTCCGAATCCTTTTTTAAGTACCGTGCATAAGGCGCTGTTTATTGTCATAAAGAACAGTATCGGTACAACACTTCTAAATATTTCCATGATCTATACCCTATTGAGAAATTATATAACAATCTCTATCTATAAACAAAAAATGATCTTTCGCAGAGATAGTCATATCCTTTATAGTCAGGGAGTCTCTCCATGACCTCATTCATATAGCTGTCATCGAAAACTCCCGCCAGAACGATGATTCCGTTATCAGTCGTGATAAAACTCTCCAGATCATACTGATCAATATCACCCTGTTTGATAAACGTCAAGCTGTTATACTTTGTCAGTTCAATTATGTAAGTATTGATTCTCCAGCTTTCACCGCTATAGATACAGATGCAGTCGTTCTCTGCATAATTGTCCAGAATATCGAAATTTTTCTTTTCGTGGCGATAGAGATACTGCCATCCGTTACCCGCCAGCGAAATCAGCGACATAAGTAACAAGAAAGATACGGTAACGATTCTTGCGATCTTTTCATTGAAACATTTGCTAACTAAAATCATGAGAGGACATAATACACCCACAAAAACCGTAGCATATATCGCTGAAGTATACCTTTCTTCTATATATGGGGATGACTTCGCTGCTACGCAAAAGAACAAAGCAGCAGGAACAATAACAATGATATATTTCATTGCCGTCTTCTCATCCAGTTTAAGATGGTCCTTTTTTTTCTGATAAAAGAACAGAACAACGATCGAAACAAGGATCAGAATCAGCATTCTCCCGAATACAAAACGGTCAAAGAAAGAAAAATACTCGAAGTATCTGGAAAATATGTCGCTAAGATCAAAAAGATTTCCAATCGATTCTCCCCCTCTTCCTGCGCCGAAGACGTGATGGATAATTGCCGGATAAACGCCGATCGCGATTCCTGCAGCAATGCCCATGAGAACGCAAAAGATCACGGCATCTTTCCATTTCTTATGAATCAGAAGATATATTCCGTAAGTAATGCAGATCAGAGCAGAATAAATCAATGTTCCATAGTGAGTAAGGGCTCCTGTCAGCACAACAATGCTGATCAGTGCATAGAAAAGAATTCCCCTTTCTTTCTCGATCTGCCATATAAACAGATAAGTCGTTAATGTCGTCAGGAATATTACCATGACATACATTCTAAAAAACGATACTTCGGAAAGAATCGCTGAGCAAAAAACAAACGCCCAAGACAAGGACCGGTAAATGAGTTTATTGTCAGTCAGGAGAGATATCATTTTTCTAACCAGAAAAAGCGTTCCTAAAGCAAACAGTATATTGACAGATCCGGCCTGCCAGCGGGAAAAAGTTCTCTTGAAGAGACCGCATACAAAATGAATGATCATGTAATAGATCGGCGGATGAGAATCGCTTGCCTGATTGATATATGGGATCCAGAAAGAAGACGGGGACAGAGATGTTGCTCCCAGATAATCTATATAAGGCTGAATGGAAGGTTCATAGCGAATTCCGTCTATTGGTTCCATATAATATGATCCGGCATGATTTGATAGACCGTATGTCAATGTTTCGTCCATGTGATAGTCAATCTTCATCGAGATAACGAAAATCATTAATAATGTGAAAACGACATACAGGAGTATGTCGGATATCTTTATGCCCTTTTTTGTTTCTTTATCCATTCTTGATTTCCTCTAAATATGCGTCATAGTCTCTGATATATTCGTTTCCATCATAGTGCGTACTGGCAAGCACAAGCAGAACAGAGTCATCGGAAAAATCATACATATCCTTCCAGACCATTTTCGGGATATAGATGCCCGTCATCGGCCTGTTCAACTCTACAACAAACTCCTCTTTACCGTCAGTAATACGGACTTTGCTGCTGCCGGCAACATTGATCAGAACAAATTCCGATTCTCTGTTGGCGTGCTGTCCTCTGACAACTGTCGCATCCGACCCATAGATGTAGAAAACACGCTGTATCGCAAAAGGAATCGACTTCTCCCCTTCGATTACAACCAGTTTCCCTCTTTCATCTCCCTGATCCTTGAATTCCAGAATCGGGCACTTATCTCTTAACGACATTTTTATTCCTTAAAATCATTTATTCTTTCTATGACGTAATCCAGTTCCTCTTTACTCATGCCGTTGTACATCGGCAAAGATAGAACTTCATTTGCATATCTCTCCGCAATCGGATAGTCTCCTTTATGATATCCCAGATAGGCATAGGCTTTCTGCAGATGTGGCGGGATCGGATAGTGAATAATCGTTCCGATATCATTCTCTTTCAAATAGTTCATCAGATCATCTCTTCTATCGCAATGAATCACATACTGATGATAAACGTTGTTTGAGCCTGGTCTGGTCTGAAGAGGTCTAACCAGTGGATTGACAATCTCGTTGCTGTATCTGTCTGCGATCTGAATCCTCTCTTCATTAAGTTCATCCAGATGTTTCAGCTTGACCCTTAAAAGACCGGCCTGCAGTTCATCCAGACGGGAATTCATACCAATAATATCATTTTCGTAGTGCAGTTTTTTTGATCCGTAGTTGCGGATGACTCTGGCTTCATTGGCATAGTCTTCATCGTCGGTCGTGATTGCTCCTCCATCACCGAATGCACCAAGATTTTTGGTCGGATAAAAACTCCAGCAGGCCATGTCGCCAATACTGCCACACTTGTTTTTCTTCCACTTTGTTCCATGTGCCTGAGCACAGTCTTCGATCACTTTTAGGTTATATTTCCTGGCAATCTCACAGATTTTGTCCATATCACAGGACTGGCCATAAAGATGAACTGCCAGAATGGCTTTTGTTTTATCTGTTATCTTCTCCCCAATCTTTTCAGCATCAAGGTTATCGTATGCATCCGGTTCTACAAAAACCGGTGTACCGCCGTTCATTGTAATGCCCATGGCACAGGCAATATACGCATTAGAACAGACAATTACTTCATCGCCTTCGTGAATGCCGATGATCCGAAATGCGATCTGCAGGGCATCCATTCCCGAAGCAACACCGACACAGTGTTTTGAACCGATATAGGAAGCGAATTCGTTTTCGAATTCCTTTACTTCATTGCCTAAAACGTACCAGCCGGAATCCAGGACTTCAACCGCTTTCTGCCGGTATTCTTCCGCAAACAGGTCATACTGTCTTTTCAGATTATTTGCGAGAATCATTCTTTTTCTCCCTAGTGATCACTTCTTCAATCACATACAAAGGTCTTCTTCTGGTTTCGTCGAGATTTCTCCAAATATACTCTCCCAGAAGGCCCATCATCACCATCATGATGCCGGATACCACCAATATCAGCACGATCAACGAAGTCCAGCCCTGCATGACGTTGCTGGTTAACTTATCGATGATGAAGTATACTGCCAGAATCATTCCCAGTAAAGCAAACAATAAACCGATCGAAATAATGAACCGGATCAGCTTATGCGAGAAAACGACAAAAGTATCGATAAAGAGATCCAGACGTTTTTTAAACGTCCACATGGATTTCCCTTTTTCTCTGCTTCTTCTAGTATACTCAATGGTCTGTGGTTTATAGCCAAGCCAGATCAGTTGCAGATAGATCGAGGAATTTTTTTCCTGCATTTCTACCAGTTGTTTTACGACTTTCTTATCGATCAAGAAGAAGTCAAAACCTCTCTTTGGATAATCTGCAATGACCCATTTTCTTACCAGTTTATAATAGGTATCCGCAAAGAAATTCTTCAGAAAACTCTCTTCTCTTTCTTTTCTGACTGCCAGGTTGACCAAGCTACCCTTTTCCCATAATTTCAAAAGATCAGGAATCAGTTCAGGCGGATCCTGAAGATCGGCACTGATAACGGCGACTGCATCACCTTGTGCAACAGACATGCCGGCTACAATGGCTCTAAATTCTCCAAAATTACGTGAAAGCTTGACAATCTTGATTTTGTCATCTTTTTTTTGCAGTTTTTGCATGACTTCCAGCTGATTATCGCCGCTGCCGTCATCGACGCAGATCCATTCAAAATCGTAGTTTTTGCATACATCAAACACAGTGTTTTTAATAACACTGTATGTTTCAGGAAGGTTCATGCCGTTGAAGTAGCATGGCGTAACAATGGAGATCTTCTTTCTCATTTTTTTACCTGATTTTTTCTGTTTCTTTTCTATTGGTTTCGGAGATTATGTAATGCGGTCTGTTCTTGGTTTCCATGTACATCTTACCGATGTATTGCCCCATGATGCCCAGACAGAACAGCTGAATACCGCCAATAAATATGATAACACACATCGTGGAAGCCCATCCGGCAACCGGATCGCCAAAAATCAGCTTCCGGACAACAATGAATGCCAACATCATGAACGCCACCGCGGTCATGAACATGCCGAAAAAGGAGGCGATCACCAGCGGCGTCTGTGAAAAGTTGATAATGCCGTTGACTGCATATTTGAATAAACCCCAGAAACTCCATTTAGTAACTCCTGCAACTCGTTCCACATTCTCAAAAGGCAGCCAATATGTCTTGAAGCCAACCCAGCCGAAGATGCCTTTGGAAAAACGATTGTATTCGCTCATGGAGACAATGGAATCAACCATTTTTCTTTTCATCAGTCGGAAGTCTCTGGCGCCATCTACAATATCGGCATCGGATATCCTGTTAATTATCTTGTAAAAGGATCTGGCAAAAAAGCTTCTGATCTTTGATTCACCTTTTCTGGTCGCTCTTCTGGTTGCGACAGAATCATAGTCCTGTGTTTCAAGAATATCGATCATCTGCGGCAAAAGCGAAGGAGGATCCTGCATATCGGCATCCATTATGGCTACATAGTCTCCTTTTGCGTTACATAAACCGGCATACATTGCGGATTCCTTGCCGAAATTACGGGAAAAAGAAAGATAAATTACATGATTATCTCTATCAGATAGCTCTTTCATGATTTCTAGTGTTTTATCTTTTGATCCGTCATTGACCAGAATCAGTTCATAATTAATCCCAATTGACCGTAAAACACTTGTTGCTTCTTCATAAAAAATTGGAAGAGCTTCTTCTTCGTTATAACAGGGGACAATGATTGAAAGTCCTATTCTATTGCTTATTTTTTCCATAAATAACTATGCTCCATCTTTATTATATGAATTCATTCGTCATTTTCCTAAAGACTTAAAGAAAATACTTTCATTATAATCATATATGAAAAACTGATCTTTAACTATCTTTATTCTTGCTTCGTTTCGAGTCTGAATGTTTCCAAAACTGTATATTTCTTCTTCATTATCGTAATTACCGATTAAGGTGTTTTTAATGCTTCTGTTTATTTCGCTGATCGGGGTCAAAGATCCAATCAGCAACATAGCAGTAAGAACGATTTTGCTTTTCGTTTCGATGCGATTCATTGTTTCTATGATATATAACATGAAAATAAAAAGCGCAGGAATGGAAGCT
Organism: Erysipelotrichaceae bacterium; assembly: GCA_017515475.1. GTDB lineage: Bacteria > Bacillota_I > Bacilli_A > Erysipelotrichales > Erysipelotrichaceae > Colivicinus. The sequence continues at coordinate 22,541 of JAFWFS010000027.1, read as the reverse complement.
CTCATCGTGAAGTTTCCGTCTCTCATCCAAACCATAGGAAACAATAGAAGCTCCATCGAAACGATCCAGAAGTATTTATCGTTCTTTTTCTCTTTATAAACAAACAGCCAGTACAGAATAAATTCAGTAAGAACAAATATGAAATAATCAATCAAAAACCCGAAAAGTCTGGTCCTGTAATACGACAAGGTCGTTCCTATACCTCCGGAACTTCCTGAACTGGCAACATAGAACAAGCCATAGATGCCGGCGGTCAATAAAGTCGTAATGATATTAATCAAATTAAATACTTGACATATGTTCTGTTTTTTTGAAAAACTCCCCACAAGTGCGATAGGTATGACTCCGAATATCGCCCATGGTGAGTAAGCAAATGATAATGCATACAACGCACCTAAATACTTATTTGACTGCAGTTGGTATGTCAGACAAATTATCAACCAAAGAGGAATTGATTGATTAAAGACCCAATAAAGCTGTGTTGTATTTGAAGAATACTGTATACGGTACAAGTCTCCCCACCACTCAATATGTTCAATAAATTGATAAGGTTTCCCATAGTAGACACATCTCAAGATATCCATACCGCTGAAAAAAACAAGCATCAGTAAACTGCCGACAGAACACTTTCCGATAATTCTGTTCATATTGTAAAGAATCAGCAGCAGACCCGTTACCGACCATAAAAACAGTATTATGTTGCATCCCAGTTCGCTTAATCCAAACACTTTTGAGATTAGAGCTGGAACCAGCCAAAACGTAAAGTAATAAGAAAACGCTACCGGATCAGACCCTGTAATAGATTGAACAAAAGCAGGCTCTTTGGATAGATCGTAGATTACCGGCCACCGATAAGAACACAAGTCTCTGTAGATAGGATTTCTAACCCAATGATCGCCGTTTTGAAAGGAGAAAGCACCTATCCCTGAAAAATAAACCCAAATGCAAATTACAGCGATTGCGATGATCCAATAGATATATGTTTCTTTAGTGAAAAGCTTTGTTTCGGTTTCAATAATGTCCTTACAAACAAAATATACGAAAAAGAAAAAAGGAACAGCGGCAAATAAAGCCACGGCTTCTTTTAACCAGCCAAAAAAGAAAACTAAAACCGGTATCGTTACATATAGAATAGATAAAAAAACAAGAAGTTTATCTAAAGAGAAACTATGATTTTTGCTCATGATATTCTTTCTCGGTGTTAACGTTCCAGATATTCGTCTTATCTGTAATGCCATTTAAAATATTCTTTACCGATTCAAAGGACGTAACCATGGAATGATCAAGGTTGTTATACCGATGCTGACCGTTTCTGCCAACACAATACAGATTCGGGATGGTATTCAGATAGGCTCTAAGATCCTCAATCCTGTCATACGTATCAAAATAAGCCGGATAAGCCTTCTTGACGAATTCGACATGATAATCCAGAACATCATCTTCCGACTTGATCATCTTCATGGTGATCATTTCCTTGATTCCCTTATGAGCGAAATCGTCATCCGACATGTTCCACATTTCATCACCCTCATCACAGAAGTATTCCAGACCGATCCATACGGTATGCTCAACATCCTTTACCAGATATGGAGACCAGTTGTTATAGACCTGAAATCTACCCATGTCGACATTCGTATCATGAACATAGACCCAGTTGTCCGGAACGATATTGCCTAAGGTCGGGATACTTGTCTTGTTTGGAAGATCCAGATGTTTTACCAGAACACCTACCGTTTTGTAGTCTCTGTATGGAAGGCCCGCAGCGATATCGTGCATATCCTGCGGAACGTCGTTCATCCCGCATACCAGATCCTTTAAAGGCATGGATGAAATCACGATATCCCCTTTTAGATCATGCTCTTTACCGTCTTTCACGTATGTTACGCCCGTCAGCAGATTGTCCTTCTTATGGACCTTCGTGACCTGAGCATTCTGAATGATCGTGCCGCCCATTTTCTTGACTTCTTCGGCCGTCAGATCCCACATTTCGCCAGGACCAAGTTTCGGATAGGAGAATGTCTCGATCAGCGATGTTTCAACCTTTCTGTTCTTGACGTGGAAAAGCTTTCCAAACATGTCTTTCAGAATCGCGATAATTGATAATCCCTTGACACGCTGTGCACCCCATTCGGCAGAGATCTGACTCGGATGTCTGCCCCAGAGGTTTTCCGTGTATCTCTCGAAAAACATGCTGTAGAGTTTCTTTCCGAAACGATTTATGTAGAAGTTCTCCAGATTGTCTTCCGGAAGTTTGAAGAAAATCGATTTCAGATAGCTGAAACCAACAATCATTGTCATAAAGAAGCCCATATTCTTGATGGTTTCGAATTTCAGGGAGATAGGATAGTCGAAAAACTTCTGTTTAAAGAAAATCCTGGACAGTCTGTTTCTTTTCAACATGACTTTATCCGTTTTTTCCGGATCCGGTCCACCTTCTTCCAAGATCGGTGTCCTTCCCAGCTTGATGTCGTCCATGGAAGGATGCCCCTGTACCGGAAGCATTTTGTCCCACCATTTATTGACATCAGGATCTTTGGAGAAAAAACGGTGTCCGCCCATGTCCATTCTATTTCCTTTATAGTTGACAGTACGGGAAATTCCGCCGAATTTGTCCGACTCTTCCAGAACGGTTACTTCATAGTCTTTTGATTTGTCCAGTAGTTCATATGCAGCCGTAAGACCAGCAGGGCCTGCCCCAATAATTATCGCTTTTTTCATATTTACCTTCCTTTATATCACTTCATATATATAATAAGACTCATTCCATCTTTGTTTTTCGTTCTGATTTGTATATATCAATATTAATCGGTCATCTTCCACCTCTGAATTCAATAAGAGGTATACGGAACCTCCGTTTTTAGTATGTTTCCGAATTGATTCTTCCAAATCATTTCTACCAATCTGCCTGTATTCTATTCCCATTCGATGAAAAACATACTCAGTTTCATTGTTGAGATCATAGAAGAAGACGTCTTTCGTTTCTGAAGCAAGGTATGCATATACAGCCGAACTACAGGTACTGTTTTCTATCAGAACGGTATCCCCTGCTTTGAGACGGCTGCCAAGTGATTCGGCTGCGTCTTTGCTGTAAGAATACTTTCCGTAAATATCGCTGCGCATGCTCGACTGAGCAGGGATGAAAGTCAAAAACGACGATACCGCGAGAAACAGCACGACCGTCAGTCTGAGATTTAGATGTGTATCATTTTCATATAGCACCCACATGATTAAAAGAACAATCATCATCAGAATCGACGCCATCTGTGCATGTGGTGTATAGACAAGGATAACGACACCGAAGAACAGGCCGATTGAGCAGATAGCAACAATGATAACAGGCAGCTGCTGTTTCCAGTTTTTGTTTATTGTAGTAAACAGGAAAATGGCGGCAATCAATCCAACGAGAATCAAATAAGGAAACAGCCAAGTCGACTGAGATGTCCATCCCCAGGATGTATACGCAAAATAGCGCAAACCATTCATAATGTTCGTAAAATTGATCTTGCTGAATATGCCTCCAGCTGATGTATCAATTCCTGAAGCGTAGCCTGCTCTGGGAAAAATCTGGGCGATCGAAAGAATCAGCCCCACAATCGAAACAAAACTGCCGATCAGTATCTTTCTTTTTTTGCTATGACAATAATCCAGAATCAGAACAGCCACAAGACCGATCCCTAACCCGTAAACAAGAACATGACTTTGAAACAGTAAGACAATAAGAAAACCGTAGAAAAGCGGATGCGATTCCCTATCCCGATAATAAGAAGCAAGCAGGATGATCAGCAGCGCAATTAGGGAATAACTTCGACATACAACCGGATTATAAAAAAGGAAAACACTACTAAGATGAACTCCGATTTTCACAACTAGACTGAAAGGGGATTTCTGCAGAAACATGAACGACCCAATCCCCATTATCAGAAGACTGATCAGACTAAAGTACCGATAGGAGAAGCCGAATCTGGCAAACGGTACCAAAAAAAGAAACCAGAGGCAAGGATGGCCTTCCGTACACAGGATAGCAAATATTTCTTTTATCGATAGGTTGCTGGCAATGATCCATGCCTGTGCCTCGTCCATCCAGTGTTCGTGATGAAAAGCGACAAATGCGTGTATGCTTAAATATAAAAAAGTAATTAGCAGGTTGATTGTTCCCGTTTTTCTTTTTTCTGGCTCAACAATAGTTTTTAATATCGTTGTAAACATATAAATATAATATCAAAGAATCATCGTTTGTTTTAAAGCATATTTAAATAATTTGTTAAAAGCGTATGAATAAGCTATACTTTCTTATGTGAACAAACTATCATTCTTTAGAATAAAAGAATCATATTCATGTGCCTTGATTGGATTAGGTCTTTCCACGATGGCCGGTATATTGGCATATAATCTCTATTTTATTTACGGATATACCAATGCGGACGGAATTATTGAAGGATTGACCGCTTTCAGCAATGCAACATGGATCATTTCCGGATGTGGAAGATGGCTTTTGGCAATTCTTTTCAGTATATCCGGCAATATTGTCATGCCTCTTCCGGCGGTTCTGGGATACTGTTTCCTGACCTGGCTATCATCCTATATCATCATGAAGACCTGGAAAATGGAATCTTGTCTCAGTGCAGCTCTTTTATCATTAACAATGGCCGTCACTCCGGCATCGATAATCCATTTTACATATAATGCCGTGGCTTTCCCTTACGCAATTGCTTTGACACTCTCTGCCTTCTATGTTTATGCGGTTTTTCAATACAAAGGCGTTTTCGGCTGGTTGATTCCCGTTATCTGTATTACCTGCGGTCTGGGAATCTATCAAAGCTATTTAGGTTTTTCTGCCGCTTTGTTTCTGATGACAATGGTAATATCCCTGCGCCAAGGAATGGATCTCAGAAAGATTCTTGAAAAAGCAACAAAAGCACTGGTCTGCGCTTTTGCAGGTGCTGTATTATACTATATTGCCTTACAATTGCTATATCTGGTAACCGGTTTGCACGCCAGCTCCAGAATGGCTGATCTTTCTGTCGGAAGGATCATTTTCTCCTTGCCTTCAAGTATTGTTAATTCCTATAAACAGTACTTCCGATTTTTCTCTGACCGGATCCTACAGCGCCATATTATCTATTTGATCATATTCATTCTACTTATGGTCACTGTTTTCAAACGATTTAGAGAAAAGAATATACGTGTTATACTGCTTTCGCTTTTCTGCATTGCACTGATTCCGGTAGCTTCCAATGTTGTGTGCCTGATCATGCCAAATGCAGAGTATTCAACATCGATGACCTATCAGAACATTCTAATTATCCCGTTCTTAATTGCTATGATCGAACCGGATCAAAATAGGATTATAAAACCGATTACGGCATTTCTGTGCATCTTCTTAGTATGGACATATATCGTATCAGCCAATGCGACTTTCCATTGTTTCAGATTGTCCTACGACTACACATATAGCCAAATGTCACAGGTTGTATACGACATTGAACATCATGAAGAATACAAACCAAACGAGACTCCGGTTATTGTTGCAGGCTTCTTCGACGATACAATTCTGCGAAGCCAGATCAAGACCTACCGTTATGCAGTTGACTTGCCTGACAATCCGGTATTCTGGAAAACCAGAACGGGTGTAACATACAACAGACAGAAATACTTTATGAACTATTTTGGTCTTGATTTTAAAGATGTAGAATACGATGAATACTTGAAAGTCGTTTCATCTGATGAATATGCACAGATGAATGTCTGGCCAAAAGAAAACAGCATCGCAAAGATCGGACAGTATTTGGTAGTTAAGATTTCTGCAGAACTTCCAGAAACAAATAAATGATATATTAATTATAGAGGTATATATTATGAATAAAACAAGGGTATTAGTAACAGGTGGAGCCGGTTTTATCGGTTCACACCTATGCGAAAGACTATTAAATGATGGTTGCGATGTCATATGCATGGATAACCTTTTTACTGGGCAAAAAGACAATATCAGACATCTTTTAGATAATCCTTATTTTGAATTCATCCGTAAAGATATTCTTGAAGACATTTATGTTGAATGCGACCAAATATACAATTTAGCGTGTCCGGCGTCACCGATTCACTACCAATATGACCCAATCAAAACGATAAAAACTTCCTTTATTGGTGCTTTACATACATTGGGTCTAGCCAAGAGATGCCATGCCAGAATCCTGCAGGCATCAACCTCCGAAGTTTACGGTGATCCGGAAGTCCATCCGCAGCCCGAATCCTACTGGGGGCATGTCAATCCAAACGGTATCCGTTCCTGCTACGATGAGGGCAAGAGAGCTGCCGAAACTTTGTTCTTCGACTATCACCGTCAGCATGGCGTCGATATCAAAGTAGTCCGTATTTTCAATACCTATGGTCCTAACATGAGAGGCGACGATGGAAGAGTCGTTTCCAACTTTATCGTCCAGGCTCTCAAAGGTGAAGATATCACAATTTATGGCGATGGTTCACAGACCAGATCGTTCTGTTATGTTGACGATCTAGTAGAAGCCTTGATCCGAATGATGAACTCCAGAGATGGGTTTACCGGACCGGTCAATCTGGGAAATCCTGGAGAATTCACCATGCTGCAGTTGGCAGAAAAAGTCATCGAACATACAGGTTCAAAATCCAAAATCGTTTACCTTCCGCTTCCGCAAGATGATCCTACCCAGAGAAAACCAGTTATTGATCTCGCCAAAAAAGAACTTGGCTGGGAACCCACGGTTCCGTTGGATGAAGGTCTCAAGAAAACTATTGATTATTTTAGGAAAACGATCTTATAGGAGATAGCTTTCTATGTCTCGAATCAAACCGAATATCAATATGTTTATTATTCATATTATCTTTTTTTTGATTGCGATCAGCGGTTTTTTTTGTGTTTTTTCTTTCTCTGAAGGCATCAATTTCTACGATCTGTATGATTTTATTGAAGGTGTTTTTTGGGCAGAAGCATCCTTAAAATCTCACTCAATAGTAAATCCAGATTATGTGTATTATTATGTGGTTCCTTTTGGTTCGAATATCATCATGGCACCTCTGGTAAAACTCTTTGGAGTATCTTTTTTTTCTAATCAGGTCGGGATGTTATTTTTCTTTTTCATCTATTTATGTACTCTATATAGGCTTTCAAAATCTCTCTATGAAAACATCGGCAGCAGGCTTCTGTTCTGTAGTATTACATCGCTCTTCATATACACATATGCTGGAGATAATCTGTTGCACCATCTACTGTGTTATGGCATCGGATTCGTTTGCTTTTTAGGAGAGCTTTCCTGTATTGTCAACATACGAAATCATCGTAATACTCATCTTAATTCGGTTCTGTTGATTGTGTTCTGCCTTTGGAGTTCGGCTAATGGCGTTGTTACAGTAGCGTTGTGCACCATTCCTGTTCTGTTGGGGTTTTTATATCTGCTTTATTGCCAAAAAAAGATAAACAAAGATGACTTGATCGTTTTATCTCTTGTCATCATTTTTACGATTGCCGGATTGTTTGTATATCGGCATTATAATTCAACCGCATTTTCTTTAAACCAGTATGTATACCGCTTTATTTTCGCGGATACGGATCGTATACTTTCAAATCTCAGCCATAATCTTTTTTCTGATTATTTAAAAGTTTTTTATTTTAACCCTACCAATGTTTCCCTTCTCAGCTCTAAAGGATTATTCGCTCTGATAAGGCTTGCGTTCTCCTTATCATTGATCATTTTCCCGCTATTTTCATATCATTTACGCAGATCAAAATCCGGTTCAACAGTTACGCTTGATGAAAGCAGAAAGCTGCTGTTGTGGAGCAGCTCAGTTGTCTTGTTCATTTGTGTTTTTCAATATACTCTATTCAAGACTTCCGTTCAGAGATATCTCTTTAACGGAATTCTATCTATTTTTCTAATCAATGCATTCCTATTCACTGACAGGATGAACAAACAGCCTCAGATGATCCTCCAACTTTCCGTGCTGATACTTGTCGTTTCCCTTTCTTTAAGAACGATATTCTACACATTCCCTATGGGAGAAAAATCAAAGGAAAAGTTGATTCAAATCAACGATATCCTGAATCAGGAAGGTTTATCCTATGGATATACAACCATGAGATATTACAAAGTGTTAGAACTGATATCTAAAGGAAAAAACAAAAATACCACGATTGCTTATGATGAGGAGAGAGGATTATTCATCGTCGAGTACGATCGCATTTATTTGCACGAAAACGAAAAGCCATCAAACTTGACTTATTTTTATGTATTGACAAGAGATGTTGCCCAGAATGCTGAAGAGAAGGAATTTATCCCATTGTTAGAAAAAATAAAATCGAATAAAATAGTAATTGCTGATGTTTCAATATATGTTATTGATATCGATAGTTGGGATAAAATATTTGCAGAAAGGTAAGTAAGTGTATTATGAAAGTTAAAATATTAAGCATTGTCATCCCCTGCTACAACGAAGAAAACAGCATCCTTGATCTGGTGAAAAAAGTTCTGGGATCACCGGTAGAAAACAAGGAAATCATCGTCGTCGACGACTGTTCCAAGGACAACACCAGAGCGATACTGGAAAAGGACGTAAAACCTCTGGTTTCCCAGATTGTATACCACGACGTGAATAAAGGTAAAGGCGCAGCCTTAAGAACAGGCTTCGCTCATGCGACAGGAGATGCCGTCATCGTCCAGGATGCCGATCTGGAATACGATCCAAACGAATACCCGCTGGTCGTAGAAAAGATCTTCAACGGCGAAGCGGAAGTCGTATACGGTTCCAGATATCTCAATCAGAAAAGAAAAGGCTATCTGGCGAACCGGGTGGCCAACTGGTTCCTGACGACACTTTCCAACCTCTTTACGGGCGAGAAGCTGACCGACATGGAGACCTGTTACAAATGTTTCAAGAGAGAAGTAATCCAGTCCATCGATCTGAAGGAAGACCGTTTTGGTTTCGAACCGGAAGTCACCGCCAAGATCGCCAAGAAAGGCATCCGAATCAAGGAAGTTCCAATCTCCTACTATCCAAGAACGAACGAAGAAGGCAAGAAGATCGGCTTCAAGGACGGATTAAGAGCGATCTACTGTATCCTGAAATACAGATAAGCAAATGAAAAAAGCGATTTGCACTATTGAACAGGCATGAAAGATGTCTGTTTTTTTGTTATTATCTGCATCATTGTTAATTATTCTATTGCTTAATTCCGTTATAATTGATAACATTATGACGAGGTAAATGCTATGAACAGAATTAAAGAAGAACTGCTTGCAAAAGTAACGAAAGAAAGAAGAGAGAAACTGAACCTGTCTCAGAACGACCTGGCGGAAAAGACCGGCATCAACCGGGCGATGATCTCCAAGATCGAAAACGGTTCCTACATGCCTTCCGTCAGCCAGCTGGAAGATCTGCAGGAAGTGCTCGGTTTCTCTTTTGATGATCTAAGAGAAAAAGAGTCGCCGGAAACAAAGGCCGCTGCCATCAGCAGAAAGATCGCCGTAGCCGGAACGGGCTATGTCGGCATGTCGATCGCCGTACTGCTGGCCCAGCACAACAGAGTCAGAGCCGTCGACATCATCGAAGAAAAAGTCAGGATGATCAACGACAGGAAATCGCCAATCCAGGACGACTATCTGGAAGACTATCTGGCAAACAGAACGCTCGATTTGGAAGCGACACTGGATGGAGAATACGCATACAAGGATGCCGACTATGTCGTGGTTGCGGCTCCTACCAACTACGATCCGCAGAAGAACTACTTCGATACCAGTGCTGTCGAAGCGGTCATCGACCTGGTCAGACAGCACAACAGGAAAGCATACATCGTCATCAAGTCGACGATTCCGGTAGGATTCACCGAGAGAGTCAGAAAAGAGAAAAACGACGACCGCATCCTGTTCTCGCCGGAATTCCTGAGAGAATCCAAGGCCCTGTACGACAACCTCTATCCGTCCCGTATCATCGTCGGAACGGATCTGAACAGCGAAGAAAACGTCAAGGCGGCAAACGAATTTGCGGCTTTGCTGAAACAGGGTGCGATCAAGGAAGACATCGATACCCTGATCATCGGTCTGACCGAGGCGGAAGCGGTCAAGCTCTTCGCAAACACCTACCTGGCATTACGAGTATCCTACTTCAACGAACTAGATACCTATGCCGAGACCAAAGGTCTGAATACCAAGGCGATCATCGACGGCGTCTGCCTGGATCCAAGGATCGGTTCCCACTACAACAACCCTTCCTTCGGTTACGGAGGCTATTGTCTGCCGAAAGACACCAAACAGCTTCTGGCGAACTTCGCAGACGTCCCGGAAAATCTGATCGAAGCGATCGTCGAATCCAACCGTACAAGAAAAGACTTCATCTCTGATCGGGTTCTGGAAATGGCAGGTGCCTACATGGGCTCTGCCCAGTATGATAAAGCGATGGAACATAAGACCGTTATCGGTGTCTACCGTCTGACGATGAAATCCAATTCCGACAATTTCCGTCAGTCTTCCATCCAGGGCGTCATGAAACGTATCAAGGCCAAGGGAGCGGAAGTCATCATCTATGAACCGACTCTCCCGGACGGCGATACCTTCTTCGGATCAAAGATCGTCAACAATCTCAGCAAATTCAAAAAACTCTCCCAAACCATTATCGCAAACCGCTTTGACAGCTGTTTGGAAGATGTCAAGGATAAAGTCTATACCAGAGATCTTTATAGGAGAGACTGATAATTACCACCCGTTAAACGGGTGGTTTTCTCTAAGACTGTAAGGCTTTTTACTCTCCACTGCGTCTCAAGGCGCTGCCTGAACAGAAAACAGTTCAGGCTCTATTGTGTTTACCCCTGTTGGGTCCTGACTCCTAAAGGAGTCTTGTCTGTGCCGGTTTCCTGAAGGGATCTTCATATTCCTTTGTGTTCAGTTTGTCCAAAGCTATGTCGACTTTCTCCTGATCCTGCACATACTTGACGATCGTGGCTTCATTCAGACCGACCGTTGATACATAATATCCTTCGGCCCAGAACTTCCTGTTGCCGAACTTGTATTTCAGGTTGGAATGATTCTCGAAAATCATCAGAGACGATTTTCCCTTCAGATATCCCATGAAGCCGGATACCGCCATCTTGGGAGGAATGGATAATACCAGATGGACGTGATCCGGCATCATATGTCCCTCTATGATCTCTACCCCCTTGTATCTGCACAGGGTAGAGATATATCCGGAAATGTCCTTCCTGATCTGATTGTAGATGATCTTCCTGCGGTATTTCGGGATGAATACGATGTGATATTTGCACATCCATCTGGTATGAGCCAGAGAATTGTGCTGATTTGCCATATAATATTAATGTCACCTTTCCTTTCTATCAACAGAGCCTGAACACCTCTATTGTAAGGAAAGGTGACATTTTCGTATAACATATATCGCGTACCCGCATAGCGGGTAGTGTTTGTTCCTCACGGAACTGTGTAAACACGCTATAAAAAACAGGCTAGCAACAATGCTTGCCTGTTTTTTTGTATTTTGCAGTTTAGAGTTCCGCCATGGTCTTTCCCTGACCTGCGGTTTTTTCGAAATCCGACCTGAATTTCTCGACGGCGGCCAGGATTGCGGCACTGTTCGTGAAATTGTCGATGACAGACGGGACGCAGGTGGCACTGTCGATCCCATAGGCGCACAGTTCCAGAACCTGCTGTGAATTCTTGAAGGATGCGGCCAGGACCTTCGCTTCATATCCGTTATTGTCGATGATGTCCTGAATGATCTTGACGACTTCAACGCCGTCATAGCCCATGTTGTCGATGCGGTCGACATAAGGAGCAACATATTGTGCCCCGGATTCGATCGCCAGATAGGCCTGCAAAGGCGTATAGATGCATGTTCCGGTAATCCGGTAGCCTTCTTTCGACAAAGTCTTCATCGCCTTGAAACCTTCCGGTATGCACGGGATTTTGACGAATGTGTTCTTTCCCAGTACTTCAGCGATGTGCCGGCCTTCACCGATCATTCCATCCGCATCCATGGCAATCGTCTGCACGTGAAAGTCCCTCTCTTCTCCGTAAAGCGTACGGAGCTTCTTGAGCAGAGTCCACGGATCATCCCCGTATTTCGCCAGGATGGAAGGATTGGTGGTTCCCCCGGAGATCGGATATAGATCCATTAAACGCCTGATTTCCTCAATGTTTGCATCATCAATCAATAGTCTCACTGTTCGTATTCTCCGTTAATAGTTCATCTCGTTCTTCTTGTCTCTGCCCATCAGCTCGGCAACGGCCTTCTTCGGATCCGCTCCCTCATTGACAACGGCATTGACCATCGCGGAGATCGGCATCTCCACGTCGTATACTTTCATCAGCTTCATCGCCGCAGGAAGAGCGTTGATGCCTTCCACGACCATGCCGACTTCCTTTACCGCATCTTCCGGTTTCTTTCCCTGTCCGATCAGCATCCCGCATCTGTTGTTTCTGGAATGCATCGAAGTAGCCGTAACGATCAGATCCCCGATCCCGGCCAGTCCGGCAAAGGTCTCCTGTTTTGCGCCCATCTTCTTGCCCAGTCTTGTCATCTCGGCCATGCCTCTGGTAATGATGGCGGCCTTGGCGTTGTCACCGTATCCCAGACCTGCGGATATGCCTGAAGCCAGAGCGATGATGTTCTTCAGCGCACCGCACAGCTCGATGCCCAGTACATCGTCGTTTGTGTAGACGCGCATGCAGGTATTCATGAAGACATCCTGTACCTTCTTTGCGGCAGCCATATCGGAACATGCCGATACGATGGTCGTCGGCAGATCCAGTGCTACCTCTTCAGCGTGGGTCGGGCCCGACAGGGCGACGATCTTCACGTTTTTATGTTCCCCGTCATTCAGTTCATCGGCGATGACCTGCGACATGGTGAAAAGCGTTTCCGCCTCGATGCCCTTGGCGACATCCACCACGATCTGTCCGTCAGGAATGAAATTCCTTGCCGATCTGACGGTATTTCTTACATAGAGAGAAGGCACAGCAAACAGCAGGATCTCCTTGTCCCTGCAGACTTCGGCGATATCCTTGGTGAAACAGATCGAATCCGGGATGATCATCCCCGGCAGATTCTTGTGTCTTCTGCTTTGCGAAAGTTCGTCGATCTCCTTTTCCAGAGCTGACCACACCGTCACATCATAGTTGTCGTTTGCCAGCATCCTTGCGAGAGCCATTCCCCAGGTTCCGGCACCTAATACACCGATATTCATTGATCTGATCTCCTTATCTGTATCTGGATAAAAAGTGTTCCAGTTTCTCGATCGCCAGTTTGATCTCCTGCAGAGAGTAGGCGTAGGAAATACGCACATAGCCCTCTCCGGCATCGCCGAACGCATTGCCCGGAACCAGTGCCAGGTTCTCTTCCTCCAGCAGCTTCTCGCAGAAGTCTTCGCTTGAAAGCCCCGTGCAGGCGATGGATGGGAAGACGTAGAAGGCCCCCTGCGGCATGTGGGTCTTGAGACCGATGCGGTTGAGCTCCTTGACGATGTAGTTTCTTCTCTGCCTGAAACTCTCGAACATCACCTCGATGTCGCCGTCTCCGTTGTTGACGGCTTCAATGGCCGCATACTGGCTCGGCGTCGTGGCGCACATGATCGTATACTGGTGGATCTTGTTACACATGGAAACGATGTCCTTATGTGCCAGGATGTAGCCGACACGGTAGCCGGTCATCGAATAGGCCTTGGAGAAGCCGTTGATGACGACGACTCTGTCTTTTATTTCGTCGAACTGCGCAATGCTACAGTGCTTCTGCCCGTAGGTCAGCTCCGCGTAGATCTCATCCGTGATCGCAAAGATACCGTTTTCTTTGATGATCGGAACGATCTTCGCATAGTCTTCCTCGCTCATGATACCTCCGGTAGGATTTCCCGGGAAGTTGAGAATGACGGCTTTCGTTCTGTCGCTTACGGCTTTTCGGAAGGCTTCCGGCGTAAGCTTGAACTCGTCCTTTTCTTCCAGAGGAACTTCTATGACTTTACCTCCGGCCATTTCGATGATCGCCGCATAGGCGACATAGGCGGGAGTCGGAAGAATCACTTCATCCCCCGGCTGAATAAGCGTTCTTAATACGACGTCGATCGCTTCCGAACCGCCCACCGTGATGATGACGTTCTCTTCCGGATCATATTCCACGTTAAATCGGCGTCTGTAGTAGTCGCATACGCCCTGTCTGAGCTGCAGCAGACCCTTATTTCCGGTATAGAAAGTCCTGCCCTTTTCGATCGCATGAATGGCCGCCTCCCTGATGTGCCACGGGGTAATGAAGTCCGGTTCGCCCACGCCCAGAGATACGACATCCTTCTTGGTGCTGGCGATATCGAAAAACTTCCTGATCCCGCTGGGCTTGATGTAGCGTATCGTCTGGTTGATCTCTTCCTCGAATGTCATGGGGTTACCAGCAACCTTTCGCCGTCTTCTCTCGTATCGTCAAGATCGACACCGCTGATCTTGTATTCCTTCAGGATAAACATCGTTTCCGTACCGTTGACGCCCTCTGTCGGAGCCAGCTTGTGCGCCACGAAACTGGAAACCTCGCGCATCGTCCTGCCGTTGACCTGCAGCATGAACTCCGCCTTTCCGGAGATCAGATACAGCGTTTCCACTTCCGGATACTTGGCGATCTTTCTGGCGATCTTGTCGTATCCCGCTTCCCTTTCCGGAACGCAGTTGACGAAAATGATGGCCTTGGTAATCTCCTGATCGGCCTTTTCCCAGTTAATGATGGTATGATAGCCGGCAATGACGTGGTCTTTTTCCAGCTGTCTTAGCTGTTCGTCGATCTGGCCTTCTTCTTCGTTCAGCAAAGCCGCAAGATCCTTCGTTTCATAGCGTGCATCCTTTTCTATCAGATTCAGCAATTCTTTCATAACCGTTCTCCGATCTGTTTATTAAACTTTATTATACATAGTTCCTTTTATCTTTTCATCCGCCCCGGCATCATGCACCCATCAGTCCGTCGGCGAATGAAGTCAGCGTTTCTTTCTTGTTTTGCGTATCCTTCCTGTCTTTTCCGCAGATCGTCAGATAGATCTTCAGTTTCGGCTCCGTACCGCTTGGACGGATCACCATCGTAGTTCCCTCTTCCAGGAAATATTTCAGAACGTCCGCCTTCGGCAGAGAGTCTATGCCTTCAAGATAGTCAAGAGATCTGACAGCCTTGAATTCCCCGATCATCCGTAACGGGTTTTCTCTTAATCCCTTCATGATGTTCTGCATCTTTTCGAACCCCTTTGAACCCGGAAATTCATAGGACAGCAGGACGCTGTCGTAGTATCCGAAGCACCGGGCGATTTCTTCCAGCTTTTCTTTCAGGGAAATGCCTCTGCTGCGGTAGTAGGCGTACATCTCGCAGACCAGACAGGCGCCGTTCACGCCGTCCTTGTCCCGGACATAGGTTCCGGAAAGATAGCCGTCCGATTCTTCAAAGGAGAAGATGAAGTCGTCCAGCCTTCCCTGCTTCTCCAGAAGGGAGATCTGTTCCCCGATGAACTTGTAGCCCGTCAGGACATTGATCGTCTTCACCCCATAGCTTTCGGCGATCTTCTCTCCCAGATCCGTCGTTACGATGGTCTTGATCAGAACCGGATCCAATGGCATGTCTTCTGCCGCCTTCCTTCTCTCGCAGATGTAATCCAGCAGCAGTACGCCGACTTCGTTTCCCGAAAGGATCGTAAAACTGTCCCGATCCTTCACGGCTACACCAACCCGGTCGCAGTCGGGATCCGTCGCAATCAGCAGATCGGCGCCGTTTCTTTTCGCATATTCCATGCCTAAATTCATGGCTTCCCTGACTTCCGGATTCGGATAAGGACAGGTCGGAAAGTTCCCGTCCGGTTCTTCCTGTTCCTTAACGGTGATGATTCTGGTATATCCCAGCTGTTTCAGAACCTGGCTTACCGGTTTCAGACCTGTTCCGTTCAGCGGCGTATAGACGATGGAGATGTCTCTGTCGATTTCCTCGTCATAGAGATATGTCTGTTTCCTGACTTCCTCGATATAGGCTTCAGCCGTTTCCTGTTCGATAGAACGGATCAGCTCGCTATCCGCTTTTCTTTCGACGCCGAATTCGTCGATGGCCGAGATCTTCTCCAGGATCTTCCCTGCCGCCTCGGTCGTGATCTGGCAGCCGTCTGGTCCGTAGACCTTGTAACCGTTGTATTTCGATGGATTGTGCGATGCGGTGATCATGACCCCTGCCGAACAGTTCAGATGCCTGACCGCAAACGAAAGCATCGGAACCGGCAGGGCTTCCTGGTAGAGATAGACCCGGATGCCGTTTGCGGCAAAGACTTCCGCTGCCGTTTGGGCAAACAGCTTCGAATTGATCCTGGTATCGTAACCGATCGCAACGCTTGCTTCGGCGCTGTTTTCTTTCAGATATTCAGACAGACCCTGGGACGCCTTGGCTACCACGTAGATGTTCATGCGGTTGCTCCCGGCGCCAAGGATGCCTCTTAGTCCTCCTGTACCGAATGCCAGATCGCGGTAAAAGGCATCTTCGATCTGATGCTCATCCATCCGTTCCAGCTCTTCCAGAAGTTGCTTATCCTCTACCTTCCGTTTCCATATCTCATATCTCTCAAGACAGTTCATTTTCCATCTCCAGTTTTCCCAGTTCCATCGCACCGATGATGCCCGCATCATCGCTTAGTTCAGGCAGGACGATGTATTCATCCATTTTCTTTGTGATCTCGTCTTTCTGAATGTATCCGCCCAGCGCCTTTAAGGTCTCCTGACGGACCAGTTCGATCAGCCCCGGAACATGCATCACGCCGCCGCCCAGAATGATCCTTTCCGGCGAATAGCACATGATGCAGTTGGCCATGGCTTCTCCAAGATAGCGGGCTTCCAGCTCCCATACCTCTTTCTTGTCATAGAGTTCCTGCGGCTTTCTGCCCCAGCGTTTCCTGATCGCCGGGCCGCTGGCAAAGCTTTCCAGACAGTTGTCGTGATACGGACAGGTTCCGCTGAAGTCCTTGTCTTCTTTTTGTCTGTTCACCAGCATGTGTCCGGTCTCCGGATGCATCAGGCCGTGCAGTAGATTCCCCTCCAGATAGACGCCGAAACCGATCCCGGTCCCGACGGTTCCGTAGATCACGTTTCTAAATCCTTTTCCTGCTCCGACAGTGACTTCACCCAGGCAGGCCGCATTGACGTCCGTATCAAAACCGATCGGAACGTTCAGAAAACGGAAATGTCCGACGACATCGGTATTCGCCCATCCCGGTTTCGGAGTTGAAGTGATGTATCCGTAGCGGTCGGATTCTCTGTTGAGTTCGATCGGACCGAAACTGCCGATCCCCAGAGCGTCGATCTTCTTGTCTGAAAAATACTCCGCGATTTCATGCAAAGTCTTTTCGGATTCTAAAGTCTCGATCACGTACCTGTCCAGGACTTCCCCTTTTTCGTCTCCGATGGCGCAGACCATCTTGGTTCCGCCCATCTCTAGTCCGCCCAGCCTCATTGATAGTCGAACCTCTCGATATCTTCCTCGCTCAGAATGTCTCCGATCTGTACCTCGATGATATCCATGTCCTCCAGGGCGACGGCCTTGTGCTTTTCTCCCTTGCTGATCTTCACGACGTCACCGGCAGACATCTCCTTCGTTTCGTCTTTGACCGTTACCAGACCTCTTCCGGAAACGATGATCCAGATCTCGTCGCGGTGATGGTGCAGCTGCAGAGAGAAGGCTTTGCCGGCTCTGACCGACAGACGCTTCACCAGAATCTTCTGTCCCTGTCCGTATTCTTCCTGATCCAGGACCTTGTATTTGCCCCATCTCTTCTCCTCGAAAAGAGGTCTCTCGTTCAGTCCTTCCACGTACGGTCTGAGATAGGAACTCTTTCCCTTGTCCGAAACCAGCACGCCTTCGGCGCTGGAAACGACGACCGCATCCTTTAAGCCCAATACCACAACCGGCTTGTCCGTAACATTGACGATGCTGACATTCTCGTTTCCTTCACCGGTCACGACATTGCCGTGGTTCTCCGGCATCTCCTCTGTCAAAGTGTTCCATGTACCCAGGTCTTTCCATTCGCCCCGGTACGGGACCATGCTGATGGAATCGGCTTTCTCGACGACCTCATAGTCGAAGCTGTTCTTCTTAATCTGCGGGAACTGTTCCAGGACTTCCTCATAGGAATCCGCTTTCAGTTCCTTGTGCAGAATATCCATGATATAGTTCAGCTTGAAGCCGAAAACACCGGCATTCCAGAAGGCGCCCTGTGTCAGTGGCCGTTTCGCCGTTTCCAGATCTGGTTTTTCCTGGAATCTGGTGACCGTTCTGACATCCCCTTCATCTTCCTTACAGATAATGTATCCGTACTTCTCGCTTGGATAGGTCGGGACGATGCCCATCAGTACCATCTGCGATCGTCCGCTCTGAATGACTTCATCCAATTTATGCAGCGTCTTGAAATAGGCGTTGTCCGTATAAGGGTCGACCGGAAGGACCAGAACCGATTCGTCGTCACCGATGTGTTTTCTGTATTTCAGATAGGCGGCCGAAAGCAGGATGGCGGCATAGGTGTTCCTTCTCTCCGGTTCCACCACCAGATCGGTATCTTCTCCCAGCTGGAAACGGATCGACTCGACCTGCGATTTTCCCGTCGCGATGACGATGTTCGCATCGATCTTCGTCTCCTTGAGCTGACGGAAGACCCTCTGCACCATCGACTCCTTCTCGCCTTTCTCGTTTCTTAAAAGACGCAGGAACTGCTTCGACATCGTTTCATTGCTTAAAGGCCACAGTCTTGTTCCTGATCCGCCTGATAACAGTATGATATTCATGATCCTACCTCTCCGCCCTCATCGGGTTGTTCAAAAAATCCTGATACGCCAGAGCGATGCCCTCTTCCAGTTCCGTTTTGTAGGTCCAGCCTAAAGCCGTGGCTTTGGATACATCCAGCAGCTTTCTCGGCGTGCCGTTTGGTCTGCTTGTATCCCAGCGTATCTCGCCCTTGTATCCGATCACTTTCGCAACCAGCTCGGTCAGTTCTTTTATTGACAGTTCCTTGCCTGTCCCGGCATTGACCGTCTCGTTCCCCGAATAGTTGTTCATCAGGAAGACGCACAGTTCCGCCAGATCGTCCACATACAGGAATTCCCTCAGCGGCGATCCGTCGCCCCAGCAGGTCACATAAGGCAGGCCGTCGATCTTGGCTTCATGAAACCTTCTGATCAGAGCTGGAAGCACATGGGAGTGTTCCGGATGATAGTTGTCGTTTGGACCGTAGAGGTTCGTCGGCATGACCGAGATGTAGTCGGTTCCGTATTGCCTGTTCAGAAATTCGCAGTACTTCAGTCCGCTGATCTTGGCCAGTGCATAGGCTTCGTTTGTCTTCTCCAGCTCTCCCGTCAGCAGACAGGACTCTTTCATCGGCTGCGGCGCCATTCTTGGATAGATGCAGCTGGAGCCCAGAAATTCCAGTTTTTTACAGCCGTTTTTCCAGGCCGAATGGATGACGTTCATCTCCAGGATCATGTTGTCGTACATGAAGTCGGCCAGGGCGGACTGATTCGCGACGATACCTCCGACCTTGGCGGCGGCCAGAAAGACGTATTCCGGTCTCTCTTCTTCAAAGAATCTCTCTACCTCTTCCTGTCTGCACAGGTCCAGTTCCTTGTGCGTTCTTGTTATGATATTGTGATAACCTTCTTTATTCAGCTGTCTGACAATGGCCGATCCCACCATTCCCCGGTGTCCGGCAACGTAGATCTTCGCGTCTTTGTTCATCATCTTATTTCACCACGCCTTTCTCCAGATATTCCGCCAGATTGCGGTGGATCTGTTCCTCCGCCCTTTCTACTGCGACTTTCTTCATATCGTGTTCAATCATCAGTCTGACCAGTTCTTCAAAGGAAGTTGCGGTCGGATTCCAGCCCAGTTTCATTCTGGCTTTGGAAGGATCGCCCAGAAGATTGACGACATCGGTCGGACGGTAGAAGTCTCTGGAAACTTCGACCAGAACTCTGCCCGTTTTCCGGTCGTAGCCTTTTTCCTCGATCCCTTCCCCTTTGAATTCCAGCTCGATGCCGGCATGCCTGAAAGCAAGTTCACAGAATTCTCTGACGCTGTGCTGCACACCGGTGGCGATGACATAGTCGTCCGGTTCATCCTGCTGCAGGATCAGCCACATGCACTCGACATAGTCCCTGGCATAGCCCCAGTCTCTCAGCGAGTCCAGATTGCCTAAATAAAGCTTTTCCTGCTTGCCCTGGGCAATGCGTGCTGCCGCAAGGGTAATCTTCCGCGTAACGAAGGTCTCGCCTCTGCGTTCCGATTCATGGTTGAACAGTATGCCGTTCGCCGCGAACATCCCGTAGGCTTCCCGGTATTCCCTGACGATCCAGTAGGCGTATTGCTTGGCTACAGCGTAAGGAGAATACGGATGGAAAGGCGTCGTTTCGGACTGCGGGACTTCTTCGACTTTTCCATACAGCTCCGAAGTAGAAGCCTGATAGATACGGCAGGTCTTCTCGAGTCCGCAGATCCTGACGGCTTCCAGGATCCTCAGGATCCCGATGGCATCGATATCGGCCGTGAATTCCGGAACATCGAAACTGACCTGAACGTGGGACTGAGCCGCCAGGTTGTAGATCTCGTCGGGCCTGACAGTGCTGATGACTTTGATCAGGCTGATGGAGTCGCCCAGATCGCCATAGTGCAGATGAAAACGATCATCGTTTTCCAGATGGGCAATGCGCTCTCTGTAGTCGACGGACGACCTTCTGATGATGCCGTGTACTTCATATCCCTTTTCCAGCAGCAGTTCGCTCAGATACGAGCCATCCTGTCCGGTAATTCCGGTAATTAACGCTTTTTTCATAATATTGACCTCACTCAGATACTATATTAAACCGATAAAATATTGATGATAATAGACTAAATTGACTTTTTATAGCATAATATTGACATGAACAATGTCGTCGACAGCAGGCGTATCGTCTATACGCCAAGCGAATTCGCGAAAGATTCCCTGATCTATCTGCAGGAAGCGGGAGAACTCAGGTCCTTAAAGAAACATATCAGTTCCCGAAACGATCTGGATTCCTTTCTTTTCCTGATCGTTCTGGAAGGAAACGGCACCTTTACCTATCAGAACCGGGAATATCGGCTGAACCGTTCCTCCTGCGTCTTCATCGACTGCCGGAGCGGCTATTCCCATTCTTCCGACAACTGGAACATCATGTGGGTCCACTTCTATGGAAAGGGCGTTTCTTCCATCTACCGGAAATACCTGGAAAGAAACGGAAACAACATCTTCATCAGCGGGAAACAGAATTCCTACCAGGACCTCATAAACCGCATCTGCGCCATTGCGGGATCCGACGACTACATCCGGGACATGAAGATCAACGGCTGTCTCTACGACCTTCTGACTCTGCTGATGGGAGAAACGGTCTATGAAGAAAGCGGACGCAATACGATCTACCACATTTCCGACATCAGGGACTATATCGACGAGCACTATTCTGACGACCTTTCCCTGGATTCCCTGTCGCAGATCTTCTACATCAACAAGTTCTATCTGACCAGACTCTTCAGGAACACCTACGGCGTAACAGTCAACACCTACCTGCAGAACCGCAGGATCACCGAAGCGAAAAAAATGCTCAGATTCACCGATCTGAGCATGGAAGATATCGCCAAGAACTGCGGGATCGCGGATGCCAACTACTTCTCGAGACTGTTCAAGAAGATCGAAGGCATGACTCCCAAGGAATACCGCAGGATGTGGTGATCTAGAAGATCCCCTGTTCGTACATCGCCCTGGCGACCTTTTCGAAACCGGCGATGTTCGCTCCGCCGATCAGATCATAGCCAAGGCCGTACTCCTGTGCGGCTCTTTTCGAGTCCCTATAGATGTTTTTCATCATCAGCTTCAGCAGTTCATCCACCTCTTCTTCGCTCCAGGAAAGCCGCTGCGAATTCTGGGACATTTCCAGTCCGGAAACGCCCACACCTCCGGCGTTGACCGCCTTGGACGGCGCGACAATGACAGGACTCTTTCTTAACAGTTCCAGAGCGTCGTTTGCGGTAGGCATGTTAGCGACCTCGATATAATACTTCACGCCGGAATCCGCGATTCTTTTCGCATCCTCCAGAAGCACGTCGTTCTGTATCGCCGCAGGCATGTAGATATCAACATCCTTTACGCCCCAGAATTTTCTTCCTTCGACAAATTCACAACCGAAACGCTCCGCATACGGTCTGCAGTGCATCGGGTCGTCTCGGCGCATCCCGACAACGAAATCAATCTTTTCCGGTGTGACGATTCCTTCCTCGTCATGAATGTAGCCGTCCGGTCCGGACATGTATGTCACCCTGGCACCGAGTTCGGCAGACTTCTTCATGATCCCCCAGGCGACATTACCGAAACCGGAAACGCCGATGCGTTTACCGGCCAAAGAATCGCCCTGATCCTTAAGAACCTCGTTCAGATAATAGATCGCTCCGTATCCGGTCGCTTCCGGACGGATCAGAGAACCGCCGTAGCTTAGTCCCTTCCCCGTCAGCACGCCGTTCTT